>CAJXMO010000008.1 GCA_913056495.1 uncultured Alteromonadaceae bacterium | reverse complement strand
GCTTAGGATACGCTTTGCGCGACAGTGGCCATAAACGTGAGCCTGAGCCACCGGCCATGATTACAGGTAAAAACATAGGTAGGTCCTTGTTGTATTATTTTAGCGGTCAACACTTAAATGCTATCATTAAATTCAGATTTAGGTAAGGGTTTAAAAAACTAAACCCACCCAACCTTTGCTATCAAGCCGCCACCAAATTTTTATATTAAGTTTCAGTACCTTGACCGAAAATAAAACTATTTTGTCAAATGACGTTTCATCCGCCCCACATCATTTAATAACAAATATAAAGATGGTACCAGAATCAGGGTAATCACGGTTGAAAATAAAATACCGAACGCCAGTGAAATGGCCATAGGTATAACAATCTGTGCTTGTAAACTGGTTTCAAGTACAATCGGCACTAGACCAAAAAAGGTGGTCAACGATGTCAACATAATCGCCCTGAACCTTTCTGTCCCGGCCTGAATCACCGCATTTTGAATGGCCAAGCCCCGTTCACGGGCTCGGTTTACAAAATCAACCATGATAAGTGAATCATTCACAACAACCCCCGCAAGCGCAATAATGCCAAACATAGACAATATACTCATCGCCAGCCCAAACAAGACATGTCCAACAACAGCGCCGACTATTCCAAACGGGATCACAGACATAATGATTAAAGGTTGAGAATAAGACTTTAACGGAATAGCCATCAGGGCATAAATCACAACTAGCGCAAATAAAAACCCTATTGCAAGACTAATCAAAGCATCCTTTTCTTCTTTGGACGCTCCGGTTAATTCGAATGAGACCTGAGGATATTTGGCTAAAATTTCCGGGATAACATCTGCAATTATCTCATTTGCTACTTTACCTGGTTCAATAACGGCTTTATCGGCTTTTGCGGTTACACTGATAGATCGTTCATAATCAATGCGCTGTATGGTTGCATAACCTTCTCCAATGTCGTATTCAGCAACCGAAGAAAAAGGTACTTGAGCCCCATCAGGCGTTCGTATCCACATGCTTTCTAAGTTAGCGATTGAGGCCCGCTCACTTTTTGGGTAACGAACCATAATTTTAATTTCTTCTTCATCTCTTTGCACACGCTGTGCTTCTGCTCCGTAAAAAGCCAGTCTAACCTGCTGCGCCAAATCGATTAAGGTTAACCCCTGAGCTTCGGCTTCAGGTTTTATTTTAAGCTTTATCTCATCTTTACCGCCACTAAAAGAATCATCGACGTCATATACACCCTGATACGTTTTTAATATTTGTTTAAGCGCTTGAGCAGCCGCATCAATCTGAGCTAAATCATCACTTCTGAATAAAAACGCAAGGTCAGCACCGGCTCCGCCCTGGATAGAGCCGGAAAAGTTCACGGATCGCACACCGGGCACATCTCCAAATGCTTCCCGCCAACGATTAGCAGCTTCAAACCCATTAATTGGACGGGCTTCATCTTTTGATAGCTCAGCCCACAACATACCTGATGTCTGGTTATTATTAAAAGCAACCGAGTTACCCAAAAGCGCCTGTCCGGTTTCTGCTTTCAGGTTTTTATCGACCTGATATAAGGCTTTTTCAAGTTTATCCAGAGTCGCGTTCGTTTTTTCTGCCGGAGTCCCATCTTCCATAGTAAGTGAAACTTGAACATAATCACTCGGTAAATTAGGGAAAAAAACAAATCGAACAACTCCAGAACCAATTAATCCGGCCACTATAATTAGGACAGCAATAAAACTAGCCAAAGTGGTGTAGCGGTTATTCAGACATAATTGCAAAAAAGGCTTGTATTGGTTTTCAATAAATTGGTTGAGCTTGAGATCAATTAACCTTCGAAATCTTGGCAGCCACATGCTTTCAGTTTTCTCGGTCACTCTGATACCAACTAAATGAGACGGTAATATCCATTTGGATTCAACTAGTGAGAATGCCAGACACAGCATCACGACAACACCAATTGAGGCCCAGATAGGTGAAGAAGCACCGGATACCATTAGCATAGGCGCAAACGCCACTATGGTTGTCAGAACACCAAAAGTAGCCGGCATGGCCACTTTTTGTGCACCTCGAATAACAGTTTCAATCGAATTGCCATGAGCACTGGTCGTAGAATGAATACTTTCACCAATAATGATGGCATCGTCTACCACAATCCCGAGTACCAAAATAAATGCGAACAAGCTAATCATATTGATACTGACACCTGTCACTGGCATTAATGCCAAAGCACCTAAGAAACTAACAAATAATCCAACAATCACCCATATTGCCAGCCTGAAACGTAAAAACAGAGACAAAATAATAAAGACCAATACGGCCCCCATCATCATATTATTCAACATAAGGTCCAAACGCCCCTGCAAATAATACGAGCTATCGCCCCACATTTTTAATTTAACAACTTCAGGTAAAGTATTTTGTTTTTCTTCAATAAATTGTTTGACCGTTTTAGCAATATGCAGATCATTTTGTTCACCTACGGACTTAACCTGAATGCCCACACTGTCTAACTGATTAAATCTGGAAAACCTGTCATATTCGACAAAGCCGTCTTTTACATTGGCAATATCCCTCAATAGCAGACGGCTTCCGTCCGGGTTAGTTTGCAAAACAATGTTTTCAAATTCAGGCGCATAATAAGCCTGCCCGGTTGTGCGTAATAAAATATCGCCATTTTCAGTTTTAATTGAACCGCCGGGTAAATTTACAGAGTTATTTCGTATTTTTTCTGCGACATATTGCAGGCTTAAATCGTACTCTCGTAAAACCTGCTCAGATAACTCTATAGAAACTTCATAATCACGCGCGCCTACTACCTCGGCTGAACTCACGCCCGGCAGGAGCACAATTTCATCCCGGATGGACTTGGCATATTCTTTCATGGTGCGCTCAGACATTTCGCCATAAACCTGAACCCATAAAACCGCCTGCTCAGGTTTTAACCGGTACACAACCGGCTTTTCGGTATTTTCAGGTAAGGTCGGAATGGCATCAACCTGCACTTTAACTTCATTCATCAACTCAAGAACATCATACCCTTCCATCACTTCAATTGTGACAGAGCCTGACCCTTCGTTTGAGTTTGAAGTAATTTTTTTAATGCCTTCAAGCCGCTTAACCGCTTCTTCGACCTTTAATATGACCCCTTTTTCTACTTCTTCAGGTGCAGCCCCTAAATAAGGGATTTGAATTGAAATAGTATCCAGAGTGATCGTTGGAAATGACTGCTTTCGAATCGTAAAAATAGAATAAATGCCTGCCAGAATAATCAGTATCATCATCAGGTTGGCGGCGACCGGGTTGCGCGTAAACCAGGCAATAATGCCCTGCTGCGTTTGTTGAGTTGTCATTTTGACTCCTCAACTTTTGCCTGAGTCGGGTTATTCACCCTAACTTTCATTCCGTCAACCGGGTTACTGAGAGAACTAATAATCAGTTTATCACCTTCCCGGATTCCCTGAGCAATGTATACAAACTGAGCTTCGCTTCGAACAATTTGTGGTGTTATCAATGAAATACTTGAATCATCATTTAACAGAATAAGTTGCTGCTCTACTGTTAATAAAGAGCGTTCAACACGAACAATATCTGATACTGATTTCCCGTCAATATCAGCTTCAACAAATTGGCCAAAATGAACCGGTGCCTGGTGTTGTTGCGTTAGGTTGTAGGGATCTTTCAGGCGGGCAACGACATAAATCATCCTGGTTTGTTCGTTAATCACAGCTTCATTTCTGACAAGCTCAGCCTGCCAATTTTGCTGACGCCCGCCGACCTGACTAATTAAGGTGACCTGAGCTGGTGCAGTTTGCACAGATTTTTGGCGTAAATTAAGATATTTTGAATCTTCAAGACTCAATGGTAAGCGAATTTCTGCAATATCAGTTGAGTATATCAGACCAACTGAGCTGCCAGCTGCCAGATATTGCCCCAATTGAGCGCTTCGCTTGACCACTATGCCATCATAAGGCGCACGTATTTTAGTACGTTCAAGATTACGCTTGGCCTGTTCCACTTGTGCTTGAGCTGACTCCACATTGGCTGTTTCAGTTTCCAACTGTGGAATTCGAAGTGCAAGTGGCGTAGCTTGTTCGGCCATTTGTCGCCATTCCTGCTCAGCCACGGCACCTCTTGCTTTTTCTTCTTTTAATGCTGCTTTGGCTTTCGCTAAATTGGCTTGGGCAGACTTAAGCTGAGTTTTAAAATCTTCATCCTCAAGCTGAACTAATACATCTCCCCGGCTAAAAAAACCACCTTCGATAAACACAGAGCTAAGTTTGACGACTTTCGCTGCAACCTGAGTTGTTAGCTGAGTTTGATACAGCGGGGAAATAACGCCCTGAGAGCGAATTTTAAACTGCCAGTCTTCCTTATTTAGTGTTCTGATTTCAACCAGCGGAGGCTTATTATCCAATGGTTTTTGTTCAGCTGGTTGTTTAGATGCGAGCATTATTTGATACATAATCAGCGCCCCGACAATGATAGCAACCGGAGTAAAAATCTTTAGCCATTTTTTATTCATTTTATTCAAAATCCATCTGTAGAATTATTGTAATAACAGCATAATTAGTTCGGGTTTAAATATGAACAACCGCAAACCCAAAAACTCATACCAGATTCTATGCTAAATTAGATAAGAAGTAAGCCAATGACAGCCAATTTTTATTTTTGAAAGAAACAAAGTCTTGGTTATACTAAGAATTAACTGACAAAGGTAATCTTGGATGTATGCCTTTTAAAACAAATATTGGTGATGAGACCATCAGAATTAAATTAAAAAAATAATGGTATTCGTCATAAAAGTTTAGTCTTGGTACATTATTTGTATCTCAACAGAGAGCGGCAATTTATCCATTCACATTGCAACTCGTTAGCTAAATACAGTTTTGTTTATCAACCTTCAACTTAAGGGATAAAGTATGAGCCTGAAAAAGCAATACCTTAAATCTAAACCTGTCTGTAAAGTTACTTTCCGTTTAACCGCTGAACAATCTAAACAAGCTGATAAAGTTTTTTTAGTTGGCGATTTTAATGATTGGGATGAGTCTGCATTACCAATGAAAAAACTCAAAAGTGGTGATTTCACTGCCAATCTGGATCTGGATTCGGGTGAAACCTATCAATTTAAATATTTATTAAACGGTGAAACCTGGGAAAACGACTGGGATGCAGATGACTATTCTCCCTCTCCGGTAGGTGGTGCAGATAACTCTGTTGTCTCTTGCGCTGACGCATAAACAACGACAACTCTTTCAACAGTTGCAAATTATCAAAATGGGCTCATTTAATAACGAGTCCATTTGATATCATTGCATTGTTATTCCGCGTTTTTCTCTGCAAGGTATAGTTGCAGATTATTTTGTACATCTCCCCCCCTCAGACATAGCAAACAGCGCTCACAAAATCATGTTATTTGGTTTGGAGCAAATAGCTATTAGTTATAACAAAAAAGCACTTCTGTTTGACTTTTAACAGTATAAGCTAATACTGATATCCTAGGGCGGGTTGATACGCCAAACGTAAACATACCCTCAAGCTTTCTTATAATAATAAGGAATGAATATGAAATTTTTTGAAGATAACTCCCTTTCTATTGGTAAAACGCCATTAGTGAAACTAAACCGTGTCACTTCTGGTAATGTTTACGCAAAAATCGAATCTCGCAACCCAAGTTTCAGTGTAAAATGTCGTATCGGCGCAAACATGATTTGGGACGCAGAGAAAAAAGGGTTATTAACTGAAGGCAAAGAA
The DNA here is from genome assembly GCA_913056495.1 of uncultured Alteromonadaceae bacterium. Taxonomy (GTDB): domain Bacteria; phylum Pseudomonadota; class Gammaproteobacteria; order Enterobacterales; family Alteromonadaceae; genus Catenovulum. Next base: position 178,018 of record CAJXMO010000008.1, on the reverse strand, counting down.
ATTGTAGAGCCAACCAGTGGTAACACGGGTATCGCACTGGCTTTCGTTGCAGCTTCACGTGGTTACAAACTCACCTTAACGATGCCGGCAACTATGAGTTTAGAGCGCCGTAAATTGTTAAAAGCATTAGGTGCAAATATCGTCTTAACCGAAGGTCCTAAGGGCATGAAAGGCGCTGTTGCTAAAGCTGAAGAAATTCGTGATGCCAACCCGGATAAATACATCTTATTACAACAGTTTGAAAATCCGGCAAACCCTGAAATTCATGAAAAAACGACAGGTCCTGAAATTTGGGAAGATACAGATGGTAATATTGATATCTTTGTTGCCGGTGTAGGAACAGGCGGCACCATCACAGGTGTATCTCGCTATATCAAAAAAGAAAAAGGCAAAGCGATTCAGTCTATTGCTGTTGAACCAACTGACTCTCCTGTTATTGCTCAAGCAATGGCTGGCGAAGATTTAACACCTGGACCACACAAAATTCAGGGTATTGGTGCAGGCTTCATTCCGGGTAACTTAGACTTATCATTAGTTGATGGTGTTGAAGCTGTATCAAATGAAGATGCCATGGCTATGGCACACCGTCTAATGAAAGAAGAAGGTATTTTAGCCGGTATTTCTTCTGGTGCAGCTGTTGTTGCAGCACAGCGCTTAGCTGAAAAACCTGAAAACAAAGATAAAAATATCGTCGTTATTTTACCTAGCTCTGCAGAGCGCTACTTAAGTAGCCCGTTATTTGCAGATGTATTCAGCGAAGCTGAGTTAGTACAATAATTTAAACCTCTTAAGAAATAGCTGAATTATCAGCTATTTCTTAATTCTCTAAGTCACTTTCTTTTTTATTTCCCTGCCAGATAAAATTTTCTTTACTTCAGTCAACTTATTAAAAAAACATGTTAGACTCAATATATACTTGTCTAACTATAATCGATTTTTCATCCCTAAATCGTTTTATAAATAGATAAAAGAATCAAACAGTTAAAGTGTAATATCTTATGAGTCTATTTAAAAAAATCCGTATCTGTTTATGGCTTAGCGCAGCGCTTTTTTTACAGAGCTGTGGTGACAACCCGTTAGGGCCAGAGCAACCCGGTGAAGTCGCAATTGAGTTTTTTGATGCAATTTATAACCAGCAGGATCTCGAAGCCGCGGCTAAATTGGCGACGCCACAATATGGCCGAATTCTAAAAAGCTATTATACTGTAGAGCGAGTTCAAAAAGTTTTATTTAACCGCCGCTACGACAATGTTGAAATAGAAGAAGATAATAGTATGTCCGGCGTTTCAATCATTGAAAGTCATGATGACAAAGCCTATGTTACTTTAATGTTTGATGGTCAGTATAACGGTGAACGTTTTCGTGACTTAAAAAAAGTGGTCATGCTCAAACAACAGGGTAAGTGGCGTGTGGATAAATTAAAAGCTGATGTTTATCGGTAACTAAAACGGTATTTTTATGGGTACATTGAAGGTTATTTCAAAAACGATTTTAATTACAGTTTTGTTCATTTCCTGCAGTACCCAAGCCAAAGAAAGCTTTGTTTACCTTGCCCCCAATGGCTTTAATGATACCCGGCATATATACGGTAAAGAATTATTAGAGCTAGCCTTAACCCTAACTCAACCCGAATACGGTGACTTTGAACTAAAACCCAGTATTCCCAATATTGATTTAAAACAGACGGAAACCCTGGCTAAAAAAGGTCACTTTAAAAACTTTTTCTTTAAATTTTCTTATTATGATGAACTAGCCAATTCGCTAATGTCTATTCCCATTCCGTTAGAAAGAGGCATTGTTGGTTATAGAATCTCGTTAATTTCATCTCAAACCCCCGACTTATTAAAGAATGCACACACGCCCGGCCAGTTCAAAAACAAAACGATAGTTCAGGGGCTCGGCTGGTTAGATTCCAATATTCTCAGCAGTAATGGCTTTTCTGTTTTTTCAATTTCAAACTATGACAAGATGTTTGAAATGGTATCAAACCAACGTGCAGAGCTATTTTTTAGGGGGGTCAATGAGTGGTTAACTGAATTTAATATATTTAAAACCAAATACCCAAAGCTCAGTTTTGATAAGCATATCGCCCTGCATTACCCGCTGCCCAGATTCTTCTTCACCAGCCCAGATAATACAGAGAACGCAAAAAGAGTAGAAAAAGGCCTAATGTTAGCAATGGAAAACGGCAGCTTTCAAAGGCTATGGCTAAAACACTATGCAAGCAGTATCAAAGCAAGCCAACTGAGTAAGCGGCATATTATCAAAATTGAAAATCCTTATATTAAGACCTTATCAAACGAATATCAGCAATATAATGTCACTATGAAAGAGCTCGAAGAAATCGAGCAATCCCGTTATTAACAAATAACTCAGTAACCCAAAGCGATTCCTTCTCGCCTTGGATCGGCAGCACCCTGCCAGTATTTGCCCTGCTTCCAAATTGCATGCAGGCCACTATTGAGCTCTCTGATATTAACCCTATGACCTAATGCTTTAAATTGTTCGGTATAATTCACCAACCCAGTTTGAGCTTCAAGCGACGTTGAACCATTCATATTAGTGACTTTAGGTAAATCAATTGCGGCCTGAATATCTAACTGCCAGTCTATTTTGGCAATTAAGGTTTGAGCAACATAATTAATGATTCTGGAACCGCCCGGAGCACCTAGCACACCAACTAATTCACCTTGCTGAAAGACCATAGTCGGCGCCATTGAACTTCTCGGTCTTTTACCCGGCTGAACCCGGTTTGCTACTTTTTGATTGTCTTTTGTCGGTAAAAAAGAAAAATCGGTCAGCTGGTTGTTTAATAAAAAACCGTCTACCATAACCGTTGAGCCGAAAGCCATTTCAATGCTGGTTGTCATGGAAACGGCATTACCCCACTGATCAACAATACTGATATGAGAGGTATTCGGCTGGGTCAAAGTGTCACCATTCATATTGGTGGAATGGTTTATTTGCCCGGCTTTTGCCTTTTTCATCGCTTTATCTGACGCAATCAATTGTCGACGTTGGTTAAGGTAGTCCGCTTTTAACATAGCGTTTAACGGTACATCTACAAAATCATCATCTGCAAGGTATTGGTTTCTATCAGAAAAAGCTAACATAGATGCTTGCGTAAAAAGATGGAGCGCTTCTATTGAGTTAGGCTTTAAGTCGGCCAGTTGATAGGGTTCCAATAGTTTGAGAATCTGCAATACAGTAAATCCGCCTGAGCTGGGAGGCCCGAATCCACACACCTGATATTGGTGATAGTCTCCACAAAGTGGTTGTCTAATTTTTGCCTGATAACTCTGCAGGTCTTTTAACGTTAATAAACCGGGTGCAATAGGGCTATTCTGTACAGCATTCACTATTTTTTTTGCCAGATCGCCTTGATAAAAATAATCACTGCCTAGCGTCGCTATGTTTCTCAATTGCGCAGCCAGAGCCGGATTCTTTTTCAAAGTCCCGGCGCTTAAAGCTTTACCATCCGGATAAAAATATTCATTCGCAGCAGGCATTTTTTTTAAACCTGGGTTAAGTTCAAGCGCGATTAGCTTTGCTAACCTCGGAGACACAACAAACCCGGCTTCACTTAATTCGATTGCCTGAGCAAATAAATTTTTCCAGCTGAGCTTACCCCATTTTTGTTGACCTAATTCCAATGCCGCTAACACTCCAGGCACACCAACAGATCGCCCCCCAACTACAGCCTGATGCCAGCTAACAACCTTACCATCTTCAAAAAAGAGTTTTTCACTTGCATTACTCGGCGCAACTTCCCGCCCATCCAGAGCATATAATGCACGTTCGTTTTGATCCCAATACAAAATGAAAGCGCCTCCGCCAATACCTGATGACTGAGGCTCCACCAAAGTTAAAACAGCTTGAATTGCAACTGCGGCATCCATTGCGCTACCGCCTTGTTTAAGAATACTTAGTCCAATCTCGCTGGCGTAAGGGTTTGCAGCACTAATCATTGCATGAGCTGAGGTCACCAGTTTGTGCTGATTAAAACCGGTTGCCGCTTCCGGGTCTCTGGCTTCCCTGCGCTGCACTTCAGCTATAGTGGCGTTGGATACCACTAATAAAACAAAAATGAAAAACAGGTGATTTAAGCGCTTGAAGTGCATAAATAATCCTTAAAGTAAAATCTGTTGTGTGTTTATAGCTTGAGTATACAAGGACTCTAAAGCTATACTTTCGGCTTTATAATGACTTTCAAAATAAACTGAATAATTTTGATTAAAACACTCATATCTCAGCTTGCCTGGAAAAACCTACCGTTTGTTCTGACCTGGCTGATTCTGTTGAGTCTGATTCAGTTAATTCAGACTCAGTTTCCCTTATTTGAATTTCATGTCTCCAACATTCAGCTTGCAGAATTCTGGCGCATAGTAACAGGTCATTTTGTTCACTCCAACATTCACCACCTTTTAATGAACTCAGCCGCCTTACTCGCCCTCTGGAGCCTGCACGGGCATTATTATCAGGCCAGAAGCATATCAATTCTCATTATCCTGTCCTGTTTATTTATTTCAGCTTTTTTAACCATTTTCAGTGAAATAGATATTTATTTTGGATTTTCCGGTGTATTACACGCATTGGTGTGTTGGGGGGCATTAAAAGATATCGGTCAGAGAGAACAAACCGGTTACCTGTTGTTAGCAGCGCTAATTTGCAAGCTATTTTACGAGCAATTTTTTGGCGCCAGTCAGTCGACCGAGGAGTTAATTGGTGTGGCAGTTGCTACAAAAGCGCATTTGGCTGGTGCGCTTTTTGGCTTGTTCTACTATTGTGGTCAAAAAGCTTGCAAGCGTGGACACAAAAATCTTAATTCTTAATAACCTTCACCGTATGTTTATTGATACCATAATCTCTTAACTTATTAGCAATTGCGGTGTGACTTAACCCCAATTTTTGGGCTAGTTGCCTGGTACTTGGGTAATGAGGGTATAGCTGCCTTAATAAGGCATTTTCAAACCGCTTAACGGCCTCATCTAACGACCCGTTTAAATCTGTCTGTAAATTATAAGCTTGTTCATCATTATCAATCAGCTGTAGATCGGCTACTTCAATTGCATCCTGATTCGAAATCTGCACAGCTTGCGTGAGCACCTGCTCCAACTGGGAGACATTCCCCAGCCAAGTGTGCTGTTTAACCGCCTCCAGCGCAGATTTAGATAACTTAAGTGGTGCTTTTTCAAACTGACTACATGCCTTTCGAATGAGGAATTCAGCCAGCATGGGTAGATCCGCTTCCCGTTCCCGCAAGGGCGGAACAGCCAGATGCTGCTTATTAATGGTTTGATACAGATTTTCATCAAAAGATCCTTCATTAATTAAAAACATCAGGCTCTTCTGACTGGTAAATATTAACCGGCAGGGAATCTTCGATTGTTTCAGTTGCTCCAATAAATAACTTTGCCCTTCAGCACATAACTGATCAACATGGCGAAAAATGATGCTACCGAGTCGATTGTTCTGAGTAAAAGCGCTTAAACTTTCAGCCATCTTTAATATGTCTAATCCAATGCATTCAATGGTCTGTACAGATTGAGTAGAATGAGCACTTAGATAATGACAGAGTGAAGCAAAATAATGTTTACCTGTGCCAGCCTCTCCTTCCAGAACTAGAGGTAACTCTGTTCTGGCCAGTTTTTTTAAATCCCGAATTAATTTTTTACTACTCGAAGCCTGCTGCACAGCTTTATTTAATATAAATGCCTGTTGATTGGCCTGGGGATAGGGAGCCTGACTGAGCTTAAACCGAATTACCGCGCCGGAAAACGTGTCTGTTTTCTGCTCACCGGGCAACCAAATTGGGAACAACTCCAATTGAACAGTCTGTTGCTCAACTTCACCAACCTGGAGCAGTTTTTCTCGACTTTTGCCGTCTAACCAACGTTGTATATTAACGCCTTTAACCCAACCGGATACATTACCCAATTCGGTTTCATCCTGAGCATTAAACAGATTAATAGCCGCTTGGTTTAGATGAATAATTTTACCTTTTTCGTCAACCGAAACTAAAGCAGACAGTTCACTCTTGAGCGCAATTTCATACTCATAATGCTGACGTTCAAAAGGCATAAATTGAATCGTTTTGACATCCTTAACACCATTTATCAATCTAATTTCTGGCATTAAATGCTGAAATTCAGCAAACTCAATACTTGGAAAATGGAGATAAATTTTTTCTGCGTGTACTTCAATTCCCTGCAAATCAATTTGATGACGCACTAATATTTCAAGTATGTCCTGCGTGATGCCAAGTCGGTTTTCACAACAGATTTCGAGTCTCATCGAATTTGCACCTTTGAATTATTCTGGATTTATATCTAACTTAAGCTTAGCCTAACAGGTTAAAATGCGCTACGAACAAATCGCGATCATATAAGAGAATAAAATGTCGTTATACCAACAAGTTGTGGAAACCTTGAGCAAACTCACAAAAAAGCTCAACGAAAACCCGGATCAGGAAAAAATAGTCAGTATTTTACAGTCTCATCAAAGCTTTATCTGCCAGTCGGAAAAACTGACTGACTATTTTGATGAGACACAGCAATTAGTAGAACTAGCGTTTAATGACTCAACCTCAGAAAATGAGCGACTGGCGGACAGATTAAATGACCAGTTAGACCTGTTAGCCAAACTGGCATTAAATCATAAAATTGTTGAATCCAGCGCCGCAACCGAATATAAAAGCCGAATTGGTAAAATGCACAAAACGCTGGCGCAATATCGTCAGTATTTAGCTCAGTTTGATGACCAAATCAGGTTAAACCCTAACCTACCGCCAGAACACTCACTTTTTAAACGCCGCGAGCGTTGTTTAGCGGCCATTATCAAACTGGAAGAGCAAATCAGTAAAATAGAACAAAAAGGTTATGGTACTAACCGGTATTACAAATAATCTTTAAACAGAGTGAACCTTTTGTCTATCTCAAAATCAAGATATACTGCACCGCAGTAAAATTTATTAGAAGCAACTATAAGAGCACTAGATGAAATCCATTATGACCATTTTACTGGCATTAGCATTAGCCAGTTGTGCCTATCGCATCGATATCCGACAAGGCAACTATATAGAGAAAGATGACGTAGATAAACTCAGACAGAACATGTCAAAAGAACAAGTTGCTTATGTGTTAGGCAAACCCATTATTGAAGATGCCTTTAATCAAGATACCTGGTATTACCTTTACCATGTTAATTACGGCGATGGTCGTCCAAATAAACGAATAGAGTTAACCTTGCAGTTTGAAAACAACCAACTCAAGGATTTGCAAGGTTCGATTGATAAGCCTGAAGATTTTGAAAAATCACTCGATTTATAGTGATTTAATCTAACCGTTATCACTAAAAATGCCGCGTTATTACGCGGCATTTTCTATGGTGAGTGAGAAAAACTTAAGCAAATATCAACGCCAAGTCGATATTTGCCTGGTATATCTCTTATGCAAGCTCATCTGTTGCGACATGATAGTCAGGATCTTCCATAATATTCACCTCACATAAACTACCCGCTTTTTTCAGTAGCTGTCGGCACTCAGGGCTAAGATGGCGTAAATGTAGCTTTTTACCCAGCGCTTCATACTTTTCGGCCAAACCATCCAGGGCTTCAATGCCGGAATGATCGCTTACTCTGGAGCGTTTGAATTCAATAACAACATGCTCAGGATCAGTTTCGGGTGTAAATAGGGTTTTAAAATCCGCAATTGAAGCAAAGAAAACAGGCCCGCGTAAGTCATAAACTTTGTAACCATTTTCATCAATGTAAGTATCAGCCTGAATATGCTTTGCATGTTTCCAAGCAAATACCAGGGCTGAGACAATGACACCCACAATAACCGCAATAGCCAAATCAAAGGCCACAGTAACACCAGAAACCAATACAATAATAAAGGCATCTGTTGCCGGTATTTTGCGTATAATCCGGAATGAAGACCATTCAAATGTGCCAAGTACAACCATAAACATAATGCCGACCAAGGCTGCCAATGGGATCATTTCGATCAACCCGGAAGCAAACAAAATAAATCCAAGCAATACAACTGCAGCAGTTATACCCGATAAGCGACCTCGCCCACCTGAATTAATGTTGATCATACTTTGGCCAATCATAGCACAGCCACCCATGCCACCAAAAAAGCCATTGGTAGTATTTGCAATACCCTGACCAATACATTCACGGTTACCTCGGCCACGCGTACCTGTAATTTCATCAATTAAAGTCAGTGTTAATAAAGATTCAATTAAACCGATTGCAGCAATAATCAGTGCCGTTGGGAAGATAATATAAAGGGTTTCTAGTGTGAATGGCACCATAGGAATAGCAAAACTTGGCAATTCACCTTCAAGTGAAGCCGTTGCGGCCTGTTCAGGCGGTAGCATATCCCGCACAAAATCAATCACGGTTCTGGCTTCTAAATCTAAGCCGATAACAATCCCGGTTACGGCGACTATCGCAACCAGACCTGAAGGAATCGCTGTGGTTAATTTAGGTAAAAAATGCGTAATCGCCATCGTCAGAGCAACCAGGCCTAGCATTATCCATAAGCTTTCGCCCTGTAGCCACTGCCACTGGCCAATATCATCCAAAAATTTGAACTGACCCATTTGAGCAAGAAAAATAACGATAGCTAACCCGTTCACAAAACCGAGCATCACAGGATGCGGTACCATGCGGATAAATTTACCCAGTTTGAATATACCAGCCAGTATTTGCAGTAAACCAGCCAGTATCACAGCGGCAAATAAATACTGGACACCATGCAGCGCGACCAAAGACACCATGACAACCGCAGTTGCACCGGTTGCACCCGAAATCATCCCAGGACGACCGCCAAAAACAGAGGTTAACAACCCCATCATAAATGCCGCATACAAGCCTATCATAGGCTCAACACCGGCCACGAATGCAAAAGCAACCGCTTCAGGTACCAGTGCCAAAGCAACGGTTATCCCCGATAGCATGTCATTTTTGACATTATATTTTTCGTTTGTAATTAAATTAAACATGACAATCTCTTGTTGTTAATTTCCAATAAAAGTGTGTTAAATAGCTGGCATCGCAGAATGCACTTGCCAGATGGAACTGAGTTTTATGCTTTTCCGCCGGTAATTTTATTTGCTCGCCCTTCTTCCTTGGCTTTTTCGGCTCGACGTCTTCTAACATCTTTAGGATCGGCAATCAGAGGTCTGTAGATTTCTATTCTGTCGCCATCTCTGATTTCATCGTTTAATTTTCGGGTTCTGCTCCAGATGCCGACTTTATTCGTATTTAAATCAATTTCCGGATGTCGCCTTAAAATACCCGATTGCTCTATGCAAGTTTGAATATCTGTACCGGGCGCAACATGCAAAGTTAACAAACTTTGTTCATCCGGTAAGGCATAAGCCACTTCAATTTTTAATAAATTATCATTCATAAAATAAGCTTTGATTAAATACTAGGTATAAACTTCATTGGCTCTTTGAGTAAACGCCTTCACCATATTATTGGCCATATGGTTAAAAACCGAACCAAAGGCGACTTCAATTAACTTTGATGAAAATTCAAATTCCAAATCCAAGACAACTTTGCAGGCATCATCGTCTAATGCGATAAATTGCCATAACCCTACTAACTTTTTAAAAGGACCATCTATTAAATTAATTTCAACTGTTTTGCCATCTTGCATTTTGTTATGGGTCGTAAACCACTTGCCTATGCTGGCTTTACCAATTTGAACAGAGGCCTTTAGTTCGGTTTCAGACTGACTGAGCACATTAACGGCCAGACAATCCGGGACAAATTCCGGATAAGAAGTCACATCATTAACCAAGTCGTACATTTGCTTGGCACTATGCATCACCAAAGCATGTCGATGAACTTTTGGCATTCAAAACTCCCTGAATTAAACGAGCGCGAAATACTAGCATAAAAAGCACTAGAACGCAGTTTTTGCTCATACAAAACGCCAATAATTCACGTAAAACCAGAGCGATAAAGCAAATCAAACTGGCAGGTCAGAGGTTAACTCAGTATAATTGTTTTTTTTACATGTGAAAAATGCATGGATAAATTATGAAATCTGGCTGACTGTGTGTCCGTTAAACTTAAAACTGACATCAATCAAACAAGTCAGCCGAATCTCGAACCACAAGCCACCATTTGTTAAACTACCACAAATGGCAGGATAAGCTTGCATCAGGCAAATCTAAGGTTAACAAATTATTTTATGGCAAAAGCAAAGAAAAAAAGCAGTAACAATAGCAACGTCATTGCACAAAATAAAAAAGCACGGCACGAGTACTTTTTAGAAGATAAAATGGAAGCTGGCCTTGAGTTACAAGGCTGGGAAGTTAAAAGCATTCGCCAGGGAAAAGTTAATATTTCTGACTGCTATGTCATTATTCAAAATAATGAAGCTTTTCTCGTAGGTAGCCAAATTACCCCATTAAACTCAGCTTCTACACACGTTGTTGCCGATCCGGTGCGCCCCAGAAAATTATTACTCAAGCGTCGAGAAATAGATAAGCTCATAGGTGCACGTGACCGCGAAGGTTATTCTTTGGTGGCGACCCGAATGTACTGGAAGCGCTGCTGGGTCAAACTTGAATTCCATCTGGCTAAGGGTAAAAAGACCCACGACAAGCGAGATGATATTAAAGACAGAGACTGGGCTCGCCAAAAAGCCCGAGTGATGAAATCAACAGCCAGATAAAAGTATTAAGGGTTGCAACTGCAACCCTTACGCCATTCAACATCAAATTTAAATTAAAAACAGAATCCGCCTTGCTCAGGCAAATGCAGGTTTAAAGCGGCTACTTTGACGATAAAGCCGATAGATAGTTGTCAAATTCATCATAATCACAGCGCTTTCCAGCATAATACCGCCAATCGAACCAATAATAATATTATTCGTCAACCAAAAGCATGAGCCTGCAAATAAACACAGGCGCATTTTAACCCCTTCAAGGCAAAACAACGCATAGGTCCCACAACAAGCGCCAATAACGGCAATAAAGTCTGTCCATTGCTCTGCCATCCACCTCCCCATCACCACAGTTAACCCCATAAAAACAACCGCCGCCCACTTGGAACGTATTTTAATTGAGGTAGCGGTTCGGGCAGCCGAAAATAAGCAACATAGAGATGATGTACCTGCACCTAATAAAAAGAAATGCAATGCATGATTCAGATTAAAAACCAGCATGACTGATTTTAATTTGATATCGTCTTTTTGAAAAAAGCTAAACAATGCAAGCGCGACACTCAAAAAGCCAACCGTTTGGGCAATCATTAAACTGCTCATAAGAATAAATACCACTCACTATTATGAGAAAAATACGAGCGCTAAAAGTAGAAAAGAACGTACTTTGTGAAAATTAATTATACCAAACAGAGCATCAGGCGTTAACACCTAAGTCATTGTTATATAATTATTTATTTGTTAAATAATTTAATTAAATGATCAGAATAAAAATGGGTTTGTACGATTGATAACAGAGTAAAACAAGAATGATAATAAAGTGTTTATCAGGTCAGACAATAATTACAGAGGCAATAAAAAGAATGGCGGTGAGAGAGGGGTTCGAACCCTCGATACGCTATTAACGTATACACACTTTCCAGGCGTGCGCCTTCAGCCGCTCAGCCATCTCACCGTATTAGAATTTTCCAGCGGCCGAATAATAGGTAAATCCAATTAATTTGGCAAGGCTTAAGCCAAATAATTATTAAATCTGATAACTTATTGCTTATTTTTTAATCCAAAGTGGCATAAACGCATAAAAAAACGCCTGATGACTCAATCAGGCGTTTTATTAATTTCGGGCTAAATTGAAACTGATCAGGCGTTGCCTTTAATTTTCATTTTTAATTCAGCTGCAAAATCCAGCATTCTGTCTAGTGGAACCGTTGCTTTTTGGGCAAGCATTTCATCCACAAAAATTTCATGAGCGGATAAGTCTTCAGCAATTAATGCATTTTCAATTGCAACCAAACCATTCATCGCCATCCACGGACAATGAGCACAGCTTTTACAAGTTGCCCCATTTCCGCCTGTTGGCGCTTCAATAAAGGTTTTTTCAGGTGTTAACTGCTGCATTTTATAAAAGATGCCTTTGTCAGTCGCAACGATAAACATGTCGTTATCCATTTCCTGACTGGCTTTGATTAACTGACTGGTTGAGCCCACAGCGTCAGCTAATTCGATAACAGACGCAGGTGATTCAGGGTGAACCAACACAGCGGCCTGAGGATACATAGATTTTAAATCCTGTAAGTGTTTAGCTTTAAACTCATCATGAACAATACAGGCTCCGTTCCATTTTAACATTTGAGCACCCGTTTGCTTTTCAATATAAGCCCCCAAGTGTTTATCCGGACCCCAGATGATTTTATGACCTTCACTGTCCAGATGCTCAACGATTTCAAGCGCAATAGACGAAGTGACAACCCAGTCAGCTCTTGCTTTGACCGCTGCGGATGTGTTTGCATAGACCACAACAGTATGGTCCGGGTGCGCATCGCAAAACTCTGTGAAATCTTTTTCCGGACAACCTAAATCCAGTGAACAGGTTGCTTCAAGCGTTGGCATATAAACGCGCTTTTCCGGACTTAAAATTTTGGCGGTTTCACCCATAAACTTAACGCCGGCAACAATTAGAGTTTTTGCCGGATGGTCACGGCCAAAGCGGGCCATTTCTAATGAGTCAGAAACACATCCTCCGGTTTCTTCGGCCAGAGCCTGAATTTCAGGATCGGTATAGTAATGCGCGACTAAAACTGCATCTTTCTCTTCAAGCAGTTTTTTAATTCGTGCCTTGTACTGAGCTTTTTGCTCAGTTGATAACGGAGCCGGCTTTGCCGGAAAGTTAAATTCATACTCAGCTTGAGTTTGCAATTGCGCCATTTGTTTCACTATTTAATCAGTTAAGCAAGTTAGTGCCGCGAATTATACGCAATAACCGCCTTTAAAGTACAGTTTCAAAGCTTATCTTAATCTTGTTATGGGCAATAAAATGTAAAACTTTTCTGAATATATTTAGACAAATTCGTCTGTTTTCGCAGCACAAATAAAATCATTTTTGTGCAAACCTTTAATTTTATGAGTCCACCAGTCAACTTTAACTTTGCCCCACTCTGTTGTGATGGCCGGGTGATGCCCCATGGATTCGGCTAATTCGCCTACCTGATTGGTAAAAGCCAAGGCCTGAACAAAATTTTTAAAGCTAAATGTTTTAGATAAATGCTCAATTCCGTCTACTTCAGTAATCGTCCAACCGGATAATTGCTCAAGCCAGTTTGTTTTTTCAGAGGCTGTAGCAAGCGGTGCATCCGGGTGACAAGCTTCACAGCTTTGTTGAGTCAATTGCATAGTTTCATCCTGATAGATTTATTAAATTGAGTGTTGATTATAGCTTATTTATTTCGCGCTCAATTTTATACCGCTCGGAAGTCACATGTTTTTCTAACTGCTGAATTCGGCTTTCCAATGTCTGATAGGCTTTTGCGATCGTTTGCAGCGCTTGTTTAGGCGGCTCGCCTGCGCGCCAGGTGTTTTCTTTAATATCAAAGCTAACCGTTTCACTGGTATGAGTTGTATAATTGCCAGCTGAGTTTTGAACCTTGTCATCTCTTTCTAAAATCAGCCAGGCAGCCAGATAAGCGAAAATGACTAAGCCACCTGCAAAAAACAAGGAACCAAATGTAATAATGCGCACGACCCAGGTTTCAAGTGCAAAATGGCGGGCGATACCGGCACAAACACCGGCAATACGTGCATTTTGACTGTCCCGCTTTAGCCTTTTAGGTTGATTACTCATGCTTTTCTCTCCAGCTTGGCGATTCTGCATCCAGAATTTTTTCCAGCGTTTTCACTCGCTCGGCCAATTGCTCTGCTTGATTGGCCAATTGCATTACCTGAGTTTTTTCTTCATCGCTCAACCCTTGTTTAACCTGTCGTTTGCTGCGATAGCTCAAAATGAGCCAGATAGGCGCAACAAACAACATGAATAAAATAATAGGGGTGACAATTAAAGCAACAATTGCTGTCATTGACTATTCTCCTACTCAGTTCCACTTTTTGAAGCATTCATTTTCGCTTTCATTTTTGCAATTTCTGCATCGATTTCATCTTGTGCAATTAATTCATCAAATTCATTTTTCAGATTTTTTTGCTGCATATCATAGCTGTCTACCTGAGCTTCTACTTCGTCAATTTTTCGCTCATATGCCTCAAAACGATTCAAGGTATCAAGTACTTTGTTATTATCTAATTGACGTTTAACAGATAAACGTGAAGAAACCGTATTATGCTTTAACAGCATAGCTTGCTGACGAGCTTTGGCATCTGTCAGTTTATTTTGTAACTGATTAATTTCAGACTGAAGTTTATCTAAATGTTCATCCAGTTGTTTAACTTCTGCCTGAATGGATTTCGCAATCTCTGCCAGTCGATTTTTTTCAATTAAAGCACCACGAGCCAAATCTTCGCGTGCTTTACTTAGAGCCAGCTCAGCTTTTTGCTGCCAGTCCGCTTCCTGTTTAGCAATTCGTTCAAGTTGACGCGTTAAATCTTTCCTTTCGGCAATGGTTTTTGCCGAATTCGATCTGACTTCCACCAGAGTATCTTCCATTTCCTGAATAATCAGGCGTACCATTTTTTCAGGGTCTTCGGCTTTGTCTAATAAAGAATTAATATTAGAATTAATAATGTCACTGAATCGAGAAAAAATGCCCATAAATCACCTCAAATTAGTTGTCGGTTAATCATTAAATACAAGGGTTAATGGCATAGAGATAGCGAGATTCATGCCATGGATCTTAACCTACTGATATTGTTTAATTAATTTATAAATTCGCTTTTATAGGCATAATAAACAATAATAAAACAAATCACTTTTTGGTTTAATACTTCATATTATGGCTAATTTAACCAAACCAACCCAGTTACTTGGGCAATCGACTTATTTTTCTCAAATGCTGGAGCAAATATCATTATTAGCGCCGCTCAATAAACCTGTTCTGATTATTGGTGAACGCGGTACAGGCAAAGAACTGGTTGCCGAACGCCTACATTTTTTATCCACCCGCTGGCATGGGCCTTTAGTTAAATTAAATTGTGCCGCGATTAATGATAATTTATTGGAAAGTGAATTATTCGGTCATGAAATCGGCTCATTCAGCGGCGCTTCCAAAAAACATACAGGTCGCTTTGCCAGAGCTGAGGGTGGCAGTTTATTTTTAGACGAATTAGCCAATACCAGTAATCTGGTTCAGGAAAAATTACTCAGAGTAGTCGAATATGGTGAATACGAAACCGTCGGCGGGCAAAAAACATTAACATCAGATGCACGCCTGATTGCAGCGACAAACGAAGACTTGCCCAAATTGGTTGAGCAGAAACGTTTTCGGGCTGATTTATTGGACAGGCTGGCATTTGATGTCATCACGATTCCGCCTTTAAGGTATCGCCGGGAAGATATTCTGCTACTGGCGGAACATTTTGCGATTCGAATGGCCGGAGAACTGCAACTGGACTATTTTGCAGGTTTTAGTGAAAAAGCCAGACAGACATTATTAGAATACAGCTGGCCGGGTAATGTTCGTGAACTTAAAAATGTTGTCGAACGCAGTTTATACCGCCAGCAAGATCCTGAATCAGAACTGCAACATATTGTCTTTGATCCGTTTGATTCACCATTTAGACCCGCTCAATCGATACAAATGAGTGAAAAACCACCCGAGAGCCAAAATAATGATTTAAATTCTGATATTCAAGCGTACAATTGGCCTATAGATTTTTCGCAACTGTCAGCAGAATACGAAATTGAGATGATAAAAGCCGCACTTAAGCAAAGTCGGTACAACCAAAAACAAACAGCTGAGCTACTCAGGGTCAGTTATCATCAACTTCGTGGTTACTTAAAAAAATATAAATTATTGGACTCGCTTAAGCATGATTAAGCTGGATATCAGACACTATTTATTGGCCAGTTTTAGCCTTATTTATTTAATCGGCTGTGATATCAACCCGGCCGATAAAACCTCAGAGCAGGATCCCAGATTACAGGACGGCTTAGTTTACTGTTCAGAAGGTAATCCGGAAAGCTTCAACCCTCAAACAACCACTTCCGCTATTACTTTGGATGCCAGCGCCAGACAAATTTATGACAGATTAATTAATTACAACTCAACAACACAGGAACTTGAACCCGCTCTGGCCACTCGCTGGAAAACCAGTGATGACGGGCTCACGCTTGATTTATATCTGCGCAAAAATGTCTCTTTTCACCATACAGATTATTTTAACCCAACCCGTTATTTTAATGCCGATGATGTGGTTTTTAGTTTTAACCGATGGCGACTTAAATCACATCCTTTTCATCAGGTAGCTGCTGATTATCCGTTTGTACAAACACATCAGCTAAATTTATTAATTGAAGATATCAAAGCGGTTTCTGCGCACCATGTTCAAATCAAACTGGTTCAGCCCAGCAGCTCGTTTATCACTCAACTAACCACAGACTATATGGTGATATTATCAGCAGAATACGGGCATTACCTGAGTTTAACCAATAAAAAAAGCCAAATTGATAGCTTGCCTGTTGGTACTGGTCCATTTTTATTTGCCCAGTTTATTCCGGATGAATTTGTTCGCTTCAAAGCACATCCGGATTATTGGAACGGCAAAAGTAAACTGGATCAACTGATTTTTGATATCACACCAAAAAGTTCCACCCGACTGGCCAAGCTAGTAACCGGTGAATGTGACGTAATTGCTTACCCGATTGCCAGTGAAATGGAAATTCTACAAGATAAAGACGGCATTACTCTGCAAAGTAAAAATGCAGAAAATATCGCATTTTGGGCATTTAATACGCTAAAGCCACCGTTTGATAGACCGGAAGTCCGTCGCGCACTCGCGCGTGCAATTGATTTTAAAACCATTTTTAAAACGGTTTATTATGGCATGGCTTACCCGGCAAAGTCAGTGATTCCACCCAGTTCATGGGGCTTTAATCCAAACATCAGTCAATACGAGTATAATCCAGACTTAGCCAAGCGAGAACTTGAAGCGGCTGGTGTTAAAAAAGGTCTTGAAATGGATATTTGGGCCCCACAGATTGAACGTGCCTATAATCCAAACTCGTTAAAAATGGCTGAGCTATTAAAAGCCAATCTCGCCGCAGTCGGTATAAAAGCGAATATTGTTGATTATGAATGGACAACGTTGCGCAAAAAGCTTTCGGCAAATGAACACGACTCAGTATTAATTGGCTGGAATGCAGATATCCCGGATCCGGATAACTTTCTTCGCCCGATTTTAACCTGCACTTCAGCTATTTTAGGCAATAACCGGGCTGCTTGGTGTAATCCGGAATTTGATACCTTATTGATTAAAGCTCAGTTAAACCCGAACCGGGAAGCACGCAAAGAGCTTTATTTTGAAGCTCAAAGTATGTTAAATCAACAGATGCCGATTATTCCTATCGCCCATTCCATGAGCTTTTTAGCCAAGCAGGATAATATTTTTAAAGTGAACTTTTCAGCTTATTCGGCTATTTCTTTCAGAGAAACGGAGAAACTCTGATGTTTGTATACCTGTTACGCCGAATAAACCTGTTGTTTACGACACTCATTGTCATCAGTGTTATGTCATTTTCGCTGGGGCATTTATTTCCAGGCGATCCTGTTATTAACTTTTCAGGCAAACCCAGTCTGACTTATTCTGAATATCAGGATTTAAGTCAAACGCTGGCTTTAGATAAATCTTATTTTGAGCAATATCTAGCTTATCTTAAACGCTCATTTAATGGCGATTTTGGGGTTTCTTTCAGTTCGCAAAAGCCAATACTAGATGAATTTTTAAGAGTTTTACCTGCGTCTATTGAGTTAAGCTTGTATGCTTTACTGGTTACCCTGGTATTCGGCCTGCCACTGGGGCTGCTTGCCGGAATCAAAAATAACCGCTTAATAGACAGGATTATATTTTCGGTTGCGACCATATTAAATTCAATTCCGATTTTCTGGGTGGGATTGCTATTTATACTGATCTTTACCTTGAATATGAACTGGTTACCTATGTCTGGTCGTTTGACGCTTTTATATGAGGTACCCTCTATTACCGGCTTTTTACTGGTTGATATAGCCCTGAGCGATCTGGCGAATAAAAGCTATGTCTATACAGATGCTCTGCGTCACCTGATTCTGCCAACGGCAACTCTGGCAGTGTTGCCGGCAACACTGGTTATCGGCATGATGAGAAGCTCAGTTATTCATGTTATGGGCATGCCTTATATAAAAGCGGCCCAGACAAAAGGATTAACCAGCTGGCAGCTAATCACCCGTCATGTATTCAGAAATGCTTTGCTGCCTATCATTCCCCAATTTGGTTTGCTATTTAATACACTCGTAACCAGTACTATGATTACAGAAGTGATTTTTTCCTGGCCTGGTATAGGTAACTGGATTATCGAAGCCATTTATCAGCGTGACTTCCCGGCGATTCAGGCTTCACTTTTAATTGTTGCTTCAATGATGATTAGTATTAATGTTTTACTTGAAATCGCCCATATGATGGTTAACCCGTTGATGAGAAAAGAATTCAATGCCACAAAATGATATTTATAATGAAGTAGAATATCCGGGCCCCTATCAACAGGCTTGGGGTAAATTCAAGCAAAATCATGTTTCATGGGTGTGCTTTTGCATCGTTATGTTTTTTATTTTTGTCGCTGTGATTGGGCCTTTTATCAGCCCCTATTCCCCATATCATCAAGATACCGGCTATGTACTCCTGCCGCCGTCATGGCAATCTGCTGGCAATGTACATTTTTTATTAGGCACAGATGATCTAGGACGGGATGTGTTTTCCCGCCTAATCCATGGCACCAGCCTGACATTTGGTATTAGCCTGCTGGTTGCATTCGGTGCCTTGGTCATTGGAGTCAGCCTGGGTGCATTGGCCGGTATGAGTAAAGGAATTCGTTCAAGTATTTTTAATCACTTGTTAGATGCCATTTTATCCATCCCGTCATTGCTGTTAGCGGTTGTCATAGTCGCCATTTTAGGTCCAGGTTTAAACAATACGATATGGGCCGTATTACTCGTACTGATCCCACAATTCGTGCACCGCACACAGATTGTTATCCGGGATGAATTGAAAAAAGAATATATCACGGCAGCCCGCCTCGACGGTGCGTCTGAGTTTCATATTCTGAAAAACTCGATTTTTCCAAATATTATTGAAAGCATCATTCTTCAGTACAGTCTGGCCGTATCAGCCGCCATGCTGGATATCGCTGCACTTGGCTTTTTGGGGTTAGGTGCACAACATGGTTCACCTGAGTGGGGCGCTATGTTATCAGACAGTATTGATTTGATTTACCGCGCTTCCTGGTTGGCTATTTTACCCGGCATTACCATGTTTCTATGCCTATTATCAGTGAATACCGTTGGCCATGGCTTGCGTAATGCACTTAAACACAGAAGTGAATCATAGGGCTTAATCATGTTATTAGATGTTCGCAACCTCACGGTAAAACTCAATAATGATACGCTCGATGTTAATGCCATTGATAAAATGAGTTTATCCATGCGTGATGGCTCTATTCACGGACTGGTGGGTGAAACCGGATCAGGAAAATCCTTATTTGCGAAGGCACTGACGGGTACGCTTTCTGAAAAATGGACAGTTCAGGCCGATCGAATGTTTTGGCAGGGTGAAGATTTATTAAAGCTATCAGAAGAGAAACGCCGGCAAATTATCAATCGGGATATGGCAATGATCTTTCAGGAGCCTAGCCGAAGCCTGGATCCGACCGTGACCATTGGTGAACAGATAAACGAAGTGATTCCTAAATCTGAATTTCAGGGCAGTATCTGGAGCAGACGTCAGGAAAGGCTACAGATTGCGAAAAACTTACTGATCAAGGTTGGTATTAAACATTATCAACAATGTTATGAGAGCTATCCACATGAGCTTTCAGAGGGCTTATGCCAAAAAGTGATGATAGCCATGGCGATCATCCGTAGCCCCAAGCTTTTAATCGCAGATGAACCGACCGATGCAATGGAAAGCACGACTAAAATACAGATAATGCGTTTACTGCAAAAGCTCAATACCCAAAAAAACATGTCAGTATTATTGATTACCCATGATCTCGAATCTGTTATCAATTATGCACAAGAAATGACGCTGCTATACAGTGGACAAAGTGTTGAATCCGGCTCGGTCAGAGACTTATTAAAACGCCCTTATCACCCGTACACTGAAAACCTGTTTACCAGTATCCCTAAATTTAATACTGATACTAGGCCAAAATCCAGACTACAAACCTTGCCTGGCTCAACACCGCCACTTCAGCATTTACCGATAGGCTGCCGACTTGGCCCCAGATGCCCGAGAGCCCAGAAAGAATGTGTTGTGACGCCAAAAAGTGTCAAACTCAAAGGTCATTTGTTTAGCTGCCATCACCCGATCAATTTGGATTAAATATATGTCTGTCCTATTAGAAGTAAATGACTTATCCAAAACCTATAACAAACGGATTTTGCCGTGGAAGGTTAAAAAAGTAACGGCATTAGAGAAAATCAGTTTTTCGATAGATGCATATCAGACACTGGCCATTGTCGGTGAAACCGGCTCAGGTAAATCAACGCTGGCTAAACTCTTAGCCGGAGCAGAGATGCCATCTACCGGTGAAATTCTTCTCGACGGGCAAGCGCTTTATACCAAGGCTCACAAAGAAAGATGTAGTCACATCCGTATGATATTTCAGGATCCGGCAACATCTCTGAATCCGAGTTTATCCATCGGGCAAATTTTGGAAGAACCGTTAAAACTGAATACCAATCTAACCGCTATAGAACGAGAAGACAAAGTTAAAAAAACACTCGCCCGTGTTGGTTTATTATCAGATTATATGTGGCATTATCCGCATATGTTATCCAGCGGTCAAAAGCAACGTGTTGCACTCGCCCGGGCACTGATTCTGGATCCTAAAATTATTGTTGCTGACAAACCATTTGCAGCCATGGACCCCTCGACCCGTTCACAAATGGTCAACTTATTATTAGAGCTTCAGCAAACCTTCGGTATCGCTTATATATTCGTTTCACATAATCTAAATATTGTAAAACATATCAGTGACCAGATTTTTGTGATGCAAGATGGCAAAGTCGTCGAACAGGGAAAAACACTCGATATTCTAAAATCTCCGCGCCATACACTAACTCAAAAACTGCTTTATTCTCAGCAAATGCTGCGAAAATCTTAAAGGCTTATAAACTGAGTCGGAACGTTTGGCGGGCGTTTATTCATTCAATGCGATTAATTGCTGATAATAAAAGCCTGTTAGTAGCTGTCTACAGATACGTTAAAAACCAAAAACAAAAAAGCCGCTTAGCTTTAGCTAAACGGCTTTTGATAAGCAAATAAATTGTATTTATTTGCTTTAAGCGTCTTGCTCTGGCGCAGCTTCTTCAGCCGGCTTTTCTTCAAGACCTTTCATCGTTAAACGTACGCGACCCTGACGGTCAATTTCAAGTACTTTAACTTTAACCTGCTGACCTTGAGACAGGTAGTCAGAAACCGCGTTAACACGCTCTTCGGCAATTTGTGAAATATGAACCAGACCTTCTTTACCCGGTAAGATTTCAACAAAAGCACCAAAGTCAACACAACGCATGACTTTACCATTATAAATTGCGCCAACTTCAACTTCAGCGGTAATCGTTTTAATACGCTCAATCGCAGCATCTGCTTTATCTTTGCCGGTTGCCGCAATTTTAACTGTACCGTCTTCTTCGATTTCAATCGTCGTATCTGTTTCTTCAGTTAACTGACGAATCGTTGCGCCA
This sequence comes from uncultured Alteromonadaceae bacterium, assembly GCA_913056495.1. GTDB lineage: Bacteria > Pseudomonadota > Gammaproteobacteria > Enterobacterales > Alteromonadaceae > Catenovulum. The sequence continues at coordinate 156,171 of CAJXMO010000008.1, read as the reverse complement.
CCTTTACCGATAACATCACGGATTTTGTCCTGATTGATCTTAATCGTGTAAATACGAGGTGCAAATTCAGATACTTCTTCACGGTGACCACCAATTGCATCATCCATTACATTCAGAATATGTAGACGAGCTGCTTTTGCCTGATTTAAAGCAATTTGCATGATTTCTTTGGTGATACCTTCAATTTTGATATCCATTTGAAGTGCAGTAATACCTTCAGTAGAACCTGCTACTTTAAAGTCCATATCACCTAAGTGGTCTTCATCACCTAAGATGTCAGAAAGAACAACAAAGTTCTCACCCTCTTTAACCAAGCCCATTGCAATACCCGCAACAGAAGCTTTAATTGGAACACCCGCATCCATTAATGCTAATGATGAACCACAAACAGATGCCATTGAACTTGAACCATTAGATTCAGTAATTTCAGAAACTACACGTACTGTGTACGGGAATTCTGCCGTACTTGGCATAACCGCCGCAACACCACGCTTAGCTAAACGACCATGACCAATTTCACGGCGCTTAGGTGAACCAACCATACCCGTTTCACCGACACTGTATGGAGGGAAGTTGTAGTGGAATAAGAAATTATCTTTTTTATCGCCAGTTAAATCTTCTACGTTTTGTGCATCGCGCTCAGTACCTAAGGTTGCAACAACCATCGCCTGAGTTTCACCACGCGTAAATAATGCTGAACCGTGTGTTCTTGGTAATACACCAGTGCGCACGTCAAGTGCACGAACCATAGTTGGATCACGACCATCAATACGAGGTTCGCCTGCAATAATTCGGCTACGTACTACCTTCTTCTCAACAGAGCTTAAGATATCACCCACTAAACCAGTATCAATTTCTGCGTTTTCTTCAACTAAAGCAGCTAATGCTTTTTCTTTAACGGCTGATGCTGCATCTTTACGCTCAATTTTGTCAGCAATTTGATAAGCCTGAACAAAACCTTCCTGAGATAAAGCGGTTACTTTTTCAACCAATACAGTATCAACTGGTTCCGGCTGCCAATTCATTGCCGGCGTATTTACTTCAGCAGCGAACTCTTTAATGTTATCTACAACGGCCTGCATTTGCTCATGACCGTACATAACTGCACCCAACATAGTATCTTCAGATAAAATCGCTGCTTCTGATTCAACCATTAATACTGCGTTTTCAGTACCGGCAACAACTAAATCTAAATCAGAAGTGGCTAATTCACTGGTTAACGGGTTGAGCATATACTGGCCATCTTTATAACCAACACGCGCTGCACCAATTGGGCCTTGGAATGGAATACCCGCAATAGATAGAGCTGCTGATACACCAACTAACGAGATAATGTCAGCAGGAATTTCAGGATTCGCTGACATTACGGTAATGATGATTTGCACATCATTGGTAAAATCTTTTGGAAATAAAGGGCGAATCGGACGGTCGATTAAACGTGCTGTTAAAGTTTCGCCTTCACTTGGACGACCTTCACGCTTAAAGAAACCACCTGGGATTTTACCCGCTGCGTAAGTCTTTTCTTGGTAGTTTACTGTCAGAGGGAAAAAGTCACGTCCTGGCTCAGATTCTTTTTTTGCAACAACACTGACTAAAACAGTTGTGTCGTCCATACTTGCCATTACGGCTGCGGTTGCTTGTCTTGCTACTACGCCTGTTTCCAATGTGATCTCATGTTGACCATATTGGAAGGATTTAGTTATTGGAGTCACTATTATTTTCCTTTACGCTTACTTTTTGCATTTTGTCTTTAAATTTCGTGCATCATTATACGGAACAATTTAGCAAATAAGTACAGAAGTTGTGCAGATAAACAAAAAAAAAGGGCCAAAAGGCCCTTTTTTTTCAAATTTTTTCGATTGACGACGAATTAACGACGTAAACCTAAACGTTTGATTAAAGCACTGTAACGCTCAACGTCTTTACGCTTTAAGTAATCTAACAAACTACGACGAGAGTTAACCATACGGATTAAACCACGACGTGAATGGTGATCTTTCTTGTGATCAGAAAAATGACCTTGTAATTTGTTGATACGATGCGTTAATAAAGCAACCTGAACTTCTGGTGAACCTGTATCGCCTTCAGCAGTTGCGTAATCAGCTACGATTGCAGCTTTTTCTGCAGCAGTTAGTGACATAATATACTCCAAATAATTAGGGTTTGCCGATCACTAATCCAGCAAACCTAGAAGATCTAAGTTTGAATAACAAGCTTAAATCGTGAGGCGCGAATTTTACCCGAATAAGCTTAAATTACAAGCATAGATAAACGATTTAACCTACACTCGGGTTAACACATTGTTTTCTAGTCGTTATTTTTACAATTCAGTCAGGGATTTTGCGGTATTTAACAGACGTTTTGAGCGTACGACTTTCTTATCATCGACTTCAGCGATTCCAAGAAAGACGGCTTCTTGTCCGGCATAAACCCGATATATCCCAGAAGCTTGCTGTGGCAAAACAAACCTCTGTCCATGTCTGAGCCGCTCAACCAATTCAGGTTCAAGTGTTAAAACCGGGATGTGCTGAATTCCCGCATCGGCATTATCAATCAGTTTATCTCTCTGTTCTGCAGATAAAACCTCAAAAGCCTCAGCCGTTTTCATTTTACTGCTGTCAAAGCCAGCAATTTGAGTACGCCTTAACTCAGTGACATGTGCACCGCAACCTAAATTTTCGCCCAAGTCATCTACAATAGTTCGAATATAAGTACCTTTTGAGCAGGCGATTGTCATAGTGACATAAGGTAAATTAATTTCATCAACTGAAATTGAATACACTTCTATCTGACGCACAGGTCTGGGTACTTCGATACCTTTTCGCGCGTAATAGTATAAAGGCCTGCCCTCATACTTTAGCGCGGAATAAATTGAAGGTTGTTGGTCAGAAATGCCTTTAAATTTTAACGCTTCTTCTATTACCGTATCTTCAGTGACATCAACAGAGCAGGTTTCAACCACTTCACCTTCAGCATCAGAGGTCGTTGTACGCTCACCTAACTTAGCGACAACCTGATATGTTTTATCGGCGTCTAATAAGTATTGACTGAATTTAGTGGCTTCACCAAAACAAATCGGTAATAGACCGGTCGCCAAAGGGTCTAATGCGCCTGTGTGTCCGGCTTTTTGTGCCTGAAACAAAAAGCGCATATTCTGCAAGGCTCTGTTACTTGAAATACCTTTGGCTTTATCTAATAAAATTATCCCGTTTAACGGTCTGAATTTTACTTTTTTATTCAACTGAGTCGTCCTCGTCCGTTGAATCTGACTTCGCCTTTCGGTTATCTGAAGCGATTGCATCATCTACCAATTTAGACATACGCAGACCTTCATTGACACTCGTATCTAAATAAAATTTAATACTCGGAACAACCCGCATACGCATCGACTTTGCCAGTAAAGAACGAACAAAAGGCGCACTCTCATTAAGCTGTTTAACTGCTAATTCTGCTTTTTCGTCTTCTTGTAATAATGCTGAGATAAAGATTTTTGCGTAAGCTAAATCTCTTGAAACCTCAACGGCAGACACTGTTACCATGCCGATACGCGGATCTTTCAGATCGCGTTGCAGGATTTGCGCGACCTCTTTTTGAATTTGCTGAGCGACTCGCTCCGCTCGAGAAAAATCTCTAGCCATTTGATTTACCTAATCTAAAAATACTGCAATTTCAGTATAAACAAAAAAGGGCCTTGCGGCCCTTTTTTACTCAAAGCTTTTTGGGCTTACAGTTGACGTTTAACTTCAACTGTTTCAAATACCTCAATCATATCGCCAACGCGAACATCATTGTAGTTTTTAACCCCGATACCACACTCAGTACCATTACGAACTTCATTAACATCATCTTTAAAGCGACGTAATGATTCAAGCTCGCCTTCATAAATAACAATGTTATCACGTAATACTCGAATTGGGTTATTACGTTTTATCAGGCCTTCAGTAACCATACAACCTGCGATAGCACCAATCTTAGGTGATTTGAATACGTCACGAACTTCAGCTAAACCAATGATTTCCTGCTTGAATTCAGGATCAAGCATACCACTCATGGCTTTCTTCACTTCATCTAACAAGTCGTAGATAACACTATAGTATCTTAATTCTATGCTTTCAGCTTCAATTAGACGACGCGCTGTCGCATCAGCACGAACATTAAAGCCTAAAATAATAGCATTAGAAGCGGCGGCTAATGTAGCATCCGTTTCGGTAATACCACCAACACCTGAGCCGATAATTTTAACTCGAACTTCATCTGTTGAAAGTTTATTCAATGAATCAGAAATCGCTTCAAGTGAACCCTGTACATCAGATTTAACAACCAGGTTAAGCTCTTTAACATCACCTTCAGTCATATCTGAGAACATGTTCTCTAACTTAGATTTCTGCTGACGAGCAAGCTTAACTTCACGGAATTTACCCTGACGTTTAAGAGATACTTCACGTGCTTTTTTCTCATCACGTACAGCCGTTGCTTCATCACCTGCCTGAGGGACACCTGAAAGACCCAGAATTTCGACCGGAATAGACGGACCAGCTTCTTCGATATCCTGACCGTTTTCATCTTTCATTGCACGAATACGACCGTATTCTAATCCACACAGAATGATATCGCCTTTTTTCAGCTTACCAGATTGAACCAAAATACTGGCAACCGGACCGCGACCTTTATCCAGACGAGACTCAACAACAACACCAGACGCTAAACCGTCATGTACTGTATCCAAATCTAAAATTTCAGATTGTAGTAATACAGCTTCTAACAATTCATCAATGCCCTGGCCGGTTTTAGCTGATACGTAACAGAACTGGATGTCACCACCCCATTCTTCCGAAATGACATCATGTTGAGATAACTCAGTTTTAACACGTTCAAGGTCAGTTTCTTCTTTATCAACTTTGTTCACAGCAACAACAATTGGCACCTCAGCAGCTTTAGCATGCTGAATCGCTTCAATTGTCTGAGGCATTACACCATCATCCGCTGCAACCACCAAAATAACGATATCTGTCGCTTTCGCACCACGTGCACGCATTGAAGTAAACGCGGCGTGTCCCGGTGTATCCAGGAATGAAATCATGCCTTGCTCGGTTTCCACATGATAAGCACCTATGTGCTGTGTAATACCGCCAGCTTCGCCTGTTGCAACTTTTGCGCGACGAATATAATCAAGCAATGACGTTTTACCATGGTCTACGTGACCCATTACAGTCACTACCGGTGGACGACGCTTCACTTCAGTTTGTTCACCACGGTTTGCTAACAGATCTTCTTCCATCGCGTTTTCACTTACTGCGACGCCTTTGTGACCCATTTCTTCTACGACTAATAATGCAGTTTCCTGATCGATAACCTGATTAATGGTTACCATAGCACCCATTTTCATCATAGCTTTAACAACTTCAACGCCTTTTACAGCCATCTTAGAGGCTAAGTCAGCCACAGTGATGGTTTCACCAATTTTGACTTCACGTTCAGTTGGCGCAACTGGTTTTTGGAAACTATGTTGCATATTTTTAGGCGTAAATACTTTCTTGCGCTTGCCTTTAGGCGCGCGGCTACTGCTCTTCGCTTCAGCTTCTTCATCTTTTTTAGATGCTTTTTTCTTACGACGACGTGAAGATTTTTCTTCTTGTCTGTCTTTTTCAGCTTCAGCTTCTTGTGCATAACGCGAGCTATGAATATGAACATCTTCTTTTTCAGCCGCTTTACGACGCTCGTCTTCCGCAGCCCAACGTTCAGCATTCTCTTCAGCAAGTTTTTTCGCTTCCAAAGCAATACGCTCAGCTTCTTCTTCTGCTTTACGTTTCTCTTCAGCTTCTTTTTTCTCTCGTAAAGCGATTTCTTCTGCTGTTTCAACGTGCTTTTTACGCGCTGGTTGAGCAGATTCTGTATTAACTTTAGTGTGAGCAACCTTGCTTGAAGGTGTTTTTAACTCTTTATCAGCAGATGGCTTTTTATCTTCATCTACTACAGCCGTGTTTTTAGCTTCCGCTTCACGCTTAGCCTTAGCTTCTGCTTCTTGCTTGGCTTTTGCTTCAGCTTCACGCTTAGCTTGCGCTTCTGCTTCTTGCTTAGCTTTTGCTTCAGCTTCCTGTTTAGCTTGCTCTTCAGCTGCTTTAGCTTCTTCTTCAGCTTGTTTTTGCTGATCTAGCTCACTTGCTTTCACGTAAGTTCTTTTTTTACGAACCTCAACTTGCACAGATTTTGACTTACCGTGACTACCGGACACGCTGAGCGTACTTTTTGTTTTACGCTGTAAAGTCATTTTATTAGGCTTAGCTACATTAGCCTGACCACCATGCTGTTTATTTAAATGTTCAAGCAATGTTTGCTTTTCATCTTCGCTTACCTGGCTGTCGATAGATTTAGTGATCCCAGCCTCTGCAAATTGCTGAACTAATTTTTCGACTGATGTACCTACGTCTGTGGCAAGTTTATCAATTGATACTTCTGACATTCAGTTATACCTCCGCCGCTATTACTCAGCTTCGTTTTCGCCACCGAACCAACAAATGTTGCGGGCTTTCATGATTAATTTACCTGCACTATCTTCATCCAATTCTTCAATATCAGATAAATCATCAACACCTTGCTCTGCAAGATCTTCTAATGTGCAAATACCTTTATTCGCTAAAACAAAAGCCAGATGGCGATCTAAGCCTTCCAAATTTAACAAATCTTCCGCTGGTTCAGTATTTTCCAACGATTCTTCGTTCGCTAACGCTAGTGTTGTTAACGCAGCTTTTGCTCTTTCGCGTAGTTCTTCAACTATGTCTTCATCAAATCCTTCGACTTCCAATAATTCGTTTACTGGTACATAGGCAATTTCTTCTAATGTAGAAAATCCTTCTTCCACTAAAACTGTTGCAAAATCCTCATCAACATCTAGCTTTTCAGTAAACAGATTCATCACCTTATCTGCTTCAGCCTGATGTTTCTGGGTCATATCTTCAACAGTCATCACGTTTAGCTCCCAGCCAGTTAACTGACTTGCTAAACGAACGTTTTGACCACTTCGGCCAATAGCTTGTGCTAAATTATCGGCTTCAACTGCAATATCCATAGTACGTTTGTCTTCATCTACAATGATTGAAGCAACATCTGCAGGCGCCATGGCGTTAATGACATACTGCGCCGGATTATCGTCGAATAACACGATATCAACACGCTCTCCGTCTAATTCGCTGGATACGGCCTGAACGCGAGAACCACGCATTCCCACACATGCACCAACTGGATCAATACGTTTATCATTCGATTTAACCGCTATTTTGGCGCGTGAACCTGGATCACGTGCAGCAGAACGAATTTCCAGCATCTCTTCGCCAATTTCTGGCACTTCAATACGGAATAATTCAATCAGCATATCCGGCTTTGTGCGGCTCATAATTAATTGAGGTCCACGTGCTTCCGGTCGAATTTCATATAACAAGCCGCGAACTCGGTCGCCAGGACGGAAAGTCTCACGCGGTAATAATTCTTCACGACGAATAATGGCTTCTGCATTACCACCTAAATCAAGAATCACAGCTTCACGACTGGATTTTTTAACCACACCGGTTAAAAGCTCACCAACTCGCTCTTCATATTCTTCTATGATTTGAGCACGTTCAGCTTCACGTACCTTCTGAACGATAACCTGCTTAGCCGTTTGTGTTGTAATACGGTCAAACTGGATTGATTCAATTTGCTCTTCTACATAATCACCTAACTGAGCTTCAGGGTCTTCATATTGAGCAGCTTCTAAACCAATTTCAGAAAATGGGTTTTCTAAACCAGTGCCGTCTTCAGTCACTATTTTCCAGCGACGAAATGTTTCAAAATCACCGGTTTTGCGGTCGATACTGACACGAACTTCAATATCGCCTTCGTATTTTTTCTTAGTTGCCATTGCGAGAGCAGATTCCAACGCCTGAAAAATTTTCTCACGAGGAACCGCTTTTTCATTTGATACAGCTTCCGCTACTAACAAGATCTCTTTATTCATTATTCAGCCTCGTTAATTAGATTCCATTAAAATTGGGGAACCACTTGTGCTTTGTCAATATTCTTTATTGGAATGGCATATTCTTCGCGATCAACTTCAATCACAACTGAATCATCTTCAATGCCTTTCAATAACCCTTTAAATTTACGTCTGCCATTAATAGGCATCTTGGTTTTTAAATCTACTTTATGATTTTCATAAGCAGCATAGTGCTCAATTTTGAACAATAAGCGATCTAAACCCGGCGAAGAGACTTCAAGTGTATATTCATTTGAAATAGGATCTTCAACATCTAAAATTGCGCTGACTTGTCGGCTGACCTCAGCACAGTGATCAACAGTAATACCGTCCGGGTGATCAATGTAAACACGTAAAATAGAGTGCTTACCAGCACGTACAAATTCAACGCCCCACAGTTCAAAGCCAGTTACCTCAACTGCTTTTGCAATAATAGACTCAAGTTGAAATTCTTGTTTCGCCAAGCTAACCTCGAAATTTTCAAAATACAAAATAAAAAGCCCCGACTTGCGACCGGGGCTTCTCAAATAATAAAACCGGTTGACTGTTTTGAGCTAAAGTCTAAAACAATACTCAAAACAATTTAAGTGTTAACTAATACTTTAACACTTACCAATAATTCAATCCCGAAAAATTGGTTGCGGGAGCTGGATTTAAACAAACAAAACGCCCTTCGCATTTTATTAAGCGCTGAGCCCGACAAGCCAGCCTTAATTTATATCTTAACTAAGATATTTAATTTGGTTGCGGGAGCTGGATTTGAACCAACGACCTTCGCATTTTATTAAGCACTGAGCCCAACAAGCCAGCCTTAATTTATATCTTAACTAAGATATTTTATTTGGTTGCGGGAGCTGGATTTGAACCAACGACCTTCGGGTTATGAGCCCGACGAGCTACCAGACTGCTCCATCCCGCGATAATACTTTATCTATATTTATACAGCTGATTAACTGTCCGCCTAAGCCTCGTTTTAAAACTAACGAATAAAATAAAACGTTTAGAAACTTAGCGCATTGAGCTTCATCAATCTCTGACGCCCAAATAATTGGCCAGTATTATAATGTTGATGCTTGATAAATTCAAACTCAATGCGGACTTAGAAAAGATATTTATTACTCAATATCTTTAATTTTGAAGTTTGGTGCCGTGGGCGGGACTTGAACCCGCACGAGCTATGCTCACCACCCCCTCAAGATGGCGTGTCTACCAATTCCACCACCACGGCTAATCAGATCTTCAAAATATTATTGTGGGATTTCTGTAGGCGTTTGCTCAGCTGCAGGAATATCTTCAGATGCAGGTGCGACAGTTTCAGCAGCTGGTGCTTCTAAATCACTCCAGTTTTGACCTTCATCTTTTTGTTTAGCTGTTACGCTACCTAAAACTATGCATAAAACAAAAAACACAGCAGCCAGAACAGTTGTTGTTTTGGTTAAAAAATTACCGGCACCAGAAGAACCAAATACAGTTCCTGAACCACCAGAACCAAATGATGCACCCATATCTGCGCCTTTACTTTGCTGGATTAATATAAAACCAATCAAAGCAACCGCTACTATAATGTAAACAACAATTAATACTTCAAACATTTAAATCACCTATGCCATCTGACATATTTTTATAAACTGTTCCGGTACTAAACCAGCACCGCCAATCAAGCCACCATCGATATCTGGTTGACTAAATAAAGCCGCAGCGTTTTCAGGTTTAACACTGCCACCATATAATATTCTGACACTTTTTGCGGTTTCAGGGCAAATAGACGCTATCATGCCTCGAATAAACCTGTGTATTTCTTGCGCTAACTCCGGTGAAGCAGCTTCTCCGGTTCCGACCGCCCAAATTGGTTCGTAAGCAATTAAACAGTCTTTAAATGCTTGTTTACCACCTAAATGCATCACAGCTTCTATTTGAGCTGTTAAACGGCTAAATGTTTTACCCGTTTCTTTTTCTTCGGTGGTTTCACCCACGCACAAAATAGGCTTCAGGCCAGCGTTTAACGCTTTCATAAATTTTTTCGCAGTCACTTTAGAGGTTTCTTTAAATAAAGATCTTCGTTCAGAGTGACCACAAATAACCCACTGACAACCGCTTTCTTTCGCGAGGCCAACAGATATTTCGCCAGTTAAAGCGCCACTATCTAACTCATTGATATTTTGAGCGGCTAAAAAAACATGATCTAAATCCTGTTTCTTTCTTTGCTCGTCAAAATAACTATACAGAGTAGCAGGCGGACTAATTACAACTTCGATGTCCTGACAAACACCAGATTGTTTAATCTGTAGCAATATATCATTGACTAATTCACGGCTTCCGTTCATTTTCCAATTTGCTGCTACAACGGGCATTCTTTTTGTCATTAACGACTCCGTTTACAAGCGGGCGTGATTGTAACTATCATCGCCCTCTGTTACAAGCAAAAAAATTACTTAATTAACAGCTTGTTTCACTGCATCTGCGATTTCCTGAGCAAATTTGTCCACATCAGAAGCATTTTGCCCTTCAACCATCACTCGAATAACAGGTTCGGTTCCAGATTTTCTCATTAATACGCGACCGGTATCGCCTAATTTAGTTTCAACATCGGCAACGGCTTGCTTTACCAGTTCAGTTTCTAATGGCTCCTGACCAGCCTGATATCTGACATTAATGAGTTTTTGCGGATATTTGTCCATTCCTTGTGCAAGCTCATACAAAGACATCTGAGAGTTTTGCATCGCTCTGAGTACCTGCAAACCCGAAATAATACCATCACCGGTTGTTGTGTAATGCAGATTTAATATATGACCTGAGCTCTCGCCACCGATAAACCAGCCATTTTGTTTGAGTACTTCAAGTACATATCTATCACCTACTTTACTGCGGGCGAAAGGAATTCCTAAACGCTTAATGCCGATTTCCATCCCCAGATTGCTCATTACAGTACCAACAACACCACCATGCATCTCACCGCGACGGAGTGCATCTCGGGCGATAATGAAAACAAGCTGATCGCCATCAATAACATTGCCTTTGTGATCAACCATCATCAGGCGATCGCCATCTCCATCTTGTGCAAACCCTAAATCAGCACCTTCAGCCAGGACGCGTTTTTGTAATGCATCCAGATCGGTTGCGCCGCAGTTTTTATTGATATTTAAACCGTCCGGTGAACAGCCTAACTCAACAACATGAGCGCCCAGTTCACGTAATACATTAGGTGCAATATGATAAGTTGCACCGTTGGCGCAATCCACCACAATTTTTAGGCCTTTTAATGACATGTCAGATGGATAACGGCTCTTACAGAATTCAATATAACGACCGGCCGCATCTTCGATACGCTTGGCTTTGCCTAATAATGCAGATTCGACAATCGACATGGGTTTATTCATTTCGGCTTCAATGGCCAGTTCCAGATCATCATCTAATTTAGTGCCATATTTGGAGAAAAATTTAATACCGTTATCCTGAAACGGGTTGTGGGAAGCACTGATCACAATGCCAGCATCCGCTCTGAAAGTGCGGGTTAAATAAGCAATTGCCGGTGTTGGCATAGGACCGAGCAAACCAATGTTCACACCTGCTGCAGACAAACCAGACTCTAAAGCAGATTCAAGCATATAGCCTGAAATACGTGTATCTTTACCAATTAGCACCTTATGGTTGCCCTGACTGGAGAGTACTTTTCCTACAGCCCAACCCAGTTTTAATACAAATTCTGGGGTAATACAGCCTTTACCGACTTCGCCACGAATACCATCCGTTCCAAAATATTGTTTACTCATTATTTTTTTTCTCCTTTAACATAGCTTCTACGACTTTAAGTGCATCAATCGTCTGTGCCACGTCATGAACTCTAATAATATCAGCACCATTTAATGCACAAATCACAGCACCCGATAGACTGGCTGCAACTCGTTCGGCAGGCGCTTTATCAACGACAGCGCCAAGCATAGATTTTCGTGAAAGCCCGGCCAGCAAAGAGCAGCCAAGCGCCTTAAACCTGTTAAATTCGGCTAAAAGTTGGTAATTATGCTCAACAGTTTTACCAAACCCAAATCCTGGGTCTAATATAATTCTGCTTTTATCAATGCCTTTACTTTCACAAACCTGCAGTCGATTGTTCAAATAGTCTAATACATTTTCAATCACATTGTCGTATTTGGGCGCAAGCTGCATGGTTACTGGATTCCCCTGCATGTGCATTAAACAAACTTCAGTGTCAGATTGCGCCAATACATCCAGTGCGCCCGGCATTTCTAATGCGCGAATGTCATTGATCATCTCTACACCCAGCTCAATCACATCCTGCATGATCTCGGGTTTATAGGTATCAATAGAGATGGGAACATCAAAATGCTTACGTATGGCTTTAATCGCAGGAATGACGCGACGTCTCTCCTCTTCAGCTTCGACATATTCGGCGCCTGGTCGGGTTGATTCACCACCCAGATCTATCATATCTACGCCAGCTTCGAGCATTTTTTCAACTTGATTAAGAGCTGAGTCTAACTGATTAAATTGTCCGCCATCACTAAAACTGTCCGGCGTTAAATTTACAATCCCCATTACTAATGGACGGCTAGATTGTTCAATTAAGGTTTTAATTTTCATATCTGCAGGGAAAAATCGGGAGTTATTGAGACACGTAATAAAAGTAAAGCCCCTTGTCGGGGCTTTAACATTAATCTAATTTTCTTTAGTACTTGGCTCATCAGCGGCTGTATTTGAAGGTGTTGATTTATCTTCACTTTCACTCGCTGACTGGCCGGAAGAACCGTTCGAATCAGTGGGGGGATTGTTATCTTTGTGCCAATCCTGAGGTTCACGAACTTCTGTTCGCGCCATCAAATCATCAATTTGTTTCGCATCAATCGTTTCATATTTCATTAATGCATCTTTCATTGCATGCAATACATCAATGTTATCATTCAACATTTTTTCAGCTCTGGTGTAATTTCTGTCGAGTAAATCTTTAACTTCTTCATCGATTAACTTAGCAGTTTCATCAGACATGCTGGATGATTTAGCTGAACTACGCCCTAAGAAAACTTCACCTTCTTCGTCCGCATACAAAATAGGCCCTAATTTCTCGGACAGACCCCATTGAGTAACCATTTTACGTGCAATTTCAGTTGCTCGTTCAATATCGTTAGAGGCACCTGTTGTAACCTTATCCGATCCATAAATAATTTCTTCGGCTAAACGACCACCGTATAAACTAGATATCATGCTTTCAAGATGCTGTTTACTGTGGCTGACTCTGTCTTGCTCAGGTAAATACATAGTCACACCTAAAGCCCGTCCCCGTGGAATGATTGAGACTTTATAAACAGGATCATGCTCAGGTACTAAGCGGCCAACAATCGCGTGTCCGGCTTCATGATAAGCAGTCATTTCTTTTTCTGACTCACTCATCACCATAGACTTACGCTCAGCGCCCATCATGATTTTATCTTTCGCTTTATCAAATTCTTCCATTGAGACAAGGCGCTTGTTATTACGTGCCGCAAATAAAGCCGCTTCGTTTACAAGATTTGCCAAATCTGCCCCAGAGAACCCAGGTGTACCACGTGCGATAATAGACGCTTCAACATCATCCCCTAAAGGAACTTTACGCATATGGACTTTCAGAATTTGCTCGCGGCCACGTACATCCGGCAGGCCAACCACAACCTGTCGGTCAAAACGACCCGGTCTTAATAATGCCGGATCTAATACATCCGGACGGTTAGTTGCCGCGATTACTATGATGCCTTCATTACCTTCAAAACCATCCATTTCAACCAGCATTTGGTTAAGCGTTTGTTCACGTTCATCATGACCGCCACCTAAACCTGCACCACGCTGGCGACCAACGGCATCAATTTCATCAATAAAGATAATACAAGGAGCTGACTTTTTCGCCTGGTCAAACATATCACGTACACGTGATGCACCTACACCTACAAACATTTCAACAAAATCAGAACCTGAAATAGTAAAGAAAGGTACTTTAGCTTCACCGGCTATGGCTTTGGCTAACAAAGTTTTACCTGTACCCGGCGGACCAACCATTAAAACACCTTTTGGTATTTTGCCACCGAGTTTCTGGAATTTGCTTGGATCACGTAAGTAATCAACTAACTCTGCCACATCTTCTTTAGCTTCATCACAACCTGCAACGTCAGCAAAAGTGGTTTTGATTTGGTCTTCGCTCATTAAGCGCGCTTTACTCTTACCAAATGACATAGCGCCTTTACCGCCACCGCCTTGCATTTGGCGCATAAAGAAAATCCAGACTGCAATCAATAAAATCATCGGGAACCAGGAAATGAAGATGGTACCCAGAATGCTAGGCTCTTCCGGTTTTGTCCCTTCTACTTTAACGTTATTGGCTAATAACTCGTCCAGGATCTTTTCGTCACGCATTGGGAAAATAGTTTCAAACTTTTCGCCCGAACGTCTGGTGCCAATAATAGTTCCGGTTGACGGATCTATTTTGACTTCACTGACCATGCCTTGATCAACCTGTTTTACAAACTCACTATATTCTAGCTTGCGCTCCGCACCGCCTCCGGGTGAAAAACTTTGAAATACAGCCATCAGAACTACCGCTATGACGACCCATAAAATTAAGTTTTTTGCCATATCACTCAAGACACTAACCTCTTAATCAACCTAATGTTTGTAACCAGATGCTACTATATATACTTCCCGAGAGCGACCACGGGAAGAGTCTGGTTTACGAATTTTTACCTGGCTAAATGCATTACGCACTTCATTGAGATATTGATCAAAGCCAGCGCCTTGGAAAATTTTAACTACAAACTTTCCATTTTTCTTTAAAACCTGATGACACATATCAAATGCTAATTCTACTAAATACATAGATCGAGTTTGATCAACAGTATCATTACCACTCATATTAGGCGCCATATCCGATAATAATACATCTACGGTTTTACCGCCAATACGTTCTAATAACGCATCCAGTACGGCTTCTTCTCTGAAGTCGCCCTGCAGAAAATCGACCCCTGCAATCGGATCCATTTCTAAAATATCACAAGCAACTACATCGCCTTCCATCCCGACTTTTTCAACTGCATACTGAGACCAGCCACCAGGGGCTGCACCTAAGTCAACAATCGTCATGCCCGGACGCAATAATTTATCTTTCTGATCGATTTCTTCGATCTTAAATACCGCACGTGAGCGCAAACCCAACTTTTGGGCTTTTTGCACATACGGATCATCAAAATGTTCTTTTAACCAACGTTGACTGCTGGCTGATTTCTTTTTCTGCACAATTCTAACTTGGTTTAATTAGTAATAAGACGTAGATGGCGTTAAAATAAGATAAATTCAAGCTTCATCATATTAAAAAAGTGAAATAATGAACATATCTACTAAACAAAAACAATTTCTTAAAGGCTTAGCCCATTCATTAAAACCGGTTGTCCAACTGGGTGGCAATGGGTTAACTGAAGGGGTTATTGCTGAAATCGATTCTGCTTTAAACCATCATGAGTTAATTAAAGTCAAAATCCCAACGGATGAAAGAGACCTTAAAAAAGCCATCATAGACGCAATAGTCCGTGAAACTCAAGCTTTTCAGGTACAAATCATTGGCCACACTTTGGTTTTATACAGACCAAGTGAAGAGCAAAAGATTCAATTACCTAAAAAATAATTTTAATTTGAGTCTGAGCACGGCTTAAATATATAAAAAAAGCCGACAAAAGTCGGCTTTTTTATCACTGAATTAAAGTTAAATATACTCAACTTTAATAATTTCATATTCCACTTCTGCACTCGGTGTAACCAGAACAAAAGCTTCATCAATCTCTTTGCCTATCATAGCTCGGGCAATCGGAGAGTTAACCGAAATCAGGTTTTGTTTAATGTCCGCTTCGTCATCCCCAACAATCCGGTAGGTTGACTCATCACCCGTTTCCACATTTTCAATGGTCACTGTGGTACCAAAAATAACTCGACCTGTTTTTGGCATTTTAGTGACATCGATAATTTGAGCGTTTGATAATTTAGCTTCAATTTCCTGAATACGACCTTCACAAAATCCTTGCTGCT
The DNA here is from genome assembly GCA_913056495.1 of uncultured Alteromonadaceae bacterium. GTDB lineage: Bacteria > Pseudomonadota > Gammaproteobacteria > Enterobacterales > Alteromonadaceae > Catenovulum. The sequence continues at coordinate 140,108 of CAJXMO010000008.1, read as the reverse complement.
CACGAGCTGCATGATATTCGGCATTTTCTTTTAAATCACCGTGTTCACGCGCATCAGCAATTGCAGCAATAATTTCCGGACGTTTAACCGTTTTTAACTCTTTTAACTCAGCCCGGAGCGCTTCTGCGCCCTGAACTGTCATTGGGACCTGGCTCATAGGACAACTCGCTTATGTAATGATTGAACAGAGTTAACTGTATTTCTATCATCTGCAGAGTGCGCCATACAAGTCGCAAATGCTGCGTTTAAAGTTGTTGTATAGTTAACTTTATAACGTAAAGCACCACGTCGAATTGAGACTGAGTCGGTAATTGCCTGTCGACCTTCGGTTGTATTGACAATATAGTCATACTCACCGTTTTTAATTCGGTCAACAATATGCGGACGGCCTTCAGATACTTTATTAACAACGCGTACTTCAATACCTGCGTCTTCTAATAACTTTGCAGTACCTTTAGTTGCATCTATGGTATAACCAATTTTGGTCAATTGAGTCGCTAAATCAATCACTCTTGATTTGTCGCTTTCTCTTACAGAAATGAGTACTCGACCTTTTTTAGGTACGGTTTCGCCTGCACCTAAACAAGATTTAGCAAAAGCTTCAGCAAACGTATCGCCCACACCCATAACTTCACCGGTAGACCGCATTTCAGGACCTAAAATCGGATCCACACCCGGGAACTTATTAAATGGGATAACCACTTCTTTAACTGAGTAATACGGTGGAATCACTTCTTTAGTGATGCCTTGCTCAGCCAAGCTTTGACCTACCATAACACGCGCTGCTACTTTTGCAAGCGGGATACTGGTTGCCTTAGAGACAAATGGTACTGTACGTGCTGCACGCGGGTTAACTTCAATCAAATAGACTTCATTATCTTTAACCGCAAACTGAGTATTCATCAGACCAATAACGTTTAATTCAAACGCCAGGTTTTTAACCTGTTCACGCAGCTTGTCCTGCATTTCCTGACTGAGTGAATACGGAGGCAATGAACAGGCTGAGTCACCAGAGTGAACACCCGCTTGCTCGATGTGCTCCATAATACCACCGATAACAACTTGTTCGCCGTCACAGATAGCATCAATATCGACCTCAATTGCACCATCTAAGAAACTATCCAGAAGAACAGGTGAATCGTTAGATACTTCTACCGCTTCGTTCAGGTAACGTTTTAAATCGTTCACATCGTAAACAATTTCCATCGCGCGACCACCTAATACATAAGATGGACGAACAACCAGAGGGAAACCAATATCTTTAGCTTTAATTAAAGCTTCTTCCATGGTTTTAACAGTCGCATTTTCAGGTTGTTTTAAACCTAAACGATCGACAGCTTGTTGGAAACGTTCACGGTCTTCAGCACGGTCAATGGCATCCGGTGACGTACCGATAACAGGTACACCTGCAGCTTCCAAAGCTCGCGCTAATTTAAGCGGAGTCTGACCACCGTACTGAACAATGACACCTTTTGGTTTTTCAATACGAACAATCTCTAATACATCTTCTAATGTAACTGGCTCAAAATAAAGTCTGTCAGACGTATCATAATCGGTAGAAACCGTTTCCGGGTTACAGTTAACCATGATGGTTTCATAACCGTCTTCACGCAATGCCATAGAAGCATGTACACAACAGTAATCAAACTCGATACCCTGACCGATACGGTTAGGTCCACCACCTAGTACGATGATTTTATCTTTATCACTGACCTGAGCTTCACACTCATCATCATACGAAGAGTACATGTAGGCTGTTGAAGTTGAGAATTCTGCCGCACAAGTATCGACACGTTTGTAAACCGGGAAGATTTTGAGTTGCTGACGCTTCTTACGAACTTCACCTTCAGCAACCCCGATTAGGTCTGAGATACGCTTGTCCGCAAAACCTTTGCGTTTAAGTGATGATAAGAACTCTTTATTTAAACCTGCAAGACCTTTCTCAGAAATCAGCTTTTCAGATTTAATAATATCTTCGATTTGAACCAGGAACCAAAGATCAATTTTGGTAATCGCAAAAATTTCGTCGATTGACCAGCCAGCACGGAAAGCATCGGCAATATACCAAATTCGCTCTGCACCCGGCTCTTTTAATTCGTGACGAATTTTCGCATTCGCTTCTGGCTCATTAATGTCAATAATTGGGTCAAAACCCGAAACACCAATTTCCAATCCGCGTAATGCTTTTTGCATTGATTCTTGCTGGTTACGACCAATTGCCATTACCTCACCAACAGATTTCATCTGTGTGGTTAACCGGTCGTTTGCACCCGCAAATTTTTCAAAGTTGAAACGTGGAATCTTAGTCACAACATAGTCAATTGATGGTTCAAACGACGCTGGTGTTTTACCGTTTGTAATGTCGTTATCTAATTCATCTAAGGTGTAACCTACGGCCAATTTAGCGGCGATTTTTGCAATCGGGAAACCTGTTGCTTTAGACGCTAATGCAGATGAACGGGATACACGCGGGTTCATCTCAATGATCACCATACGACCATTGTCCGGATTAATACCAAACTGAACGTTTGAGCCGCCAGTTTCAACACCAATCTCACGTAAAACCGCCATAGAAGCGTTACGCATGATTTGGTATTCTTTATCGGTTAGCGTTTGCGCTGGTGCAACTGTAATGGAGTCACCGGTATGAACCCCCATAGGGTCGAAGTTTTCAATCGCACAAACAATAATACAATTATCGTTTTTATCGCGAACCACTTCCATTTCATACTCTTTCCAACCGATTAATGATTCATCAATCAATAACTCGTTCGTTGGTGATAAATCTAAACCACGGGTACAAATTTCTTCAAATTCTTCAACGTTGTAAGCGATACCGCCGCCTGAACCACCCATAGTAAATGATGGACGGATAATACACGGGAAACCAATGCGTGATAATACGTCATGCGCTTCATCCATGCTGTGAGCAATTTCAGCACGAGGCGTTTCTAAGCCGATCGCTTTCATTGCTTTGTCAAAACGGTTTCTATCTTCCGCTTTATCAATGGCATCAGCCGTTGCGCCAATCAGCTCACAACCGAATTTCTCCAGTACACCATGCTTATCTAAATCCAGAGCACAGTTTAATGCGGTTTGACCACCCATAGTTGGTAAAACGGCATCCGGACGTTCTTCTTCAATAATTTTAGCAACCACTTCCCAGTGAATTGGCTCGATATAAGTCGCATCAGCCATTTCCGGGTCAGTCATAATCGTTGCAGGGTTAGAGTTAACTAAGATAACTCGATAACCTTCTTCTCTTAACGCTTTACAGGCCTGTGTGCCTGAGTAGTCGAATTCGCAGGCCTGACCAATCACAATCGGTCCAGCGCCCAGAATCAAAATGCTTTTTAAATCAGTACGTTTTGGCATCTGTCGTATCTCTGTCTGGCTCGTTTATTTAGCTTGTTTAATCAGCTCGATAAAGTGATCAAATAAATCTGCGGCTTCATGTGGACCCGGGCTAGCCTCTGGGTGCCCCTGGAAACTAAATGCAGGTTTATCTGTGCGATGAATGCCTTGCAGTGATCCATCAAATAATGATTTATGAGTCGCCTTTAAATTAGCAGGCAAACTGGTTTCATCAACCGCAAAACCGTGGTTTTGGCTGGTAATCATAACCACTTTAGACTCTAAATCCTGCACTGGATGGTTTGCACCATGATGACCAAATTTCATTTTAACCGTTTGTGCACCACTGGCTAAGGCTAATAACTGATGGCCTAAGCAAATACCAAATACCGGGATATTTGTTTCAAGAATTTCTTTTATGGCTGCAATCGCGTAATCACAGGGTTCTGGATCGCCAGGACCATTCGATAAAAAGATTCCATCCGGGTTCATTGCAAGCACTTCACTTGCAGGTGTTTTTGCAGGCACTACCGTTAAATCACAACCACGGTCAACCAACATCCGTAAAATATTACGTTTAACACCAAAGTCATAAGCAACCACTTTAAACGGCTTATCCGCAGGTTTTGCATATGCATCCTGACCTAAAGCCCAACTGCCTTCAGTCCACTGATAAGTTTCTTGTGTTGTGACTTCTTTGGCTAAATCCATGCCTTTTAATCCAGGGAAAGCTTTTGCTTGCTCAAGTGCTTTTTCAGCATCATCACCTGTAATCAAACAACCGTCCTGAGCTCCTTTTTCTCTCAAGATACGTGTTAATTTACGAGTATCAATATCAGCGATCGCAACTATGTTACGCGCTTTTAAATAGTCAGATAAACTTTGTTGATTACGAAAATTTGACGCAAGCAATGGTAAATCACGGATCACTAACCCTTTTGCCCAAATATGAGCAGACTCTTCGTCTTCAGAGTTTGTGCCTGTGTTTCCAATATGCGGGTATGTTAAAGTAACAATTTGCTCCGCATATGATGGATCAGTCAAAATTTCCTGATAACCAGTCATTGAAGTGTTAAATACAACTTCACCAACTGACATCCCCTCAGCACCAATCGAAGTGCCCTTGAATACAGTACCATCTTCAAGTACTAACAAGGCGGTTTCAGCCAAAACGACCTCCTGAACATTAAAAAACGGGTGCTATATTTAAACAGCTGCCCGTTTTCAGAATTCTGCGAATGCGATTTTAAAATCGCGTAGATAAATCTTGTCTATTCTAGATGATTTAACTGAAATTAGCTAATAAAAATTGTAAAACTGAGTGAAATAATGCTTTATCATTAAAAATTAGCTAAAACAGATAAAACAGACACTTTTGATTAAAACTTACATAACAGGGTTGTTTATCTAAAAATAACCTTTTTTAGATAAAATTAACCTTATAAAACAATAAATTAAAATCTAAGTCTAACAGGTATAAAAAATCCCGGAGCCTTTTAACGGTTTCCGGGATTTATTATTCATAGATTAAAAACTACTCTACATGAGTTTTAGTCTTTAAGCCCTAAAACATCTTGCATATCATATTTAGCAACCGGTTTACCGGCAAGCCAGTGGGCTGCCCGCACAGCGCCCTTTGCAAAGGTTAAACGGCTCGATGCTTTATGCGTTATTTCAATTCGTTCACCAATATCGGCAAACATTGCAGTATGTTCGCCAACGATGTCGCCAGCTCTGATTGTTGCAAACCCTATCGTATTCGGATCACGCTCGCCAGTATTACCTTCCCGACCATAAATTGCACATTCGTCTAAATCACGCTTTAAGGTATCTGCGATTACCTGTCCTAGTGCTAATGCTGTGCCCGATGGAGCATCTTTTTTATGTCTGTGGTGCGCTTCCCAAATTTCAATATCCGTATAGTCACCCATGACTTTTGCGGTAGTTTCAAGCAACTTAAACAATAAATTCACACCAACACTCATATTAGCAGCAAAAACTACCGGAATTTGCTTGCCAGCTTCATCAATCAAGGCTAACTGCTCTTTGCTAAAGCCGGTAGTGCCAATGACAATCGGTTTTTTATTGGCAACGCACCATTTAATGTTTTCTACACTGGCATCAGGCAATGTAAAATCGATATAGACATCAGCCAATTCAGCCTGCTGATTTAAGCTAGTCGTTGCTAAACTTAATTTACCTATACCCGCAATTTCGCCTACGTCCATCCCTAAAAATGCAGATGATTCACGCACAATTGCTTGGGTTAACTCAACTTCTTCGTTCAGTTTACATGCTTCAATTAATGCACGTCCCATACGGCCATTACTGCCAAAAATGCCAATTTTAGTCATTTTATTCAAACCTGTTTTCTTAAATTGCGCGCATTTTAGACGTATGCGTCATTAATTTAAATGGTTAATCTAAATTAATTAGTGTTTTGCCTAATGACAGGTTTCTTCTGATCGCTTAAATCACAAACAAATCCTAATCCGGCTGTAATACCTCACCAACAGACGAATACTCCAGTCCGCCCAAACGAGCTAATGGATTTAGTTGCTGGCTATCAATTTTTAATCTGCCCTCTTTCACCCAGCTTGCAACTGCGTCATCTATATAAGCTTGTTTTATTTCAACAAAAACCAATGACATGGGTTTATTGCCAATTTCATCAACCTTATAAAATTCACAGCCAAAAGCAATCGGTGCTTGTTTCACTCTGGGTAAAGCAAAACCGTCAAATTTAGTAAGCTCTATATTATATTCATCAATTTCAGACTGCTCGGGTGGTAAGGCGGTACCCGTTTGATGCACCTGATTAATTTGTTCGGCTGTCGCAATATGTATCACACATTGGCCACTTCGCTGAATATTGGTTAAAGAATCTTTATCTGTACCTTCACTTCGTTTCCCTGCACTGAACATTAACAGTGGCGGATCTGAACTTATTGCGTTAAAAAACGAATAAGGTGCCAGATTAAAAGTCTGGTTTTGATTTTCAGACAATACCCATGCAATTGGTCTGGGAATTATGCTTTGAGTCATTACAAAATAAGCCTGAGCCGGGCTTAATTCACTGAAATTAATTTCCATTTTAATCCTTAAGTTGTATTCAGGTAACCGGGGCGCCAAGTTAGCAAGTCAAAGATATAATCTCAAGTCATTCGACTTGCTAGGATTCGGATACGGGCTTAGGTATAATACCGCTTTTCTCAATAACAGACTAAGGTATCCAATGCGCTCAGATTCTTTTGACAACCGCTTTAATGGCAGTAAACGTTTATATGGCCAGCAAGGCGTAAAACAACTGAATCAAGCTCATGTTGCGGTTGTTGGCATTGGCGGAGTTGGCACTTGGATAGTTGAAGCCCTAGCTCGAACCGCAATTGGCCAATTATCTTTGTTCGATTTAGACGATATTTGTGTATCCAATACCAACAGACAGATCCATGCGATTAGCGGTCAATATGGTCAGTCTAAAGTTGAAGCCATGGCAAATCGTGTAAAATCGATTAATCCAGATTGCATCGTTAATGAAATAGAAGACTTTGTTACACCTGATAATGTGCGTGAATTATTGAGTACAGATCTCGATTATGTTGTTGATGCGACGGATAACGTTAAAGCCAAAACGGCAATGATTGCCTGGTGTAAACGCAATAAGGTTAAAATTATTACAATTGGAGGTGCCGGCGGACAAACGGATCCAAGCCAAATAAAAATAGGCGACTTAGCCAAAACAATCCAAGATCCACTTTTAGCAAAAGTGCGCAACCAGCTCAGACGCGAGCATAACTTTTCTAAAAATCCAAAACGCAAATTTGGAGTAGACGCAATCTATTCAACTGAGCAATTAAAATACCCTACAGATAACGGCGGTGTTTGCCTGCAAAAACCTGAGACGGATGGCCCTGCCCGGCTCGACTGTGCGACAGGTTTTGGTGCAAGCACAGTGGTAACAGGCAGCTTTGGCTTTTTTGCGGCTTCCGTTGTCATTAATAAACTCAGCAAACTCGCTTAATAAACACACTTCATACTAAGCAGTCTTGATCTAACGCATGTATTTATTGCAAAAAATCTGACAGCCTTTGTTTTATCCGTTTGACTGATTTAAGATAGCTTTACAATAACTTTATAAGCACTGCATTGAATGGATTTTTACTGGATACTTATCACCTTTATTTTTGGTTTTGTTCTTAAGCAATTTGGCCTCCCCCCCATGATAGGGTATTTAATAGCAGGCTTTGCAATGAATGCTTATGGCATGACTCCAATTGCCAACCTTGAGACTTTTGCCAACCTGGGTATTACCCTTTTATTGTTCACGATTGGACTTAAAGTCAGAATAAAAGACATTACCGACTCGGTTGTACTGGGCGGCTCTATTATTCCTATGTGTGTTGTCACGGCTTTAGTAGCAGCCGGCACCTGCCTGGTTGGCGTGATAACCTCAATTCAACTATTTAAAGTAGACTGGCAAACAGCTGCTTTTATCGGTTTTGCGCTTAGCTTTTCCAGCACTGTATGTGTGGCCAAAATTCTTGAAGAAACCGGTGAACTGAAAACGCGCCATGGTAAAGTTTCAATCGGTATTCTGGTTATTCAGGATTTTGCAGCTGTGGTCTTTTTAGTTGCAGCACTTGGTACTCTGCCTAGCATCTGGGCTTTGAGCCTGTTTTTATTAATTCCACTCAAACCTTATATTGGCCGATTGCTGGAAAAATCCGGTCACGGTGAATTATTACCTTTGGTCGGTTTTTGTTTAGCCTTTGGTGGTTATGAACTTTTTTACGCTTTTAATTTGAAAGGGGATTTAGGCGCTTTACTGGTCGGCATGTTATTAAGCTCAAATGCCAAATCAAACGAGCTTTATAAATCTTTAATGCATTTTAAAGACCTGTTTTTAATTGGTTTTTTCTTATCCATTGGGTTTACTGCGTTGCCAACAGTGGAAACACTGAGTCTGGCCCTAGCACTTACTTTATTGATCCCGGTTAAATTTGCCATTTTCTTTTTTATTCTCGCTAAATTAAAACTCAGAGCCAGAACCAGCTTTTTAACCGGCATGGCACTGATGAATTTCAGTGAGTTTGGTTTAATTGTTGCAAAAATTTGTGTCGATAAAGCCTGGTTGAACCCGGAATGGCTGGTTGCCATTGCAATATCTGTCACTATTTCCTTTGTTATCAGTAGCTTTGTATTTAAACATGCCCACTTATATTTCAGCCGCTATAAAGACAAACTGCTCAAATTCGAAAGCGAAGATACAGTGAATAATACCTGCCCCAACATGCCAACAACAGCCGAAATACTGGTTGTTGGAATGGGCCGGGTCGGTAGCGGTAGTTATGATGCACTAGCCAATCAAATTGGCGATAAAGTCTGGGGAATAGATGCGGATTCAGACCGTATCGATAAACATAAAATATTTAATCGTAATGTGGCACTAGCCGATGCTGAAGATATCGAATTCTGGCAACAGGTTAACCTAAGCCAGGTTAAACTGGTGATGATAGCTTTGCCTTCATTGGCGGATATGAAAAACGTTATTGCACAGCTTAAACTCTGCCATTATACAGGCAGAATTGCGGCTATTTCACAATATGCGGATGAAGGCGAACTGCTGATAAAAGCAGGGGCGGATACCGTATTTAATTACCACAAGGAGATAGGTGCCGGCTTTGCAAAAGAAAGCTTAAACCTGATTTCAGAGTTCGAGCACAACGCCGATTTAGCCAAAATATAATCAGGGTTTGCTGCCCTTTTTACTCAGCTTGTAAAAAGGGCAGTATCTCAGCTTTTGTTTTCAGGGTTTTAATATCAGAAAATAAACTTAACGCTTGCGGATAAGCCAGTTTAAGGTAAGTCAGCCACTGCTTTACCCGGTTCGGGTAATAAAGCCCGTTATCGCCTTTAATGTTAAAGTCTGCATACTGTTGCAACAATTCAAGCACCTCACTCCAGGGCATAGGCCGGGCCTGATGGCGAATAACGGCTGATAAATTAGGAACCGCTAAAGCGCCTCGCCCGAGCATTAAACGATTCGTATTGGATGCCAGCATGCAGGCGTTTGCATCTTCGGCATTCCAAATCTCTCCGTTTGCGGTGATCGGCATGGTGCAAAAAGACTCGAGTGATTTTATTTCATGCCAGTAAGCTGGCGGGCGATAACCATGCTTTTTAGTTCTGGCATGTATCGCTAGCTCATTAACGCCTGCGGCCTGAATCGCTCTGACATTATCATGAAACCGTTCAGTATCATCAAACCCTAATCGAATTTTAGCGCTGACGGTGTGTGATTTAGGTACCGCCCGACGAATAGCATGCATTACCCGATAAATGGTATCCGGCTCTTTTAATAAAATTGCGCCGCCTTTTGATTTATTAACCGTTTTAGCCGGACAACCAAAATTGACATCGATTCCGTGTGAACCCAGCTCAATTGCTCTGGCTGCATTTTCTGCCAATAATTCAGCATGATTACCCAGAAGCTGAATTCGCACCTGAGTGCCACAAGGTGTTTTGGCACCTTGTTCAAGCTCGGGACATAACCGATAAAACGAACGTTTTGGCAATAACGCATCTGTCACACGCAAAAACTCAGTCACACAAAGATCAAAACCGCCAGCCCGAGTCAATAAATCCCGCATCATATGATCAACCACACCTTCCATAGGCGCTAGCGTTAAATAATCAATCGCGTTTGATTTATTCTTAGACATATAAAAACGACTTACTTCATTAAAAGCGCGTATTTTAGCGATAACTCAACAGAAAGCGAGCTTAGATTGGCAAATTTTCTGCAGGGCTCGGTGTAAAAATAAGCGGAGCAACATATATTGTAGGCTTAGTTCAGTGAGGGAATAAGCTTCAATCGAAACTTAATAGAGAGCTAAAGCTTAGACTGCAATATCGTGACTGCTAATCAATCCGCAATCCATTGCAATTTTGAGTAAAGCAAACTGACTGCGCACCTGAAGCTTCTTCATGATATTGGCCCTGTGAACATGTGCTGTTTTAGGCATAATATTTAATTCAATCGCAACTTGTTTAGGATTCAATCCCTTAGCAAAACTTAGGAATATTTCAAATTCACGGCCGGTTAAACATTCAAGTATAAGGGGACGGCAACCAAGGCTTTGTTCACTCACCCGACTCCCGGACAGGTTAATATACAACTCCCCGTTCAAGAGTTCACTGATGGCTTCAATTAAAATATCCGCTGATATATTTTTTGAGAGGTAGCCTGAAGCTCCGGCTTGTATGGCTGAATTGACATAAGCTTGAGAGCAAAATGGGCTAATGACTAAGATTGGGCGGCCTGGCAATACCTTTTTTAATTGTGCAATCTGCTCTGTAGCAGTATCGCCAGATCCCTGAAGAGATAAAATAACAATATCGATTTCTGGTGCTTTCAATTGCTCGATCGCATCCTGAAATTGAATAAAACCGGCAATAACTCGCCACCCTTCAATTTCAATAAGCTTAATAAAACTATCTAGTATTAACTGGTGCTGATGAATAACTGCGACATTCATAGGGACTATAAGTCAATCCTTGTTAACGTAGATGCTCTCCTAACGGTCTAAGCACCACGAATTAATAACCTTCAAAAGTGGTACTACCAGTCAGTTATTATACCTGCATTTTGGGTAATAAAAACTATATCCCCTCATATTTGTATCTAAGAATTTTTCTTATGAATTAAAAATTAATAGAGCCGATAGTTTAGAAGCGCATCTAATTTTATTTAAGGAAATGATTTATGAAATCTAAAATCGCAATGCTGTTCACAGCGCTAGGACTCAGCTCTCTTACTGCTTGTACCACTATGACCATCACAGATTCTAAAATTAATGACTGCGAAATGGGCATTTTTGACCATGAAGGCGGAAAAGCAGATTGCCACCCTCGCCGACCTGTAGTCATTAATGAAGATGCAGCCCATGTGCATGCAAGTGCAACACAACCTGGACATGCATCTGTCTGGCAAGCCGGACCACAAATGCCTTATGCAAATCATCAGCTACTGACCAATTATATTTCCCGAATGGCTCGTGAACTAGTAGATAACCTACAACCATACCGCCTGAGAAACATAGCCGTTACTTCATTTGTAAATTTGGATGAGTCATTACAAAAAAGTAACTTGGCAGGAAACCAGATTTCAGAAGAGTTTATTACAGAAATCAGACAACTTGGACTGCCTGTTGTTGATTTTAAAACCACAGGCTTCATTAAAGTTACATCAGCTGGTGATTTTGTATTTAGTCGAAAAGCAAAGGAGTTGAGAGATGTACAAGGCATAGACCATGTATTATCAGGCACTATGGTTTGGCACCAAAATGGGCTGGTTATCAATGCCAGAATAATTGACCTTAATTCAAACCAGGTTCTATCGGCATCTAAAGGCTTTATCCCTTACTTTGTTACCGATCAAGCATTTTCAGGACCGACTTCAGGCCGATTTTACAACTATTCAGCACACTAGCAGGGTAACGCTATGAGAAAACTCTCAATTTTAATATTCGCTTGTCTAGCAATGCCAACCTTTGCAGAACCCAATTTTAGTAGACAGACAGAAATTGTTGGCGAAAGTTCGATACAAGAGAAAATCGAGGAAAGCGGTCAATATTGTAGAAAAATCCAACTTGCCGCCTATACAGAAGGCGCAAATGTACCACAGGGAATGAAAAAATTATCAACCGAAAAATTGCTTGATATTGGTATTGAAATCCAAAAAAATCAGGGGGTAGTGACTATTTCTACCAAATCAATTTTTGATAAAGTAGAAGTAGAAAAGTTAGCACAATCATTGCTGACCACTAACAAAGACATTTTAGTCGTAAATTGCCATTAAACTCAGACTAATTAATCATTAAGGTGCACATTCTGCCTTAATGATTAATTTTTGATTCGTTATTCAAACCCGTTCGATATTCATTTCTTCAACCAGTAAACCAAACTGATTCAGCAGATAACTCATACCGGCGATATCAAAGCTATCGACTTTGCTTAATAGCTGCGCTGAATATTTATCTAATAGTGCATTATGATTCTGATGTGCCACTTCGGCTAACAATTTGGCGAACGTTTTAATTTCGTTTACCTGATTATTTTGTTTTGCCTTTTGAAAGATTTCTAAAATATCCGGGGTCAGAGTCTTTTGCAGCGCCGCCAACTCAGGTTCGGTAAGGCTGGCCATTGAGGATAGTGACGGCTCTGATTTTACCTGTTTGTTGGTATGAAACCGTAAAAATTGCGTCAGTGTTGAAATTAAGTCAGTGCGTAAAACGGGTTTACGCAGGTAATTATCAAAAAATTGCTGTTTTGTTTGCTCATACTCATCCTGCATAACAGATGCGGTCAAAGCGATAACAGGTAACTTAGGATAGCTAGACTTTAACCTCTCCGCTGCCTGATAGCCATCCATCACAGGCATTCGAATGTCCATTATCACTAAATCAATCATTTTCTGCTGACAAACATCCAGCGCTTCTTGCCCGTTTTGGGCTTCATAAACAGTCAACTTCGAATCGGCAAAATTATTTCTCAGTAAAGCTCGGTTATTTTCAATGTCATCCACAACCAAAATACTGGCAGGCTCAAATTCTATCAAATCCGGGTTAAAGTCGAGTGAAGCTTTAAGGGTTTTATCTGCTTTAATGGCCGCTATATCCAAATGTTTAAGCAAAACAGTAAAACAGGAACCGCTCGTCGGCTCACTTTTTACTCTGATCTCACCGCCCATCATTTCAACCAAACGTTTGGTAATAGATAAACCTAGCCCTGTGCCACCAAATTTTTTAATGTCCTGACCAGTTTGCTGCTCAAATTTATCGAATATTCTGCTTTGTTGCTCGGCAGGTATGCCTATGCCTGTATCCTGCACTTCAATCTGTACATCAATTTTACTTAAATGCTCATCAATATTAATCGCTTTCACTTCAACCTGAACACTGCCCTGTTCGGTGAATTTAACCGCGTTACCGATTAAGTTAAATAAGATTTGCCGCAGTCGAGTCGCATCAATCAAAATAGCGTCCGGCAGGTTATCATCCACAATTACGTCAAATGCCAGATCTTTTTGCTGGGCTTTCATCAAAAACACACTTTTCACTTCACTGCATATTTCGCGAATATTATTTGCCCGGTTTTCAATTGTCAGTTTGCCGGATTCGATTTTAGATAAGTCCAGAATATCATTAATCAACATTAGCAATGTATTCCCGGCAGACTGGATAATATGAATAAACGACTTTAATTTTTCATCTGAGACCTGGGCACTAAGCAATTCAGTAAAACCAATAATGGCATTCATCGGAGTTCGAATTTCATGGCTCATATTCGCCAGAAATTCAGACTTGGCTTTATTAGCAGATTCAGCCAACTCTTTAGCCTGAGTTAACTGAGTTTCCATCTCAATTCGCTCACTCATATCAACGGCGATACTGAGCATGGCATTCTGATTGGCATATTTAATCGGAATAATTGAAACCATCATAGATTTAAGCCCGCCACCTGGCTTTTTCATCTGAACGATTCTTTGATTAACGGCTTTGCCTTCACTGATGTCTTGAATCAAAACCGTCCTATCTTCTGGATCGTGAAAATAATCTTTTATATTAAGTTGTCTGGCTTGTGCCAGCGTTAGCCGATATTCGTTTAATACGGCTTGATTGGCTAATAAAATGTCACCCGCTTCATCTGTTACCATCACACTCAGAGGTAGATTGTTGATCAGCAGCTCCAACTGCGCTTGATTATCTTTTAAACGGGACTCTAAACGCTTTTGTTCCGTTTTATCGCGTAAGGTTAAATAAAGGCAGGGATCACCTTGGTATTTTATCGGTACAGCAACAATATCGACCCAAAAAAGCCCACCGGTAACCGGTAAACATTGCCAGTCAAAGCGATTGCCACCACTTTCTTTAGCAAGCTTAAGCGCGGAATTTAATTTTTTAAAACTGCTGTGGTGTCCGTGCTGAAAACTGGGCGACCATTCCAATAAACTGGTATTGATAATTTCAGATTTATGGCGCGCTCCTAATAAAATCAGGCAAGCATTATTCGTCGCGATGATTCTGTCATCCTTTAGCAGAATATGAGCATCTGCCGCTTGTTCAAATAATGCTTGAAAATTTTCTTTTTCCAAGGCTAATAAACGTTCGGTTTCTTCTCGTCGTGTGACTTCCTTTTTCAGTTTAAGATTCCAGAATATAATAAAGAGCAATATAGTTACGGCGGCTATAATGACTTTGGCAATCAAGTTATAGTCTGTTTTTTCAAGCAAAGTAATTTGAGTCCAGTTATTTAATATCTCAGCTCCCTGTTGCTTTGCGATAGTTTGCATTAACTGATCTAATAAATGGTGCAATACAGGTTTGGACTTAGTCACAAACAGCGTCACCTGCATTTCAATATCGGTTTTACCGACTACTTTAACATTTAAAAAATCAGCCTGAATCAGTAAATACCGAGCTTTGGCGAGCGACATTAAAGCAGCATCATATAGGCCTTGCTCAACGCCCTGCATTGCACTTTCGGCATTGTCTACCTCAAGAAAATTCAGGTTCGGATAATGCGCTTTAAGCTTGTGTGTATAGCCATAGCCTTTAATGACCGCGATTTTTTGCCCACGTAATTCGTTCAGGTGATTGATGAAACTTGCTTGCTTTGGCATTAGAATCACAATGGGGTTGGAAAAATAAGCGGATATCGGACGGTAATTTTTCGCCAGTACAGCATCATCTATATCCCCCGAAATGACATCGACCTGATTACGCTTTGAGAGGGCCAGTGTTTCCTGCCAGCTTGATGTAGGCTCTAAATCAAACCTCAACAAACTTTGCTGCTCTACTCTTTTAAGATAATCGGCAACTATGCCAACATATTCTCCCTTGTCATCAATCGCTTCATAAGGCAGCCAATTGGGATCACCCGCAAAACGAACCTTTGAATTATCCAGCATCCAGGAAATATCTTCAGTTGAAAAAATAGGGGATAATGAATTTTGCTCTGTTTTGTCTACCCCGCTAAACCACCGCAGTTCAATCTCTTTTCTTTCTTCTACAGAAGTGCTATTCAGCGCTTTATTGAGTAACTGAATTAACATAGGGTTTTGTGCATTCGCCATAAAATGCAGTTGCGTCAGTTCATTATCTTTGGCTGAAAGAAAAGGCAGAATATCGTATATTTTTTGCCGTTTTAATGCGCTAGTCAGCACAGCATAAGTCTCGTATATCAGATCGGCTTTGCCGGAAAGTACAGCTTCGATAGATTCATCTAAATGACGTGTTTCTAAAATTTTAATGTGCGGAAAAGATTGTCTGAAACGCTCGATATAAGCATGCCCCTGAGTGACAGCAAGCGTTTTTCCACTCATTTCAGCCAACGAGCTGCCTTTTACATCAGCTCGCTTGAAAAAGTAGTTAATTGCCGAAAAATAGGGTTGGGAATACTCAGCATAACTCTGGCGCGCTTTGGTTTTATAGGCAGCAATGACAAGGTCAATTTGGCCTTGTTTCAGTTTAGCCAGATTCTGCGGCCAACTGCTGGCTTTAAACTCAATCGATAGCCCTAACTTTTGACCAAGCAAACGAATGGTTTCAACCGACAACCCGGTTATATCACCATGGCTATCTTGGTATGTAAAAGATCGCCATTTGGGGTCGATACCAACGGTAATTTTACCCTGCTGACGGAGCCAGTTTTGCTCAGTTTCATCCAGAACAAGACTGTGACTTTCGGACGCTTTAAACCATTTATGATGAATCGCTAACCGCTCTTCAATACTAATATCCTGAAGGGCTTTTTCCATAACGGAAAATAAAACAGGCTGTTCTTTGCTTATCGCAATCGAGGTTTGAGTTGCCAGTTCATTTATTTTTGCGGTCACTTTTAAATTGGTAAAATAATGCTTTTTAATGGTATAGGTCGCAACTGCAATGTTACCGAGATAAGCATCAGCCTGACCAAATGAGACAGCTTCAATCGCCTCTACATTTGACTGAGCAAGCTTTAGTTTTATATCCGGATGATTTTTTTTGAGCCATTCGTGCAAATAAGATCCAGAGTTAATTGAAGCGGTTTTGCCAATTAGATCAGCTATTGATTTAATACTGTGATTGCCATTTTGAACAACAATCGCCAGCGGCATCACGGCATAAGGCTCTGTAAAATTTAGGTAGGCACTTCTTTGAGGTGTTTCGGCAGCACAAACTAACCCATCTAACTGATTATTTGACATTTGTGCCATCACACTTTTCCAAACATCAGAATGAACTTCAAACCTGAGCCCGGTTTTCGCTTGTATTAAAGCCAAAATATCAGCAGAGATTCCCTGATGGCGGTTTTGAGTATCAATAAAATCAAAAGGAGGCCAAGCATAGTCCGAGCCTAAATGTATGACTCGGTTTTGCGTTTTTTGTTGCTTTAACCAGTCAGCTTCTATTGTTGTCCATTCAATTGCATTAACTTGTAATGCAAACAGCCATCCTATGGCCAGCAGAAAAAATCTAGTCATCTAATTCGGCTATTTTTAAAAACTCATCAAAATGTTTAACAAAAATATCTACTAGCAAAGGTTCAAATTGATGCCCCTTTTGCTCAATAATATAGGTCAGCGCATCTTCAACCGGCCAGGCATCTTTATATTTTCGTTTATGGGTTAAAGCATCAAATACATCGGCCAGAGAAACAATTCGGGCATAAATATGAATATTTTTACCGGCTAAGCCATTTGGGTAACCACTGCCATCCCACTTTTCATGATGCTGACAGGCGATAATATCTGCGGCCTGAATATATTTTCGCTTAGACATTCTCAAAATGTCATGCGCTTTTGTTGTATGGGTTTTCATGACATCAAATTCTTCAGCAGTTAACTTGCCTGGCTTATGAAGAATATCCTGAGGTATCGCAATTTTGCCAATATCATGCATGGGCGCAGCATGATATATAGTTTCACAATCGGCGTCATTCAGGCTGGGGTAATGATAAGCTAATAAACGAGAATATTCAGATACCCGTTTGATATGACTGCCGGTTTCATCAGAGGTGGCCTCCATCAACTCCATTAATACATAAATCATTTCTTTCTGACTATCTTCCAGCTCAGTCATATAGCGTTTTTCTTTATGGACTAAATTGGTTTGCAGATTCAGATTTAATGACTTAAGCGTTTGCTTGGCGTTATATAACTCAAGATGATTCTTGACTCTGGCAATAAGCTCCTCTGAATGGAATGGCTTAGTTATATAATCAACAGCACCGAGCTGAAAGCCCTTTGCGATTGAATCGACGTCCACTTTTGCGGTCAGAAATATAATCGGGATTTCTTTTGTTTTGTCATTCTTTTTTAAAGACTGGCAGACTTGGTAGCCGTCCATGCCTGGCATCATAATATCTAATAAAATTAAATCAAATTCATGTTCCAGACTTAAATCCAGAGCTTGCTGACCATTAAGTGCAAAGGTGAAATGGTAGGCTTGTTCCTTGAGCATATTCATCGCGACTTGAATATTGTCAGCGACATCATCCACAATAAGAATGTGATACTGATTCATGTATAATTGGGTCCCTATCAATCATATTTTATTTTTTATGATTCACGTCAAGCTGGCACTCGACGTTTAAATCCTTTTACTGTTATACGCGATTTTAAATTACTAAACAATGCTCATTTAACTAAATCAGCTGATTAATTATACACCCAGCGAACCCGACTGGTCAGTTGGCAAAGTATCTCATAAGCAATTGTATCGGCCGACTCAGCTACTTTTTCGATCGGTAACCCTTCCCCCCATAAAATGGCAGTATCACCAATTTTATCTGTCGCGTCTGAACCTAAGTCAACAGTGATCATATCCATTGACACTCGCCCAACTAACGGCACAATTCGGCCATTAATTAATACGGGCGTACCGTTTTTTGCATGGCGCGGATAGCCATCGCCATAGCCAATAGCAACAACTCCTAATTGAGTCTGCTGTGACGATTGCCAGGTACTGCCATAACCTACATTTGTATTGGCTTTTATCGTTTTAACTGAAATCAGTTGGCTCGATAAAGTCATTGCGGGTTTCAAATTTCTATCTTGTCCGGTTTCCCGTTCAATCGGTGACACACCATATAACATAATGCCAGGTCGGACCCAATCCTGACGAGCCGATTCCAGAACCATAGTCGCTGCAGAATTGGCGATAGAATGTGCAAAAGAATAAGCCGAACTGGCTTGTTGAAATTGTGCGAGCTGATATTGATTATAATCATTGCCCAATTCATCTGCACATGCCAGGTGAGTCATCAAAATAATTTCAGGATGAATGCAAGGGCATGCTTTTAAACGTGAAATAAAGGACTCAACCTGAGACAGGTCTATTCCTAAACGTGACATGCCAGTATCAATTTTAAGCCATACTTTTATTGGACGGTCAATTTTATATAAAGCCGCAGCCTGTTCCAGCTCTCTGAGTTGTTGTTCACTGTGAACAACGGTTTCAAATTGATTAACCGCAATGCTGGCAATATCTTTAGCCTCAAAAAAACCTTCGAGTAAAACAATGGTTTTAATAATGCCAGCTGAGCGCAGTTTATGCGCTTCTTCAATTCTGGCGACACCAAAAGCATCAGCATCATCCAGAGCCTGGGCAACTTTAACCAAACCATGTCCATATCCATTAGCCTTACAGACAGCCATAACTTTGCTCCGTCTGGCTAACTTTTTCACTTGGGCAAGGTTATGTTTTAATGCGGATAAATCAACTTGGGCTAAGGCTGTTTTCATAATGTGATAGTGATTTGAAGCTATAATAATAGGGCTAGTTAGGACCCGCATTTTCACATAAACTCTGTAGTCAAACCAGATATATCTGTGAAAACTGATAGCTCACTCAACTAATTAATCAATAGTTTACGATGAAATGAAGTAAGTTTGTACGTCATCTAAATGCAAAGTACAATCATTAAAATAATTAATGATCCAACCTCTGTTTTTTCCGTATCTGGGATAGTTAACTTACCATTAGGGATTTATGAAAATGAAATTGACTTGCGGCTATTTATTTCCGTTACTTTTAATTTTTTGCCAAAGTGCTAATGCAGCAGATAAACCATCTTCTGGCCAATTTACCCAACCACAAGGGTTAACTTATGGCATAGGTTTAGCTGTTAAGCGTGAGATTTATAAAGGCTATGACCAAAGGTTTATTCCGCTACCTTTAGTTGGTTATCGGGGTGAAAAGTTATCGATAGTTGGCCCTTTTATCAGCTATCAAGTTTACCAAAATAGTAATTGGCGCCTATCGGCTTTAATATCCCCCAGGTTTGAAGGGTTTGACGAATCGGATAGTGATTACTTTAAGGGTATGGAAGATCGTGAATTTTCTATGGATGCTGGTTTAGCCATAAACTATAAACGGGAAAGCTGGACGTTTTCGAGCCGCTTTAGAGCCGATGCTTTATCTCGTTCGAACGGTATTGAAACGAATTTTAAGATAGGAAAGCAATATAGATATGGTCCGGTTGCGATAGAACCGAATATAGAATTGACCTATTTGGATGATAACAATGTTGACTACTACTATGGCGTGAGAGCATCAGAAGCGACCGCTGAACGTGCTTTTTACCAAGCAGAATCAGCACTCAATAAAAGTCTGGGTTTAACAATATCCAGCCCGCTTTGGGGTGGTTTTATCAGAGGCAATATCAATAATACCTGGTATGATACTTCTATTACAGACAGTCCTCTGACCGAGCGGGATACGAGCTTAGGGATTATGATTAGTTATTCCAGTTTTTTTAAATAACTCAGGCATCAGCACAAGTCTACAGATACAAAAAAGCCGACTTATTCATTCAAATAAGTCGGCAACATACCTCAAGCACACATATCTCTAAACTACGTTTTTAACTATAGTCGACAAAAAAAATTATGCAGGCCTAAAAACAAAAAAACCGCTTAAAATTAATTAAGCGGTTTAAAAACTAAAACTAATTCTTACGAATTATAATTTGTCAGCGTTTTCTGATAAGTAAGAAGCCACACCAGCAGTGCTTGCGTCCATACCTTTATCACCTTCCTGCCAGCCAGCAGGACATACTTCACCATGCTCTTCATGGAAGTTTAATGCATCAATAGTACGTAACATTTCATCGATATTACGGCCTAATGGTAAATCATTAACCACCTGATGGCGAACAACACCTTCAGCGTCAATTAAGAAAGAACCACGGAATGCAACACCCGCTTCAGGATGTTCAACATCATAAGCTTGGCAGATTTCGTGTTTAACGTCTGCAATTAACGGATATTGAACCTGACCAATACCACCGTCATTTACAGCTGTGTTACGCCATGCATTGTGAGTAAATTGAGAATCGATAGATACACCAATTACTTCAACACCGCGTTTTTGGAACTCAGCAAAACGCTTGTCAAAAGCGATTAACTCAGAAGGACAAACAAAAGTAAAATCTAATGGGTAAAAGAAGATAACTGCTTTTTTACCTTTGATTGCATCGCTTAATTTGAAATCTTCAACGATTTCACCGTTACCTAATACTGCAGCAGCTGTGAAATCCGGAGCTGGACGACCGACTAATACTGACATTGATATTCTCCATTCATATTATTGTGGAAATTAATCAGCTGATTATTTGATCATAATCAACCAATATGTGAAAAGATTATATGGGCTCTCTTTAAAATTCCAAGTCTGAAAAGTGTTATTTTTTATAATTTTTTTAGAAGGGTCATCTTTAGTTTACAAATTAAAATTTTAAATCATCATAAAAATGACACAAACTAAAAAATAGTGTTGCTAATACGAATATTTCTCATTTATAATGTTTTCATCATCTAAGTGAGGTCGAATTATGTACGTTTGTTTATGCAATGGTATTACAGATAAAACCATAAAAAAAGCAGCCGAAAATGGTTGTGAAAGTCTTGCCGATCTTAGAAAACAAATGGATATTGCCGATCAATGCGGTAAATGTCGCAAACACGCAATTGAAGTACTTCAAGAATCAAAACTGCTCAAAGACAAAGAAAACGGCTTATTAATCGCCGCTTTTGCCTAATCCTTCCCAAAGAAATGCCAGTTTATTATAGTCACTCCTGAGAAAACCCATTCACTCAAAAACTGATAGAATTTAGAATTTAGAATTTAGAATTTAGAATTTAGAATTTAGAATTTAGAATTTAGAATTTAGAATTTTAAACAGTATGATTAACTAATTGAATATAAAAAAGATAAGATAATTTGGAGCGGCTAACGAGACTCGAACTCGTGACCCCAACCTTGGCAAGGTTGTGCTCTACCAACTGAGCTACAGCCGCAACATGCATCCAGAACTATGAAATTAATGTTTCACAGTATCCCTGAAAACGAGGCGCATTTTACAAAGTATTGAGAATGAGTCAACACTTAATTTCAAACTTTTTTCTAAGCGCTCAAAATTACAGCGATCAGCGCTAAAAACAGGCGAAATATCACGAAAATGTTTATTCGCTTTTAAATTCTGGCCAGGCCGCTTTCAAATAAATCATCATAGACCAGAATGTCAAAACAACGGCGATATAAAATAACCCAACACAAAACCAGAATGCAGCCGGGTTCAATGGCATCAACAGACCAAAAATTGCGCCCATCTGAGCAAAGGTTTTCCATTTACCGATACTTGAAACTTTAACAGCGGCCCGTTTGCCCAACTCAGCCATCCATTCTCTTAAAGCTGAAATCAATATTTCACGACAAACCATAACAATGGCCGGTAAAGTCATCCAAAAGACGTTATAGTGCTCAACAATTAAACCTAAAGCCGTTGCCACCATTAATTTGTCGGCAACCGGATCTAAAAAGGCGCCAAAAGGTGTTGATTGCTGCCAGCGTCTGGCTAAATAACCATCTAACCAATCAGTTGCGCCGGCTAATGCAAAAATACCTGCGGCAATATAAGCCCCCCAGGGCATAGGTAAATAAAAAAATAATACAAAAAACGGAATAAGGAAGATTCTGAAAACCGTTAAAATATTAGGAATGTTCCACATCAACATAACCTTTTTTCTTAAATTGGCGTCATTGTCGCACTAATCAATGTGTTTTGTCATGCAGATATGAAAAAACTGTCTCTGCAAGCTGACGACTGATTCCTGGCACTTTGGCAATTTGATCAACCGAAGCATTTTTTAGCTCCTGCATTCCACCTAAATATTTCAGCAAGGCCTGACGTCGTTTAGCGCCAATTCCTGGAATAGATTCAACTGTGGAGGTGTTTTTTACTTTTTGCCTTCGAGCTCTGTGCCCTGTGATGGCAAAACGGTGAGATTCATCCCGAATGTGTTGAATTAAATGTAATGCAGGTGAATGTGATTCCAAATTCAATACCTGATGGCTACCTGCCATAATTAGGGTTTCCAGCCCGGGTTTTCTGGTTACCCCTTTAGCCACACCAACTAGCAAAGGCATTTTATTCGGCCAGTCAGTAAAATGGGCTTCTGCCTGGGCAAGTTGACCTTTACCACCATCAATAAAAATGACATCCGGGATTTTTTCTTGCGCCTGATTCGCTTTGTACCGACGGGATAATACCTGCGCCATAGCAGCATAATCATCACCCGGCGTAATCCCTTCTATATTATATTTTCGATAATCCGTTTTTAAGGGTCCGTTTCTATTAAATACCACACAAGAAGCAACCGTCTGTTGCCCCATAGTATGACTAATATCAAAACATTCAATTCGCTGAATCGGCTCAGCCAGTTCCAGTGACATATCTAATGCTTCAAATCGCCTTTGCATAGATAAAGATTCAGTTAAGCGAGTCGCCACCGCATTTTGAGCATTGGTTGACGCCAGCTCTAAATATTTCGCTTTTTCTCCACGACTCGGCACAATCAGTTGTACCGACATTTGATAAAGCTCCTGAATCGCAGCCTGTAAACCAGCTTGCTCTTCAATAACTTGCGGTAATATGATTTCTTTGCCCGGTGTTCGGCCATCGTTTTGATTCAAATAATACTGGGCAACAAAAGATGTCAGAACTTCTTCGGCAGCTGAGGCTTTGGGCATTTTAGGAAAATAGCTTTTACTACCTAAAATTTTACCGTCACGGATAAATAAAATATGAATACAGGCAACACCATGCTGATAAGCAAACCCTATAATATCTAACGCTTTGTGATTACCGGTCACATATTGCTGTTCCTGGACTTTTCGCAAAGCGGCCAACTGGTCTCTGTACTGAGCGGCTTTTTCAAAAGCCAGAGTCTGGCTGGCGTCATCCATTTTATCCACTAATAAATTAATGACATCCTGACTGCGTCCCTGCAAAAACAGTTTCACCATTTGAACTTGTTCATTATAGGCGTCATCTGTGACATAACCTTGTACACAAGGAGCAAGACAGCGTTTTAGCTGATACTGCAGGCAAGGTCGGGTTCTCGCCTGATAATAGCTGTCTTCACACTGACGAACCGGAAAAACTTTTTGCATCACCCTTAAGCTCTCACGCACAGCCCCGCCAGAAGGATAAGGTCCGAAATACTGACCTGCTGATTTTTTAGCGCCCCGGTGAAACGCCAAACGCGGATGCTGATGCGCAGATAACATTATATAGGGATAAGATTTATCATCGCGCAGTAATACATTGTATTTAGGCATATACTGCTTGATGTAATTATTTTCGAGAATGAGTGCTTCAGTTTCGGTATGCGTGACTGTCACGTCAATATTGTGGATTTGACGCACCAGAGCTATGGTTTTCTGATTCGTTAAATTGCTTCGAAAATAAGATGAAACCCTTTTTTTAAGATCTTTTGCTTTACCCACATAGATGATTTCACCCGCTTTATCATACATACGATAAACACCGGGTTGCTGGGTTAGGTTTTTAAGAAAAGAAGTATAGTCAAACTCAGTTTGGGCCACTTAAAACACCTGTCAAAACAATAAAATGCAAATATGATACGTGTAATTTACTAAAAAGTTTAGGCCGGGATGGTCTTTGTTTGTGATTTATAATAAGTGAAACAAGGTAAAAGAAAGGGCTCGACGCAAAGCTAATAATAAAACAAGCAACCTATAAGCTGCTTGTATCTAACATATTATATTTAATTGCGAGGTGAGTCAGTTCAACATCACCGCTCACTTTTAACTTTTCAAACATTCGATAGCGGTAACTATTAACGGTTTTTGAACTCAAACTCAGCTTTTCTGAAATATTCTGCACCTTTTCACCACGCGTGATCATCAGCATGATTTGCAGCTCTCTTTCGGACAAACTATCGAACGGATTTTCATCCTGACCTGAAAATTGAGATAACGCAATTTGCTGCGCAATTTCAGGCGCGATATATCTTTGCCCTGAGTGAACCAGTCGGATAGCCTTAATCATTTCATCCGGACAGGCACTTTTTGTCAAATAACCGGCTGTACCTAACTGCATTACTTTGTAAGGGAGTGGACCTTCGGCATGAACAGTTAAAAAGATAACCTTGGTATCCGGACAAAAACGAACAATTTTTTTAGTCGCCTCAATGCCGCCGATACCCGGCATGTTCATATCCATCAGTACAATATGCGGATGCTGCTCGCGACAAAACTTAACGGCCTCTTCACCCGTTTGCGCTTCGCCAACGACTTTAATGCCTCTGACTTCATTTAATATGCGACTTATCCCTGTCCTCACTAATTCGTGATCGTCTACTAAAAGGATATTTATCAAGCCAAACTCCAATAGAATTAAGTGGACAAGTGGTTGAAAACACCAATAAAGGCGTTTTTTATGCTAACCGTGATTGTTAGCAAAATATTAACAAAAGTAAAGCCTTATCTTGTCTTTATTCTACTGGTTAATATAAACAATGTGAATATATGTAAGCATAATCTCTAAGAAACGAATAATTTTTGTTCATTAACATCCAAAAACTCACGTTCACTTACTCTGTTAGCTAAACAAATCGGTCAGTGTGAATATTCACTCAGACCGATTTGTTTTGTATTAAAATTTTATTTTACTGACACCTTGCCAGAGTTTGCACTCCAGTCTGATTAATAAATTCAATTTCGCTTACTTCAAGCTCCAGCGTTCCGGTCGCAGTCACTTCAACGGCCGAATTGAGTTGCGCTAAGCCATCAGTTGAATTGACCAGACAAGCAAGCGGAATATAAATATCCTGCCATTCATCAGTCAATTCATTATCAGCTAAAGTATTTATCGTTACAGATTTATCGCATTCAACTAAATCAATACAACCCATAGCTAAAAACAGCTCGCCACTTGCAGAATTATTCAATTTTACATTTAAGTGCAATACAGCTGACCTATCCAGGCTTTCTGTGATATCCACAGCATTATCGGCTTTAAATCTGATTCCCGCGTTTTTGGCCTGATTAAAGCTTAAACGAAATGCATCTTCCTGAACCACTTTGTCAATTGTACGGTAAGAAATGTGTGCTAATTGAGCCGTATTTGAGGCAATTTGTAGTGTATCTTGCTGATCAAACATGACCATAGACCAAGGTGCCTGAGCCTTGCCGTCAAATACTTCCACCAAAGCTTCTCCTGATTGACTCAATTCATAGCTTTCAGTCAGCGCATCTGACACGTTCACATTATCCTGATAGCTCAACCCATAACCATTACTAAATAAGGGGTCATAGTTATCATCAAACCGGTTTACAATTTGAGTCGGTGTTTTTGGCCATGAAAAAGACAGCTTACCGCTGAAATCATGCTGTACCTGTCCCTTAATATCTGTCAATAAAACATCCGCAATGGCATGCCCTTCAGAGCCTGGTAGCCAGGCAGCAATAAACGCATCACTGGCATTCAACTCTGGATTCACCCACATTGGGCGTCCACTGATAAAGATAGAAATAACCGGGATACCATCTGCTCTGAATTTTTTCAATAACGCCAGATCAGATTTATTTTCAGCCTGATAGACCAAATGTTCTCGATCGCCATGACCCTCTGCATAGGGTTCCTCACCATACACTACAATCGCAACATCCGGTTTTGTTGAATATGATCCCGCTTCACTTAACTCAACCTGACCACCGGCTTTCAGGACTTGCTGCTTAATGCCGTCAAAAATCGAAGTCCCACCTGGAAAATCTGAATTTTGATTATCCGTACCCTGCCAGGTAATGGTCCAGCCACCGGATTGTTTGCCAATATTATCCGCAGCATCGCCCGCTACTAATATATTCATATCAGGTTTAAGCGGTAAAATCTTATTATTATTTTTAAGTAAAACCAATGACTCACGCACCGCTTGAGCGGCTATCTTTCTGTGCTCAGGGTGGCCGATTAATTCAGTTTTCCCGGCCAGTATTCTATTCTCAGGACTGGGTTTATCAAACAGCCCGGCTCTGAATTTAACCCGTAAAATGCGGGTTACGGCATCATCAATCCGAGATAAAGGGATCACGCCTGATTTAGCCTGCGCCAAAGTATTCTCATAGAGCGCTTTCCAGTTTCCCGGCGCCATATAAATATCTAAGCCTGCATTGGCTGCCTGTGCACAATTTTCATTAGTGCATCCTGCAATCTGACCGTGGCCGTTCCAGTCTCCCACGACAAAACCGTCAAAGCCCATTTTATTTTTTAATACTTCGGTTAATAAATAATGATTGCCATGGATTTTTTCGCCATTCCAACTATTAAATGAGGCCATAACTGACTGAGCACCTGCAGTTAACCCGCCTACATAACCTTGTGCATGAACCTTAAATAACTCTGCTTCAGAAACAGTATTATTGCCCTGATCAACCCCTTTTTCTGTTCCGCCGTCACCGACAAAATGTTTGACCGTGCTGATGACCTGCTCGTCCCCTAAAAACCCAGTTTCTTCAGTTCCCTGCAATCCAGCTACAATAGCAGCCGAATAAACTTTAACAATTTCCGGATCTTCAGAATAGCCTTCATAGGTTCGTCCCCATCTGTCATCGCGCACAGTGGCTACAGTCGGTGCAAAAATCCAGTCTATTCCGGTTGCCATCACTTCTTTTGCAGTTGCTCCGGCTATTTTTTCAATTAATTCCGGGTTATTGGCTGCGCCCAAACCTATATTATGCGGGAACAAGGTTGCACCAATCACATTGTTATGGCCATGCACCGCATCAGTTCCCCACATCGTTGGAATATCAATTCCATCCAGTGAATCATCAATTGATGCCTGATACATTTTTTCAGCCAAAGCAATCCAGTCCTGCGGTGTTGCTTGCTTATTACCATCCGGAAATGATCCTCCGCCATTTAAATAAGAGCCAAAACCATATCGACGCATATCTTCAACACTGATATCACGAATTTCCGGCTGAATCATCTGTGCGACTTTTTGCTCTAACGTCATTCGCGCGAGTAATTCTGAAACTTTTTGCTCCAATTCGGGATTAGGTTTAATAGCTGAATCTATCTTTGGCCAAATAGATTCGGATTGAGTTTGTTCACGAGAGCCGGATTCGGCGACCTGATTTGTGCATGCTACAGCACTAATAACAACTGCTGCAATCAGGGAAAGACGATTAAATTTTTTCACAATAATTACCTCAACGTACAAGGTTATTGGCTTTACTGTTTTGTAAATGCGCTAGCCAACAACTGCCTTTCAGGCACCACTTACCCTTTGTGAAAAATCACAAAAGGTCAGCTTTATCAATTAGGTTAATATCAGTTCAGTACCTGGCTGTCACACCAGATACTGAACCTATCAGAACGGTTTATTAAAAGTGATAACGGGCACCAACCGTGTAACGCGGGCCATACTGGCGAGCAAATAGGAATTGCTCTTCGTAGCGACCATAACCTTGCTCGGTTTCATTGTTCAGGTTTAACCCTTCAATAAAGACCGTCAGATTGTCGGTTACATCATAGTTAATGCTGGCATCCCATTGGGCAAACGCTTTGGCAAATTGTGGCGGATTGTCTGAGGAGCCCTGATCTTGACCAACCCCAATTAAATATGCGTCACGCCATGCATAAGTGAGTTTTGCAGACAAACGATCATCTTCATAAAACACTTGAAAGTTTGCAGAATCACCTATCCCCACTAACGGCGTTTGTTGATCCAGACTATCGATATCAAACTCTACATCCCCATCAACAAAAGTACCATTTACACCAATACCAAAGCCGGTTTCACCAAAAACGTGCTGAACAGCAACTTCAATACCATCAACCGTTTTTTCGTCCGGTGCATTAAATGGTCGGGTTATATCCCAGACAATCAAAGGGTCTTCAGCCGTTGGTTCAATAAAACCTTGCTCATTTAACGGGCTGCCATTTGCTTGTATTTCAGCAAAAATAGCATCGTTAGTAGCCTGCTCGCCTCGTTCAATAATGTTAGCTTCAGCCTGATTCCAACGTGGGCCTTTATAAATATCTCGGAATCCATCAATCGTTGTTTCCACAATTTGATTGCCGATAAAGTTTTTTACATCCTTTTTGAAATAGCCAATTGAAGCATAGCTATCGTCTTTGTAGTAATACTCAAGGCTTAAATCCAGGTTGGTTGACTCATAAGGTTGTAAGTTGGTATTGCCTTCACTCCCGTTACGCGAACCTATTTTTGGACTGCCTGATAAAAACCGAGCTCCGGCCAGGTTACCTAAAGGCGCACGAGCAATTGTTTTACCCCAAGAGAATCGGGCAACCAAGTCGTCAGTTAAATCAAATTTCAAATCGAACATAGGCAATAAAACATCATGCTTACCTTCCGATTCAAAAAAGTTATTATCACCCGGTAAATACTGGGTCAGCCATTCACTACCACCTTTCCACCAAACTTCGGTCGGTACATCCTGACGGACCCGGCTAGCCACTTCCGTTTCTTCGTATCGAACACCGACATTTAATTGTGTGTAAATATCCCACAAATCAAATTCTAATTGAGATTGTAGATACACACTGGTGGTATCTTCGGTTACCCAGCCTTCAGCGGTTGTCCCTAACGGATGAAAAGCCGACGTTGCAAAATAATCATCACCCCCGAGCACATCATTCGTTAAAAACGCTTCTGAGCGTGCAACCACTTCGTCAAAGTTAAAGGTGTAATAATAATCGGTAGCCATATCACTGCCACCACCGGCAAACTCAGTTAAAAAGTCACTGGTATCATGGCGGATAAACATGCTATCAGGGAACATTTCGGTATAAGATGGATTAAATAAGAAACCACCAATCAAACCACTCCAGGCATTTGAGCCACCAATCTCCTGTTCAGTTCGGGCGATACCAAATTTCACATTAACCAGCGGGCTGTCAAAATCACTTTCCCAAGTACCATCTAACTGTAATTGTTCAACTGCAGATTTTCCCGGAGAATAAATAAACTGGCTAAAGTGGCTATCCACTTCGCTGCGAGCCAGTTCTGTTGTTCCGTTTTTCCAATGGATAAGCGCCTGCGGGATCTCGCCTGTACGATAGTCATAAATTTTAGTGTCCAGTTGGTCTGAACCCAAAACGAGTGAACCTTGGCTACCTAACCCTTTGTCTTTACCATTATCAATTTTGGCTTCTGAGTCATGATAATCGAGCACTAGGTGTAAAGTGTCAGTTGGGCGCCAATCAAGGTTAAAACCAATTGATTTCTCTTTAACTTCGGTGGTTGAACGCTGGGCCGTAAACGAGCCATCATTACCACTGATATCAGCATATAAAACCGTGCCATGGTCATCAATTTCGTATGCATTAATATTACCGCCATAATCATTCCACATACCCCATCCAATTGAGTTCATGCCAGTTGTAGCCTGAGTTGCGGTATAATCTGCCGTTAATATTAAATTATCTAATGGTGCGTATTGCAGGGTAATAAAACCGTTAGCACGCTCGCGCTGGAAGTTACCAATTCCATAGTTCATATCACGTGGAAAAAAGTGGTTACCGATACGGTTGCCATCATCATCCAGTGGTCTTGGATCTATTACGTTTTCTGCAGTTAAATTGGTCGGCAAATCCACGTTTGCCTGCCAGCCCTGAATATTAGCGGACTGCTGCTGAAAATCACGTCTGTGATAATTAGCGGCAAATGCTACCCCAAAAGTTTCATCATTAAAGGTATTACTGTAAACCGCACTCAGTTCTGGCGTAACATCATCCCCTTCTTTGTTAGATGTATCGTGAATCGCTTTAGCCGAAACCGAATATTTAAGTCCAGGACTGTTTAGAGGTTTTACTGTGACCAAATCAACAGTGGCACCTAAGCCACCGGTTGGGTTTTCTGCACGAGCTGTTTTTTGTACCTCTAATGAGCTAATTCCGTCAGATGACAAGTTTTCTAAATTGTATGAACGGGTATTACCAGTACCCGGCATTTGACGGCCATTAAACGTAATCAGGTTAAATTCAGGACCAAAACCACGCACAGTAATCTGGCTACCTTCGCCATTGCTGCGGCTAATGGTTACACCGGTAATTCGCTGTAATGACTCAGCCAGGTTGGTATCTGGAAATTTACCCATATCTTCGGCAGAGATCACATCAGTGACCCCTGAATTATCACGTTTAAAGTTCATTGAACGCGCTAAACTGCCTCGGATACCACTTACATTAATGACTTCCATTTCTTCATTTTCAGTCGCACTCTGCTCTGATTCTTGTGCGACTAACTGGCTGCTAAAACTCATTGCAATGATCGCTGAGATACAATTCGCTAATGGTTTTTTGTAAAAGTTAACGTTTTTCATAATTGGCTACTCTTTAAATTGGTTACACACAGATAAAGTGATTGAACATAAAATCGTTTATTCATTTGGCTTAATCACAAAATTATCGATTCGGTATACTGCGCCTTCACCTGCGCCCCATGCCGGGAATACCATAACCACATCAATCGCACTTATATCTAAACCTGCATCAAACAAAGCCTGTAGAGAGTAGGTGTAGGTTTGCCACTGGTCTAACACAGGATCAGCACCTTCCTGACTCTCATTTAAGTTAAGCTCGACTGCCGTTGAAGCATCACCAGACTCAATTTTGAATAACCAGGCCGCAGACGCATCATTTGGCATAGAGGTGACTTTCATCTCAAACTGGACTATGCCATTAGCCAACAGACCGGAAGCATCTAAATAAACGTCATCGTCAGCTAACAATCCCATGACTGTTGGCGAGGCACCAATTTCAAACTCTGCAACCATGCCATGAGCGGTATCGTCGTTCACAACTTGTGGTGTAGAACCTCCACAACAATCCCAAATTGACCATTGCGTTAATGCACTATCTGCAAACAATACATGGCCGGCAAAGCTATCTGCTGCATTTGGATCGTAAATTTTGACATTATCAATTTGATAAATCGCACCTTCACCTGAACCCCATGCAGGGAATACCATTAAGACATCAATTGCGCTCGCATCTAATCCTGCATCCGCTAAGTCAGATAAATTAAAGGTGTAAGTCTGCCATTGGTCAGCAACCGGGTCTGCACCTTCAACACTGGTGTTTAACGCCACTTCTGCGGCTGTATCCCCTTCGTTCGATTCCACCTTAAATAACCAGGCTGCACTTGAGTCGCTTGGCATTGAAGTGACTTTCATATCAAACTGAATCACACCATTTGATAAAATACCGGTCGCATCAAACGGAGCCGGTGATACACCATCCGCTAAAAATGCACTGCGTGAAATAAAGCCCATTACGGTTGGCTCAGCGCCTATTGAAAACTCAGCAACCATGCCATGCTCTGGATCAGTTGAATCAATAACCATAGGCGTTGTGCCACCGCAGCAATCCCATAAAGCCCAAGTATCTTTTGCGCTTTCATCAAAAACAGTTAACTGAGGTGACGCATTCGCATCCGATGCAATTTTAAAATTAGTTACCTGATAAACCGCACCTTCACCTGCGCCCCAAGCCGGGAATATCATCACAACATCAATAGCACTTAAATCTAAACCAGCATCAGCTAAGGTGCTTAACTCGAATGTGTAACTTTGCCATTGGCCAGCAACTGGGTCTGCACCTTCAACACTGGTGTTTAACGCCACTTCTGCAGCTGTATCACCCTCATTGGATTCAACTTTTAATAACCAGGCTGCTGTTGAGTCGTTCGGCATTGACGTTACTTTCATGTCGAAGCTCAATTTACCCGTATCCGCCATAGGTGATGCATCAAACGGACTGGCTTTACCGCCACTTTCAGAATCAATAAACGCATCTCTGGAAATAAAGCCATTGACTGTCGGTTCAGCACCGACCATAAATTCCATTACATCGCCTTTTTCAGCATCCGTTACAACAGCAGGTGTTGAGCCGCCACAGCAATCCCATGCTGGCCAGTTAGGATTAACCGAACCGTTAAAAATAGTTAAGTTTTGTGCAATACCGGTAGACGGCGGTGTCGGAACAGGTGCTTTGCCTTCAACCAGGCCATCTTCTGCACTGTCATAGCCACCGCGCACAGTTGCACAACCTTTGCCGGTTTCCCGATCCAGACTACACTGATAAACACGTACATAATCTACCTGCATGCTCTGACCATTGGCAAACGCCGCCTCATCAATGCCCAGGTTATTAACGTTTTCAGGCCAGTCGCCACCGACAGCTAAATTCAGGATCATAAAAAATTCCTGATCGTATGGCGCTGCATCCCAATAAGTGGTGAGTTCACCAGAAATTGGATCATAATATTCGGTGTACCAACCTTTGTGTGCCAGTCCAACGGCTTGATCTTTAGAGTTATAGCGAACCTCAGATTTACGCTGAGTCGCATACAAATAATCATCAACATACCAGCGGATTTCACCTTCTTGCCACTCTACCGCATAAGTATGAAAATCATCCGCTGGGTTGATACCGTCAGCAAACTCATATGACTTACCACTGCTGTCATTATCCGGCCAAGCCTGGCCATAATGTAAGGTACCGTGAATATGGTTTTCGACATTGCCTTCACTGTCTTCCACTTTTAAGTTAACCGATTCAACAATATCGATTTCACCGGAACGAGGCCATTCACCATAAACTGAATCTGTCGGTAGCATCCAAAATGCCGGCCAGCTACCTTGGCCACTGGGTAACTTAATTCGAGCTTCAAATCGACCATATTTGAAATCAGCTTTATACTGAGTTGTCATTCGGGCTGAGGTATAAGGTTTTTCAGCCCCTTCCTCTGCCGGCATAGCAACAATGTTCAACTTACCGTCGGCAACAAATGAGTTTTCCGCGGCGTCGGTATAACATTGCTTTTCATTGTTTCCACCACCGGCACAGTTAACTTCGTGGTTCCATTTTTTGCTGTCAATCTGGTTGCCATCAAACTCATCCTGCCAGACTAACTCCCAGTCGCTCACAGGTTTTTGTGGATCGATATTTGATGTATCTGTGTTGGTTTCAACACTGCCACCACAACCAAGCAAGGTGCTGGCAGAGACCAAGGCGCAGCTCATCGCTAATTTTTTTGCAGCTAATTTCATAATATATCTACCTAAGTTCAAACGATGTACTAAGTATTTCCATCGTACGGTTAATTAAACAATTAAGATTATTTTGGTTATTAAATTGTTAAATTAATATTGATATAGATTAGAGTGTAGCTCAATCGAAATGCGCTATGCGGCTCTAAGCCTGCGGTAAATATAAGTTTTATGAAAAAAGTAAGATAAGACGAGACAATTTTGAGATAAAAGGAAAAACAAAAAGATATTAACTTAAAAACACGTATTAAATGTTTAACTGATCCGGTTAACCCGGATTTTTTCACGTTGTAGCGTGCAATTCGAGAATATAGGTACATTTTTCAGGGGCAATAAACAGCCACCCCACATCATTGAGCAAAAGTCATTTATAAAAATAAAATCAGCAGGAGTCAGATTTTTTTAGATTCTATAAATTGGTGGATGGCTGAACTGTAATTCCGGCTGACTTTTAACTGAACATCATCTTCTAACTCAAGAATGCATTCACTGTTTCTTAAGCCTTTAATTCGTTGAATAAAGTTCACATTGACCAGTGTCGACTTGTGAATCCGCTTAAAGGTTCTTTCATCCAACTCTTCAACCAGCTTTTTCATCGTGATCCTGACGATATGGGTTTCACCTTTTTGTGTATGCACACACATATAATCGCCTGCGGCATCTATCCATTTGATCTCGCTGACAGGCACAAATACTTTTTCGTTATCACTGTTTTTAATGACTAATTCGCTGGCAAACTGCGTCGGTAAAGCATCGTCTGTTTTTAGCCAGGCTTCTAGCTCCGAAATAGAGATCCCGGATGTTTGGTTAAGTGCTGATAACAATCGAAACTTTTCAGCTTCATTATGTTTAGGCGCAACCTGGTTTTGTAACTTTTCAACCGTTTTTTGCAGTCGGCCTAAATTGGCAGGTTTCAGAATATAATCAATCGCGTTCAGTTCAAAGGCGTCAATGGCGTACTCGCCATACGCACTAACAAATACAATCATAGGTATCGTATCAGCTTGCAATGCCTGAACAATTTCGAGTCCGTTTAAACCCGGTAATTGTAAATCTAGAAACAGCACGTCCGGATTCAGTTGCTGACATAAACGGATCGCAGAATCCCCATCCTGAGCTTCTCCGATCACATTCACTTCAGGTATCTTTTCAAGCCTTAGTTTTAATCCTTCAATGGCGAGCGGTTCATCGTCAACAATAATGGCTGATAATATTTTTGGTGTCATGAATCCCTACTTTTGATATGGAATATTGATAATCACGCTTGTGCCTTTAATATCGTTTTCGACCATCTCAAATTGATAATCTCCATTAAACATAGCATCTAATCTGGCTTTTGTATTACTCATTCCAATACCAAACCCTTGGTTTACTTTTGAATTTTGACCGATTCCGTTATCCGAAACTTCAATTAAAATACGATTTGCCTGTTTTTGAGCTGTTATTTTGATTGTCCCAGCTTCTTTTCTCGGTTCAATTGCATATTTAATTGAATTTTCAACCAATGGCTGAAGCAGCATACTGGGCAACTGACACTGTCTGACTTGGGGATCAATTTGCATTTCAACCTGAAGTCGCTCACCAAAACGAATGCGTTCACAGGATAAATATAAATCGAGTAACTCCAGTTCATTGCTCAAAGTCGATTCTGGCTTAGCATTTTTATCCAGCGTATAGCGTAAAAACTCACATAACTTATCCAGCATATCATTTGCTTTGTCATTATCATTTTTATATATCAGCGTAGAAATGGCATTCATCGTATTAAACATAAAATGCGGATTGAGCTGGTATCTGAGCATTTGAAGCTGTGCATCCTTTGCAGAAGTTTGTGCCCTCAAAAGCATTTCATGCTCTTTTTGCAACTTGGTATTATAAAGCATGATAAAAAAGATAGCGGTCCAGACGAACATAGTGGTTAACGAAAATAATAGCCAACCGCCAAATTCGAGTGTTGTCCACCCCTGATTCCATTGTTGCTGATAAACAATGACTTTATAACTACTGAGTTTAATAACATTGTATAGCAAGCCTAATACACCGGCAGAGATAAAACTAAATAACAAAGTTTGCCTGAGTGGCAGGTGAACAATGATTTGAATAAAACGCCACTGGCAATAAGACAAGGCAAATCCACTCAAAGCTTCTACCGCTAAATTAGCCAACTGGCCGCTCAGGTTAAAATCCGGGGCGTTAAATTGGGGATGAATAATCGCAAAAAAGACAATAATGGTATAGGCCAGCCACCCCATTATCTGTAAGGTCCAAAATTGGCGACGCTGACTAAATAAAGCCTGAGATTCCAACTGGAGAATGTTCTGTTCCCGGATTTGTTCTTCCATAGTTGCAGTATTCATAATTAACTCATCGGACTTAAACTATACAACATTTTTTAAACATACCCGATGTAATGAATTTAAGTCAGATGAATGAGACAACAGGAGATAAATTTAAGATATTAGGTTTTTAGATTTTAGATTTTAGATTTTAGATTTTAGATTTTAGATTTTAATCAGAGTGATAATAATAGAAGTATAAAATAAAGAAGTAACAGAAGAGAATGGCGGTGAGGCAGGGATTTGAACCCTGGGTACGCTATTAACGTACGCTGGTTTTCAAGACCAGTGCTTTCAACCACTCAGCCACCTCACCGC
Organism: uncultured Alteromonadaceae bacterium; assembly: GCA_913056495.1. GTDB lineage: Bacteria > Pseudomonadota > Gammaproteobacteria > Enterobacterales > Alteromonadaceae > Catenovulum. The sequence continues at coordinate 103,672 of CAJXMO010000008.1, read as the reverse complement.
ATTGTGGTTGCTCCGTCAGGAACGGGGCGCATATTAAGGGCATTCTAAGAGCTTGTAAAGTGCAAATTGGATTTTTTTTTTAAATTTCCGACTGTTCGGTCATACTTTACTCAATTCGCCTAAATAAGCAACGCCACTCAAAACCCAGAGGATAGAGAATCGCAATTGAAATCCTGACAAATAGACATATAATGTCAATTAACGCTTGAAAATGATAGACACCAACACAATATTCTGTAGCATAGGAGAACAAACAGAATATTTGTTTATCTAAATAACAGGCTCTGACAAATTTAATTAGATTAACTTCGAGGTATATTATGGAAAACCGTACAGTTTATACTCAGCAAAGCAGTACTTCGGTACTGGAAACGAATAAGGTACTTCGTAATACTTATTCGCTATTGGCAATGACACTGGCATTTAGTGCTTTGGTTGCTGGTATTACAGGTGCTATGAACCTGCCACATCCTGGCTTTATTATTACATTGGTCGGTTTTTATGGCTTATTATTTTTAGTGCATAAAACCGCAAACTCATCTACTGGTATCTTATCTGTATTCGCTTTAACCGGCTTTATGGGTTACACCCTTGGACCAATTCTGTCTATGGTCGTTGCAGCAGGGGCAAGTGACCTGATTGTATTAGCCTTAGGCGGTACAGCACTGACTTTCTTCGCTTTATCTGGCTATGTATTAACCACTAAAAAAGATATGTCTTTCTTAGGTGGTATGATGATGGCTGGTTTTGTTGTTCTGGTCGTAGCCGTTATTGCAAACCTGTTCTTACAGATTCCGGCAATTTCACTCGCGATTAGTGCCATGTTTATTCTATTCTCATCTGGTGCTATTTTAATGCAGACCAGCTCTATCATTCACGGTGGTGAGCGCAACTACATTATGGCAACTGTGACTTTATATGTATCAATCTACAACATCTTTGTTAGCTTGTTACAAATCTTAATGGCATTAGGCGGTGGTGACGATTAAGTCATCTCCCAGCATTAACAGACTAAGCCGGGTTTATCCCGGCTTTTTTTATTTCTCCATTACCCGTCTTCATCCGAATAAATAGCAAATACTTTTGTAGCCGCAAACAATGTCGATTAAACTAATGACATTTCCCCCATCAATTAATAGCGATTGAATGAGTCAATTTATTATATTTATTACGGCTAACGCCGATAGCCAAGATAGTTTTAATGCCTATCAGCTTGCCAAAAGCCTGCTCGAACAAAACTCTGAGCAGCTAAAAACTGTCTTTTTTTACGGCAATGCCGTTCATATCGCAAACCAATTAAGAACACCGCCCAGCGATGAATTTGATCTGACGGCTGCATGGCAGTCTCTTGCAGAAGATTACAAAGTTAAATTAATTATCTGCTCAGCTGCAGCGCAAAGACGTGGCGTCCTGAATAAAAGTGAAGCTCAATATCATGGACATAGCCAGTATAACCTGGCTACAGGTTTTCATATTGGCGGATTAGCCGAGTATGTTACTCTGCAGGCAGATTGTGATAAGGTAGTACAGTTTTGATACAGCATTCTCATGCCATTATTTTTAAACAAGCGCCGCTGCAAAATCAAAGCGGTCAGGATGGTTTAGAACTGGCGCTAACACTCGCGACATTCGAACAGCCAGTTGCGCTCTTTTTTACTGGTGCAGGGGTTTTACAATTAAGCCGGAATATTCAAGGTGAGCTGGCAGGCCGAAAAACCTATACAGATGCGTTTAAATCTCTGGAACTATACGATATTGATCAGATTTATGTTTGTGAATCCAGTCTGTCTGAATTTGCATTATCAGGGGATCAACTAACAATTGAAGTTGATATCCTGGATAATCAAGCCTGGCGCGACAAACTGGCTGAACATGACAGAGCATTAACCTTTTAGCACAAGACTGAAAAAACCATGGCTATTCTATTTCATATCACACAAAAGTTAGACAGTGAAAATAAAAAAAAACTGTTATCCCAAATCACACCTGAGGATGCGGTTTTATTCACTCAGGATGGCGTCTACAATCGGTTAGATTCAGATTTACGTTCAAATACGTATTATCTAAAAAATGACGTCCAGAGCCGGGGCCTAAGCTTAGATAAGCAACAAATACTCATGATGACACAAATGAGTGCCCTGCTCTCTCAGTATCAAACCAGTTATAAATGGTAAACCCTATATACAAAAGACAAAGTAACAGAACAGATGAGCCTATTAAATACAGTTGAATTAGATAAACACGGATATCTCAAAAACCTCGATGACTGGAACGAAGCGCTGGCAGAAGCCTTTGCAGAAGCCGAAAACATTGAGTTAACTGACAATCACTGGGAAGTTGTACATTTTGTCAGAAATTTTTATCTTGAATTTAAAACCAGTCCGGCAATGCGAATTCTGGTTAAAGCCATTAAAAAATCTCTGGGTGAAGAAAAGGGTAATAGCCGCTATCTGTATACATTATTTCCCAAAGGTCCGGCTAAGCAAGCAACACGAATTGCCGGTTTACCTAAACCAGTGAAGTGTATTTAACCCATCGCGGACATTTAAATCGACTGTTTCACTGGCTTTAAACATACAAAAAAGCAGTTTAAGCGATTAAGCTCAAACTGCTTTTTTATTTATTGGCGGCCTGCGTATCTGAATTAGTTATTATAGAACCAGGTTAAATAAGCCTGATACCCTAAATACAGCACACTAAACCCAATTGCCCCAATCAGCCCCCAGTAAATCATTTTTAGAAATAATTTAACCGGCTCATTGCTGGATGATTTTGTTTTTACCATCGTCATCTACTTCTATCACCACACTAAATAAATATAACGAAACTGCGTCGGGACGCTATTTCGTTATATCATATTTTTTACATTCTGGTAATAAAATTAGTTTACATTAACCACTAAACAGAAATGACTTCCAGTCCGCCCATATAAGGCTGAAGAACTTCCGGTACCTTAATAGAACCGTCAGCCTGCTGATAGTTTTCTAAAATAGCGACTAAAGTTCGACCAACCGCTAAACCCGAGCCATTAAGGGTGTGTAAAAGCTCTGGCTTTTTAGCGCCTTTACGGCGAACTCTTGCTTGCATACGGCGCGCCTGAAAATCAATCATATTTGAGCAGGATGAGATCTCGCGATAAGTATTTTGCGCCGGTAGCCAAACTTCCAGATCATATGTTTTTGCAGCACCAAAACCCATATCACCGGTACAAAGTACCATTTTACGATAAGGTAGTTTAAGCAATTGAAGTACTTTTTCAGCATCCTGAGTCAGGCTTTCCAACGCATCAAATGAGTCTTCAGCTTTAACCAACTGAACTAACTCAACTTTATCAAACTGATGCTGGCGAATTAAACCACGGGTATCTCTGCCTGATGAACCGGCTTCAGAACGAAAACAAGGCGTATGTGCAGTTAGTTTGACCGGTAACTGCTCTTCATCAAATATTTCATCACGCGCTAAATTGGTCAAAGGTACTTCAGCTGTTGGTATCAGCATTAAGCCATAACCATGCTCAGTTTCAGCTTGGGTATGAAATAAATCTTCACCAAATTTTGGTAACTGGCCCGTTCCGTACAAGCTGTCTGAATTAACTAAATAAGGCACATAAGCTTCTTCATATCCATGCTGCTCTGTATGTAAATCTAACATAAACTGAGCTAACGCTCTGTGCATCTTAGCAATTTTGCCACGCATGACGACAAAACGAGAACCGGATAACTTAACACCACTTTCAAAATCCAATCCTTTGTCTAAAGACTCGGCCAGATCAACATGGTCTTTCACTTCAAAGTCAAACTCAGGGATGTCACCAAACCGACTAACTTCCACATTTTGAGTTTCATCATCGCCCGTTGGCACAGACTCGTCCGGTAAATTAGGGATGGTTAAAACTAAAGCATTCCAGGCTTCTAAGGCCTCGGCTAACTCGGCTTTAGCCTGATCCAGTTGGTCACCTAACTGACCCACTTCAGCTAATAATGGCGCTATGTCTTCGCCCTGTGCTTTTGCTTTACCGATTGATTTTGAACGCGCGTTGCGTTCATTTTGAAGCTGTTCAGTTTTAACTTGAAGGGATTTACGCTTTTCTTCCAACTCAGCAATTTGTGATACATCTAAATCAAAACCGCGTGCTTTTAATCGCTCAGCAGTTTGTGCCAGGTCATTACGTAAAAATTTAGGATCTAACATTATTTATCCAATTATCTCTTATTTTTTAAGTCTTTCAGTTTAGCTTCCGGCAAGAACAAGTCATCCAAAAGCCTGATTGTTAAAATTTCATTCCGGCTAATTTACTACCTAACCAAACGGCAAACAAACAAATTCCTACATTTAGCACGACATTCAGCACGGCTTTAAACCAGTCACCTTGCTGCGCTAATAATAAGGTATCCATTGAAAAGGTAGAGAAGGTGGTCAATGCACCTAAAAAACCTATGCCCAAAAAGGTTTTCCAAGGCACTATCTGAAAATAACCTTGGGTGATCAGGGTATATAATAAGCCAATTAATAGTGAACCAATTATATTGACCAGTAGTGTACCAAAGGGGAAGCTTTTGCCAAACCATACAAGCATTAATTGCGACAGAAAATATCGCAAACATGCACCAAATGCACCACCCAAACCAATAAATAAATAAGTTACTGCACTATTCATATCGCTTTTGCTCACTGTTAGCATCTAAACCGGCTAAATATGCAAGCTTTTCACCAATTTTTTTCTCCAGCCCTCTTTCTGTCGGGAAATAGTATTGCCTGTCTTTTAATTCTTCCGGCATATACTGCTCACCGGCAGCATACGCGTTATCTTCATTGTGTGCATATCTGTATTCAGCGCCATGTCCCAGTGCCTGATTAACTTTTGTTGGCGCGTTGCGCAAATGCAGCGGCACATCAAAACTCGCCAATTCTCGGGCATCTTTTACGGCCGCTTTAAACGCGGTATAAACGGCATTACTTTTTGGTGCACAAGCCATAAATACAGCCGCCTGCGCAATTGCTCTTTCCCCTTCTGAGGGGCCGACCCGGGTAAAACAATCCCACGCATTGAGTGCAATTTGCATGGCTCGGGGATCCGCATTACCAATATCTTCAGAAGCAATGGCCAGCAAACGTCTGGCAACATATAAAGGGTCTATGCCTGCTGTTAGCATTCTTGCATACCAATACAAAGCAGCATCCGGATCTGAACCTCTGACCGATTTATGAAAGGCCGAAATTAAATCATAAAACAGATCGCCGCCTTTATCTGCGGCCACCACCCTATACTGTAACAAGGTATCCAGATCGGCCTGAGTGACAATGCGTTCACCTGCCGGATCAGGTTCAATTAAATCTGTCAGTATTTCTAGCTGGTTAAGCAGTTGGCGAGCATCTCCACCTGCATAATCAATTAATTGTTCAGACACTTTGTTATCCAATACTAAAGTAGCAGCTTCACCACTTCGCTGCGGCGATATCCTAACTTGTTGTAAAAGCGCCTGTAACTCATCTGCGGTATGCTTTTTTAATAAATACACCCGAGCCCTGGACAACAAAGCACGGTTCAGTTCAAAGCCTGGATTTTCTGTTGTCGCACCGATAAAAATAACCGTACCATCTTCAATAAAAGGTAAAAATGCATCCTGCTGAGACTTATTAAAACGATGAACTTCATCAACAAAAAGTACTGTTTTACGGCCACTTTGCGCCGCGGTCATTTTAGCTGAATCAATCGCTGCCCGGATATCTTTAACCCCGGCCGTTACGGCCGATAGCCGCTCAACATGCGCATCGACATAACGGGCGATTAATTCTGCGAGCGTGGTTTTTCCGGTACCAGGAGGCCCCCAGAGGATCAAAGAGTGTACCCGGCCAGCCGTAATCGCTTTATACAAAGGCTTATCTTTAGCCAGTATATGAGACTGGCCGATATAATGGTCCAGACTGGTAGGCCGCATACGAGCAGCCAGAGGGGCATTTACACTATCAAATAAATCAGATTCAGCGGCGCTGGTCATCTAACTCAACACCTTCAGGCAAACTGAATTTAAAATAGTCTGCTCTAAAATCCTGCTCGGTTTTAGGACTAAACTGAGTAAAACTGTAAACACTGGTTTGTCCCTGTTTATCTAAAATACTCAGCTCGGTCAGTTTATTACCTGAGGCAAGTTTAATTTTAATCTGGGCCACGTGCGCTTGTTGATCGGTAGTCATGATGACGTATTCAGAGTCAGAATTTTGTTTAATCAAATACGCCTGCCAGGCGTCTGAGTCGGGTTTCAACAGCAATAAAACAGGGTTAGATTGCAAAGTGTCTTTTAACCAGGTGGCTGTGACCTGCTCAACAAAAGGGTCATAAAACCAAACGGTTTCACCATCTGACTGCAGTGTGTTTTCGTTCGGCTCTGCCGTCACCCATTTAAATTTATCCGGTTGAATCAACTCCACATAGCCGGTAGCACTTTGCACAACTTGGCCATTGATATCTGTTACCTGTTGTGCAAACTCGGCGCTAAATCCGGATAATGCCTGGAGTTTTTGTTTTAATTCATCAGTTGCTGAGTTAGCAAATGCTAACTGACTAAATAAAAAGATAAAGCTGAAAATTATTTTTCTAATCATGATTAATCCAATTTTGGTGGTGGTGGGGCTAAAACTTCACGCGCCCCGTTATGGCCTGCTGTAGATACGACCCCGGTCGCTTCCATTTGTTCCACAATTCGCGCGGCTCTATTGTACCCTATTCTGAATTTACGTTGCACACTGGAAACCGAAACTTTGCGGGTTTCAGTGACAAAAGCAACTGCTTCATCATAGAGCGGGTCCGAGTCTTCATCGGCCATCATCTCTGCCTGTTCTCCGGGTAACAAGGCATCCTCTGAAGCATCTCCATTTAATATTTCATCAATATAGACAGGTGTACCGCGCGACTTCCAGTCGGCAACGACAGCATGAACTTCATGGTCATCGACAAAAGCCCCATGGACACGGGTTGGTACACTGGTCCCGGACGGCAGATACAACATATCGCCCATCCCCAATAGGGTTTCTGCGCCTTGCTGATCCAGTATGGTTCTGGAATCAATTTTAGAAGATACCTGAAACGCCATACGCGTTGGAATATTAGCTTTAATTAAGCCAGTAATAACATCAACCGATGGTCTTTGCGTAGCCAGCACCAAATGAATACCTGCCGCACGCGCCTTTTGAGCAATTCGAGCAATTAACTCTTCCACCTTTTTACCGACTATCATCATCATGTCAGCGAATTCATCAATGACGACGACAATAGCTGGCAGCTTTTCTAAAAACGGTGCTTCCTCATCCATGCTGTCTCCCGGTTTCCACAAAGGATCCCGAATTGGCTCACCAGCTTCTATCGCCCCCAGCACTTTAGCGTTGTAGCCTTTCATATTTCGCACGCCTAATGCAGACATGAGTTTGTAACGCCGCTCCATTTCACCGACACACCAGCGAAGTGCATTTGACGCTTCTTTCATGTCTGTGACCACCTCACATAATAAGTGTGGAATGCCTTCATAAACTGACAATTCCAGCATTTTAGGGTCTATCATAATCAGACGAACATCTTCCGGTGTGGATTTATACAACAAACTCAAAATCATCACATTCACACCAACCGATTTACCAGAACCTGTGGTACCGGCAACCAAAAGGTGTGGCATTTTAGCTAAATCCACCACTACTGGTTTGCCGGCAATATCCTGACCTAACACCATAGTAAGCGGCGATTTAGCTTTCTCAAATTCATCACCATTTATAACTTCAGATAAACGAACAATTTCTCTGTGTTTATTTGGCAACTCAAGGCCAACATATGACTTGCCCGGAATGACCTCTACTACACGAACACTGACAGCCGATAATGAGCGCGCAATATCTTTAGATAAGTTAGTGATTTTAGAAACTTTAACCCCAGGTGCCAAATCCAGTTCCAAACGAGTAATAACAGGACCGGGATACATGCCAACCACCTGAGCCTGAACACCGAAATCAAGTAACTTAGCTTCAACCAGTCGGCTAACTGCCTCCATTTCTTCCTGAGTGATCGGATTTTTAGCTTTGTCAGGTCGGTCCAGCAATTCAAAAGACGGCAATACTGTTGCGGGCTTTTGCGGCTGCTCTGCTGTCGCCTGTATCAGATCATTAAGCTGTTGCTGCATCTGAGAAACAGGTTTTCCAGAGGGCGTCGTCTGCTCTGTTCCAGATTTGTTTTCAGTTTTAGTTTGTACAACCGCTTTATCCTGAGCCTGGTTTACCGGCTCAGGCTGATTAAATGGTACATCTGATAGGTCGGCTTGTGATTCTGTCACTTCGGCCCGGTTCAGTGTTTCAGCCTGAGTATCATAGCTTTGGTTTTGCTGTTCTAATGGCAGACGGGTTTGCAGCTCATCATCTTCCAGTTCAGGTATCTCCCCCAAAACTGGTTCAACAAAGTCATCCGTTTGGTTTGAATTGAGGTTAGTTGTCGGCTGAGTTTCGGGTTTATCCCGTTTAAGCCATTTACTAAAGCGTTTTGCCGCGGGTTCAGGGTTTTGCGCCTTATCTGCTGCAATAGAATCTTCCGCGGAAAATGCCAGCTCAGAATCGTCTTTAGGCTGCTCTTTAAATTGATTGAAAAAGTCATTTGCCAGTTGCTCATCTTTTTCAGCTGGCGGATTCTCAGATTTAGTCGCCTGATAGCCGAGTTGTCTGCCGGGTTCAGGTTCACTTTCTGTTTCGTCCTCTTTCAGATCAATAATCAGAGCTTCGTCAGTCTCTTTTTTCGCTTTCCACGCCAACTCACCCTGACCCAGAGCTTTAAGTTTCTGCCAAATAAATTCAGCCCCTAAAATCAGATACTCTCCGGTTTTATCAATCAAATAAAGCCAGGAAATACCAAATAACAATGTGACCCCTGTGCAAAAAAAGCAAAGCAGTAACAGAGTGGTTCCGACAAAATTAAAATACGGTAGCAAAGACTGACTGATCATATCACCCAAGAGACCACCCGATGAATAATCAAATAGATTGTCCAGATTCATACTGGACAAAGAAGTGGTTGAAATCAGTAACAAGATAAAACCGATAATTTTCAACCCGAGTGCTAAAAAGTCAATTTCAAAAAAGTTAGGTTTATTCTGAAATAAAGCCCAACCAAGAAAAGCCGTTGCTACTGGCACCAGGTAGGCAATAAACCCTAAATAAAAAAATAATAAATCAGATAACCAAGCTCCGGCTGCACCGGTTAAATTATGAATCGGTACATCATAACCGGACTGGCTCCAACTGGGATCCAGCGGATTAAAGGAAACTAAAGAAATTAGGATAAATAAGGCCAATCCAGCACAGCTTAACAGCCCGACTTCGAGCAAGCGCTGGATACCTGTTAATGATTCTTTCTGCTTGATACCTTTCAAACTGTTTTTATACCTTTTTTGAATCTAACCACTCATTCTATCACCTCTATTCTAAACAGGAATAGAACAAAATCACATCCTTGATAGTGAGTAATTGTGAACAAGCATTAATTCAGTCATTAATTTTTGACCTACACTATAAATAAGAAGCTGCATTTTGGAGTTGAATATGAAAATAGGAATCCCAAAAGAAATCAAAAATCATGAATACAGAGTCGGTTTATTACCTCAATATGTTGATTTATTAGTGCAGCAAGGTCATCAAGTTTGGGTAGAAAAAGACGCTGGCGCAGGCATTCAGTTAAGCGATAAAGATTACCAAAATGCGGGCGCGCAAATCGCAAAGCAAATTGAACTGTATCAAGCTTGCGAACTGATAATAAAAGTCAAAGAACCGCAACAAAGTGAGTACTCACTCCTAAATAAAAATCATATTTTGTTTACCTATTTGCATTTAGCGGCCAGTTCAGATTTAACTCAGGCTTTATGTAATTCAGGTGCAACTTGCCTGGCCTATGAAACAATTGAGTTGGATAACGGTCAATTACCTTTGTTATTTCCCATGTCAGAAATCGCAGGCCGAATATCGATTCAAGCTGGCGCTCATATGCTGGAAAAAGCACAAGGCGGCATGGGTAAATTATTAGGTGGATTAGCTGGTGTAAATGCAGCCGACGTAGTCATAATAGGTGCAGGAGTTGTGGGTCAGAATGCTTTGCAAATGGCTGTGGGGATGCAAGCAAATGTGACCGTGTTAGATACTGATATCAATAAACTCAGGATGATAAAATCTGTTTATCAAAACAAAGTCAGCTGTTTGCTCAGTGACGCTATCAGCCTGAAACAAGCTGTACTCAACGCGGATTTAATTATAGGTTCGATACTTTTACCGGGCAAAAAAGCGCCCAAACTGCTTCCAAAAACCTGGTTAAGACAGATGCGAAAAGGCGCTGTATTAGTGGATGTTGCCATTGATCAGGGCGGTTGTTTTGAAACCTCTAAACCAACAACACATCAGGAACCAGCTTACGTACTGGATAATATTGTGCACTATTGTGTTGCGAATATGCCGGGTGCGGTTCCGCTCACCGCAACTCAGTCACTGAATAATGCGACCTTTAAATATATACAGGCAATTGCCAATCTGGGACTGGAAACAGCTATTTCTCAATATCCAGAACTCAACTCCGGGCTAAATATACAACATAATGAAGTTGTACACCCAGCCGTCAAAGAGAGTTTTGTATGAACGCCGTCGAACCCATTAACTGGTTGGTTGCATCAGCATTTTCAGTGATTCCACCGGCATAGGTTTGGCATAAAAATAGCCCTGAATGCAATAACAATCCTGAGATAATAAAAAGTCACTTTGTGCCTGGTTTTCAACCCCTTCGGCGATAATTTGCAGACCGAGCTTTTGTGCCATCGCAATAATCGCACTGGTTATCTCAACATCCTGCTGATCATCCGGAATGTCTCGGATAAAAGCCCGGTCAATTTTGATACAATGTATCGGGAATCTTTTTAAGTAGGCCAATGAGGAATAGCCAGTCCCAAAATCATCAATCGATAGACGACAACCTAAAGTCCTTAACTGATGCATCACTTCAATAGCTTGTTGAGTATTTTCCATCAGTACAGATTCCGTCAGCTCAAATTCCAGTTGCTCCGGTCTGACCTGATAACTGGTAATCACATCTTTGACTTGCTTAAAGAAATTCTTGGCAAAAAACTGATTACCTGACAAATTAACTGATATCCCTTCAATACCAATGCTTTCAAATAAACTTTTGTAGTCAATCAGATGTTTACAAACCTGACGTAAAACCAATAAACCCAATTCATGAATCAGCCCGGTTTCTTCTGCAAGCGGTATAAAGATATCCGGCGGGATAAATCCATCTTCTTCATCAATCCAGCGAACCAGAGCTTCCGCCCAGTAAAAGTGACCGACTTTTGTATCATACTGAGGTTGTAAATAGACGATTAAGCTTTCGTTTGAAATAGCCTTTTTAAGTTTCTGTTCCAGTCGAATTTTATTTTTAATTTCAGCATCCAGCGTATAACTGAAATAGACAGCCTGGTTACGACCAAAATCTTTTGCTTTGTACAAAGCGATATCAGCATTTCGAACTAATTCAGGCCCGGTCTGACCATCCTTTGGATAAACAGCGACACCAATAGATGCGGTAACATCCAGTAAAGAGTGATGTTCCATCGGGGTAATCACACCGCGGATTAAATCGTTCACCATTTTATCTAACTGAGATAACACTTCGGCATCGCGAATCAAAATCATAAACTCATCGCCACCCATTCGGGAAACCAGATCTTCCGGCGAAACAATTTTTGACAGCTTTTTAGCTATAGTTTGCAGCAGCGCATCTCCCGCTTCATGGCCTAAACTGTCATTTACACGTTTAAAGTGATCCAGATCCAGCATCAGCACTGCCATGGTTTGTTTTAATTTACCGGCGTTAGCAATTTCAAGTTCAAGGTGATCATTAAAAAAGCGCCGGTTGGCCAAGCCGGTTAACGGATCCTGAAAAGCTAACTTTTCCAGTTCAGCTCGAGCCTGTTTTAACTCAGTAATATCCAATAAGGAGCCGATGTAACCGGCAAACTGATTATCACCCAAATGAATCGGAGCCAGTTGTTCGAGAAATGTTTTGGTTTTGCCATCCGCCAGACTATATTGGTATTCAATCACCAGCGGCTGGTTGGATGCTTTCGCTGTTTCAACTGTATTCACCACTCGGGTTAAATCTGTCACATCAATATGCTGGCAATAATCCTGACTATTAACCGGTAACTTAAGCTGTGTGAGTTGTTGCCATTTTTGATTCACGAATAAATAGTCGTCTTCCTCATCGCGCAAAAAGATACCAATAGGTGCATTTTCCGCGAGTGTTCTGAACCTGTGCTCAGAAAACTGGAGTTTATGGTGTTCGCTAGATAAACCATCCAGCATATTGTTAAAAACATCCACCAGAGCGCCAACTTCATCATCTTTTACTTTTTTGGCCCGGGTATCTGAAAAAACATTTTTAGTGATATCTAAGGCCGTTGTATGTAATTGTTGCAGTGGATGTAATACCCGTTTTAAAAATTGCTCTGATAACAAATAAATCGCCAGTAAAGCAATCAGTAATACAATGACCAACATGGCAAGCACATAGGCTTGGGTTTCTTTGATATAGTCCAGATTAGAGCGAATCACCAATAAACCGATTAACTCGTCATTGTCTATCACCGGCAACTCTATGGTTAAATTTTCATCGGCAAACTGATATTGGTAACGAGCGAGCAAATCTGCGTGCCCGGGGCAGTCAGGCAATGCCTGACTTTCGGAAAAGTCAGCAAAAAATAGACCGGTTTGGTCATATAAACAAATTTGCTCTATCGTTTGATGATATTTTGCGGCAGATAAATTAATAGATGCGGTATTTTTATCATTAAAAATTAATGCAGCAGTTGTCCGATTAGCCAGAATCTCAGCGATGACGTTTAAATCGGTTAGCAGTTTATCTTTAACCAGTTCTCGCTCAACAAATGAGAGCACACCGCCCACTGTAATAAAACAAAGCACTAAAACTATGGCTAATCTTTTAATGATAGACAGCTTTAGAGATTGTTTTGCCCGGCTCATCTGCTTTTCCCTTTAATCTCACTTGCAATCTCAAGCAGCGATGAGCTAAATACCACGCGGTTTTGCGCTGCCAAATCCAGGTTTACTTTAAAACTAATCGCATTGTTTCGTTTAAAGAGTTCAACCGAAGCTAACTTTAAACCGGTTGAGCAACCATCACAAATCACCAGCATATTTTGATCAGTTTCAGCCAGAAATTTCACAAACTGATCCGTATTGGTATTTTCGCCCTGAATAACCACATGACACCGAATCGGGTTTTCAATTGGAAGCTTTGAAGGGAAACTTTTAAATTCGAGCTTTTTACGATTAACCCTTAGCCCTGAAATATTAGTTTTCAGTTTATCTTCAACCAGCGGCTGACCAATTGAGCAGACTTGAATGGTTTTATCATCTTCAGCCATGGGTAACTGAGCATACCTGAGTATACCGATTACCATTGCAGCTCGAATACTTTCTTCATCAGGCTGATTAACTAAAGCTAATGCAATCGGAGCATAAATTAAATGCAGCAGCAAAAATAAGAATTTAATTGTTATAAGAGTTCGCTTATTTTTCATCCTTTGTCCATCGATAAGCACTGGTGACTATAAATCCATATAACTGATTCACAAATTTAGTTATTTTAGTGTAGCAAGCAACCTAAATTGTTACTAGCTGCTCTGCTAAATCTTGTCATTAAAGTTTATATTCAACAATTTGGCCGGCCAGCTTATTTAACAAACCGGCACTTGTCTCAACATAATTTTTATAACCGGGACCGCTTTGTTTAGCTTTTAAATCAAAATAATGGCGCTGGTCCGCTTTTTCAGGCTGAGCCTGCCATTGCCAGTAGCCGGATAAATAGACCTGCCCCGATACAGAGCCATAAAAACGTTCAATATTAACCTCTAACTGAGTTTGAGTCAGTAAATTTTCCGGTTGTGCCGATAATATGCGTTTACTGAGGTATCTTGTAATCAACTGCTCTAGCGGCTCTGCCCAGCGATGGTTTTGCGCAAACGTTAACTCAGATTCCTGATTTTCAATCACCATAAAATCCTGCTTTAAATACTCAGCCAAATTAATATCAATATTCAAATCCGCTGTTTGTCGGTTTTCCAGTGGCAGATAAGGTAAAACATAAAACTTAGTCTGCTGCACCTGTGAAGCACAACTCACTAAAAATACAGAAGAAATTAAACAAATAAAGAATTTTAGTTTCATGGCTTGCTTCCCGGAATGGTATCAATTTTATTATCTGATCCAAATATCACCGAATTAGGCTGTTGCTCTACTTTCTCGGCTGCGCGCTGAACACTGTTTAAGGTAGCTTTGAGTTTTAATAAGGTATTATTCAACTCATTGCTCAGCCCGTCTTCAGATGCAATTTGGTTTAAGCTGGATTGCGTGGTTTGCAATAATGCGTTCAATTGCTCCGGTAATTGCATAACCGCATCTGAACTGACAAACTGATTGGCGGAATCAGCCAGCGCATCTATGCTTTTAATGCTTTGTTCCAGTGATAATAGCGTTTGATTTACACTGAGTAAGGTTGCATTAATTTGCTCAACACTCTCGTCAAGCGGCAATTGGTTAAGCTTATGCGTAAAAGCTGTCATCCCGGAAATTAAACTATCTAAATCATCGGCTGTAGTAGGCAAAGTATTATAACGTCCCACCTTTTTCATTTCACCGACAGGCAGATCCGGATAAAAATCAAGCTGAATAAAACTCTGTCCTGTTACCAAACTACCTGTTTTTAACGCGGCTTTGAGCCCACGGCTAACATGTTGCCTTAATAAAGCCGTCAGTTTTTCACTGGATTTAGGGCTGTCTTCAGCCAGTATTCGTCCCGGATCTAAGCGAATCAACACGGGAACCTTAGGATTATCGGCTTTTTCAAATTGGCTTTCGGATAAATACTGAAATGCAATATCAACCACACTGCCTACTTTTATCCCCCGATATTCAACCACTTCACCTATATTTAGGCCGCGAACCGAGCGGTCGAATAATAATAAATAGTCAACTGAAAACTGAAACGGGTGTGTATCTATGGCGTTTCTGTCTGGATAAAGCTTAAATTCAGTACCATCAACTACCTGCCGCCCTGGGCTGGATGATTTAGGTAAATCAAATGCTATACCTCCGGTTAATGTCGTTTCCATTGCGTCTGTATGCATTGCGACACTTTGAGCATTTATTTGTAGCGAGACTCCGCTGGCATTATAAAAGCGGGTATTACTGGTCACCATTTTGTCATACGGTGATTCAATAAACAGGCTGGTTTTAAGTTGAGTCGGGTTAAGTACCTCTATTTGAGTAATTTGCCCAACCTCAAATCCTTTAAATAAAACCGGGTCACCGGCATTTAACGAAGCGGCAGAGTTGCTAATTAAAAAGATATTTAACCCCTTTTTATTAGCCGGGGTCAGGGGCGGGTTTTCTAAACCGATAAAGCTGGTTTTCCCCGGATAATCATTACCGGGTTCAAGCTCTATATAGGCGCCGGAAAATAAAGTGGATAAACCGGAAACGCCTTTTGAGCCTACCCTGGGTTTGACTACCCAAAACTGGGAATCCTGCCGCAACAAATCTTCAGCCTGAGCTTTAATCCGGGCAACCACACTGACCGTTTCCAGATCGCTGTTAATTTCAACCTGAGTCACCACCCCCACATCAACGTTGAGTGTTTTGATCAGGGTTCTGCCCGCCTCAATACCTTCGGCACTGGCAAAGCGGATCTCAATTTCAGTCCCCCGCTGCATGTAATGCTGCACAACAAACCACAAGCTGACAAAAATAGCGACCAGAGGAATCAACCAGACCGACGAGAGCCGTGTTCTTCTTTTAATAATCGGGTTATTCATTTATATCCTGTAACAAGCTTATTGGGTATTGTATTGTCACAATCCGCGACAACCCTTTCCGGTTAAGTATCTTCATCCTCTAAATCCCAAATTAATCGTGGATCAAACGCTTCAGCAGCCAGCATAGTAGCAATAACAACACCGGCAAATGCCAGTGCGGCAACACCAGGTTCAACAATCAACACACCGCCTAGCTGTAACAAGGCCATTAAAATCGCGACAACAAAAATATCAATCATCGACCACCGGCCAATCAACTCAGTATATTTATAAATAATAGTGCGCTCTCTTTGGTGCGTCTTTAATTTAATTTTAAGTGAAAAACACAGCCATGCCAAAACCAGAATTTTAGCAATCGGAATGACAACACTTGCAAAAAAAATCACCAAAGAAATCAGGTATGAGCCCTGTTGCCAAAGCTCTATCACACCGCCCACAATGGTACTAGGCTGACCCCGAGTAAAAGCAACTGTCGTCATGACCGGATAAATACTGGCCGGAATATATAAAATGACAGCGGTCAGCAACCAGGCCAGAGTACGTTCATACGAGCGTCTTCGCCTTATATAAATAGGTTCATTGCAGGTTTGACAGCGGCTGGCATCAATTGGATTAAGATGATGACAGCATAAACATAGAATCAAATTGGCTGCTTTTGCTGTTTTAATCTCTGATGACATCTCACTTTTTCCAAATAACGCCAAAATCTGCGCCTGTCTAAATTTGCGAGCGCAGCTGATAAACAAATACTAAAACTAATATAACCCCAAAGACCTATGCCAAAATCAATACTGGCAATTGCCGTTAGCTTTGTCAGACTAGCTAACACGGCCACCAAATACACATCGACCATGCTCCAGCTTTTTAACTTAAAGATGTGTCTGGCTATCCAGCAAGTGCCCGGGGATAACTGACGCCAGAATATCATAGGCGCCAAAATATAAATCAGCCCAACCAACAGGGTTAATGGCAGAAAAAAAATAACAAAAAAAACTAATGCTGCAAGCAGTTTATGATCATAATGCCAGAATTCAAAACTCGCCTGCCAGAGTAACATAGCATTGTGTTGGCCCTGAACTGAGATGGTCAGAAATGGAAAAGTATTACTCAAAATAAATAAAAAAACAGAAGCCAGAGAAAACGACAGCGTAAATTGCAAACTATATTTAGGCCTGTGACTGACTCTGTGCCCGCAACGTGGACAATAAGCGCA
Source organism: uncultured Alteromonadaceae bacterium (assembly GCA_913056495.1). Lineage (GTDB taxonomy): Bacteria > Pseudomonadota > Gammaproteobacteria > Enterobacterales > Alteromonadaceae > Catenovulum. Next base: position 86,557 of record CAJXMO010000008.1, on the reverse strand, counting down.
CTCATTATGATTTAAAATAGGTGCGTTTAATAAATAATCACAATGTTCACAGGCGGTATAGTGCCTCATTTAAATATTCCAATATACTCATCTAACAGATGTGAAACCTTATTAACTGATTCAATCCCGATATTAATTGCTTCTTCTCCACGGTTAAATTCCATAATACCAATTTGACTGACATCCGGTTGAATTAAGATATCAGGTGGATCTGCTGCCAGACGGCTACGTGTGATACGGTTTTGCATAATATCAATTGCCCCACTGGCCACTGCCATAAAACCTGGTGCACTGGGTCCGCTCAAACTCCGCTTTTTAATCATATTATCAATAAAGTTTTTACTGCTACCCAGTAAATCCTGAAAACGGTTCGGCTGGTCTTGTTTTTCATGTTTGCTTTCATCGGTATAAATAATATCATGCGGATTCGTCAGCGGTTGTGGCTTACCTGAGTTTAAATCAACCGCAATCACATGTGTCGCCCCCATTGCGCGGCAAACAGAAACCGGCACGGGATTGACCACTGCGCCATCAATCATCCAGTGATTATTGATGAACTGAGGCGCTAAAACCCCCGGAATCGCACAAGATGCACGAATCGCATCTAAAATTGGCCCCTGACTAAAAACATGTTCCCGACCTGTATAAAGTTCAGTGGCCACAGCTGCGTATTCAGTTTCACAGCCTTCAATTTGAGTTGATCCTAATGTGGTTTCAAGTTGGGTAAATAATTTACCGCCTGCGACCATACCACCCTGACCCATACCCCAGTCTAATAATTTAATGACCTGCCAGGTATCGAGTGTTTTGACCCAAGCTTCCAGCTCCTCTAGCGTATCCGTGCAATAAGCTGCGCCAACGAGAGACCCAATAGAGCATCCCACAATAATATCCGGCTTTAATCCCATTAACTTTAACTGTTTTAGAATACCAATCAACGACCAGCCTCTAGCAGCACCGCTACCCAGCGCCAAACCTAATTTAGCTTTTTTTATTTTATTTGTTTGCACTCTATATCCTTAATCTACACTATTAAAGCAATTCAAAAACATACAAATTAACAAAAAACTTGATTTAATTAACATAAAATTAGATTATCAAATTAATAGACGTGTACATTATTTTAATCGTCTTAATTTTTATTCAAAAACGCGTTTCAGCTTACCTTTTATAAGCTAAGATACCAACAAAGCCTCAAACGGAACTCAAGATGTTTTTTTACGCAGCCAGACAACCTATTTTCAAACAAAACAGAGAATTATTTGCATATGAGTTGTTATTCAGGGATAGCATAGTCAACGCTTTCCCGGATATCGATGGCGACCAAGCAACATCCAAACTAATTGAAGCAAGCCAGTTTAATCTGGGATTGGAAGATTTTACCGACCAACATCCGGCTTTTATTAATTTTTCGGATGACCTTATTATTAAAGGTTATCCTAAATTTATTCCCAAAGAACAGCTCGTTGTTGAACTTCTGGAAACAGCCAGGCCCACTAAACGCTTATTACAGAGTGTACAACAATTAAAAGAAGCAGGTTACAGAATTGCGTTAGACGATTATGAACATAATCCGGTCTGGCTACATTTTTTCCCTTATGTTGACATCATTAAAGTCGATTTCAGAGCCAGTACAGATCAACAAATAATGGCCATTAAACAAGCAGCAAAAGATTATCCGATTGAACTGCTGGCTGAAAAGGTTGAAACGTACGAAGAATTTAACCGAGCAATTGAGCTAGGCTTTAGCTACTTTCAAGGATTCTTTTTCAGCGAACCTGAAATGATGCAAAGCAAAGCGCTTGCACCTTCACAAATGAGCCTGGCTGAACTCTTGTACGAATCTTCTAAACCTGAAATGGATTTGGATTCGTTAATTGTGATATTTCAACGGGACGTCACCTTATCGTTCAAACTATTAAGATATGCCAATTCAGCTGCCTTTAAGCGACGCAGTGATATAGAAACCATACGCCAGGCAATAGTGGTGCTCGGTCAGGCTGAATTAAAAAAATTCCTAGCCGTTTTATTTACCGCTCAGGTCAATACCAGCAAACCGATAGAGCTAATTCGTTTGTCGATGGGGCGTGCTAACTTTTGTGAAGCGATTGCCAGGGCGGATAATCAATTGCGTGACCCGTCTACCGCCTTTTTAACCGGCATGTTATCGGTAATTGATGCCATTTTAGATGAACGAATCGACAGTGTGATGAATAAACTGCCTTTGTCTGAAGATATTAAAAAAGCCCTGACGGATAGAACCGGGATACTAGCAGATTATTTAAGCTTGGTTGAACACTATGAAAAAGCACAGTGGGATCAAGCCAATGCCATTATTGCAAAACTTAATTTGGAACCGAATGAAGTACCGGATTTTTATCATACTTCAATTCAATGGGCGAGTGAGCACGCGGCTGAAGTCGCAAACTAACCATATTACTGACATAAAACGGCTTTAACCTATTCACATTCGGCCTGACAATACTTTGTTGCTCAGGCTCACCTATGTATCTTTTTATAATTTCAAAGCACCAACATCAAGATTAGCAGGAGAATAGAATGAATCCATGGACAGACTGGGTAAAACAAATTCAGGCCATTGCCCAAGCCGGACAAACCTATACAAAAGATAAATATGATCAGGAAAGATTTGATCAATTGTCTGAGCTGGCCAAACAAATGTTTGCCCAATTAAGCAGTGCACCGATTGAACAAATAAAACAGGTCTTTATACCTGAAACCGGATACCCAACCCCAAAAATTGACTTGCGCGCAGCCGTGATTAAAGATAATAAAATTTTGTTGGTGCGTGAACGTGAAGATAACCGCTGGACACTGCCAGGCGGCTGGGCTGATGTCTGTGAGACTGCATCGACCGGTGTAATGCGTGAAGTCGAGGAAGAATCTGGCTATATTGTCGATAACCCCAGACTGATTCGAATTAAAGACAGGGCCGTTCATGACTATCAACCAGAATATCCTTTTCACATTTATAAGTTATTCTTCCTGTGTGATTTAGTCGGTGGCGAAGCAAAAGAAAATCTGGAGGTGTCTGAAATTGGCTTTTTTGCAATTGATGAAATTCCGCCATTATCGTCAGGAAGAACATCAATGGACGATATTCACACGGCCTTTAAGCATTTCAATCAAGCCGGTCTGGCTGTCATAGTGGATTAATTTTTGATTTAATCCACTGCTCTAATTTAACAACTAACCGACTTTATTTATTAGAATACTGTTGTAGATAAGTGGAAATAGCTAACTGACTCGACTATAAATATTTAAGGTTTAGAAATTTAAATGCGGTCGCATTTAAATTTCCCTCGCATGCGTCTGACTTCAATCCAGGATGCCCGTATTCAGACAGTATAATTTGTTGGCGGAGGATCTGTGAGTGCAAAAAATCCTAGTATTGTTATTTGGCATATTGGTAACCAATCTGGCCTATGCAGTCAATATCACCTTTGTCTTGCCAGATTATAAAGAACATAAATTTTGGGAAATTGTTGCAGATAATATCAGAAGCATGGCAAATGACAGCCCTTATTCCGTTGATATTATTCACATTGCAGATAACCGCTTTACTCAGTATGAGGTCATTTCTGAATTACTTCAGTCTGATTCAAAACCGGATTATCTAGTCTACCGTCCTTTCAACAATACCGGCTTTCAGCTATTTGATTTACTGGAAGAGCACCAGGTTAAATTTATTACGCTGGAAAATGTATTTACTCCGGAACAAGCTAAACTCGCCAGAAAGCCAGGTGAAAGGTTTAAATACTGGCTTAATCAGGTTGAATATGACCAATCTCAGGGGGGCGCTTTATTAGCTCAAAGCCTGATTGAGCAGCATCGCATCGAGCAAGCTAAACTGCCTATTTTTATAACCGGCATCAGTGGTACACATGAAACTTTATCCTACAACCGAAACAATGGCTTATTAACTTTTTTTGCCCCTGAAAAGCAGATCACAATCAATCAGATATTTTATATGGATTTTGAAAGTTCGCGTGTAAAAACGCACTTTAAACAAGTTATCAAACGCTATCCGAATACCAATATCGTTTGGTGTGCTGGCGGACAAATGGCGTTAGAAGTATTAAACCAGTTAAAGCAGCATCAACCGGTTCAGCACAAAGTATTAATTGGTGGGTTTGACTGGCTGCCGGATGCGATTGAAAAAGTCAGTCAGGGTGAGTTAAGCGCACTGGTTGGCGGACACTTTTTAATGGGTAATATTGCGCTACAACTCATTGCCAGTTATGAAAATAAACAGATAAAGGTTAAAACTTTACATCCACTTAAGTTCGAATTGATCACTCAGCAAAATGCAGAGACTTATTTAGCTTTTATAGAAAATCGTCAGTGGCGCTTATTAGATTACACCGCTTATTTTACAGCAGGTGCAAGTGAACCCTATATCACAGTGAAAGGCCTGATTAATCAGGTTATTTCAGCTGCTCACTAGCCCGCATACTGGTTAGCGAACAGCCTGAAATACTAATATTAAAAAGCACGGATTGACGAGCGCTATTTAGGATTTATCGAGTCTGCTAATTTTATGATGCACTCATATCAACCACAACCCGCCCCCGAACCTTGCCCTCGAGCAAATCCTGAGCACAAGCGATGACTTGTTCCAAACTGATTGTTTGGTAAATACCAACCATATCCTGCGAGCTGAGCAGCTCACTTAAGCGCTGCCAAGCTTGCTTCCTGACACTCAGAGGTTTCATCACGCTATCAATACCATACAAACTAATCCCTCGCAGAATAAAAGGTGCCACTGTCGCCGGAAATTCCATTCCCTGAGCTAAACCACAGGCAGTCACAGCACCACCGTATTGTGTCATGGCACAGGCATTGACCAGCGTATGGCTGCCAACACAATCAATAACCCCGGCCCAGCGTTCTTTTTGCAAAGGTTTACCAGGCGAAGATAATTCGTTTCTGTCCATTACTTCAGCTGCGCCCAGCTTTTTTAAATATTCAGCTTCAGATAAACGCCCCGTGGCAGCAACCACTCTATAACCCAGCTTACTTAAGAGCCGGATAGCAAAACTACCCACACCGCCACTCGCCCCGGTCACTAAAATGTCTCCGTCAGCGCACTGAATACCATGCTGCTCCAGCGCGATAATGCTTAACATAGCAGTATAGCCAGCTGTACCGATTGCCATAGCTTCTACCGGTGTAAATCCTTGCGGTAAGTGTATGAGCCAGTCACTGTTGACGCTTGCTTTTTCTGCAAGCCCGCCCCAATGCTGTTCTCCCAGTCCAAATCCATTGAGCAGAACCAAATCCCCTGTTCTAAATTTATCGCTGTCAGACCGGGTTACTCTACCTGCGAGATCAATTCCGGGGATCATAGGAAACGAACGAATAACCGGAACTCCGCGAGTAATGGCAAGCGCATCTTTATAATTGACAGAACTGGCTAGGATATCTAATTCAACATCACCGTCGGGTAATCTAACTTCGTTTATTTGAGTCAGTTTGCTTTGAATTGTTTGCTCATTTTGAGTAACAAGTATTGCATTAAACATGTGAGTACCTGAATGAAAAAGGGAAGCGAAGTAACTCTGAGGCTAGCTATATTCATATATATTGTAAAGGGATAAGGCGTTTAACCAGGAATATTTGACTACCAGCCCAGATACGTCATATATGCATAAATTTCTTTTGCAAGCCGATTCTCTCTAGGTTGGTGACCATAAAGACCAAACAGCTGACGCTGTCGGTAATGCATTTTCAAATATTTTCGAGCTGCTTGCTGGCGCTTTTGAACTGTCGCCAGTGCCCAGCGATTGTCCTGCTCAGACCAAATATCCAGTACAGGTACATTCAGGTTCGCTATTTTTTCAGCCAGTGATTTGTTGCGTTGATATTCTGGTAAATAAGGCGCTATTAAGACTAAAGCATCCGGCATCTGAACCGAACCTGAGTCCAGGGATTCAATCAGCCATCCAGCCGTTGCGCCCTGTGCAACAAATAATCTTAATCCCGGATAATTATCCGCCTCATTATTTAATGTATTAATGATGAGTTTTAATTGTGTCTGAACTTTCTCGCTATCCGCTTTGCTGACTAGCTCGCTACCGGATGTGGGTTTAGAGGTCAATTTATTCGCTTGTTCTTCAGAGAGTTGCCAGACACCGATTGAATTTTGTGGCGAAACGCTGCCTATCGTTATCCAACCATAGTCATTCAGTATTAATCTGAGCTCAGAGAAAGCTTGAAGTTGTGCTGTCTGCAAGCCGATATCCGGTAACAAAATTGCGCTGCCTCTGGCACTCGGTCCGCTTTGTTCACTGATTAAAACAGGTATACTTTGCTCACCGGCAATCAAAGTTTTTATTTCATCATCTGGCAAATAACGAACCAGATCATCCAATTGATTTTGCATGAGTGTCAGCTCCGCACTGCTTACCGTATTCACCAAACTTACACAGGTAAACAACAAGGCGATTAAACTTGTTGAAAATGGTTTGAATGGATGAACAAAGTGTCGCAACACGTATATAAAGCCCTATTCGATTGACAAAATTAAGTCGATATACAGGGTATCGGCCAAATCGGTCAGAAATGAAGGGAAACTTTATTAACTTAACCTCAACTCTGGATAACAAATTGCTTTCTAGTGGCTATTTTTCCTGATAACTGCGTTGAATTCGCTAGTAATAGCCAGCTATTACGTACGCAAATTCGCCTTGTTCTAAGAAAATATATCTCACTAGAAAACGAAATTAAACTAAAAGCCAATAAATTTAAGGCCTTAGCTAACTTCTTATCCAGAGTTGAGGTTAACTTACTTCAGATGGGGATTAAATGAAAATTCAATCGATTAAAATATCCCTAAAACCAAGCTGAAGTTAATTTGAAAGTAGTTGTATCAGTTTTACCAGTTGGGTTAAACGCTCATTGCTTAACTGACGATAGTCAAAATAAGGCGAAACAATGATTTTATGATGTTTATTCATTGCAAACTGAGGTGTTAGCCAGATTAGTTCGCAAGGCAAATTAAGTTTAGCAGCATAAGTACGGCCACTGATAATATGAATAGTATCGTCGAGCGTTAAATCCGGCTTTGAAAATAACAGCGCAAAGTGACTGTTTTGATCTAATAAACTTTGATCACGCAGTTGCTGCCAGCTGGCATAATCCTCAGGTTTTAATGCAAAAACCAGTTTAGCAAAACAATTAAACAGCTTACGCCAATTGTTGCTGGTATGAGCCAGAATAAAATCAAGTTCACCGCCTTGCATAGGCCTGAGTTCATCCAGCTCAAGATACTCAGTAATCTGAGGCCGGTTTTCAAAATAGATGGCTATTTTAAAACCTTCCGCCCCTAATCCAACTACCTTGTCTATTTTAGTCTGAGTTAAAACGGACAAGGTGCAACAAACGCCATTTTTTCCCCGCTGACCGGGTGACTGAATACCAAATTTTCTGCATGTAGCTGCAACCTTGGGGCAAGAGCCAGTGCTTTTTTGTGGGCATATAATCTATCTCCCAGTATTGGATGCCCTATCGATAACATATGCACTCTAAGCTGGTGGGAACGACCGGTAATCGGATGTAGCAATACTCGGGTAGAATCAGTATCTCGATTTAAAACTTGCCAATAAGTTGTCGATTTTTTGCCACGGTTAAAATCAACCATTTGTTTGGGACGATTTGGCCAGTCACAAATCAGTGGTAATTCAATTAAACCTTCATCGGCTTCAATCTGGCCATAAACACGCGCAATATATTGTTTACTGGTCTGCCTTTCCTGAAACTGACGGGCCAGTGAGGAGTGCGCAGGTTTATTGAGCGCCCAAACCATAAGTCCGGACGTGGCCATATCCAGCCTGTGTACGACACCAATTTTCGGCCAGACACGCTGGGCTCGAGATTCAATACTATCCTGATGCTCTGGTAATTTTCCGCGTACTGACAATAAACCGCTCGGTTTATCAAATACAACAATATCCTGATCACGATAAACAATAGGTAAGACAGGTTCTTTAGGCGGGTTATAAACAAAAGTCATGAAAGCGGTCAATAAGCGATAATTGGCAGATATTGTAACCTTAAAGTCTGCCGGGTGAAATGAGTTTGACCGGTTTTGTCAGTCGCGAATATTCGCGACTGACAAAACCCGTGTGATAATTAAGCCTGATGGCTAACCACAATTAAACGCAATGCATCAAACTTAAATCTTGCTTGTTTAATATGTTCAACCAGCTCAGCTTGTTGCTGTTCAAGTGTTTCAATTTCAATTGAACGTATATTCGGATTGACCTTAGCTAACGCAGACAAACGCTGGTGTTCAGCACCCAGCTCACGCTCGATTTTTTCAACCGCACTGGTTATCAACTCATCACAAGCTTGCTGTGCAATCGGCTCAGATTGGCCAATAAGCTGATGAATCTGTGCCTGCAAAGCCGTAGCAAGCTGAGAGCCCACCTGACGTCCAACTGGTTTTAACTGCTTATTCAAATTATCAAAGCTGACTTTAGTTGCCAGGTTATTGCCTGCTTTATCTAATAAAATACGTACAGGTGTGGGCGGTAAAAAACGACCCGGCTGCAAGTTTTTAGGCGCACTGGTTTCGACCACATAAATAAGCTCAACCAAATAAGTCCCTTCTGGCAAGGCTTTGTTATTGAGTACACTCACCGTATTATTGCCCACTTCGCCGGCATTGATCATTTCAAAACAGCCCTGCACCATGGGGTGATCCCAGCTGATAAAACGGACATCTTCACGTGCCAGTGCGGCATCTCGTTCAAAACTAACTGTCATGCCGCCATCACCCAGCTCTGGGAAATGTGGCTCTAACATGTGTTCGGTCGGATTCACGGCCAGACACCTGTCACCTTTATCTTCCTGTGCAACTCCATACACATCAAAAACTTGCAGCATAAATGCGACTAGCTCAGTATCATCATCCATTTCCTCTATCTGTTCTGCGATAGCGTCTCCGTCAAACCCTTTTGAGTTAATTTCCAATAATATATCCCGGCCTTGCTCCATTTGCTCATTCAGCGCTTCAATGCGGGTTCTGGCTTGCTCAATTAAAGGCTTTAAGTCTGTATCATTGTGATTATTCTGCGCCAGAATCGCCAGCAAAGCTTGTTTTTGCGCTTCATAAACATGAATACCGGCCGGGCAGGTTTGTGCATAAGCATTAATTCCCTTGTGCTGCCACTGAAAAACGGTTTCACTGGCATTGCCTTCAAAATAAGGCAGGTGAATCTGAATATCATTTTTCTGGCCAATACGATCTAAACGACCAATGCGTTGCTCTAATAAATCCGGGTTCAAAGGCAAGTCAAATAAAACCAGATGACGAGCAAACTGGAAGTTACGTCCCTCAGAACCAATTTCAGAACAGATCAGTAACTGACAACCCTCTTCCTGATCGGCAAACCAGGCGGCAGCTCTGTCCCGTTCAATAATGCTCATTCCTTCATGGAATACAGAAGCATTGATACCATGTTTTACCCGAACCGCCTGTTCAAGTGCCAAAGCCGTAGAAGCTCTTGCACATATGATTAAAAACTTATCCGTTTTATTTTCTTTAACCAGTTCACTGAGCCATTCAACTCTGGGGTCAATACGCCACCACTCAATATCTTCGCTCACGGCACATTCGTACAAATATTCAGGTGTTAATAATGCCTTTACAGCCTGTTCAGCCGTTTCAGGCGCTTGTAATTCATCCGCTTTTTTATTCAACCACCAGTTAATGCCAGCTTCAAAAATAGACGGTAAAGTTAATTTAACCGGCAATACACAGCGTTTTGGAAAACCTTTCACTGATGCCCGGGTATTTCGAAATAAGACCCGACCTGTTCCATGCTGATCAATTAAGGCTCTCAAACAAGTCTGACGCGCCGATTCACGCTGCAGCGGATCATCACTATTAATCGCAGATGTTTGTGCTTCGGCTAACGCATTCATATTGGTGAGATATTCGATTTGCGACTGAGTTAAGTCCGCTTCACTGACGATGACTTTAGCCAAATCAGCTATCGCCTGGTATCCGGCTTCTTCTTCAACAAAACTTGAATAACTGTGGAAGCGGTCAGAATCTAATAACCTTAATCTGGCAAAGTGACTTTCATGGCCCAGTTGGTCTGGCGTTGCCGTCAGCAGCAGTAAACCCGCACAAGCTGCCGATAATTTTTCAACCGCTAAATATTCATCACTTGCATTATCTTCACGCCACTTCAAATGGTGCGCTTCATCCACGACGACCAAGTCCCAGTGAGCGGCCAATGCCTGCGTCAATCTGTTTTCGGACTCACTTAACAAAGCTAAAGGTGCAATAATCAACTGTTCAGTTTCAAATGGGTTTTCATCACCGGAATCGTATTCGGCACATCTTTCTTCATCAAATATTGCGAATTTAAGATTAAACCGGCGCAGCATTTCAACCAGCCATTGATATTGCAAAGATTCGGGCAATAAAATAAGCACACGAGATGAGCGACCAGTTAAAATTTGCTGATGAATAATCATCCCGGCTTCAATGGTTTTACCTAAGCCCACTTCATCTGATAATAAAACTCGGGGTGCAATCCGTTGACCGGCTTCTTTAGCTATGTGCAATTGGTGTGGAATCAATGAAGTGCGAGCACCGGCCAGTCCGACAAAAGGGTGCGTCTGGTATTTATGCTGTAGTCTAAGTGAGTCATATCTGAGGCTATACCAGTCATTTCGATCAATCTGACCGGTAAATAACCTGTCTTGAGGTTTATTAAATTTAAGGTGATGATTTAAGCGAGTTTCAATCAATTGGTCCAGTTCACCTGTATCATCCCGTTTACCCAAATAAATAAGCAAACCATCTTCATTGGCGACTTGTGAAACCGTCAGGCTCCAGCCTTCTCCGCTTTCCACTTTATCTCCCGGGTTAAAACTGACTCTCGTCAGTGGCGCACTATCCATTACATATTCGCGCTGTTCACCCGTTGCCGGAAATAACATAGAAAGACGGCGGCCACTAATCGCTACAATAGTCCCCAGACCCAAATCCGATTCTGAATCACTAATCCAGCGTTGCCCCAATGCAAATTCACTCATTATTTAAACTCACTCCTATCACTTGACTCTAAGCTGCATTGTTTTCTCTGATGCAACTTAAAAAAATTCGGCCGCGTATGTTACCCAAAGCTCAACAGGCTTTCACGGATTAAATGAGTTAAAACGCGACAAATCGGGTCGTTTGTTTAATTAAAGAACAAGCTGAGCAATTTTGTGAAAGTTTTTCTAATTTTTATATTCTTTAAACGTAAGTAGCAGCAATCCTGAGCCAATTCAAACAGAGATAAGTAATAAATGCCGTATGTGGGGTTAGGTCAGTTAAATTGAATAAAAATCGAGCAAACAGTCAAATCGCACGAAAATAAATCAAAATAATCCTTGCTCTCAAATTAAATTAGGCTAATAGTAAAGTTAAAGGAGCAGGACTGCCCTTGATTGCATACATTGCAAAAACAATAAAAACGTCAGGTAATTTGACTCTGGAGGCAAGATGACCGAGCCACTCACTAAAATTTATATTTTAGATACGAATATCCTTCTGCACGAACCCTTCGCATTCCTCAACTTTCAAGAACATGATGTTTATATTCCGATGACTGTCCTGGAAGAACTGGACGCTATCAAAGACAGGAAAAAAGATGTCAGCCGGGATGCCAGAATTGCAATTAGGGCATTGGAGGAAGCGCTGCAGGACGCCCCTCCGGAGGATATTATTCACGGCGTCAGTATAGCAAAGTATTCAGCTGACCATAGCTCATCCGGACATCTTGCAATCTTCCCAGACCACCTCCTAAATAAAGAACTCGTTACTCTTCCCGGACCAGAAAACGATAATCACATTATTAACGCAGCGCTTCATCTGCAAAAAGAAAAAGCACCGAGACAAGTCGTTCTGGTCACTAAAGATATCAATATGCGACTCAAAGCCAAAGGTGCCGGACTTGAGCGAGTTGAAGATTACCGTACCGATCAGTTGATCTCGGATATCAAATACCTAAGTACGGGTTATGTCGAAGTTGAAGGCGAATTCTGGGAAAGTGTAACTGACTGTGACAGCCAAACCAGCGGCCGTGAAACCCTACATACAGTGGATAGAGAAGTATTACCCCAGACCGTTTTTATCAATCAGTATGTTTACGATCAGAACCACCATTTTGCCGGTAAAGTAATTGAACATAATGATAAAACCGTCACCCTGAAAGATCTGGGTTATGAACGCATGATGGGAAAAACAGCCTGGGGTATCTCACCTAAAAATTTCCATCAGGCCATGGCACTGGATGCACTGCTGGATACCAATATTGATTTAGCCCTGCTAACGGGCCCGGCCGGGAGTGGTAAAACATTATTAGCCTTGGCTGCCGCACTTGAGATGGTGGTTGAAAAAGGCATCTACGAAAAAATCATTGTCACCCGAAATACACCAGAAATTGCTGAATCAATTGGCTTTTTACCGGGTACAGAAGAAGAAAAAATGGCACCTTGGCTAGGCGCGATTAATGACTCACTGGACTTTTTACACAGACACGATGAATGTCGTGAGAGTAGCATGCGTTATATAATGGAAAAAGCGAATATTCAGTTTAAATCGGTGAACTTTATGCGCGGACGTAGCATTCAAAAATCGATAGTTATTCTGGATGAATGTCAAAATATGACCTCCTCTCAGCTAAAAACCATTATCACACGTGCAGGTGAAGGCACTAAACTGATCTGTTGCGGTAATCTGGCGCAGATTGATAGTAATTATTTAAGCCCTTTAACATCAGGGTTAACTTATATTGTTGAACGTTTTAAAGATTTTGAAGGGAGTGCAACCGTTCATATTGCCGGTGTGATGCGCTCAAGATTGGCATCATTTGCAGAAAATAATTTGTAGCGGTGAGAATGCTAACGACCCTGTCGTTTATTGCCGGGTCGTTCAGTACTTTTGAAAGTGATATTCAGACGTCTAATTTTAATAATTTAAGTCTCTCTTTTGCCTTGATAACCACCTGTTTTTTTTCATTGTCAGACATAAAAATCCAGTCTAGTTTTTCATCTCGGTTTCGTCCACAGCCAATACAAACCTCATCCGGATTAATCCGGCAATCACCAATGCAGGGGTTTTCGATTGCTTGAGATTTTAATTGCTTATTTGACATACAAGTTTTCTCCAATACTATGAACAGGTAACTATTTTTTATCAAAAATAGGGTTAACACCTCGCTAAATATCGCTATACTCAAGTCTAAGTAACCAGTTAAGGAGCTAAAGACCGATATATGGTAATTGACAAAACAGAAGCTTTAGAGCGACTGGCAGGCAACGAAGCATTGTTAGATATGCTAATTAACAAGTTTATAGCTGACAACCAAAATGCTTGCGCCACATTAAATGAATTTATCAAGGATGACAATCCGCAAGATGCAGCCAAACTGGTGCATTCGATAAAAGGCGCTGCCGGAAACCTGAGCATGCATGATCTGTTTGCGTCTGCAAAAAATCTGGAAACTTTGCTAAAAGCAGGCGATTCTATTGAGCAGGCAGAAATTGATAATTTTGAGTCCAGCTTGCAAGCTGTTCTGGACCTTTAATGTTATTTAGATACTCGCTATGACTCTTAATTCTAAGCAAGCGACAGTGTTAATTGTCGACGATGAACCGATTAATATCAGTGTACTGGCTCAAAGTTTGGCACTTCACTACCGCGTTAAAATCGCAACCAGCGGACATAAAGCTCTGGATATTATTAATTCAGCGGCACCGCCGGATCTGGTTTTATTAGATATTCAAATGCCAGACATTGATGGCTATGAAGTCCTGATTCAAATGCGTCAGCATGACGCAACTAAGAGTATTCCGGTTATCTTCATTACAGCAAAAGATGCGGCAGAAGATGAAGCTAAAGGTTTGGATTTAGGCGCAATGGATTACATCACCAAACCCTTTAACCTGCCGGTTGTCAACGCCAGAGTTCGCAACCAACTCGCCCTGAAACAAAAAGCCGATTTACTTGAAAGACTGGCTCTGATTGATGGATTAACCGAAATTCCGAATCGTCGTCATTACGATAACCGGCTAGCCGATGAGTGGCGACGCAGTATTCAGGAGCAGCAAGAAATCTCGATCATCATGATAGATATCGATGAATTCAAAGTTTTCAATGATAATTATGGCCATGCACAAGGTGATATGGCGTTAAAACAGGTTGCCGGTGTTATTTCAAATCAGCTTCGCCGCAGTAGCGATCTAGCAGCCCGTTACGGTGGAGAGGAGTTTGTTGTTCTTTTGCCCAGTTGTAAGCTGGAGGCGGCAGAGGCAATAGCCGAAAAAATCCGACTCGCTGTTGTTGAGTTGCAAATTCCAAATGAATATTCAAAAGCACAGAAAATTACAGTAAGCTTAGGCATAGCCTGCATACAGGCGAAAAGCGATTTTACCTCAGTATGCCTTCAAAAAAGAGCCGATGAACTTCTTTATCAGGCTAAACGAAATGGGCGAAATCAGTTTGTCGCGGCGCAAATAGATACAAACTGTCATTTAAAAATAGAAAAATAAGTGAACACAGTGGATAAACAAGATAACCTGCTAAAAGCCTTTAAAACTTTATTAAAAGAGCAAAGCTTCTCATCTCAGGCTGATATTGTAGACGCCTTAAAACAACAGGGATTTGATAACGTCAGTCAATCTAAAGTCTCGCGGTTATTAAGCCGCTTTGGCGCTGTCAGAGCCAGAAATGCCAAACAGGACATGGTATATTGTCTGCCACCCGAATTAGGTGTACCGACAACAGAAAGTCAGCTCAAACAATTGGTATTAAGCGTTAATAATAATCAGTCTTTAATCGTGATCAAAACATCACCCGGGGCAGCTCAACTTATCGCAAGAATGTTAGATTCGCTTAACCACGATTTAGGTGTTTTAGGCACAATTGCAGGCGACGATACTATTTTTATTGCGCCGATAAACAGTCAGCAGATACACCAGACTCAATCTCAATTGATCGATTTTTTTGAAACAGTTTAAGCGCTTTGGTATCAGCGCTTAAACTTGAACAACTAGCTTAAACAAGCGCAGCGAGCAGACCAAATAGACCACCAAAAGCACCACCCCATACAACAAGCCAGCCAAGATGCTGTTTGATCATTTCCTGAATTAACACTTTCACCATTTTAGGTGTCAGTTCATCTAAGCGCGCTTTAACAATACCATGAACTTTTTCTCTGAGCTGAGCAATCACATCAGGTTGCTCAACCGATTCTTTAACCAATTCATTAAATTCGTCACTTTGACTAATTTCTGTAATTTTAGCTTTGAGTTTGGTAATAAAAGGCGCTTTTAATGGTTCAATGACAGATTCCCCGCCAAACATCGCCAACATACTGCCAAACTTAGATTCATTTACCGCAGTGAGTAATGATTCATAAGCCGGTTCAAAATCAACCTTTTCAATGATAGGTGCAAAATTAAAATGACTGGCATGACCTTGCTGGTCAGATAAAAATTTATCAATATTCTCGTGATTAAAAAACTGAGCCATCATCAGGTGCTCTATGGCCTCTTTAAACTGCTCAAATCTGGCTTCAATAACCCCTGAGCCATATAATCCGGGCACTTTTTCAAATAACATATGCACAGCGAGCCAGTTAGTAAAAGCTCCGGAAAGCGCAAATAAACCAATTGAAAATATTATATCCTGCGACAGAAAATAACCAACTGCGGTTATCGTCACAGCAATCAGATTAACAATTAAACTTTTATTCATTTAATAAACACCATGGGTCAGTTAATTATTAGGGTCTAGCCTGACTATTACTGACTTTATCGTAAAATATAACGGATTAAAGTGGATAGAGTTTCACTCTAACGCTATTATTAACAATCCTGCAATAAAATACTTAACCAAGAGTCAGAACTTAAAGACCAAGTTGAGAAGAAAATTAGATTTATGCTATATATTTCATTATTATCAATCAAGTATTCAATCTGTCAGAGAGTTTAAATGTATACGGCTTGCTATGCCATCTTAAAAAAATTATCACTAAACTCGTTAAAAGCCAGAGTCGTGCTGGCAATATTAGCGTCCAGCCTGATTATTAGCCTGGCTGTCATTGGTGCTTTTAGTACTTATCAGTATAAAACGATACATGCCCAAGTGAATAAAGATGTTAATGATAATTTAGCTCTGGTAGAGGAGCCTTTGGCAGAAGCTCTGTGGAGTTTTAAAGAAGAAACGACACAATTTGTTTTGTCCGGTTTGGTTCGGGTACCCTTTATTTCAACGGCACAAATTAACAGTACCACGGGTGAAACTTACCTAATAGGTGAACCGGTCGGAAGTGCCCAATTTACTCAACAGTTGAATTATCATGATGAACAGGTCGGTGAGCTAAAAGTCTGGCTGAATAACGATGAGATTAATCATTACATCAGCGCAGCGCTCACCTATATTATTTTTATCTTCATCTTTTCGTCTCTGTTAATCACTCTGGTCTCCATCAAACTCTTTGATTATATGGTTTCACGTCATTTAATTCTGATTTCCAGTGGATTAAAAACTTACAATATTAATGACGAATCACTGACCGAAATTGAGCTTGAGCGTAATCAGGTGATTGAAGATGAATTAAGTAAAATTGTTTCGAACTTTAATCAATTAAATAAAGAGACACATAACTTTATTCGAACCAAACAAAAATATGAAGAGCATCTGACATATCAGGCAAATTATGATGATTTAACCGGTTTACCCAACCGAAGGTATGGCCTTCAACTGCTCGAACAGGTGCTGAAAAAAAATCAGAATAAAGACCCCTTCTCATTGATGTTTATCGATTTAGATGGCTTTAAAGAAATCAATGATGCGCATAAACATTTAGTGGGTGATGAAATTTTAAAAATGGTTGCGGATCGTCTTAAAAAAGTGGCGCATTCTTATCCAGCTCATGTCGCCCGAATTGGCGGTGATGAGTTTATGTTTATCGTCAATTTAACCGGGGATCCGGCAGAAAACCTGGCCAATATCATTATTCATACCTTAAAAGCGCCTTACAAGATACAACAAGATGTTTTGAATTTAAGTTGTAGTATCGGGATAGCGGTATATCCGGACGATGCGGATACAGTCACGTCATTAATCGCGAATGCAGATACGGCTATGTTTGAAGCAAAATCAGCCGGTAAAAGTCAGTTTAAAACCTTCTCAGCCAATATGTTTGAGGATTTGTTGTATCGTTCACAATTAAAAAGTGCCGTCGGCTCTGCGCTGGATAATAATGAAATCAGCGTTTCTTATCAGCCCATCTTCTCCATAGACAAATCAAACATTGTTGGATTTGAAAGTCTGTGTCGCTGGAGTCACCCCAAATTCGGCCAGGTCAGACCGGATGTATTTATTGAACTGGCTGAAGAAACCGGCGATATTATTCAAATAGATAGATATGTATTAAGTGAAACAATTAAATTACTGAATCAGTTAGAAGCTGATTATCCAACTCTATTTGGTACTGTTAACTTCTGCCCGTTAGATTTTGCTCAGGAAGATCTGGTGCACAATGTCAGCCAGTTACTGGCTGAGTCTCCGTTAGAGACATGCAGGCTGGAAATAGAAGTAACTGAAAGATCTTTGCTTCAGGATGACATTCAAACCAATGTTCAGCAAAAGCTGGAAGAGCTGGACAAGCTGGATATAAAAATTGCAATTGATGATTTTGGAACCGGATATTCGGCACTCAGCTATGTAAAGCATTTTAGAAAATATATCTCTAAGATAAAAATTGATCGTTTGTTTATTCGGGATATGGTTGTCGATACGGCAGACGCGGCTTTAGTTAATTCAATTATTCGTATGGCAAATGGCCTGGAGATGGCAGTGGTGGCAGAAGGCATAGAAACAGACGATCAGAGAAGCCTGCTCAACCAGTTAAACTGTCAATTTGGTCAGGGCTATTTAATCAGCAAACCTTTACCAAAAGATCAATTTATCCAATTACTGGAAAGTGATAAATCTAATTAAGTGAAAGATATGAAAACACTCGCGCGAAAATTATGTTCACCTGTTCTGAATATGTTTGAACAAGGTAATGAGCCATACAGTTACAAACCGCTAAACAGAACGGTTTTAAATGTTGTTGGTGCTCTTTTTATGGTGCTTACAATCGCACTAATCATTATAGTGCCAGCCAGTTTAGCAGGTAAGTGGATACCTATTGGTATTTTTGGTTGTGCCGGACTGGTTTGTCTGATTGTTGGCGGTTTAGGGAGCGACAGAGCCGTTTCAAAAATATGGGGCAGTAAATAAGCCAAGTTCGGAATAAGGACAAGTGAGCCAATGAAAAACTTGTTCTCAATTATTATGCTCGTTGCGGTACTCTGCCTTGTCAGTACATTGTTATTGTTTATCTACCCCAATTTAACTCCCGATCAAGCAAACAACTCAGAGCCGCAAACAGTACAAAACATATCTCAGATAAATGGTGCGCATAGCAATTCAGTTAAGCCAGAAGTATCACTCGAGACAGCTAAGCCAACAATAACTGAAAGCCCACCCGCAGAAACGGATACCCGCCAGTCCTCTGCTGTAAATGTAAAAGCTATAGACTATCTTGAACCGTTAGAAGGCTCGCTTGTTAAGCGACTCGAAGAACAGGTTTATAGTCTGGCAGATGATGAAACCAAACTCAGGCTCTTATTATCGATTGCACAATGCCTTGAATTTATTAGTCATGCCCAAAACTATAAACTCAATATCCCCGAACCTGAAAATACTGATGAACTAACGGCAAGCAAGCTTAAAAACATTCAGAATTGCCAGTTCCTGCCCACACAAGCTTTATTAGACTTAAACCAAAATGCGGGAGAGCTTGCATTAAATGCGACCCGCCCGGAAATAAAAATACAAGCCGCGCTTTTATTATCACATCTACCAGGGATCAGGCAATCTAATCAGGCTGCAGCTAAAAACCCTTACAGTCATTATCAGAAACAATTAATGTGGCTTGAGTACGCACGCTCACTAGGCAGTTTAGATGCCTTATTAAACCTTGCAATGCGTTATCAGTATGGTGAAGTGCCGGATCCGGTTACCGCTAGTAGCTATTATTTTGCGCTTGATGAACTGGCACCCGATATTGAGTTCAGTGGTCAAATTAAAGACTATACTCAAAACCTGAAAACATGGCAGCTTGACCAAGCCAAACAAAACGGTCAGCTTTATATCGAAGAAATGAGGTCTCTCGATCATTTATATAGCTGGTGATTTAGGATTAACTGACAAAGCAGTCCACCACGAATTCAGTTAACCCATGTTCAGATAAGATAGCTTACTTAAATTAAATCACCTCATCAGCTCGCTGTGCTGAATCATTTATCACTAACGCGTGATATAACCTATTCTGACTAAAAAGCCATTAGAATAGACTCGTGAGCGCTTAAGCTGATGTCTTCTGAGAACCTATACCTATTAGACTAGGCAACTGAGGTTAAATAGCTCTGGTTAATTTAAATTCAGTGTGGTGAATTCTATATTCGCTGACTATTTATAGCCATAGAATCAATCAGAAATTAAAAAGATTAGGAAAATAAAGATTGGTGCCCGGGGCCGGACTTGAACCGGCACGCTGTTACCAGCGAGGGATTTTAAATCCCTTGTGTCTACCAATTCCACCACCCGGGCGACACAAGAACAACGAGTTCTGAGAATGATTCACGCCACTAAATTCATTCAAAAACAATAAAATTCATGAATAAAATAGGGAATAAATAAAATGGTGCCGACTGCCGGAATCGAACTGGCGACCTACTGATTACAAGTCAGTTGCTCTACCAACTGAGCTAAGTCGGCCCTGTCAAAAAGTGGTGCGAAGTTTATTGAAACCTCGGGGGTGTTGCAACCCTTTTTTAATAAAAAAATCATTTTTTTATTCATTTGCACAGTTTTAAATCAATTTTTCGAATTATTTAATTTAACTTGTGCAAATTACAACCAAATCAAAGTCTTTTTTACCGTGATCAGATATATTGGCGTAAGCCATAAAACACGAGATCAGATTCCACCTGACTCGAAATATTAACTTCAGCCAGTAATTTTTTATAAATCTGACTGTCACCACCCGTTAACCAGATTTCAGGTTGGCAATCCGTACTAAGGCTTAAAACCAAAGATTGAATTAAACAGATGTGGCTTGCATAAAGTCCATTATAGATACAACTTTCTGTCACTTTACCTAAATTGATATCCGGCTTAGCAGCTTGCTTTATTTCAATTTTGTCTGTTCTTTTAATCAAGCTTTGCGCACTCAGATTCACATTGGGTAAAATCCAGCCACCTAAATGCAGCCCATGCCGGTCCACTGCATCTATTGTCAGTGCAGTACCGGCATCAATTACAATAAAACCGCGAGAAGTAAAATTTTTAACAGCTAGCATAGCAAGCCATCTATCTACTCCCAGTCTTTTATAATCCTGATAGGCGTTTATCAGACCAAATGCCTTTGCCGGGGTTTCAACCTGCTTAATACTCAGATGGGCATGATTTGCATTTTGAACTGCTGCTTGCAATTGATTTATCACCGAATCATTTGGTTTTTTCACACTCGAGAAGATAATTTGAGTTAGAGATAAAAAATCAATTTCTGGCCAGTCAATTGTAGTGATTGCACCGGTTTCATCACAAAGTGCATATTTAGCTAAAGTATTGCCTTCATCGACGAGTAAGCAGCTCATACTGGCCTCAGAGAAATTTCACCGCCATTAATTTGTACTTCGCCGGTTTCAGTTTGCAATCTCAAGCCCCCTTGCTCATTGATACCCAAATTTGTACCTGTCTGGACTTGCTCACCACTCATTAGTTGAACCGGCTGATGATAATAAAGATCATACTGTGACCATTTATCCGCAAACTGGCTCATACCGTGCTCACAAAATTCAGTTATATAAGTCGTTAATTGTTGATAAAGTTCAATCAAGAGCTCTGTCCGGTTAATCACCTGTCCGGAAAATTCAGATAAACAATGCCAGGCCTGATCAATTTGCTGATCTTGCTGTGGCATATTGATATTTAAGCCCACACCGATGATGACATTGCAAGGTGGTTCAAACGCACCTTCGAGTTCTACCAAGATGCCGCCTAGTTTTTTGCCTTCAAGATAAATATCATTTGGCCATTTTAACTGGATCGGAATTGATTTTTGCTTGAGTAAATCGGCAATCGCTAAACCCACAACAATACTCAAGCCGGATAATTCGCTGATCGCCAAATCCAGTTTCAGCCCTAAACTGAAATAAATGTTCTGAGCGTAAGGTGAATGCCAGACCCGTCCTCGCCGGCCCCTGCCCTGCGTTTGTTTTTCGGTTGTTGCAAATACACGGTTACCCAGATTGGCTCTGAAAAAGCGTTTGACATCCTCATTTGTCGATCCGGTTTCCCGGTTTATGATGCAACTGGCTTTCCCTTTTAGCTGAGCCTTTATTTTATCAGTGTCCAGCGGCTGGACATAGGGTGCAAAACAATAACCTTTGCCCGGGACCGAGTGAATATCGTATCCAGCGTCTCTAAGCTTGTTTATCCACTTTGAGATACCGGCCCGTGACATCGAAAACTCTTTAGCTAAAGCCTGACCCGAGTGAAATCCCTCTTTTGCCAGCGCATCAATCAATAAATCTATATTCAATTAACTATTCCTACTCAAACCGGTTGAGGCATGTTGCTCTAATAAACTTTCAGCATCAACTTCACCATTTGCCCCAATAAACCTCACTTCCGGTGTTAACCTGACCTGATATTTATCATAAACTTTTTGTCTGACATGGGCCGCGAGCTGAATCATATCATCTGCTATCGCTTCTCCCAGATTAACCAAAACCAAAGCTTGCTGCTGATGAACTTCTGCCTGTCGGTACCTCAGCCCTTTCAATCCGGCTTTATCAATTAAATAACCCGCTGCCAGTTTAATGCTGCCATCGTCCTGCGGATAGTGAGGTAGCTGAGTATCTTGCACTTTTAACCTTTCAAACTCAGCCTGGCTGATAACGGGGTTTTTAAAAAAGCTACCGGCATTGCCTAACTTCACCGGATCGGGCAGCTTTTCTTGTCTGATTTGGCAAACCCGTTCAAATACTTCACCTGCAGTAGGATTATTTAAGCTTTTCAGCGGACCATACTGAATATTAGCTTGCCAGTTTTTAGGCAGTTTAAGGATAACCTCTGTTATTATAAAAGTATCTTTTAAAGCATGTTTAAAAATCGACTCCCGATAAGCAAATTTACACTCAGTCGCCGATAGCTGTTTTATGTTTCCAGATTTAATATCAAAGCCAGTCACACTGTCACACACTTGACTGAATTCAACCCCATATGCCCCAATATTCTGAATGGGTGCAGCACCCACGGTCCCCGGAATTAACGCCAGATTTTCAAGTCCGTTAACACCGGCCTCAACCAAACGTTTAACCGTTTGATGCCAGTTTAAACCTGCCCCAAGTGTCACTTCATAATGCGTATCGGTTTCGCGAATATTGAATGTCTGATTATCCACTTGAATAATCTGGCCGTTAAAATGCGTATCAGTAAATAATAAATTACTGCCCGAGCCAACCACCAGATAATTCTGTTTAGCGTTAAATTGACCGGCTTGTGCAGGCCAGCTAATTAAACGGTCGGCTTGAATGGTTAAGCCAAAAGTATTTGGGATAAAAACCACGAATTTTCCTACATGCTTAGTTAATATTTTGCTGGCGATATTCCATCGCGTATACCAAAACATCATTTAAATTGTTGGTATCTATATAATGAAACTGCATTTTATTATGCAAGGTTGCCAAAGCGGCTGCGACACTATTGAGTGATTTACCACCTGTAATATCAATTAATATATCTTCTTCCGGTAAATCATGAAGCTGCTGCCAGTTTTTAGCAATTTTGAGGTAAGCGTTATAATAAGCTTCTATATCATTAGGTGGAATCGGAATCGGAAAAGGTTCAAACTCCACCTGCTTAAATTCAGGGTACATAGTCAGTACCGAGAGTGCATTTTTGATATGTGGATAGGTGCCGGGGGCAACCCGTTCAACCACACCTTCAAAATTTTTAATACTGCAATCCTGAGAGCCAAGCAACATCACCCGCTTTAATTTTCGGTTTGGATGGCAAGCCTGCGAACGCACAATGCGTAATACCAACTCCCACTGAATTTTGAGAGGCATCAGATTCTGGATATCCTGCGACAAATCGCCGGTCAACTCGACCCGGGTCTCAGGGCCGTGTTTTTGTTTAATAAAAAACCAACGACCATTTTCCTGCTCAAATCTGAAACCGCTCGATAAGGTTAATACCAGGCCGGCGTAGGCATGATCCGCGTCACGGCGTTTAACATCACGCAGCGGTACCCACTGACGTGCCTGAATTCTAAGTGACCAGGATGCCCACAAGAATAAGACAAAACAAAATATCAGCTCAATAATCCAGTACAAACTAAAATGTTGATTAATCCAAGCTTCATCTTTACCAAACCAGTTAATAAAATGCACTTCAAATAACAAGGTTCCGCCTAACGCATTTGCAAACATGCCAATGGCCGATGCCGCGATTAAAGCGAATAATGCAAGCTTAATATCCGTTAACCGGACAGGAGGACGTTCATGTGAAAAGCGGGAAACTCTGTTTTTGGCAGCCAAAATTTTATTTTTCAGTAACTTATTTACGATGCCTTCGCTTGAGGTATTAATATAAAACGCACTCAGCTTAGGTTGAGCCTGCCTAAATTCATCATATTCTGAGCTTAAACATTCCGCTTTGTCGGTTGACAGATGGAAGTATTCAGCGCCTTTGTCACAAATTGCAGCAGCCAGATTAACCGGCAGCGCACCATAAACTTTATCGCCCGGCATGATTTTGTCCAAATTGAGTTCATCAACAAATTCATCAATCCCAGGTACTTGTTTATACAACCACTTACGCGCACCGGCATAAGGCATCACTGCAATTTTAGCCATAATAGTTTGAGTTCCAGATTCTTATACCAATTGGATTAAAAACCTCTTTTTTTCCAAAAATTGGCTTCATTTTTTTCTTCTTCTTCAATTAAATCAAAGGTTTTATCCGCAACAAGTTTTCCTTTTAATTCAATCGTCATTCGCCATTCGCCTAGCTTATTGCTCACCGGAGCCCAAATAGTATCGCCCAAATAAAAATCCCAGTTGTTATTACCGACATACTCTTCACCTTCAAACGGCGGCATGATATTGCCTTCATCATCCGGTATATCCGGATGATAAATGCAAAATTTAATTTTATGGCCCTTGGCTTTTTTAAAGTTTACAACCATTCCAAATTCAATATCTAATTCAGCCACCACTTCTGTGGTGAATTCCTGAATTTTAGGTAAACTTTTCGCTTTGGCATCCCATTTGGTGTAAATGCCATAGCTGACAATAGAAACTTCAGACTTTAGTTTAGACATATTACTCTTAACTTATTTAATGCAAGGCGCGGATCTTGCGGATATTTGGTCAAGAATGCAAGTAACCCAACGCCAGACGATGCTGCTGGCTGATATTAAAAGCAAAATACAATACCAAGAACGCGCTTAAACCGCTCAGAAATAGAAACCGGTTTGTCTATTATGAGCTTGCTTTTTTGATCTGGATTATTTTTTATCCCAAATAAACTTGTTTTTTAACCCCTAGCTTAATTACAATACCCGCATAATTTTATTCATAATCATTTCAGACTGGGTTTAAGTCACTATGGAAAATTTGATCAGCGCAATCCAAGTTAATATTATGCTATTGGCTTTAGCTATGTTCATCACCTTTGTTGTTTTAGGTGCGACTGAAAAAGCTGAAAATGCAGATGCATTAAAAATGGCTCGAATTGAAAATGCATTTTTTGCTGTTAGCAGCTTAGTTGCTTTTTTAGTTTTCTGGTTAATATAACACCAGCTAAACGATTCAGAAAAAACCGCACTTGTGCGGTTTTTTTGTACCTAAATTTTATCAAAGGCCAACAAGCGAGCACTTGTATCAATTTTGTCAATTTCCGCCAGCCCAGTAAAATTAAGCATTTTAGCTACAAACGCAACATATATTTTACAAGCCTGTATAAATTAGTTTCATATTTCTGTAATTTTTTTGCCTGCTTTTTGCTCTGACATCTTGACAAAAATATTTTTTAAATTGTTTAAAAAATAGGCTTTGCACTCTTCCAAAAAATCCGTAAACTAGCCGCCCTTTTCGAGCTGATGGTGTTTTAACCAAACAAAATCCTGATGAAAATTGGTCAATACACATTACAAAATCCGGTAATTCTAGCGCCTATGGCAGGTATTACGGATCGCCCATTTAGAAAAATCTGCCGCGAATTAGGTGCAGGTTTAGCTGTGGGTGAAATGTTGTCGAGCAATCCTGAAGTTTGGGATACAGAAAAATCTAGGCTACGAATGGATCATACTGGCGAAACAGGGATTCGCTCAGTGCAGATTGCAGGTTGTGATCCTGAGCTAATGGCACAGGCTGCGCAATTAAATGTTGAGAATGGTGCTGACATCATAGACATCAACATGGGTTGCCCGGCGAAGAAAGTCAACAAAAAGCTAGCGGGTTCAGCTTTACTGCAAGATCCAAAATTAGTTGAACAAATTTTATGCAAGGTGGTCAATTCAGTATCTGTGCCTGTTACGTTAAAAATTCGCACAGGCTGGTCACCGGATAATCGCAATGGCGTTCAAATAGCGCAAATTGCAGAGCAAGCCGGCATTCAGGCATTAGCCGTTCATGGCAGAACCCGAGCCTGTATGTTTAAAGGCGAAGCTGAGTTTAAAACCATTAGAGACATTAAACAAAATGTTTCTATCCCTGTGATTGCAAACGGAGATATTTGCACAGCAGACAGGGCGCTTAAAGTACTTAATTTTACCGGTGCGGATGCCATTATGGTTGGCAGAGGCGCACAGGGAAATCCTTGGATTTTCCGTGAAATTAATGAACTTTTGCAAACAGGACAAGTTACCACAAAACCCAGTACGGCTGAGATTAGAGATATGATGCTCAATCATGTTCAAGCGATACATGAGTTTTATGGCGATGAAAAAGGATACCGAACTGCACGTAAACATGTGATTTGGTACTTAAAAACACTGGCGGACGAATCTGATTTTCGCCGCGAATTTACCGCTATCGACAGCGCCGAAGGCCAACTTGATAGCCTATCATCTTTTTTTGATAACCTAATAAATTAGAGAAGAGTAGTTAATATGTTTGAACAAAATGTTTCTCCTGAATTAGTCACTGGCACAGTTACAGCCACTCAAGAACAGACTCAAAAACCTTTACGTGCTTCTGTTAAGCAAGCAGTTACTAACTACTTGTCTCAATTAAACGGACAAGATATCGACAACTTCTACGACATCGTTTTATCTGAAGTTGAAGCGCCTTTATTAGAAGAGATCATGCTTTATACTCGCGGCAACCAAACTCGCGCTGCAAACATGTTAGGTATCAACCGTGGTACTTTACGTAAAAAATTAAAAAAATACGGCATGAACTAAGCCGGATTTTTTAACGAGAAAGCACCTTAGGGTGCTTTTTTCGTTCTCAACTCTCAAAATTTTTATTGTTCGGTTAAAATACAACCACACATTTAATACAAGGTAATAAATAAACAATGGATACAGCTCGCCCGATCAAACGTGCGCTTATTAGTGTTTCTGACAAAACTGGTATTGTTGAATTTGCCCGTGCTTTAGTAGCCAATGGCGTAGAAATTTTATCAACCGGTGGTACTTTCAAACTGCTTAAAGAAAACCAAATTGCAGCAACTGAGGTTTCTGACTATACAGGTTTCCCTGAAATGATGGACGGTCGCGTAAAAACGCTACATCCAAAAGTACATGGTGGTATTTTAGGTCGTCGTGGTCAGGATGACGCAGTTATGACTGAGCACGGTATCAACGGCATTGATATGGTTGTTGTAAACTTATATCCGTTTGCTGCCACTGTTGCAAAACCAGACTGCTCATTAGAAGATGCAATTGAAAACATTGATATTGGCGGCCCAACTATGGTTCGCTCTGCTGCGAAAAACCATAAAGATGTGACTATCATTGTTAACGCAGGTGATTATGATCGCGTTTTATCTGAAATGGCGAACAATTCAGGCTCATTAACTTACCAAACCCGTTTTGATTTAGCGATTGCGGCATTTGAGCATACCGCTGCCTATGACGGCATGATTGCCAACTACTTTGGTAAAATGGTACCTGACTACCACACTGAAAAAGCAGAAGGCAGCCAGTTCCCGCGCACCTTTAATTCTCAGTTTATCAAAAAACAAGATTGTCGTTACGGTGAAAACAGCCATCAGCAAGCCGCTTTTTATGTTGAAGCCAATGCTCTGGAAGCTTCAGTTTCAACCGCAACTCAAATTCAGGGTAAAGCTTTATCTTACAACAATATTGCAGATACAGATGCAGCATTAGAGTGTGTTAAAGAATTTGCAGAGCCGGCTTGTGTCATTGTAAAACATGCGAATCCTTGTGGTGTTGCTTTAGGTGCCAACCTGTTAGAAGCCTACGATAAAGCCTATCAAACAGACCCAACGTCAGCATTTGGTGGCATTATCGCGTTCAACCAGGAATTAGATGCACAAACAGCAGAAGCCATAGTTTCACGTCAATTTGTCGAAGTAATCATAGCACCAAGTGTTTCCGCTGAAGCTAAAGAAGTCGTTTCTGCAAAACAAAACGTTCGTTTATTAGAATGTGGTGAGTGGACTGAAAAAACAACCGAATTAGACTTTAAACGAGTTAACGGTGGTTTATTAGTGCAAGACAGAGATCAAGGTATGGTTGGGTTAGATGACTTAAAAGTGGTATCTAAACGTCAGCCGACTGAAGAAGAATTACGTGATTTATTATTCTGTTGGAAAGTCGCTAAATTTGTTAAGTCTAACGCAATTGTTTACGCAAAAGGTAACCAAACTATTGGTGTAGGCGCAGGCCAAATGAGCCGTGTATACAGTGCAAAAATTGCAGGCATTAAAGCCGCTGACGAAAACTTAGAAGTTGCCGGTTCTGTAATGGCATCAGACGCTTTCTTCCCGTTCCGTGATGGTATTGATGCAGCAGCTGCCGCAGGTATTAAAGCCGTCATCCAACCGGGTGGTTCAATGCGTGATGAAGAAGTCATTGCAGCAGCAGACGAACACGGTATGACCATGGTGTTCACTGGTATGCGTCACTTCCGTCATTAATTTATAAATCAAATCTGCAATCTGGATGATTCCAGTGGAAATATTCAGATAAGGTGTAGATTGGATTAGATAAATTAAAAAGGCCAGCTTGCTGGCCTTTTTATTAACCAGCTTACCATTAACTTAATACCCAAGTTTTTAAATAACAGTCGCAAAATAAAAATCTCAAACTAAAGTTCATATTAGTGGTCATAACTGGCAGTCAATCAAATAGAAAAGGATTAAATATGAAACTAAATAAAGCACTGGCAACCGGTATTATTTTAATGTCGGGTTGGAGTACAGCTGTACAGGCTGAAAATTTAAGCTCTGCCCTGAAGGCAGATACCAGAACCGATAGCAATATGTCGCGGGATACATATCGCCATCCAAAACAAACATTAGCATTTTTTGATCTTCAGCCAAATCAAACTGTGGTTGAAATCTGGCCAGGTGGCGGCTGGTATAGTGAAATTCTGGCGCCCTACCTGAAAGCAAACGGCACTTATTATGCAGCCCACTTTCCGGCAGATACACAAGTTAATTATTTTAAAAACTCACTGGCTCGTTTTAAACAAAAGCTGGATTCAGATCCAAACTATAGTCAGGTAAAATTAACCGAGTTCAGCCCGTCGACAAACCACGAGATAGCCCCAGCTAATAGTGTTGATACCGTATTAACTTTCAGGAATCTGCATAACTGGTATATGAATGGTGGTGAAGACGCAGCCCTCTCAGCATTTAAAACATTTTATAAAGCCCTTAAACCAGGTGGCGTTTTAGGTGTCGTTGATCATCAAATGCCAGAAAGTTTTGATCAAAATGCCAATAAAAAAAGCGGTTATGTTAAAATGAGCCAAGCGATTAGTTGGGCACTGCAAGCCGGTTTCATTCTGGAAGCCAGCAGCGAAATAAATGCAAACGAAAAAGATTCAGCCGATCACCCAAAAGGTGTTTGGACATTACCCCCCAGCTTGCGCTTGGGTGATGAAAATAAAGAAAAGTATCTTGCTATCGGCGAGAGCGACAGATTTACATTAAAGTTTCGTAAACCGAAATAAATTTATTCAGAGGTAATCACACAAATGAAAGTTTTAGTTATCGGCGGCGGTGGTCGCGAACATGCTTTGGCTTGGAAAGCTGCACAATCTAGCCAGGTTGAAGCCGTTTATCTAACACCGGGCAATGCTGGTACCGAGCTTGAGCCAAAATTAGAAAATGTTGCAATTGGCGTTGAAGATATTCAAGGCTTAGTGAAATTTGCAAAAGAAAATGCAATTGACTTAACTATTGTTGGTCCGGAAGCACCATTGGTTATTGGTGTGGTTGATGCCTTTCAGGCTGCTGGCCTTACAGTTTTTGGTCCAACTGAAAAAGCGGCTCAGTTAGAAGGTTCAAAATCTTTCACGAAAGACTTTTTAGCACGACACGACATTCCTACGGCCTGGTATAAAACCTTTACAGATACTAAAGAAGCATTAGCTTATTTAGATGAAAAAGGCGCGCCTATTGTTATAAAAGCAGACGGCTTATGTGCCGGGAAAGGCGTAATCGTTGCGATGACATTAGACGAAGCGAAAGCGGCTGTTGAAGACATGTTAGCTGGCAATGCATTTGGTGATGCCGGTAACCGTGTGGTGATTGAAGAGTTTTTAGAAGGTGAAGAAGCCAGCTTTATTGTCATGGTTGACGGTAAAAATGTAGTGCCTATGGCGACCAGCCAAGATCACAAACGTGCTTACAATGAAGATAAAGGCCCTAACACAGGTGGTATGGGTGCTTATTCTCCGGCGCCGGTTGTTACTGACGAAGTTTATCAGCGAATTATGGACGAAGTGATTATGCCAACGGTTGAAGGTATGGCAAAAGAAGGCATGCCTTATACTGGTTTCTTATATGCCGGTTTAATGATTACCGCTGACGGTACACCAAAAGTGATTGAATACAACTGCCGATTTGGCGATCCGGAAACTCAGCCAATTATGTTACGCATGAAATCAGATTTGGTTGAATTGTGTTTAGCGGGTGCTAAAGGTGAGCTAGCCGGCAAAGTAGCTGAATTTGATCCACGTCCATCTGTTGGTGTGGTTTTAGCGGCTGGTGGTTACCCGGGCTCGTACGCAAAAGGTGATGTGATTTCTGGCTTACCAACTGAAGAAGTGGACGGTGAAAAAGTATTCCACGCAGGTACCGCAATGAAAGACGGTAATGTAGTGACAGCAGGCGGCCGTGTATTATGTGCAACCGCATTAGGCAACTCAGTCACCGACGCTCAGGCACGTGCTTATAAACTACTTAAGCAAATCGACTGGGACAAAGTACAATACCGTGACGATATTGCTTACCGCGCTATCGCTCGTGAGCAAGGTAAATAAGACTCAAGAAGTAGAAGGCTGAGCTCTAGATTTTAGAGCGCTGCTAGATTCTTGCAACACTATGTGTTTCAGTTGTCCGCATTAAAAGCTTGAACGACTCAATCCCACGCTCTGCGTGGGATTTTTTAAACTTTGTTGGATGCGCCTCTGGCTTATCCAACCTAGCATCAAGATTTAACCTTAACCTTATTATTCCTATCCCGGCTCTGGCACACCAGTTCATCGCTGGCTTTAATGGTATTCAGTTTGCTGGCTCTGTCGTATAACACTACATTCACGCTCATCGCTAAATTTAAGCAGCCTATTGTTGGGATATAAACCACATAATCGGCTTTATCAATAACGTCTTGCTCAATGGTGCCATCTTCGGGACCAAAGATATAACAGGCATTTTCCGGGTGCTCAAAATCCGGTAATGGAACTGCGCCTTCGACTAAATCGACACAGATAATTTTGGCATTTTCCGGTGCAGCTTTGACTAAACAATCTACTGCAGTTAACGGAATATTGCGTATTCGGTTTTGCGTATCGGTTTGATACTTTGCTGCGCGCTCATACCTTTGCCCGGTATAGTTGACTGCATCAGCAGAAAAACAACCAGCGGCACGCATTACAGCCCCCACATTGGTAGGGCTTTTTGGGTTGGTTAATCCAATGGTAACTTTGGTTTTGCTCATTAACTTCTTCATCATTTAAAAACAAAAATGCCGCGAACCATGCGCGGCATTTTTATTTTACCCTAAATTGTAGAAACGAAATTGAAAAAATAGGTGCTAAAGCTAAACCAGCTCTTCACTTGCTTCTTCTTCTATCGAGCCATCTTCCACTTCGCGTACATTAAACTCGATTTTATGAGCTATCTGAGTCTCGCGATCGACACAATACAGCTCCAATACACCAATATCGGTAAAGTGTGCACGCAGATCAATTTGCGCAATGCGCTCTTCACCTTTAATTTCAGCTTCAATCGGTTTATGGAACTCGAGTTCTTCTTCGTCAATTTCACATAGCTCACCGGCCTGATCATGGTTACGCGAGGTGCTGGATAAAAAGTCAAATTCACCAACCTGACCCGTCCATAAACACAGCTCAATTTCTTCACCGGAAATTTCATGGGTAGTGCCTTCTTCCATGCCATAAGGCACTATGCACATAGCCTGTACCGGCGGTTCAAAACCCGGAATGGCAGGCTCTGCGCTTTCTATTGCAATATAATAACTGCGCGCGCTGCCGCCTTTAATGCGAATGCCTTTACCCTGACGAGCCATGCCTAAATAAGCGGCGCCATTGGCTACCGCTAAATCTAAACTGGTTGACGACAGACTTTGCGGCTCTTCAACTGCTTGCTCATCAGCCCAGTGATTGATTTGTTGCATAATGCGATCGCGCAGTGCCGGTGCTTTAAATACCCCACCATTAAATAAGACTTTGGTTGGAATAATCATTTCACTGTAAGCTCTGTCCGGCAATACTTGCTCTAATAAGTCAGCATGCTGAGTTAAAAACTTAGCCAAATGTTTAGTCACTGCCGGTTCGCTCGAATAAGGCAGCCCACTGGATTTAAAGCCCCAGCGACGCTTTTCTTTCGGCATTGCATCCGGCTCAACAATCGGGAAAAAGCCTTCCAGCAATAACTGGTTAAGTTCATCCCGACTCAGTGAACTGCGAATCGAGCCGCCAATCACTGAAGAACTGCGACCCAAAATAGTCAGCGGCCACTCGGTTAAATCAGGCTTGGTTAATAACGCTTCTTTGGCGACCCGGCACTGCTGAACCAGACCGGATAATTGCCACTCATCTAATTTTTTATGGCCCTGGCTTTTAAGTTTTTGCGCGACTGTATGAGCCAGTGATAAATCCATATTATCGCCGCCAAGCAGAATATGCTCACCCACAGCTACACGTCTGAGCTGGAGTTCACCTTCTTCTTCTGTCACTGCAATCAGTGAAAAGTCACTGGTTCCACCGCCCACATCAACAACAAGCAACAAATCGCCTTTTTCGACTTGATTGCGCCAGTCACGCCCCATTGCAGCAATCCAGCTGTAAATGGCCGCTTGTGGCTCTTCTAATAAATGTAAATTGGCAAAGCCTAATTCTTCGGCAACCTGTACGGTTAAATTACGTGCACGCGCATCAAAACTGGCCGGTACACATAAAGTCACTTCCTGATTGGTTAATGCCTGCTCAGGCTCGCCTTTGGCGACTTTTTCATTCCAGGCTTCAATTAAATGCTGCAAAATAAATTTAGCAACCTCAGCCGGTGACTGTTTAATTGCTTTTTCCGGCGTATTGGGTGGTAAAAGCTTTTTCTCCGGATTAATCCCGGAATAACAAAACCAGCTTTTTGCAGAATGAATATAACGGGTGGGTACTTTTGCGCCCTGTTCACGCGCAAATGTCCCGACCACTATTTTATCTTCTGCACGCCAGGGCAAATTTAACGCGCCATGCGGTAAATCATCACCTGAGCTAATGTATAAAGTAGACGGCAAAGATGGTCTGTCTTCAACACTGCCGGCCGCCACAACTTGTGGAATCGGCATATCAATCACATTAATTTGCTCAACCGCCTGATCTTCATTTAAGGCGTATGAAAGCGCTGTATTACTCGTACCTAAGTCGATACCGACGACATATTTACTCATGACTTCACCTCCACTTGTGCCGGCGCAATAATAGTTTGGTCCTGACCATCAGCAATCGTAGGTAAATCGGTTTTAGTTGCCACCCAGCCTCTGTGTATTAGTTGCCCACTGGCACCAGATTCTGTTGCCTGATTATTGACAAGATGACCTACCAGTTCGATACGTGATGGGTCAAAGTGAGCTTCCACTTTTACTATGTCACCTTCGTTTTTATCCAGTACGGGTTTTAACGCAAAATGTTTATCTAAAACCTGACGACAACCGGCATGAATATCACGTACTGCAGCACCAATATCCGCGTCGCCGTATTGCTGAATATCTTCCTGTAAAAAGTCAATTAAACGGCCATGTGACTGAAATAAATTAAGCACCTGCACAGCAGGCAATTGTGAATGAGTAAATTCCGGACGGGCTTCACTGGCAGCTGAGGTATCACTAACAGCAGTTGCCGCCAAAGCTTTTTCTTCGCCCTGAAATAAAATTTTAAAAAAATAGGAAAATGCGCTAACTAGTCTCATAAGAATTCCCTGAATCAATTGTCATTGAGTCTGTAAACCAAAGGCAATTGAATAATCAAATAATTAAACTCTTGTCATACGACAGCTAAGAACAGTAATTGTTAATCAGAAAGTAAATCAGACAAGAGGGTTAAGATAACTCCAACCAGTGGAGTTTGTTATACCCGTGCTGCCTCAATATGCTTGATTTCAGCCGGAGAAAAAAATGCATGAGACAAGGCAAATTGTTGAAGGTATAGTTATTCTACATCAAAGCAATTTAACGCCGTATCAGGCATTTTTAGCCCGGCCCGCTGGGAGCTTCACAGCGCTTCCACTACTGCGTTATATTGGTTCGAAAGGTGCCTACATTCCTTTACCAATATGCCTTGTATTGAAAGCGTTGTGATAGCTCTGAAACATGCATCTTGAAGTAGCACGGGTATAGATAAGTAAATTACATCAGTAATTGCCGAAAGGGTCAATTATTTTGATCAATTTGCGCATGTAAACCCGATTAAATAGCTGCTGTGGCTATTTTGTTTGCTGGACTTTACAGCTAAATCAGATTTATAGTGATGAGTAAGTTAATACTCTGTAAACATTCTGCATCATAAAAATAACAGCACTGACAATATTAAGGACTTTATGCTTACCCTCAAATCTTTCGCAGCAGGCACACTGGCATGCACAATAACATTATTATCTGCTTGCAGTTCTCAGCCACAAACAGGTGAATGGGTTGATTTATTTAACGGCAAAAACTTAAACAACTGGACCGCTAAAATTAACCATCATGAGCCTGGTGATAATTATGCCAATACTTTTCGGGCAGAAGATGGCCTGTTAAAAGTACGCTACGATCAATACGAGCAGTTTAATGAACGCTTTGGCCACTTATTTTATGACAAAGAGTTCACCCATTTTCACTTAAAGTTTGATTACCGCTTTAGCGGTGAGTTTTTAGAAAGCGCCCCTTCCTATGCCAAACGCAACAGTGGTGTGATGTTTTACAGCCAGTCACCGGAATCTATTCAAACGCATCAGAACTGGCCAATTTCGGTTGAAATGCAGCTACTGGCTGAACTGGAACCGGGCAAAACCAGACCCACAGGCAATATGTGCTCACCGGGTACAGAAGTGTTTTATAAAGGCGAGTTATATCAGGGCCACTGCCTAAAATCCTCATCCAAAACGTACCAGATGAACCAATGGGTTTCAGCCGAACTGATTGTTAATCATGGCCAGGTCACGCAAATTATAAACGGTGAAGTCGTGCTTAAATATTCACAAGCCTATGCAACCAAAGATGATTTAATTGCAGGTGAAAACCCGGAGATCTGGCAGCAAATGACAGTGCTCACCTCTGGCTATATCGGCTTTCAAAGCGAAGGCCAGCCGGTTGAATTTAAAAATATAAAAATTAAAGAGTTGTAAATTAGAGCTTGCTTGGGGGCGCGCCGCCCCCAAAGCAATTAAACGCATTAATGCAGCTTTAATAAAGGTCTGAGTCTTCGATTAATACGACCGACCAGCATTAATAAAAACATTTTTAAATAACCATGCAAGGCAGCCTGATGCAAGCGATACAAAGAGACATATAAGTGTCTTGCAATCGACCCCTCAACAAAAACTTTCTTATTGGTCATACTGGATAAAAAGCCAACTGATGTATAATCAGCAAATGAAACCAGTGAACCTTTATCTTTGTATTCAAACTCTACCAGAGGCTTACCTGTAATGATATTTTCCAGGTTCTGACTGACGGTTTTAGCCATTTGGTGAGCAGACTGAGCGCGAGGCGGCACAAAAGAGCCATCTTTTTGCTGGAAGCTGGCACAATCACCTAGTGCAAAAATAGCCTCGTCCTCTTCAGACTGCATATAAGCATTAACGATTATTTGATTGGCCCGGTTGGTTTCAAGTCCGCCTATGTTTTTAAGCACATCCGCGCCTTTGACCCCGGCACACCACACGGTAATATCGGCATCCAGCTTTTGATCATCATTAATCAATACGCCATCTTCCATAACCTGTTTAACCATAGTTTTGGTTTTTAATTCAACGCCTAAATCCGTCAGAATTTTACTGGCAGAGTCCGATATCCGCTCCGGTAATGCGCCCAGTATTCGGTCGGATGCTTCAATAATAGTGACTTCAATTGAGTTGCGATTTACATTTTTAAAGCCATATACTCTGAGTAAATCGGTTACTTTATAAAGTTCGGCTGATAACTCTACACCGGTCGCACCGGCGCCGACAATAGCAATTTTTAAAGGATCGTTTTCACGCGATACTTTAATTTTTAAAAATTCATTTAAAATTTTCTGATGGAATTTTTCAGCTTGTTTAGTGGTATCTAACGTCAGGCAATGCTCTTTCACCCCCGGCGTGCCAAAGTCATTGGTAATAGAACCGATTGCAAGTACCAGATAATCGTATTCAATTTCACGGGGGGGGACTATTTGCTCCCCGGTCTTACTGGTAATGGCTTCTAACTGAACTTTTTTGTTTTCGCGATCCAAGCCACTTAGCTCGCCAAGCTGAAATTCAAAATGGTTATTACTGGCATGAGCGCGAAAATCGACGCCATCCATATCCACATCTAAAGACCCGGTTGCCACTTCATGGTAAAGCGGTTTCCAGATATGAAACGGGTATCTATCTAATAATAAAACATCAACTGATGCGTTGTTTTTAAATTTATTACCCAGTTTGGTCGCCAGCTCCAACCCACCGGCACCACCACCAACAATGACAATTTGTTTAGCCATGATAAGGCTCCTTAAGTTTATAAAATTTATACTTAAACAAACTCATCAAACGTTAAATTCATTTAGGTATAAAGACCTTTGTAGTTATCTTGCATCAAGCACCGGCAGACTTCAATAAATAGCCGGGATCCTGCGAAAAGCTTATAAAAATTTTAAACCTGAATAAAATCCCTTTATCATTAGATAAAAACTCAGGGAAATCAAAAATGGCAGAATTAGAAATTACAGATATTACAGTTGGCGAAGGTAAAGAAGCAGTCAAAGGCGCATTAATTACTGTTCAGTACAAAGGCTGTTTGGCTGACGGCACTCAGTTTGATTCATCTTATGACAGAGGTCAGCCATTTCAATGTGTGATTGGCACAGGCAGGGTCATTAAGGGTTGGGATCAGGGCATGATGGGCATGAAAGTAGGCGGGAAAAGAAAGTTATTTGTCCCTGCTCATTTAGCCTATGGCGAGCGTCAAATCGGCGATAAAATACCGGCCAACTCGGATCTGACCTTTGAAATTGAACTATTAGAAGTACTGACCCGGGACGATTAATCCCACGCTAATCCAGCTGATAAACAAAAAATCCGAGCCTAGCTCGGACTTTTTAATTTGCATGTTTAAACTGGTTTATTTAACCTCTTCACCGGCCGCCTGTTTATCTGCATGATAACTTGAGCGCACCATAGGACCACTGGCAGCATGGCTAAAGCCTAAATCATCGGCAATTTTACCCAGCTCATCAAACTCAGTTGGATGAACATAGCGTTTAACCGGCAAATGATGCTTTGAAGGCTGTAAATACTGGCCCAATGTCAGCATATCCACATCATGTTCGCGCAGGTCTTTTAATACTTCAACGATCTCTTCATTGGTTTCACCCATGCCCATCATTAACCCTGATTTGGTTGGGATACCCGGGTTCGCTTGTTTAAATTTGCGCAGTAGCTCTAAAGACCACTTGTAGTTTGCGCCCGGTCTAGCCATTTTATAAAGGCGTGGGGCAGTTTCTAAGTTATGGTTAAATACATCAGGCGGGCTGCTATTTAAAATTTCCAGCGCTACGTCCATCCGGCCTCTGAAATCAGGCACTAAAATTTCAATTTTGATATCCGGGCTATATTTGCGAATCGCATCAATACAGTCAACAAAATGCTGAGCACCACCGTCACGTAAATCATCTCTATCTACTGAGGTGATAACCACATATTTGAGGTTCATTTCACCAATGGTTTTACCCAGCTTTTCTGCTTCGTCCGGATCAGGTGCCAATGGACGACCATGCGCGACATCGCAAAATGGACATCGACGGGTACAAATATCACCTAAAATCATAAAGGTGGCTGTACCATGATTAAAACATTCTGCTAAGTTCGGACAAGATGCTTCTTCACAAACCGAATGCAGCTTATTTTTGCGCATGGTTTTTTTAATATGATCGATTTTTTCAGTGGTGGGCGGTAATTTAATTTTGATCCAATCCGGTTTACGCAACATTTCCGACTTTTCTGTTGGTACAATTTGCACCGGAATTAAACGCATTTTATCCTGGTCACGCATTTTTACGCCGACTTCCGGGCGCACTGGTTTATTCATTATCAAATCCTACCTTTTCAACCAGCTCCTGATAAGCTAGTTGTTGTTTAAATTCTTCGCTCAATAGTTGGCTTGCTTGCTCTGTTGTTTCCGGGCCATTAAGCTGGCTGGTCTGAGTCATTTTAAGCCCCTGATAACCACAAGGATTAATTCGGGAAAATGGTGCTAAGTCCATCTTAACATTCAGAGCCAGACCATGAAATGAGCAACCCCGTCTGATTCTTAAACCTAATGAAGCCAGCTTACAATTATCAACATAAACACCTGGCGCATCAGCTTTTGGATAAGCCTGAATATCAAACGGCGCAAGCATATTAACTATGCTATTTTCAATGATAGTGACTAACTCTCGTACCCCGATGCCTTTGCGGCGTAAATTGATCAGCGTATAGCCCACCAGCTGTCCGGGACCATGATAAGTCACTTGCCCACCACGGTCCGCTTTTATCACTGGAATATCGCCCGGCATTAATAAATGCTCAGCTTTACCGGCTTGTCCCTGAGTGAACACACTAGGATGTTCCACCCACCAAAGTTCATCCGGCGTATCATCGCCCCTTTGTTGGGTAAAATCCTGCATCATTTGAAAGGTTTCCAGATAAGGTCTTTGCCCTAACTGGCGAACAATAAGCTGCTGTGTCGTTTGCAAATTAACAACCTGAATTTATAGGGATTACATCACCATGCGAACAGTATCAATTTCCGCAAGCGCTTTATATAAGATTTCAACCTGATCTTTGTTTTGCGCCTGAATACTGATAGTCACAGACTGAAAATTTCCTTTACCACTGGGTTTAGAGGTTGGACGATAATCACCCGGCGCATGCTGTTGCACAACTTCTACAACTTTATCCATCAGGCTTTCGTCGGCAGAGCCCAAAACTTTAAATGGGAAATGACAAGGAAACTCTAATAATTCATCAAATTTGGTTTTCATATAACTCACACAAGCTGTAACGAATAGGTATCTTACTAAAAGCAAACTAATTTAGATGGCTTTTAAGCGTTTAATTTATTTATATTGGCTATAAATAAAAGCATGTAGCATGCACTACAAACTAGACTTGGTGGCGCATTATATAGAAAATATGGTCAGATTAAAAAAACAAAAGCGCAGTTAACCTAAATTAACTGCGCTTTTAATAAGCAAATCTGTAAAGCAATATTTATTTTAGCTGCATCTTAATATAATCAATCGCTTTGGTTACCAACCCACCTTCTTCGACACTTTCCAGCGTCACCAGTGGATATTCAGCAATATCTTGACCATCAACCTGTAAGAATAGCTTACCAACGACTGAACCTTTTTGAATCGGTGCTATCAACTCTTGATCCAACTGAATATTAGCTTCTAAGTTTTTACGCTGACCTCGCGCAATTGTAATGAGGGTATCCTGCGCAATACCTAACTTAACCGTATCTTTGGCGCCCATCCAGATTTCTTGATCAGCAAATTTAGTACCGGCTTCATAAGGCGTAACCGTTTCATAAAAACGAAAACCATAATTCAGTAACTTTTTATTTTCTTCTTTACGTGCGCGTTCTGATTCAGTACCCATCACAACTGAAATTAAACGCATATTGCCTTTGGTCGCAGACGTAATCAGACTATAACCTGCAGCTTCAGTATGACCGGTTTTAATACCATCTACATTTAAGCTTTTATCCCATAGCAGGCTATTACGGTTATACTGTTTAATGCCGTTATAGGTATACGACTTTTCGGCATAAATCGCATATTCATCAGGTACATCACGAATTAATGCCACTGCTAATTTCGACATATCTCTAGGCGTTGTATAGTGATCTGACGCGGTTAAACCATGGCTGTTCTCAAAATGCGACTGACTCATGCCCAGCTTCTCTGCATGAGCATTCATTAATGAAGCAAATGCGCTTTCTGTGCCCGCAATATGCTCGGCCATTGCGACACAGGCGTCATTACCGGACTGAATAATAATGCCGCGATTTAAATCTTCTACCGGTATTTGCTTACCGACTTCAATAAACATTTTTGACGATTCAGGAAAGTTTTTGGCCCAGGCATTTTCACTGATGGTGACCATATCCGTTGGTTTAATATTACCTGATTTAATTTCTAACCCAATCACATAACTTGTCATCATTTTTGTCAGTGACGCCGGGTTAAGCTGCATATCAGCATTTTCTTCTGAGATGACATAACCTGTATTGTAATCAATTAAGATATGACCTTTAGCACTAACTGAAGGTGGAGTGGGTGTAATAGCGGCGGCCTGAAGATGAACAAAGAGTAAGCTGCCTGTAGCTGCAACAAGTAATTTTTTGAGAATTTTCATATTCATTCTTATATTGATTAACTGGTTTTTAATTGACCCACTGAAGTGGCACTAAAATAGACTCGTTAGATTATAACAAGTTCACATTTGATTCACAGTGCAAATCCGAATAATGCGACAAGTATTCCGCTATTCGTAATTATTTTGCTTCAATTGTATTCGACACAGGGGTATAAATTTTAGCTTTGTTATACCCTGAACGATTTAAATCAGAGATTAACGCTAAAGCTTGCGCCTGCTGTGATATTGGTCCCGCAATTAGCCGAAAAGTGCCGCTGGATTCAACAATTTTTGTCGGGATTTGAAATAAAGCCGCTATCGCCACCGACTTATCGGTCAATGGCGCCTGCTGTTGATTATTTTCAACTTCAATGTAAAACCCTGGCGCAGAATGCAAAGCTTCAATTTTAACTTTAGCTGTACCTGTTTTGGTTACTCCAAGTTTGAACGCAGCTGCATATGATAAATCAATAATCCGGCCTTTATGAAACGGACCTCTGTCATTTACCCGGACAATGGCTTGTTTATTATTTTCCAGATTGGTGACTTTGACATAAGTCGGTAAAGGCAAAGTTTTATGAGCAGCACTCATCTCAAACATGTCATAAGTTTCACCATTTGACGTTAAATGGCCATGAAACTTTTTGCCATACCAGGAAGCAATCCCAACTTCACTGAACCCTTCAGCTGATGGTAAAACCTGATATTGCTTGCCCAGTACCTGATAATCTTTATTCCCGCCACGACTGGGCGCTTCATAAATCGGTGTGGGATCTATCATTTCATGCTCTTCGGGCAAACGCTCAGGCGCAATATCCTGATCAATATGATAGCGCCCTTCATTTGGATTAGTCACAGCTGATTCCTGTGTCGCGCCGCACCCGACTAATAATGTCAGTATGGCTAAAGTCGGCCAGTTTTTATTGATCTGTTTCATAGATTAGCCCGAGAAAACTTTCCGCTGAGTGCTAATAGACATTAAAATACCAAAACCTGCCATCAAAGTAATCATGGATGTTCCTCCATAACTAACGAGTGGTAAGGGTACACCAACCACTGGCAAAATACCTGAGACCATGCCCATATTAACAAACACATAAACAAAAAAGGTTAAGGTAATACTACCGGCCAACAAACGGCTGAACGCATCCTGCGCCCTAACCGAAATCACCATACCGCGCAGCACAATATAAATATAAATCGATAGCAGACCCAAAATTCCGACCAGACCAAACTCTTCCGAAAATACCGAAAAAATAAAGTCCGTATGTCGCTCTGGTAAAAACTCCAGTTGAGACTGAGTGCCCTGCAACCAGCCTTTCCCCCATATACCGCCTGAACCTATCGCTATTTTAGACTGAATAATATGATAACCTGCACCGAGCGGATCAGATTCCGGATTTAAAAAAGTTAACACCCGGTTTTTCTGATAATCGTGCATATAAAAATACCAGAGTGCCGCGCCAACTGCTGGCATAGCAACAACAAAACCACCGATTAAACGCCAGCTTAAGCCGGATAAAAACAGCACAAACAAACCGGAAGATGCGATTAATAAAGAAGTACCTAAATCTGGCTGTTTAGCAATCAGTAAGGTGGGTAATACAATTAAGGCCAGGCCCCATACCGAATAGCTGATTTTGGGAGGCAAAGGTTTACGCGCAATAAACCAGGCAAGCATGATAGGTACTGCCAGTTTCATAATTTCTGACGGCTGTATCCGGGTAATGCCAATATCAATCCAGCGTCTGGCACCTTTGCCTATCACCCCGAATAAGAGTACCCCCACCAGTAGACCACACCCAACAATAAATAGAGGCACAGCCCATCTTTGATAAAATGATGGCGGTATCTGAGCGACAAAAAACATCACACCAAGCGACACGCCAAGCCGGGTGAGCTGGCGAATAATTAAATCCCAGTCCTGACCGGATGCGCTAAAAATAATGAACAAACCAACCGTACTTAAGGTTAAAAGTCCGGCAAGTAATGGTCTGTCGATATGAATTTTTTGCCAAATATTAATTTTTCGGCCTACTTCTGCGCTCACGGCTTAGCCTCCTGATAATTAGCAAAATAATAATCCATCATAGTTCGCGCAACCGGTGCTGCATTTTTGCCACCACCACCAACATTTTCAATCACAACCGCAACCGCAATTTGAGGATTATCGACCGGTGCAAAACCAACAAACATGGCATTATCCCGGTACTTTTCAGCAATTTTATCAGCGTCATACTCTTCATCCTGAGCAATATTAATTACCTGAGCTGTACCTGTTTTACCCGCTGCATGATATTCCACACCGGAATAAGCTTTATGCCCTGAACCAGTTGGTTTTTCAACCACGCCCTGCATCGCCGTTTTGATAATCTGCCAGTTATTTTCACTTTTAACTTGAATTGGCGGTCTGTCTTGTGGCGGTACAGGTAAGGTACCGGTTTCGTTTTGCGTCGCCTTTAATAATCTAGGCTCATAATGCATGCCCTCATTAGCCAATACACTGACACTGGTTGCCAGTTGCAAAGGGGTCGTCGTCCAGTAACCTTGCCCGATACCAATTGATACGGTGTCACCGGCATACCAAGGTTGGCGAAAACGGCCATATTTCCATTCCCGCGACGGCATGGTTGCGCTGGTTTCTTCATAAATATCAATACCGGTCAATTCACCAAAGCCAAACTGAGTCATAAAGTCAGAAATTTTATCCATGCCCAAACGCACGGCCAGATCGTAATAATAGACATCACAAGATTCTTCAATCGCGCGATAAATATCTACCCAGCCATGGCCCCAGGACTTCCAGTCCCGGTATTTATGCTCAATACCTTTAATTTGATAATAACCCGGATCCCAGATACGGGTTTTAGTGGTAATTAAATTTTCCTCTAAACCCAATAATCCCAAATGCGGCTTTATCGTTGAAGCCGGTGGATAGCGACCCTGAGTGGTTCGGTTAATTAATGGTCGACTTTTATTGTCCAATAAAGCTTTATAATTTTTACTGCTGATGCCATGCACAAACATATTCGGGTCATAGCTCGGATTACTGTAAAGTGCCAGCACACCATTATTTTTGGCATCCAATACCACAACCGCGCCGCGTCGCTCTCCCAGTGCGTCTTTAGCCAGTTGCTGCATGTCTATATCCAGATTTAAAATTAAATCCTGACCGGGAACAGGGGGTTGTTGTGAGAGCGTGCGAATCGGGCGACCGCGGTTATTCACCTCAACTTCCTGGTAACCCACCTGACCATGGAGAAGCTCTTCATAATATTTTTCAACGCCCTGTTTGCCGATATC
This sequence comes from uncultured Alteromonadaceae bacterium, assembly GCA_913056495.1. Classification (GTDB taxonomy): domain Bacteria; phylum Pseudomonadota; class Gammaproteobacteria; order Enterobacterales; family Alteromonadaceae; genus Catenovulum. The sequence goes on along the minus strand of CAJXMO010000008.1, from coordinate 42,813 downwards.
AAAGGTGCCTTCATAATTGGCACTTTTGCCTTCCAGTTCCAGGTTATCAGCATCTCTCTGGTTGATTTTGGCAACATAGCCTATGGCATGTGTAGTGAGATCTTTATACGGGTAATAACGTTTTAGGCGAGCTTCAATATATACACCGCCTAACTTGTGTTGGTTGACGGATAAAATGGCCGTTTCAGTTTCTGTTAACTGAGATTTTAAGGTGACAGGTTTAAATTTTCGTCTTTGCTGAGCGACATCTTTTTTGAAGTCTTCAACGGTATCCTGGTCCAGTTCAATCAATTGGTGAATCTGAGCAAGCAACTTCTCTAAATCATCAACTTCTTCCGGCACTATATCCAAGCTGTAGAAAGGCGAATTTTCGGCCAGTATACGACCAAATCTGTCATAAATAAGTCCGCGGTTTGGCGCAACTGGCTGGACTTTAATTCGGTTGCCATCCGCCCGGGTTTGATAATCCTGATATTTGTCAACTTGCAGGTAATATAGGTTATTAACCAGACTGCCGACCAGAATCAACACCACCACTAACGCAGCTATCGTGCGCCGGACAAACAAATTAGCTTCGGCTAAATGGTCTCGAATTGCGACTCGTTTTCGCCAGTTCAGCATCGGCTATTCTCTATGATAAGGATGATTTTGGTTGATACTCCAACCACGATACAAACTTTCAGCCACAATAACCCGCACCAGCGGATGTGGTAATGTGAGCGCGGATAAGGACCATTTTTGCTCCGATGCCGCAATGCAGGCAGGTGCCAGACCTTCAGGTCCGCCCACAAGCAAACTGACATCTCGTCCATCCAATTGCCAGGCTTCCATATTTTTTGCTAGTTGGGGGGAAGTCCAGGCTTTACCTGTTACTTCCAAAGTCACAACCCGGTTGCCCTTGCCAACCGCCGCCAGCATCAACTCACCTTCTTTTTCTAAAATCCGTTTAACATCCGCATTTTTTCCACGCTTACCAGCCGGAATCTCAACCAATTCAAGTGAAAAGTCACGAACAAATCGTTTTTGGTATTCACTGAATCCCTGCTCAACCCAGCCTGGCATTTTCTGACCAACAGCGATTAATTGTATTTTCATGCCTGCCAGAGTTTTTCTATCTGATAATGTTCTCTTTGCTCGTCTGTCATTACGTGCAGAACCACAGAGCCAAAATCAACCAGTGCCCATTCACCAAATTCTTCACCTTCAATGCCTAAAGGCTGATGGCCTGCATGCTTAGCTTCAGTCGCAACATAATTAGCAATTGAACGCACATGCTGCTTTGAGTTGCCAGAGCATACCAGCATGGTATCGGTAAAATTTGATTTTTCAGTAAGGTCGAGTTCAACAAGATCCCGAGCTTTCATGTCATCCACTTTTTCAGTGATAAAGTTTTTAATATCTTCGCTTTGCAAAAGGTTTTACTCTCTTTGTTACAGGTTAATTCAATTATCTTTGATAAAGATGATTGAGCATTATATATTCATTTACCGCATCGGGCAGCAAACACAAACAATTTTGTTTATTTTGATAACGTGATCTGATTTGGCTAGCAGAAATCATCAGTTCGCTGGTATTCACTAAATAGACGCACCCATTCTTTTTTTGATGCAGTTCACTTGCCTGCCGGGTTTGATGCTTCTCTAAAAAGGATTGAATATCCGGGTTAAAATTTGCCTGATAGCCACCTCGGGCAGCAACGACTAAATGAGCGTATTCAGTCAGCGTTTTCCATTCCCGCCAGGTATCCAGCGTTTGCAGTGAATCCATACCAATTAAAAAACAAATCGATGTATCCGGTTTTTCCGCTCGTAACTGCTTTAAGGTTGCTATGGTATAAGAAGCACCCGTTTGCACTAATTCACGTGCATCCACCTTAAATTTAGCATCAATTTGGCAAGCCAGCTCACACATTGCCGAACGATGCGCTGCACTAACATCCGGTGAAGCTTTATGAGGCGGTAAATAATTAGGGACTAGATAAACTGAATCAGCCGACAAGTTTTCACTAATTTCCAGTGCGACTTGTAAGTGACCATGGTGAACTGGATTAAAAGTGCCACCAAAATAAAGTTCAAGAGGTAAAGATTTCGCTGAGTTAATCGAGTTCATCCGCTAACATGATTTGATTAAAGTTAAATAGTTTTGCATCGCCGGAAAATAATGCACAGATATGGGCTAACTGGATATAAGGATTTACTAAACCATCTGATTTATAAGCCACTTCAAACTGACCAATAGCCTGTAGAATCTGCTCAACCCGAGCTAAATTTAAACGATTTAAAGCCTGCCGGTATAAAGCTTTTCGATTGTCCCAGACTCTGAGTTTTTTACAGACAGCATCAAACTGCCCGCTCGCCTGAGCGACAGCAAGTTGAGCTAATGTTTCGGCTTCGCGCTGAAGTAGCCAGGTAACAATAACAGGCTCTAAGTCTTCACCTTGTAGACGGGTTAAAATCTGAACGACTTTATCACACTGATTTGCCAGTAAGTCATCTGCCAATTGAAATACGGTAAAACGGGATTGATCCGAAGCCACCGCTTTAATCTGTTCCACATCAATCAACTGATCCGGATAAATTAATGACAAACGATTAATTTCCTGGGCGCCGCTTAATAAATTACCTTCAAACAAATCACAGATTAAATGCAAGGCATCCGGTGTCAGTTGTACCTTGTTTTGTTGGCACTGCTGATTAAACCAACCTGGTAAATTTTGGCGTTCAATATCGTAAACCGGGATAAACCAGCAATGATCGGATATGGCTTTAAACCACTTACTTTTTGTTTGATCGGCTCCAAGTTTACCGCCCCACATCAAGAGTACGTGTTCGTTATCCGTCAGCTTAACCCAATCTTGCAAAAAGGTACTGCCATTGCGACCCGGTTTGGCATTGGGCAGCTCAACTTCAATCAGTTTCCGGCTGGCGAATAAAGATAAGGCCTGAGCTTCATCCATAATTTGTTGCCAGTTAAATTTATCATCAGCCTGAAAAACAATACGTTCTTCAATTTGCTCGCCAGTACAAGCCGCACGCAATTTATCAAGTGCGGCCTGTTGCTGATAAGGCTCATCACCAAACAATAAAACCAGCGTCGGTAATGGCTGCTTTAGCTGTTTGTCTAACTGATTAAAATAAATTCGCATTAACGATTATCCAATGAAGCTAATTGCATTACAATCTGCTCTGCAGCCTGACGACGCAGTTCGGTTAGCAAAAGCTTCATTTCTTTTGATTTTGCCAATACAGCTTCGGGGTCATCCTGATAATCCCGAACCACCTGAGCACTGTAAAATCTGGGCATCTCTTCACCCGGATTTTGAACAGAGTATTCAACCATATAGTTGAGCTCGTATTCAGCAACCTGCGCATTCGGGAATAAAGACAATACCTGACGCTCAGTTTTGGTACTGACTATTTCCAGCGATACACAAGATGCAGGATCATCAATTAAACTGACTTTACTATGAATTAAACGCTGTTTGAGCAGTTTGCCCAGCTGATACTCGCCACCGTTATCAAAACAGATAAACTGCATTTGCGGCGGCACAGCATAACTGCCTCTTAGCTGAAAACCACAACCTGCTATCGCAAGCACAGCCAAACTCAATAAACTGAGTTTGGCCAGATTGATTTTATCGCTAAGTCTGTTCATTAATTGGCAACAATATTAAGTAATTTGCCCGGTACATAAATCACTTTACGAACCGTTTTACCGTCGGTAAAGCGAGTCACATTTTCATCAGACATAGCAGTCGCTTCCACCTCCTCTTTAGAGGCATCAGCCGGTACGCTGAATTTAGCTCTAAGCTTACCGTTTACCTGAACCACAATCAGCTTTTCATCTTCAACCAAAGCAGACTTATCGGCTACCGGCCATTCCGTTGTTTCGATGGCACCGTCATTACCGAGTTCTTGCCATAAATGGTGACAAATATGCGGTGTGATTGGCGTTAATAATAAAATCACTGAGTTAAGCGCTTCGCGAACCAAAGCATTATCCTGTCCGCTCTTAGGCGTAAATTTAACCAGACGATTCATAAATTCCATAATAGCGGCGATGGCCGTATTAAATGTTTGACGACGACCAATATCATCCGTTACTTTTTCAATGGTTTTATGCAACTCACGGCGTAAAGCTTTTTGCTCGCTGGTCAGACTGTTCAAATCCAAAGTTTCAATTTCACCTGCGGCTAAATGCTCGCTTACAGCTCGCCAAAGTTTACGTAAAAAACGGTTTGAACCTTCAACCCCTGAATCCACCCATTCCAGAGTTTGCTCCGGTGGCGCAGTAAACATCATAAATAAACGAACCGTATCTGCACCATACTGATTAATTACAGTTTGTGGATCGATACCGTTATTTTTTGATTTGGACATTTTACCCATGCCGGCATTTTCAACCGGTAAACCATCTTCTTTATAAATAGCTTTGGTAATTTTGCCTTTTTCGTCTGTTTCAACGTCTACATCCGCCGGTGAATACCAGCTTTTTGCACCGGATTCATCTTCACGATAGAAGGTATCAGCCAGTACCATGCCCTGACATAATAAGCGATCAAACGGTTCATCGGATTTAACCAGACCAACATCACGTAACAACTTATGGAAAAAACGTGAATATAATAAATGCAAGATTGCATGTTCAATGCCACCAATATATTGATCAACCGGCAACCAGTAATTCGCTTCGGTCGGATCCAACATAGTATCATCCGACTGAGGTGAACAATAACGTGCGTAATACCAGCTTGACTCCATAAAGGTATCAAAGGTATCTGTTTCTCTGAATGCGGGTTGACCCTTGTATTCAGTTTTAGCCCATTCAGGGTCGGCTTTAATTGGTGAAGTCACACCGTTCATAGTGACATCTTCGGGTAAGATAACCGGTAGCTGATCTTCAGGAACCGGCACAGCTTCACCGTTTTCCAGATTCAACATTGGAATAGGCGCGCCCCAATAACGCTGACGGGAAACACCCCAGTCACGTAAACGGAAGTTCACTGTGACTTTCCCTTTACCTAAACTTTCCAGTTTTGCGGCAATGGCTTTAAAGGCGGCATCAAAATCTAAACCGTCAAATTCACCTGAGTTAACCAGCTCACCTTTTTCGGTAAAGGCTTCTTTACTCAAATCAATTTCAAGATCTGAGCTTTTACCCGGCTGAATAACCTGTTTAATTGGCAGACCATACTTTTGCGCAAATTCGTAGTCTCGCTGATCATGCCCAGGTACTGACATAACCGCACCTGTACCATAATCCATTAATACAAAGTTCGCGGCCCAAACCTGAACTTCTTCACCGGTAATCGGATGTTTAGCGCGCAAGCCAGTATCCATACCCAGCTTTTCCATTGTCGCAATATCAGCTTCTGCGGTTTTAGCATTCTTACATTGCTGGATAAACTCAGCTAGCTGAGGGTTTTCTGCTGCAGCAGCAATACACAAAGGATGTTGAGCAGCTAACGCAACATAAGTTACGCCCATCAAGGTATCCGGACGTGTGGTATAAACGGTAAACTGCTCGGCGTTATTGGCTTCTGTCGCCGGAATTTCAAAATCAATTTCAATCCCTTCAGAGCGGCCAATCCAGTTACGCTGCATCGCTTTAACCTGCTCAGGCCAGCCTTCCAATTTATCTAAATCGTCTAATAATTCTTGCGCGTAATCTGTGATTTTGATGAACCATTGCGGAATTTCTTTTTGTTCCACCACGGCACCTGAGCGCCAGCCTCTGCCGTCAATGACCTGCTCGTTGGCCAATACAGTCTGATCAACCGGGTCCCAGTTAACCGTCGACATTTTTTTATAAACCAAGCCTTTTTCATATAACTTGGTGAATAACCATTGCTCCCAGCGATAGTATTCAGGCGTACAGGTTGCTAATTCACGCGACCAGTCATAACCAAACCCCAACTGTTTTAGCTGTTGCTTCATATAATCGATATTAGAATAAGTCCATTTGGCCGGTGCAGTATTATGATTGATAGCCGCATTTTCAGCTGGCAGACCAAAAGAGTCCCATCCCATAGGTTGCATCACGTTTTTACCAAGCATTCTCTGGTAGCGGCTAACCACATCACCTATGGTGTAGTTACGCACATGACCCATATGTAATTTACCACTTGGGTAAGGAAACATAGACAAACAATAAAACTTCTCTTTTGAGTCGTCTGCTTTTACTTCAAATACTTTATTCTCTTGCCAATATTGTTGAACTTTGGCTTCGATTTCCTGCGGGTTATATTGTTCTTGCATTCACTTAGATCCGAATTCATTCACGGTTAAAACTTTAAAATGAGTCTCAACGATTTACATATAAATTAGCATGCTGCATAGGATAACTTACCCGCTATCAAGACGCCAATACACAAATACTAATCTATACTCAATATTGTAAAAAATATTAGGTTTAACCGCTAAATTCAGATATTTCAGGAGTAATCATGAGCAAATCCAATAAATATCAAACTTTATTAGATAAGTTCTCTCACTGGCTAAAACAAGCAAGCGATTCAGAAACCCGTTCAATCGTGGAAGGAATGGACTTACTACAGGACTGGATTGAAGCGGGTGTCGAAGTGAACAAAGAATCTTTTTATAACAGCCTGTATTATTTAAAACGGGATTTGGCTACATTTTATGACAGCTATCAGCGAGAAACGCAGGAATCTCCGTATTATTTATCCGTCAAAGATCAGGTTTGGCATACACTGACAGAAATGACGGATAAAACTCAGGTTGAATGGCATGAATTCACATCTGATGCTTACCATGATGGCATCTATCAAGCCGGTGAAGAAGTCGGCTTTGGTATCCTGGTCTGCACTCAATGCGGGGAAAAAGTTGAAATCACCCATGCTCAAAAAATTCATCCCTGTTTTAACTGCCAGAATCAAACATTTAAGCGAAAAGCAATTGCACCTTAGGCTATTTTATTATCGTCTTTTCGCCGGTTTAAAGCCTGACAAAGTTTTTGTCGGGCAACTGGCAACAAACAGGCTGACAGCAAAAACAGAGACAACCAATAAACGATAGTGTCACCATGCTCTCGGTATAGCGTTGGGTAAGTAATTAAATCTAACTCATACTGTAAAACCTGCTCAGAAAACTGCGGCGCGATAGCCTGAATCTGACCCAGATGATTAATCACAGCGGTAATCCCATTATTGGTCACTCTGACAACCGGCAGCCCCATTTCAAGTGCACGCATTTGTGCAATTTCCAGATGTTGATGAGGACCATGAGACGCGCCAAACCAGGCGTCATTGCTCAGCGTCAATATAAAATCAGTATCCGCTTTCAGATTAGCCCTAATTTGTCGGGGAAAAACAATTTCATAGCAGAGCGCAGTAGTCATATGAAACCCGTTAGCAACCAAATCGGGCTGAACAAAATCCCCCCGGGTAAAAGAAGAAAACGGTAAATCAAATATAGGCGCTACGCCGCGTAACCAGTCCTCAAATGGAATAAACTCCCCTATGGGTAATAAATGATGTTTATTATAGCGATTGTTATGGCCATACTGATAATGGCCAGAGTCGCCAGGATTACCATCCCGGTTACCGACAACAATAACGCTGTTGTAATAGGCTTTAGCATAATACTGGTAATTAATAATTCCGGTTACCACAGCGGTATTATTATAGGCCGCAGCTTTATCCAGATTATTTAAATAATCCTGAGCTGCAGGTTCAACAGCGGGCACAGCCGCTTCCGGCCAAATCACAATATCAGAATCAGCATAAAGTGGACGACTCAGATCCTGATACTTCAACATAACAGGCCATAAATAATCCGGATCCCAACGGTTTTCTTGCGCTACATTGCCCTGGACCAGCGTTAGCTTAACCTGCTTGCTGTTTTTCGGGCCATTCGGGTATTCTGGCGTAGGTAATAACCAGGACACCAATAAAACAAAAACGGTAGCAACCAGGGTTTTATGACGGCGAGTTAACCGACTATTTTGAAGCACATCCTGTCGCCGATCGCTTGCCGCTTCGTCTTTAGCTGAATCTTTATTATGTGTCAGCAATTCGGGGAATACAGCCACCGAAATTAAACAGGATAATAAAATCAATACAAAACTGATCCCGACTTCACCTATATAGGGCGCAAGTGACGCTAACGGAGAGTCAATCTGGCTGTAGCCTATCGACAACCAGGGAAAGCCGGTTAAGACAAAACTGCGTAACCATTCAAACAGAACCCAACTGGCTGGCAAGGTGAAAATAGCAAAACGAGTATATTGACCTAGGTAGCGACTGAATCCGATTGCAGCGGTAAAATAAATCGCTAAATAAGCAGCCAGTGCCGCTATCATCGCAATTGAGCCGGCAACCGGCACTTCACCATACTGATCTAAACTGACAAAAATCCAGCTGATACCCGATCCAAACCAACCCAACGAAAAACTGAATGCATGACGCACAGCTGCTTTAGGGGTCGCTAAAAAGCAGCTGCTGATCAATAATGGGAATAATAAATAAACTAACCAGAACTGGTTAAAGGGTGCAAATGCAAACGAGCTTAATCCACCAGCCAACAATAACCCGGCGCTGACTCGTTTTGCATTTATTGAGGTCAACTCAGATTTTCCTTGTCTTCGTTGCGAGCTTTAGGCAAAGTCATTTGCAATTGATTAATCCGGCGGCCATCACAACTGACCACTTTGAACTGATAATCATATATTTCAACAGACTCACCTTTTGCCGGTAAATGACCAAACGCCTGAGTCACTAAACCACCTATGGTATCTATATCGTCGGCTTTCCAGTCGGTATTGAAATATTCGTTGAATTCAGATATTTCGGTTAATGCATTGACGGCATAAACAAAGCGCGTCACCCGACGAATGTCTTCAGGTTCAACCGCATCATGTTCATCTTCAATTTCACCGACTATCAATTCAAGAATATCTTCAATTGTCACTAGCCCGGAGACATTGCCAAATTCATCAATGACAATCGCCATATGATATCTTTCTTTGCGGAAATCTTTGAGCAGAATATCAAGGCGTTTACTTTCAGGGATCACCACAGCCGGGCGCAATAGCTCATCAAAACAGAAGTTTTCAAAGCCATTATGATAGACATAAGCCAATAAATCTTTGGCTAATAAGATACCCTCAATATGGTCTTTGTCGTCACAAATCACCGGGAAACGGCTATGTGCAGACTCGATCATAATGGGTAAAAAGGTTTCAACCGGTTGAGACTTTTCAATCGTGACCATTTGTGATCTTGGGATCATAATGTCACGCACACGCATTTCGGCTATATCCAAAACACCATCGATCATCTCTTTGGTATCATTGTCGATTAAGGCTCGCTCAGCGGCCTCTTCAAATACTTCGTGCAACTCTTCGCGATTTTTCGGCTCTCCGGCAAACATCTGGCCAATCTTATCCAGCCATGACTTGCTTGAAGAACCGTTACTAGAGTGAGGGTTGTCTTCGCTCATATAAAATCTATTCTCTTTCAATCAAGAATCTGTAGTTTGTTCCGCTTTGTAAGGATCGTCAAACCCTAATTGCAACAAAATACGTTTTTCCATTGTTTCCATGACTTCAGCTTCATCATCTTCAATATGATCATAGCCTAATAAATGTAAACAGCCATGAACCACCATATGAGCCCAGTGGGCATCCAAGGTTTTATTTTGTTCGGCGGCTTCCTGTTTTACCACATCGGCACAAATCACTAAATCGCCAATTAATGGCAGATCTAAACCGGGCGGATTCTCAAACGGAAAAGATAGTACATTGGTTGGTTTATCTTTTCCACGGTATTCGTGATTTAACTGCTGACTCTCACTTTTTTCTACAATTCGAATCGACATTTCAGTTAATTTTTCTCCACGCTCTACCAATGCGCCTTGTGCCCATTTGATAAAATCAGCTTGTTCGGGGATTTCACCTGAATAAGCCTGTTGCAGGTCCAAATCTAACAATATACCCTCGATATCCAGTGTCATTCTTGATTATTCTCAGCTTGCTGCGCCTGACGCTGACGCGCTTTTTCTATTTTTTCTCTTTCCTGAATTTCGTCCCAACGCTCATAAGCGTCAACCACACGTTGTACAACTGGGTGACGAACTACATCAAACGAACGGAAAAAGTTAAAACTAATGTCTTCGACTTCACTTAATACATCAATCGCGTGCCTTAAACCCGACTTTTGACCTTTAGGTAAATCCACCTGAGTAATATCACCCGTAATAACCGCTTTAGAGTTAAAGCCTATCCGGGTCAAAAACATTTTCATTTGCTCAACCGTCGTATTTTGGCTTTCATCCAGGATAATAAATGCATCATTTAACGTACGGCCGCGCATGTAAGCAAGCGGTGCAATTTCTATCACACTGCGTTCAATTAAACGCTCAACCTTTTCAAAGCCCAGCATTTCAAATAACGCATCGTATAGCGGTCGTAAATAAGGATCGACTTTCTGGCTTAAGTCTCCCGGTAAAAAGCCCAGCTTTTCACCGGCTTCAACTGCAGGTCGGGTTAACAATATTCGGCGAACTTCCTGACGCTCAAGCGCATCTACAGCACAAGCAACCGCCAAATAGGTTTTACCTGTACCAGCCGGGCCCACACCAAAGCTGATATCACTGTTGATTATCTGACCAACATATTTACTCTGGTTTGGATTTCGCGGTTTAATGACACCACGCTTGGTTTTAATAAAGGCTTCTTTACCTATGTCGCCAGGATTGTCTTGCTCAAGAACATTCAGTTCCTGAATGGCCAAATGAACCTGTTCAGAGTCCAGTTCTGCCGCTTTGCCTTTAACCACCTGAGTTTCCACATACAGTTTTTTCAACAACTCAGCAACCGCCAGATTAATCTGTGGTTTACCGGTAATTTTAAATGCATTATCACGATAACTCAGTTCAACACCCAAGCGGCGTTCAATCATCTTTAAATTATCATCAAATGGACCAGATAAACTGGCTAGGCGGAAGCGATCGGCAGGTTCAAGAAAAATTTCTAGCGACTCGATTTGGCTACTCAAAAAACAATATCCTCTTAAATTCTGGGTTAAAAATAGGTTTTATAAAACAATAATGGCTTGCACTCAAGGTTTAATTCAGTGCAAGCCAATTTCAATTCCCGGATAAAATAATAATTTCAGGCGCAGTCAGTTAATTTGGGTTAAATACACCCACGCCAGACTCGTCTACTGACTCCTGGCGACTGCGGCTTAAAATTTGTTGTGGTGCAGTTTCAACACGTAAATCCATTTCATCTTCAGTGCGAATTAACTCACCTCTTAATGAATTGGTCCAAACATCAACAATTTTCACATCAACAAATTTGCCGATACAAGTGTGTGGACCTTCAAAGTTCACCACTCGATTATTTTCAGTACGGCCACAAAGCTCCATTGGATTCTTTTTAGATGGACCTTCAACTAAAATACGCTGCTCAGTATTTAACATATTACGGGCAATTTGCAGCGACTGCTGGTTGATGCGTTGCTGTAATAAATACAAACGCTCTTTTTTCTCTTCTTCGCTGACATCATCCGGTAAATCAGCAGCAGGTGTACCTGGACGCGCGCTGTATACAAAACTAAAGCTCATATCAAAACCAACCTTGGCAATTAAATCCATGGTTTCTTCAAATTCAGCTTTGCCTTCACCCGGAAAACCGATAATAAAGTCAGACGACATGCTTAAGTTAGGGCGTACTTTTTTAAGTTTGCGAATCGTCGATTTATATTCAATTGCAGTGTGACCACGTTTCATTAAGTTAAGAATACGGTCAGAACCTGATTGAACCGGTAAATGTAAATGATCCACCAACTCAGGAATATCTTTATAAGCTTCAATAATGTCATCGGTAAATTCAACCGGATGCGATGTGGTATACCGAATTCGGTCAATACCATCAATGGCTGCCACTAAACGTAACAACTCAGAAAAATGGCAAACATCGCCGTCAAAAGTTTCACCGCGAAACGCATTTACGTTTTGGCCTAATAAATTAACTTCACGTACACCCTGCTCTGCAAGCTGTGCGATTTCATATAAAACATCATCGACCGGACGAGATACTTCTTCACCACGCGTGTACGGCACAACACAGAAAGTACAGTATTTAGAACAACCTTCCATGATAGAAACAAAGGCGCTTGGCCCTTCAGCTCTTGGCTCAGGTAAACGGTCGAATTTTTCTATTTCAGGAAAACTGATATCCACCACTGATTTTTCACCGCCCTGAATCTGATTAATCATTTCAGGTAAACGGTGCAGGGTTTGAGGTCCGAAAACAATATCAACAAAAGGTGCACGCTGGCGAATATGATCACCTTCTTGCGAGGCAACACAACCACCCACACCAATCACAAGATCTGGCTTATCTTTTTTAAGCTCTTTCCAACGCCCAAGCTGATGGAATACTTTTTCTTGTGCTTTTTCACGAATTGAGCAGGTATTTAACAAAATAACATCTGCTTCTTCAGCCTCTGCGGCTTCAGTAAAGCCATGAGTAGAATCTAGTAAGTCTGCCATCTTTTGCGAGTCGTACTCGTTCATCTGACAGCCCCAAGTTTTAATAAATAACTTTTTGCCCATTTAAAACGCCCAAAAATTAACCACCGGGAAAATGACCGCGTATTGTAGCGACTTTAGTCATTCGTGACTATAGCAAAGCCTGTGATTCTTACATTTATTGCGTAATTTTTAATCTGTGGCTGTAAACTTATCTGGATTTTAGGATTGTGGGGGGTTAACCACACAATAGCGTAAGCCACCAAAAAGCGATTAAAGCAGAAACAAAATACTGATAAATAGCACAAATAAAAATAAAGCACATATAACCAGAATGGTCAGCGCTTTAGATTGCTTCATAGACTGAAACAACTCAACCAATGGCAACAAACCGAAAAATAATAAAAAGTTATCCATGCAGCCATACGCTCCGTAAGTATTTACAATGAGATATAGTTTAGCCCAAGTAGGTCGGTTTAGCGCCTTGGGCGCGTAAGCCGACATAGTCCTTTTTGGGAAATCGCATTGTAGCACTTGAACGCAAATTTTTATGGTAGGCTTCACTCACAGCTTTGAGTGCAGAGCAGACAATGTGAATTAAACATTATTTAGCGTCAGCAAGCTGGACGCCTACGGTTTATATTTAGGTAGACGCGAAGCTTGCTCGCGTGAATTATTTCCGGAGTAAACCCGCTGCTAAAATTCATTGTAGGTCGCCGTTTACGGCGAAAACAAACGATATTTTTCGGCTAAAGCCGAACCTACAAATATCCGAAATTCGCTCAACATTTGCACTGAATAGATTCGGGATAAGCCCATACAACAAATATAAAATGTTTGGAGGCGTCTCCGGTTTAACCAAAGCACTCTAACCAATCCCAACCGATAAAAATGAAGTAAGCATTTACTCAGGTTTAAATAACCCGATTACATTGCCACTACTTTTGCTCGACTTTTCAACTTTGGCATCGGTTTGGCTTTTGGTATGGCCACATTCTACACATTCGACCTTTTCTACTGAATTTTCCATATACAGCATTAACGTATCTTGTGCATTGCATTTAGGACAAACCGCACCAGCGATAAATCGTTTTTTAAGTTTCATAAACTGCCTTTTTCTCAGATATTATACAGAGTGTATTTAACTAAAGCGGTCAATTCCAGTAGTATATAGCCTTTCAAAGTCATCCAGATAAATTGCGGTAATAAATGATCTCAATAAACCAAATTTCGTTGCAACGTGGCCAGAACTTTTTGCTGGAGGGGGCATCAGCAGTTATTAACCCGGGTCAAAAAGTCGGTCTGGTCGGTAAAAACGGCTGCGGAAAGTCCAGTTTGTTTGCCCTGTTAAACCAGCAATTACATGTGGATGCAGGCGAACTGCAAATTCCAGCGAACTGGATCATCGCCAACGTAAAACAGGAAACGCCGGCGCTTAAACAAACCGCAATTGAATATATAATTGACGGCGATCAGGAATACCGCCAGACAGAACAGGCCATCGCAGAAGCCGAGCAAGCTCAGGCTGGTGAAAAGCTCGCTGCGCTGTATGAAAAAATGGAACATATAGATGGTTACACCATTTATGCCAGAGCAGGTCAGTTGCTCAATGGTTTAGGGTTTAACGAAGCTCAGCAAAAACTGCCGGTGGCTGACTTTTCCGGTGGTTGGCGAATGCGGTTAAATCTGGCACAAGCCTTAATTTGTCGCTCTGATTTATTGCTTCTGGATGAACCGACCAACCACCTGGATTTAGATGCCGTTATCTGGCTGGCGAAATTTTTAAATCAATATGCCGGCACTTTGGTTGTAATATCACACGACAGAGACTTTTTAGACGAAGTTTGCCAGCAAGTTCTGCATATCGAGCAGCAAAAAGTATTTACTTATAAAGGCAACTACTCTCAGTTTGAAATTCAACGCGCAGCCAAACTCGAGCAACAGCAAGCCATGCATGAAAAGCAGCAGCGCGAACGTGCCCATATGGAAAGCTTTATTGCCCGCTTTAAAGCCAAAGCCAGCAAAGCCAAACAAGCCCAGTCGCGGGTTAAAGCATTGGCAAAAATGCAAGTGATAGCCCCGGCTCATGTCGACAGTGAGTTTAGCTTTAGTTTCAGAAAACCGGATAAAAACCCGAACCCTCTGATTTCACTTAAACAAGTGAGTGCAGGTTATCCGGATAAAACCATTTTAGAAACGATAAAGCTCAATTTAGTGCCGGGTAGCCGAATTGGATTATTAGGTCGAAATGGGGCTGGTAAATCCACATTAATTAAATTATTAGCCGGTGATTTAGAACCGATCGGCGGTGAATATACGGCGAGTGCCGGATTAAATATTGGCTATTTTGCTCAGCATCAGTTGGAGCAGTTACGTGTAAATGACTCGCCACTTGAACATTTGGCCCGATTAGCCAATAAGGAAACCGAACAACAATTGCGAGACTTTTTAGGTGGATTCGGATTTAACGGCGATCAGGCTCTGGATAAAATTGAAAACTTTTCGGGCGGTGAAAAAGCCCGTTTAGTCTTGGCACTACTGGTTTGGCAAAAGCCCAACTTATTATTACTGGATGAGCCAACTAACCACTTGGACCTGGATATGCGGCTGGCACTCACTATGGCGCTGCAAGCGTTTGAAGGTGCTATGATTATCGTCTCGCATGACAGACATATTCTGCGCAGTACCTGTGATGATTTTTATTTAGTCGACAGTGGTCAGGTAGAACCTTTTAACGGCGATTTAGACGATTATGAAAAATGGCTAAGCGATCAGCAAAGTCAGCAGAACCAGAAACCTCAGGTTGAAAAATCCAATTCTGCAGCCAATAAAAAAGAAACAAAACGACGCGAAGCTGAATTCAGACAAAAAACCAAACCGCTACGCCAACAAATTGAAAAATACAGCAAGCTGGTCGATAAACTGCAATCACAGCTAGATGACATTGAAAATCAGTTGGCTGATTCAAATTTATACAGTGACGACAATAAAACTAAATTAACTGAGCTAATTAAACAACAGGCTGAGTTTAAAAGTGAGCTTGAACATGCCGAAGAAGCCTGGATGAATGCAGAAGAGGCTCTGGAGTCTGAACAAGCCGAATTTGACCAGCAAACAGATTAACTCAGCGAATACAAATACAGACATTTAATTTATGACGCTCACCCAGCCAAATAATCAGATTATTGATCCACAAATTATATGGCATCAGGTATGCCAGCTATATCAGGCAGATCAAGTTAAAAGCCAGTGTTTACGCTGGCAGGATGGGCATAATGCGAATGTGAATTTAATCCTGATTCTGACCATTTTACAGCAGCAAAATTATCAGTTTACTGAAGCTCAGCTTCAGTCTGTACTCAATAAACTAAAAAGTTTCAGTGAGCAAACAACAGGATTAATTCGCAAAGCCAGATTTAATTGGCGAACTTGTTCAGATAACCCTGAATACCAGAAGCTTAAACAAGCATTATTGGCTTGTGAATTAGCATTTGAGCAGCAGGAACAAAGGCTCATTATTGAACAATTCAATCAGGCACTAAAACAAAATGCGGGCAGGGATAGGTATTTATCCCCTGCCAGCTGGTATTTTAAACACTTGGGTATACAAGCTGAATTACAAAACCTGCTCGATGCTTTTGGCTAATGGTATCGTTGAACGGCCAATCAGACGGCTCAATGTTTTGCTATTATCAGCAAGCCACCCGGCCGCTGCGCCTTTTTCAGAATCGGCCAATATAGCAGCAAACCCTTCTGGCAAACCAACACTGACTAAAAATTCGGTGAATTCCTGCTCTGATAAATTGTTGTAGCTAACCGGTTTTCCACTCTGTTTACTGAGTTCATTGGCAAAATCCGTAAGTGTAAACCCCTGATCGCCTGCCAGTTCATACACCTGACCGACCTGATTTTGATTTGAGGTTAATACCACGGCGGCCGCTTCAGCATAATCGGCTCGACTGGCGGTATTCAATATTCCGTTTTGAGCACAACCGGCAACCGCACCAAATTCAACAGCACTGGATGCTCCCTGAGTATAATTTTCGGTGTACCAAGCATTTCGCAAAATCACAGCAGGTAAACCGGCAGCATTAATCAGGGCTTCTGTTTCTTTATGCTCCTGTGCAAGTATTAACGGTGATTTATCGGCATGTAAAAGGCTGGTGTAAGCAAACAAGCTTAAATTTGCTTGCTTCGCTGCCTGAATAACATTCGCATGCTGAGCGACGCGCTGGCCGACTTCACTGCCGGAAATCAGCAATAATTTATCAACTCCAGCGAGCGCTTGCTTTAAATGTTCGGGTTG
Source organism: uncultured Alteromonadaceae bacterium (assembly GCA_913056495.1). Classification (GTDB taxonomy): domain Bacteria; phylum Pseudomonadota; class Gammaproteobacteria; order Enterobacterales; family Alteromonadaceae; genus Catenovulum. The sequence continues at coordinate 26,010 of CAJXMO010000008.1, read as the reverse complement.
AGAATAGTCTGCGACTTTCACATTAACGCCAAGTGCTTTTAATCCACCCGCTTTTTCTTCGTTGCGTACGATTGCAACAATTTCACTTGCCGCAACTTTATTTAATAAAGATTGAATAACTAATTGACCTAACTGACCTGTTGCACCTGTAACTGCAATCATAACTGACTCCTGATTCACTCAATTGAATTTGAAAATTAAACTGTTTACTGGAAAACCATTTCAGTTTAGTTAAAATCCATTAGAACCATAAGAGGACCACTTTAGAATAGGGCGTTCTGAATTTGAGTACAATAAACTATAACCACTTAAAATTGCTTGCTATCTTTGTCACGACAGTGGAATCCGGTAGTTTTGCCGGTGCAGCGAGAAAGCTGAATACCAGTCGTTCGAGAGTCAGTGAGCAAATATCTGCACTGGAGTTAGATTTAGGGATCCGGTTATTACAGCGCTCTACCCGCAAATTAACGCTCACCGATGAAGGGGCGCAAATTTTTGCACAAGCCAGTCAGTTGCCTAAGTTACTCAATAGCATAGAAGCCATAGCCACCCCAGCTGAACCAGCCGGGCGGGTTTCGTTAACGCTGAACTATGATATAGGTGAAAAATTTGTATTACCTGTATTAGCCGAATTTCAAGCAACCTATCCGCACATTCAGCTGGATTTGGTATTTAACGATTCTAAACTCGATTTAATTTCTGAAAATATTGATTTAGCGATTCGTATTGGCATCCCTAAAGACAACGCGCTGGTAGCCAGAGTCATGCATGAAGAAAAATTTGCGCTATTTGCAAGCCCGACACTGTTAAAAGACAAAGGCATCCCCGCCAATATTAACGCTCTGGAAGCCCTCCCCTGGATTGTTTGTTCTCCATTAATTAACAACGGTCTTCATCATTTATTCAGACGCACTGTGCCGGTAGAAGTAAAACCGACAAGTTTCACTCAGGTAAACTCACCACTTATGGCACAAAAAATGGCAGTCAATCATCAGGGCGTTGGCTTATTATTACCATCGACCATTAAAGCCGAATTGGAAGAAAACAAACTGGTACCCGTTATGCCGGAACTCAGTGGTGAATCGGTTGTGTTCTCGCTGATTTACCCGTCCCGAAAACAGCTACCAAAACGCACCCGGGCTGTGATTGATTTTTTATTAGCTAAAACTTTTTTTAAAAGCTAATTCACTTAATGAGGCAAGCTAACCGGGCTATTCTTAGCGCAATACTCTATTATTTCAGAGCCAGGTATGGCTTCGCTAAATAAAAAGCCCTGACCAATATCGCAACCTAAATCGGTTAAAAATTTGACCTGCTCAAGTGTTTCTATACCTTCGGCAACAATCTGATAGCCCAAACTCTTTGCCATGGCTATTACAGTACGTACAATCACTTCATCTTCACTTTGAGTGCCAATATCCTGAATAAAAGAATGGTCTATTTTTATTGTTTGTACCGGCATATTCTTCAGGTGCGCCAGCGAGGAGTAGCCCGTTCCAAAGTCATCAATTGACAGGTTTACGCCTAAATGACGAAGTTGTTGCATAACCAGCAATGCACCATCTTGCTCTGTCATCATAGTATTTTCGGTAATTTCAAATTCAATATTATGATCTCCATCGGGTAAATCCGCGAGCATGCATTTAAAGGATTCAATAAATTTTAAATCTTTAAGTTGCAGCGCCGACAAATTGATAGATAAACCACAAGCTGTCATACCTTCACTCAGCCAATTCTGATAATCCCGGATGCTCTGCTCAATTAATCCGTAACCAACCGGCACAATCAGGCCCGTACTTTCAAGTACGGGAATAAAACGTTCCGGTAATAATAATCCGAGTTCAGGGTGACGCCAACGCATCAAAGCTTCGACCCCAATAACTTTACCTGTACTCAGGCAAAGTTTGGGCTGGTAATATGGAATAAATTCTTTGTTTTTTAAAGCTCGGTGTAATTCAGATTCCAACTGTAATCGTTCAAATGCATGTGCATTCATCTCTTCACGATAAAACATAAAGGTATTGCGACCCTGAGCTTTTGCGCGGTACATGGCCACATCAGCATGTTTAAGCAAACTCTGGCCGGAATCTCCATCCTGAGGAAAAATTGAAATGCCAATGCTGGTACTGATATAAAACTCTCTGTCTTCCAGTTTAATCGGTTGATTAAAAAGTTTAATAATTTGTTTGGCGGTTCTTTTAATCGCAGTTTCATCTTCAATCTGATTCATAATAACCGCAAATTCATCTCCGCCTAGACGGGCAATCGTATCGCTGTCGCGAAACCGTTTTCGTAACTTATCGGCAATTTGTTTTAATAAAATATCGCCAACTTCATGGCCCAAGGTATCATTAATGCGTTTAAAGCGATCAACATCAAAAAATAACAAAGCCAGTTTTTTATGCTGACGTTTTGCTTGCGCCAGTCCGCTTTTCAGCCTGTCGTTAAATAGGGCCCGATTGGGCAGACCAGTCAAAACATCATGAAATGCTAAATGCTCCAGACTCTCCTGCGCTATAATTCTGGCGGTTATGTCTTTGCCGGTTGAAACAAAGTGAGTTATATCGCCAAATTCGTTTTTAATGGGACTAATGGTTTTTTCTTCGTAATAGAGTTCACCGCTTTGTTTACGGTTAGCAATCGTCCGGCGAAAAGGTTCACCAGCTAAAATAGTTTCCCAAAGCTGTTTAATAAACTCAGTATCGTGTTTTCCCGAATTAAATATTTTCGGATTTTGACCAATTATCTCTTCCATTTGATAGCCTGTGGTGCTCACTACCGCCTGATTTGCATATTCTATTGTCCCATTTTTATCTGTAATTAAAATTAAATCAGCAGTCTGCTCCAACGCGCTGGATAGCTGGTGCATTTTTTCCTGTTGCTGCTTTTGCGCACTGACATCAAATAAACTGGCACGAATTAGCTGACGGCCTTGCCAGTTAATCATCACCAAACGCGCTTCGCATTCTATCTGAGCTCCGGAACTGTGGCGCATTTTCAAATAACCACAGGGAGATAAACAAGAAAGCGCCTGACGCAATAACTGAGCAAACTGGGCAGGCTGATTGTCAGTGTGTTTTACTAATAACCGGCTGAAAGGACTGCCAATCAATTCATCTTGATGAATTCCAAATAAACTGGATGCTTTGCTATTTGTTTGTAATATTTGAAAGTGATGGGGATCAAATAACACAATTGCATCCGGCGCCGATTCAATTAATGCCTGATTGGTTTGCTCAATTTTAGCCAATTCACTATGAATATGAGCCATTTGGCTAATATCTTTAATTAACGTGACCCTGACGCTTTCTCCGTCTAATTCAGTTAAACAGGATGAGAGCTGACACTGGTATTGTTTACCCGAATCAGATATTAACTGAATCAGCTGATTGTCAATGCAAGTTAGATGGTGCTGCTTCTGAAAGTTTTGCCTGTCACTGGTTGACATAAAACGAAAAAAATCGACTTGTCTGATTTGTTCGCTGTCGACTTCCAATAACTGACAGGCAGCTTGGTTAGCTTCGATAATTTGGCTGCCTTTGTGGATAATTAAAACGTCCGTTGTTGTCTGATTAAACAGGCTCAGCTTTTCCTGTAAAACCAACAACTCCCGCTGAGTCGCCCTACTTTTTTTATCCTCGAGTAAAAGCAAAGCTATGCCTTTATACTGAGCGTGAGCAAATACAGGCCAGACAATGGCTTGCAATTCAATTTTATCACCACTTTTGTGAATTAAATCAATATGACCGGCGGGCGTTTTTTTTTGACAGGCAGTGGCTAACCAGCTTTTCAACGTGTCTTTTTGTTCAACAAAATCTAATATGTGCTGTTTATACAAAAATGCTTCGTTATGACCTGACAAGCTGACAGCTTTAGCATTAACAAACTGCGTCCGGTTATGCTCGTCGAGGCACCAAATGGCAACCAGCTCAGACTGAGCAAGCCCATTAACAAACTGAAAGTCTTTATCCATATGACAATTCTTATCTCAACATAACCAGCTAATAATAAAAGCAATGATTTGTCGGCTTACTGCAAACTTTAAAATTATTTTAATGTACAGCTTGTACAGCAGACAAAACCGGAACTCAGCATAAGACGCAGCAAGCATCAGGTGAGCAGAATCAAGGCTGAGTCAACGGCAGAATTAAGGTTAGCTGATATCTTTTAAAGTGCAAATTTAGTCAAAACTTTATTGATTTAAAACAAGCTTGCCTAATAAGTTGAAATAATCATAACAGGCACAGGCTAAATCAACTCTGTGTTTTGCTTTGGGAAAAATCCCTAACTCTGCTTGCTCTGATTTTTTTGTGCCACTGACCAGGTAAGCATTTTTAATTTCATGGTCCTGAATAACCGATTCAAATGCACGAGCGGCCAACTCTTCCGGCATCGCAAAATAGTATTGCTTCAGCTTTTGATCAATCAGCGTATTGGTTTTTAAATAAGGACTGGGTTGGCGACCATCTTCGGCTAAAAAAATCGTTTTAAAAAACTGGGCCAGTTTTTGATTTAATGGATGCGAAACTGGCTCTTTATTATACAGCCAACTGTTAGAGGCAAATTTTTCTTTGGGTAACTGAAAAATTTTGTCATTAATATAATGGTCAAACGCATGAAACCATTCATGTGCCAGAGCTCCACCGCCGGCATTTTTAGCCAGCGCCAGTTCGCGCTTGCGCATATCATAATGGGCCTGAACATATTTTTGGCCACCTGTGCCAAATGCCAGAGATAAACTGCCTCTCAAGGAAAGTATCTGAGGTGGCACTCTCAAAATCTCAGCCAGATCCATTAACGCATCATAAATTAAATTGGCGGCAATTTGTTGTTCCTGCTCGGTCACCCAGCGACCCACCTGAATTGAACGAAATCCAAATGCTTTTCGAATTTCAGCAAAATTCATATCTCTGTTGTTTCGGTAATCCGGGCCCTGGCGATAATATCCACGCTTTAACCGGTTTATTTTTTTAGGCTGCTGAGATGAGGTTGAATTCACAAGACTGGATTTAAAACGATTAACAGGCAAACTTAATTTGCCTGTTTAGTTGATTATTGACTTGCCTGTCGCTGGCGAACCATTTCAAATAATGTCACGCCGGTTGCGACACTAACATTTAAACTCGAAACACTGCCTGCCATAGGAATTGAAATTAACTCATCACAGGTTTCACGGGTAAGCCTTCTCATACCACTGCCTTCAGCGCCCATTACCAGAGCCATAGGTCCGGTTAATTTAGCCTGATACAAAGTTTGTGTCGCTTCACCGGCTGTTCCTACCACCCAGACACCGTCCTGTTGCAAATCGCGTAAAGTACGCGCCAGATTGGTTACCTGAATAAAAGGCACAGCTTCAGCAGCACCACAGGCCACTTTTTTCGCCACAGCCGTTAAACTGCCTGATTTATCTTTGGGTACAATCACGGCATCCACACCGGCCGCATCAGCAGTTCGTAAGCAGGCGCCTATATTGTGCGGATCGGTAACACCGTCTAAAACCAGTAAAAATGCTGGTTTTTTAAGCTGTTTTAATAAGGTATCCAAATCATTTTCATTTAAAACAGGCGCAGGTTGTACACGTGCAACTAAACCCTGATGCTGGCCGCCACCGGCTTTGTCATCCAAAGCTTTGCGATTGGTAAATTGAATAGAAATACCGTTTTTTCTGGCAGCATTAACGATTTTATTTAATCTTTCGTCATTACGACCTTTTAAACAGAAAATTTCAATAAAACGATGGGGCGCATTTTCAATTAATGATTCTGCCGCATGCAAACCAAAAATTAATTCAGACTTACTCAAGATTATCTCCGCTTTTTATTACTGACTTTTGCAGTTGATTTTTTCCCAGCTTTGGCTTTACGTTTTTTGCTGGACGATTTAATTTTTTTGCCTGTAGGGCTACTTTTTTCTGACTTATCCTGCGCCATCAGCTGCTGTGTTTTACTGCCGCCACGGCTGGAAGTTTCAGTTTGGTTTTTAGCTTTACGCTTACTGTATTTTTTGCGCGCACCTTTATAAGCTTTATCCGATTTTTGATTGGATTCAGTATCCGTTAAAATGAAATCAATTTTTTTATCATCCAGATTAACCGACATCACTTTAATACTGACTTCATCGCCCAGTTTATAAACTTTGCGTTTTTGCTCACCGATTAACCTGTGTTTATTCGCATCATAGATATAAAAATCACTTTGCAGTGAACTGACATGGACCAAACCTTCGACAAACAAGTCGTTAATTCTAACAAAGAAACCAAAGCTGGTTACAGCTGATATTACGCCTTCAAATTCATCACCCAACCTATCTTGCATAAACTCGCATTTAAGCCAGTTAGCCACATCCCGGGTCGCCGTTTCCGCGCGCCTTTCCGTCATTGAGGTATGATCGCCCAACTCATCCATATCTTTGGGGTCATAAACGTATTCGCCGCTGCCTTTTTCAATGACTTTTTGTTCAAGCAGAATAGACTTGATCGCTCGATGTAAGATGAGATCAGGGTAACGGCGAATAGGGGAGGTAAAATGGGCATAATTTGTCAACGCCAGACCAAAATGACCTATATTGTCCGGGGTATAACTAGCCTGCTTCATCGACCGCAATAGCATAGTTTGAATCAGTTCCTGATCGGGTCGACCATCAATTTTGTCAACCAGATATTTAAAGTCTTTCGGCTCTATTTCATCATCCAGCGTAAAGCTGATACCCAGCTCGGCTAAAAAGCCAACAAATTGTGCAAGCTTTTCACTGTCCGGAATATCATGAACCCGGTAGAGCGCCTGAGCTTTATGTTTGGTAATAAACTGAGCAGCGGCCACATTAGCTAAAATCATACATTCTTCGATGATTTTGTGGGCATCGTTGCGCTGAACAATTTCAACCGTTTCAATTTTTCGCTGGGCATTAAAAATAAACTTAGGTTCGAGTGTATCAAATTCGATTGCACCACGCGCCAGTCTGGCCTGTTTTAAACAAGCGTACATGTTATTCAGATTTTCAAGATCCGGTACTAAATGCTGATAGCGCTCTCTGAGTACTTCATCGCCTTTTAAAATGGCATGTACCTTGTTGTAAGTGAGTCTGGCATGAGAATTCATCACCGCCTGATAAAATTTATATCCGGATAAGCGCCCGTTTGCACTAACGGTCATTTCGCAGACCATGCAAAGCCGATCTACTTGCGGGTTAAGTGAGCAAAGTCCGTTAGACAGTTTCTCCGGCAACATGGGAACCACTTGCTCGGGAAAATAAACAGAGGTGCCCCTTTCTTGCGCCTGATCATCCAGTGCAGTACCGGGTCGAACATAATAACTCACATCTGCAATTGCGACCCAGAGCCTCCAGCCCCCTGATTTTTTTGTTTCACAATAAACCGCATCGTCAAAGTCTCTGGCATCTTCACCGTCTATGGTTACCAAAGGTAAATCACGTAAATCAACCCGGTTCAATTTCGCTTTTTCCGGCACCTCATCACTGATTGACTTGAGCTCTTTATCTACTTTGGTTGGCCACTGATGCGGAATATCATAATTTCTTAACGCGACTTCAATTTCCATTCCAGGAGCCATATGTTCACCCAGAACTTCTGTTATTTTGGCTGTTGCATTAACTCGCTTACTCGGTCGGGTGAGCAATTTAGCCACGACCATCTGACCATTTCGCGCACCATTTTTATATTCAGCCGGTACAATAATTTCCTGCGCAATGCGACTATCATCCGGCATGACGTAAGCAATACCATGTTCAACAAAACAACGTCCGACCAAAGGCTCTGTCCGGGTTTGCAATACTCTGACTAAGCGGCATTCTTTTCTGCCTCTGGAGTCAGTTCCGCTTTGTTTAGCCAGAATTAAATCACCGTGTAACAAAGCATCCATTTGATGAGCCGGAATAAATAAATCTTTTTTACCTTTAGGTAAATTTAAAAATCCATAACCATCTTTATGACCAATCACTTTGCCTACATATAAGCCCAGCATTTCGGGTGTTGCATAATCATTATTCTTATTACGAACAACACGACCTTCCTGCTCGACAGCGGTTAAGCAAGCTTGCAATTCTTTTTCAGCTTCCAGACCATGAATATTCAGTTGCTCACACAGTGATAGATAACTGACAGGCTGAAGTTGACTTTCGACATAACTCACCAGTTTTTCGGCAAGTAAAGGGTGAAATTTAAGTGATTCGTTTTGATTAGTCGATTTCATTAAAGAGATATGATGACCTTATTTCGGGTTTATTAATTTTATACAGATTGTTTGCTTAGTATACGCTAATTCGTGACCTGTGTGCAGAATATGCAGATTGTTTAATAAATATTTTATCCAAGTCTGTTTTATCCCGGATAATTAGGTATTATCAAGGCACTAGCGTCTCCCCGAACAATTAAAATTTTATGTTTAGTTTTATATTAAAAGTTAAAATTGGACTAGCTTTATTGGTGAGTATTACTTCCTGCGCTTTGCAAAGTGATTTTCCCGTATCAGACTACCAGAACCAACTGAGCTACCCAGAACAGACTGAAGAATTATTTTTTTTAGAACAAAATGATTCAGAGAATCCCCTGTTTGGTACTCAACTGACTTACCAAAGTAAATTTTATGAGCTGGATCTGTTTACTGTTTTTATTTATCCGGTTCGCCATCTTGACTGGCAGGATCCCTTGCCGGTTTTAATGGATGAAGCCAGCATGGCTTTTCAGTCTCTGGATGAATATATTCAGGAAAATAATTACCAGTCGAGAAGCTTAGAAGATATAGAACAATTAAACTGGCAATTATCCGGTAAGCCGGTCCAGGGAGTCAGAGGCGTCAGCCGGGTACATTTGCACGATGAGCTTTATATGCACAACTACTCATATTTTTTTATTGAGCAAGATAAAGTTATCCGAATCAGCGCTAATATGAAGTTTGCCGAACAACTGCCACCGCCGGATGAGTTCGTTCAAGGATTATTAATTAAGTTGAACGTGCCGCAAGAGTCGCCCTATATGGCTCAGCTCAGAGCCAGTCTCAAAACACAAAATTAAGCCTGATATCTTATCAGGCGCTAGCCTTCAGCCTGTCGCTGAAGAATTTGATTTAATTCAGGTAAAGCAAACTGGCTTAATTGCGCTAGCTGGGCCTGTTCGGTTAAAACATCCTGCAAAATTTGCTCTGTAGTCAGAGGATTCGCCAGAACGACCCTGAATACCGTAATGGTCTGATTAGGATAGAGTTGACTGCTCAGCCGGGTCCGGCTGACAAAAGACTTACCCGCTTCACGCTGACATTTTTGAATAAACCGGGTCAGGTCATCCAATTTTTCGTTAATCAGGGTCTGAGCTGATTCATCAGCATGCAAAAGCAAATGTTTAATTGCTCTGGGCACATAACGATAAGTCAATATGCATAATTCAGGTTCGGAAATAAGCTCAAAATCTGCCTGCTGATTAATCAAACCTGCAAAATATTCAGCCTGCTTGATACTGCGGTTAATCAAGAGTTCATAACCTTGCCGGCCAAGTACTTTTAATGCGGAATAAACCAGCATCGCCATACCCGGTCGTGATCCCTCAAGCGTGTGAGAGCCCAGATCTTTTGAACCTTTACGCAGAACATATTCTGCATGGTGCTCAATTTCGGCAGCTAAACCCGGTTGCTTGAACAGAACAATGCCGGATCCCATAGGTACATACATTTGTTTATGCGCATCAATAGTCACACTATCAGCGCGCTCAATGCCCTTAAGCAAATGTTTATGTTGATTAGAAAAAAGAGTCGCCCCGCCCCATGCTGCATCAACATGAAAATGACAGTTTAACGCCTGAGCCAAATCCGCCAGCTCATCCAGCGGATCGATATTACCGGTTTCGGTTGTGCCAGCTACGCCAACAATTGCCATCACTTTAATCTGTTTAGATGCCAGCTCTGCGGCTTTTTCACGCATTTGCTCAACCAGCACCCTGTGCTGAGCATCTACGTCAATCGCAATTAAATCATCCCGGCCAATGCCTAACACATCAGCCGCTTTGCCCAGTGAATAATGACCCCGGTTTGAAACCAGAACAGCTACTCCCTGATAGCCATAATGACTTAGAGCACGATACATTCCTTCGCGGTTAACACCATTAAACTCGCCATCAGCTTTTAACAAATTATTACGCGCGACCCATAAAGCCGTAATATTCGCGAGTGTACCGCCAGAACAAAAGGCCCCTAAAGAATCAGATTCAGAGTGCATATAAGTTTGATAAAAATCAGAGTTCTGGCCATATACCAGATTATGCATCATACCGAGAACTTGCCTTTCGAGCGGAGTAAAGGCTTTTGAAGTTTCAATTTTGACCAGATTTTGATTCAGTGCGATCATAATTTTTGACAAAGGCAGCATAAAATAAGGCAGAGCCGATGTCATATGACCTATAAAGCTAGGAGCGGCTGTGTGAACAGAGTTAGCAACCAGTTTATCTAATAAAAACTGGGTATGATCAGATACAAAAGTTGGCTGCTCCGGCATATCCGGACAACTGAAATCCCGCTCTATTTCACCTAAAGAAACAGCTCGCGCAACGATATGCTCATTCAGAAAACCAGCCAGGTTTTCTGAAATTTCTTTTTCAATCTGACCTAAGGTAGAATCCGGCGCCTCTGCTACCGTAAATATACGGTATAAAGACTCCATGTCCGCCGTTGCGACTTTTGTAGTTGAGTTATTCACTAAATAATTATCAATAAAAAACAAAATGCTGATCCCTAAACTTTAAATAAGTTTAGGTCAGTTGTCTTCTATTTCGCAGGAAAATTTACTTATTTGTTTAAAAATAAAGCAAATCTTGGTCTAACCAGCCTAGATCCTGTTTATCTTTGTATTATTTTTGAGCAACAGGCGATTTTAATCATTAACAAAGCAGAATGAGTGCGGTTTAGTTGTTCTAAATAAACGAATTCTAATGAAGTTAAGGGTTAAAATAGCCATTGCCCTTCGGGCTGAGGCCAAAATTGTCTTATACGGCGTTAAAAATAATTCTTTTAGACGACTAAATTTCGTTATTTTTGCCTTGTCTAAGACAATTTTTTCTCTCAGCTCAAATTATAAACAAAGGTAAACAGGCTCTAATCATTTAATTTGGCGGTGCCGCGTTGGGTACAACTTCAACCAGGGAATAAAAATACTGACCATGTTCTTCGCTAAAATTGCGTGCAGCATGGGCCGAATTAAACCGCCACCAATCCTGAACCGCCATGCCCGCTTCGATCACACTCCATACTTTACCATGATGATCAAAGCCTCTGATTTCGCATAACGAAGCCTTGCAACTCACAGATTCAAGTTCAATATGACCGCCAAACTCATGCATAGCCACATAATCACGAATTCTCTGCTGCATTAGAACCGACCATTCATAATTCACAGGTTCTTCATCAAACCGCTTAAATTGCTCAATAAATGAGCCTTTAGAGTTTAATAATACCTGATCAAAAGGCGCTGGCACTTTTCCGTCTAATTCAGCAGCACTCACCTTTGTAGGTTTCTGAATTTCTGTATCAGTCTGTCTTTTTATTATTTCAGGTGGGCGCTTTGCTGCCGTATTTTCAGCTTTAACCGTGTCAGACTCGGCTGGGTTATCCAGCTTGTTATATTGTCGAGATTGTTCAGCGGATTTTTCTTCAGAACGAATATCATATGTTTCAGTCGGCTTGGTATGCGCACTTAGCGATCTGGTTTGCGGTAAATTAGCCGACTCGGATTCTGAGTTATTCAAATCAGAGCCGGTTTTAGCTGAAGCACTGGTTTCTGAATAACTGAAACCCAACCAGAATGAGACAATCAGGCTCATTATCCAGCATAAAGATAAAAGTACCTTCATTTTATATATATCCTTAATTTAATTATTTATTTCCATGCCAGTTGGCGCGATGTACAAGGTTAATTTTTTATAAAAAATTTGTCAAAAAAACAACACTCAATTTTAACTGTACAAATAAACAGTCAACTGATAAAGTTAAAAACAACTGTTCAAACATACAGTTTTAAATTTAAACTTAAATTAAAGGTGAATAAAATGGCAGTTAGAGCACTTTGGCAATGCGATCGGGATGGAAAAATGTTTACCAGTAAAAAAGAAGCAGACGCTCATGATCAAATGTTGGAACTTGCAGAAGCAATTTCAAATGCAGTTAATGAAAATGTAGCCGGGCTGAATGAAACTCAACTGGATGATATAGGTCGTTTAGTCGCACGCAATAAAGATTTATTCAGCAAAGCCTTCAAAGGCAAGCCAGCCGAACTGGCCAAGCTGGATTTTGCAGAGCCGGTTGATGAAGCAGATAAAAGCACTCAAAATGAAGAAGCACCTGCTGGCGACAATGGCAAAGGAAATGTTGCTAAATTCACAAAAACCGCATAATAAATAAAGAGATAAGTTATATCATTTGGCATGACTAAAAATAAATTGAGATTAGCTCAATTAAAAAAATAGTATTTGTTCTATTTGGCTTTTGTATAGATTCTCATCCGGGACTAGACTTAATTAAATAAAGCTTAATTTAATTTAATTAAGTCAGTTCAGCTGTTGAGGTGTCATATGAAAGTGAAGCAGCTTGTATGGACACTGGTTATTGCCATATTAGGGGTGACCGCTACCGCGGCGTTTATTTCAAACCAGGCGGTTAACCCAAAAATGATTAAGCAGCTTGCCCCTGTGCAGGATGCCTACTTATTGCGGCCGAAAACCCATATTCGTCATACCCAACGACCCGAAGAAACTTATTCATTTCCAATAAAGCTGGGCGAGACAGGTCCTGTTTTACCATTATTTTCAGGCCCAATTCATTATCCTTTCATTTGCATGACCGAAGAGTCAGGCTTAGGGGAACCCTTAATAGATAATCAGAATAAATGGGGAACACCCGTTTTTAAAACGAATACTGACAGACTTAAACACAGTAGCATTGCCGGTTACAGCAAAGATTGCAGTATTAAAACTGCTTTTAACGTGTATAAAGTTGATTCAGCCAATACCATATCAAAGTTCAATCCTGAAACACAATTAGAAACCGGTGAATACCTTGTTCGTGTCGAATACGGTGTAATCAACCGTTATATTTATCTGATTGCCATGCCGATCACACTCGATGAAATCAATACAAGAACAGCCGCCTCACAATGGAATAAAAAACTGATTTATCAGTTTACCGGTGGTGCGGGTATAGGTTTCAGACAAGGTACAATGAAACCGGAAAAGTTGATTAAACGTCGTTTAGAACAGTTGAAAGCAGGCTATGCTGTGGTTGCATCAGGCGCAAACCGAACCAGCTATACCTACAATATGTTACTTTCCGAAGACACTGCAAGGCGACTGAAAGCGCATTTTGTCAGCCTATATAACGAACCTGAATACACAGTTGGGGTTGGTGGCTCTGGTGGTGGTTTAGCTCAATACCTGATGGCACAAAATGCGCCCGGGTTAATTGACGGAGCACTGCCGTTATATTCATACCCGGATATGGTTTCACAAACACTTTATGCGCTGGATTGCGACTTATTTAATAGTTTTTACAGCTTTAAAACCTCGGACAGCTTTTGGCAAAATTGGGATAACAGGGTCGTTGTTGAAGGGCTCAATACCAAATCCGGCGAACCACATCCAAGCGCCCTGTTTCAACCCATTAATCAGATATTAAAAGCACAAAAACCGATTTTCCCTGAAGGGAATAGTGAATGTATCAATGGCTGGTTTGGCTTATATGCTTTTATTCATAACCCTAAACAAGGCTGGCTCAGAGATTATGTATCCGACAAAATTGAAAGCAATGTGCAGTGGAATTACTGGCAGGATTTAGTCAATATTTATGGTCGAGACAGACAAGGGTTTGCCCGTCATTTATGGGGTAATGAAGGGGTTCAGTACGGCCTCAAATCTCTGATTAATCAGCAGCTGACAATTGAGCAGTTTATCGAACTGAATAAAAAAATTGGCAGTTGGAAACACAATGCCGAAATGCAGCCCGAACAAATTTTAAAACTGCCGCTGGCCGATACTAAAATCTGGTTATCGCTGTGGGGAAACCATAATATTACCCAAGTAGATAAGCAATCCGGTATCGCGCCAAGACTCCAAACCGATCCGCTCGCAGTAGAACGTGCATATAGATACGGCCAAATTTTTGCCGGACTGGCGGATATCCCGATAATTGATGTTCGCCACTATCTGGAAGATAAGCTGGATATGCACCATGCTTCAGCTTCCTTTAACAGCCGGGCGAGAATGCAACAAACGCAAGGCCATAGCGATAATCAAATTATCTGGATTGCTGATAAAAATTATAACCCTGTGGTATTAGCTTTTGAAAAAATGGACAAATGGCTAATGCAAATTAAGGCGGGTAAAAGTTTGCTGGCAGCCAAACCTAAAAATTTAGAAGATCAGTGTTTTGACCGCGATGGCGAGATTATTGCCAGTGGCCAAAACGTCTGGGATGGCGAATGGAACCGTAAACCAGAAGGCGCTTGCACTCAGCAATTCAAAATTTATCAAAACAGTCGGATCATTGCCGGAGACAGTTGGAAAACCAATACATTTGACTGCGCCCGGGTCCCGGTCGAGCAGGCAATTGAGCAAGGCGTGTATGGCCAGCTGGATATCAGCCCTTATCTAAAAGAGTTGCAAGTAATCTTCCCAACCGGTGTCTGTGATTATACTCAGCCAGATCAGGCAAAACCGGATAATCTGGCATTAAGTTGGCCATCCCCAGAATTAGAACCGGTTGCACATCAGCCAACGAGTCGCTAAAAGCTAGATAAATGGTCAAATTAGGATGTATTAAAAGCTGAGCAAAATGGCTCAGCTTTTACCTTTAAAGACGAACGCCGGTTATTTCTCTAGCTGTAAATTCGGGAATATAAAGTGTGGATATTGCAGATTCGTAAGTATCAAAATAAAAAGTGGGGACGGGGGAAAGTTTTTTTACCAGGTTTTGAACAATTCCCCTGATATTGCCCGGTGGTATTACAATAACCCGTTTACATAAATTATTTTGTTTGGCCCAATAATAAAAGGGTTCAACCAATTCAAAACATTCTGGAGAAGCTAACTGCCATTCGGAAAAGTCAATCAATTCAACCCAGTCCTGATCACAAATTGAACTGGCTTTTTGTTTGAGCTCTTTATAAAGCTGGCGGGCTAAATCAAAATCAAATTCCCCCCAAGCTTTTACTTCAATACGCTGCTGAATGACTTTTATCGTGTAACCTGATACCGCTGACATTATTAACTCCTTAGCCTACACTTACAATTGAGTCTATAAAGTGTAGTCAGGAAACGTAAAAATAGAAAAAAATAATGCGAAATTATTCGCTTTAATTTTGTTATTTAAAGTGTCCAGAGTTCATTTAAACTATTGAAATGATTAAAAATACCATTCATAGGATAATTGAACAAAGTCTTCGTTTGCAAACTGGCTGCTAATGTCGTCAATCTCATCGCCTGTGAACAACCACATATCGACAATCAGCTTAGACGCTTCGCCAATACGGGTATTCGCCTCGATAAACCAAGCTCGGCTGTTGCTGTATTCCATATCCTGACTGACCCCAGCCAACACCTCAGTTGAGTCCATGTCATTGAGTACAATTCGGGCTGCAACAGACAAATCGTTTTGCGTTGCGACTTGACTGGCATCTCTTTCATCAAATGCATATTCAATAACCCAGCCTAAATCAGTCGCCGAATCATTAATACCCACCATGGTATACTCAAAACCACCTACCATAGCATTAAAATCATCTATCATATCGCCGGTTCGGTTAATTGCTTCAAGCTTCCATAACCAGGCTTCACTCATGTACTGCATAACCGCGCCAAATTGAGTAATTTGCGGATAAAAAGGTAAGATTTCACCGGTTGGAATACCATCATCAAGCTTTGGAATCAACTCAGGCTCTCTCGATGTGCCTTTAAAGATATTTAAGCTTAAGTCCATTAAGTCAAAGCTGTTTCGCCAGCTTGCCGCAAAATCGACATGATTCTGCTTATCTTTTGATTCATACACAGCATTATCTGT
Organism: uncultured Alteromonadaceae bacterium; assembly: GCA_913056495.1. Classification (GTDB taxonomy): domain Bacteria; phylum Pseudomonadota; class Gammaproteobacteria; order Enterobacterales; family Alteromonadaceae; genus Catenovulum. The sequence goes on along the minus strand of CAJXMO010000008.1, from coordinate 9,967 downwards.
ATCAATTAAAAACTGACCTCTGAGTCTGCCCTCTTCTCCTGCGAATGTACGTTCTCGAAAATAAGGGAGAACAAAAACATCCAGGTAACCCCAGTCTTTAAATAAAGAGAATTGAATCATTGGCTGGCCGAGCTTTTCTTCGCCGTCAAAAGATTCTATGCTGTCGGTCTGATTAACAATATCAACCAGGTGTAGGGTTTCGGTTACCCCCCAGAATACTTTATTAATCCCAACTCTTAATTCCCAGTCGCCATCCACATGCAACCAGTACAATTCGCGAATATCAACATGGCTACGCGCTTCATCGGCAGAATCCAGCCGAGCAAAAGGCTGAAAAGTGACAGAGTCATTGCCGTCATTCAACTGGAAATAAATCTCAGGTTCTGCATAAATTGAAAACTGCTGTTCTGTTTGATTAGAATCTGACGCTTCTTCGCTAAAGTAGCGTCCTTCGATACCAAGTGAGCCCAAAAACTCATATTCAACCGCTTCAACTGGTAATAAATAAAAGAATGCGGGTATAAAAAGTGCGCGGGTGAAGTGTTTCATCTTTTTGCCTGTTATTAAATCCATTCAAAAAAGCAGAGGCTCAATCGTCTGACAAACCTCTGCAGGGCGTTATTTTTATCTAGCCCGACGTAGACTATTTTGATTAAAGTCACTTTCGGTTAGACCGACTCTGAATTTAATTTCTTTGGCTATCATATCCGTGCTTTTACCGGTTTGATGGTTGGTCATTGTCATCTTATGCGCACGCCAGTATTTATCTAAATAAAGTTTATAGTCATCAAAAGTTAAAGTTTTTAACAGCGCTTTTTTCCTGTCATAAAACTCAATTTTCTGAACTCTGTATTCAGACTGATCAATCCAGACAATTTGTTTGCTATAACCTGAATATCTGTCGGTTGGTATAGACTCAACGACCCAGCAAAGCTCACCGTTTACCGTTTCATCACGCAAATAATTGTAGGTATATTTTGCCACTTCAAATGAGGCTAAATCTTCATATGCAAACTCACTGCCCATGAAAGGACCTGACTTGTTGCGCGATGCAATGCGTTTAACCCGCTTAAGCGCCGGTAAATATAACCACTGGTCATCCGGTTCATTAATATGCGAAAAATTTAAAAAGGCAGACCCTTTTACATCTCTCGGTTGGTCAAAAATGGTTAAGCCTTTATCGCCATCGCCTTGAACTTCCAGAGCCTGAATTCGCATTTCCCGAACACTTTCATCACCCTGAGCATTACGCAGTATCATCAAAGAAGTCGACTCACTGTCTCCCCAGCCTTTATCCCGGGCTTTTCGTTCTTTGGCAATTTCCAATCCTTTATTATCGGTTTCGGCATTACTGCTCCAGCTCACTGAACTCAGCAATAAACCGGTTGTTAAAATTAAACTAAGCCAGTTTTTTTGAGTGCGAAGTTTCAACATTTTCGATGCTCTCCTTTGAAAAATCTTTTTTATCGAATACCAGTAAAAATGCCGGTAAAAACAAAAAATCGACCAATAGTGCAAAAAATAAAATAATGGCTGTTAACAGCCCCATATCACCGTTTAACGCAAATGAAGACTGGGCAAGCACAATAAAGCCGGTACATAAAACCAAAGTGGTAATCCACAAAGCCCGGCCGACACTGCTAAATGCATACCTGACAGCTTGCTCTGCGTTATTACCGGCGATACGGGCGCGACGGTATTTACTCAAAAAATGTACGGTGTCATCAACAACAATACCAATACACATACTTGAAACAACAGATAAAGCTAAATTGATATTACCTGATATAAATGCCCAGAAACCAAATCCCATCACAATCGGAGCTAAATTAGGTAATAAACTAATCATGCCGTATTTAAATGAACGTAGCGCAAACACCAGTAATACAGAGATTAATACCAGAGCCAGAGTAGAACCCATTAGCATACTTCGCATATTTCGCTCGCCAATATGAGCAAACATTAACGAGGGACTAGCCGCAGTGATGTCTATAAAAGCGGCATTCTGACTGAACCAGTCTTTTGCTTCCTGCTCCATTTTCACCAACTCTTTGGACCCTATATTATCCATATTGACGGTAATTCTGAGCGAAGATTTATCAATATTAATTTGGTTATTTAAATCTAGTCCATACGGCAACGACATTTCATACATCAGTAAATATTGTGCTGCCAAATCCTGAGCTTCTGGCAATTTATAATAACGCTCATCATCCCCATGCATATTTTTATTTAGCCGTTTAAAGGTATCACTTAAACTGACAACATGATCTACCTCCGGCTTATCACGCAGCCACTGAGTAAATGCGTCCACCGCTGTTAAAAATTCAGGATTGTTAATGCCGCTGGCTTCACCACTGGACAATTCAAAATCCAGCATAGTGACACCTTGTAAATTTTGATCAACAAAATCAGAATCCTGACGGAACTGAATGTCTGTATCAAAGTATTCAGTCGGCACGTCATTAATTTGATTAAGTGGTACCAGTGCCGCTAGGGCAATGACTATCAAGCTGGTTAACGGCAATAATAACTTATGTTTTCTGACGACCCAGTCACCAAATTTATCCATTTTACCGAGTTCATTTTCATTCGCTTTAGGAATATGCAAAGGCAATACTTTAAGCAATGCAGGTAATAAGGTTATCGCCAAAACAAATGCCAGCATAACACCCACGGCAACCAGGTTACCTAGATCTCTGAGCGGCGGTACATCTGAAAAGTTAAAGGTTAAAAAGCCGATAGCTGTGGTGACACTGGTAATAAAAACCGGTGATAAATTAATTTCAAGCGACTGAATAATAGCCTGATGTTTATCCATGCCCTGACGCATGTTGTAATTCATAGAAGCAACGATATGCACACAATCAGCAATCGCCAGTGTCATCACAATCGTCGGCACATTCACCGTTGCCATTGATAAATACATCCCCATCCATCCGGATATCCCCATAGTGGCACTAATTGAGGTAACAATAATGAGCAAGGTCGCCAGAGTGGCAAAAAAGGAACGCAGTAAAAGAGCCAGCATCACTAATACAGCCAAAAACATCAGTGGCAATAAACTCATCATGTCGCCTTGCGACTCTTCTACAAAGCTGTTATTCATCATGATGATACCGGACTGATAAAAATTAATATCCGGATATTCGGCCTGATATTTTGCTGAAATCTGTCGGACAAAATTGGCAATTTCAACTACTTCAGGTGTTTGGTCCAGTTTATCGGGCAATTGAACCGTTATATTTATCATGGTGACATGCCCTGAAGGAGACACCACACGGTCGACCAAGAGTGGCTCTTTTAGCGAAACGCTTTTAGTTTTTTCTGCCATCTCCGGCGTAATTTCAACATCTGAAAACTCCGAAACCAGATAATCGACTATTAAATCATCATATTCAGCTTCTGTATGTTGGTAGTTGGTCAGTGAATCCACCCGAGTTGAATAGGGTGTTTGCCAGGCATCTTCAGTAATTTTGGCAACCAGTTCCAGCACATAAGGGTTAAATACGTCTCCCGATTTTGGCTCTAATACTATGGTTACATTATCATTTTTACTAAAGGTTTTTTGCATCGACTCATAAGCCTGCAACTGAGGGTTTTCAGGGCCAAAAAATATTTTATAGTCGCCTCTGAAATATAGGCTGCCGGCACCAAATGCCAATAAACCAACCAGAATCAGGCTCAATACAATTGTCCAACCCGGTTGGGTGACTGCCCTGTTTAAAATGTAATTTTTCATTTAGCTTCCTCTGTACCGACATGGTTTGAATTCAACATAGCTGTATAATCAGAAAAAAACTCAGCTATCTGATGCCAGCTTTGCTGATAATCATATTCACTGGATAAGGGATTCCATTGCATTCCGTCCAGTAAAAGATTAATACTGTTTAATAATAAATAGTCCTGATCCAGACGGGAAACCGCCAGGGTCGCGTCACTTTGCCTGCTTAGCGTAGTCGCGCCAAAAGAAAGTGCCCAACTGGTAAACGAATATAATTCAACCTGCTGTTTTGCATTGCCTTTTCGAGGCAAACTGCCATCGGCCAAACCATCATTAAAAACCTGGTCAATCAGTGCCAGAACCTGAGTTTCTTTAGCCTGGAGTTTTTGTAATTGTTTTTCAGAGGCTTTTTCCATCACAGTTGTGGTTTTACAGGAAAGTACACACATGCTCAGCGCTGGTTCCAATTGAATATATAGCTGGTAGGCAAAATTCAATGCAATGGCTTTTTCTCTGGAAGAACCCGGAAATGTCATCGCTTTATCCATTAGCTCCAGAATAAAATCAATGGAATAACAGCCTAAAGCCGATAGCAAATCTTCCTTACTTGCAAAATGATTATAAATAGTGCCTTTGGAATAGACAGATACGGCAACCAGTTTATCCATTGTCAAACTGGCATAACCTTGCTGATCAACCAACTGATGTGCCAGTTGAATCAACTCAAGCTCTCGCATCGCTATTTTTTGCTGCTTACCGGGCAAACTGTCAGATATTGCAGTGGTTGTTTGCAATAAACATTGCTTTTGTTTGAGATGATTTAACCAATAACCCATTTTTTGACAAACCGTCACTTTTTGACTTTTCGTCATTTTAGTTCAAAAAAGAGACAAATCAAGTGGTATTGATGAATTATTTAACCTCAGCTGCGTATAGGAATAATTGAAGTAAAATTGGACTTTATTTTCTAAACATAGCTACATTTTTTTCATTTTACGTTCCAATGTGGATAGTTTTTCGATTATCAAGGCATTTTTGTGTACCTAATAGCTGGCTATGTAGTAACAAAAATAACGCTGAGCGGCGGAAAAATAGACTCGTTGGGCAATTTTTATTATGTGCAGCTGAGGTTATTTATGAAAAGGGTTTACCGTTTTTTGTTAGATAGAAGTGGATTGACTGCAACTTAAAGTCCAGCGCTTTAAAACACTATACAAGTAGTGTTTCAAAGCTGGGATTGTCTAATGGATGATCGATGACAATTTCAAGTACGGCCTGTTCGGCTAGCTGACAAGGTTCAAACCTAACATCATCCTGAACTGCATTAATTTTTAAAATGCCTTTATTAGTTTTAACTATGGCTTTTACCCGATTTGCTTTAGTGGTGGTAATCCAATCCAATAAATCGGTTAACTCAAACTCAATGTCAGTAGAGATTAACCATCCATAACTCCAAAAACCATCCGCAAAATGTGAGCGCATCACCCAGTTTTGATCCACTGGCAATTCCAGTGCATCCGTGACATTACGACTATCCTCAGCTTGATGCTGCATTGATTGCAACAGATTGCTGGTATTCGCTTTTGCCGGTAAATCCAACCATTCAAGCGATAACTGGCCAAAGCTGATTTGACCAAGCTGGCTAGCATTCGGGTAATGAGCACTCCAGTTAATAAAGTTCTCTAATTGTTTGGTGCTTGCCTGCTCGACTTTATTCGCAACAATAATGTCGGCAATTTGCGCTTGAGCAATAAAATTCTCATTTTCCAGGTATCTGGGATCTTCCAGAGTAGCCGGATCAACCATGGTAATAGTCGCTCTTATTTCCAGCGTTTTGCTAAAATTTTCATCACGCAAGGTTTGCATGATTTTTTTAGGATGGCCCAAACCGGTTGGCTCAATTAAAATTCTGTCTGGGTTTTGTTTGATCAGTTCATTCAACCCAACTCTCATACCTACGCCCTGTACACAGCACATGCAGCCGCCTGGTACTTGCTTAATACTTGCACCGCTTTCCTGCAGTAAAGCACCATCAACCCCGATTTCGCCAAACTCATTAACCAGTACAGCCCAGTTTTCATGCTCAGGTTTATGTTTTAATAAATGTTGAATAGCCGTGGTTTTACCAACGCCCAAAAAACCGGTAATTAAATTAGTCGGTATTCGTTTAGTAATTTTCATCTTCTGTTTTCTTCCCTTATTCTTTATTCTGCTTGATACTCGACTTATGTCGCTTCCAGATTGTTTGTATCCTGCTTATTTATTCCTGAAATACAGTTAATTTAGACCCACTTTATAGAGTCTGGTTCATTGCCTGAACTTATCAAGTTCAGATTACAGCTTGTTGATAACAGGCACAAATCGACTGGCTATATTGAAAGCTTCTGCTTCAATATAAGATGAACAACTAAAACACTAAATAGGGATATTAATGTCTTTAGCCATCATATATAGTCGTGCCAGAATTGCAATAGATGCACCACTTGTTACAGTTGAAGCCCATATATCAAACGGCCTGCCCGGATTTACAATTGTAGGTCTACCGGAAGCTTCAGTTAAAGAATCCAGAGACAGAGTCAGAAGTGCCATAATTAACAGCCACTTTGAATTTCCCGATAAAAAAATCACGATCAATTTAGCGCCAGCCGATTTACCAAAAGAAGGCGGTCGATTTGATTTAGCAATTGCACTGGGGATATTAGCGGCCAGCGGCCAGTTGCCTTCAGAATCACTGGCCGAATACGAATTTGCCGGTGAACTGGCGTTATCCGGTGAACTCAGACCCATAGTCGGCGAAATTCCACTCACTATGGCTTGTGCCAAAGACAAGCGTATTGCCGTTTTACCTGAACAAAATGCTAATATTTCCAGCCATATTCAGTCAGCTCAAGTGATTGGCGCTAAACAGCTAACTGATGTATTCCATCATTTGAGTGGTCAAAAAAAACTCGCGTTTATCGATTGTCAGCACAATTCGAATAAACAAAACTACAGTATGGATATGCAGGATGTTATTGGTCAGCAGCATGCTAAACAGGCACTTGAAATTTGTGCGGCTGGCGGACACCATCTGTTAATGTTAGGTCCGCCAGGTACAGGTAAAACCATGCTGGCTGAACGTCTAGCCACTATTTTGCCTGAAATGAGCGAAGCTCAGGCATTGCAAACAGCAGCGATACATTCAATTGTCGGAAAAGCTGCGAATATTGAAAACTGGCAAATCCGTCCATTTCGAAGCCCTCATCATACTTGCTCAGCCGTTGCCTTAGTAGGCGGGTCCAGTAACCCTAAACCAGGTGAAATTTCGCTTGCTCATAATGGTATTTTATTTTTAGACACGCTAAACATTTACACTATACTCGCTACTTATATACATTGGGAGCATAGACATAAATCAGATGCTACTCTACACTAATTTTATGATTAATTTGTAGAGTTATCGATTTGGCTATCCTAGAAAAAATTAATTATCAACCAATGGCTTTTATCCCTTCGCCTCAAGTAGGCAATGATTGCTTTATTCCTAACAATGCTTTTAAGTCAGTGGACCCCTTTCCTCATATTTTTTACTCAAATGGTGAGCCTTGGTGTGAAGCAAACCGTTATGCTTTTTACCGTTACCATGACTTACAGAAAGATTTGAAGACTATTAATCGGGAAATGACGCATCTAGTTAGATATGCGGATTGGTTAGAAAGTACAGGAATTCATTGGCTGCACTTCCCTAAAAAAAAGAGAGAGCGTTGCTTGTTTAGGTACAAGGGGTACTTGCTTGAATTAAGAAATAATGGATTGCTAGCTCCTTCAACAACATCACAAAACATGAACTCAGTAATAGCTTTTTATAGATGGGCTTCTGTTCATGGACATGCGAGTGAACGATCATCTTTATTTGATGATAAAGTTAAGGTTATTTCATTTTTCGACAAAGTAGGGTTTAAAAGAACGATGGGCGTTCTTTCTTCTGAGCTTTCAATTCCAAATAGAATGCGTACAGGTAATCATTTGGAGGATGGTTTGACTCCAATTAGCCAAGCTAACACAGAGATTTTAATGAATCACTTGTCTCAGCACAGAAATTACGAATTGTATCTGATGACAAAGGTTGCGCTCCAAACTGGTTGTCGCCATGAGACAGTGACAACTCTCAAAATAGATGCTATTAAAAACGCATATCCTGATCAAATGATTACTGGAACTATGCGAGTAAAGGTAGGGCCAGGTACAGGTGTAGAAACTAAATTCGATGTTTCGGGTGAAGTTTATTTTTCAATTTCACTTGTAGATGAGCTTATCAATTATTTCTATTCTGCTGAAGCCATCTTGAGGCGCTCTAAAGCTAGCACTAAAATGCAGAGAAATATCTTTTTAACTTCGCGAGGCAATAGATATACAACTGAGACTTTTGGAACACTGATGTTCAGACTAAAAGAAGAGCTTATTAAAAAAGGTCACTCTCAATTTGGACGTTTTAAATTTCATCAATTAAGAGCGACCTTCGGAACCATGCTGATGCGTAGCCTCCTTAAAATCCAAAGTATGTCAAATCTGAATGCAATAGAGATTGTTCAAGAAGCTTTGCTACATAAAGATGCTAGTACCACTTGGAAATATATAAAATTCATTGAAAAGGAGCCTATTGAAGAGCAGTTCTTTGAAACTTTATGGTCAATGTTTACAGGTTCCAAAACAGATTCAAACCTCATAATTGATAGCTTTAATAATGGTTAGATATTCGATGCGATATAAGCTTCCTAATTTAACCATTAGTCACCCTAGAATTGATAATCCAAATTCAATGATATGGAATCTAACTGCTTTGGTATATGACGGAGGAACTAGTGTTTTTATTCAAAATAAGAGTCATTTAGAACGGTTAAGATACCTCTGGGTTAAACATAGTCAAATTGAAATTATTCAATCGATAAAAGATCATGCAGAGGGATGTATTGAGGTTGGTTTGTCCCCACGAACTGTTGCTACTTCAATTAGAAATATTAAATCCATGTTTACTTACTTAGATAACGAGGGTTGTAAATTTAATTGTGTGGAAAATATGCGCCGCGCACTTTTTGAATATAGTGAACATCTATTATCAAAGGCTAACTTAAAGCAAATAAAGCATCGAAGTGCTTATCAAAGCTTTCTTTCGATATCACGTTTTTTAAATTCAGCTTTTGAAGATCTTGAATTTTTTATAGAGCAAACGAGATTAAAATCGTACAGGCCGAGTCCTACAGTATTGGGGCGAAGCGCTGAAAAGTTATTATTAAGCAATGCAAGTCAATTAGCCAAGTTCTGCTTTAAAATTACACAATGTGTTCAACCAGTTACCCTGAAATCAGGGCAACTACCTATCATTTTAGATATTAATTCGCAAAAAGTCTATTTAACAGCTTCTAGGCAACGTTCTATTAAGGTAGCAGGTGACTTCACTACAACTCAAGCTTTAGTTGCTTTCAATTACAAAGTAACGTCCGAGGTTTTTATATTCTTAGGGATGACGATGCAAAATCAGTCTCCTACTTATAATCTAAAACGAACTAAGTTTGATTATAAGCCTTTAGGGGATAGGTATGAGGTTAGAGAATATAAGAGTCGTAGAGGTGGAGAGGTATTGTTTAAAATACCGAAACAATACAAACCTAGCTTTGAGTCATATTTATCATTTATAGATGAGGTTGCCCCTGAGTCCTGCTGGCTATTTCCTTATTTAAAAAAAGGTGAGGGTTTCCGGAAAAGAAACGAAGTAAATACTAATAAGTTTAAAGAACTGTGTTTGAGGTATGGGGTTCCTTGGGTGCCACCAAGCACCTTTAGAAAGGTTGGCTTAAATATCTTATTGAGGCTTGCATCAGATTCACAAACCGCCGCTGATTTTGGTAATCACTCTTTGGCAACCTTTAGAGGATCTTATGAGTTTCCTTCGCAACAACGGGCGATGATTGAAGTCGGACGGTTTTGGGATGAAAATGATCCCCTGACGCTCGGCCAGCCAACAGTATCGCTTTTTAACTCTCCATGTAATGGCAGACCAGAACCAATAGAAGATGCAACAAATAGGTTGCCACAACCAGATTGTATTACTCCAACTGGCTGTATAGGTTGTAAACATTACAGGGACGATGATTCCTTTGATTATATTTGGAATCTACATAGCTTTAAATGTAATCACCCCATTTTAAACAGCATTCGTTAGTAGAAATCATGCAGCATCCAATAATCTTCTTGGTGGAATACCGC
>CAJXMO010000007.1 GCA_913056495.1 uncultured Alteromonadaceae bacterium | reverse complement strand
GGATCGCCAGCTAATACGCGCCCTTTAATTTGCGCAAGCTCACTAAATAAGGTATTTGCTTGCGCAAGTAATGCAGATGGATCAGCTCCGTTTGCTTGAGTTACTTGAATATTCATAAGTAACTGTAAAATCTCGAATGGCAAATGCATTTTGGTCATCAGCACTTGTTGCCCAAGTACTTGCCATTGTGTTGTTGCTGTCGTTAAACCATCAGTCAGCCATGTAAGTTGCTCGTTACCTAATAGAGCACGAGTAGGTGAGCTAATTGCTGCAACAAAGTCAGTTTGTCCTTGGCTGCTGGTTAAGTCGAAATCTGCATAATTAACTTGCTCGTCGCGAGCTAAAACACGGGTATCGAGCATGTGTAATGAAACTAAATTACCAAACTCAAAGCGTCGATAAATACGTTCTTTATCGGCAACATTACGGATCGGCATCCATTCAAAGTAGGCTTGTAACGCATGCATTTTGCGCTCGCTAAATTCACCTTCGCCGTCGTTGTGATTTTCAGCGCCACTGTGCCATGTATCATTAGTTATTTCATGGTCGTCCCAAACAGTAATAAATGCACACTGACTATGGGCAGCTTGCAAGTTATCGTCTTTACGATAATGGGCGTAACGTTTGCGATAATCCGCTAAAGAAATGATTTCATCGCTATTGTCATCAGGTAATAAACGGCCAAGTTCGGCGGCATCTTCAGTGGCATAACCTGTATTACCATATTCATAGATGTAGTCACCCAAGTGCAGTACTGCATCTAAATCGGTTTGTTTTGCGATTTCACCATACACATGGAAGTAGCCAGCAGGATAGTTAGCGCAAGAGACAACGGCAAATTTTACTTGTTCTATGTTGTCGGTTGGAAGCGTTTTACCTGCTCCAGTAGGTGAGGTTTTACCATTACATATGAAGCGGTAGTAATAGGTGGTGTTGGCATCGAGACCTTGCAGATCAACTTTTAAGGTGAAGTCAGTTGCATCGCTTACCTGTGTTTCGCCATCATGGCTAATGGTTGTAAAGTTAGCATCTGTTGAGGCTTGCCAAACTACGTTAACACTCGTGACGTTTTCAAGAGGTGTTATGCGAGTCCAAATAATTAGACTGTCAGCGAGCGGGTCGCCACTGGCAACACCGTGATCAAAGCTGACAGGGATTTGCTTTGTAGTTTCGTCATCATCGTCATTAAGACTACAGCCCGTTAAACCAAAAGATAAAACGGCGGCTCCAAAACCAGCCGCCGATGCTTTTAAAAAGCGTCTGCGCGTAAAAGTCATTGCTCTGTACCTATAAGTAGAAAAGTACGAGCTTATCCGACCAGTGTTACTGTTCTATGAAGTTAAAACACCTGACAAATTTGTTCGGCATTACAGGTGATTACAGTGACATTTTCGTAGCCAACACGAGTCAGTGCTTCGGCACTTAGTGTGGCGCGGGCACTACTTGCACAGTGCAGATAAATGGGTCTGGCAGGATCTTTTTCTATCTCCATCAGTTTCATTTCCAATACGCCCCGGGGAATGTTAATTGCCCCTACAGCGGCTTTAATCATATGTTCGGCAGGCTCTCTTACGTCAATTAACAAACCATGGTTTTTGTCTAGCTCCTGTTTAGCCTGTTCTGAGCTAATGCGTCTTTGTGTTGGAGCCACTTGTTTTAATAATTCGGGAATTGGGATTAGCATTTTATTCCTCCATGCCGGACTTGCGTAAAATCGTAATCATAGGACACCACTTAGTAAATGCAGACTGAATTAAGTTTACAGCGATAAATACAGTAAACCATATCCAGTTCGGATCATGATATGTTTGCAGTACCACTGAGATAATAATCATAATGCCTGCAATCAGTCTGAGCGCTTCATTTAATTTCATCGCTTGATTACCTTCAAAGTTGTGTTTTGATAGCTGGATGATCGCACCTGAACACCACCTGAAGATACCTTCTGTTATTGAACGATAAGTTTACTATATTATGATTTTCTAAATTAGTAAAATATTATATTAGTGTTTTTTAATATACTAAACTATACTCATCTTAAATTTAGCTATATGAGGCTTTGGATGCGTTTAGACCCGGATACATTTGCGGTGAATGCTCAGCGAGCGGAGCAGCTATTAAAGCTACTTGCCAATAAACATCGCTTGCTAATTTTGTGCTGTTTGCAGAATAAAGAGCTCAGTGTATCAGAACTCAATCGTTATATTGGCTTGGCTCAGTCTGCACTTTCTCAGCATTTAGCTACACTTCGTAAAGCGGGCATAGTTGAAACCCGACGCGATAAACAAACCATTTTTTACCGGGTTGTGAATCAAGAGGCTATCGTTCTACTTAGCCAGTTACACACTTTATTTTGTAAGGAAAGTTAATTCGTGAATTCAATTGATAGTGCCGTTAAAACCAGCCTGAATGGGCGGCTACCAATTATTATTTTTGTTTTTGCGCTGTTACTCGGGCTATTTGCTTTGCAGCAAACTCCAAGGGAAGAAGAGCCACAAATTAGTGTCCCGCTACTGGATATTTATGTAGACGCGCCAAATGTAGAAGCGCCGGAAGTGGCTAGGCTGGTCACGCAACCGCTTGAAAAACTGCTGGCTCAGTTATCTGGTGTAGAGCATATTTATTCGACGACTCAAACGAACGGCACTGTAGTCACACTCAGATTTGAAGTTGGCCACAGCAGAGAGCAGGCGATATTAGATACTTACGCAAAACTCTACGGCTATCAGCATACGATGGCGAATGTAATCACACGCTGGCAAATTCGACCGGTTGAAGTCAATGATGTGCCTATATTAATGCTGGGTTTGTATAGCAAAAATAGTCAGCTGTATTCTGATTATGAGCTAACTCGATTTGCCAATGAAATTGCCAATAATTTGCAGCGGATAGCAGATACCAGTGAAGTTAAAGTTATTGCAGGGCGTAAACGTCAATTATTGGTTAATTTAGATGCAAGCGCACTTGCTGCGCACCAGACAACACTGACAGATGTATATTATGCGCTGAGCGCTTCAAACCAGCTTTCTGAAGTTGGTAGCTTGGTTGATGGGGATACGCAAATCGCGTTACAGGCAGGCGATGTGCTAAGAAGTGCCGGTGATGTGGAGCAGTTAGTGGTTAATGTTGTTAACGGCAAAAGTATTTATTTAAAAGACGTTGCTACAATCCAGGACGGACCTGAAGAGCCTCAGCATTATCAATGGATAGCCACTTCAAATCAGCAGCAGGATGCCCCTATGGTCACTATTAGTGTGGCGAAACAGGCTGGCACAAATGCGGTATCTGTTGCAGCTGGTGTTCATTCGATGATGGCAGATTTAAAACAAAATATATTACCGCCCGAGGTCAATTATGCTGTGCTCAGAGATTATGGTCAAACGGCAAATGAAAAGGTGAATAACCTGACTTCCAGTTTAGTCTTTGCGGTATTTACTGTGGTGATTTTTGTTGGCGTTTTTCTTGGCTGGCGACCCGCGGTTGTAGTCGGGCTGGCTGTGCCCATTTGTTATGGCATAACCCTGATTCTGGATTTTGCATTTGGTTATACTATTAACCGGGTGACTTTATTTGCATTGATATTGTCTTTGGGGTTACTGGTGGATGATCCCATCACAGGGATTGATAATATCAGTCGTTTTATCAATAACAAAGGTGATAAAAAACTTCATATTGTCAGTGCCATGAGTGAGATCAGAAGTGCACTTTTGATGTCGACTCTGACGATAATGGTCGCCTTTATTCCGCTAGCATTTATCACAGGTATGATGGGACCCTATATGGCTCCCATGGCATTTAATGTGCCCGTTAGCGTGGCTGTGTCGACACTGGTTGCATTTTTTGTGACCCCTTGGCTGGCAATGAAACTGCTTAAACATCGGCCAGGTGAACCTGAGGTTAACCTGGATAAACCCGGATTGTATGAGCGAATTTTATCGCCACTGCTGGCAAATAAAAGTCGGGCTAAATGGGTACTCTGGATGACCTTGTTTTTGTTTCTGGCCAGCGCTTTGTTACCCGTATTGAGGCTGGTTCCGCTTAAACTCCTGCCATTTGACAATAAAAATGAAATTCAGGTTTTGATTGATATGCCTGAAGGCACCAGCTTAGAAAAAACCGCTCAGTTGGCCCGTCAAGCTCAGGCATTAACTTGGGAGCTGAATGAAGTCAGTGAAATTGCCGCTTATGTTGGTCAGCCTTCGAGTATGGATTTTAATGGCATGGTGCGAGGGTATTACCGTCGAAACGCGGCTCATTTAGCAGAATTAAGAATTTTGTTATTGGATAAGAGTGACAGAGCACATCAGTCTCATGCGGTCGTGATGCGCTTGCGCAAACAGCTAAAACCGCTGAACCGGGACGGTATACGGATTAAAGTGGTCGAAGTCCCGCCCGGACCGCCCGTATTAAGTACCCTGGTCGCGGAAATTTATGCTGATAGTTTTGTTGATAATATTGCTCACAAACAGGCTGCAAATACGCTGGCCAGACGTTTGCAAGCTGAGCCTCATGTGGTTGAGGTGGATACCTCAATGGCGGCGCCTGCGCCTTTACACCGATTCATTACGGATAAAAGTAAAGCAGCATTGTCCGCAGTTTCTACCCAGGATATTGCAACGACACTTAAAATTGCTTCACAAGGTATAAGCCCGGGCGTACTTTATGTTAGCGGAGAAACCGAGCCTGTGAATATTCACATGCAGTTGCCTTTTGCTCAGAGAAATCAAGATGCAGAATTATTAGCACTTAAAGTTAGAGGGAACCGGGAGCTGGCTAAAACCAGCGATCAATTTGGGTTAAGCAGCGCGCCACGACCATTGGTGGCGTTATCCGAACTGGGCGAATTTGAATCATTGCAGGTGGCAGAACCCATTATCAGAAAAGATCAAAGAAATGTGATTTATGTCATGGCTGAATTAAATGGAAGAACCCCGGCCGGTGTGATTGCTGATGTCAGTGCTGATATGAATCAAAGACAAACTGATTTTGTTAAAACGGATTGGAACTCAAGATACTTTATTAATAATGGTGGTACACAGCCCTGGCAGGTGGGTGATGGTATCGACATTACCTTCAGCGGGGAAGGTGAGTGGAAAATTACAATAGATGTTTTTCGCGATATGGGTATTGCATTTGCGTTAGCACTGATCGCTATTTTTGTCATTTTGCGAATTCAAACTCAGTCGGCAAACTTGTCACTTATTATTATGTCCGCTATTCCATTAACCATTATTGGGATCATGCCGGGTTTCTGGCTATTAAATCAGTTTGGTGAGCGCAGCATTGCGAATGCACCTGAGCCGGTTTTGTTTACCGCAACCGCTATGATTGGCATGATAGCGCTTGCCGGAATAGTGGTTAGGAATTCATTGATTTTAGTCGAATTTATTAACCATTCTAGAAATCAGGGTAGCTCAATTAAGACTGCGTTAATTGCTGCGGGTACGGTAAGAATGCGACCCGTTTTACTGACCGCAGGCACCACTATGTTGGGGAATTTAGTGATAACACTGGATCCGGTATTCAGTGGTTTGGCGATCGCTATCATTTTCGGGATAATTGCATCGACGTTATTTTCATTAATTGTGGTGCCACTGGTTTATTATTTGGTGTTTGCCGATACCGAAAGCAAAACTGAGAATAAAGAGGAAATTGCATATGCAGGTTAAGTCTAAAATTTTTGCATCTACTTTGGCGCTCATCTTGGTTGTGTTGGCTGTTTTGTATATGGCAGGTAGCTTTTCGGACAAGCAATCTGCGGGTTTAAAAACGATTTTGGCATCCGATTATAAGGGCGAGGTAGCAACTCTATCGCTTAAATCGATTGAACGTTTTGAGCTGGTGCCCGGTACGATTATCGCTAAACAAAATACACAGGTCTCATCCCGTGTGATGGCTCAGGTAAAACGCTTGAATGTCAGAGCGGGTGACACAGTTAAAGCCGGAGATGTGCTTCTTGTATTAGAGCAAGATGACTTTATCGCTAAACTGTCTCAAAGTCAGGCTCAGATATCCGCCATTACTGCTTCTTTAACTCAGGCCAAAAAACAGTTAGACAGAATAAAAACACTCAGGCAGGATGAACTGGTATCTGTCAGCGATTTGGATGAAGCTCAGGCAAGGTATGATAACTTAAATGCAAATTTGGTCATTGCAAAACAGCAGCAGGCTCAGGCTGAGGTTGCATTAAGTTACACCACTATCAAATCACCGATTTCAGGTAAAGTGGTGGAACGCTTTAGCGAACCGGGTGATACGGCGACGCCGGGTATTCCGCTGCTGGCTATTTATAATCCGCAGCAATTACAGTTTGAATTTAATGTAAGAGAACAACAGGCCGTTAAACTCGCCCTTGGCCAGCGGTTAAATGTGGCAATTCCAGCTTTAAATACTCATCACATGGCGACCGTTACTGAAATTGTACCTATAGCTGACAGTGCGGCCAGAAGCATGGTCGTCAGGCTGGAACTGGAAGATCAGATTAACCTGATGCCGGGTTTGTATGCGCAGTTAAAACTACCGCAGGCCAGTCTGATGGGGATTTTGGTCAAACCTGAGTGGATTCATTATTATGGCCAGCTCGCTATGGTATATGTATTAAATAATAGTCAGATTGAGCGTCGATATGTACGTTTAGGTGAGCGGAATAATCAGATGTTTCATATTGTATCCGGACTAAAGGCGGGTGATAAACTCGCAGTCGATTATAAACCGGTCAATTAAGCGGGTTGTTAAGCTGATTAACGGTTTATACGAAACCGAACCATTTATAGGCTTTTTTAGCACTATTCTAGCCTGTTTTCACAGGCAACCTTTTAAATACAGCACGGGCTGCAAATTATATTGCAAGCCCATGATGTGTTTTATAATCAATTCCCTGATATTTCCACTTTTACTGGCCGCATGTCCGGCCATATGGCTTTTGGAAAAGGCTTTTCATCTGGCTTAACCGGCTGAGTTAAATCCAGCTCCAATGGCGCTGTTTTAATCAAATCCGGCAGTGCAGCTTTTAAGTTTTGTGTAACCATATTAGCAATCACCCAGGCGCCATAATGGTTGTGATGTGTTTTGTCTTTGCCATGAGCGCCAAATGCTTTAGGCGCTTCTTTTTGCCCTAAATACTGGTAAAAGAAAGTGGTTTGTGCGGTTAAATCAATAACAGGCACATTGACATCCCGGCCGACTTTACGCACGGCGGCATCGTATCCCTCGTGCGTATTAATCAGTTCTCCATTTTTATAGTGGCGGCGCGCAACCGGAGTCATAATCACAGGATGGGCCCCTTTTTGTCTCACATCTGCAATAAAAGCGCGTAAATACTCAGGGTAGGCACCTTGGGCAGATGAATAGGTTCTAGGCCACTGTTTTTTCTCGTCATTATGCGCAAATTGAATCATGACTATATCGCCGGGCTGAGTCTGGCTCATCAGCTTGTCCCAGCGTAATGAAAAGATAAATGATTTTAACGTTTCACCACTTCGTGCATGATTGATAACCAGCTTATCTGGAATCAGGGCCGGTATAAATTGCCCCCAACTGGCATAATCTGTTGATGCCTGATCGGTGACGGTTGAATCTCCGGCAATTAAAATTTTATTGATTTTTGTCGGTTGGATACTCAGGCTTTCAAATTTTACATTTTGATTAGATAAAGAAATTGTGAGTTTATCATCCCAGTTGCGTGATATATCTTCATCGCCGCGCAGTCCTACTTTTGGACCGGTACGCTCATCTTCATTTTTATCCTGCTCGGCTTTATCTAAAAAGGGGGATTTTGTATCTACGTAAAATTTATAAGCAGCAGTGTCTCCGGCTTTTAGCTGTTGAACGGAAGTCATTACGCGTCTGTCTTCACTGAAGATTAAAAACTGGGTATCTGATTGAGCTCTAACGGTTAAAGACACCTGATAGTGGCCTTGCGGCGCATCAATAGAAAATGCGTTTTCAGTTGAGTTTTTAAAATTGTCTTTACCATAGCCTTTTTGTTTGGAGTAGGGCTGACTGGTTAATGTCGGATTTTGTGTAAAATCAAATGCAAATTCAGGATTCATATTATCTGCCTTATTTGCCTGTGCGGAAGTTGAAATCAGTGCGCTCAAGATTGCTGCGCTAATGCCGGATATTAATTTTGAGCCGACGTTATATTGTAAGCGTTTCATTGTCTGACCTTGTATTCATTTTTGTATTAAAAACCAGCGAGGCAGGGACAGATATAACCTACCCCGCTGTAAACTTTATGATATTTAGTGGGCTGACGCGGCTTCTAACCAGGCTGCTTTATATTGCTCAAGATTGTTGATACCAGCCGGTGTTGCAATTTCAGTATTTTGTTGGGGTTGATTTTGCCAGTCATCCCATTGTGTCATGACCCAGGCGCCTTTGACTGTGCTGGCGCTGTCCCCGGATAAAACGACGTTTTGTTCGGGTCTTAGCTGAGCAATCAGGCGGCACATTAATGGATTTTTTTTCGAGGTACTGCCAAAAATGATATCGCCTTTGGCATTGAGCAAGTCTAATTCATGGTCAATCATCAACGCCAGATATAAGGTCGCGAGCGCATTACCGCTATCAGGTTGTGCGGTAATTTTGCCTTGTTTACCCACAAATGGACCGCTTCCACTCGAAAAAGCGGGTAGGGCAAAAATTTGCTCATCCACAATGTTTTGCAGATCAGCTTGAGTGATAGGATCTGAAGTTTTAGCCTGAGTTTGTTCACAAATCTGAGCAAACTCTCGACCACCCATAAATCGGGCACAGGCGATTGGCTTGTTTAATACGCAGACATTGGCCAGCATATCTTTTTCTTCTTTAAGCGCATGAATATCTGCACCCATAGACATGCTAATCACCCAGGTACCTGTACTCACCACGGTAAAAGCTTTATCTTTATTTTGTCCTAAATAGCGCGAAAAACTAGCGTTGGAATCATGAATACCTGCGTATACTTTACAGGTTTGCGCCAGTCCGGTTTGTTCGCATACCGATGCACTGACTGTGTCGACAACTTGATCGGCATTAACCAGTTTCGGCAGTGCGTGGCGAATATTCAGGGTATCCACTAAATCAGAATAATCTGCTTTTTCAGGCTGCCATAAGTCTGTATGACACCCTAATGATGTTACTTCGTTAACCTGTTTGCCAGTTAAACGCCAGACCCAGTATTGTGGATACATAAGCACAGCTTGGATTTGATTGAATTGCTCAGGGAAGGTTTGTTTAAGCCAGAAGAGTTGGCGACCTAAATTTAAACCTGCTGATAAATTTGGTGACAGAGTTTGGTTAAATTCAGGGCGAACAGCGTCGTATGTATCATTAACTGATTCTACAATGTCACATTCATAATCCATCACAGGTAAAACCAGTTCACCGTGCGCATCAACCAAGACAGCACATGCACCATGAGTCGTAATATTTATGGCATCTATTTTGAACGCTTTAGCTGCTTTATTCAGGCAGTTCAGGAGCCATTTTTCAACGGCTTTAACATCTATATACAAATAATGCTCACCCTGTACCGATTCATTTGACGCTGAATCGCTCCAAACGGTTTCACCCTGATCATTTAATACATTGCCCTTGATATTGGTTTTGCCTATATCAAAAATAAAGGTATACATTCTTATTCAAGCTCCGTCGCTTAAGTTTGTGTTTTAGGATCAGCCACTTTAAGAGAATAATAGGTTGCGCTAATAAAGTAGATGACTGTTGGCCAAATAATGATTTGTCTGAACTTGTTTAAATCCATCGCATTTAAGCTAACGGTAAATGCCAGTGCAAGGCAAATCAATAAACTAAAAATTGCTAAATATTGCATCCAGTGTTTTTGCGAAGCTGCAGATTGACAGTCATTGAGTCTGGTATTGTCAATATAAGCTTGTTCTGCTTGTTTTCTTAGCAAGGCGGCTTTATTTTCTTCTGCTACTTTGGCTGGAAAGTTTCTATTGGCACCCATTGAATTTGCCAGCGGAATATAGAATATCAGTGCAACAAACCAGGCAATAATAGGTAAGAAAAAGACATGAGTACCGATTGCAAAAGCCAGATAACAGATGATTAATGCTGTTATCCAAGTAAACAAAGCCGCTTTATTGGTCGTTTGTTTTCGATAATTAGACCAGTATCGAGTCAAGCCCAATTTAGGCAGTAGCCAATGCTCACTTACCAGAATAGCGCCAATCGGTGCAAGTATCAGAGCCATTAGACTGACAAAATCCATTAATTTGGTAAATACAAACGGAAAGCAGGCAATCATCGTTGTAATAATGCCCACTATAGTCGTGACTGCGCCACGGCTCCAATTTTTATTAAGTGATTGAAACGCCAAGCCTGCTCTATATATGGTTGGATTAGAAGTTGTCCAGCCAGCAATAATAACCGCAATAATGCCGGCACTGCCCAGTGCCTGATAAGCAACGGCGCCTGCATCCAGCGCAGTTACATCCGTTTTTAATAATAGCGCAGCACCTGCGCCCATGATCCCGGCACAAACCCAGGCAATAAAATGTCCAATAAACATGCCGAGTGCAGAGAAAAACCCATACGAAGATTTTTGCGCAAAGCGTAAAATCGTCATATCGGATAAAGCACCATGCATTGCCATATTACATACCCAGGCAAACGCCGCTACATGCCACCAAGACAAGCCGTTACCACTGTCTTGCCAGATATGGGTATTAGCAACCGTGAGCCAACTGGTTAAGGTGACAGTATCCAAATTGGGTGTTGCTGATAATAAACTGGGTGCTATTGCCAGCGCGCCTACAATAAACATAAGTATCATCCAAGGCGCGCACACTTCAGCAAACTGGGCGATAAATTTAAAACCTTTTACTGCTACCAGCACAACAACTGCACCAACAGCTAAAGCAACCAGAACAAAAGAGAAGTCAGTCGGATACCAATTAACTTGCGCAGGTAAGTCAAATAAGACTCTGACAGCTGATGCTGAAACTGTGATCATCGCACCCGCCAGAATGCAAAATAAAATACCGTTAACAATAGAATAGAGTTTGATAATGCCGGGACCGGCTACTTTTTCTAAATACGCATAAAGCGTTAACCGAGTATCTGTCGCTATAGGCGCACAAATTAAACCCCAGGTTAGCACGGCCATCAGGTTGCCTATGATTAAACCTAATAATAAGTCGAGTGTACCAACCCCCCAGGATACAAACATAGCGCCGATAACAAACTCAGTTCCAGCAACATGTTCCCCTGCGTAACTGGCGGCAAAATATTTACCTGACTTTAGCTGATCCGCACTGACCGGCTGGCGATCAAATTCATGATGACTCATATTCTTTCTACTTATTTTATATTTTTAAAACGTAAAATTTATTATTGTTAATAATGACCGGGAATGATTTATTCTGTTTGTATTAAATAAAATAATGTTTATATTTATGTTAAGACTCTATACAAAATTTTAAATAAATGCAAGAAAGTGATTGAAAATGATTGTTTCTAGTGGTCTAATGCGGATAAATAGTTTCGCAAACGCGTAATTTTGGTTTTAATTGCAATATATAGGATATCAAAATGTCTAATCGCAAAGATGAGTTTAAACATGTTAACTATGCCTGGGACGACCAGAAAGCCCAGGAATTAAGCCCTCTAGAGGGTTTAGTATATCGTTCAAATATCCTTGGGGATGACCAACGTATTACTAATACGGGCGGTGGTAACACTTCTGCAAAGATTGTTGAAAAAGATCCACTAACCGGAGAAGACGTTGAAGTTTTATGGGTAAAAGGCTCAGGTGGTGACTTACGTACATCAAAAGCAGGCAATTTTGCTTCTCTATATATGGATAAATTGAATTCACTGCAGGATATTTATTACCGTGCGGATGAAGTGGGTGCTAAAACACAAATCGAAGATGACATGGTCGGTATGTATACGCATGCAACTTTTAACCTGAATTCACGCGCACCATCAATTGATACGCCTTTACATGCTTATATTCCTTACAAGCATGTTGATCACATGCATCCAAACTCAGTTATTGCCGTTGCTGCCAGCAAAAACTCTAAAGAATTAACTCAAAAGATTTGGGGCGACGAATTAGTTTGGACTGAGTGGCAGCGTCCGGGTTTTGATCTGGGTTTAAAGCTTCAGTCAATTTGTAAAGATTATCCTAATGCGAAAGGTGTTTTGTTAGCAGGTCACGGTGTCATTAACTGGGCGAATGATAACAAAGAATGTTATGACTTGAGCTTAGACATTATCGAAAAAGCAGCGCGTTATATTGAAGAACACGACAAAGGTGAAAATACCTTTGGTGGTCAAAAGTTTGCATCGTTAGCACAGGATAAACGCGAAGCTGTATTAGGTGAAGTATTACCTTTCTTACGCGGTTTAGTATCAGGTGAGAAAAAAATGATTGGCACAGTTCAATCTGATGAGTCAATTCTACGTTTTGTTAATTCAAACGATGCGCCTCGATTAGCTGATTTAGGAACCTCTTGCCCAGATCACTTTTTACGTACTAAAATCAAACCTTTATATGTAAACTGGAACCCTGAAACAGATTCAGTAGAGCAATTAAAAGCCTTGTTAGAAGACGGTATTAAGCAGTATCAGGAAGATTACACTCAATATTATCAAACTTGTAAACATGATAATTCT
Organism: uncultured Alteromonadaceae bacterium; assembly: GCA_913056495.1. Lineage (GTDB taxonomy): Bacteria > Pseudomonadota > Gammaproteobacteria > Enterobacterales > Alteromonadaceae > Catenovulum. The sequence continues at coordinate 198,919 of CAJXMO010000007.1, read as the reverse complement.
CCGGCACAACGAGCGTCTTCTCCGTCGATTTGTTTGATTCCGGGTGTAGGTATGGTTGCCTGGGGTAAAAATAAGAGTGAATCTCGCGTAACTGCTGAATTTTATAACTGTGCGGTTGAAGTAATGCGCGGTGCAGAAGCGGTAGACGAGTATGTTGCATTACCGCAGCAAGAAGCATTTGATATCGAATACTGGCTGTTAGAAGAAGCTAAATTACAGCGTATGCCACAAGAAAAATCGCTTGCTCGTGACATAGTTGTTGTCATAGGTGCCGGTGATGGTATTGGTAAAGAAACTGCGTTTCGCGTAGCAAAAGAAGGCGCGCATGTTGTATGTGCTGACTTACGTTTAGAAGCTGCGGAAAAAACGGCAAAAGAGCTAACTGATATTTATGGGGTTGGCATTGGTGTTGCGGGTAGTGGTATTTCAAGTTGTGGTCCGGCTATTGCTCAGGAAGTGGATATTACTAAGCGCGAAAGTGTTGAAGCTTTATTACGCCAAGTCACTTTAGCTTACGGCGGCATTGATAAAGTTATCGTAACAGCCGGTGTTTTCTTGGCACCAGGTCAGGCTGGAATGAGTAATGATCAAATGTTTGATGTTAGCTTTGCTGTTAATGTTAAAGGTGGTTACATTGTAGGTACCGAAGCCGGTAAAGTATGGCAGAATCAGAATTTGCCGGGTGCTTTAGTATTAACGACCAGTGTTAATGCTGCTGTATCTAAGAAAGGCTCTTTAGCCTATGACACCAGTAAAGCTGCGGCTAACCATCTGGTTCGAGAATTGGCTATTGAGTTATCACCTTTAGTTAATGTTAATGGTTTAGCGCCAGCGACTGTTGTTAAAGGTAGCACTATGTTCCCGCGTGACCGTGTAATTGCTTCTTTAACTAAATATAACGTTGAGTTTACTGACTCAGATTCAGATGATGAGTTACGTGATAAGTTAGCTTTATTCTATGCTCAAAGAACGTTAACAAAACAGCCTATTACGCCAGCCGATCAAGCTGAAGCAGCCTACTTACTGGTTTCTGGTCAGTTAAGTAAAACGACCGGTCAAATTATCAGTGTAGACGGTGGTTTACACGAAGCCTTCTTGCGTTAAGCTCGAAGTCAGTAATCGAGAGGATTTAAAATCATGACAAAACGTATCGATAAAGCATTTATTGCTGAGCAAAATGAAAAGTTAATGCCAGGTGTCCAGGAAGATTATGATGCATTAGCCCGTAAACTTGCTCGTCAAGACATTGATATTGAAAAAATTACGCAAAAAGCGGCAGAATTTCAGGTCGCTGTGCCTTCATGGGGTACAGGTACCGGTGGTACGCGTTTCGCGCGTTTCCCAGGTACTGGCGAGCCAAGAAACATTTTTGAAAAGTTAGAAGACTGTGCTGTGATTAATGACTTGTCACAATGTACACAAGCCGTCTCTCCGCATTTTCCTTGGGATAAAGTTGACGATTTCACTGAGTTAAAAGGGTTCTCTGATAACTTAGATTTGAAATGGGATTCAATTAACTCAAATACATTCCAGGATCAACCCGGTCAGGCGCATAGCTTCAAATACGGCAGTTTAAGCAATACATCTGAAGCATCACGTGAGCTTGCAATTGCGCACAACCTAGATTGTATCAAATGGGGTGAAGCTTTAGGCTCAAAAGTATTAACTGTTTGGGTTGGTGATGGTTCCAACCATCCGGGTCAGTCGCATTTCCAACGTGCGTTTGAGCGTTATTTAGAAAGCATGAAGAGAATCTATGCTGAGTTACCATCGGATTGGGAATTACATATTGAACACAAAATGTTTGAACCTGCGTTCTACTCGACCGTAATCCAAGATTGGGGTAGTAACATCTTAGCGGCGATGGAATTAGGTGACAAAGCGAAATCATTAGTTGATTTAGGCCACCATGCGCCAAACGTAAACATTGAAATGATCGTATCTCGTTTAATCCAATTCAAGAAGTTAGGTGGTTTCCACTTTAACGACAGTAAATATGGTGATGACGATTTAGACAGTGGTAGTTTACACCCGTATCAACAATTCTTGATTTTTAATGAATTGGTTGATGCAGAATACCGTAATCAGGAAGGTTTTGGTCCAGGTTATTTACTAGACCAGTCTCATAACGTAACAGACCCGATTGAAAGCTTAATGAATTCAGCTGCCAGTGTGCAACGTTCGTACGTAGCTGCGTTATTAATTAATCGTGAAACCTTATACGGATATCAGGATAGCAATGACGCCATTATGGCAAGCAATACATTAAAGAATGCTTTTGTAACTGATGTATCGCCTATTTTGCAAATGGCTCGTGCACGTAATGGTGGGGCAATTGATCCTATCTCGGTTTATCGTGCAAGTGGATACCGTGCGAGTGCTGCTAAAGAAAGACCTAGTTCAGGTCATTCTGGCTCTGGCATTGTATAGGATCCTTTGATCCAAAACGCTTTGGCTCAAGGCGTTTAATATTTGTAGGTTAAAAGTGTTTTACTTGCCTCGGTCATTCACTTTTAACCTTATGAATAGTTGAGCTGTTTTATTATTCGTCCTCATTTTTAGTCATAGCTATCCTATGGGTGGCACTTTTGCTAGCTGATGCTTACCGTTCCTGTGGGCATCAGTTTTTTTGTTTTAAGTCAGAATAAAAAATGCGTCATTAATAGTCTTAAATTGAGTGCTAAACTTAGTTTTATTGCTTATTTGTTTTAATTCTGTAAATATCACGCGTTTTATTAATTTTGGGTTTTACACTGCATGAAAAAAGTGGCCGTCGCTTTGTTATTCGCTATGTTGGCAACATTTTACGCTAATGCCGAAGCTTTAGAGCCACAAGCCAGAAGCATTATCCTGCCTCATATGCAGGTTCAGGCTAAACACAGGCAGTACAGCTATCTATTACTTAAACAGGCATTAGCAGTATCGAGTGACAAATTCGGTCCGGTCAATATCATTGAGCAGACACGTGACAGCGTGATTAAAAGGCAACTTGTTGAATTAAATGAAGGGGCTATTTCAGTTGCAGTCGCTATGGCAGAGACTGATTGGTTGGAGCAGGCTCAAGTTATCCGTTTTCCAATTTTAAAAGGTCTGGCTAGTTACCGTATGTTTTTTACCCGAGCCGATCGTATCACTAAACTCAAGTCAGTTCAGTCACTCGCTCAGCTTAAACAGTGGCCTGTTGGTCAGGGAGATGGCTGGTCAACCAACTCTGTATTGCAGAAAAATGGATTTAATTTAGTTTTAGGGACTAAACTAAACTCCTTGTTTAAAATGCTGCAAGCCAGACGGTTTGATTTATTAATGCGCAGCAGTTACGAAGTTCAGGCTGAATTACCTCATTATCAAGTTGAAATGCCGGAGTTGAGAATCGCAGAAAATATAGCTGTATTTACTTATTTACCCATGTATTTTTTTGTTGCAAAAGATTCAGATCTTCAAGTGAGACTTGAGTATGGTTTAAAACAGCTTGAGCAATCTGGTTTGGCTGGTGAACTTTTTAGCCAGTATTTTTCGGATACCCAGGCGTTTATCGAGCAATTTGATGCAAACGTTTTTTATTTGAGCAATCCAAACATTGGTTGCGACTGGTATGAAAACGATGAAGCTTATGTATTAAAGCAGATAAAAAAAATGGCACAAAACAGCCCAGTTGATATAGGAAATTGTCTTCATGAATAAAAATCCAATGGTTATCGCAAACTGGAAACTCAATGGAGGTACTGATTTAATTTGCGCATCGGTCGCTTCCGTATTACAGCATGATTTTTGCGCGCAAATTGGTATTGCCCCGCCTTATGTCTATATCAGTGATATGGCAAATTTTTTGCGTAATTCAAAGGTTATGATTGGCAGTCAGAATGTCAGTAAATTTGAATCAGGTGCATTCACCGGTGAAACTTCGGCACAAATGCTCAAGGAAGTCGGTTGTCAGTTTTGCATTATTGGGCATTCAGAGCGCCGTCAGGTATTTTTGGAAAACAACGCATCTTGCAAAACCAAAGTGAAACGCGCTCTGGCTGCTGGATTGATGCCGGTATTGTGTCTTGGTGAGAACGAGCAACAGCGAAATTTAGGCTTAACCAACGACATTATTTACAGGCAGTTGCACGAATCTTTGGAGGGGGTTGAACTGAATGGGATGGACTTATGCGTGGCATATGAACCCATTTGGGCAATTGGTTCGGGTAAAGCTGCTTCACCGGAAACTGTTGCCGAAATACACGCGTTTATCTATCAGGAGCTTATTGGTATTTTTGATAAACCAACCGCAGCTCGCATCAATATTTTATATGGCGGAAGTGTCAATAAAGATAATGCCGAATACTTTTTGCAAATGCCAAATGTGAGTGGCCTACTCGTGGGCGGCGCTAGTTTAGTCCCTGAACATTTTGCGCAAATTTGTGTTCTGGCCAGTAAAAGCTGCGCTATCTGAAGCTAGCTGGAATTAAGACGCATTTTAATGCAATGTCCACAGTGCAGAAAAAATGGGCTCAAGCGCCTGGCAAAAGCCAGTATGATCTTTGAGATAAATATTCGTTGTATGGATTGTGGGACTTTATTTGGGTTAGGGGCACTCTGGCGATGCGTGATGCACTTAGGCTTTTTATTGACGTTTTGGCTAGCCATATATTGGTCGTTTCAACAAATGCAGGCCATTTGGGTATATTCGATAGCATTATCGGGTTTATTCTTGCTCGGGATAATAGCTCAGTATCTGCCGCTAAAAGTTTACTCAGGGCCAGTTAAACGCAAGGCTAAGTCATTTATAAACCGCTAACATCCGTCCATCACTCCCTCAAATATTCGCCTTGGTTAAACCCGATAAGCTAGATCAACAGTTTGTCCAGTGCAGTCTGCATATGACAGCCAATATTATTTTCTGCCCTGATGAACCAGAGCCTTAGCTTTGCGCGTATTTATTATTGTATCTTCTATATATAAGGTATAGGCTTATTACTAATTAATGGGTTGTGAGCATTGCATGATTTAACTGACAGAGAACTATGAAACGGCTGATTATATTTAAAATATTGGTTTTTATGACTTTTTTTGGATCAGCTAAAGCTCAGGAATTAACTGTTCTGGTATCAAACTGGGCCCCCTATAACTTTGTTAAGAATGATAAAATTGTTGGTATCAGCACAGATTTGGTTAAAGCCGCGTTAGAACGCGCTAATGTTAAAAGCCAGTTTCTGGTATACCCTTTCAAACGTGCTTTATATACAGTGAAGCAAGATCCAAATGTTATGATGATTACGGTAGCCAGAGTACCGGAGCGCGAAAACATGTTCAGGTGGATTGGGCCACTTCATCCCAGAACTGTTTATCTTTACAAATTAAAATCACGTACAGATATCCAAATCAACTCGGTCGAAGATATTCAAAAATACAAAACCAGTGTTTTATTGGGCGGCTCAGTAGAGCAATTTTTTAAAACTCAGGGGTTTTCAGAACAAGCTGATTATTTTATGACATCGACTTCTACCCAGTTGCTCAAAATATTATTCAAAGGACGTGCTGATTTAATACCCGGTGATCCACTCGATTTGGCGTTTCAACTCAGGAACATGAAACATGATTTTTCAGAGCTGGAGCATGCCTATCAGTTGTCTGACGAAGGCGGCTATTACATGATTGCAAATAAAAATGTATCCAATGAACTGGTTTATCGTATCCAGGCCGCTTTAGACCAACTTTTGGCAGAAGGCATCAATTACCGGATTATTGATAAATATATACAATAAATCTGCATGAGGGACCTGATGCTGCGACTTGCCTTTTTAACAGATATTTGTTGTTCGGTTTTTGTTTTGTATGAGAATTGTAAAGTGTTCTGTTTTTTTCATGAAATTCTAAAAAATCCTTTATTCTACAGATGCATCACTCAAGTTAGCACAGTAAAATAAACCGGATATTAATTTTGTTAGTTGGTTAATCCATACAGGCCTGTTTTTGAATTTACCCAAAACCCACACGCCCTTTGAGGCAAATACACCAGAAGCTAAAGTTGGCATTATTGGCGGCGGCGTTGCCGGTGCGACCATTGCACTCAGGTTAGCTGAGCTGGGTGTTAACGTGACATTATTGGAAAAAGGTCCAAGCCTGGTCAATGGGCCGCCTATTTGTCATTTGCATGCCGGTGGCAGCTTTTATCGAGAAATTACAGATGAGCAATGCTTGACCTTATTGCAGCAGTCAATCGATATGATAAGTGTATTTCCTCAGGCCGTTAACGTCAGACCGACTGTCATTGCTGTGCCAAATACAGACCCGGGTCAACCGGACAGTATTATTCCAAGATTAAAAAAGCTTCAAACTCAGTATGCTGAGTTGGTTAAGCAGTTTCCTGATAAAAAGCTTCTGGGGGAACCCGGGGACTATTATTGCTTATTTGAGCGTGAAGAGGTAGAAGAGCTGGCGCAACAAGATTTACCTGAGTCAGTGACTCAATTGTCTGACTGGCTGATTCCTGTGGCCAAAAACCTGGATCTGGATTCGGTTAAGTATCCGCTTATTCTGGTGCAGGAATATGGCTTAAGCGGTTTTCGTTTTTCTGCAACGGCCAGTTTGGCGGCCAGTCAAATCAAAAACTGCAAGGTTAAACTTAATGCTCGAGTGACAGATGTTCGTCAGTCAGACTCAAATAAGCACTGGCAAATTAGAGTTGATCATCAAACATCTCAACAGCAAGAAACTCTGAACTTCGACTATTTAATTAACGCCTGTGGATTTAGAACCGGTCAGATTGACGATATGCTCAAAGCCCCACGACAAAGGCTGGTTGAATTTAAAGCTGCTTATGTAGCGCATTGGGCTCAATGCGCAGGTCATTGGCCGGAAGTCTTGTTTCATGGTGAGCGTGGCACACCAAATGGTATGGCGCAATTAACACCATACCCTAATGGGTATTTTCAATTGCATGGTATGACACCTGAAATCACTTTATTCAAAGATGGACTCGTTAGCAGTTCTGCAGAAACCGCTCAGCCGAATTTACCGAAACCTTACCTTGAAAAAATTGATCAAGGTTGGCCAGAGTCAGTTGTAACAGAAAGGACACAGGGCGCAATTGAGCATGTTGCCCGGTTTATTGACCGCTTTTTAAGTGCCGTTCCAGCGGCTAATCCTTTATTTGGCGCGCAGCAAATTCCAGGTGATGATCCAAAACTCAGAACCAGTGACGTGTCATTTTACGGTGATTTTTATGCGCGTACCGAAATCGTCAAAGCGCCATCTGCTTTGTCTGCCAGTGACGCCATTTTAGACAATTTAATTGAAACAGGCTTGATAATAAAAAGTGAACTGATATCCAATGCGACTACTCATTATTTTCCGGTGACCCGAAATATAGAACTGGATTCAGTTGTCTCGCTGGCTTGTGACATCGCGAAAGACAGAGGTTATCCAATAGATCTTGCGCTAAAGATTTAATCTATTTTTTAACGTAGCAGCGAGTTTATCTCGCGTCTTATCGCTAGCCACTATATAGACTAGAGCCGTTTTCATAAAGTTTTGAATGCTTGAGCGTACCTTGCAGGTAGTGTTCGCCGGCATGGATGTCGGTGGGAGAACATTGCAGGCGCAAAATGTCGAGCGCCGCTGAATATCCAAGTCTAATTGCGTAAACGCTGATCTAGAGTAACAACAGAATTTATTCGAATTAATTTGTCGGCAGACATTAAAGTCTGAGACTGTGATACTAAAGTTTCAAATTGTGACTGTAGTGGTCAAGTTATTTGGCTACTAGAGTATAAAGGCTCCGAAGCAATATCATTTGCGTTGGCATATTTTATAAAGATTCCTAATCGGTTCTTATGTTGTTCAATACTAACGGACACCTGGTTCAAAATCCAGCGGTCATGTTTTCAAAAGCTTACAACCCTATTAACCATCCCCCGATTCTATGTTAGCTTGGCAGTGAGTATTATTAGCGGGAGAAAAAAATGCGTCATCAACATCAGGTTGCGGTAGTTACCGGGGGATCTCAGGGAATTGGTTGGGGAATTGTCGAAAAACTCAATAATGAGGGCGCGCAGGTTATTATAGGCGCCAGAAAGCCACCTCAGGCAGAGCTCAGTGATACTATGGCCTATCATTATTTGGATGTAGCCGATGAAGCCAGTGTAGAGGCCTTTTTTAAAACGGTCGAAAACCAGTACGGGCAGTTAGATATTTTGGTCAATGCGGCAGGCATGATGTTTCAAAAGCCTTTTTTAGGAACCAGCACGGCGGACTGGGACCAAATGATGGCAGTGAACTTACGAGGTGTGTTTATTTGCGCTAAACAGGCTGCTAAATTAATGAAAAATCGTCAAACAGGTTCAATCATCAATGTCGGCTCCATTGAAGGATTAGCCTGTAACCCAGAACATGCGCCTTATGCCGCCTCAAAATCCGGTGTACATGGATTAACCCGCGCCTTTGCGATTGATGTAGGCCAATATGGTATTCGCTGTAATTCGGTTTGTCCGGGCTGGATTGAAACTGCGCTTAATCAGGGTTACTACCAGGATGAAGCGGAAAAAGCAGCGTTTGATAAAGCGATGCGGGCATTGCACCCAATGAGACGACTGGGTACGCCCACAGATGTTGCTAACATGGTCAGCTGGCTGGCCTCAGATGAGGCGCAATGGGTCACCGGCCAGGAATTTACGGTAGATGGTGGGCGTATGGCAAAGTTACCTAATGTGAGTGTTTAGGCTTCTGGCACTGTTTTGAGTAAAGAGCGGACGTTTACTTGACTCAAGTTTTCCATATTTGGTAGGTTGGAATGAGTCTAGGCGAATCCCTTCAGGTTACCAGGCAGAAAAACAACACTCACCAGAGGCGGGATAAATCCGCTGCTACGATTTATTGTAGGTCGCCGTTTACGGCGAAAATAAACGATATTTTTCGGCTAAAGCCGAACCTACAAATATCCAAAATTCGCTCAAAGTCGACAGTTAACTACTTTCATTCTGGTAAAGTTGCTGGTTACCACGCAGAGCGTGGGAACCGGCAAAAAACAACACTCTGCAGGCGCGGGATAAACCCGCTGCTACGATTCATTGTAGGTCGCCGTTTACGGCGAAAAAAAACAACTAATTTCCAGCCAACAGTCATGGCGCTGGCATTTGATAATTCAAAAAAAACGCCTAGTCTGATAAAGAGTGCGTTATTAGATTAGGTCATTTTATTGTTGAATTTAAGCTTAAAACAAAACTTATTAGCGAGTACTTCAATTTATCTTATTTTGTTGATCGTTTTGGGCGGCTTTTCGCTTGCTAAATTGAGTAAAGTTGAGTCTTTGGCTGTCACTCAGCAAACTAAAGCCATCAATTTGCAGCTGGATGCCGCGATTTTGCAGGTCTTACTGTTAAAGAAAATCAAAATCAGTTCAGCAGCGCTCGCGTTGACTACAAGCAGTCAGTTAAAAGCACTCGAAAATGATTATACTGAGCTGGAAAAGGAATTTAAAATTCAGCTGGCGCAATTTAGTCAAACTCAGAATTCATCTCAACATAGCCAGCTTACTTCTGAACTCAGTCAGTCAGCCTCGGCTTTTGCCCGCAGTTCTGCCGCTATCTTTAAGAGTGTCGGCCAAACCCTGAAATACAGTGTTGAAATAGAGACCAGACTCGCCGAATTTGAAAATCAGGCAGATGAGCTTGGCGCTTTGCTGCTGGATATAGCTTATGCTGATAATGGCGCAGATTCAGAAAGAATTGAAGGTATGGTTAATCAGCTTGATACCAGTTTATACAGCATTATTGGTTTAGCTAAAGAAGTTTATAACGCTCAGCAGGCGCCTGTTTTGCAAAGAGTAGAAGAGTCAGTTGATTTTGCAGTTAATGACTTTGCTATTAAGTTGAATTACCTGTTTCAGAATCTTGATGCCCAGCAACATCAGGAAAGCATTAGTGCGATAAAGCTGCAACAAACACGTGCTTTTCAGTTATTGTCAGCTAAAGCGGGTCTGATTGATGTACGCAGACAATTAATTGAGGCGAGTCAAAAAATCAAAACAGCTTATCAGGCTGGTGAGTTGCATGTGAATAATGCCTTGGCTCAGGCTGAACAAATAAAAAGCGATGCTGAGCTATCGATGAAAACGCTGCAAGATGAGGCTGGCGCAATGGCGGATGATGCATATATGACAGGCATAGTAACGCTAATTGTCAGTCTGGCAATTGGCGCTGTTACTTTCTGGCTGACCCGAAAAGCAATCGTTTCACCTTTGCGCAGCATGGGCCGGGTCGTTTCAGCCATTGCCAATGGTGATTTAACCCGGACTTTAGCTGTATTCAGAACTGACGAAATTGGCATGTTATCGCAAGATATCAATAAAATGGCTGTTAATTTAAAAAATCTGGTTGAACTGATTCATGATGCTTCTGCTAAGTTGAATCAGGCGGCTCAGTCCGCTAATTTTGATGCGCTGAGCCTGGCTCAGCAACTTGAAGAGTCAGTTGAACTGGTGAGCCAGAGTAAACAACATGTCCAAAGTGTAGAGCAGCAAACGAATGATATTTCAGATAAGTTAGATAGTTTTTCAAAGCATATGGCAGATACCAGTTCGCATATTGAAAAGGGTCGGTCACAGAGCCAACAGACTAAAAAGCAAGTTGAAACCCTAAACCAACAGGCTCAGTTGTCCGGCGAAGGCATTTATCATCTTAAACAGCGTTCCAGCGAAATTGATAAAATAGTTGAATCTATAGAAAAAATTGCCGAGCAAACAAACCTTTTGGCCTTAAATGCGGCCATTGAATCAGCCCGAGCCGGTGAACAGGGACGCGGATTTGCAGTCGTTGCAGATGAGGTCAGGCAGCTCGCCGCCCGAACTCAGGATTCAACCGTTCAGATACAAACTATTATTAGTGAAATTCAAAAAGAAATTGAAGTGACTTTTACATCCATGCAATCCGGGATAACCGAGAGCAAGCAGGTTTCGGGTAGCATAGAGTCACTAGATAGTCTGATGCAACATATCAATGATGAAGTCATCCTGGTGCAGGCTGAATTTGCACAAGCTATGGATTATATCAGGCACCAACGTGCGGCAATTGGCGAAGTCGGGGACCTGGTAGAGCAGATAGCAAATATTTCCACACAAAATTTGACCACAGCTGATGACACATTGGAGCAGTCAAAAGAAATTAATAACGCAACTAAGGAATTAAGAGAGGTTGTTGCTAAATTTAAAACAGAATAACCTCTCATTTTCTGCGCGGGTTAGCTGCTCACTGAATCATACGAGCTTACTTTCAGTTGTGTACAGGTGTTGCTTTTTTATCGATACACTAATACAGGTAATTTACTGTGGCTGAGTACTTTTTGCGTTTCGCTGCCTAATAATAGGCTAGAAACACCACTTCGACCGTGCGATGCCATGAAAATAACATCGCAACCTTGCTGTTCAGCGCATTTTATAATGCCTTCATACGGCGAATCAGTTAATTCTGAGTGGGTAGTGCATTCTAACCCGACTGCATTTGCGATTGCTTGCGCCTTTTCTAAGGTTTCAGTCGTTAAATTATCGTATTGCTCTTTGATGGCCTGAATGGTTCTGGCATCAGTAAAAGAACCTAACCCGATATAAGGTGAGGGATCGGCAGGCTTTGCATAGAATATGCTCAGTTTAGCAGATGTTTCTTTGGCAAAACTTACCGCTTTTTCGACACATTTTTGTGAAATGTCACTCCCGTCCGTTGCGACCAGTATATGTTTAAACATTTTTCGCCTCCACAGTTGAGATAAAACTCGATTGATACTGAATAAGAGTCATGCTTGAGTTTAATCTTGTATTGATTATAGCAGGGCATAAAAACAGTGCCGGATTTTTAGGCTCGAATGAGAGAGTTCGATGGATGTATCATGTGCCTCTTTAAATGTAAAAAAAATGTGGCATAATCAGGTAAAAGGAATTCATAATAATATCGGATAAAACATGCGCTTCTCATCTTTTTACGGCTTTTATAGCTTAGCCCTCAGGCTCTGGTTCTGAGATGCAGCCACAAATTAACGAACAAGTTCAGGTTGAAACGGCTGAAGGCATTAGTATTGCCCTGCAGCCAGCAGGTTTTGCCGCCCGTACTTTGGCTTTTGGTTTTGATTCTTTATTGCGTTTGGGGGCCTTCATCGCAGTTAGCATGATATTTGGCCTGTTGGGCGATTTTGGCTATGGATTGATGCTGATCTCGATTTTTGTGATTGAGTGGTTTTACCCGATTTTATTTGAATACTTTACCGGAACGACACCCGGTAAAAAAATGCTCGGTTTGAAAGTGGTTTATAGCAATGGTTTGCCACTCACTTTGCCCGGTGCTATGACCCGTAATTTATTCCGGGTCATTGATTTTTTACCATTTGGTTATTTAGCCGGACTAATCAGTATCTTAATGACCCGGCGTTTTCAGCGAATCGGCGACTGGGTAGCTGGCACTATGGTGGTCTACCAGCATAAAACCAAAGTTTATTATGTGCCTCAGTCGGACTTAAATTATTTACCTCCGTTTAGCTTAAAAACTCAGGAGCAAATTGCGGTTATCCGGTTTGCTGAGCGAACTAAAACCCTATCACAAGCCAGAGTGGACGAGCTGGCAAATATTTTGTCTCCATTTATTAAACATGATGCGTCTTGCGCTGAATGCCTTAAATCACTGGCGAATCGCTATACAGGGAAATCATGAAACAAACACAATTTGTCCGCGCAAGAAAAGCAGACTGGCAGTTGCTGGAACAGTTTAATTCAGATCAACCAATAGATGACTTTGTTGATTTACCAGCATTACTGCGTGCGATTACTCATGACTTGGCTATTGCCAAAAGTCGCTCATACAGTCCGACTATCGTTGAGCGTCTCAATCTTTTAGTGACTACAGCTCAGGCAAAAATGTATCAGCCTAAGCAAAGAGTCTGGTATCAGCTGATTCGTTTTTTACGCGTGGGATTCCCATGCTCAGTGCAAAATTTAAAACAAGCCGTTATCTCAAACCATTTATTATTTTATGGCTTTGCTTTAGTGACCTTTTTATTGACGCTTTACCGACCTGAACTGATTTATCAGTTTATTGATAACAGCCGGATTAGTAGCATAGAGTATATGTATAATCCGGCCACTGAGCATCAACAAACTGAACGAGCGTCAGGTGGTGACTTTGCGATGTTCGGCCATTATATATTTAATAATATAAAAGTTGCTTTTCAAACCTTTGTCGGGGGGCTTTTATTTGGCGTTGGAGCCTTATTTTTTTTGTTATTTAATGGCATTTTTTTTGGTGCTATCAGTGGTCATATTGTCAATATCGGTTATCAGTCAACCTTTTTCACATTTGTTATTACTCACGGGGCGTTTGAACTAACTGCTATCGTATTGTCGGCCGCTGCAGGTACGCATATCGGCTATACCTTGCTAAACCCGGGGCGCTTAGCCCGTGGTGTTGCAGTAAGGGAGGCTGCAATGCGGGCTTTTCCTGTACTATTCGGTGCTTTTATTTTTCTGGTTTTGGCCGCATTTATTGAAGCTTTCTGGTCTTCAAGCAAATGGTTACCGGGGGCTGTCAAATATTCAGTTGGCGGTGTTTGCTGGTTGTTTGTTGCTTACTATTTTATGCGGGGCGTAAAACATGCAGCTTGATAAACTGGCTATTCATTTACAGCCTAGAAACGGCTGGCAGGCCATCGATTTAGGTTGCCGTATGGCATTGTTCTGGTACCGCCCTTTATTATTAATCTGGCTGAGTTTGGCTTTGCCTGTTTTTATCGCGTTATTATGGTTTTCCCCTTTGATTGCCATTTTGGCGGTTTGGTTGTTAAAACCTTTATTTGAACGAGCTTTACTGTTTTATATTAGTCGCGCTGTTTTTTCAGCCCCGCCAGGTATTAAAGAAACGCTAAAAAGCTGGCCTAAAGAGCTGAAAAACGGTTGGTTTTCATGCATAAGCTGGCGACGAATTTTTCCATCTCGTAGCTTTAACTTGGCTGCTATTCAGCTAGAACAGCTAAAAGGTAGCGCTCTGAGCAAACGTCTGTCTGTATTGCATCGCAGTAATGATGACCAGTCGGGCTGGTGGGGGCTGATTTGTTTTTTATGGGAGTGGGTGATTGTCTTGGGGTTAATGGCTTTTTTAGGCATGATGACTCCGGAGGGCGTGGGAGATTTTAATTTTTACCAACTTATTTATTCTCACTATTGGGCTGCTTGTCTGGCCATTTTGTGTTTTATCGGGTTTAGTTTAATGACCCCGTTTTATTTGACCGCAGGTTTTTCCTTGTACTTAAACCGCCGAGTTGAATTAGAAGCCTGGGATTTAGAAATCGAATTTAAAAAAATAAATAAGCGTTTGTCCGGGATAACGAATGCTTTGTTACTGGGTATATGTATGGCCGTATTTAGCTTTTCAAATCCTCCTTTAATGGCTGCTGAGTTTGAGCCGGGCGTTCAGCCAAAGGTGCAGACTCAAGGCTCTGAACAGGTTGATAAACAGTTGGTGGATGAATTGGAAAGCTTTCATCAAAACCTGACTGAAATATATAAACAACCGCCTTTTGAAAATATTAAGACACAAAAAGTACTGAAGTGGGTCGGGCCCGAATTTACAGCGGAGCTTTCGTCTGAATCCGACTGGCTGAATTCACTTAAAGAATTTATCGAATTTGCCAGTTTTTATATAGAAATTGGGATGTGGTGCGCGTTTGCAGTTTTAGTCGGGTTTATTATTTATTATTTGCATGGACAAGTATTTTTCTGGCGAAATCCGGTTAAAAAACGATTCTCAGATGAAACACAATTGCCCGATTTTACCGGTTTAAATCATGAACATGGTGATCTTTTCGATACCCGAAATTTTAAAATGCAATTTGAAGCTGCGCTCAATGAGTCAAACTTGCGTTTAGCGCTATCTTTGCTTATACAGGCCAATTTATTAAAACTAGTCAATGAATATCCGGTTAAATTGAGCAAAGCTATGACCGAAAAAGAGTGTTTGGCGCAAATACAGTTACATGTCTCTGAACCAATTTACAATTTTATCAAGCGGTTATTTGGCCTTTGGATTGAATTGGCGTGGGCGCATGAACCAGCCGAAAAAAATCAAGTGTTCGCTTTGTATCAGCAAATGGATACTGTATTTCAGCCTGCTGAAATAAAAGGAAAAGTTGAAAATGCAACGGACTAAAATCATCCGCGGGATAATCATTTTTGCCTTAGTATCCTTGGTCAGTACATGCTGCTATATCAACTTTGAGTGGCAGGAAAAAGAGATTAATCTGGGGTTACCGGCAGGGGTTATCAAAGAACCTTTTCTGGCACTTGAAAAGCTCAGTATACAATTGGATCAATCTTTGTCGGTTCATTATCAATACCCAGCTCTGTTTACTGAGGTAAAGGGCAGGATTGAACCCGAACCTGATTCGGTATTAATTTTAAGCCATAGTGATGAAAAGCTAACCTCTGAGCAGGCTGAACATATCGTGAAGTGGGTTGCCGAAGGCGGCCATCTGATATTGTCTATGGACGCAGGTTTTTACAAACAGCCAAGAGATATTAACCACCCTTTATGGAAACGGTTTGATGTGAGCGTTCATTTTCCCTGGCCGAGGGAAGATAAACCCACCAATCAGGATGAAAGCGAACCCACTGAACCGGTCGATACCGAATTGGCTGAAGCGTTAGCCGATACCCAAAAACAGGATGAAAGCAATTCAGAGGTCAGTGAAAACCTGCCGCAAACTGATTCTGAGGAAGCGATGTCGGATAAGGCTGACACCGCATCAGACAATAACGCTGCGGACGGGGATGCTGCCAAAACCAAGCAAGACAGTGAACCTGAATCAGTTGAAAAACTCGAGTTTGATAATCCTTATACTACGGAATTTATGCCTGAGCCGGGCCGGGTCTTTTATACTTATTTGGAAAAGAGTTACCGGATTCTGGCCAGTGAAGCGGCTGATATTATCGATACTGCAGGTGATGAACAAGGGAATACCTTTGTTCAAATGCAATGGGAGCAGGGCCAGGTTAGCTTTTTAACAGAAGTTCAAATCTGGAATAACCATCAATTGCAAAACGCGCATAATGCTTACCTTTATCGCTGGCTTACTGACGGGAAAAAACAAATTTTATTATTTTCTGCACCTAAAGAAGCCTCTTGGCTGGTTAGTTTATTTGCCTGGTCTCCGGCGCTTGTCATTCTGGTGTTCGTTATGCTTGGATTATTTGTTTGGTATCAAGCGGTTAGATTTGGGCCAATATATCAGTATGAAGCTAATCAACAGCACTTTTTTCATCAGCATATTGAAGCGGCCGGTGAATATTACTGGAAAGAAAAACAAGCCAGTCGGTTAATTAAATCACTACAGCAAGAAATTACAGAGCTGGTGATCAAACGCTGGCCTAATTACGCTTCTGCCGGGCAGGCTGAGCAATTAAATTATTTAGCTGAACTCACTCAGCTCAAACCACACACAATTCAAACTGCGTTATTTAACTCATTTGATCAGGATGAACGCAGCTTTACAAGGCAAGTCAGTACCTTGCAAACATTAAGGAATACATTATGAGCGAAGTTGAATTAACAGAACAAGAACTGCAGCAGGCAGCTGACTGGATATCTCAGCTAAAAACCTCAGTAGAACAGGTATTAGTGGGTCAGAGCAATGTCGTTAATCAGGTGATAACGGCTTTAATTGCGGGCGGACATGTATTGCTGGAAGGTGTACCCGGTTTAGGTAAAACCCTGTTGGTTAAGGCGTTGGCTCAGTCGGTTTCGGTTAAATATCAGAGAATTCAGTTTACCCCGGATTTGATGCCTGCGGATGTAACCGGCCATTCATTGTTAGATATGCAAACAGGCCAGTTTAAGGTGAAACAAGGACCGGCTTTTACCAATCTATTATTAGCCGATGAAATTAATCGGGCTCCGGCAAAAACTCAGGCCGCATTGCTTGAAGTGATGCAGGAGCAGCAAATAACCATTGATGGTAAAAGTTATGCGCTACCATCCCCTTTTATGGTTTTGGCGACTCAAAACCCGATAGATAATGAAGGGACTTATCCGCTGCCAGAAGCGGAATTAGACAGATTTATGATGAAGGTGGTGATTGATTATCCGGCGCTCGAAGATGAAATTCAGCTAACACTAATGAATACCGGTCAGGCTGAGCAAAGCAGCTTTGCCAGAACTATAGAACCTGTGCTGAGTGCAGAGCAGGTGGAAACCTTAAAACGATGGGCGTCACAGGTTATTATCGATCAAAAAATTATCGAATATGCGGTTGCAATCGTCCGGGCTACACGCGAATGGCAGGGCATTGAACATGGTGCCGGTATTCGCGCCAGTATTGCTTTAGTGCAAGCGGCTAAAGTGAATGCGCTGGCTAAAGGCCAGCGTTTTGTCACACCGGATGATATTAAAGACAGTGTTGTGGATGTTTTACATCACAGAATTATACTGTCGGCCGAGCGCGAAATTGAAGGCGTGACGGCGGCGCAAATTTTAGCCGAACTTATTAATAAAACAGACGTTCCACGCCAATGAGACTGGTTAGTATAAAGCCGGCAAAAAGTCAGTTTATTGTTATCGCTTTGCTGATTGTGAGTGCAATTGGGCTGGCGTTGTATCGTCAAATGAACTATCCGGATATGAGCCTGAGCGCATTTTATGGCATGATTTCAGCGTTTTTTGTCGTCGCTTGTATAGATGGGTATTTGAGCTGGCGACGACCACCGGGTATTGTGATTAAACGCAGTCATGACAGCAATATATCACTTGATGTAGAGCAGACAATTAGCCTGAATATAGATAATAAAACAAAACGCATTTATCAACTTGAGGTAACAGATGATATTCCGCCAAAATGGCGCCAGTTAAGCCCGCTGTTAAGTTTCCGGCTAGCCCCACTGTCAACTCAGACACAAAACTACCGGATAAAAGCGATTCGTCGTGGCTTATATCAGATTAGTGGTACATTTATCCGCCTCAGCTCACAAATGGGACTTTGGAAACTGACCTGGCATGAGGGAACAAGCAGTCAAATCCGGGTTTTTCCTAACTTTTCGGCTATTTCTGATTTATCCGGCTTAAATGGTAGTCTGAATTTAACCGAAGCCGGTTTGAAAAAATTCAATAAACGTGGCACCGGGATGGATTTTAATCAGCTCAGAGATTATCGCGAAGGCGATAGTATCCGCCAAATAGACTGGGCAGCAACCGGGCGTTTTAACAAGCCAATATCGCGTGAATATCAGGAAGAAAAAAACCAGAACATTACCGTTTTACTGGATTCAGGTAAACGTATGTGCGTGCAGGATGATGAACTCAGTTATTTTGATCACGCACTCAATGCTCTGATTTTGCTGAGTTATACCGCTCTTAAAAACGGTGACCAACTCAGTTTTATGAGTTTTGGTGAAACCTCCCGCTGGTTACCCAAAGTAAAAGGGGCGCGTAATGTTAGCCAGGTCATTAATCATTTTTTTGATTTGTATCCGGATACAGGTGCAAGTGATTATTTAACCGCGGCACAAACCCTGATGCAAAAGCAGCATAAACGTTCTTTAGTTTTACTGGTGACCTGTTTGCGTGATGAAGATTTTTCAGATTTGGTTGAAGCTTGCCGCTTAATGCAGCAAAAGCATTTGGTTGCGGTTATTAGTATTACAGAGCCCGTTTATCAGGCAATGCGTAAACCCCAAGTGACAAGTTTTGAGCAAGCACTTGCTTACAGTTCAGCCGCCTATATTGAACAAAAAGTGAAAAAACGGTTGAGTTTGTTACAATATCAGGGGGTGATTTGTTTTCAGGTAGAAACCAGTGCTTTGAATGCTAGGGTGATTAATACCTATTTGTCAGTTAAAAAAGGCGGATTGCTCTAATTTTTATTAGCGATTGAGCCCTCAAATCGAAAGCATTAAGACTTTTGAAAATTAGATTTAAGCGAGAGTGGACACTTGTTGTGCTACTCAAAAAAGTAGCTCAACAAGTGGCGTCGAGCAGGGATTATTCGCTTGCTTCGCGCAAGTAGATATCTTTATAGGCTGTATACATAGATGCGTATAAAACCGGAACCATTATTAATAAACCCAGGCCAACTGGTATCATAGCCACTATCATTAATAATAGCGCGACAATGCCATATATTAAAAAAGGCACGATATTTTTCAAACAGCCGTTAAAACTCTCTTTCATTGCTTTAAATATTGGCATATCGTGGAAAATGATTAAAGCTGGTGCAAACCAGACAAACATCATAAGTGGAATGTAAAGCGCCATCATAATTAAAATGGGCAGTATAATTGAAATTGCATCTTGGTTTACGAACAATTGATCGGCTGTTTTTTCGCCGGTAATCACATCTATATACAGTGTACCCATACATAAGATCGCTATTGCAAAACCGATTAAACCTATAATGACAGACAACCCCATCAGTTTGCCAAATGCCAGTTTAAAACCTGCAAATAAAAATCCGACTTTAAATTTGTTGCCTCTGTCGACTTCGCGCGAACCATGTAAGATGCCTGCGGTCCAGATATAAGTGGTTAACAGGGTGAACAGGCTGCCTAACACTGGGATAAAATTGGTTACCATCATAATGATAAAGCCCACTATCATAGTTAAAATCCAACCGCCTGGTGATTGCTTAAACAGTTGAAATGCGGATTTTATCCATTGAGCGCCACGACCGGCTGGTTTTTTCTGAGGCTCACCGAAACTTAAGTTTTGTGACTCTACCGGGGCATCGAGTTCAGCTTCCGGTGCCTGATAAGGGTTAGTATTTGTGTTTTCCATAATGGATTTCCATTTTGTTGTTTATTAAGAGGTTTTATATCCAATTTAGCTAAAGCCAGCTCAATTGTAAGCAGCTTATGTGTATTTTGGCAGCTGTTTATGAAATGAGCAATATAGTTAAAAGATTTTTCTGTCTGGAATTAATTTTAGCCAGCAATAGAGGTTTTCAATATCTTACAGTCAGCGTCTGTTTTGCATGTCATTGCAGTTAGTTTCAGGTCAGATAGGGAGATTTTCAGGGCGGGTTTTGAATGAGCCAACCAAATTCATTTAGTAAGTAACAGACGACTGCTAGCCGCCTGTTGGGTACTTAGATATATTTCATTCTATGTTATTGATGAAATTTAGCCCTGTTTGCTGAGTTCATCATTATTTGCATGAATAATATGCAAATCTCGCTGGGGGAAAGGAATTGTGATCCCTTTGCTCTCAACTTTTTCTTTCATTTTGCGTTGTATTTTCCAGTGAATATCCCAGTAATCAGAAGTTGGCGCCCATACTCTAAGCTGAAGGTTTACCGAACTATCAGCCAGAGTATGAACCAGGTATTGAGGTTCAGGTGTTGCCATAATGCGAGGTTCTTCAGCCACAAGTTCTCTTAAGGCAGTTAGTCCATCTTCAATTGAATCACCATAAGAGATTGCGACAGTAATATCCATTCGGCGCTTGCCGTTTCGGCTAAAATTCTTAATTGCATTGCTCCAAACAGAACTATTAGGAATGGATACAAAAATGCCGTCCGCGGTTTCTAGTACGGTTGTAAATAAGCCTAAATCTGCGACATTTCCAGCATAGCCAGAGACTTCAATAAATTCTGATTTTTTCATTGGTTTTAAGAATAATAGCATGACGCCTGCTGCAACATTGCTCAATGTATCTTTTAGAGCCAGACCAATTGCCAAACCTGCGGCACCAACCAAAGCCACTAAACTGGCCGTATTTACACCAAACAAATCGAGAATAATAACAAGCGCAATTAAATATACTATGTAGCCGGACAGAGTTGTCAGCAATTTGGTTATAATTTCATCTTGTTTGCTTAACCGATAAACACCATTATAAACAGCTCGTCTGAGCATTTTTGCACCTATCATTGCGACCATTACAATGAATAGTGTCAGTAAACTCGTTTTTGCGATAACAATGAGTTGTAGTTGATGCTCGGTAAAAAAATTAATCATCGTTTCCATTCATTTCATCCCAGTACATTCATAAATAAATAGCCATTGTAAGCAAAATAAGCTGTCAGGAGCACACCGCCCTCTGCTCGGTTGATTTTTCCCTGTCGCCCAAAACCATAGGCCATTACCAGTAAAGCCAGTGTTAATATCAACATGACAATCCAATCTCGATTAAACACTTCCGCAGAGATTTGCGGAATCGGTTGAATCACCCCGGCAATACCAATAACCGCGAGGATATTGAACATGTTTGAGCCAACGACATTACCGATAGCGATATCATGTTCACCTTTTTTGGCAGCAATAACAGAAGCGGCCAGTTCTGGCAGTGATGTGCCGAGTGCGACGATTGTTAAACCAATAATCAGATCGCTCACACCCAGCGCTGAAGCAATTTCTACAGCACCCCACACAAGAATTCGTGAGCTGATAATGAGTAAGATCAAACCAGCGACTAACCAGAATATAGCTTTGCCCATAGGCATCGAGTGCTCAGTTAACTCTTTATCAAACTCTTGTTCTAGCATGTCGCCTGAGTTTTTCATCCCTGAATAAACAGACCAAGCGATGAAAATAAATAACCCAGCCAGTAATAACATGGCATCAATTGACGTCAGTGTGTCATCATAGAGTAAATAACCACAAAACAAGACGACTGCCACTAACAGTGGGAGCTCTTTTTTAACGATATTGGACTGTACCGCAATTGGGGCAATTAGCGCGGTTACCCCCAGAATTAAACTAATGTTAACTATATTGGAACCCAATGCATTGCCTAGTGCAAGATCTGGATTTCCGTCGCTCGCAGCCATAGCTGATACAACCATTTCTGGTGCGGAAGTGCCAAATCCGACAATGACCATACCAATTAAAATTGGAGATAGCCCAGCAAGTTTTGCTGTTGCAGCAGCGCCTTCAACAAATCGGTCTGCGCTCCAAACAAGTAGAGCAAATCCAGCAATTATTGCAAATGATGCTAACAACATACCCAGACCTCTGATGGTTTACTGAAGACCGCTGAGTTTTGGAGATTTTGAGTATGGTACTCAATAAAATGGTAGGGCAATTCAACAAATGTTGGGTTCATTCGACTATCCTCAGGGCAGAGTAGATCATTAAGATAATAAGCCACCTCTGCCCGAAATGACTGATTATCTTAAGTCTTGTCAAAGTCTTTTAGACTCGAAACTGCCACGAGCATTGAACGCTCGGGGTATGTTGACAGTTTCCCCGCATGAAGCAAGAGACTACTCCCCTAAGTCAGGATAGAATAATTAAATTGCTGTTAGGATACAAATAATTTAATGATAAAATGATATTCTCTATCATAAAAATAGCCCGTAGCATTTGAAATAGAATGAGCGAAATTTTCACATGCTATTTTTGACTAAATGGGCAACTTTCAATTGAATTTGAAACTGTTTTTTCTGGCTCGGCAGATTCAAGTGAATCACCCCATACTCTCATAGCATTTAGTACTTCGCGCAGTTCCATTCCTTTTTCTGTTAGTTCATAAACCACTCTTGGCGGTGTTTCTGCGTACGCAGTGCGCGATACAATACCGTTTTCTTCAAAACGTTTTAACCTATGGGTGAGCGTATGAGCGCTGACGCCTTCTAATTGTTTCCGCAGCTCGGTAAACCGCAATGGTCCGTTTAATAACTCTCGAATAATCAGGGTAGCCCAAGGGCCATCAAGAATAGTTAAAAAGCGCGCGACCCCACAACAGGGCTGTGATCTTGAATTCATAAATTTTTTCCAAAAATTTCTATTAGTGCATTTGACGTAACTGATTTCATTATAGCACTATCATTACTTCAAAAAATGAACTATTAGGTGTTAAATATGAAATACATTATTCATGGCGCAACGGGCGCACAAGGTGCTCCTTTGTTTAATCAACTTATTCAATCCGGCAAAAATGCGTTTGCTGCGGTACGTAATACAGATGGCTTAGGCAATAAACCCGCTATTCAAGTTGACTTATCGTCTATTGATTCGCTCGTTTCGGCCTACACAGATGCCACAGGTATTTTTATTCATTTGCCGCTAGCTGACGAAGCCAGTCGACTTCAGTATGCGCATAACATTGCCTCTGCTGTCAAAATTGCCAAGCCTGAGCGTATTGTTATTTCAACCAGTGGGTGGAAATTAGGTGTACCAGGCGATGAAAACAGCGCATTACCGACGCTTATTCGAGAAGTATCAAATACTCAGGCAAAAGTTGCAGTCATAGCCCCTAAACTGTATTTGGAAAATTTATTACTGCCTATTGTGATGGGGCCAGCAAAAGAAGAAGGCGTACTCGCCTATCCACTCAGAGAAAATTACCCAGTATCCTGGTGTTCACATTTGGATATTGCAGATGTTGCGCTGCGCTTGTTAGAAGACCATTCAGTAACAGGTATTGTTGAAGTAGGCCAACTGCCAGCGATAACCGGTGTACAGTTAGCCGAAGCATTTTCTGACCATTATCAGAGCAAGGTAACATACCAATCATTAACCCCGGAAATTTTTGGGGAAAGGCTAGCCAGCTTGTTTGGTGAAGCGGCTGCTGCGGAGGTTGTAAAGGGTTATCAAGCAAAAGCATTAACGCAAGATTCTGCCATTGCAACAGGAAACAGCGCTCAACACAGATTAAATATTTATCCACGTAGCGTGCAGCAGTGGTTAAAAGAATTAAATATTGACTAGGGTAATATCCGTAAATGAAAAAGCGATGATATAAGGATAAATAATCGCTTTTTCATTTTTTACCGTGAGATGGGCTTATTAAGCCAGATGACTTGACCTTACCAGCGTTGGAAGCATTAGGTTTGGGTGAATGATTATTCATGGTTTATATGGATATATCGGCTTATTATTTTTTATGTGTGCAAGCGGTTGAATAGAATCAAGGATGCCAGATTAATCGTCTAAACTGATAGATAATTAGGGTATCATAAGTAATAAACGGTCAAAATTACAGGTCTACAGTATGTCTTTACCAATAATATCTATCGTTGCAATTAATGATTTTGCACCTTTTCAATTGTCCGTGCCTTGTGCTATTTTTGGTCAGCTGCCTTACGAGCAAGCTCATTTCGATTTAAGAATATGTGCCTGTGAACCGGGCGCTTTGCATTCTCATTTTGGATTCAATATTGAAACTCAGTATGGCTTGGCCGATTTGGCGCAATCCGACATTATTATCATTCCATATTGGCGCTCGATTGAAGAAAAGCCCGGTCAGGAACTGCTTGATGCCTTGGTTGAAGCACATCAAAATGGTGTTTTAATTGTCGGTTTATGTTTGGGCACTTGTGTGCTGGCGTATGCCGGGTTGCTCGCGAACCGGCGTTCCAGTTTACACTGGCAGCTAGAGTCAGAATTTGTCAAACGCTTTGATAATATTAATCCGGAGCCAAATGTTTTATATATTGAAGATGATGGTATCTTAACTTCTGCCGGGGTGGGGGCCAGTATTGATTGCTGCCTCTATTTGGTTAGAAAGTTATACGGTGATACAGAAGCGATGAACCGCTCAAATAAGCTTGTTTTACCGACGTTCAGGGAGGGACAGCGCGAGCAGTTTATTGACCGGCCGATTAATCAGTCAAACAGTGAAAAGCGCTTGAATGAATTATTGGAAACCATCAAAAAGGATTTAACACAAGATTATGATTTAGACTCGCTTGCTGAACGTATTCAAATGAACCGGCGCACTTTTACCCGCCATTTCAAAAAGTGTACAGGTACATCCCTAGGCCAGTGGTTGCTTGAACAAAGATTACAGCGAAGTTTATGTATGTTGGAAAACTCAACTCATTCTATTGAACGAATTGCCGAAATGGTGGGGTTTAAAGCCGCGAGCTCTTATCGTTCTCATTTTAAAACCCAATATCAAATTACGCCCAGAGAGTGGCGTCAGAATTATCGAAAAGCCAGTGTATAGGCTGCAACTGCTAACCCCAGTTGGCAGGCCCTAAACACTAAATGAAAATGATTTAAACCGAACCGCTATGTTCACAAATTGGCACAGATAGCTGAACCTTGCAGCTTAGTTTGTTCAGTTATTGTTAAAATACCACTCCTATTCGGAGCTTTAAAATATGACCTATGAGTGGGCACCCAAGTTTATCACCAAAATGGTACAGGTGTATTGTTTTGGTGCGAAAAATGCCCTCATTCTGGGATATTTCCACTTTCTATAAGCTGTAATGCAGACCCATAAACCATATTCAGAGTTGCTTCTGCATGAGAGATGTAAGGTTTTTGATTACCTAAAAACATAGTGTGGCCTTCAACAGAAGCAACGATAAATAAAGCGATGTTTTTAGTTTGTCCTAGTGTCAGTTTGGGGTTAATGGACAGCGCAATTTCTTGATATAATTCTTGAACACTGTGATACATGTTTTGCATCATTTTATCGACGTTTTTGTCATGGTTGGCAAGCGACCAAAGCTCAGGAAAAAACAGAGTGGTTTCTCTTGTGGACAAGTCTGAAACAATATATTTGATCACATTATAAAGGTACTTTTTAGCAGAGTTATCGATGCAATTTTCACCTTTAAGTCTTTGTATATGATAGCTTATTACCGAGTTTAGCATTTCTTCAATAAGTTCATCTCGGCTTGCAAAGTGATGCTGCAAATTACCTGCAGATATGCCAACTATTTTGGCAACTTTTCGCAATGAAAAATTATGGTATCCCTCCTCTAAAAATAATGTTCGAGCTGCTTCAATAATCTCGGTACGCCGTTGTAAACCTGGTTTATAAGGCCCTCGTTTTTGCATTCATTTGATCCTTTGGTTTAAGTCAATTAGCGCCCTTTACACGCCATAAAACGGGCTCAAATTATACACCTCAATACGTGTACCAAACAAATTTAATCGACCCAAATTGGTACCAGTGTACTAAATTGGAACGGGGTTTGCTTAGCATATGGTTACAAAGCAACGCCCTAATAGGGTGTTGTACCTGCACATGAGTTAAGTGCAATAAGAATTGGCATTAGCACGACCGTGAGCTGAAGGTCAATTTATTGAGTTAATCCGCTGGATAGATATTGTTCGCCTGATGTTTGATGACAACTCATCAGGTTGTAAACATAGTAAAACCACTGGCTATAACTCTTAATTCATTTTTAAAACAGCGGTTTACTGTTTTGATGATTCAACGTTTTAAATAAATAGTAAGGAGTGGTAAATGAGAAAAATTTTAGCATCGGCGATAGCGATATCCCTATTGTCATTTAATTCAGCAGCAGAGTTGCCAACAGAAGAAACAATGCAAATTGAGACTTTACCGGCTGAATATCCAAAAGATTGGATATTTGTGCATGACGTTTCTTTTTACGCGTTAACTGAAGGCAAAGTGGTTATTTTAGACTTAGCCGCTAAAACACTTAACTATAAAGGGTTAATTTCAGCTTCTGTATTTGGCAATTTTATTCAGTCAGAAAAAACGCACAAGTTATATACCGGTGAGTCTTTTTATGCTCGCTCAACTCGGGGAGCCAGAACGGATGCAATCACCGAATGGGATCCGGCAACATTAAAACCGGTTGATGAAATCATTTTACCCGGCAACGAGCGGGCACAGGCTGTAGCGGAAAAAAATGCATTACAGTTTGTTGATGATGAAAAGTACATGCTGATATTTAAATTTTCACCTGCGGTGAAAGTTGGAATTATTAAAACTGATACCAAAGAAATCCTCAACGATATAGATATACCTGGTTGTAGCTTAATCTATCCAACTGGAAAACGTGGTTTTAGTAGCCTTTGTGCAGATGGCACCATGGTCAGTATTCAATTTGACGAAGCTGGTCAAGTTGTATCTGAGCATAAGGTTGACGCATTTTTTGACCCTGATTCAGATCCCTTATTTGAAAAGACTGCGGTCATTGATGGCATCGCCTATTTTCCATCGTTTAAAGGGCAGATGCAGCCTATAGACCTGACAGGGTCTGTCGCGAAACCCATGAAAGCCTGGTCATTAGTGACCGAAGCCGAACGCGCGCAAAACTGGCGTCCTGGTGGCTGGCAAGTGATTTCCGGTGATGGAAAATCTTTAGTATATGTCTTAATGCATAAGGATGGCTATAACGGTTCACATAAAGACAGTGCTCAAGAGCTATGGGTATTTGATGTACATACCAAGAAAAAAGTGAAGTCTATACCGCTGTTAAACGGAGGTATTTCTGTGGAAGTAACGCGTAGTGCTAATCCATTGCTTGCCATTATAAACAACGAGATGAGAGTCGACGTTTATAGTGCCGATACCGGCAAGTTTACTCATTCACTTTCAATCGGTGGCCCGAGTGTCGTACCACTGGTTATGCACGCTGCGAAATAACTATGTTGTCATTGCTTGCTTGGATCGCTTTGAGTCTTTTTTGGTTTACCAGTGCTTTAAAAAAACTGTTTTCTTTTCAGTTATTTAAAGAAGTCGTTGGTAAATACACTGTATCCAGAGCGATAGGGATGCCGTATCAGGCTCACATCGTTATTTTGCTGGAATTATGTATCTCCTTGCTTTTCGTGTTCGCTGAAACGCAGAAGTTGGGGTTTATATTATCCATTGCGCTGTTTGCTTTTTATGCCGTTGCTATCTCGGTGAACATATTAAAAGGCGAGGTGAACTTTGATTGTGGTTGTTCTTTTCCAATTCAATCATCCAACTCAAAATTGAGCTGGAAAAATGTGTGGCTTGATTTAGCAATGATATCAATATTTAGCGGAATTTATTGGGCCATCAGTCCAACAAATATTGGCGTGGTAATAGTACCTGTATATGCGTTTAGTGTATTCGCGGTATTAATATATTTTTCAATAACTAAGCTAAAAAATAATTTATCGATTTACAAAACAGAGGATTAAACATGACTTATCTAATTATCTCAAACATTTTATTGTGGATTGCGACTATTTCTTTAGTGGTCCTTTCCCTTGCTTTATTAAGACAAATTGGCGTTATTTATGAGCGTATCGCCCCTGCAGGTGCGTTAGCCATGAACAGCCAGATAAAAGCAAAAGACAAAGCCCCTGTGGTTGAAGCAAAAAGCCTGGCTGGGACAAATGTGTCAGTTGGTAAACCTAAAGCAGGAAAATCACAGCTTTTGTTTTTTATGTCTCCGGAATGCCCGGTATGTAAAGACTATTTACCGGTTGCGCTATCCGTCAGTAAAGCTGAGCACAATAGCGTAGATTTATTGTTAGTCAGTGACGGCGATCTGAAACACGAAGAATATGTTAAACAGCACAAGTTGCCAGCAGAACAGTACATTTTGTCTGAATTAGTCGGAAAAACCTATGGCGTAAGTAAGCTGCCGTTCGCAGTATTGATTGACAAAAATGGCATCATTTCGTCGTTAGGCATTGTTAACTCTCGTGAGCATTTAGAAAGCTTGTTTAATGCCCAAGAGATGAATGTTTCGTCAATTCAAGAATATTTAGAGGCTGCATCAGATAAAGATGGTGCATTAGTTAAACACGCATAGGAAAATTAAAATGTCAAAATTTGATAAGATTTTTGAAAAATCAGCGCGAGACTTAGCGCGAACTCAATCTCGTCGTAGCTTTTTAAGTAAGCTGGGTATGGCCGTAGTAGGTGTGTCTGCTATCCCTGCTTTACCTGTTGCAAGAGCTTCATCAAACCCTTCAGCCGGCTTTAGTAATGGGGTTCTGCCACAAGAAAACAATAATCCGAACGATCCGGGCGATCCTAGCACTTGTGAATATTGGCGTTATTGCGGCATTGATGGGTTTTTATGTTCTTGCTGTGGTGGCTCTGTAACAACATGCCCTCCGGGTACAGAAATGTCACCTATAACCTGGGTAGGTACTTGTTTGAATCCGGCTGACAACAAGCATTATATCATTTCTTACAATGACTGTTGCGGCACGACCTCATGCGGTACATGCTTTTGTAACCGGAATGAAAATGATAAACCCATGTACCGTGTCTTTAGTAATAATGATACCAACTGGTGTATTGGAGCTTCATCTCAAACCTATAATTGCTCAACCGCAATTATTTTAGGTGTATCAGCTGATAATTAATTGTTGGTTTCCTATGACTATATCTAAATATTTATCAATAGGAGTTATGTTTTGCTGTTTGCCCTTTACCGGGCAGGCAGCAGGCGTTAACTCAGATGCAACAAATTACAAAATATTCTGCTCTGGTTGCCACACAATAGATGGACGAGGCTCGGGCGATAGCCGGGTACCGACGTTCAGAAATTATGTTGGTAAATTTTTGACTGTGGAAGGCGGGCGAGCGTTTTTAGTCAGAGTGCCGGGTGTAGCCACTGCGCCACTAAATGATGAAAAAATGGCGAGCATGCTAAATTGGTTAATTAAAGAATTTGATCCCAAAAGAGCTGATTTAATCAATAGCAACCCCTATACAGCTGAAGAGGTCGGCCCGTTAAGGAAAGATATTCTAAGAACCAGCCTGTTGAAATACCGAGCAGAGTTGACCCAAAAAATTGATAGCAATTAATCAGACAGTCATCAGTTGTTATTGATCAGAGCAAATATCATAAATTAATCGTCCGGGGGCCAGTGCCAAATATCCGGGTGTGGAGTAAAAAATGAAATTATTAAATCAACTATGTATTGGCTTGCTAGCACTGAGTAGCACTCAGGTTATGGCGGCCGGAGATATAACCGCAGGCAAAGAAAAATCGTCCGTTTGCGCCAGTTGCCATGGCGGAAAAGGTATCAGCCTGAATCCGCTGTGGCCAAATCTTGCTGGCCAGAAACAAGGATACATTGCCAAGCAATTACATGACTTTCAGAGCGGTAAACGAAAAGATCCTATGATGTCAGCAATGGCGAAGCCTTTGTCTGACCAGGATATTAAGGATCTAGCCGCTTATTACGCCTCTTTATAACACACATAGGGTAGCTTTAGCCTTTAAAGTCATGGTTTTAAAGCCGGCGCGTAGTGATC
This sequence comes from uncultured Alteromonadaceae bacterium, assembly GCA_913056495.1. Taxonomy (GTDB): domain Bacteria; phylum Pseudomonadota; class Gammaproteobacteria; order Enterobacterales; family Alteromonadaceae; genus Catenovulum. The sequence goes on along the minus strand of CAJXMO010000007.1, from coordinate 169,019 downwards.
TTTGTTTCACTAATACAAAGATCAATACGTCGCTTAAACCGCTCCCTTGAAAATCTAGCTTAACTTTAAATAAGCTATTTCTTATTAATAAATTATCAAAAATCGACCGCCTGAACCTACTATCAGTCTACTGGATCTGGATGACTATTCACTTCTTCAATTAATTAACCTCAACTCCGGATAAGAAGTTAGCTAAGGCCTTAAATTTGATATCCAGAGTAGAGGTTAAGTAAATCCGGTTTCGGGTTAAATTATTTACCTGTGCTTAAATTAAACTCAGTTTTGTCCCAAATCTGGCTAAACTTGTCCTTTTTGTTACTTACTACTGTTTATTTTGAAACCTAAAATAAACACAACGTTAACAAATAAAGCTATAAAAATAACAAATCACTGAGTACCTATTTATGGCTTTCTTAACTGTTAACTTAACTGAGTTATGTTTCAGAGGTGAAAAAAATGAACACATTACAAAAACGTACAGTATTGAGTAGTGCAATTACTGCAATATTAATGGGATTAACAACAACGGCTTACGCTCAAGAAAACCAGGAACAAGATACAGACGGCAAGTCATCCGGCATTGAAGAAATCAGAGTAACCGCACAAAAACGCTCTGAGCCTATTTCTAAAACACCGGTTTCAATGAATGCAATTACCGGTGATGAGTTAGAATCAGCCGGGGTGACCGATGCTTTGTCGCTAGAGCGTATTGCACCCTCTGCGCAAATTTCTCAGGATAATGGTTTACGTGTCACTATTCGCGGCGTTTCCAGCCCGGATGGCACAGAAAAAGGCGATCCTTCTGCTGCATTTATGCTAAACGGATTTTATATGGCACGCCCACAAGCCATAGGCGGGTCATTTTTTGATGTGGAGCGCATCGAGGTATTACGCGGCCCACAGGGTACTTTATATGGCAGAAACGCGACTGCGGGTGTGGTTAATGTCATCAGCAACAAACCAAACTTAAGCTATAACGAAGCGAAAATTAACACAGAACTTGCAAGCTATGGCACAGTAAAAGCCAATGGTATGGTTAACTATGTGGTATCAGATGATGTGGCTGTACGTGCCGCGATTTCTTCAAACCAGCATGATTCATATTTGTATACAACCGAAGGTGTGTCAGATCGTGGGCTGGGCAATGATCAGGACGAACTTGCTGCCAGATTGAGCACACTTTGGGAATTTGGTGATGACAGCCAAGGGTCTTTATATCTGGTTGCGGATTATACCAAGCAGGAAGGTCAGGCTGCGATGGCGCTACCTTACACTGCATTTTTTGAGGGTAATATATATGCCGGCGAATCGGTTAAATACTTTGATACCGGCTCTAAAAAGCGTCGCACCATTGATTATCCGTTTGCAGCAAATGCTTATCAGGATAAAGAAATATATGGGATTACGGGTGAACTGAATTATGATTTTGGCGAGCTTGGATTAACCTATCTAACCGGTTATCGGGTTTACAATGATGATACCCGCTCAACCTTAGTGCGCCCGCGGGCCAACGCCTACAACCCAATGCAAAGTTTTACCGAAAATAATTCATATTCACATGAGCTACGTTTGGCGACAACAGATGTTGAAGACTGGGATGCGGTTGTGGGACTTTATTATTTTAAAGAAGAGTCGAACCCGTCAGACACAGTGATTGAGGAGTTTCAAACGCCGACCGGCTATCTTGGCTATTTATACCCTGAAGTGACAAGTGAATCTAAAGCTATTTTCACTCAAGCAACTTACCACGTAAATGACAAGCTCAGCATTACCGGTGGCGCGCGTTATTCAGTTGATAATAAATCACGTAAAGGGCTGACGGTGATTGGGTCAGACAGTGACTCGGTTGGACCTGATAACTGGAATGTAGCCGGCGTTAATGATGCAGATGTGGAGTTTTCAAAATCAACCTGGAAGCTTGGCGTAGACTATGATGTAAGTAAAAATATTATGGCATTTGCCAATATTTCAACAGGCTATAAAGCCGGTGGCTTTAATGACGGTTGTACCGCTGGATCTGAAGGCTGTGCAAACCCTGTGTCGGAAGAGCGCCTGTTTTACAAGCCTGAGGAGCTTACTTCATATGAAGCCGGTGTTAAAGGTTTCTTTCTTGACCGTTCGCTTAGCCTGAATGTGTCAGCATTTTACTACGACTACACTAACATGCAGCTCAATAGCCAGGCGCCAAATATTCCGGGACAGGTCACTTCTAACGCAGGTGAATCAAGCATTACCGGTGCAGAAATTGAGGCTAAATATGTCCCAACCAGTGAAGATAAGTTTGATTTAGCACTTGCCTTATTAGATACAAAATACGACAGATACAAGCCGCTGCCGGATGTTGATTTTGCAGGTAAATCGCTGGATTACACTCCATCTGCTGTGTTAACAGCTGGCTATACCCGAAGCTTTTTCCTTGATTCAGGGGCTGAAATTCAACTGCACGCAGATACCCGCTATAGCGCATCTTATGTTGCTACGGATTTCACCATGGCCACCCAGCTGGAGCAACCCTCTTTCTGGCGTAGCAACGCAAGCCTGACTTATTTTGAACCAAATGCAGATTGGCATGCGCAATTGTTTGTTAAAAACATAGAAAATGAAATTGTCTTCAGCGGTTACCGGGGTGGGCGAGTATTTGCTTCAGAGCCGAGAATCGCAGGCGTCAGATTTAGCTATACCTTCTATTAACCACTTTAAAAAAATAGGGGAATGATATTGATATAGATTTGTTGATAGCAGATAGACGCTTAGCTACAGCAAATTAATGCACTCGGTATCTTCCCCTGTTTTTTACCACCGACAGGAATCAATTCGATATGAGTTCAACCTTGAAAATTTTTTCTTTAAGTGCAGTGGTTATTGCGGTAACGGCTGCTTGTGCAAATGATGTACAAACCCTTAACCCGGCCACGCAGGTTCGCATTCAGGCTAATGTAAAGCCGCTACTTAAAGTTGATAATTTAGAGTTTAAAGATTTAAACCAGAATAATCAGCTGGATATATATGAAGACTGGCGCCGGACGCCCGAGCAGAGAGCGGCTGATTTAGTTTCTCAAATGAACCTGGCCGAAAAAGCCGGCACTATGATGCATGGGACTTTACCCGGTATTAACAGTGCAACCGGCAGTTCTGCGTTGGGGTATGATTATGATGCGCTTAAATCATTATTGATTGATAAAAATATTACCAGTTACATTACCCGGATTAAAGTCTCACCCACTGAACTGGCGAAGCAGAACAACCGGGTTCAAACACTGGCTGAAAGCCAGCGATTAGGTATTCCTGTGACTATCAGTACAGATCCTCGCCACCACTTTCAATACACACTGGGTGCAAACGCATTTGGTGAAGGATTTTCGCAGTGGCCTGAACCCATTGGATTTGGAGCATTGGGCAGTGAAAGTACCCTGCATACGTTTGCCGATATCGCACGCCAGGAATATCGTTCAGTTGGGATCCATATGGCGCTGTCACCGACCGCTGATTTGTCCACCGAACCCAGATGGACGCGACAAAACCAAACATTTGGTTCAGACGCCCAAGCTGTCAGTAAACTCGCGGGTGCCTATGTTGCCGGTTTTCAGGGATCTGAACAAGGCGTGACAGCCGATGGGGTGTCAACTGTAGTTAAACACTGGGTTGGTTATGGTGCAGCAGAGCAAGGCTTAGATGGGCATAATTATTATGGCCGTTATGCCAAAGTCGGCGGGCAAAAATTGCAAACTCATATTGATGCGTTTAAAGGCGCTTTTAATGTTAATACTGCGGGCGTAATGGCGACTTATCCGATTATAGAAGGGCCTTTACCAAACGGCGAACCTCTTGAGCAGGTGGCCGCTGGATTTAATAGACAAATACTAACGGAGCTGTTAAGAGATGAGCTTAAGTTTAATGGGATTACCTTATCTGACTGGGCCATTACCGAAGACTGCGGGCAAAAATGTATCGATCCTAAGACGTTGCAAAAGTTCACCGACATTGGCATGCCATGGGGAGTTGAAACATTAACCCGGGCCGAGCGTTATATTAAAGGCGTAAAAGCCGGCGTAGACCAGTTTGGGGGCACGCATCAAAGCCAAATTTTAGTCGAAGCGGTTAAGCAGGGTGCTTTATCTGAGCAAAGATTAGATGAATCTGTGATGCGAATTATGATCAATAAATTTAAGCAGGGTTTATTTGAAAACCCCTATGTTGATCCGGCGCAGGTAGATAAGATTATTGGCGCACCTGAATTTGTCAAAAAGGCCGAATTAGCGCAAAGAGAAAGCCAGGTATTGCTGCAAAATAAGGATAATTTAATTCCTTATCAGAAAAATGCGGCTAAAGTATTTTTACATGGCGTATCGGTTGATGCGGCCCAGCAAAAAGGACTGGTTGTCGTTGACCGGTTAGCCGATGCCGATCTGGCCATTGTCCGTACACAAACCCCAAAAGAGTTGCTTCACCCGAATCATTTTTTTGGCAGTCGCCAGGCTGAAGGGCGTATAAACTTTAAACCAGGTGACCCGGCTTATGATTTGTTATTGTCGAATGAAAACAATATTCCTGTGGTTATCTCTGTTTATATGGGGCGCCCTGCGATATTAACGAATATTATCGACAAAGCTGATGTAGTTATGGCTAATTTTGGCGCCAGCGATGCGGCTGTACTGGATGTTATTTTGGGGCGTGCTCAGGCAAAAGGCCGGCTGCCATTTGAGCTACCCGCTTCAATGCAAAGGGTCGAGCAGCAAGATCCGGCTTTGAGCAATGATAGCCAGGTGCCGCTATTTGCTTACGGCTCCGGGATTACTCTTAATTAACAAAAATTTACTTTTCTAGATTGTAACGGGCAAGTGAAGCACTTGCCCTTTTTTGTCCTCTCTTTTAAATTAGTTTTGCATGCTTATTGCAATGTAAAGTCTAGATACAGCAGAGCTTTAGCGTTCGTTTTTTTTGCAGTCCATATGGTTTTTATACAAAGTAGATCGATTGAAGTATAGTACGCTTCATAAAGCAGAGATAAAGACTTTATGCTACTGCAAAGTCAGCTCTATTGCCCTCTCGCCGCGATTTGAAAGCGCTCAGTTAGAACAATATTGGTACTCGAAAGATAAACAGGCTCTAGTATTTTTAACTGGATGTAAGTATTTTTAATTAGATAATACGTTAACCTTCAGGTCATCTGAATAGAAAGCGTAGGAATTGTGACGGGCATTGATTCAATTGACCCGTACAGAAAAGTTAATTTAATTTTCGCAGAAATTGCAAACAATCAATATTAGGTACTAATTTATGAGTGTATGTTTTATGCCTTTCTTTCGGGAAGTGATGCAACTCTCTTTATTAAAAAAATTGTGTGGGGTTGCATTGTCATTTGTATTGACGGGTATTTTCACAATGTACGTCTATGCTAACTCAGTGCCTACTCAATTCGAAAATCCGATATTGAAAGGCTTTTCACCTGATCCCTCAATTGTTCGTGTTAATGATGATTATTATTTAACGAATTCTTCATTTGTCTGGTTTCCGGGTTTACCCATATACCACAGCAAAGATTTAGTCAATTGGGAGCTGATTAATCACGCAGTTTCAGATGGTACTCAATTTAATTTTGACCAACTGCCTGATTTCAGAGGTATTTGGGCGCCAACCATTCGCTATCACGATGGTTTATTTTATATAACCAGTACCTGTTCAAAATGCGGCGGAAACTTTTATATCACAGCAAAGGATCCAAAAGGAAAATGGTCCGATCCGGTTTGGATAAAAGATGCGCCGGGGATAGATCCATCACTATTTTGGAACGACGATGGAAAAGCCTATTATTCAGGCAATGACTGGAACTTTAAAAAAGATTGGCCTGCTCAAGTCGCGGTTTGGACACAACAAATCGATCTGAATAACAATAAATTTATTGGCGAACGTAAAATCCTAACCTACGGCCATGCGAATAATGCAAGATATGCGGAATCACCGCATATCTATAAAATAAATGGCAAATACCTGCTGATGCAAGCTGAAGGCGGTACCGATATTTATCATGCAATCTCTGTCCATCACTCTGATAATGTGATGGGGCCCTATGTAGCCGATCAAATTAATCCAGTTTTGACGCATAGACACCTTGGCCAAAATTATCCGATAAAAGCCATTGGCCATGCGGATTTAGTACAAACGCAAACCGGAGAATGGTGGGCTGTATTATTGGGGATGAGGTTGCTGGATGGCGAAGTGCCTTTGGCCAGAGAAACATTTTTAGCTAAAGTAGAATTTGAAAATGACACGCCTATTTTTAATCCCGGCCAAGGCAAAGTATTAATACGCCAATCAAGACCGGACTTACCCTGGACGCCAGTCAATTCAGGCGACATCCGGGACGAATTTAATACCCGTGAGCTCGGCATAAACTGGCATTTTATCAGAGCACCTCGCGCTTCCGGCCGTGGTCGCTTTTACCGGATAGATCAGGGGAAATTGGTTTTAGGCTTGCAGCCTCAAACGCTGGACAATCACATGAGCAGCGCTCTAGTACTGCAAAAAATCCGCGATCACCACTTTCAGGCTAAAACCTTGGTTACTTTTTCAACTGATCAGCCGAATGAACAGGCGGGTTTAGCTATCTACCGAAATTCAGAAAGCTACTTTATGTTTACTAAAGGCAATAATGAACTGCTCTTAACCCGCAAGTATCATGGTCAAAAAGAGGTAGTTGCGCGCATCCCATACGCGGCAGATAAGGTATACCTGAAAGCGCGTGCTTCCGGACTGGACCTTCAATTTAGTTATGGTGGCAGTGAAGAGTCCATGGTAACGCTGGACACAGTTTTTAACTTAAAGGTGATTTCAGACAGTAAAATTAACAAGTTTAACGGTGCCGGAATAGGTTTATACGCGAGCAGTAACAATCAGTTAAGCCAAAATACGGCGCAATTTGATTGGTTTGAATACACCCAAATACCAGCTAAGACGCTTACAGATTAAAACAAGAGAGTGGGTCGGCCTGAGTTATAATAATGAATATTAGTCATTTACTTGGTGATTACCCCTAATTGCTCGCATTTTTGTCCAAGAAATGTGTGTTCAGGCCGGATCTTGTCTTTCCATTAGACGCTTTTATGACCGCTCCACATTAAATAGAGAAAAGATAGCTCGCAAATATTTATATTTTCAACTAAATTAATAAAAGTCACCAATGCGGGTTGTACTACCATTTGGCTAATCTGGTAAATGGCGTTGTCTGAACCCGGTATCTGTTCAGCATACCCTGCTCTCAATTTTGGCATCAGTAGCCGTTTCCAAATTCAGCCTGTTTAAATTAACTAATGTGATCAAGCGAGAAAACTAATGGCCAATTCGTTGCAGTTCAGAATTAGTGCGGCTGCAGCCGCATGCCTGTTTATTGTGGTTGTTGCTCTTATTAGTATTAATTACATGACCAGCGTAAGTACGCGAACTGAAATCAATCAGTCCGCCACTGCGACGATAGAAAAAACCGTGTTAGCCCAAATTAAAGATATGACGCAATTTCAGGCTAAGGCGATTTCAGAAAAACTGTCGGGTGCAATGGAAATTGCAAAAACCAATGCAGCAACTTTAATGGCGTTAAAGCAGTCTTCGATAGAACGTCAGATGTTAAGGCCTTACTCGCTTGAAATTTTAAACCAGCAATTAAAAGGCAATCAGGATATTCTTGGCTTATATGCAGCTTACCAACCAAATGCGTTTGATGGTTTGGACAGCTCATATATTAATGATAAAACGACTGCGAGTGATGATAGCGGGCGCTTTATTCCTTATGTTTACCGAACTGATTCCGGGATGGGATTAGACGCTCTGATTGGTTATGAAGATCAAACCAGAGATAAAAACGGCGTTAGAGCGGGCGAATATTATCTGTGTCCAAAAGAGCAAAAAACAGGCTGTGTGACCGACCCGTATTTATATGAAATTGATGGCTCAAAAGTCCTCCTGGCCAGCATAGTTGCGCCTCAACTTGAGAATGGTCGTTTTATTGGTATGGCCGGGGTAGATATCAGCGTATCCTTTATTCAACTGTTTGCTGAACATAATAATGAAAATGTTTATCAGGGTGCCGGTGACATTGTTGTTGTCAGTCAAAGCGGTATTATCGCCGGAGATACCCGGAATAAAGCTAGTCTTGGCCAGTCACTGGCCGCGGCAGAATCAGATGATGTGCAGGCTATCATGCAAACTCTGGGTCAAAATAATCAAGCCAGCGTTAAAATTGAAAATGATAAAATTTATGCCGTTGCACCGGTTTTAATCGGGGACAAGGCAAGTGGCTGGAAAGTCATGATGGTGCTGCCTTTGTCGGTTGTCAGTAAGCCGGTGGCTGAACTCACCGGGCTGGTTAGCGAAGGTTCAGACCAGGTTATTCTAAGCAGTATTGTGTTTGGTATTCTGGGGATAGCCGCCGCCGTAATTTTATTAACCCTATTGCTTAAAAAAGTATTATCACCGGTTAGTTACACAGTTAAGGTACTTAAAGATTTAGCGCAAGGTGAAGGCGATTTAACCCAGCGCCTCGATGTTAAATCCGACGATGAAATCGGCGCGATGGCAAAAAGCCTGAATTATTTCATTGAGCATTTACATGAATTAATCAAGCAAATTGATACCTGCAGTCATGCGTTAGGCGATGCGGCTAAAGCCTCTGCAGATTCAGCGAACAAAAGCAGTGCAGGCATGAATGCGCAAAAAGAGCACTTGTCTATGGCGGCAGCTGCTATTACCCAAATGACAGCCTCGGCTAATGATGTAGCACAAAGTATTGGCAATACCGCCAACTCAGTCAACCGGGTCGCTCAGGACACAGAGCAAAGTAAATTAGTGGTCGATGAAACGGTTAACAGTATTCATCAGCTTGCTGGAGAAATTGAAAAAACCGGTGATGAAATTGAAGTATTAGTTAAAGACAGCACGAATATTGGTCAGATATTAACGACTATACAAGGTATTGCAGAGCAAACCAATTTACTGGCACTCAATGCAGCCATTGAGGCAGCCAGAGCCGGTGAGCAGGGCAGAGGGTTTGCCGTAGTGGCTGACGAAGTCAGAACCTTGGCGCGAAGTACGCAAGAATCTACCGGTGAAATTCAGACCATGATAGATAAACTTCAGCAGGGTACAAAGCGGGTGGTCACTGTAATGGATACCTGCCAGAGTTTGGCTCAGGATAGCGTTGATAAAGTTAATACAACCAATGCATCACTGGACTCAATTCGGGAACAAGTTGAAGTGATTAAATCAATGGCGGATCAAATAGCAACCGCAGCCGAAGAACAAAGCGTGGTTGCTGAAGATGTAAGCCAGAACATTACCTCTATTGATGATTCGGCTAAAAGCGTGGGTGAAGAGGCTCAGATCAGTAACGAACACGCCAGTAATATCAACAAACTGGCAGAAACACTCAGAGGACTAGTCTCCAGCTTTAAACTGTAAATCATTAAAAAGTTGATATTTAAAGGCTGCTGAGATGATAGAGCAGCCTTTTTTCTTGGTTTAATTTTATAGAGTGGCGTTTTTAACTCATGCTGATAAGTTCAGTTTTTACAAGGTGTACTCAAACATTCAAAACTTTATGGAAACAATACTCATTGTGAATGAAGACTAAAGTGTGAACTGTAACCATGCATCTAAATCAGTGGAACCAAAAAGGAAAAGTGTACCTTTGGAGATACGAAGGTAATCCAAAGAACTATTCAGGCTGGCATTTGCATTGCGATAAAGCCGGAGCATCTTCTTTAGCAGAGCTTATTAGCGCTTTAACTCATTTGGATAGCCGTTTTCATCGCACAGTTAATTTAACTCAACCAACTCACCAACAACTGGGTGTACCAAACAGTTCAGCTAAAGCAATTAGCGATACAAAGATGGTGGTTTCTAAGGACGACGTCTGGAGCATTAAATCCGAAGGTGGAAAAACGCATTTTCGATTCGATGATGAAAATATGCCCATGTTATTACAAGCTATTTTAGGTATTCCTGAAAGTAAGGGGGATTTTAGTATTGGCACCAAAGGAAGTCGATTATGGTTTTGGTGGTAATATAGTTATCAAGTTTTGGCAGAGCGACAGCGCATAAAGCGCACGTCGGCATCCAAAGGAGTTTAGCTTGTAGAAAAAACTCTGGGAATTTAACTGTTAAATTTTTATTCAATAAATAGACTAAAAACGCGTTTCTGCGCAACATCTTGATAGATTTCACCATTGAGTCGGTAAATCTTTTTAACGTAGCGAACGATAATTTTTTAAGGGCGGGGTTTTTCTACAGTCCCGTTATATGCTTAGAAAACAAATGAATATAATTGAACCAAAAAATATCGAAGTGATAAGCTTGCATCCTTATGAGTATGTTCATTATCTGGACGATATGGGGCGTAACTTCTTGTCTTTACATCAAGAGGTGGGGTTTGGCAGTTACTCTGAAAATATTATTTTAACTGATGCAGAATCCCAAAAGTTGAATAAAGATAAGCTCAAATTTATAAGGCAACTAATTTCTACATTCAATCTTAAAACTAAAACTTTTGAATTTCATAATAATGAACGACATATATCTAATTTTAATCATTGGGCTTGTGTTAAAGTTGCATTAGATAAATGGCACGGTCGAATTGGCTAGATAGATTCATTACCCAGATAATGGCGCAGTCGTATAAGCCTAACAAAAACTAATGCGGGCTGTGTCACCAACTGCAGCTTAGGGCATTGAGCGGGCCGGCATTCCCGCTCAAGCGCTATTATTTAGTATCGTTTTATGAGTATTAATCTTTATGAGCTTGTGGTTCCTGTTTCGATAAAATGCCTAATAAATCAGCAAAATTATCAAATACCCACTCAGGCTTATGGATTGCAATATCTTCACCATAGTTATAACCATAAGTCAGACCAACACTCGGGGTGCCAGCTGCTTTTGCGGCTAGAATGTCATTGCGTGAATCTCCTATCATTAAGCATCGGTCAATCGCAACGCCCATTTGTTCACAGGCAAAATGAAGCGGATGCGGGTCTGGTTTTTTATTTGCGATGGTATCGCCGCCAACTAAGACCTCAAATAAGTCGATTAAGCCAAGCCCTTTTAAAATAGGTTCAATAAAGCGTTCTGGTTTATTGGTGACCACCGCCAGTTTATAACCAAGTGCTTTGAGTGTTTTTAAGCTTTCCAAAACGCCGTCGTATAAGCAGGTATGAATACAGATATTGTTTTGATAACTGTCGAGAAAAATTTCCAGCGCCTGTTCTGCAAGCTTAGGATCTAAATCATCGGCTATCTGCTGACTGCCGCTGAGCGCTCTTTCAATCAGTATTTTAGCTCCATTTCCAACCCAGCCACGGATCACAGTTTCCGGAAACGGATCTCTGCCCAGTTTAACCAAAGTATCATTAACGGCCAGTGCCAGATCGGGCGCACTATCAATAAGGGTGCCGTCTAAATCAAATAATAAAACGTCTTTTTCTAACTTGCTCACTGTATTTACTCTTTTGTATGACTGGATTGAATTGCGCATTCGCTGACAAATTGTACCACGCACACCCCTGATGTCACTTTTTGGTAAAAATGACTCTGGGCAAATAATCAACACTTGTCATTAAACTGTCCGCAACATGCAACTGAACAGTCATCTAACTTTAACCTGACCTGCTTAGCATATTGGTAATTAATACTATTTGATATAATTCACGGGGTTTTAGGATGTTTGGTAAAGCAGTAATCGCTGTTGCACTCTCAGCTGCCTTTATGCAGCCAGTCAGCGCAGTGCAAATTTTTAGTGAAGATTTTGAGTATGGTCTGGATGGCCAGTTTACAGCGGTGAATGTTGCCAGCAGTAAAGACTGGAATCATGACAGCTATAGTGGTGTGACTTCAGCTGTGATGAATGGTTATGGTGCCGACGGTAACAGTGATGACTGGTTGATTTCGCCAGCAATTGATTTAACTGATGTCGCGATTACAGATGCTATTTTAAAGTTTACTGCACGTGTGCGCTTTGATGGTCAAAATTTAGCGCTGAAAGCCTCAACCGATTATATGCCGGGTATGGCTCCAGAAGAAGCGACCTGGACAGATTTAAACCCAAGCTTACCGCAAGATGGTCAGGGCTCAAGTGGTTCAGATTTTGAAGCCTCAGGGGATATTGATTTATCGGCTTATTTAGGCCAAACCTTATATTTCGCATATCAGTACCAAACAAGTGCAGATGAAGCCGGTAATAACGGTGCCTGGTATATAGATGATGTGGTTGTTGAAGTAACCGCAGAAAATTACCAATCTCAGGTACAAGCGGGTCTGGTTATGTCAGCCGAAGAAGCAGAAGAAGGCGAAGCTATCCAGTTTTTGGCTTATGCATACGGTGGTGCAGGTGAAGGCTATAGTTTTGATTGGGACTTTGGCGATGGTGAAACGGCTCAAGGCGCCGAATTAAGCCACACCTTTTCTGCCGGCGAATATGCAGTCAATTTAACGGTAACCGATGCTGACAATAATACACAAGTGGTGAGTCGTGACATTATCATTGAAGCCTTTGAATCGCCCCCTAAATATATTGTTAAAGAGAAACAATCTGATGAACATATCCGGGTTGCAACCTTTAACGTCAGTATGGAAGCCGAAAATTACACATCAACAGACGTGGATACACAAGGCTCGCAAATTCTGGCGGATGAATTAGCGTCAGGTGATAATCAACAAATTAAAAATACCGCACAGATTATACAGCGTATCCGCCCGGATGTGATTGTATTAAATGAGTTTGACTACATTGCTGATACAAATTCAGGTGTTGAAATGTTTATTTCGCAGTATCTGAATATTGCTCAGCATGAAGATGTTCTGTCAATTGACTACCCCTATTTTTATGTTGCGCCATCCAATACAGGTGAGCCGACCAGCTTTGATTTAAATAATGATGGTGAAGCGACAGGCACTCAGGATGATGCTTATGGTTTTGGTCGTTTCCCGGGGCATTATGCGATGGTTATTTTATCTCGTTTGCCCATTGATGAAGACAATGTACGTACTTTCCAAAACTTCTTATGGAAAGATATGCCGGGCAATCTGATGCCAACTGATCCTCAAACCGGCAGCAACTGGTACAACGAAGCAGAAACGGCTGAGTTCAGACTCTCTTCAAAAACGCACTGGGATATCCCGGTTATTAAAGACGGTGAAACCTTACATATTCTAGCCAGCCATCCTACACCCCCTACCTTTGACGGCGAAGAAGACAGAAATGGTCGTCGTAATCATGACGAGATTCGTTTTTGGGCTGATTATGTCGATAGTGAAGCATCTGATTATATTTATGATGATATGGGCGAGACCGGTGGCTTAGCTGAAGGTAGCCGTTTTGTTATTGCCGGTGATTTAAATGCATCCATTGAAGGTGATGCTTATCCGGGCACTATTGACCAGTTGTTATTAAACGAGCATATCAACGCAGATTATGCACCGTCTTCTGATGGCGGGATCGAAAATGCAAAAAACAATCCATTAGCTGCGTTTCATACAGCGTCCTGGGCAATGCGGGCTGACTATGTTTTGCCTTCTGAATCGGGTTTAAAAGTGGAGCAGGGCAATGTGTTCTGGCCGACTCCGGAAACTGATTTAGCTTATTTGGTGGCCGACAGAGCATCATCTTCAGACCATAGATTGGTTTGGATGGATTTAGCCATCACAGAAACACAAAGCAAAGCAGAAACAGAGGATCAGGATTCAGGCGGCGGTGCTTCAGGTTATTTATTTGTCATTGCGGGCTTTGTGCTGGCCATGATTAGAAGAAAAAACTTCCTACTATAAAACTTTAATTTTAAGCGGCTTTATCAGTTTAAAGCCGCAAAAATATCTAAACGGAGATAAAAATGAAAACCAACCTTTTAAAAATGAGCTTGTTGGCTACGACTATTTCAGTCGCTTTAGTGGGCTGTTCAAGCGATGATGACGATAAGAAAGACGAACAACCAGTACAAGAGTCTGTTAGTTTATCGTTTTCTGAATTAGCGGTTCCGCTTACTGAGTCTGCTCAGGATCAAGTACGCTCAAGCCGTGAGGTTGTCGTGAATGGTGAAGTGCAGTCTATTAACTATCAGCCAATTATGAAAACCTATTACAAAGATGAAATTACCGGTGAACAGTTTGGTGTATCCAAAGATTATCAGGATCAGGTAATCACGTTTGAAGATGGTAGTGCATACACCTGTACCGGTGGTGACGAAGCCTTAGGTTCTGGTCTTGATTACAACAGCTTATTACAGCGCAATGGCAAAATTTACATGGTGTCACAATTTGAATGTCAGGTTGGCTCTATGTATGTGCAGGAATTGGCTCAGGATCAAATGGGTATGTTAAGCCCGGTCGAAGGCACCTTGGAATTTATTAGCCAAAAAGATGAATTTGGTGGCTGGGTACATTGTGCCGGTCAAACGACACCATGGCAGTCTCATTTAGGTTCAGAAGAATATGAGCCAAGTGGTCACCTGACGGTTACAACCGAAGATAACTTAACTGACGATGGTTATTACAATGCGGTTGCGCCTTACTGGGGCGGTGATATGAATATGGCGAGCCCTTATTATTATGGCTGGACACCTGAAGTGCATATTACAGATGACGGTGAAGCGGTTTATACTAAACACTACAGCATGGGCCGTTTTGCACATGAGCTGGCTTATGTTATGCCGGACAACAAAACCGTTTATTTATCAGACGATGGTACCAACGGTGGTTTCTACATGTTTGTTGCCGATGAAGCAACTGACTTAAGCGCAGGTACTTTGTATGCGGTTAAATGGAACCAAACTTCAGGTGAAAGCACAGGTGCGGCAGATTTAAGCTGGGTAAGCTTAGGTCATGCAAGCAATGAAGAAATTCGCCCTTTTGTTGCTGACAAACCTCATTTATCTGACATTTTTGAAATGACAGCTGCTAACGAAGATGGTTCTTGTCCTGAAAACTTCACGTCTATCAATACCTCGGCTGGCCATGAATGTGTGCAGTTATTAGACATTAATAATGATGGTGAAGTTAATGAATTAGACGAGAAAGTCGCTTCTCGTTTAGAAACACGTCGCTTTGCATCATACAAAGGCGCAACGACTGAATTCCGTAAAGAAGAAGGTATCAGTTTTAACGCAAAAGCAGGCAAACTGTATTTAGCTATGTCTGAAGTCGCTCGCGGTATGGAAGATTTTGCTCGTGGCGGTGAAGCACGAGACAGCTATGATATTGGTAGTAATAACGACATTCGTGTTGAATACAATCCTTGTGGTGCGGTTTATGAGTTAGGGGTTGGTGCAGACAACGAAATTGGTTCAGATTATGTGGCTCATGACTTGTCTACGCTCGTAGCGGGTATGCCAGCTAACTATGCAGAAGACAGTGAATATGCCGGTAACCGCTGCGATGTTACGTCAATTGCTTCTCCTGACAATGTCACTTATTTAGCTGAATCAAACAGCCTAATTATTGGTGAAGATACCAGCTCACATATCAACAATATGATCTGGAATTATGATTTAGACGAAGGCACATTAACCCGTATTTTTACAACACCACGCGGTGCAGAAACCACTTCTCCGTTCTGGCATAAAGATATTAATGGATTTGGTTATTTAACCGCAGTTACCCAGCATCCAGCAGGGGATTCTTCAGCATCTGAAGTCGGTTATATTGGTCCGTTTAAATTTCAACAGGAAAAATAATCCTGTCACATTCGTTCGTTAGTCTTAATTGGGAGGTGTTAATTACACCTCCCAATTTTTTATATAAATCCGTTAATCTATTTTATTGAGTTGTTAGGTATGAAACATCTATTAATGTCTTGTGCAACCTTGTTTTTATTGTCAGCTTGTTTTTCCGAATCCGGAGATATCAAGCAAAATCTTCATTCATCCACCAGTGAAAACACGAATGCAAAAGCCGACAGTTTGGCCCAATTGGCAAAAGCACCTGCTGATTTTTTGGAAAATCAAAGCTATTCAAGGGATGATGTTTTATACAATGAGTCGGCTTATATTCCGGCTCAATGTTATGTCAAAACCGAAGACGAAGCGGGTAAAACCTATAACTCCTGTTTTGCCTGCCATGGTAAAGCGACCCGACCCAATCACTTTAATGATGTCGATTTACAATTGGAATATGGGTTTACTGCGGCTTATACGCAAACCAACCGCTGGAAAAACCTGTTCAGAGATTTCAGTCCTATGACCGCTAAAATCAGCGATCAGGAAATCAGTCAGTATATTAAACAATCTAATTATTTTAATGAGCAGGGTGAAATTTTAGTACAAAAACGTTTAAACGATTTAGCCAATCAGGCCTGGGATGCCAATAAAAATGGCAAGTGGGATGGTTTTGTGCCAGATAGCTATTTTAATTTTGATAATCAGGGATATGACCGGACACCGGACAACCAATATACCGGCTGGCGAGCATTTGCTTATGCGCCACTGGCTGGCAGCTTTTTACCTACTAACGGCCAAACAGGTGATGTATTGATTCGTTTGCCCAAACTCTATCAGCAAAATGCGCAAGGTCAGTTTGATGCCGAAGTTTATACCATTAATCTGGCGGTGGTTGAATCTATGATAAAAGAGCAGGATTTAACCATAGCAGAGGTCGATGAGCGCATTTATCAGGTCGATTTAGACAAAAACGGTCAGCTTGGCCTAGCCAGCAAAATAAAGTACCAGTGGGCCCCGAAACAAAACATTTTTATGTCCTATGTGGGTAAAGCTAAACAAGCGTTTGATAATGATGATATTAAAATGGCTGCCCGTTTATATCCGCTAGGTACCGAATTTATGCATACGCTCAGATACTTAGATTTTGATCAAAGCGGAGAGCTCAGAATGGGCGATCGCATGAAAGAAATTCGCTATAGCAAAAAATTCCTTTGGAATAATTATGGTCAATTGCAAAATGCCGGTTTAGGTGAAATTAAAGAAAAAAATGATTTTCCAGATCGTTTACGTCAGTTCAGAGGGGATGCCGAGCAAGGTCTGCAAACCGGAATTGGCTGGAAACTGCAAGGGTTTATTGAAGATAAACAAGGTGATTTACGTCCGCAAACCTATGAAGAAACTGTATTTTGCATGGGGTGTCACTCAGGTATTAGTGCGATTACTGACAGCGCGTTCGCATTTTCCCGTAAATACAACAAAAACCAGATGAATTTAGGCTGGTACCACTGGAGTCAAAAAGGGTTCGCAGGTACGCATGAGCGCAGACTGAGCAGTGGCGATCCTGAATATACGACTTATTTAAAACAAAATGCGGGTTACGCCGATGAGTATAGAACGAATGATGAATCTAAAGCCGTGGCTGAACGTTTAGCCAATGAGGATTATAAACCACTGAATACCGATATTAATCAGTTGCTTAAACCTTCAAAAGAGAGAGCCATGGCGCTGAACAAAACCTATAAAGCCATTGTTGAGGAACAAAGTTTTATCTGGGGTCGAACACCTTTGTTAAAACCGGCTGATAATACTCTGCATAAATTTGTTGAAAATGGCACCCCAACCGGATTAGAAGTGGTACTCAGGTAAATGTGTTGATATGCCTATAAATCTATTGCCCAATTTTGCTGAAAGCTTTGAGTTCGGCTATTTTTTAAAGACAATTTTTTTATCACGCGTAGGGAGATAACAATGGATAGACTGGTTTTAATTATTTTATCTATATTATTACCGCCGGTTGCTGTATTTCTAAAGTGCGGTGCGGGCAAAGACTTATTGATTAATGTGCTCTTATGTTTTTTATTTTGGATACCGGCTGTTATTCACGCAATCTGGATAAGTACAAAATAGACTCTACAACCCTGAATCGATTTTCAGGGTTTATTCTCTTGGCCAAACTTTTCATCTTTTCCACCCCTCAATAAAACAATCGTTTAAACAATTTAAAAGGTAAAAGCCCTTGTTGTCGTTTTAAAAAGATTAACTATGCTTAATTTTATCGAGGCACAGGTTGTGCTGGTCAGGATTAAAAACTGGATAGGATATTGATCGTTAACCGCGCTGTCGCTCGTACTAATTTGTAAATGATGTCAGTAACTTAATTAATAAGGTGGATTTTATGTCAGAAGGTAAATGCCCGTTTATGCACGGAGGTTCAACCGAGAGTGGTAAATCAAATACACACTGGTGGCCAAAAAACCTTAACTTGGATATTTTGCATCAGCACGACAGTAAAACGAATCCTATGGGTGATACATTTGACTATCAGCAGGCAGTTAAAAAGCTGGATTTTGTCGCTTTTAAAAAAGACCTGACAGCTTTAATGACAGAGAGTCAGGATTGGTGGCCAGCCGACTGGGGACATTATGGCGGATTGATGATTCGAATGACCTGGCATGCCGCCGGCAGCTATCGGGTTGCAGATGGACGAGGTGGCGCCGCGACCGGTAATCAGCGCTTTGCGCCGTTAAATTCCTGGCCAGATAATGCCAACTTGGATAAAGCTCGCCGTTTATTGTGGCCTATTAAGAAAAAATACGGCAATAAAATTAGCTGGGCTGATTTAATTACCTATGCAGGCACAATCGCTTATGAATCTATGGGCTTAAAAACATTTGGATTCGGCTTTGGCCGGGCTGATATCTGGCATCCGGAAAAAGATATTTATTGGGGCGCTGAAAAAGAATGGTTGGCGCCAACTGCGAATGAACATAGTCGTTATTCTGGCGAGCGCGATCTTGAAAACCCACTTGCTGCTGTAATGATGGGGTTGATTTATGTGAATCCCGAAGGTGTAGACGGTAATCCCGATCCATTAAAAACAGCGCAGGATATCCGGGTCACTTTTGCCAGAATGGCGATGGATGATGAAGAAACGGTTGCACTGACCGCGGGTGGCCATACCGTTGGTAAAGCGCATGGTAACGGGGATGCAGATTTATTAGGTGCAGAGCCGGAAGGCGCTGAAATCGAAGAACAGGGGCTTGGTTGGAATAATAAAACCAAACGAGGTGTGGGTAGAGATACAGTCACCAGCGGAATTGAAGGTGCCTGGACGAGCAAACCGACACAGTGGGATAACGGTTATTTCGAAATGCTGCTGAATCACGAATGGGAATTGACTAAAAGCCCTGCTGGTGCCTGGCAGTGGCAACCTATTGATATCAAAGAAGCAGATAAACCTGTTGATGTGGAAGATGATTCCATTCGCTGCATGCCGCTTATGACAGATGCGGATATGGCGATGAAAATGGACCCTGAATATCGCAAAATTTCAGAGCGTTTTTACAAAGATCCTGAATATTTTTCAGAAGTATTTGCGCGAGCCTGGTTTAAATTAACGCACAGAGATATGGGGCCTAAAGCGCGTTATATAGGACCGGATGTACCTGCTGAAGACTTAATTTGGCAGGACCCAATCCCGACCGGTAATACACAATACGATGTGGCTGATGTAAAAGCTAAAATTGCCGCGACCGGTTTAAGTACCAGTGAGCTGGTGGCAACAGCTTGGGATAGTGCCAGAACGTTCCGCGGTTCCGATAATCGAGGTGGTGCAAACGGTGCTCGTATTCGCCTGGCGCCACAAAAAGATTGGCAGGGCAATGAACCTGAGCGACTCGCAAAAGTGTTGAGCGAATTTGAAAAAATTTCGGCCGATTCGGGCGCGAGTATCGCAGATGTTATTGTACTGGGTGGCAACTTGGGTGTGGAGCAGGCAGCTAAAGCCGCAGGGGTTGATATTCAAGTACCTTTTACACCGGGTCGTGGGGATACGACAGATGAATTAACCGATGTTGATTCTTTTGATGTGCTAGAGCCTCTACACGACGGTTTTCGCAACTGGCTTAAAGGCGATTATGTGGTTTCTGCTGAAGAGTTATTGCTAGATCGCAGCCAACTAATGGGATTGACTGCACATGAAATGACTGTGCTGGTTGGTGGCATGCGTGTATTAGGGACCAACTATGGCAATAGTCAGGACGGGGTATTCACCGATAATCTAGGTGCACTCACGACAGACTTTTTTGTCAACCTAACCGATATGAATTACAGCTGGGTCCCTGTCGGGGATAATCAGTACGAGATTCGGGATCGTCAATCCGGCACGGTGAAGTGGACTGCAACCCGGGTGGATTTGGTGTTTGGCTCTAATTCTGTTTTACGTGCTTACGCAGAAGTGTATGCGCAGGATGATAACAAAGAAAAATTTGTTAAAGACTTTGTTGCAGCTTGGACGAAAGTGATGAACGCTGACCGTTTTGATATTGCTTGATGGTTAGCGGATAAAAGAAAAGCCGGTGAGATGAGTCACCGGCTTTTTTGTTTATTTAAATCGATCCATTATAAATACAATGTCTGGGTTGGCCATTTATCCAGGTTTCTATCAGGTTGAACTCATCGTCCAACTGGACCCAGTTGGCTGGGCTGCCAACCGCTATTTTCCCCAGAATATCGGCTTTATTTATCCAGTTGGCCGGCGTGCTTGATGCCATTTTTAACACTTCTTCAAATGGCAGTTTTAGGTCATTTATACAGTTTTGTACTGCTTGCAACATAGACAAATGTGAACCTGCCAGCTGTCCGGTAGAGATTGTCAGTTTATCCTGTTTCAGCCTAACCGCTTCACCAAATAAATGAAATTGGGTTTCTTCACTGCCAATTAATGCCATAGCATCTGTGACGAGCGCCAGTTTATCTGACGTTTTTTGGCGGTAAGCTAATTTTGCAACTTGTGGGTGAACATGATGATGGTCGATGATAATGCCACAATAAGTATCTTCATTTAATAGTGCGGCACCAACCATACCCGGTTCACGACTGGTGAGCGCTGACATTGCATTAAATAAATGCGTAAAACCATCGGCACCAGCGTTTACCGCGGCCTGAGCTGTATCATAATCTGCATTAGAATGTCCAAGATTGACTATCCAACCCAAAGATTTGAGTGTTTGAATATCTTGTTCCGTCACATTTTCAGGCGCCAGCGTAATCATTTTTACGCCTAAATCTGTCCGGTTAAATATTTGCCACTCAGCGTCACCGATTGCGCGAATATGTTCAATCGGGTGCACGCCCTTTTTAGGTTTTGATAAATGAGGCCCTTCAAAATGAATGCCTATAATACCGGGTATCTGGCGATTTACGGCTTGTGAAACTGCATCTGCGGCCTGTTGCATAACCGTAATATCATCTGTTATTACAGTGGGTAAAAGGCCGGTTGTTCCGTAAAGACTATGTGCTTCAATCATTTTGATTAAAGTGGACAAAACTGGTTCATTATTAAACAGTATTCCGCCGCCGCCATTTACCTGGACATCAATAAAACCCGGTGCCAGCAGACCATCTAACTCGATAACCTGGGGCCTTTGAGTGCTGGAGTCGATTGCGGTAATAATCCCGTTTTCGACTGTGACGACAGGGTTATCAATCAACCTGTTACCATTAAATAAACGATGGGGGCGAAATTGCTGTTTCATAATTATTGTGTCTGAGTTACTTTATTTAAGCCTTCTGGCGCATCCGGATTGTAGCCTAATTCAACCGATACAGTGGCAATATCGACATAAAACTTTTGTAATACTAAAACAGGTGCCAATCTTGGGTGACAATCAAAAATGACCTGATTTAAGTGGATTAATTCAGAACCGCGAGCGGCCAAATCCTGCATTTGAATTTGATGAAGTTTACGGCTTTCATCATGGATATCAATTTCGAGCGCGGCAATTTTTTTGCCTGCCAGTGCAATCGGACCGTGAACAAATTCAGCGCTACTGTAACTTTCTGCATGAATTGAGCAAACTTCTTTAAGTTTTAAGGCTATTTCACGACAGACTGCGTAACCTAAACCCCGACCCAGTACAACACAATTATGCATGTCTTTAAAGTGATTGGTGGTCAGTTGAGTTTCAGAATCAATGACTTTTTGTAGCTGCTCAGGTAATTGATTTAATCCATCAATCATAGCCTGATCTTGCTTCCAGTAAGCAACTAACTGACAAATAGCAGAGAGTGTGCACAAGTAACTTTTGGTGGCCGCAACTGCCGATTCAACCCCTGCGCCTAAAGGTAATAAGTAATCACAACCGGTTGCCAGTGGAGAGGTTTCATCATTGACCAGAGCGACAGTGGTTGCGCCTGATTTTTTTGCCATTTCTAACTGTGCCAGAATATCCGGGCTGCGGCCGGATTGTGAAATTGCTAATACCAGAGTGTCTGATAAATCCAGTTGCTTGTTGTAAACACTGGCGACAGAAGGGGCAGCATGTGATACAGATACACCGGCTTCAATTTCGATTAAATATTTTGCAAATACACCCGCGTGGTCAGATGATCCACGACCTATAATATAAACAAACTTAGGCGGATTGGCTCTTAATTGTTCGCCTAATGATTCGGCTTGAGCCTGATTGTTGAGCAGTTGATTTTTAATACGCTCAGGCGTTTCACGCGCTTCTTGTTCCATAACAGTTTTGATCATTTTGTACCTCAAATCTTAGTTGAAAGACCTAATTGATTCAGCGCAAACAGCACAGCGCCGTGGTCGGGTTGATTAATTGCAGACTGAATTTGTGCTCTGATTTCAGGCGCAAACCAGGGTTTAAGGCGCTCAGAAACACCGCCAATCATGCAAAGCCGGGCAGGGTGCTGCGCCAGTAATTTTTTGGTGAGCTGAGTAATTTGCTCTGCGCCTGACTGCACAATATTTTTAGCGGCCACATCACCTTTTTCGGCTAAGTCGAAGACAACGGGTGCTAATCTGGCAAATTCAGAGGGCGTGGCGTTGTACATTAGGTCCGCTACTTCAATTGCTGCAGAGCAATTATAAAATTTAAGAATGGCTTGATTGAGTTCCGATGCTTCGACCAGTCCGTCCATTGAACGCAGGCTATATCTGAGTGCTTCAAAGCCAAGCCAGGCACCACTCCCATAATCTCCAACCGGAAAACCATGACCGCCCAGCATAGTTGATTGTCCATCTTTTATTAATAAAGCAGATGAACCTGTGCCAACAATAATAACCGCGCCTTCAGGCTGGTTATTGGCGCCAAGACAAGCAATATGCAGATCGGTTGTGATGAAACAGGATTTGAATGGATGCTGCCAATTTTGCATTTGTAGCCTGCATGACTCAATGTTCACACCCGCTAAGCCCATACCTACATCTAAATCACTCAGCTTAAGCTGAGATAATCCGGCATTATCCAATGCATTTTGACAGGCTTCGACAATAGAATGGATTGCCGTTTCATAGTGTTTTGCCGGGTTGGCAGAGCCTGATAGACCAGCACTTAAAAAACCATCCTGGGTTGAATAAAGCCTGGCTTTGCACTTAGTACCGCCACCATCTATTCCAATAATGTATTTTTGTTCAGCCACGTTACATTTACCTTTTTAATTTCTTGTGTCAAAAAATGACAGCGCTGTCATTTATTCTTCCAGAAATATCAGATGCTGTCAAAAGTTTTAGCAGAGACTGGTTTATCTTTTCATCATTCAGGGCGTTTAACCCCGGCTCAATTTTAATCCGGATAATACTGAGGTCGGGAGATTAGATTTGTTATTTCTTTAAAAACAGGCAGAATGTGAGCTATTAACAAACAGTCCTAAATTACCATGAAAACAACAATTAACGATGTTGCTGAACTGGCAGGTGTATCTATAAAAACCGTATCCAGAGTGATGAACAATGAACCTGGTGTCAGGCAAGCAACCGTAGAAAAAGTAAAAACGGCGGCCAAACAACTCAACTACCAGCCTAACCAATCAGCTCGCAGTCTTGCCGGCAATAAAGCCTACATGATAGGTCTGGTGTACGATAACCCCAATGCTTATTATGTAATTGATATGCAAAATGGTATTTTACAGGCCTGTAAAAAAAATAATTTTGAGTTGTTGATACACCCGGTGAATATTGAATCGTCTGATTCACTGGCTGAATTGGCTCAAATGTTAAAACATTCAAGAATATCCGGTTTAATTCTGACACCGCCTTTGTCTGAAATGCAGTCTGTTATTGAGATGATTAAAGCCAGTGGAATTAAACTGGTCAATGTTTTGTCTGGCCAGAAAAAGAGCCAATCAAATGATATTCCGAGTGTATTGGTGGACGACAAAACGGCCGCCTATCATATTACCGAGCATTTAATTAAGCGGGGCCATCAATCTATCGCATTTTTCAGTGGTGATCATGCTCATCAGTCTAGCCAACAGCGTCTAGCCGGATACAAAGAAGCACTGAGTGCATATCGTATTCCATTAAACCCGGCCTGGATTTTTGATGGGAAATATTCATTTGAATCCGGGGTTGAATCCTGTAAAAGAATGTTAAAAATGGCGGGCAAACCGACGGCCGTTTTTGCCTGTAATGATGAAATTGCCGCCGGGGCGCTTTTTGCTGCCCGCTTAAATGATCTGGATGTGCCAAACGATCTGGCGATTGCCGGATTTGAAGATAACCCGTTTTCACGTCAAACTTGGCCCAAACTAACCACAGCTGCTCAGCCTACTAAAGCCATCGCCAGTGAAGCGGCTGAACTGTTATTTAAAAGCTTTAAAACCAAACCGGAAGAAAAAGCTGAATGTATTGTATTTGAACCCCGATTAGTGGTTAGGCAGTCAACTTGATTTTGGGAAGTCGCCTAGGTAACGCTTTGCTCATGTTAGCCATGCATCATCGGCATTTATGCGGGCCTTATGTGAAAGGGTATTGAGCGGTATGCGGACACAAATTTTAGTTAACCCAACTGATATCTCAGCGTTTGTCTGCGAGTACAATGATTCTGCTGGTCGGGCTTACCGAGCTGGACGTGGGTGATATAACAGTGCAGGCGCTAGATGCCAAAAAACCGTTTTGCTTGAAGTTTTGAACGTTACATATGGCAAGCTACAGTTAATTAACCATTCACTTTTTGCGCATGTAGCAAAATTAGATGATGTATTTGACGAAAGACAGCTATCACTAAACCAAAGGACAAGCATATTCCGCTCATCCCAGAGTGATGTTTTAGATTAGGCGAGTCATGATAAATTCAAAGCATAACGATAATCAAATTGCTGATTTATATAAACAAAATAGCCGAAAGGTGCTGGCAACACTGGTTCGTTTATTGGGTGATTTTGATTTGGCTGAAGAGGCAATGCATGAGGCGTTTACCAGTGCACTTGAACTCTGGCAACCTGATAATTTACCGGATAATCCAACGTCCTGGTTGATTTCAACCGGGCGGCATAAAGCCATAGATATTATTCGTCGCCGCAGACGTTTTCAAGCATTGGCACCTGAACTAATCAAACTCACCGAAGCGCTAGCCGATTATAATCAGGCGATTTCTCAAAAGGAAATTGAAGATGATCAATTAAGACTCATTTTTACCTGCTGTCATCCGGCAATTGACCCTAAAGTACAAATTCCATTAATTTTGCGTGAAGTCTGTGGGTTGACGACAGAAGAAATTGCCAGTGCATTTTTAACCTCGACATCTACTATGGCGCAGCGAATTGTCCGTGGTAAAAATAAAATTCGTGATGCAAAAATTCCATATGTGATTCCAACTATCCATGAATTACCACAAAGGCTCGATTCAGTGCTGTCGGTGATTTATTTGGTATTTAACGAAGGTTATTCCGCCTCTGCCGGTGATTCTGTTATTCGCAACGAGCTGACCTATGAAGCGATTCGTCTAAACAGGTTACTTTTAACGTTAATTAACGATGCTGAGGTCATGGGGTTATTAGCGTTAATGTTATTGCATGAGTCTCGCCGCGATGCACGAATTGATCAGAACGGAGATATTATTTTATTAGAAGAACAAAATCGGAAATTATGGAACCAGTCACTCATTTTTGAGGGCGTTGCTTTGGTTCAGCAATCTTTAAATAGCAAACAATTCGGTTTTTATACTATTCAGGCAGCCATTTCTGCTGTACATGCTCAGTCATCTAGCACAGCAGATACGGATTGGAACCAGATTATTGCTTTGTACGGTATATTACTGAACAACGAACCCTCGCCGATTATAGAATTGAATCAAGCTGTAGCGATTGCAATGCGTGATGGCCCACAAGCAGGTCTCAATATTCTAAACAAACTCAAGCACTCTTCGGAGCTTGCCAATTATCATTTATTACATTGTGCGCGTGGCGAACTCTATAAACGCGCCGAACAACCTGAGCAGGCCAAAAACGCATTTGAGCAGGCGTTGAAGTTGGCAAAACAGGCACCCGAACAAAGACTAATCCAAAAAAAATTAGCCAGCCTTAAAAATAAAAGTAATTAATTTCAATAACTAAAGATTAATTTTAAATTTTAATCAATTTTTTCACCGTCCATTGTCGATTTTAGTGTTTGCCGTTCGACTAATAGATAAATATATCAATGTATTTTGATTTAACTAATGGTAAGGAGAAAAAATGAAACTTCACTGAAATTTGCTTAGATTACGATGATGAACTGCGTCGCAGTACGCATTTTATTTCAGGCGAGGCGCTACGCAGCGCACAAAATGCAGTTACGCTTAAACTAAGAAATGGTCGGGTAAATGTAACGGACGGGCCATTTGCTGAAATCAAAGAAGTGTTAGGTTGCATTTTATTGTTAGAAGCTAATGATTTAAATCATGCGATAACTCTTGTGTCTAAACATCCTGGAATCACCGCGGGTGGGTTTGAAATACGTCCGGCGGATGCAATCATGAATCAAAAAATTTTAGAGCGCAGTCAGGCAGTTAATCTATAACTTTAAGGAGAAAGATAATGAAAGTAATGGTAATAGTAAAAGCATCAAAAAGTTCGGAAGCGGGTGAAATGCCAACGGAAGAATTACTCAATGCAATGACGACTTATAATGAAGAGCTGGTGAAAGCAGGCATTATGCAAAGCGGTGATGGATTAAAACCAACCAGTGAAGGCTACAGAGTCAGATTTGATGGCAATACACGCACTGTCACTAAAGGCCCGTTTGCTGAAACTAACGAGTTACTTGCAGGCTACTGGATTTGGCAAGTTGACTCTATGGAACACGCAATAGAATGGGTCAAAAAATGTCCCAATCCTATGTATGAAGCATCGGATATTGAAATCCGCAGTTTTTATGAAATGAGCGACTTTGAAGATGCCGATCCTAACGGAGAGGTTGCCGAAAAAGAAAATGCGCTTAAACAAAAAATTGCAATGCAAAATGCAGCTGTGAATACCTATTTATTCTTTTATGGGCGTTGTGAAGACGCGCTTGAATACTACAAACAGCATTTAGGTGCTGAGGTCAGCTTTTTAATGCGATTTAGTGATGCCCCAGAATCTTTACCGGAAAATATGGTACCTGTGGGTTTAGAAAATAAAATAATGCATGCTCAGTTTAAAGTGGCTAATACTGAGATTTTTGCATCAGACGGATGCTCAGCCGATGAACAAAGCAGTGGCTTCAGTATTGCGTTAACCTTAGCAGAAAAGAGCGAAGCCGAACGCATCTTTAATGCACTCGCTGATGGAGGTAAAATTTTAATGCCATTAACGCCCACTTTCTGGTCTCCTCTTTATGGTCAGGTTCAGGACAAATTTGGTATTAACTGGATGGTAATGCTGCCGGATGCAACTGAGTAGAACTTGGTAAACAGCGGCAATATTATTGTCGCTATTTGGATTGAATAACTTAAACATGAAGAGGTTAGTATGCAATATATGCTGCTTATTTACAGTGACGAAAATAACTGGACAGAAGAAGAAGGCAAAGCCTGTATGTTAGAGTCAATGGCAATTGCAAACGAGTTGGCTGAACAAGGCAAATGGATAGCTTCCTCTCCGCTGGATTCTGTTAAAACAGCAACCAGCGTAAGGTTGCGTAATGGTAAACGAATCATCACTGACGGCCCGTTTGCCGAAACAACAGAGCAGCTTGGAGGCTATTTTATTATTGATGTGAGCGATCTAGATGAAGCTTTAGAGATTGCCGGTCGACTGCCTCCGGCCAAAAAAGGAACGGTTGAAATAAGGCCTTTGTTTCCGCTGCCGGTTTAATTTGGGCGTTAACTTAAGGCCCTAGTGACTTTTTGTGAACAATTAAGGCGTATAAAATGACGATCAAACGAATGGACAATGTACTTATTGTTGTACAGGATATTGAATTAGTTAAAGCATTTTTCACAAAGCTAGGGATGGATCTTGCAGGAGAAACCATAGTTTCCGGAGATTGGGTAGATAAAGTCCTCGGGCTTAAAGGTGTAAGCAATAAAATAGCTATGATGCAAACACCAGATGGTCATAACCAAATTGAGCTTGCTGAGTTTATTTCACCATTATCTGCAAAAGCTGAAAACAAAAATACACCAGTCAATAAGCTTGGGATTCGACGAATTATGTTTGCCGTGGACAATATTGATGAAACGCTTAGCAATCTAGCGCAATTCAATGTTAGCTTGGTCGGTGAAATAGCAAAATACAATAACCTATATCGGCTTTGTTATATTAGAGGCCCGGAAGACATTCTTATTGGTCTGGCTGAGCAGTTGGATAACGGCTAGAGCCTGTTTATCTTTGTGTTATTTTTGAGCAATAGGCGATTTTAATCATTAACAAAGATAAACAGGCTCTAGCATATTGTCCCGCATATAATTTAAATATATTTATAAAATCTTATCTGATAGTCGCTCATTTTTTACAAAACTGTGCTTTAGTTATCGAAGGGTGATTATTTATTGAGGTGAACACTTGAACTAATTGCTCGGCGTCACAATCTAGAATTGAGTAGTTGAAGAAACTTAAATGATTAACAAATTAAAACTAAGGAGAGAAAAATGGCCACTGTCACTTTAAAAGGTAACGAACTGCAAACAGTAGGTACGCTGCCTGAAGCCGGTACACAAGCACCTGATTTTAAGTTGGTGAAAGCAGATTTATCCGAGGTCAGCTTATCTGACTATACAGGTAAAAAATTGATTTTAAATATCTTTCCATCTATTGATACACCGACTTGTGCAACGTCCGTACGCAAGTTTAATCAACAGGCGGCAGAATGTGAAAACACCGCGGTATTATGTGTATCTGCAGATTTACCCTTTGCGTTAGGCAGATTTTGTGGTGCTGAAGGCATTGATAATGTAGAGGCCGCATCTGGATTCAGAGCCAGTTTTGGTGAAGATTATGGACTCACATTTTCAACCGGGCCGTTAGCTGGCCTCTATTCACGAAGCGTTGTGATTATAGATGAATCCGGCAAAGTCATTTACACAGAGCAGGTTGCCGAAACAGCGGATGAACCTGATTATCAGTCTGCTCTGGACGCATTGTAATACGCTCATTCTGATTTAACTTACGGAAAAGATATTTACCTGTTACAGCAGGTAAATATCAATTATTTAGTTAAAAATGTTAACCTATGTCAATTTTAATATAAATTTAATTTAACAATTGGTTAACTTTGTAGTATCTTGTCCGCGGTTAAATATGAATGAGGTATATCAATGCTAATTAGGGTTTTTGCTATTTTCGCTGTAATAGCAGTAGCTGTTGCAGGTTGTAGCAAATTAACGGCCGGTCATTACAAGCAAGTGAAGGCGGGCATGGATTATAATCAGGTTAATGAGATTCTGGGCAATCCAGACGAGTGTAGTGAGATCCACGGAACAAAACAGTGTTTGTGGGGTGATGACTCTAAAAATATTCAAATTACCTTTGTTGCAAATAAAGCAACTTTAACCACTCAAACTAATATCCAATAAATTTTAATTCTTGTGAGTTGAGTGACAGGAATATCTTATTTAAACCACCTTATTAAGGTGGTTTTTCGTATTGGTTTATTGTACCCGTATGCGTAGGTTGAGCCTGTAAAACAGAATTTAAAATAGGCTTGTATTATTAAAATCGTCTCTGCCCCCTCAATTATCAACCGGTGAGATTATTATCTGATTTTCAGCTTATTATCGGGCCATGCTTAATACTTTGTGGTATGGACTGTATGCCAGTATTACGCCTACCCCTGATATATAAGGTTTAATGTTTTGACTCTGTCTGCTGCCAATATACAAAGCAAGTGCGTCATCCGGGAGCACAGACTAGCTTTGTAGTAAAAAGTAATCAGGGGCCATATTCAGTATCTTATTGTCCATATTGTCAGACAGAAAAATATTGAATACATAAAGGGTTGAAGGCTTTGTGTTGATAAAGCAGTATTAGACTTTAACCTCAACTCGGGATAAGGAATGACAATGATTTACGCCATGTTTGCTATGGTCATGCTCACTTTTTGTATTGGCTGTTATACGTTTTATATTCGGGTTAACAGCGTTAAAACTAAACAGCTGAAGGCCAGATACTTTTTGTTGATGCAGGGGGATACTCCCGAACCAGTTACAAAAACCAGCCGCAACTTTAATAACCAGTTTGAAATGCCGGTACTTTTTTATGTTGCAGCCAGTTTGTTTGCCTCGCTGCAAATAGAGAGCGATTTTGCACTAGTGTGTGCCTGGTGTTTTGTTGGATTTCGACTTGCGCATGCTTTAATTCATTTAGGCTACAATTATTTGTTGCACCGCATTATTGCTTTTTGGCTGGCAAATTTTGCGGTGCTGGCAATGTGGTTTGACTTGTTGATTATTCAAATTAACGCAAATTAGCGAATAAAGCTTTATGAAAGCGTTCAGGCGACTGGATATGGGGTGAGTGGCCTAAATCTGAAAACTCAATCAGTTTGGCATTCGGTATTGCCTGAGCTGCTTGCTCACCCAGCACCTTGTAATTACCCAGTTCAGTCTTGAGTTGCGCCGATGCTCTTGATTTTCCAATAGCTGTATTGTCCAGCTCACCTATCAGCAACAGGCTGGGCACTTTAATATGACTCAATTCATCAACAACCGGCTGTGTGAACACCATATCTGAAGTTTGCGCCTGATTCCAGGCAACGAGTTTTTTATCTTGACCTGCGTACATGCCGGCTAGCATATTAACCCAGCGATCAAACCTGGCTTCCCATTTACCGACATAATAAGTATGTTGCTGATATTGTTTAATACCGGCTGCCGTTTTGCTCAGTTCAGCTTGGTAGTTTTGGTCAATCGTTTGGTAAGGCACGCCTTTTTTGCCCCAGTCTTCAAGCCCGATTGGATTGACCAGAATTAACTGGCTGGTTTGCTGAGGATACATCAAGGCATATCGTGTCGCGAGCATACCTCCCATAGAGTGTCCCATTACCGCAGCTTGTTTTATGCCTAACTGATTCATTAACCTATTGGTATTGTAAGCGAGCTGGTGAAAACTGAATTGATAGGCCTGTGGTTTACTCGATTTACAAAAACCAATTTGGTCAGGTGCGATAACCCGGTAACCGGCTTCAACCATTTGCAAAATGGTCTCCTGCCAGGTGGCAGCACAGAAATTTTTACCATGCATTAAAATAACCGTTTTGCCGTTGGAAGTTTGCCCTGATACATCCATGTAGGCCATTTGCAAGTTTTGCTGCTGTGATTTAAATTCAAATCGCTTGACTGGATAGGGATATTCAAAGCCTTCAAGTTCTGCGCTATATTTAGTTTGCGCGGCTAGCTGGTATGAAGGCAATAAAAATAAGGCAACCAGACTGAAGATACTTAAAACTGACTTGAGAGACTTAATTTTTCTGAAATTTTTGTGTGATTGCTGCATAACTTTCCTTATTTTTCAGATTTGGTCTGTGAGACTGGTAAATAGCATTTTAGTTCTTCTGTTTGAAGCTTTTATTTGTTTATCAATACAATGGCAGGCTACAATTTATCCACGATTTCAAAAAAGAAGTGATAAAAGGATAAAACTTGAACCCCAAATATCAAGCCCCTCTGACCATCAAAAGTATAAGCTGGCACCACACTATGGATATTCGCCACAAGGTACTTTGGCCGAATAAACCCGTTGAGCACTGTAAAGTCTCAGGGGATGAAACAGCGCTTCACTATGGTGGGTTTATCGAGGGTAAACTTGTCAGTGTGATTTCTGTGTACATAGATGCCAGGCAAGCCCGCTTCAGAAAGTTTGCAACAATACAAAGTTTTCAGGGACAGGGCATAGGCTCACAAATGCTAAATCATGTCATGAGTGCAATGAAAGCTTACTCTGTCACCCGCTTATGGTGTGATGCCAGAGAATCAGCAATCGGGTTTTATACTCAATTTGGGATGACGCCATACGGACAAAGGTTTTATAAAAGTGATCTTACCTATTTTAAAATGGCAATTGACTTGTCCTGAACGATTGTTATTTTAACCTCAGCTGCGTATAAGATTAGTTGAAGTGAAATTAGACTTTATTTTCTGAATATAGAGACAATTTTTATTATGTGCAGCTGAAATTATTTAAAATACAGGTTTACGGATTGCGGCATATTCATTCAACAGCTGAGAAGGACAAAGATGGAATTTTTACTAAACAACAACAGCCAAATTAACCCTGCCGGATTAAAGGCAATCGCCCATATGCCGACCACCAGTCTGGGTGTATTAATGGATGAGGGTTATACACAAAGATTATCAGACAAGGATTTTATGCGTATTGCTGTTTATCTGGCAGAAAAAAGTTATCACGAAGGTGGCTGCCCTATTGGCGCTGTGATAGTTGATAATAAAACCGGACGCATTGTTGGCAAAGGACATAATACATTGGTACAGGAAAGTCACCCTTACAACCATGGCGAAACGGCCGCAATTAGAGATGCGGGCCGGATTGATTTTAGCCAAACTACCTTATATACCAGCTTAAGCCCCTGCGATGTGTGTGCTACTTTATTGTATATGAGAGGATTTGGCCGGGTTGTGGTGGGTGATGTGACAAATGCTGACGGCAATGAGAACCTGCTGCGAGAAAAAGGTATTCAGGTTGATATTTTGGAAGATATGCTGGGCATTGAATTGTATGCCAGATTTCGGGCAGAAAAACCGCATCAGGATATGGAAGACTGGCAAGGTATGAGTGCAGTCAATAAAACATAGCGTATAATTGATTGTGCTAAGCTCGAACCAAACATGAAGGTGAAGACATTAAATTAAACACAACCTCAGAACATAATACATTGTTATTATTTATCAATAATCAGCTTATTATGTTTGGTGTTTTTGCGTACTGGCGATAAACCAGAGCGAGTGCTAAACAGACAAAACCGGGTACGAGTAAGGCTGTAAATCTGAATAAGCCAAACATAAATGAGCCAGCGAGGCCACCGAGAATAAATCCGGTAATGATTAATATAAACAGAACAGCTTTTCGTTTATCAAATGCTTCTTTTCGCAATACAGCCCCCAGCATTATGCCTAAATCTGTCACTATGCCAGTCAGATGAGTTGTTCTGACAACTGCACCGCTGTATGCAGTTGCCAGTGCATTTTGTACTCCACATGCTGCTGAAGCTGCGTAATGACCATAAAAATAGTTATTGGACAATAAAAAGTATGCACAAAAAATCAAAGCGGCTTCGACAACCAAGGCAGTGTCATAGTGGCGGCCTAGTTTTAAACGGGTGCCATGCAGTAAAAAGCCTGAAATAGCCGCACCGAGAAAAAAGCATATGAGTATACCAGCCAAGTTCAGTGAATTTTCAATTGAACTGTCGAGCAAACTTGAACCGAATAAAGTGGCAGTGCCGGATACATGTGATACCGACTGATGTTCAAAGCCCAATAAACCAATTGCGTTAATGCAACCTGCGACCAGTGCTAATATAAAGGCACCGTATTCAATCCACTTTGGCAGTTTAGATATCAAATAGTACTCCTTGAAACAGTTTGAGTCCTGGAAAACCAGTTATTGGACGTGATTGTAATCCTTTATATCAAAGGGATTAGATTTTTATCCATATTTATTTTAATCAATCGATTATGATAGCAAATTTAAAAGCCTATACAGTTACAAGCCTTATTCACTCGAACCTTTCTTTTATGATCATATTTTTCTTTATCGGCCGGAATATCAATGTGAAGTGTTACACGTAACGATTGATGATTGTTGCCGGTTGATACTCGTATCCTACATATGTGATCCCTCTAGCAAATATGAATATTGACTGATATTTCTAACCGATTAATTGAGCAAAAAAGATGCAGTATGGTGAAAGCTAAACTAGGTTTAAATATGGTTCAGCATCAATATTTGCGAACCGGTTAAAAAGGAGTGACTGATGAGGATGTTTAGAAACTGGATACTCATGATGTGCCTGTTTTCTTTTCTGGCACATGCAGGGGAAGTGGTAAGAGTCATAAAGCCAAAAACACTGAATGATGGCAGCCATGGCTATTTTGTTGAATTACTGCAAACTGCATTGAATAAAAGCGCGGGCCAGTATGGTCAGGCAAGCGTGCTTGAAACCTCTCATTTGCAGCAAGGTAGAGCCTTTGCCCAGCTTGAAAAAAATAAATCTATTGACGTATTTTGGGCTGCAACTTCGATTGAGCGAGAACAAAAGTACAAAGCCATTCACATTCCACTGCTAAAAGGTTTATTAGGTTACCGGGTCGCTATTATTCATAAAAATAATCAGGCTAAATTTGATCAGGTTAAAACCTTGCAAGATTTACGAAAAATGACGGCTTGTCAGGGCGCGCATTGGCCTGATTCTGATATTATGGAGGCAGCAGGCTTGTCGGTGGCACGCAATCCAGTTTACGAAAGCCTGTTTAAACAAGTGAATGCAGGCCGGTGTGATTATTTTCCACGCGGCATTCATGAAATCGTGCCTGAACTTAAAGCCCGAAGTCATATTTACCCGCAGCTTATGATGTACTCGGGGCTCATTATTCATTACCCTTTGCCAATTTATTATTTTGTTTCTCATGATAAACAAGCACTGCATGACAGGATTTATGAGGGGCTTAAAATCATGATTGCAGACGGCAGTTTTAACCATATCCTGAAAACGAACCCAACCACAGCGCACTTGTTCCCGGTTGATAACTGGATAGATAACACGACTATTGTATTGAGAAATCCCTACTTGCCTGATCATCAAGTACTTAACAATAAAGCCTTATGGATCACCCACCACAAGCATTAATCCAGTAGGAATATATGCTATTTCGCGTATTGAACC
This sequence comes from uncultured Alteromonadaceae bacterium, assembly GCA_913056495.1. Classification (GTDB taxonomy): domain Bacteria; phylum Pseudomonadota; class Gammaproteobacteria; order Enterobacterales; family Alteromonadaceae; genus Catenovulum. Next base: position 134,018 of record CAJXMO010000007.1, on the reverse strand, counting down.
TGATCACGACCGGCTGCTTTGGCCGCGTATAATGCCTTGTCTGCACGGGTTAACACCTCGCTGAAATCTTCAGTATGATTTTGTCTGGCAACACCTAAAGAAACTGTAACGGGCGGGAGTTTAGTATTTCTTTTTTTGCTGACTAGCCTTAAATCAGCTACTTTTTTGCGAATATCTTCTGCGATCATCGGATATCGATTGAAAGCCTGCTGCTCTATAACCACAATAAACTCTTCACCGCCAAAACGGGCAACGCGGGCACTTTTTCCAGCTGTGAGTCGTATTTGCTCTGCAACTTTGGCAATGACAACATCTCCAACCATATGACCATAGCTGTCATTAATTTTTTTAAAATGGTCGATGTCGATAACAATTGTCATGAGTTCGCTGGAATGTCTGATCTCTTGCAGATATTCATCTAGCCCGCGACGATTTAATAATCCGGTGAGCGGGTCTGACTTTGCCTGTTTTTCAATTTGTTTAAGCTGTTGTTGAAGTTGACTGGTTTCTAAACGAGATGACTCGAGTTGCTTTTTGAGCTCGCCTTGCTGCCATTTGATTAGGTTTGAAGCCGAAATTAACGATTTAACAGCAGGCAGTATGCCTTGCTCTGAGTTGCTTTTTTTGATCTGTTCAACGCCATTAACTAATTGCTCAACAAATGCAGAGACTGATTCATCAGTGAAGCTCAGTTTTTCCTGAACTTCACTGACAATTTTATCCAATTCGTTAAATACTTTGTTATTGTCAGGGTTTTCGCTTTGCAGAAATTGTATTTGCCACTGTTCCAGACAATATTCATCTATATTTTTATATTGCTCTATGTATTCATGGTAGGTATCTAAGAGTCTGGCATTTTCGCCTTTAACAATTTCGTAAGCGACAGCATAATTAATCGGTGAAATCGGTAGAGACCAAAAATCTAATAAACTAATTGCTTGCTGACCAAATTGTTTTGCGCTTTGAAGGTCGTCGCGGCTAACCACTCTCATGATCGGGTTGCTCCGGTTTTATGTCTAATTATTGCAACGTTTGTTTTTTTGCATAATACACTAACCTGCGGTCAGTTAAAACGTCAGATTTCGAATATTCGGTCTAATTCTGGAGTGAATTGAATGTCTGATAATTTTAACCTGGCGAATTATGATCCAGATCAATAAATGAGATTGATAGCTCAGGACATAGTGAATTTAATCGCCCTCAAAAATTTCCGTAAGCTTGTTTTCCAGCTAACCTTAAATAAATCTGATTTTTATGTAAAGGTGACAAAAATGACTATTCAACGCCATGGTTTATCAATAGGAATTGAACGTGTCGACAATTCATTTTTTCTGGTCTTGAAGGCAACGGGGAAATTGACACATCAGGACTATCAAACCATTACACCTATGATAGATTCTGCTTTGAATGGGGTACAATCGCCAAGGATCAAGGCTTTGATTGATTTGACTGAATGGCAGGGGTGGGAACTCAGAGCGGCTTGGGACGATTTTAAACTGGGCTTAAGTCATGGCAGTGAATTTGAAAAAATAGCCATATTTGGACAAGATGAATGGCCTGAAATGATAGCTAAGATTGCAAGCTGGTTTATTTCCGGCGAAGTAAAATTTTTTGATTCTCGTGAAAATGCAATGGTTTGGCTGGAAGCCAATTAGATTGATTCAGATACAAAAAAGCCAGTATCGAAACTGGCTTTTTCTACGCTTTTAAATATCAAACCCGTTTAGGTCAGATTCATTTCCTGCACTTTCTCATGTGCAATTTCAGGCGTTGTGACGGTTGGTTTTTTATGCAAATCATTTTTAAGTTGGCCTTTTCTGTGTTTCAAGGCTGCATCCAGTTTTTTGATTGATTTGCTGATGGCCGGATACATTACACTATCCGATCCTGAAGCCGCCAAACTAGCACCTTCATATTTAGTAACTGACTCAACGGTAAATTCACCGTGTTGTTGGGTAATAATTACATCTGCTGATATTAGAGAAGGAAAATGGCTTGCTAATTTTGCGAACTTTTCTTCAACATGTTCTCTTACACTATCTGTGATTTCTACGTGGTGACCTGAAAGTTTAATTTTCATGGTAAATCCTTATCAAATATCTATATCGTTAGTGCATAAATAAACCACTAAAATTTCATTTGGTTTAAGTAAGTGATCATCAATTTTTTAATCACTTACTTTATATACTTGGGCATATTTTGGAAAACACAAGGCGATTTTGAACTATTTTTTCTGTTTGGCTAAAAAATAAACGGATTAACGAAGAAAAGTTAGGGGGATGTAAAAAAAATGATTAGCCGTTTGCTTGTTTGATTAAAATTAGCGGCTGAAAAGCAGGTTAATTAAAAGCCCGTTTGTTTAACTCAACGGGCTTTTAATTATTGTATTAGTGGGTAATTGCACCGACATGTTTAACGACACTGCTGGCGACATCTGCACCCGCCTCAACTGCAGATAATACGTCATCACCAGCCATACGAGAGGCGATATAAGTACCCGCAAAAGAGTCGCCCGCAGCGGTTGTATCAATGCATGGCGAGTTTTTGTCGACCGTGAAACAAAATTTTTCATTATCGGTAAAAGCATAAATCCCATCTTGTGCATTTTTGACGATAATTTCTTTACAACCTTGTGCTTGCAAGAACTCTGCAACTTCATCATGGGTTTGATGTTTGAACAGGGCTTTGTGATCTGTCATTCCCGGTAGAGCAATATCGGTGAGTTGATAGGCTTTTGTTAACCACTTGATCGCTTCTTCGTCTGATGGCCACAGTTTTTCACGATAATTCGGATCAAATACAATGGTTGAGCCTTTATCTTTCATGCTTTGAATTAAGTTTAATAAAGCTTGTTTCGACTCATCTGATAAAATACCCAAGCTGATACCGGTAAAATAAACATAATCAAAATCAGGCAGTTTTTCGATTATGTTTTGCGCCTTGAGTAAATCCATTAACTGGCTGGCAGCAGACTCTTTACGCCAGTATGATACGCATCGTTTACCCTGATCGTCCCGGCTAATCGCATAAATACCCAATTGTGCATCCGGCGTTTGTGCAACATACTGAGTATTTAACCCTTCACCTTTCCATTGAGCCAGCATTTCATTACTGAAGTTATCAGTACCGATTGCCGAAATATAATATACAGAAAGTCTGGATTGCCAACGCTTGGCATATACTGCTGTGTTATATGTATCACCTGCAAATGAACGTTTAAAATTTAGTGTATCGGTTGCATTTAACTCTAACATGCACTCGCCAATAGAAACCAAAGATGCCACAACTCTCTCCATATTTTTGATTTGCCCGCAAGGGCCAGCAAAATAAAGCTGCATATTAACGCTACTCAATATAAATTGCTAGGGTTTGATGTTAAATTGCCACCGGTGGCAATTTAGGTTTGATAGATATTTAATAACACTTTTTATACCTTGCTGAGATGTTTTAATTACCTTAACCGGATTAGTTAAAAACCGATAATCAGAGATTTATGTGGTGAAAACCAGATAGTTAGCTAAAAATAAGTGAATGAGCGAGGTTCTGAAATTGGATTATTCAAATTAAAAAAGCCACTTTTAGCAGTGGCTTTTCGGATGTTAAATATCACTCAGACTAATATTTAATATTCAAAATTAAAGCCGAAGTCTTTTAGCTTCTCATAAACATTAATATCAAACCGGTAAAGTGTCGCTGCTCTGTGAGCTACGTCTTTTTGTTTTTCTTTACAGTTGATCAGCAAATTCATTTTTTGAATTTTGCGGCGGAAGTTAGGTTTATCCAGTTTAACGTCTAAAATCGCTTCGTAAATTTCCTGCAATTGAAGCAGAGTGAACTTTTCTGGCAATAAGCTAAAGCCGATAGGCTCATGGCGTACTTTATATTTTAAGTGGCTTAAACAAGAATCAACAATTTCGTTGTGGTCAAAAATCAGCTCAGGTAAGGTTTTTACATCAAACCAGGCAACTTCTAACGTATTTTCGCCCTGCACGATATTAACTTCTTCCATTCTGACTAATGAATAATAAACCACAGTGACTATGCGTCTTAACGGATAGCGGTTTACTTTACCAAAGGCCGCCAACTGGTCCAAATGAAAGTTTTTAACGCCTGTCGCCTGAGTGACAACCCGGTAGGCTGCTGTTTCTAAATCTTCATCCAGTTTAACCCAGTGTCCGATTAAACCCCATTTGTTTGTGGCTATGCCTTGCTTGTACTTGGCTAACAAAACTTTGAGCTTGCCATCTTCCATAGCAAAGATCAGGTTATCTACCGAGATGTTTTTCATGCAGTCATCCGGTAAGTATTCTTCTTTATCCATTTCGGGTGCGAGTAATTTGTCAGGTTCTATCATCTTTCTTCTTTTATATTGTTATATTTGAGACTTAAATAGCATTTGACTATGTTATTTGAAAATGCGCTGATAGGCAATGGAAAGCCCCATTTTTATTTAACATTTTTAAAACAAACAAAGGCTTCGCCTCGAATTTTGAGGATTTGCATGCTTGTGGTGCAGATGCACCTTAAAGTCTTATTTTATGATATGTGATACTAATTAACTTATTGTAATTATTATATATTGTTAGTGTTTTTGTTCTGTTTTGACTATTTTATATTATCACTGCCAGATTCTTGAATTATTAAAAATAATTTAACCCTATGTTTTTTAATGTTTTTGTTTCCTGATGGAAAAAATTCAGCCTTTTTCTTATTGTTTAATTGACTATTTATCTCCTGTATCTATAATGTCAGCAAGATTAGATGATAAGCAATGCTTATAGATAAGCCTTTGCTGGTGGAGAAATTAGGTCAACCATGTTAACAAAAACTAGATCTGCCAAAAGTGATGCAGAGCGAATTCAGGAACAGGATATTCAAAAAGCGTCTAGCTTAAATGCGATTTCAGAGCCGCTTATTAACCATATTTATACCGCGGACCCTTCAGCGCATGTTTTTGATAATAAAATTTATATTTATCCATCACATGATATCGAAAGCGATGAGCCCATTAATGATAATGGCGATCAATACGCGATGCGTGACTATCATGTATTGTCACTTTCTCAGATTGGAGGTGAAGTGACAGATCATGGCTGCGTATTGGATGTTGATGACGTACCTTGGGCTGAAAAGCAAATGTGGGCACCGGACGCCGCTGAGAAAAACGGTAAGTATTACCTATATTTCCCGGCGCGTGATTATGAAGGCATTTTCCGTTTGGGTGTTGCCATTGCAGATAAACCTGAGGGTCCTTTCAAAGCAGAGCCTAAACCGATTGAAAACAGTTTCAGCATTGATCCAGCTATATTTCAGAATGATGATGACCAGTATTATGCCTATTTTGGTGGAATCTGGGGTGGTCAACTGCAACGGTGGGCAAGCGGTGAATATATAGCCGAAGATGTTTACCCTGCAGATGCTGAGCCTGCGCTGCTCCCTAAAGTGGCTCGCTTATCTGAAGATATGTTGGCATTCTCAGAACCCGTTCAGGACATTCAAATTTTGGATGAGCATGGTGAACTGATTAAAGCCGGTGATAATGACAGGCGCTTTTTCGAAGGCCCCTGGTTGCATAAATATCAGGGTAAATATTATTTCTCATATTCAACGGGTGATACGCATAAAATTGTTTATGCAACAGGTGATTCGCCTTATGGTCCCTTCACCTATCAGGGCGTTATACTCGAGCCTGTGCTGGGTTGGACTACGCATCATTCTATTGCCGAATATCAGGGTAAATGGTACCTGTTTTATCATGACTGCTCATTATCTGGCGGTCAGACTCATTTGCGTTCAGTTAAAATGGCTGAACTGACGTATGACAAGCATGGTGCAATCAATACGATTAAGCCTTATAAATAACCTCAATACAGTTTCATCTAAAAGGTCAGAACCTTTTGTTGCCGACTTAACTTTTTGTTTTAGTCGGCCTTTTTATATATACCGCGTTCGAAAACATTCAGTCATCTATTCAATTACTTAGCGAATTAATTTGGCTGTCTTTGGTTAAATATTCCGACCTAATGAAATAACGCTGATACTCATTTTTAAATTAAGAACCTTTCCAGGCGTTAATTGTGAAAAAATGGTGATACTCCTAACATGTAAATGATAATGATTGTTATTATTAATATTGAGTGTATAATGCCTGCCGAAAATTGATATCATCGACCGGACACATATATGAAAAATATAATTTGCATTCCTTTGAATAAAATTATGATTGCTATTACCGCCTTCAGCCCATTCGTTGCAGCAGCAAATGAATCCGTAGAAGCAATCGAGAACATTGAAATTATCGGGCGTGCAGCTCAGTACTATGTGGCTGAAGAGTCTAAAATGGCAACAAAAACGCCGACCCATATCATGGATATACCTCAGTCTGTTCAGGTATTGACCGAAGAATTAATTAAGGATCAGGCTGCACGTCAAACAACAGATTTATATCGCTCTATTTCAGGTATTACCCAGTTTTCGTATTCCGGTGTGATCGCGCGTGGATTCAGACAAGATCAGGTTCGTTACGACGGTGTTCAGGGCGACCCTTACGGTGGATTTTCGATTCCTCAGTTATTTAATATTGAGCGGGTCGAGGTATTAAAAGGTCCCTCTGGCATGTTATACGGCAGCGGTGAGCCAGGTGGATTATTAAACTATGTAACTAAAAAGCCTAAATTTGTATCCGAGCATTCAGTTTCAGTTTTTGCCGGCAATTATGATTTAAAAGGTGTATCGGCAGAGAGCACGGGCGGTTTCTCAACATCCAGTGATTTAGCCTATCGGGTTGGCGGTTTTTATCAGGATAAAAGACCGTTTAGAAATAATACAGATGAAAAAAATGTATTGTTATCAGCTGGCCTAACCTGGTTAGTTTCAGATTCGACTGAGCTCACGATCGAATATGATTATATCGACCAGGATTTGGCTGGACACAGATTAAGAGGTGTACCGGTTGATGATGAAGGTAATTTTATTACCGATATCAGTTATAACCCTAATGAAAAAACCGATTACCAGCGTGTGAAAGCGGATGTCTGGCAGCTTACTTTAAACCATGAATTCACAACAGATTTTACCAATACAACAGTGGTTCGCTATTTAGACAATGAGCGCTTGCAAAATTATCATGAAAACCGGGGAATTCAGGAAGACGGCAGAAGTATGCTAAGGGAGTTTCGTGATCAGGTGCGTGAAAATGAAGAATATAGCATAACGTCTGACTTTGTTTATCTGGGTGAATGGATGGACTTTAATCACACCTTATTGTTGGGGATGGATTATTTTAATGTAAAGGAGCATTACGAATACAACATTGGTCGCGGCGCAGCCTCTAATATTCCGGATATTGATATATTTGAGCCTGTTTATGGCAGTGACCCTGCTGATTATACTCTCATTAGCCGACCGGATGCAGATACTGCATTTAGCCGCACCGGTTTATATGTGCAGGAGCAAGTTGAGTTAAATGATCATTGGATTGCGATTGCCGGTTTACGCTATGACCATTTTAAAGATGAAAATGTCAATACGGGTGAAGATTACTCAGATAGTGATGTATCACCCAGAATTGGTGCAATTTATAAACCAAATAAAGACCTGTCTGTTTATGTCAGTCGCAGCCAGGGTTTTAAACCGCAAAGCTTATCTGAACAACTCAATGAAAGTAGTGATCTGGATAGCGCAGACGCGCTCGACCCGGAACAGAGTGTTCAATACGAGCTGGGGATAAAACAAAAATGGTTACAAGGTAAGTTATTTACAACTGCCAGCTTGTACCAAATTATCAAAGATAATGTAACTATCGGCAATCCAGAGGATACTGGGGAAAATGATGGCCAGCCAGCGCTGTTGCAAATCGGCGAAGTCACCAGTGAAGGCTTTGAACTCGATGTGATGGGGGATATCGCCGAGAATTGGACCGCTACGTTAAACTATGCTTACAATCGCGCCAAAATTACGGGTGGCTCACCGGATGCAATCAGCAATTCAGTCAATGGAGAGTTTGTGAATGCGCCTGATCACACTCTGGGTTTATGGACCCGTTATGATTTTCCGGCAATCGACTCTGCCTTTTCCATTGGGATGGATTATGTCAGTGAACGCATTAGCCTGAGCGGACAAAAAGTGAAAGCTTATACCGTTTGGGACGCCAGTTGGCGTACTCGTTTTGAGCAATTAGAAATCCAGCTTAATATCAAAAACCTGTTAGATGAAGAATATGCGACCAGCGGTTTTAATAAACGTAATGGTCACTTCCCGGGTGAACCAAGAAGTGTGTTATTGCAGGTTAGTCATTCGTTTTAAATTGAAGATAATGGTAGTCTGAAGCCTGTTCAGATTGCCTGTTACTGAGGATTAAGTTTGACTGATCGCGCTAAATGGTACAGCTGGCATAGTTTACTGGGATTAAAGCTGGCGTTGTTAAGTTGTTTTATTTTAATTACCGGTACTTTTGCGGTGGTTTCCCATGAAATCGACTGGCTGACAAACAGTGCCATGCGGGTCAATATTGACTCTCGCCAAACGGTCGACTGGGAAACCATTTATGCATCCGCCCGCCGTCAATTCCCGACTAGCCGGCTGCAATCGTTAACAATAAAACCGGATCCCTGGTTTGCTGCAGAAGCCATTTATCTGGATGCGAATGACGAACGATTCCGGGGCTTTTTTCACCCGACGACAGGCCAGTTTCAGGGGGTTGGACGCTGGTTTAACTGGCAGCGTTTTTTTCGTATGACGCACAGGCACTTAATGATGCCTTTACCAATTGGTATTACGCTGGTCTGCCTGATTGGTTTATTTTTATTTGGCTCGCTGATTAGCGGAACTGTGATTTACAAAAATTGGTGGAAAGGGTTTTTCCGCCTACCTCGAACCCGTAATCAAAAAATATTGTGGGGTGATTTACACCGCTTATTTGGATTATGGAGCACTTGGTTGATACTCGTGGTATGTATGACCGGAATTTGGTATCTAATTGAGCAGTGGGGTGGTAGGGCGAATTATCCGACCGTGGTTGAAGCCCAAGGTGACAGTATTTTATTCCCTGATTCAGAACGATTTTCCAACATGCTGGTGGCGCTAGGGCAAAGCCGACCAGAGATGACCGTCAGTCGCATTCGTATGCCAACTCAATACCAAAATTCAGTCGTGTTTGAAGGTCAGGGTGATGAGCTACTGGTTCGAGACAGAGCCAATAACCTGAGTTTTGATGCGCTAACCGGACAGCTTTTATCTGAACGTGATGGTGATACATTGTCGCTGCACAGCCGGATATCCGAAGCGGCTGATCCGCTTCATTTTGGCTATTTCGGCGGATTGATGACTAAAATAATCTACTTTATATTTGGTCTTATGTTATCAGCATTGGCTGTAACCGGCACTTGGATTTATGCACTCAGAGTTAGCCGTAAACGTAATCCGGATAAAGTTAAGAATATTTGGTTGGGCATGCGTGCTGGCCGATGGATCAGTATTGGCATTCTAGCGGTATGTATTTTTAATACGGTTTATTTGTTTAGGGGTTAGATTAAATACAGCTTTCGTTTTATAAGCTGTTTTAAATTAGCTCACGCTCAAAATTCTTTGCTTAGCTTTTCTATTCTGTTGTACGTTTTATACCACTTTGTAAACGTGCGCTGAACTATTTTACCTAGCGAGTATATAATCCAAATGACAATAAGTCATTAAGGGTTCTGCTAAAGATTAATTTCCGATTCTTATGTCTCAGTTGTTAATGGTTATCCAATTTAAATTGAATAAAAACATATTCTTATATGATAAATATTCTTTAATCTTGTTTTTGCTGTAAATTAATTGTTTTTGAATTGTTTTTTAATATTGACTTGAATGTAAGTGTGATCGAGACTATAACTGTTGTTGATTGATGTGGATTCAGCCATCAATTTACTTCGACACATGCTTAATTTATAAATACTTGAAAATAAGGAATCTTGTAATGGAAATTAATAGCACGACAATTGTAAAACTGATCATAGCAGCTGCCGCTTTGGCGTTTTCGTCAGCTCAAGCACAAACGTTAACTGCTAATGATACAGGTTATAATAATGGATATTATTATTCGTTTTGGACGGATGCCCCAGGCACAGTTAGTATGACGTTAGGGGCAGGCGGTAGTTATAGCTCTTCATGGAGCAATACTGGGAACTGGGTCGGTGGTAAAGGTTGGAGTACGGGGGGCAGAAAAACGGTTAATTATTCTGGTACGTTTACACCTTCTGGAAATGGTTACTTAACTCTGTACGGGTGGACAACTAATCCGCTTGTGGAATATTACATTGTCGAAAATTGGGGCACCTACCGCCCGGGCGAAAGTGGGACTTATTATGGCACAGTGACAACCGATGGTGGTACTTATGATATCTATCGTACGTTAAGAGTCAATCAACCTTCTATTCAGGGAAACGCAACTTTTTATCAGTACTGGAGTGTGAGACAACAAAAAAGAACAGGCGGAACCATTACAACCGGAAATCATTTTGATGCCTGGGCGTATCATGGATTAAACTTGGGAGCACATGATTACATGGTTATGGCTACTGAAGGTTATCAAAGTAGTGGAAGTTCAAATATTACAGTAAGTGAAGGGAGTAGTAGCAATAATTCAGGCATTACTGTTCGAGCTCGGGGTACCAGCGGTAATGAGCACATTAAATTGAATGTTGGTGGTACTACTGTAGCTGATTGGTATATCACAACAAATAACCAGGACTATGTTTATCTGGGCAGTGCAAGTGGTGATATTAATGTTGAATTTGACAATGATACATCAGGAAGAGATGTCATTTTGGACTATATCAAAGTAAATGGAGAAACGCGCCAAGCTGAGGATATGCAATACAATACTGCTGCTTATGACGGTGGTTGTGGTAACGGCTCTTACTCTGAAATGATGCAATGCAATGGCGTAATTGGCTTTGGCACTACGTCTGATTGCTTCAGTGGTAGTTGTTCTCAATAGAGCTTAGAGTCATCATTTTTAGTGAAGTGACGAGGGGAATTAAAAATCTGTGCCTGATTAAGTTAGGTTAAACCTGTTAATACTTGTTTAATTACCCCTTAAGTTTCATGTTAATTAAGACGATGCCAAATTTCAATTGGCATTGCCCTTCGGGCTGAGGCCAAAATTGTCTTATACGGCGTTAAAAATAATTCTTTTAGACGACTAAATTTCGTTATTTTTGCCTTGTCTAAGACAATTTTTTCTCTCAGCTCAAATTATAAACAAAGGTAAACAGGCTCTAGTTGAAACGTAAAGCAGGACTGGATCTGTATGGCTTAGTCCAATTGTAAAGAATTTTACTTCAAGCATACGTATACTACGCTCAAATTATACAGGCAGTCGTGATTTTGAACTTATTCCAGAACTGGGTAGAATTAACTGTCACTTTATTATTTTAGATTAAACAAGGACGTCAAATGAAAACTGAAATTGAAAAATGTCTAGCTGGTGAAATTTTCAATACATCAAATAAAGATTCACAAAAAATGATTGATAAAGCTCGCCAATTGACTCGTAAATATAATCAGTGTGAATACAATGATAAAGCGGGAAAAGCTAAAATTTTAACCACTTTGTTCGAGAAAATAGGAAGCAATGTCAATATAGATACCCCGTTTTATTGCGATTATGGCCAGCATATTTCTATCGGGAACAATGTCATTATTAACATAAATTGCATATTTGTTGATTGTAATAAAATAACGATAGGCAACAATGTATTGATTGCATCTAATGTGCAAATTTGTACTGCAACACATCCGGTAAAACCAGCAGAACGTTTAGTCGAAAACTGGGATGAAAATTCGGAACTGCCTTATTTCAAAACTTACGCTGAGCCCGTGACAATTGAAGATAATGCGTGGATTGGTGCCGGCGTCATTATTTTACCTGGCGTAACTATTGGTAGAAATTCAGTGATTGGTGCAGGGAGTGTTGTTAACCGCTCTATTCCTGAAAATTGTTTGGCAGTTGGAAATCCTTGTCGGGTAATTAGAAATGTAAACGATTAGCATCATGTTAAATTATGATAAGTACAGCCCCTGTATTCTATAAATAATACAGGGGCGCAGTACTATAGTTGAATGCTGGCCGGTGGGCCTAAATAACTGGGTTTTAAACCGCCTGTATTAATGATGATTTTTTCTACACCAACTGATAAATCAAGTGCATGTAATCTGATGGTATGCTGACCTGCGTGTTCAATGTTCAATTTGGTTTTGATTTTAAAAATCCCTTCACTGACGGCTTTATCCCATTCCCTCATTTTAGTATTTAAGTTTAAGTCTAATACTTTGATCGGGCCATTATTGACTGATATACCTAAACGAACCGGTTTATCCGGAAAATAATTTAATGTAGGTAAAACCTGTAGCTCAGTTTCAAATTCACCGCTTGAGAAAAAGGTTACCGGATAAGCAACTTGAGGATGCTTTTGCTCAGGCTCAAAGCTTAAATAAGATTTAGGAAATACAGAAATCGTATCTGAACTGCGTCCTAAACCCTTGATTGTACGCCAGTGATAGCCGTTACTGCCGGTTTCAGTTGCAAAACTAGCTGCATTAATTGCGATATAACCATCGGCCTCAACAAACCCTTTAGCACTGGCTATCGCAGTTTCTGGGCGTTTGATTGCGTTGATTTTAATTTGTGCCGCTTGCCAGCTAGTGCCTTTTACACTGACTGTGGCTTGATGTTGACCTGCGGGTAATTTATCCCAGTCAATACGGGCGGTAAGCTGCTCCAATGAGTTGACTCGACCCTTTGGTTTATCAATTAAAACCCAGTCTTCAGATGACTTCACCGAATAATTAAATTGAGCTAAACCGCGGTTAAACAATTCTATTATTCTGTGTTGATCGGCTACAGAATCAAAATTAAGATTAAAACTAGCTCGCGCAGGAAAAGCAGCGGTTTCGCCTTCTACTGTTAAACCCATTTCGGCACTATCGTGCGGCTGATAGTCATGTAATACTGGCATGGTATCGGCTGGTGGGTTATTCCAGTTGTTATAACCTATATGGGGTTGATCCATAAAATGCTGCCACTTGCCGCCATTAAGTGCGTCATATTCAGCTTTTAATTTAGAATCTGCTTTAAATAAATCTTGGGCAAGTTGTTTGTAGTTGTTCGCATAACTGCGACCTTGACTGGCATATAGACGATTTTTCGCTACTGCAAAATAAAGCTTAGTGACAATACTGGTTGCTTTAATTGGATGTAAGACCAACTGAAAAAACGCATCCTGTTTGTTTTTATCCAGTTTTTTATAAATGGATTCGGCCAAAGCAACGCTGGCATCCAGCTCATTTTCTACTGTTTGTATTTCGTCATAGTTTTGCAAGCTATAAACCTCAGGTGACATAAGTTCAGGTTTTCTGCGCTGATTATGTCGAGTGTAGGTTTTTATAATTTCGTTGATTTGGCTGGCGTAAGTGTGACCGAAATAGCGTGTTGCCCAGTCAATACCGTACGCATCTAAATTATCCCGATTAAAATCTTGCGGATCCCACGCCATTTTGAGGAAAAATTCAGTTGGGAATTCCATCGGCTTCAAATCACCCACATTAGTGATCCAGATTTTGTTGGCATTAAATACCTCTGCCTGATGCATTTGCTCCCAGATTTTAGCGATAGGGGTTACATTCATCCAGCGATAAGAACGAGGTCCACCTACATAATCAAAGTGATAATACACACCCGCGCCGCCGCTTCTGGCTTGTTCTGTCTGAGTGGGCAAGCGGCGTATATTGCCCCAGTTATCATCCGCCCAAAGCAGAATAACGTCGTCCGGTACACGCATGCCTTTTTCATAAAAAGACTGCACTTCTTTGTACAAACACCAAACCTGAGGAACATCCTCTAGGTTTTTATCTTTAATTTGAGTTGCCAGTATAGTGCGCTGATCAGTTACAATTTGCTCAAGTAATTTTATGTTTTCGCCTTCTTGCATGGCACTGTCTTCGCGTCCGCGCATGCCAAGCGTATACAAGCCTTCAAACGGGGCGTTACGTTTGACACCACGTTGCCAAAATTCATATAAGTTTTTTTGATTGGTGGAATACTGCCATTCGCCTTCACCGTCTCTATCCCATTCTTTATCTGCCCGCATCATAGGTTCATGATGCGAAGTGCCCATCACTATGCCGTATTCATCGGCCAGCACCATGTTCATACGGTCATCATCTGCAAATGCATTATTCCACATTGCAGGCCATAAATAATTTGCTTTGAGACGCAGCATTAATTCAAATACATTGACATAAAATTTGTGGTTGTATCCGTCAAAGTTTTTATTCACCCAGTTAGTCAGGGCCGGTGCTTCATCATTTAAAAAGATGCCACGATATTTAACCTTGGGAATTTCTACGATAGAGGTATTTATTTGAGCGTATAAGGTTTTCGCTTTTTTTACCGGTACATCCGCCCAGTAATACCAAGGGGATACACCTGCCTGCTCACTGATATCATAGGTGCCATAAATGGCGCCGCGTTTATTACTACCGGCAATCAGCAAGGCTTTTGAAATTTGATCAGTCACTTGCTCGACCAGTTCAATCTGATAAGCATCCCACTGATCTCGTATCTGGCTTAAATTTATTTTGTCACTGGCTTGCAAACGTTTTAATAAGTTTGAATGTTCAAGTGTCGCAATAATAATGGCATTGCCCGTGATTTTTGATAAATCGCTGATAATAGGAAGCTTTTGCCCGGTAACCGCCTCAATATCACGCTGTAGATCTTTGGCAACTCTATGTAAGCCTTTATCTTCCTGCGCTGCAATAAAAATGCTGGCGTTGGTTTTGCCAACAATTTGCATGAACTGTTTTCGCTTGGCATGTTCAGCAATTTTGGCTGAATCTGAGTAAATAAACTGCTGCACGCCAAATGCATATGCCGCTTGATTAAAAGATAAAAGCAAGCCTGCGCACAGGCAGGCTTGCTGGATTCGTTTTAATAAATTCAAAGTATTACCCTAATATTAATGGCAAGTAGAAGATAAGTTGATTTGTGCCGGGAAGGCCGGTAAACCATACTGATTAACTAAATTTGCTCGCTCCGGGTTGCTTTGCCAGGCATAGCGAATAAATTTAATTTGTTCGGTATTGGGCGCAGTTAAAATAATGCGGTCATCTTTTATTCTGGCATTCACCCACTGGTAACTTTTACCGTCTTGGGACACAGCAAAACCATCCAGTTTTTCACCTTTAATGCTTAATCCGTGTTGTGGATTTTCAACTTCAATCTGGATTTTTTGCTGTTTATTTAAGCTTGCACAAGCCAGTATGGGACCCTGGTAAACAGCAGAAGTATCACCATAAACCTGATTTAATGCAGCCAGTGCAAATCGCTCGCCCACCGCTTTTTTATTTAAAGGGTGAATATCATTCCATTCGCCTACATCTATGGCCGTCACCATAGCCGTGCTTTTCAGTTTCAGGGCTTGTGCCTGTGCATCCCGGGTCAGTGCCCAGCCAGCATTCGACGGATTGCTATCAGCTGTCATGTAGTTAGCCAACTGAACAAAAATAAAGGGTAATTCCGCTTGGTTTAAGGTATTGCGCCAGTCTTTTATCATCGCCGGAAATACTGTTGCGTATTGCTCCGGGTTACCCGAGTTAGACTCGCCCTGATACCAGATAACGCCTTTTACTTTGGTATTTTTAAGTGGTGCTAACATGGCATTATATAAAGCGTTAGGTTGCATATGCGCCCAGAAACGGGTTGACGGCGCCGGGTTCATTTTATGGCCAAAACGAAACTTCCAGCTGCCGGCTAAATTAATCTTACTGTCAGCAAAGCTGAGTTGATAGGGTTTATCCGGCACAAAGCCACCTTTTCCACCTGGTGCCACAATGCGCACCGCCAGGGTATTTTTGCCTGGCTTTAAAATACTTTTGTTTACAGTATAACGACGGGGCGGGTATTGGTAGCCGACACTGCCCACTTCAAAGCCGTTTACATAAGCAATGTCAGAGTCAATAATCCGCCCCAGTTCTAAAAAACCATCCTGAGCGGCCTGCGTTTGGGTTAATTCAAACTCAGTCCTATACCAGGCAACACCGTTGAAATCTTCGGTACCTTGATCCGCCCAATAACCCGGTACTGACATGGTTCGCCAGTGACTATCATTATAATTTGCTGTATGCCAGTTATATTGTTTTCCTAAGTCTTTTGCGTTGATTTCATCAAACCAAATTTGTTTTTTTGCATTGTCTTCATCAACAATGGATTGAATATATTCAGGGTTTTTATTGTTTTGCACGGTTTGATAATCATCCGAAAAAGGCTTAAGCGCTGCTTCACTCATCCAGCCTTGAGCACGCGAACCACCGTAGGCATTATTGATAATCGCCACAGGTACACCGGTTTCGAGATAGACTTTTTTAGCAAAAAAATAACCGACCGCAGAAAAGTTGGCTAAATTGCCTTGAGTTGCTTTTGTCCAGCTCGCGGCTTGGAGTTGTTTAAGCGGCCCCTGATAGGCAGAGCGTTTTTCTACTTTTAACTGACGAATTTGCGGGAAGTTATCCTGCCGGTATTCGTTTTTGTAGGTGTATTGCACCCTTTGCATCGGCAGCTCCATATTGGACTGACCGGAAGCAAACCAGACATCACCAAATAATACATCATTTAATTCAATATTCTGATGAGTCGATTTAATGCGGATTGTGTGGGGCCCGCCTGCTGGCATTTCAGGCAATTTAAGTTGCCAGTAACCCGGATCTATTTGTGCGGCGTGAATTTTTTTGCCGTCAAGCGTTAACGACAGGCTATCTTCCTTATCTGAATAGCCACTGATTGTATTAATGGTATTGCGCTGCAATACCATGGAATCCGTAAACTGGGGATCCAGGTTGATCTCGGCATTTACACTAGAAGCCCCTAACAGAAGGCTTAAAGTGAAAGGAAATTTTAAAACAGTTTTCATAGATTTTATAATGGTATTATTAACAATAAGATTAATTTAACTAATTTAATACAGGAATTCAATGAACTTCAACCTAAAATAAAATACACATTTGAATTAATAAGGACTTTTTCGGCTTAAATTATCTGTTGTTTGATTTATTGATTACTTTATCAGAAATTTTGCTGGTATTTTAATCATAAATGTAGTTTTTAAGTAAAATAATCATTTCTTAAATATCTTTATAGTTAAAAAGAATATAACAAAATGTTGACATTAAAACTTCCGTGTTAATATACTAGATAATGTTTGTTTGACTATAATTATAAGGTAAAAGGAAACACGTATGTTTAAACTTAACAAAACTCTGATTTTAATGTTGGCTGCCGGCGCTTTAACAGCATGTAGTTTAGAAACTGACGAGGAATCATCACGGACTGAAGAAGTGCTTCAGCAAAACCAGAATGAAGATACAGAAGGTGAAAATACTGACAGTGAAGGTGAAGAGGAAGAGTTACCTGAAGGCGTTGTTTACATGACCAGCTTTGAAGATGGTACGGTTAGTGGCTGGACGTCTCAGGGCGAAATTGGACTCAGTACAGTCCAGGATGCCCAGGACGGCGTTTTTGCTTTAAAGGCTTCGGGACGAACTCAGGACTGGAACGCGCCTGCCATTGTGTTGACAGATTATTTGGAGCAAGGCAAAACTTACCAATTTAGCGCTTGGGTGAAATTGTCTGAGACCGAATCTGCTGATATTAAAATTACAATGAAAACAACAGTTGAAGGCTCTGACCCAAGTTACGATAGTGTGACAGAGGCATTTGCCGCAACTGATACCGACTGGGTTGAAATAACAGGTACTTTTACCTATGAAGAAGTAGAAGACCCGGTTACAGAAGTTCTGGCTTTTGTTGAAGGTCCGACTGCCGGGGTTGACTATATTATTGATAACTTTGTTGTGAGTGAAGCTGAAAACGTTATAGATGGTGGTGACGGCGGAGATAACACGCCACAAGCGATTTATTCCGCTAACTTTGACGATGGTACTGCGGGTGACTGGACGCCTCAGGGGTCTGTCGTGCTGGAAGCGGTTGAAGATGCAAAAGCGGGTACACATGCGCTTAAATCTAGTGGCCGAACGGCTGGCATGCACCGGGCATTGAGCTTGTAGATAAACTGACCGTTGGTGATAGCTATAAGTTTAGTATGTGGGTGAAATCAGTCGATATCGCAACCGCTCCAATTAAAGCTACTATCAGATACGATTTTGAGGGGTCAGATTCGGTATATAAACAAGTTCTGGCAGCTGTAGATGCAAATGATACTGACTGGGTGCAGCTAGTGGGGGAATATGCCGTTGATCCTTATCCTGCGGCAGAAGAAGGTGGAGAAGATTCTGACTCGACGCCTACAGAACCGCCAACTGCTATGTATTTGTTCGTTGAAAGCACAGATGAGACTGCAAGTTATATTATTGATGAGTTCGAAATCTTACCGCCTGACCCGGTTGTATTGAACAAAGTTTGGTTAGAGGCAGAGTGCGGTGAGATGGGTGCCGATTCATTGTGGTCAATTGAGCAAACTTCAACCGATTCCAGTAATGATGCTTACATTGAATTAACCGATCCGAATGGCGCGAATAACAATGATACAACGCCATCCTCAGATGAATCTGCCACTCATTTTGTAAGTTACGTTTTTGATATTGATACTGCGGGGGATTACAAATGGTATGGTCGCTCAATTGCTGCCAATGGTGACAACGATTCCTACTATATTCAGGTCAATGATGGCACATTTGATCAGGTAACGACTGGTGAATCAACTGAATGGGCATGGCATGAAACTTCAACCTATAGCTTAGCTGCAGGCCAACATACAGTAAATGTGATTTTCCGTGAAGATGGTCTGCAACTTGATAAGTTTTTAGTTGGCGATGAAGAGCCCACTGGTCAAGGCAGTACAGCCGGTAACTGCAATTAGCACTTTACAAATTCAAATTTACCCTAACCTAACGGCACAGTTTACTGTGCCGTTGTCTTTGTTATACAAAACGGTATTGAAGAGGAATTCATGATTAATTACAGGATTATTGCTCTAGTGTTAAGCGGTTGCTTGAGTTTAACTGCATGTGGTTCTGGTGGCGGCCATCAGGTTGATAAGGCTAAGTTGCAAGACAAGCAAGAAGATAATAAAAATCAACAGGAAGAAATAACCGAATTCACCCCTGTGACTGTGACCAGTTTAAAAGAGGGTGTTGATTTTCCTATTGGGGTAGCCGTTCCTGCCGGAAATTATGGTAGCAGTATTATGCTGAGTGAAGACCGTCAAAATTTGGCTATCAAGCACTTTAGCCAGTTATCAGCGGAAAACATTATGAAAATGGATGCTTTGCATCCGGCACAAGACTCATTTAATTTTACTGATGCAGATAATTTAGTGAATTTTGCCAGCAACAACGGCTTATCTATGCATGGTCATGTATTAGTCTGGCACAGCCAGACCGCAAGCTGGATGCGTTCGTTTAGTGGAGATAAACAAGCTTGGATTGAGATGATGGAAAATCATGTCACGACAATTGCTACCCATTTTGCCGGGCGTTTAAAAAGCTGGGACGTGGTAAATGAAGCTTTTTTAGACGACGGTAATTATCGTAGCACGGGTGAATCAGGTTCTATCTGGTATCAGAATATAGGCGCTGAGTTTATTGAACGTGCTTTTATTGCAGCTCGTTCGGCAGATCCAGACGCTGAACTTTATTATAACGATTACAATTTATCGAGCAGTGCTGCTAAGTTAGATGCCGTTGTTAACATGGCCGCTGATTTTAAGTCACGCAATATTCCAATTGATGGTGTGGGTTTTCAAATGCACATCAGTGACAATTATCCAAGTATATCTACGATAAAATCTCAATTTCAAAAAGTGGTTGATTTAGGCATTAAAGTAAAAATCACTGAACTGGATATTCGGATGAATTCAGCTGAAACTGCGGATGAATTAACGCCAAAAATTGCGGAAAAACAGAAAAAGCGATATTACGATGTTGTATCTGCTTATTTAACCACAGTACCAGCTTCTCAAAGAGGCGGCATCACGGTTTGGGGAATTAGTGATATCGACAGTTGGATTATTGGTTTATACGATTCACCTGATTGGCCTTTATTATTTAATGCTCAGTTCGAAGCTAAACCTGCATTGCAGGGTATGGCAGATGCTTTGGCAGAGTTTAAATAAACAGAACAGTGAGTGAAAAATTAAGTGCGCCTGAAATGCTTTGAACCGAACCTATGTGATTTTACGTTACCGACATTGAGTATTCTGGCGCAAGGTTTATTGAGTCACATAGTTGTGATTTAGTAAAACAGCTGGCAGCCCTCGTCTGCCATTCAATAGTAGACACTAACAAAAAGGTCAGATAAATATGGAAATAAAAAAACTACTCGGTATTTCAGCCGCTTTATTACTCAGCTCAATCAGTTTAAATACGCTGGCTGCTAATGTTACCGTAAACTTTAATACGCAATACCAGGAGATCGATGGTTTTGGTGGTATGAATGCACCTG
This sequence comes from uncultured Alteromonadaceae bacterium, assembly GCA_913056495.1. Classification (GTDB taxonomy): domain Bacteria; phylum Pseudomonadota; class Gammaproteobacteria; order Enterobacterales; family Alteromonadaceae; genus Catenovulum. Next base: position 113,518 of record CAJXMO010000007.1, on the reverse strand, counting down.
GTTGGATCAATGACTTGACTCCGGCTCAGGCTACTAAGGCGTTTGGGACAGCTAATGGTGAGATGGGGCTCTCCATAATGCGTATGCGAATTGATCCAGACTCTACTAACTGGTACATGCAAGTGCCCACCGCTCAAATTGCACACTCGTACGGTGCAAAATTGTTAGCTACGCCTTGGTCACCGCCCGCCTATATGAAAGACAATAATGATGTTAATAATGGTGGCAAACTTGAAACAGCGCATTATTGGGGCTATACCGATCACCTAATGAACTTTACTAACTATATGGCCGGTGAAGGTGCGCCAATTTATGCGTTATCTTTGCAAAATGAACCAGACTGGCATCCAAATTATGAATCTTGTGATTGGTCAGGTGCTGATTTTGTTACTTATTTAAATGATCAGGGCTGGCGCCTTGATCCGGCACTTAAAATTGTAGCGCCTGAGTCTTTGGGTTTTACAACCGCTTACTCAGATCCCATTTTAAATGATCCCGTTGCTAATAGTTATGTTGATATCATTGGTGGTCATTTGTACGGTGTCACACCAACCAATTACCCCCTTGCATTGCAAAAAGGTAAAAAGTTATGGATGACAGAGCATTACACTAACAACGAAGATGCTAACGATTGGAATGAAGCCATAGATGTGGGTTTAGAGTTGCACCAAAGCATGGTCGCCAACTATAGCGCCTATATTTGGTGGTATATTCGTCGGGGCTATGGTTTGTTAACTGAAGACGGTAATGTCAGTAAACGTGGTTACATAATGTCTCAGTTTTCAAAATTTATACGTCCGGGTTACACCCGTATTGGCGCAACTGAACTACCTGAGAGTAACGTATATGTGACTGCCTATAAAAATAATTCAGGCAAACTTGTGATTGTGGTTGTTAACAAAAGCGGTTCACACAAACAGCTTAACTTTACTTTGCAAAATGGTACGGTTAGTTCAATGACTAAATATTCGACATCAGCTTCAATGAATGTAGATTACCGAGGTAATTATACAGTTAATAATAATCAGTTTAGCGTTTATGCCGATCCTTGGGCAGTACAAACATTTGTTTCTGATTAGTTTCATTTGAGCAAGTCTGCTCTCTTTTCTACTTTAACCTGAGCTTTGAAACTGATGTTTAAAGCTCAGGTTTTTTATGTTTAATCAATTAATCTGCTCATTTATTAAGGAGCTTCCTATATATGAATATTAAATACCCTTTATTATTGTTGTTAATTTCTTCTCTGAGTTTATCCGGGTGTGGCGGCTCATCTTCGGGCTCAGAACCAGACCCTGGTGACGAAAAGCCGGAACATAAGTTTGAGCTGACAGTTGATTTACAAACACGTTATCAAACGATTGATGGGTTTGGTGCTGCTTTACCTATGTGGACATATGATATGTTGTCTGATGATGAAGTGAATACCTTGGTAGGTACAGGAGATAATGAGTTGGGGTTAACTATTCTGAGGACTATCATCAACCCGACAGAAGATGTCTGGCCGCTGGCTGTTGATAATTTAGTTGAAGCTAAAGCCATTTCAAGTGATGTTCAAATATTGGCTACGCCATGGTCTCCCCCCGCTTATATGAAAGATAATAAAAGCACGGTTGGCGGAGGCAAATTATTGCCTGAGTATTATGAAGATTATGCTTTGCATTTAAAATCCTATGTTGATTTTATGGCAGGTAAAGGGGTTAACATTGATGTGGTTTCAATTCAAAATGAGCCTGACTGGCATCCGGATTATGAATCCTGTGATTGGACTGGTACTGAGTTTAGAGATTTTTTAGTTGAATTTGGTGAGCTAATACCGACTCAGGTTTTGGTAGGTGAATCACTTGGCTTTAACCGTGCTTATACGGATCCCAGTTTGAATAGCGAACAAGCGTTACAAAACTTTGAATATGTTGGTGGTCATCTATATGGCAGTGAAAGTACAGACGCGTTGTCAGAATATCCTCTTGCAGAAGAAAAAAATAAAAAACGCTGGATGACAGAGTGGCTTATTCATGATGCAGACGGTGAAGGCGATGCTATCTGGGGCGGTGATAACAAAGCGGTTTGGGATGAAACTTTAGACAAAGTGTTATACCAAATGCATCGTACCATGACAGTTAATTGGAATTCATATATCTGGTGGTGGGCAAAACGATATTATTCGTTAATCGGTGATGGCCGAGCTGAATTCGGTACAGAAGCAGGACAGGTTTTAAAACGAGGCTGGGCATTCTCCCATTTTGCTAAATTCGTTCGTCCGGGTGCAGAACGAATTGATGTGCAAAATACGATAAACGGTGCTTATGTGACTGGCTATAAAAATGAAGATAATACAGTCATTGTTATAGTGAACCGAGGTACAAGCGATAAGCAGAACATTGACTTTGAAATGCCCTTTGTGCTGAGTTCAGTGGATGCATACATCACTTCTCAAACCCAAAATCGCGAGTTACTTGATGTCAGCGCAAATGGTAAAGTGGTGAAGTTACCGTCATTACCAGCCAGAAGTATTGTCACCATAGTGATTGCGGACTAAGTACTTTCCAGTAAAAACGGGTTTTACAAATAAGGCTCGTTTTTATAGTCATTTTTACATTTAGCTGTTATCATTACGTTAATCTATTTACATTTATGATGGAAAAGCACTAAATGAAACAATTTTTCAATAAGACTTTAAAAAAACTAAGCCTGCATTCTGTATGTTTGGCGTCTTTAACTATAGCTCTCCCTGCCGTTGCAGCAGATCAGGCCTCATTTGTTTTAGATGTCAGTCAAACAGGTGCAAAAATTAATAAAAATATCTATGGTCAGTTTACTGAGCATTTAGGGCGTGGCATTTATGAAGGTATTTGGGTCGGCGAAGATTCTTCAATTCCGAATACTAAAGGTTATCGAAATGATGTTTTACAGGCATTAAAAGCTTTGCATGTTCCAGTCATGCGCTGGCCAGGCGGCTGTTTTGCGGACGAGTATCATTGGCGAGATGGTATCGGCGACCGCGATAGCCGACCCATCAGAGTGAATTCAAACTGGGGCGGAGTCGAAGAAAGTAACCAGTTTGGTACCCATGAATTTTTTGAATTTGCAGAATTGGTCGGTTCCGAAACTTATTTAAATGTTAATTTAGGTACAGGTACTGCGAAAGAAATGGCCCAATGGCTTGAATATATGACTTCAACCAATAACTCGAGTCTTGCACAGGAAAGACGGGCTAACGGGCGTGATAAACCTTTTAAAATCGACTACCTAACTATTGGCAATGAAGCCTGGGGTTGTGGTGGTAATATGACGCCTGAGTTTTATAGCCATTTATATAATCAGTATGCAACTTTTGCCAAAACATACAATGGTACTGTGCCTGTTTTTGTTGCCAGTGGCGGTACAGGTGATGACACCAGCTGGACTGATGTGCTCAGCCAAAATAAAAAAGCAAAAATGGATGCGATTTCCTTCCACTATTACACTTTGCCAACGAATGATTGGAACGCAAAAGGCAAATCCATTACTTTTCCGGAATCAGAGTGGCATTCAACTATGATCAATACACTGAAAATGGAAAAGTTTATTCAGGACAATATCGCTGTACTGGATAAAAATGACCCGGAAGGTGAAATTGGATTTTATGTTGATGAATGGGGTGCATGGTATGACGTAGAAGCAGATCATAATCCAGGCTTTTTATATCAACAAAATACCATTCGTGATGCAGTCATTGCGGCTTCAAATTTTAATATTTTTCATCAGTATGCAGAACGTGTACATATGACAAATATTGCGCAAATGGTCAATGTATTACAAGCTATGATACTGACAGATAAAGAAAAAATGTTATTAACCCCAACTTACCATGCGTTTAAAATGTATGTTCCTTTTCAGGATGCTACTCAGCTAGAGCTTAAAACAGAACAAATGGCATATGAGACGTTTGAAGGGGAAACTTATCCGTTAGTCAGTGCTTCTGCTGCAAAAGCGAAGGATGGTAAAACTTACGTTGCATTGGTTAATTTATCTGCCAAAGATGATGTTGAGGTTAATGTTGACCTCAAAGGTCAAAACGCAAGCCGGGCACAAGGCCAGTTGTTAACAGCTAAGCAAATGAATTCTTTTAACTCTTTTGATGAACCGGAACGAGTAAAACCTGTTGCGTTTAAAAGCAAAATTAGGTCTGGAAAATTAGCTATTAAACTGCCAGCTCACTCAGTTCTAGTTGTACAGTTGAAATAATACGAAAAGGTGAACCCGCATCATAGATGCGGGTTTTTTGTTTATAAGGTATAAAATGCAATTAAACCAGGGACAAAATTTCAAAGTCAATTGTCATACTTTTGGCCAAAGCCATACACCTGTTATCGTTATTGATGATTTTATTGGGCAAAGTGAATGGTTAATTGAGCAAGCTTGTTCTGCTCAATTTTGCCGACAATCTCCTTTATATCCGGGGGTGCGTGCACAAGCGAGTGATTATTATCAGCGCTATTTACAGCAAACTTTATCTCCAATTTTGGCGCAAACTTTTAGCTTGCCAAATGCCAGTTTTATGACTGATAAACCTCAATATTCTTTAGTTACGCAGGCAGCCAATCAGCTCAGTATTTATCAGCGAATTCCACATGTTGACTCCCTTGAGCCAAATTCGTTCGCAGTACTGCATTATTTATTTAAGCAAACCCATGGCGGCACCGGATTTTACCGACATAAAAAAACCGGGATTGAACGCTTGAATTCGGCTAATTCGGATATTTATTTTCAATCATTAGAATTTGAAGATGGTACAGAAAACATCCCACGCAGAGAAGACGGTTATATTAACGGTGATACGGCTTTGTTCCAGCGTATTGGCTCTGTCGAAGGCCTATTTAACCGATTAGTGGTTTATCCTTGCAATTTGCTTCATTCAGGTAATATTGATCGAAAATTTCAACCTGACAACAACCCTAGGAATGGCCGACTCACTATTAATACCTTTATTGATAAGAAATAGATGTTAATAAAACTGTTTTATCATACAAAAATATAAATATTCATATTGACTATATTAATTGAGAGGTTAAAATCAGTAAATACTTTGTTAATTAAAAGGGGGTAAAAATGAAAAAATATTTATCAATACTGTTTTGTATGGCGTTGGGATTTCCGGCAATTGCACAGGATAAAGTTAATACGGACTTCTTTTATTTTTTGAATGGAGAAACTCCGGGGTACTGGGGGTGGGTTATCCGTGGGGATGGTAATTGGTGGATGCCAATTGAAGATAGCGGTGGTCAAAGTGCTGGTGGTGCTTTGAAAATTGAAAAGGCAGACGATGCAGAAATCCCCTCAGCAATGAAGTTAAAGTGGCGTAAAGGGAAAGGCGAAATTAATGCATCTATTGTTGGCAGTCCAGTTGATCTTTCCAAATATGAAAATGCGGCTGAATATGCAATTGCACTTAAAGTTATATCACGCAAAGTACCGAAGAAAGTTTTTTTTAAAGTTAATTGTGGTAAAGATTGTAGTGGTCAGGTTGATATATCCGATAGTTTAAAAAAAGCGCCACGTAAGAAATGGTTTGTACTACCGGTACCACTGAATTGTTTAGCGATGCAAGGCGTTGATTTAAGCAATATTGACTGGCCTCTTTCACTGGCAACTGCCGGCTCGTTAGAAATTCATCTGGCAGAAGTTCGCATAGCGCCTATGAAAAAAGGTTCCCAGGGTTGCGCTGCTGAGCCTGAAGACACCGAATAAATCATTCAATTCAATAAATACAGGCAGGTCAACAATTTACCTCTTAAAAATGACCTGCAACTATTAAATATTACTTAAATTTATTTTATGAACCATTTTCTATTTTTTAGCAGGCTATTCAGTCTTTTTGTTAGCTTGAATATTTTTTGCGTTTCTTATGCAAGCATAGCCAAAGAATTTAAACCAAATATCTGGGCTGATGTGCCTGATATGTCCATTATCCGGGTTGGCAAAACTTATTATATGAGTAGCACCACCATGCATTTAAATCCTGGTGTGCCTATTATGAAATCGGACGACTTATTACACTGGAAAGTCATTAACTATGCTCATCAGGCGCTGGATGCTAATAGTGATGCACTTAACCTGGTTGGTAAAAATGCATACAGCAAAGGAACTTGGGCGAGTAGTATTCGACACAAAAATGGCGTTTTTTACGTTACCTCATTTTCCTATACAACAAACAAAACTTATATCTGGGTAACGACGGATATAGAAAATGGTCCATGGCAGCAAATCACTTTAGATACTTTATATCATGATGCGTCTTTGTTTTTTGATGACGATGGACGTAGCTATTTAGTTTACGGACATGACGATATAAAAATTATAGAGTTAAATCCTGATTTATTCGGTACGAAAAGCGGTGGGCTTTCGCAAACCATCATAGAAGATGCAGCCACCGTAGCAGGTGATGACTTTATTTTAAAAGCTGAAGGCACTCAGATTCAAAAGATAAACGGTTGGTATTATATTTCTAATATTTGCTGGCCGAGGGGTAAACCCAGAACTCAGATCATTCATCGTTCACGTTCAATTGCAGGCCCATATGAAGGAAAAGTCGTTTTTCAGAACCAGGGTATAGCGCAAGGCGAATATATCAGTAGTCCCGATGGTGACTGGTATTTATATGCTTTCAAAGACAGCGGTGCGGTTGGCCGTATTCCCTATTTAGTACCTGTAGACTGGCGTGATGGGTGGCCTGAGGTCAGTAACAGAAGTAAAACTCTGTCGTTGCCTTATAAGAAAGCGAATGTGCGGGGCTTAATTCGGGATGATAGTTTTAATAAACCCGAATTAGATATCGTTTGGCAATGGAACCATAACCCGATTGACTCCGGATGGTCCTTACAGAAACGCTCCGGGTATTTACGGTTAACTACTCAGAAGGTTGTTAATAATATTTTTGAAGCGCCAAATACGCTGACACAAAGAATGTTTGGTCCTCAAAGCAGCGCAATAATTAAACTGGAATTTAACGAAATGAAAAACGGTGACTATGCCGGACTCGCTGCTTTGCAGGATGATTATGGAATGGTAGGTATTACAAAAGAAAATGGTCAATTCAGTGTGCTGATGATTAATAACCAAAATGGTGATCATCAGGTTATTGAACGAGCCACGCTTAATCAAACCAACGTTTGGTTACGTGTAGATGCTGATTTTAAAAAGCAGCTAGACCTTGCTCAATTCTATTATAGTTTGGATGGTGAACACTGGCAGAAAATAGGTAATAAGTTGCAAATGAAATATAAACTGACCCATTTTATGGGATATCGTTTTGCGCTGTTTAACTATGCAACCCAAGATAAAAACGGATATGTAGATATAGACTTTTTTGAGCTCAAAGATTCAGCAGAATTCAAAACTGGAGGAAACAATGAAAAGTAAAAGGCTCTCTCAACTGGCAATATCGATTGCCGCAATAACGGGCACACTGGTATTAGCTGGCTGCATATCAAGCGGCACTAAAAACCAGGACAATGTAGTTGTTAATCAAAAGGACAATAGTCAGGATCAGCAGCAAGATAGCAAAGGTGAAAATCCAGCTAAGCAGCAAGATAGTTGTGATTTACCTACTCAGTTCAGTTGGCAAGCTTCACAGCCTCTGATTTCGCCTAACAATGGTGCATATGGAATAAAAGACCCGTCAGTTGTATATTTTGATGATAAATATCATGTTTGGGCGACTATTAATGATGGTAGCTGGAAGTCCGTTTATTTAAACTTTTCAGACTGGGCTGATGCAGATAGCAGCGCACAATACCCGATGCATGGTACAACGGTTGGTAACACGGTTGCTCCACAAATATTTTATTATGAACCTCATGGAAAGTGGTATAACTTCACTCAATGGAGCCGCGGATTTTCTACCACGACAGATATTAGTGACGTTAACAGCTGGAGTAAACGCAAAGACTTTTTACGTAACGGTCCACCGATTGAGCAGGGCAAGCCGGAATTAGATTATTGGGTTATTTGTGATGATACCGATTGTCATCTATTTTTCTCACGTGATGACGGGGTGTTATACAAATCAAAAACATCACGTGAAAATTTCCCGTACTTTGACGGTTATGAAATCGTTATGGAGGACCACAGAGGTAACGGTAATAGCTTTTTATTTGAAGCTGCAAATATTTACAAAGTGGATGGCACCGACAAGTATTTATTGCTCGTTGAAGCCTATCGCACCCCGGGTTATGGTCCGAGGTATTTCCGCTCGTGGACCTCAACCAGTTTAGATGGACCATGGGAGCCTCTGGCTGATACAGAAGCGAATCCTTTTGCTGGCAACGCTAATGTAGATTGGGGTAATAACAAATGGGCAGACGGTATCAGCCATGGTGAAATGATACGTTCAGGCTATAACGAATACCTGACTATTGATCCCTGTAACCTACAGTTTGTTTTTCAGGGAGATTCCGGCGAATCATTGGATGGAACTTATGGTGGTGAACCCTATAAGCTTGGAATTTTAACTTTAAAAAACTAGTCTTTTGATCTTTTTGCAGTTGGAAAGCGTTATTTCGTTCCAACTGCCACTTCTATTATTTCAAAACATATCGCTGGAAAGTGATATTTCGCTTAATTCAAATGCCTAAATAGTGAATAAAATAATTTCAAATTAATTTATAACAATTTTTACAGGCAGCATAATTATTCGGCACCAATTTGTTACACAATAAACCAAACTTAAGCGACGCCTTAAAGTCTATAAAACAATATATTTGTTATTTGCTTTGTATTATTAAAATAACTTTTTTTGTTATAAATTTAAATATTCAAAAATAACAAAATACAATTAATCTATAATAAAAACATAGTGTTGTGTATGTTGTTTATATTTTAATGTAAACGATATGTTTAATTTGGTTGTGTGTTTTATTGCTAGAAATCGTTTCTTATGGTATAAACTAAAAATAGTCAATATGACAATATAATATTAATGGCTATTCAATAATGATATCTGGCAAACAGTCAACATTTATATCCGTGAGAGGGGTTATGTTTAAACAAACTTTAGTATCAGTTTCAATTTTATCTGCGTTGGCGGCTACGCCTGCTTTAGCAGCTGATAATGGTGAGTCAACCGAAGTTATCAAAGTATCCGGTATCAGAGGGAGTCTGCTATCGTCAATGAGTGTCAAACAGGATGGTAACGGAGTAGTCGACGCAATATCAGCAGAAGACATAGGTAAATTCCCTGATACCAACCTGGCGGAATCATTACAACGAATTACAGGTGTATCTATCGACCGCAGTAGTGGTGAGGGGCAGCAGGTTACCGTACGTGGTATGGGACCTTCATTTAATCTAGTGACGTTAAACGGCCGTCAAATGCCAAATAGTGGTGAGGGTCGGGCATTTGATTTCAGTGATATCGCTTCTGAAATGGTGAGCGGTGTTGAAGTTTATAAAACTTCTTCTGCAGCCATGCAATCAGGTGGTATAGGTGCATTAATTAATATCACAACAGCGAGACCGCTAGCATTAGGTAATAAAATTTCTGCCAGCGCTAAAATGTCGTCTGATATCAAAGCAGGAGAAATCACGCCACAGATTTCAGGTTTAATCAGCCGTGAAATTACTGATAACTTTGGTATTTTATTTGCCGGTGCTTATCAACAACGTAAAACAGATGAAGACAGATTATTAGTAACCCGCTGGAATACCAACCCGGATATCAGTGGTGTGGATGACGTACAAGGTTTGGTGAGTGACAACTATTTTGTTCCACAACAATCTATGTATAGCCGCCGAGAAGACGAGCGTACACGAATCAATGGTAATCTTGTTTTACAATACAAACCGACGGATAATTTTAGCACCACATTAGATATAATGTATGCAGATGAAGAAGTTGAGCGTTACAAACAAGAAGCTGCAACCTGGTTCTCTCAAAATACTGCACAGTCAATCACTTTTGATGAAAATGGTACTTCGATAGCTTATGACCAAGGCGCAAGTTCAGTAGACTTTTTTGCTGGTAAAGAAGTTTCACGTACGCTTAATAAATCAGCAGCACTGGGTGCAGAGTGGAAGCTGACAGATTCGTCTAAATTAGAGTTTGAACACAGCACAGCAACGTCTGAATCTAACCCAGACGGTGAATTTAACAGTAATCAGACAGATGTTCAATTTGATACAAATTGGGGCTTCCAAGTATCAGATGAACTCGCATTCTTTACTTTTGATACGCAGGATATGGCCGAAAATGGTGCAGCGGGTCTACGTACCTGGGTAAACGAGATGTATCAGGACAATCGTAAAGATCAAATTGATCAAACTCGTTTAGATTATAGTTTTGACGATGGCGGCAATACCACGGTTAAAGCGGGTTTAATGTTTACCGACCAAACTAAAGATATTAAAAATGCAACCAATGATCAAACTTGGGATGATTTTGCATGGGATGTTTACGGTACACAAGACGTTCGTGATGAAGACTACGTATGGCAACCGGTTGGAAGCTATATGGACGCTTTTGGTGGCTCGAGTGCATTTGCTGATGTGAACTTAGGCTGGTTTAATTTTGATCCTGTTGTTACGCGTAACCATTGGTTGGAAGATATCGATGATAATCTACCATTGGATTATTTCTATCCGGAGTATCAAACCAGTTCATATTCAATTAATGAAAAAACAACTTCTGCATATCTTGAATTAACATCCTTCACTGAATTAGCAGGTCAGCCATTAACTTTAGTGGTGGGTGCGCGTTATGAAGATACTAAAATAGCGTCAACCGGTAATGAACAAACCTTAATGGAACTCATTTTCACCGATCCGGAAGAGGATATGACAAGGGTTCAGTCTGATTTCACCAAATATACAGACGAATCTGACTATAACATTATCTTGCCAAGCTTATCGGTTAAATATGAAGCAACAGATGAACTGATTATGCGATTTGCTGCATCTCGTTCGATTACCCGTCCATCATTAAACGATATGACTGCGGTTCGTTCAATTCGTGGTACGCGCCCTGGATTATTAGATGCAGGCGCAGGTAACCCGGGTTTACGTCCATTTGTATCGGATAACCTAGATCTATCAGCTGAATGGTATTTTAGTGATATCGACTATGTTTCGGTCGGTGCTTTTGTGAAAAATGTGAGTAACTTTATTGTTACCCGTGTCTTTGAAGAAGAGATTAACGGTGTTGCCGACCCATCAACCGGCACAGATCCTACGGGTCCGGATGCTGCTGATGAAGTGGCTATATTTAATGTAAGTCGTCCAGCGAATGGTGAAGATGCACAAGTTTATGGTTATGAAATTGCAGGTCAGTATGCGTTTGGCGAAACCGGTTTTGGTACAGTTGCCAATGTGACTTTAGTTTATACTGACAGTGACTTTAACCCTAATAATGTTGGTCAAACCTTTGCGGTGACAGGTTTAAGCCATTCAGCAAACTTAGTTGGTTATTATGAAAAAGACGGGTTTCAAACTCGTTTAGCTTATAATTGGCGTGACGAATTTTTACAAAGATTCGGTCAAAATACCTTATCAACTACAGAACCAACTATAGTTGATGCGTATGCTCAATTAGACTTAACAGTCAGCTACGACTTGAGTGACGAACTGTCTGTATTCCTTGAAGGTATCAATATTACTGATGAGTCTTATCGTTCACATGGTCGTTATGCAAATCAGTTAGTAGAAGCAACAGATGTTGGCGCACGTTATTCAGTGGGTATCCGAGGTAGCTTTTAATTAAGTAGCTGATTGAATCAGGTTTAATTTTAAGGCCACTTTTGTGGCCTTTTATGGCTTTGATAGGTGAAAAATGACTGACAACAAAATTAATTCAATCTTGATCGTGGGCGGTGGCTCAGCGGGTTGGTTGACTGCCGGGATCATAGCGTCAAGGCATGGTCAGAATGTAAAAATCAATTTGTTAGAATCCAGCTCAGTGCCAACGATTGGTGTTGGTGAAGGTACCTGGCCAACAATGAAAACCACTTTACAAGCAATGGGAATTTCAGAAACAGAATTCTTTCGTTGTTGTGACGTTTCATTTAAACAGGGGGCAAAATTTTGTCAGTGGGTAACGGGTGAAAAAGATGATTTTTATTATCATCCATTGACTTTACCAAAAGACTTTTTAGATATTAATCTTGCGCCATATTGGCTGGAAAATTCGAGCAAATCTTTTTCAAATTCGGTCAGTTTTCAGGAGGCTATTTGTGAACAAAACCTGGCGCCCAAAACCCTGTTAATGCCTGAATATGTGGCGGCTGCAAATTATGCCTATCATCTGGATGCAGGTAAATTAACCGAATTTTTGTCGGCTCATTGTCAGCAAAAATTAAATGTAAATCATATCATTGGCACAGTAGATGAGGTTTTAGTGTCTGGTCAGGGTGACATTAGCGGCGTTAAAACTGATGACGGACAGGTGTATCATGCTGATTTATATATTGATTGTACAGGCATGTCATCGTTGTTGCTTGGTCAGGCATTAAAAACTGAATTTGTCGATAAAAGTGATGTCTTGTTTATAGACCGAGCGATTGCAACCCAAGTCCCGTATGAATCAGAAGATTCTCCTATTTTACCTTATACCTTATCTACTGCTCAGGCAGCTGGTTGGATTTGGGATATCGGTTTAACCAGTCGGCGCGGAACCGGACATGTATACTCCTCGCGTCATATGAGCGATGAACAGGCCTTAAACATTTTTTCGAAGTATTTGGGGAAACCGCTTAAAGAAACTGACATTAAAGACATTAAAATTCCGTGTGGGCATCGTAAAGAATTTTGGAAAAACAACTGTGTAGCAGTTGGAATGGCTGCTGGTTTCCTCGAGCCACTTGAAGCATCGGCTTTAGTGTTAGTTGAACTGAGTGCAAATTATATTCGAGATCAGCTTCCTGAAAATAAAGCGGTTATGCCAATTATCGCGAAGCGGTTTAATCAGCTTAATACCCATAGATGGAACAGTATAGTTGATTTTTTAAAGCTACATTATGTGCTGAGTAAACGCACAGACAGTCAATTTTGGTTAGATAACCGAGATCCTGCAACTATTCCTGACTCCTTACAGGAGTTATTACAACTTTGGCAATATCAAAGCCCATATACCCATGACTTTTTCTATAAAGAAGAAGTATTTCCAGCAGCCAGTTATCAATATGTATTATATGGTATGGGGTTTATGACTGAAGCAGGTCTGTCGTTAAGTGCTATGCAAAAGACGGCGTCAGCTCGGCGGATGAATGAAAACAAAGCAATAATTAAAAAAGCATTACATTCATTGCCGGACAACCGAAGTTTACTGGCGAAAATTAAAGAATATGGCATGAAGGCGATTTAAGCATGAGCGATTATCAATTACTGAGCAAAAACCAGCATAGAGATATTAAAATCAATACGAACGATCAGAATTGTGGTTTTTTTCATACCCGGATTGCGCCGGCTTTAATATCTGAAGTAAATCGGCTTGTGGCAGATTATCCTTTATTTATCTCTAAAAATAGTCAAACCGGTGAGTTTGTCCTGGTTGCATTACTTGGATTCGACGAAAACGAAAATCTGTTTGTACAAAATGGGGAATGGCTATCGTCTTCTGTCCCTCTGGCATTTTCGCGACAGCCATTTTTAATTGATCATTCAGATGGCAGTGTTTTGATTGATATGCAAAGTGAAAGTATCAGTTTAACAGACGGCGAAGCTTTGTTTGATGAGGCGGGTGAAACCACTGCGTTTTTACAAAATAAATTGAGTTTGCTGGAAACGATATACAATGGCGCGCAGCCAACTCAAGATTTTATTAATTTATTACAGCAATATAATTTGCTGGAATCAGTCCAGTTGGATATTACTTTTGCTGACCAAAGCCAACAAAACTTCGATGGCTTATATACCATTTCAGCTGAAAAGTTGGCTTCACTTGATGACCATAAAGTGGTTCAAATGCATCGCCAAAACTGTTTGGAAGTTTGTTATTTAATCCACCATTCTCTCCAGCATATGCCAAGCTTAATCGCTAGGAAAAACGCTAAATTAAGTTAATTCTTTCAGTTTTAATCAATAAGGAAGTATAAATGAAAAATTATTTTTATGCGGTAGCGATTACATTGGCTGCGTTGTTGACATTTGAATTACACGCAGCTTCGAACCATCCCATGGAAACGATCACGGTTGAACAAGGTCTTTTACAAGGTAGTTCCCAAGACAAAATAACTGTATTTAAAGGCATTCCGTTTGCAAAGCCTCCGGTTGGTGAGCTGCGCTGGCAAGCCCCAAAACCTGCCGACAAATGGCAAGGTATTAAAAAAGTAACAAAGTTTGCAGCTGGGTGTATGCAGGGCGGTAATCCACCGTCGGGCAAAAGTGAGGACTGCTTATATCTAAATGTGTGGACTCCGGCTCAGTCTTCAGCCGAAAAATTACCGGTTATGGTCTGGATCTACGGTGGCGGTTTTAGCTTTGGTGCAACATCTGAGCCTATGTTTAATGGAGTGAAATTAACTGAAAAAGGTGTGATATTTGTCAGTATCGCATACCGGGTGGGCCAACTTGGTTTTTTGGCGCATCCTGAATTATCTGCAGAGAGTGAAAATAATGTTTCAGGAAATTATGGTTTATTAGATCAGATTGCAGCGTTAAAGTGGATAAAACAAAATATTGCTGCATTTGGTGGTAATCCCGACAATATTACTATTTTTGGCGAATCAGCCGGTGCTATTTCCGTTAGCATGTTAGCGGCTTCGCCGGTTGCTAAAGGATTATTTCAAAAAGCAATCTCTCAAAGCGGCGGGTCATTTGGCCCCACCCGCAAAATTAATTATCCGGGTGAAAATATGACAATGCTGGAACAAGCAGAAATCCAAGGGGTTGAGTATGTTAAAAGTTTCGGCGTCAACTCAATTGCAGAATTAAGAAAAATGGATGCGCAAACTTTTATCCCTAAGCAATGGTCTATGCCGGGCGGCTGGCCTATTGTGGATGGATATGTGATACCGGGTGATCAGTTTAGGTTATATGAGCAAGGGAAATTTAACGATGTTAAAGTCATGGCTGGTTATAATTCGGATGAGGGAGCTAGTTTTGTCTGGGAAAAGGACCCACAAAAATTTATTCAGGCACTTCATACCCGATTTGGCCCGTTTGCGCCCCAGTTAATTCAGGCATACTCTGTATCTGATAAAGAAATTACTCGCTCAGCGAGAAATTTAATACGAGATGTTGCGTTTGGTTGGCATTCATGGAGCTGGGCAAGATTACAAACAAAAAATGGTAATTCACCGTTTTATTTGTACTTTTTTGATCAGCATCCAGAGCATCCCAAAGAATCATCTCAATATGGTTATGGTTCTCCTCATGCTCAGGATATTGCCTACGTATTTCAGCAGTTAGATCCAAACCCGGTTAACACGTCTAAATCTGATTGGCTTATTTCAGAAGCCATGGCAAGTTATTGGACTAATTTTGCGAAAACCGGTGATCCTAATGCCGAGCATCTGACCCCCTGGCCGGTGTTTGATAATCAAAATCAGCAAGTTATGCGGTTTCAGCAGAGCCCGAAAGTTGGTCCTGTGCCTGATCGTAAAGCGTTGAAAGTAATGGATGAATATTTTAAATGGCGTCGCACGGATGAAGGTAGCGCTTGGGTAAATCAATAATTTGTCACTGTTTATTGAGCTTTTAATGTGTCTTTGAAAAGACCGTTAAAACTGAGGGCTTGCTGACTTTAGTTAGCAAGCCCTCTGCTACTGAAATGATTTCTGACGTACTGCTATCAAGTGAGCCTCTTTATTATTTGGCCAAGTTTTTTTAACGCTGCCACTCTTTCTTCCTGAAATTCATGTGCAAAACTTAATCGAATATACTTGTTAAATATTGGGGTTGTTGAAAACAATGCACCGGGCGTTAAGATGATATTATGTTCTATGGCTAAATTGTACAGTAAGAGGCTGTCTTCGTTAATCTGGAGCTCTATCCATAAACAAAGCCCGCCTTCAGGCATTGTGTATTTAAAGGAAAAATCCCAATACTGATTGAGAAGCTGGATTAGCTTATTTCTTTGATTTAATAACCTTTTTCTGTACTCCAGCAGGTGCTTTCGATAAAAGCCTTCACCGATAAAGCTGGTTAGTCCTTGTTGGGTTGATTCACAATTAGAAAGTTGAGTTAACATCTTAAGGTGGGTTATTTTATTGAGTTGCTTTTCTGAAAAAATCCATCCGATTCTTAAATCACGTGATAGCGATTTGGAAAAGGAGCCACATAAAATGACTTTATTGTATTTATCATAAGCTTTGAGCGGTAATACGGCTCTGTGAAAGCCTAAATCTCCGTATATATCATCCTCAATAATATTAAATTGTAATTTGTCTGCTAACTCACACAATCTTGCTTTGTTTGATTCCGGCATTAGAGAGCCCGTTGGGGTACTAAAATTTGGTGTTACAATTAAAACCTTTAATGACCATTTTTTGGCAACGGATTCTAATTTATCCAATAGAATCCCCTGAGTAGCGGACGAAGGGACTTCTATAACTTTTAAATCTAACTGCTGTAATATTTGCAAAACTCCATAAAACGCAGGGCTTTCTATTGCGACTGTATCACCAGGTTTTGTGCAAGTACTCAAGGCTAAAAATAAAGCGTTTTGACAGCCCGCAGTAATGCATATTTGCTCTGGTTTTACATATAACTTTCGGCTTAAATAATGCTGAGTTATTTGATGTCTTAAATCCAAATTGCCCTGAGGAGGGGAATAATACAGGGCGTTGCTACTCGCTTGATGCCGCATTGCACGATTGATATGTCGATTTAAATTAAGAATATGATTTCCGGTTGGCTGAATCCTAGCGCTGGGGTAAATATCAAAAGCCGCACTTTTTTGCATAATTTGATAAAACAGGTCGGGTAATTCAATTTTTGTTGGCTGGTTGATCTCCAGTCTATGTTGCGGTTGATGAGGCTGTTCTTGCTTTTTAACAAAATACCCTGAGCGAGGTCTTGCTTCGACTAATCCGGCCGCTTCGAGTTTTTGCAAAGCCGTTTGGATTGAAATTTTTGAGCTGTTATACGATTTACTAAGCGTACGAATAGACGGCAGTTTATGGCCCACCGGCCAAAGCTTGCTTTCAATATTTTTCCGAAACTGTTCTGCTATGGATTCATATAAGAATTGGGACATTTTAGGCATTGCCTTACCTGCTCAAACTATCTGTATCAGTAATTATTTTATCTGTCCCTATTGTTTTTTATTTTTTTGTACATATCAATGGCAGATTGACTCTTTAAAATAATTTTATTGCCACCTAAAGAGTGAAACGAATGAGCCTACCTGAACCGAATCAAATTATAATGACCACGGCTACCAAACCGAAAAAAATATATTTTCGAGAACAATTTGGGTACTTTCAATCGATAAGACGCAAACTATCAATCGGGCTTATCTTAATTTTTGTATTACTGCCTTTTGTGCGTTATCGATCTCAGGCCGCTTTTAATATTGATGTAAGCGCTCAGACGATACGTTTTTTTTCAATCACGCTTTATCCCCAAGATCTATTGGTTGTCGGCATTCTATTTATTTTAGCGGCTTTCATTTTGTTTTATGTCACTCGCTTGTATGGACGTGTGTGGTGCGGCTATACCTGTCCTCAAACGATTTGGATGCTTATGTTTAACTGGGTTGAAAGACGAATTGAAGGCAGTCATCAACACAGTAAAGCGTTAGATAAAGCAGAGTTATGCTTTGAAAAAGTAATTAAAAAAGCAGTGAAACATAGCATCTGGTTACTCATTGCTTTTTTAACGGCCTGTACCTTTATCTCTTATTTTGTGCCTGTAGATGTACTTTATTCAAACCTATTTAATTTCGACGACTATTTTTTGGTGCAAAACTGGATTTTATTTTTTACTGCCTGCACTTACATTAATGCCGGCTGGATTAAAGACAAAATGTGCCTGCATATGTGTCCGTATGCGCGTTTCCAGTCAGTTTTATTTGACCGAACCACTAAGCTGGTCAGTTATAACGCTGAACGAGGAGAAAGCCGCGGGCCTCGTAAACGTAATCAAGCAAAACCAAAAGGATTGGGTGACTGTGTTGATTGTAATCTATGTGTTGATGTTTGTCCTGTAGGGATTGATATCCGAAATGGTCTTCAATACGAATGTATTAATTGTGGCCTTTGTGCGGATGCATGTGATGCGGTTATGGGTAAGTTTAACTATGCAAAAGGGTTAATTAAATATAGTAGGTTGGTATCACCACCTAGCCGGTGGAAGCAACATCTAAGTTATGGCTCAGTTACTTTTATTACCCTGCTGATGCTCATTTTTTGGGGCGTCACTCGCAATGATTTTGAAGCTGATGTAAGCAGAGACCGTAATGCGCTTTATCGGGTTAACTACGCAGGCGACGTTGAAAATACATACACGATTAAATTGTTAAATAAATCACAACAAGAGAAAAGCTTTGCGATTTCATTGTTAGCTAGCTCAAAATTTAACCTGAATGAGCGACCTGTAATTAATTTGTCAGGTGGCGATTCTGCAATTCAGGTGGTTTCAATACTTGCAAATGAATATGTTGAGAAAAAAGAAATCGCCATACAAATAACCGATTTATCCAATCAAAACATCGAAACCATCTATACCCAATTTTATAGTCCACTGCGGTGAGGTAATAACAATGAAAGATTCAAAGCTATCAGATAATGAAAGATTAAAAGCCGAGAGTAAGCACTTACGAGGAACAATAACGCAAGACTTACAAAATCCAATTACCGGTGGATTTGAAGGCGATAACTTTCAGTTAATTCGATTTCATGGCATGTACCAGCAGGACGACAGAGATATCAGGCAAGAAAGATTGAAACAAAAGCTTGAGCCTTTGCATACAGTAATGCTCAGAGTTCGACTGCCTGGAGGAATAATTACGCCCAATCAATGGTTAGGTATAGATGAGTTCGCCAGTAAACATACTCAATATGCTTCTATCAGGGTGACTAATCGCCAGGCTATTCAGTTGCATGGCGTGTTAAAACCGAATATTAAACCTGTGCACAAACTATTAGATAAGCTAGGGTTAGATTCAAAAGCGACAGCGGGCGATGTAAACCGCAATGTTTTGTGTACCTCTAATCCGATTGAAAGCGAATTACATCAGCAAACTTATCAATGGGCTAAAAAAATATCAGAACATTTATTACCTAAAACCAGAGCCTATGCTGAAATTTGGTTGGATGGTGAAAAAGTAGATACGTCAGAGCATGAGCCTATTCTGGGCGATACTTATCTGCCACGTAAATTTAAAACAACGGTTTCTGTTCCGCCTCTAAATGATGTAGATATTCACGCAAACGATTTAAATTTCGTTGCTATCAGTGACAGAGGGCAGTTAACAGGATTTAATGTGCTGGTCGGTGGCGGTTTGGCAATGACATATAACGATAAGTCAACTTACCCAAGGCTAGCTAGTGAACTTGGGTTTATCGAATTAAAGGACGTTTTGTCCGTAGCGCAAGCAGTTGTTAGTGTGCAAAGGGATTGGGGTAACCGTTCAAATAGACGGAATGCTAAAACCAAATATACGCTAGACAGAGTTGGGGTCGATGTTTTTAAACACGAGGTAGAAAAACGAGCTGGAATTCAGTTTTCAGCAATTAAGCCTTATGAATTTACCATGCGCGGTGACAGGTTAGGATGGACAAAAGGCGTCGATGGCGATAATCATTTAACCTTGTTTATTCCCAGTGGGCGTGTAATTGATAGTTCGCAGAAGCCGATAAAAACAGGAATGGCTGAAATTGCTAAAGTTCACACCGGTGACTTTAGATTAACCCCCAACCAGAACCTAATCATTGCGGGCGTAAAAGATCAAGATATTGCAAAAATTAACGAATTAGCAGAGCGTTATAAATTAATAGGTGAAGCATTTAGCAAGCAAAGAATACAGTCTATGGCTTGTGTCTCGTTACCCACTTGTCCACTTGCCATGGCTGAAGCTGAGAGAGTTATTGATGAGTATGCAACTAAGATTTACCAGCTATTAATAAACCATAACCTTGAAGATAGAGATATTATTTTTAGAGTTACAGGTTGCCCTAATGGTTGCGGTCGTGCGTTATTGGCCGAGGTCGGCTTAGTCGGTCGGGCAATAGGTCGTTATGACCTGTATTTAGGCGGAAACCGAAATGGCAGCAGAATTCCAAGGTTATATGAAGCTAACTTACCAATTGAGAGAATATTTACAATTATGGACGAGCTAGTCGCCTGCTGGGCAAATGCAGCCACTTCCGACTATTTTGGTGATTTTTTAATTAACGAAAAAGTTGTTTAGCCTGTAAATAATGCTTCGCTAGACTTCTATTAAATAGATCAAAGCTATTCTGATGGTTGGTTTGCTAATGACCTAGAACAGCCCAAAAGAGGATTTGGCCGTTTGGGCTGTGAATCTATAAAACCATCAAAAGCTAACTACATCCAATTAGCTGATAAATGTTAAGCTTTGTGCTTTAAAGGCCTTTTAAATGCGATTGTATCAGGTCTGCGGTATGTTGAATTAGTTCATAGCCACCCACATTGCCATGGCCAGGCACGACAATATTCACATCTTTATATTGGTTTTTTATATGTTGGGTTATTTTTAACCAGGATTGAATATCACCATGCACTAGATTACCGGCGGATTTAGAGCTTAAAGAACGGATTGCGCATCCACCGAATAGAATTTTCTGTTGCGGTAACCATGCCATAATATTATCCATGGCATGTCCGGGCCCCGGGAAAAATACCTCTAAGGAGCCAAACTTAATTTTTGAGCCCGCTTCTTTAAGCTCAGTTATAACATTATCGACAACAGGCGCGCCTTGTTCAATGGAGAGTTTTTGTGTTAACGGGTGAGCGTAAACCTATATACCTTGAGCCTCTAGGATATCGACACCAGAGGCTCGGTCACCATGTGCATGTGTCACTACGGCCTTTGTCACCGGTAAATTTATGTTTAATTTGATTTTATCTAAGAGAGATTGTGTTTGTAACTCCCCCCAAGCCGTATCAATTAGCGTTAAACTTTTTCCTTCTTTGACAATCAATCCGTTTGAAGGAAATTTGATGCCACTGGGGTAAATATAAAATGATGTGTGTAACCATACACCCTCATCTAATTTTGTAATTTTGATTTCATGTTTTGTTTCAGGTTGTGCTGAACTATTGAAACTAGAGAAAAAAGAAATGATAAACAAGGTAGTGCTCAAGGCGAGTTTAAACTTCATTGTTGCTCCGTAAGTATCCTTAAATAGCCGACTGATTAAATATTTAAGTTGTCATTATGACTACATTTAGATAGTCTAACCTTTGATTCAATTAGATAAAAGCTTTTATAAAATAATACCGCTTTATTGGCAGTAATGATAAGTTTTGTTTGATTGGCTTTGTGCATAATTAACTATTGCTTTTAATTTGATCTTGGCCCGATATTAATTACCCTTCTTTTATCCCTTTCAGAACAACCAGTATATCACTTTATAGTGGATTTATTCGCTTTACCTTGTCATCTGCTCAGTTCATCGAATCAGACTTGCCGGTGTTTTTTCTGCCTTTTAATATGTTAATAAATGGTGATTAATTATCATTTTGTTAACTAGATAAGAGGTTGAGATACAAGATGCATAAGTTAAAAT
Source organism: uncultured Alteromonadaceae bacterium (assembly GCA_913056495.1). Taxonomy (GTDB): domain Bacteria; phylum Pseudomonadota; class Gammaproteobacteria; order Enterobacterales; family Alteromonadaceae; genus Catenovulum. Next base: position 91,856 of record CAJXMO010000007.1, on the reverse strand, counting down.
TTATTTCACTGGCTGTTTCATTTGCTTTAAGTTTGCCCGCTGTATCAGCTGAGCAAGTTGGACAGTCAAAAGAAAGCGAGCAGGCCGTCGATAATGGAAATGCACTAGAAGTCATTTCTGTGACTGCAACTAAAAGAAAAACTAAATTAATGGAAACTCCGGTTGCTATTTCGGCTTTCAGTCAGGAGAAACTCGATCAGAATGGCATTAAGAATGTTAAAGATATTGGCGATTTAGTACCGGGACTGGACATTTCAGTATCCTCTGAGCAATCAGCGCCCGTGATTTCAATGCGTGGTGTACGTTCAACTAATGTAACTGAATTGGGCGATCCGGCTGTAGGTGTGCACTTGGATGGTGTTTATTCACCAAGAATGCAAGGTGCTTTAGCTCTGATGTATGACGTTGAGCGGGTTGAAGCGCTGCGTGGCCCGCAAGGCACTTTATTTGGTCGAAACTCTACGGTTGGCAGTATAAATGTTATTTCAGCCAAGCCAAATTTTAACGGTACTTCTGGCAATCTGGATGTTGAGCTTGGCCGCTTCAACGCCAAAAGTACAGGCGGTCATATCAATATTCCAATCAATGACGAGTTTGCAATTCGGGTGTCAGGCAAAACTTTAAAACGAGACTCTCACCTAGAAGGCTATTGGGATCCAAACCAATACGATACCCGTTGGCTATCTGATGAGGTATTGTCCGCTCCGGTTATTTCTGAAGATTCATATCAGGGCGTTGGGGTTACTAATACACAAAAAGAAAACTGGTGGATTGATGCAGCGGGTACAGACCCGCAAGCGCAGAAAGTACGTGCGCTGACAAAAGCAAATAAAGAAGATTTTTATGGTAATGCAAATGAATACTCATTTCGGATCAGTACATTATGGGAGTCTTTAGATTTAGGTATATCTAACCATACAGTTTTCCAAAAATATAAAAATAGCAGTGCCGGTAATGTGGATATGGTGAACTGTGAAAAATTGCGCGGCCGGCCGGATGAATTTGGTGGCGATTGCAGTGATTTTTTACCGAGTGACAATACTTATCAGGCCGTTGTGAATGTGCCGGGAAAACTGGATTTAGACATTACCTATCTGAGAAATACGCTGAATTATGAGTTAACTGACGACATCAACTTAGTTTGGTTGTTGGGTTATGAAAATATGAAACGTGAGTCAGCACAGGATTCTGAGATTGGCTTAGATGTTTGGGACGGTGCTACTTATTTCTTAGATGGCACGGGCGCGCGCTCTTATTCAACAGAATTACAGCTGCAATCAGATGAATACGGTGATTTGATTTGGATTGCCGGTTTAAATGTTTTTCATGAACGTACTACTACATTTGGTTATTACGATAACCCAATGGATGATAAAGCTTTCTGGGATCAGCCTAATCGTTCAACTGATGCCTTTGCCATTTTTGGACAGGCAACCTACAAGCTGACAGACAAATTAAATGCAACCTTAGGATACCGGTTTAGTGACGAAACTAAAGAAGACCAAGGGGGCAAGACTTATCGTTGCTCAAATGGTGATGGTTGTGCGCCAGGTTGGTATGGGCGGACCATTTTATCAGAATTAGACACAGATTATTTTGAAGATCCGAGTATATATCAGTCTCATTTTGCCAATGATAATAAAGGCTCATGGAGTCACCACGATTTCAGACTGGGTTTGGATTATGATTTATCAGCCGAGACTATGGTTTACACCTATTTGGCTTCGGGCTTTAAAGCCGGTGGTATAGGTGATGTATTTGAAGTTGTGAATGACAGAACTGGCGAGACCCAAAGGTATGAAACTCAGTTTGATCCTGAAGAAGTCCTGACTTGGGAAATCGGTGCCAAATCCAGCTTTTTTGATAACGCTCTGAATTTACAAGGGACCTTTTTCTATACAGATTACACAAATATGCAATACGCTTCGGTTGGCTCAATTGGCAATGTTGAGCGTTTAAGCGAAGTCAAAGATGAAGATGGCAAAGTCATCATTGGTGAAGACGGAAATCCTGTTTTAGATTACCAAAACCAATCAGTCGTTGCTTACTATACACAGAATGTACCGGGCGCAACGATTAAAGGGATAGAGTTTGAATTTGACTGGAAACCATACCCTAGCGGACGGGTAACTGGTTATGTAACCTGGACTGATGCAAAAATCACTGATGACTGGATTACCAAATGGGATTATGACGCCGAATATTTATTTAACTTAAGTTATGAAGAATCAGTCGATCCGCAAAATACTGTCTTAACGACCAACCTAAAAGGTAATGAAATGGCGATGACGCCTGAATTTACCGCTAATTTAAGTTACACCCACAGCTTTAACCTGGGTGAATATGGTTACATTCATTCCTGGTTCAATGTGAACTGGAAGGATGACTCATATTTAACCTTATGGAATGTCGATAAACACTTGGATGATATGGAATTTTCTGTACCTGATGAAGCCGTTCAGTATGTTGATGATAGTCGTGACGGCTTTGCAACCGTGAATGCCTCTTTCAAATATACACCTAAAGGCGAAAACTGGTACCTGGAAGCTTTTGTTAACAATGCGACCGACGAGCAAATTCAATACTGGAACAATACCAGTAAAGGTTATCCAAAGGGCAGCTACGGATTACCCAGATATTATGGGGTAAGAGCTGGCTTTAACTTCTAATTATGAGTTTACAGTGGCTTAAAGGCCGCTGTATTCAGGGGTTGTTAAATCAAACTCGCTTCAATATTTTTAAACAGGTGATTTATGAAACATTGCATTAAAGCCGTTACGTTACTGCTGCCTTTAGCAACACTGGCTTGCAGCAGCACAGTTACCGCTAATTATTTCAAAGACGATTTTAGCTGGGGGCACGACAGTTCTATTTGGAATGCACGCAGCGGTGACAACGGTTCGCCTTTTGGCTGTACCTTTAATCCAGATATGATAAACCCAAGCTCACATGGCATTACCTTGTCTGTATCCAATGGACAATGTAGTGAGTTACAAAGTAAAAATTATTATGGTTATGGCCAAGTACAAGGCTCATTAAAAACCGGTAATACGCCGGGAACTGTCTCCTCAATTTTTACTTATACCTCTTGGTTTGATGAGCCTGGCAGAGCCTGGCAGGAAATCGATATTGAATTTTTACCTTCGCTTGGCAATGTCGTTCATACCAATGTGATTTATCAACCAGAAAACGGTACCTATGAGAGCTGGGAGTTAGATATTGATTTAACTCAGTATGGCTTAAATATTCAGCAAAATTTAGTCTCGATTGGTTTTGACTGGGGCGCTGAACAAATCCAGTGGTATGTCTGGGACGGCAATGGCACTAAACAAATTATTCGCACAGTATATAAGGATAGCGGCGACGGCCATCTGGCGAATGATGAAATTCCAGCGTATGCGTGGCCGGTCGATCCGACTAAGATTATGATTAATCACTGGCACGGCGACAATACTCAAAACGCGCTATATTTTCCGGGCCAATACGGTGGGCAAGCCGCTTGGGCCTATTACGATTATATTGAATACCTTCCTCATTAAAATATAGGCCGGTGAACGTTTATACCGGCTTCTGTTTCAATATCATAAAGTAGTAAACATGAAAAAATTTTATCAATACAGCGCCGGAATACTGGCTATGCTTTTAACAACCATGCAGGTTAATGCCGCAGAAGAAAAAGTGATTTGGCCAAATGCCAATACAGAGTTAAAACGTGATCCTAAAGTAGAGCGAAAAGTGAAAAAGCTAATCGCTAACATGACGCTTGAACAAAAAGTTGCGCAGATGATACAGCCGGAAATCGGTTATTTAAGTATTGAGCAAATGCGAAAATATGGCTTTGGCTCTTATTTAAACGGTGGAAACACTGCCCCTTATGGTGACAAACAAGCAACCCCTGAAACATGGTTAAAATTTGCCGATGAAATGTATCATGCGTCCATTGATGCAAGCATTGATGGCAGTGCAATTCCGACAATATGGGGTACTGATGCGATGCATGGGCACAGCAATGTGTATGGTGCCACTTTATTTCCCCACAATATAGGTTTGGGGGCGGCTCATGATCCGCAGCTTATTAAAAAAATTGGTCAGGCGACCGCAAAAGAAGTGGCTGCAACGGGTATTGAATGGAGCTTTGCACCAACAGTTGCGGTTGTCAGAGATGACAGATGGGGCAGAACTTATGAAAGTTATTCTGAAGACCCTGCAATTGTTACTGCCTATGCCGGTGAAATGGTAGCTGGTATTCAAGGTGACATCAAAGATGATTTTTTGTTCGGTTACCACAGAATTGCGACTGCTAAGCACTTTGTAGGCGATGGCGGAACTGAAAACGGAATTGACCGGGGAGATACACTTGTCTCTGAAGCTGAATTAAGAGACATTCATGCTGCCGGTTATTTTTCGGCAATAGAAGCGGGTGTGCAATCGGTAATGGCTTCTTTTAATAGTTGGCGTGGTAACAGACTGCACGGTGATAAGTATCTGTTAACCGACGTTTTAAAAGGCCAAATGGGATTTGATGGTTTTGTCGTCAGTGACTGGAATGCACATAAATTTGTTGATGGGTGTGATTTAGAACAATGCGCTGGTGCGATTAATGCCGGGGTTGATGTCATTATGGTACCTGAACATTTTGAAGCTTTTTACCATAATACAATCAAACAAGTAAGAGATGGTATTATTCCAATTTCGCGTATCAATGATGCCGTAACCCGATTTTTGCGAGCTAAGGTTCGTTGGGGTTTATTAAAAAAAGGTAAGCCTTCTTCACGCCTGAATAATGAAATAAAACAAAGTTTTAATTCGCAGGCGCATAAAGATTTGGCACGTGAATCGGTTAGAAAATCTTTAGTATTGCTTAAAAACAACCAGCAAATTTTACCTTTAGCGCCAAACCAAAATATATTGGTTGCAGGTAATGGGGCCGATAATATTGCGAAACAAGCTGGTGGCTGGAGCGTCTCATGGCAGGGAACAGATAATACCAATGCCGATTTCCCTAATGCGACCTCAATTTATGCCGGTATCAAACAAAAGGTAGAAGTCGCTGGCGGTGCGGTTGAACTGGCTATAAATGGCCAATTCAAAACTAAGCCGGATGCGGCAATTGTGGTCATTGGTGAAGAACCTTATGCAGAATGGTTTGGTGATATTCAGTCAATTGAGTATCAGGCTGGCAATAAGCAGGATTTGCGTTTACTTAAGCAGTTAAAACAGCAAAATATACCGGTTGTAACGGTTTATTTAGGTGGTCGCCCACTGTGGATGAACAAAGAAATCAATCAATCTGATGCATTTGTTGCAGCCTGGTTACCCGGCTCAGAAGGTCAAGGTATCGCTGACGTTATTTTAAGCAAAAAAAATGGCGAGATAGATTACGATTTTAGCGGTAAACTCAGTTTTTCATGGCCTAAATACGACGATCAGTTTGAATTAAATTATCAAGATGATAATTATGATCCCTTGTTTGCTTATGGTTTTGGACTCACTTATCAGCAGCAGGTTAACCTGGCACAATTGTCGGAGCAAAACCGAATTGTTTCGAAGCAACAAACGTCGGATCATTTACCTTTATTTGAGCGTAATCTGGCTGAAGGGTTAGTCTGGTCGCTAGCGAACCAGTCTGACCGTGATACAATGCCAATACTGAAAATTAATGCGCCGTCTGGTACCAGTGAAGATAAACATAGTATTCGCATGCAGTCTGTTAACTTAGCTTATCAGGAAGATGCTCGCCGGTTTGTCTGGCAAGGAAAAACGCCTGCAAAAATGGCATTGAGTTATCAAACATCAGGTGATTTAAGTGAGCAGGTAACCGAATCTAGTGTATTAAGTTTTGATATCCGTATGGATGAGTATCCGACTAACCCGGTTAATCTGAATTTGTTCTGTAATGCAACGGATTGTCTGATGCTGTATGAGATTCAATCCAGGCTTAAACGACTGCCGTTAGGAAAATGGCAAACACTGACGTTTGATATATCTTGTGTTAGCCAGGCTAGCGCTTTAAAACACTTGGCTCATGTATTAAGCATTCAGACCCAAGGCAGTATGGCGTTAGCAATAGCCAATGTCAGACTGGGTAAAAAGCAGGCTAATTCTACACTTGTAGCAAGCTGTCAATAACTTAATATTAAACCGGGCGAATAACTTATTCGCTCGGTTTATTCGAAAGGTCAACTGAGTGTTTAAATTTAATTCCCGAACCCAGCTTTTTTGGCTATGCCAATATTCAGGCTGGTTGGTTTATGCCATTTTAACTGAGTTAATGATTAAACTGCCGGGTGATGAACCCTGGCAAATTCATCTTCCGCATTTGCTGATGGATACCCTGTTTGGTTTTGTTTTAACTGTATTACTCAGAGAGCTATTTCATTTTTTACAACACACCCCCACCCGAATCAATATTGCCGCTCACATTGGTTGTATTATCATCGCTTGTTTAATCTGGACTAAATTTAAATGGTTTACATTGCTTTGGTTATACGATAACCCAAGCCAGAGTATGACTTGGTTTGATTTTGGCACCTGGAATTTAGCGTCTTTAACCATGCTTTCAACCTGGTCTGGCTTTTATTATGCCATTAAAGCCTATTTAAAGGGGGTTGAAGAACAACGTAAAGCGGCAGAGGCGATTAATCTGGCGAATGAATCCCAGTTAAAAATGCTCAGGTATCAGCTGAATCCTCATTTTATGTTTAACAGCATTAATGCCATTTGTACCCTGATTTTACAAAAAGATAATTTGCATGCTGTTTCTATGTTGGAGAAGCTTTGTAATTTATTGCGTCATAGTTTATATACTGATCCCTTGGCTAAAGTAACGGTAAAAGAAGAAGTAAGGATACTGTCAACTTACTGTGACCTTGAAAAATGCCGGTTCAAAGAAAAACTGAATGTGGACATAGTTACAGAGCATGAAACAGAATATTGTCTGGTGCCATCGCTAATTTTGCAGCCTTTAGTCGAGAACTCTATTAAACATGGTATGGGGCTTGAGCAGGATACTTATGATATTCAGGTTAGCTTTAAACTAGCGAATGATAAACTGATTATCACAGTGGCAGATACAGGTACCGGTTTTGAGCACAACCCGGAACAGTCTGATTTTGGCATTGGATTAAAAAATTGTGAAAACAGACTAAACTTAATTTACCCACAAGATTATCAATTTAAACTTGAGAATTCAGCACAGGGTGGTGCATTAATCACTATCATTATTCCTAGTCAGACCGAGGAATCGCAAAGTTAGCAGGTTTGAAATGAATAAAATAAAAACCCTGATCGTAGATGATGAACCTGGCGCAATTGAAGGTTTAACCATTAGACTCAGCACTTTTGAAAATATTGATATAGTGGCTAGTGCGGGTAGCGTTAAGCAAGCAATTGATGCCATTAAAAGAACCGATCCGGATTTGATATTTCTGGATATTGAAATGCCAAACCAAAGTGGTTTTGATTTAATTGCTCAATTACAGTCGGATAAAATGCCTGCTATTGTGTTTGTAACCGCTTACCATCAGCATGCAGTTAAAGCATTTGAGGTCAGAGCCGTTGACTATTTACTTAAGCCCGTTAATCTGGAAAGGTTGGCCGAATCAATAGCCCGGGTAGAAGAAAGCCAGCAACATAGTAACAAAAGCCGGCTAATGTCTGCATATCATGAAATAGAAGACAACTCAGAAACGCGAACATCAGTTTTTAAAACTAAAGCGGATGAACAAAAATTGGTTGTTCAGGACGGGCGAAATGCGATTCAGCTAGTACCTTATCAGGATATTCAATGGATAGATGCTGCCGGCGATTATATGTGTGTTCATACAGGCGAAGAAACCTATGTGATGCGCGCCCGGCTTAAAAGCTTAACGGATGAATTACCCGATTTTTTTATGCGAATTCATAAATCCACTATCGTTAATTTAACCCAAATTAATCAGCTTCAACCCTTGAGTAATTCGGAATATTCAGTGATTTTACAAAACGGGAAAACCCTCAAAGTCAGTCGAACTTATAGCAAAGAATTAAGGCAAAGATTTGTATAATTTTTTATCGAAACTGATACTCAGCTTATAAGATTAATTGGTGTTAGAAATCCGCTTATCAGCAATTGACGATAAGCGGGTGTTTAATTTATTGATTTAGCTATAAATGACAGCGCCACCTTCAAACATTGACATCAACAACGGTTCGTCCGCGTACCTGACCTTTTAGTAATTGTTCAGAAAATACCGGAACCTGACTTAAGCTGATAGTGTGTGTTAGGCTATCCAAAACGGTTAAATCTAAGTCTTGCGTTAGTCTTTGCCAAGCCTGTAAGCGATCTTGCATTGGTGCCATCACACTATCGATGCCGATTAACTTAACGCCACGCAAAATAAACGGAGCCATGCTAGCGGGTAAATCCATACCTGCCGCTAATCCACAAGCCGTGACCACTCCACCATATTGAGTTTGTGCAATTGCGTTAGCCAAAATATGCGAACCAGCGACATCAACTATACCCGCAAAGCGCTCTTTTAAAAGCGGTTTATTCCGCCCCTCAAAACCACTGCGTGGTAGTACTTCTCTCGCTCCGAGTGTTTTAAGATAGTCGGTTTGTTCAACTCGTCCTGACACGGCAATAACGCTGTAACCCAGTTTATTTAGGATCGATATCGCTATTGATCCGACACCGCCAGCCGCTCCGGTAACTAAAATAGCACCAGAACTTGGAGTTACACCTTGTTTTTCCAATGCTAAAATACACAGCATGGCGGTATAACCTGCCGTACCAATCGCCATGGATTGTTTAAGACTTATGTTGTTTGGCAAGGGCACTAACCATTCACTTTTTACCCGAGCTTGTTGGGCAAATCCACCAGTGTGAACTTCGCCTATACCATAGCCATTTAATAAAATTGCATCTCCAACTTTAAATTTATCATTTGACGACTCAGCCACTATGCCAGCTAAATCAATGCCGGGAATCATGGGCCAAGCCCTTACTACGCCTGGTTTATGGCATACGGCCAGAGCGTCTTTGTAATTTAAAGTCGAATAGGCGATATTGATAACAACATCTCCGTCGCTTAGCATTGATTTATCGACTGACTTCAATACTGTTGATTGTTCATCCGGTTTACTGACAACTATTGCATTAAACATCAAACCTCCAAATTAGACTGATCGTCTATAAAAACTTAAAAAACTCTATCAGTTAAGTGTGCTTGTAAAATAATCTGCAAATGACTTTATTGGCTGCGAGCTTTTTTGAAGCTTAGCGTGGAGCACCGCGCCTTCCCAGCCGATCCAAAATAACTGTGCTTGGTGGCAACAATTCAGTGACTGCCGGATATGACCATAATTTTGCTCTTTTTCGAGATAATGCGCTAGTAAGTCAGTCCATTGCTTAAATACATCAACCAGTTGGTCTTGAAAACTTAGCGGCAACGCGTTTAGTTCTTGCCCTAAATTTCCTATCAAGCAACCACGTTGATAATGATATTTCTCAATACCGTTAATAGCGTCTACAACAAACGAGTGAAATCCGAACAGGGGGATTTGACGATTTAGTTTCAAGTGATGATTCAATTTATGTTTAAAAAACTGATTGTAGTTTTCTATGAGTGCTTGGCCGAACGACGCTTTACTATCAAAATAATAATAAAACGAGCCTTTCGGAATACCTTCACGCTTTAAGATAGTCTCTAGCCCCACACTTGAATAGCCAACTTCAGTAAGTGCTTCGATGCCAGCGCGTAATAGACGCTGCCGCGTTTGGCTATGGCCTTCGACATTTTTTTTGGGGCGGCCACGAGGGCGTTTTTGCTGATTTTTAGTTTCCATTCGTTTAAAATAGACCGATCGTCTATAAAAATCAAATTAAACTATTTATGAACGTAAAATATTTTGAGACAACTCACTTTTAGTAGGAGTTAAGTTTAAATAGTTACCTAATAACAAGAAGGCGTTTATCCTTGACAATGTCCAGTAATAATCTTTATTAGAAATCCGCTTATCAGCAATTGCTGATAAGCGGACTTTGTATAGGTGAACTAATGATAAATGACAGCGCCACCTTCGGCGAGCAGATTCAGGCTCAATTTACCATTTTCAGGCACTGTAACCTTTAGCTGTTGTGCGGTTTTATTTTTTGCATCAACCAGCATAGTCACGCGTTGACCGGCTAACATTGGCAAATTGACTTCGACCGTTTTCGCTTGTTTTTCGCCATTAACGGCTGCAACGTACCAAGTGTTTTGATGACGGCGTGCCAGTACTGCCAGTTTGCCCGGATACCCATCAATAAATTGTGTTTCATCCCACACACTCGGCACATTTCGAATAAAGTCTAAAACATACCCGGGTTGCTCATCCAGATTATTCGGTGTTAAGCCAAAATGTTGAATTGGTGACTGATATATAATGCTGGTTGCCAGTTCAAACGCATCAGTTGTTGAACGAATTGTGCCGTTTTGCTGAGTACGTGATAAACGTTTGTTTAAAAATACCGGGCCAAAATCCATAGCAGCAACCGGGTTACGGGTAAAAGGTAACATGGTTGCATTATAGGCGTGTAAATCCAGCGAATGCTGGTTGAACACTAAATTTTCAGAGGCGAGTACAGCTTCTGAGGTAATAAAGTTTGGATACATGCGTTCCCAACCACGCGGCAGGGTGCAGCCATGGAAAGTAATGGCTAAATCATAGTCATTGGCATCAGATAAAATATCCTCATACAACTTCATTGTGGCTTGCTTGTCACCACCAAAAAAGTCGATTTTTAAGCCTTTCACGCCAATTTTTTGCAACCAGGCCATTTCCTGTTTACGGGCTATGGTGGTATTCATTAAATTTACCGGTGTTTGCGGCGCATCGTTCCACCAACCATTTGAGTTATACCAAAGCATTACATCAACATTTTTGGATACGGCATAACGCACTAATTTTTCCATGCCCTCTCGGCCAATATTGGCATCCCAAAGTGCATCAATCAGAATATATTCCAGATTTAACTCTGCGGCTAAATCAATATATTCAAGCTGATCGGCATAATTCATACTGGCATCTTGCCATACAATCCAACTCCAGCTGGCTCGTCCCATTTTGTAGTCGGTAGAGGCCTGATACTGAGGTTCTACTAAATCAAAACTTACGGTGGTTTCAACAATAGGCGCTAAATCACTGCCAATGGTAATAGTGCGCCAAGGCGTTTTGGCGGGCATTGCCATAGTCGCATAAGTATTACCAATACCTGCGTTTTCACCGGCTTGTGGAAATTCAATTTTAAAAATGCCGTCTTTGCTGCTCTCACCTAATCTGGAACCAACATAGTTACCATTAACACCGGTTTCAGAAATTAATATCCAGCCAGCAGATTCATTTTTAAATAACGCCGGAAATGTATAACCTACGCCATTCGCTGATGGCGTGCCTAAAGCTTGATCATAGGTATAAGGCTCTTCATAACTGGGTTTGGTTTTTTTCCAGCCCGTGCCGGGCAGAGCTTGTGGGGTAATAAAGCTGGTTGCTTTATCTGGCAAATTAAAACTACTGGCTTCATTAAAGATTTTTACCCGGGTTGCTTCATGAGCCGAGACTAGCTGATAGCTGAATGCGACGTCATTGTTGGCTACATTAAAGGTAATATCTAACCAGTCTCCATTTTCATTTTTGTATCTGGCAATTGCTTGATTTGCCTGATAGTTCACCTGACTTACTTTGGCCCGGTCAAGCTGATAGGTTTGATTAATGCTATTTGTCTGCTCAGATACGTAGGTTAAATTTTTAGAAAAATCGCCGATTGAAGTGGTTAAGCCTAGAGCTGATTTCTCGATAAAAGGTTTGCCTTTATATTGCACTTGATAATACGCCTTACCACTTTCCAGTGTTAAATCAACCTGTAATTGACTGTCGGGACTTTTTATTGTCATTGGCATCTCTGCCAACGTATAAAAACTGCTGCTCGCTAATACCAGCGTTAGTAATTGCTTTTTTAAATTAAACAAATTTTTCACCTTCATTGAATACGAATGGAAATAAAAACTGAATGTTTATCAAAATATATTTCATAAGCTTATTTAACTTCGATATAGAGTTGAGACCATATATGAGGTTAAATATTAACAGAATGTCGTTAATTAAGTATCTAAATAATCATCTATTTAACATTTATCATATAATTAATTGAAGCCAAACAAGTAGAGTTTATTCAACTTGTTTGTTTTCCGATAATGTTATTAATGTACTCTGAGCGTATTTAATCTGCTTTACAAAACTGATTAATAAAAGTTTGCTGGCTTGGCATATAGTCCACACATTGTGCTACTACATTTTCAATTCCGGCTAGATTTTGCTTAAGCTGTTCTACTGGCACTAGGTCTACCATAGGGTGATAACCTTGCGGCTCAATGTTTTGACCGAATAAAACCTCTACCCAGCTATTTTCATTGAATAGTTCGTTATTAAAACGATTGACATGGCCATGTTGTTTGAACAGATCAAGCTTTTCCTGCAATGAATCAGGCACAGGCATATTTTTGCAGTAACGCCAAAACTCGGAGTCTTCTCTCTGGGTTGCTTTGTAATGAAGAATAATAAAGTCACGAATACTGTCGTATTCAAAATGCGTTTGGCGGTTAAACTCATCAATGTTCGCCTGATTAAAACTTTTATCGGGAAATAATGACATTAAGCGGGCAATGGCTGACTGAATTAAATGAATACTGGTTGATTCCAGTGGCTCCATAAAACCGCTGGACAATCCGATAGCCACACAGTTTTTATGCCAGAAAGCTTTACGTTTACCAGTTGTAAAGTTAATCAATCTGGGGGCTTGTAAGGCGTCAGAACTCAGGTTATCCAATAAAATTTGTTCAGCGTCGGACGTTTTCATATATTCACTACAAAATACGTGTCCGTTTCCGGTTCTGTGCTGCAGCGGGATACGCCATTGCCAACCAGCGCTATGAGCCGTAGAGCGTGTATAGGGGGGGAGTGGCTCAATTTTTTTACTCGGCACTGCCAAGGCTGAGTCACAGGGTAACCAGTGTTGCCAGTTTTCATAGCCTATGTTTAGTGTTTTTTCTATCAGTAATGCGCGCATGCCAGTGCAATCAATAAAAAAATCAGCCTGGAGCGTATTACCGGATTTAAGCGAGATACTTTCAATTAATTCACTTGCGGCATTAACAGATGTGCTTTCCACATCACCAATCACATGTTTAACACCACGGGCTGTTGCATATTCTTTTAAATACTGAGCATACAAGCCTGCATCAAACTGATAGGCATAAGTAATGTTCGACAGAGGGGAGTTGCCAGCGTCAATTGAGCGCATAAATTTATTTTGATACGCAGCGCTGCAGTTTAGTGCGTAGTTTGCCAGAGGTTTTGCCTGATTTTGCTGACGTAACTTCCACCAGTGGTGATGAAACGGCAATGCAGACATATCTTGCCCCAAGTGGCCAAACCCATGAATATATGAATCGCCAACCTGCCCCCAGTTAACAAACTCTATTCCCAGTTTAAAAGTACCTTGCGTTTTTTTAATAAAATCATCTTCATCTATACCCAAAGTTTTATTAAAAACCTGGATTTGTGGAATGGTGGCTTCGCCAACGCCAACCGTGCCAATAGAATCAGATTCAACCAAAGTAATTTGATAGCCTGACTTTAAAAAGTGACTTAAGCTAGCCGCTGTCATCCACCCGGCTGTGCCGCCCCCTAAAATTAAAATATGTTGAATATTATTATTTGTCATTTGTGCCTCTGGAACTTGTTAAATGCTTTGGCTTGTTCGTTGTAAAACCTGACGGATTTGTTGTAAATGCTGGCTTATTTGCGCATTGGGTAACTGGCGGGCGAACGGATTACCACTTTTTGGGTAATAGCCAAGACTCATTAATAATCCAGCCACCCAGGCTGGTTGGATTAAATCTGGATCTAACTGTTTAATTCTGCCGCTGGCTAAAAATAAGTTGATGCTATCATTGGTTGTTGTTCCTTTCAGGGTATCGCTTAGCATGTTTTGATATCTGTGCACGCTTGTCAGTTTGTCCTGATAACACTTATTAAAGGCGAGCTGAAATAAGTCAGGTGTTTTAAATAATGCAATACAGTCCAACAGGGCCATAATAAATAAAACAGTATAGTCGATAGATGACATTGCCCAGCTATTAGCCTGCGTTTGGTGAACATTGAATGCCGGTGCAGATTGGTTAAACGCTATAAGCGGACCTTCTATGATTTCCTGAACTTGTATACTGTTGGGTATAACTGCCTGAATGTTTTTGTCGGTGCTGTGTTGTTGAACCAAAGTTTGAATCTGACTTTGAGTTAATTCTAAGCTTTCAGTTAAATTGAGTTGGAAATGAATCGTATTTGAATCCGTGTTAGGTTTTAGCGCTAATAACCATCCGGATTGAGTTAACTGAACTTGCTTTTGAAAGTTAAGCTGAGGTTTCTCAGATAGCTGGCACTGCCAACTTACACTCTGAATGGTTCGATGCTTGTACTGGCTTTGCCGCTCGCGGCAATCTATTTGTAAATCTGCTTGTTGGTTTACGTCACCATTTTTGTCACTAAGATTAAGCTGTATTTCTTCTATTTCACGTATCTGACCTGGGTAATGAGCTTTTAGCTGGTTTTTTAAAAAAGTTAGAAAACTATCAGTATCAATGATATAGCCATGTTCAAAGGTTGATAAAATAGACATAGCATCTTTTTTTGGTTGAATATATTTACCTTGCTTGGCCAACTGAATGGCGAAAGAGTAATCGAAAAACTCACCCACCGGATAATTTTGCCCTGCAAGCTGGCTAAACAAGTGAATAAAATCTGCAGGCCCCAGCGGTGCGCCGGTATCGCAGAAGCCAAATCTGTGAGTTTTATCAGAATGAAACACCTGGTAAGCCAATAATGGCTGACAGCTTACTTGTTTTGTGAATATATTCGGGGTGATTTTTGTCAATTCCAAATACTGTTCAAACCACGGAAACACAGACTGCACCGGTGGATACTGATGTCGTGTTTTTTCACCCAATATGCTCATTTGAAACTGGGAACAGGGCGCAAGTGCGGCTGCTATCATCCAGGAAGTTAAATTGTTTCCGAGTAACTCAATTTTCATTTGCGCATTGCACCTGTTTGTTGAAGCCATTTCTGATGTAAGGGCATATTCTCAACACTTTGTTTTTGTTTACTTAAGTAAGTATAAACCCAGTCTAGTGCTTGTTTATTGGTTAAAATGTCTGCTTTACAATCATGTCCATCAGGGATTAATCCCTGACCAAATAATACAGCTTGCCAGCTTGGTTTAAAAAATAATCCTTGTTCTTTTTGTGCCAGATAGCCAACTGCCTTAAATAAAGCGATTTTGTTTTGTAATGTTTGTGGTAAAGCCATATCGCGGCATGCTTTCCAGAAATTTTCCGGTCGGTCATTTAACGCATAATGCAAAATAATAAAATCTCTGACATTAACATACTCATCCTTAATCAGGCGATTAAACTCAGCCCTGGCTGTTTCAAACTGGGTATCACCTGGCAGAAGCTCTATTAATTTAAAAATACTGAGTTGAATTAAATGAATGCTGGTGGACTCTAATGGCTCTAAAAAGCCACTGGCTAATCCAATCGCAACACAGTTTTTTTGCCAGGATTGCTTACGCATACCCGGGTTAAACCGAATCGGGCCATTATACGGATTCGGCTCGGTTAAATTTAACTGTGCGGTTAATTTAGCCAGTGCAGAGTCGTCAGATAGATATTCCCGGCTATAGACAATGCCATTACCTGTGCGTTTTTGCAGGGGAATTTGCCAGAACCAGCCGCTTTCATGCGCAGTTGAACGGGTATAGGGTGCCAGCGTTTTTTGTTGTTCACTTTGCATAGCAATTGCGCTGTCGCATTTTAGCCACTGAGTCCAATTCTGATATTCTGACTTCAAGTGTTGGCCAATTAATAGTGCGCGAAAACCAGAGCAATCAATAAATAAATCACCTTCGATTTTGGTATTATTGTCTAAGGTTAATGCTTGTATATGGCCATCCGCCAGACAGGTTTGAATGCTTTGTAATTGACCTTCTATTCTGGTGACCCCCTGCTGTTCAGCATATTGTCTTAAAAATTGGGCGTAAGCCGTCGCATCTAAATGATAAGCATATGAAAAATTGTTGAGTGAATCAGCAGGCATAGCTTGAGGTAAACAAAATTTATTTTGTCGACAGGCTTCATTTGCAGTGGAAAAGGCATCTAACGGCAGGGTCAGACCGGCCAGTCTCGCCTTTTGGTAAATTGCCTGAAAATCAATATTGTCGTAGGGCTTACCAAAACCAGAAAATGGATGGAAATAGTCCGAGTCGGCTTTACCCCAGCCATAAAACTGAATGCCGAGTTTATAAGTCGCCTGAGTGGCTTCCATAAACTCAGTTTCATTCAACCCCAATAACGCATTAAAGGTGCGAATGTGGGGGATAGTCGCTTCCCCAACGCCAACTGTACCGATTTTATCAGATTCGACTAAGGTAACTTTTATATTCTCTGGTTTCAATGCTCTGGATAGCGCCGCAGCTGTCATCCAGCCTGCAGTTCCGCCACCTAAAATAACAATATTTTTTATTCGTTTAGGTTGTGAAACTGGTGTCATGATATTTCCTCTGGGCTAATAAAATTAAGCAGCATTAAGTTGAAACTACAAACGAAAAAGCAGACTAAACCTGAATTTAGTCTGCTGTCTAACCTTAGAAAAAAACGGATAAATTAATTGCGTCTAAAAATCAAATTATCCGAATTTTTTCCGGTTATTCTGAGTTAAAAGCTTGCTCGCATGATTAACTGATATCTGCGGTCTTTGTTAAACCAAGAGCGACCAAGTTTTAAATTACTATCCACTTGTTGATAAGTTTTGGTTTGCTCAGCCGTTAAGTTTACGCCCTGTACCCCAACCTTAATATTATCCGTTAGTTGATAGAATAATGATGCATCTAATTGACCTTCATCTCCGTTATAAATCGGCAGGGTTGTAATAACATCTTTAGATGTTAACAGGAATTGTGAACGCCATTTGTATGCAACCCGTGCAGACCAACCATCTTTTTCATACATGCCAATGAAGTTAGCTGTATGTTCAGACTGACCGCGCAGTGGTAATTTACCTTTGAATATATCAATGGCTTCACCGGCTTCGCCAGTATTAGCAACGTCTGTATTATCCAGGTTTGAGTTGGGCACACCCTCTGCTTTTATGTATGAGTAGTTTGCCTGAACACCTAAACCATCAAATGGCGCCGGTAAGAAGCTATAGAATTGGTTATAGCTTAATTCAACCCCTTTCATCACACCGTCACCACCATTAGTCGGACCGCTAATGCGGGCTGTTTGTGTAATACCATTAACCGGGTTAGTAAATTCAGCGTTATAAGCACCTTTTATAAAGAAGTTACTTAAATCTTTATAGAAGAAAGATGAAACAACAGACCCATCATCTGAGAAATACCATTCTAAAGATAAATCAAGTTGATTAGATTCCATAGGTTTTAAGAATGGATTACCGGCACTACCGCCCCAGCCTTGGAATTTAACTGTGCTCGGATCGATACGGCGTTGTTGCTCAATATCATCCCCATTTTCGTCAACCGGGTGGCCCGTTTCAGAATCTGCAGGTGCGTCCGGGTGTGGGTTGTCCGCACTATAAACAGGATCTAAATAAGACGCATCCAATGAAAATGCAAGTGGACCCATACTGGTATAATTTCTTAAATCACCAATGTCTGGCAATGCAATTGCTTTAGAAAGAGCAAAACGAGCGAGTAGGTCATCGGTCAATTCTACTTTTACGTTAAAGCTAGGTAGAACTCTGCGCGTTTTATTGGTTGCAAAGTTTTTAGAATAAGCACCATTCGAGAAGTCTTTAATTTCTTGCGGTAAATAGTGGTAAGCTTCGCCTAGGAATTTAACTTCATCTGAAAATAAGTCATAGTCGCTGACGTCATAGTTATTCGGGTCCCATCCTTCTGGAGCTGGCTCGCCTGCATTCATATTCGGGAAAACAGTATAACCAGAGGTTTTGCTTTCTAACTCAACGATACGAGCACCAAAGTTACCAGACACGCGATGATCCGCTACGTCAGTATCAAAGTCGATTCTTACGTAGGCTGCGGTATTGGTTTCTGAAGTTTCACTGATTTCATTATCTTTAAAGTAGCCATCTAAATTAGGATATTGACAAGGATCACCCTCAGCATATTCAATTGACTCTTCGGTTCGATCATCGGCCATTCTAAAGTCAGTGCAGTTACTGATTAACGGAGCCAATCTTTCACCCAAATTATGAATGTCTTTTAAAAGACTATCAGATGGGTGGATCATCAGATTATCATTACCGATTGAGATAGTGTCACCGCGATAAAAATCACTCCAGTCTAATACCTGATACTCGTCAGCAAGTCCTGCATACTCGGCTAAATAACCATCCAACCAACCGCGACCGGCAAGGAAGTTTTCTTTTTCACTCCATTCAGCATAGCGTTCGTCGGAGGTGCCAATTGTTTGCCAGATGGGTTGTAATGCACCCCAGTCATATTGAGTTCGGCGTATCACCTGATCTCGTTTTGAATGACGCACACCAAATTTTACGGATGAGAACATAGAATCATCAATATAGTACTTAGCATCTAAACGGACAGCGTCAGACTGGCCTCTGTTTTTCTGGAAAAAGTCCATCGCCGCGTGCATCGTATAAGAGCTGGTTTGAGTGAAGTAGTCATCACCTGTGTAATCTGTACCATATTGATCTTGCAGTGAAGCAAGTTGATCTTCCGTCATATAGCTCCACGGATTGATCATATCCAAGACTGGGTGATCATCAGGGCCATTGAGGTTGTAATTCTGAATCGCCCGGCTTTGATAAATCATTTGCATATCTAAACCTTCTGAAGTGGCTTCAATATGCTGAACGTCTGCTTCCAGTTCCCAGTTATCATTTACCATCCATTTAACATTAAATGATAAATCATCAACTATATTCGTCGATTCATTGTAGCGACCATCTGCTGATACCCCGTAACCAAAACGGTTGAACTCCTGGATATTTGGTACACGATCACCGTCACCACGCCAACCTTCACGTCTTTCAGACAAGCTACCGCTTTGGAAAATACCATTATCGTCAAGATCCCATTGTGTACCCGCTTCAGGTGCAGCAAAGCCTTCGTTGTAGCCAGCATCATGTTTAATTGCGTTTTCTTTCCATGAAGAATCAGCTTTGGAGCGCATGAACTGAACAGTCGCCTGTACACTGTCGTCTAAACTTTTCCATTGAAGGGCGGTACCAAAGCCTGTTCTGATATTGTTGTCGTTTTTCATAGTAACGCTTGAACCGCCTGGGATTAGAAACCCTTGGTCGCCCACTTCAACACCGTCCGGGATATCTGCAAAACTGCCGTCATAAGTGTACATGGCAGAATCTGCTGGTACAAAACCGTTATCAATTACCGTTTGCGCATCATAAAATTCGTAACGTTTTGTTTGGATACCATGTGATTCAATTGTCATTTCAGAACGAGAAGCATTTACTAGTACACCCCAGTGACCAGATTGTGTTTCCCATCTGTCGCTATATAAACCGGCAATGGTTGGTGTCCATTCTTGTGACATATCACCATAGTTGCCTTCCAGTGTAAATGCGACCTTGCGACCTGAACTGTCAAAAGGTTTACGGGTACGTAAACTGATAGTACCTGCAATACCGCCTTCAATCATATCAGCGGTTTGGTTTTTATATACGTCTACGCCAGCCATCATGGTTGATGAAACATCCTGGAAGCTTAAACCACGACCTGAAGTAGCGGAGAAAGAGTCACGGCCGTTAAACTCACTTCGGGTTTGGCTCATGCCGCGAACCACTGCACCTGAACCTTGTGCTGAAAAGTGGTCTGGATCATTTGGCGTAGCAAACTGATCAATTGAGACACCTGGTACACGTGCCAGAGATTCTAATACACTTGAATCCGGTAATGCGCCTATATCCGTTGCTGTAATTGAATCAACAAAGGTATCAGCATCTCGTTTAATTGCCTGAGCTGACATTACGCTACCGCGTATACCTTTGACTTCGATTGTTTCTGTTTCTTCTTGTGTTTGCTCTGCCGCGTAAAGAGGTTGAACGATCCCTAATACAGCAAGGCTTATTAAGCTCTTACGGAAACTTAATATGTTATTTTTTTTAAGTGCCATGTTTCACCTGTAGTCCAGTAAAAATAATTTTTTGATTTTGAGTTAAACAAATAATCATTATTTGCCACCATGGTAGTTTATTTGACTATTACATATTAGTCAACTCTACTATAAATATTCATTTACTTTTTTTTAAACAAAAACTCGAGTTTATTCAAAAGTTAATGAGTTATCTTCTTTTAAATACCGTTATTTCATAATGGAATAATTAATTCTTATGAAAATTTGTAAGTTTTAACATTTCAATATTATAGTTATTTGGACTATAAATCTGTATTTAATATTATAAATTTGTTGATTGAAATGAGGGGGTTAGAAGATATTGAAATCTTTATATTCAATAATTGCTGTTTTTATTTTCACAACTTACAGTTATGCCGAGCAAGATCTGGCTGTGCAGGGACTCAGTAACCAAGCTAAATTACCGAACCGAATACTTGAAACTTTGATCGCCAGGGAAGGCGGATACGCTATTGTTTATCCGGATGATAAAAGTGGAATTGAAACGTCAGAAACAAAACTACATGCTGAAATTATCTCAGGCGAACGTGACCTGATGTGGACATTAACCAGTAAAACACATGAAGATAAATTCCAAGCCGTTTATATTCCGTTATACCGGGGACTGATTGGAATGCGTATTTCGATTGTAAAGGCGCAAAACCGGGATTTATTTAAGCAGGTGTCGAGTTTACAGGAATTACAGCGGTTTAAAGCTGGACAGGGATTAATGTGGGCTGATACTAAGATTCTGGAAAGCAATCAGCTACAAGTGGTTAAAGAACTAAAATATTTGAATTTATTTCCAATGTTGGAAGGTGGCCGGTTTGATTATTTTCCGCGAGGTTTGCCTGAGCCGTTCAGCGAAATCGAACGAGAAGCCAAATATAATCTGATAGTAGAGCCTCATCTTTTAATTAAATACATAGCGCCGTTTTATTTTTTTGTCCGTAAAGGCAATACTGAATTACACGACTATTTAAAAAATGGCCTTGAAAATATGATAGCGGACGGGACTTATGAAAAACTGTTTTTTGATGATCCTCAAGTCAAGCAAGCTTTAACTTTAACCAATGTTAAACAGCGCAAAGTTATTGATCTCACTAACCCAAATCTAACACCCCAAACTCCGACTCAGCGCAAGGAATTATGGTTTGACCCTATTAACGATAAGTTTTAATACGATACAATGTTGGCTATATAGTTAAACTGAGCCACTCAGGCACGGCAGAATGATTAATCATTCTGCCGTGCTGTTTCAGAATAAAACAGTCCTGAGTAAATCAGGTTAATCATACTAAAATTTAACAGCCTTAATTAAAATCATAACTTACTTTCAAATAAACCCGGCTAGGCTGACCGACAAAATACCGGTAATTGCCAAATGCAAAGTCTGCCCGTTCAGCATAAGCGGTATTCAGTGCGTTTAGCCACTGCAGACCCAGTTTCCACTGGGTGTTAAGTTGGTGCTGCCATCTCAGATTAATCAGATTATGGCCTTCATATTCTGCTGTATTTTCCGGGTTTAAAAAATAGTCTGACATATGTTGATATTCGAGCTGAACTAAACTATCTGCCAAATAAAACCAGTTAAACCGGGCGGCCGCTGTCAGCTCAGGTGCAGTATCAATTTTATTGCCTGCTAGGCTTTCATCGCTGTTCACTAGATTCGGGTTATTTTTATAAATATGCTCTGCCCAGCTTAAATTAAACTCAGCGCTAAGTTGAGGTGATAGCGTCTGATTCAAGTCCAGTTCGATGCCAGTATGGCGCATTTTTGCATCATTCACGTAATTTCGCTGACTATCGCGGAAAATAACATCAGATTTATGCATCTGGTAAATCGCAAGTTTCAACCGGGTCGCCTGCTCAATAAACTGATAGCCCAGTTCAATTGAGTTAGCTTGTTCGCTATCAATTTGAGTTTCTAACTGACCATTTTGCAGACGATATAATTCGCTGGTATGAGGGGCTCTGAAAGCATGGTCTATTTTCAGATAAGTGTCTGACTGGGGAGATAATTGATAATTTAACTGACCATTCCAGGATAAATTATCGAATTGATCACTGCTATCAGCAGGGCGGGTATAACGACAGCCCGGGCCGCCACAGGCACTGCCATCGTCTTTGCTATTGCCTGTCAGCATTTTATTCTCATAATCATATCTGACGGTATCCCACCGGATGTTTGCTGACAGGGTTAATGGTTTTGAAATTGAATGCTCAATACCGCTATACAATGCAATATTTCGGGCCTTTACCTGATAATCATATTGCTGTCCGGCAGGTAAGATCATGTCCAGAAAATCAGAGCCAGAATCTGTTTCACTTTTCTGATATTGTTTTAAAAAACCGTGCGTAATATCGACATCAGTACCGACGGTGACAATGCTTTTATCCAGTCGATATTGCAGCTGAGCTTGAGTTCCAATACTTTGATGGCCGTTCTTTTCGGTCGGCTCTCCGGGTAAATAATGCATTAAAAACTGCATTTCATTCCAGCGAATATAAGGTGTGATGGCCCAGCTGTAATTTTCTTTTACTGAACTTATTTTACTATGTGCGTTAATGGCTGTGGTGTGACGGTAAGCATCCGGGATTGAGTTATTCCGGGTAAGGGCCGCGTTTTTAAAAGCGTCTTTTCCTTGTTGCAGATAACCTGCCGTTTGCTGTGATAAGTGGGTAACCGATATTTGGTTATTGATACTCAGTTGATTAAAATCCAGCTGATTCTTAAAAAGCAGTTTTTGTTGATCATAACCTGAACTATGCTGATAGCCGCCATCGTGCCCTAGACTCATCCCAAAATAAGTCGGTGTATCCTGAGTTTGAGCATATTGAGAATTCAATTTGATATAACCATCCGGGCCCAGTGTGAGCGAGGCTGTGGTCGCATCATTTGTTAATCTTGGTGATTTGATATTGATTAAACCATGAATAGCGCTGGGTCCGTATTGCGCTGAGTGTGCGCCTTTAACCACATCAATCTGACCTGCAAGCTCAGCTGTTGAATCAAAAAGTTCATTTACGTTGCAAAAGCCGGGTGCGCGCAGTGCAATACCGTCCTGCATTAACAAAAACTCATTACAGGCCGCCGGCCCGGTAAAAACAGGGGAGCGCAATGAAAGCAAAGATTCTTGTCCGTTTCCCCGGCTGAGCCAGACACCGCTGACCTGAGATAATAATTGATTCAGATGCTGATGATTATTCAACTCAATTTTTTCAGTCGAGAGGCTGATATTATTACTGGTGATAGCGGAATCAAGTAAACTGCGGTTCGCAGTTACCTGAATGATTTCCTGCGCGTTTGTGGTTGCAGCGCTTAATAGGAATGAGCTAAGCATGCAATTGATCAAGTTTTTAGTTTTCAGGTTCATATTTATGCACAAGTGTTAAGGGCGTCAAACTCAATACTTTTATTTGTGTTTTCAGGATCAACAGTTTCAGTTTAGCATTAACTGCTGACGGTCAGAGTGAGCGCAATTAGATTTGATTTGGAAAGACAGTATAAAGGTGAAAAGCCGTGTTTAAAACCGGGATTTTATGTTGATATTGAATCGTTTATTGTGGGATAGAGGGCTGGCTGCAGCCCTCTTAAATGAACTTGTGCTATTTAGATAATGTCAGTTCTTCTTGTACCCGGTAAAGTTTACCTTCAGTTAAGTTGTATTTGGTCATAACAGCATAAGCTGCAGCCAGTAATACTGCAGGTACAGCTGCAAAACCTAACATAATGCCACCAAGCGCTTCGGCTGACTGTGTCTGATTCGGCACATAGTTGTAGATACTTAATAACCAGCCGGCGACAGCGCCCCCAATCGCAAAGCCCAATTTTATCGCCAGTAAATGACCTGAAAAAGTCATTGCCATGATTTTTTTACCGGTTTTAAGGTGACCATAATCAACGGTATCGGCGATCATTGAAAACATCAGAGGTGTCACTATCATGTGAACAAAATTGGCAATAAAAAAGGTGATAAAAATAACAGCGACCTGAGAAGCGGGTAAGACATACAAGGCAGCATGTGAAATAATGCCAATGATCAAACCAAACTGGAACAAAGGTTTTTTGCCAAATTTTTGGGATAAAAAGTGGGTCGTTAATGCACCAATTACAGAGGCGATCATACCTAAGGTTAAAAAGTTACTGGTAAGAGATTCATCCCCAATATAATATTTTACATAATGTGGCGCTATGGCTGAGCGCAAACCGATTAAGGTTAAAACAAATACGGTAATTACAACCATGAGTACCCATTGATCGTTTTTAAACAGGTTTCCAAAATCCTGTAATATATTGGTGTCTGATGTATTTTTAACTTGCTCACGCTCTTTGGTGAGCATAAAACAGGCTAAAAAGCAGACAACAGCCAGCGTAGCCAAAATCGCCATGGCATATTGATACCCGGTTTGTTGACCGTATTCTGCAAAGGTATCAACCAGTTGAGGCAGTGCCCAGACGACAATGACCCCCCCGCTCATCGCCATCGCAAAACGAAATGACTGTAATGATGCGCGCTCTTTTGGATCACTTGTCATCACCCCACCTAAAGCAGAGTAAGGAATATTGATGGCGGTATAACAGGTCATCAGTAGTGCATAAGTTACATATGCATAAACCAGTTTACTGTCTTGCGCAATATCCGGTGTGGTAAATGCAATCACAGCCAGCACACCATAAGGAATGCACATGAGTAATAAATAAGGCCGATACGTACCAAATCGGGTACGCGTTCTGTCCGCGATGCCACCCATTAAAGGGTCGGTCACACCGTCAAATAAGCGAACAACCAGCATAAGTGTACCGGCCGCAGCTGCGCTGATGCCGAACACATCGGTATAAAATATCAACATAAAATTAGCAAGAATCTGAAAAACAATATTACTTGCAGTATCACCCAAACCATAGCCGAGCTTTTCTTTGATAGAAAGACGCTGTTGCGACATTAATTGTTACCTTGATTAAAATTATTATATGGTCATATAAACTATATAAAGATTAATAAAATGTAAACTATTTTATCTTAATATTTTCTGAAAATAATGCTAATTATGAAAAAAATATCGGATTTATTTGTATTTAACTTGTAAAATTTACTGATTTATCGCTGGATTTTTATGATTTTATTTAATATAGTTTGTTTGACTATATTGTGGTTGTTTAAAAAATAATAATTCAACTTATTTGTGTGTTGAGGTAAAAATGAAAAAATTCTGGGTTGCAGTTTGTGCTGGTCTGGCACTAACCGCTTGTGTAAGCACCGAGTCTTCTGATAATACAGAAACCAGTTTAAGAGACGCCTATAAAGATACTTTTCTTATGGGGACAGCGCTGAGTGAATCTCAGATCATGGGGTACAGCGAATATGACAGAGAAAGTCAGCAAGTATCCAATCAACAATTTTCGGCTGTGACGGCTGAAAATTCAATGAAGTGGGAAGAGATTCATCCGATGCCCGGCGTATTTAACTTTAAAGTAGCCGACAAACTGGTTGAACTAGCCGAGCAAAATGATCAATTTATTATTGGCCATACTTTATTATGGCATTCACAAACGCCAGATTGGGTGTTTGAGGATGAACAGGGAAACCCGGCTAGTCGTACGCTTTTATTAAACCGTCTTAAAAATCATATTGATACTATTGTTGGGCGTTATAAAGGGCGAATTCAGGCTTGGGATGTGGTCAACGAAGCATTAAATGAAGACGGCTCAATGCGGGAATCCAAATGGTATAAAATTTTAGGTGAGGATTATATCGCTAAAGCGTTCGAATTTGCTCATGCTGCCGACCCAAACGCTGAGCTTTATTATAATGATTACAATTTATGGATGCCGAAAAAGCGTCAGGGTGCTGTTAAAATTGTGCAGTCATTGCTCGATAAAAATATTCCGATTACGGCAATCGGCATGCAAGCTCATTATAGTATTCCATCACTGGTAACCAACCCGGATTTGTCTGAATTTGAAGCGTCCATCGTGGCTTATAAAAACCTCGGGGTCGAAGTGATGCTGACCGAAGTGGATATTACGGTTATCCGTTTCCCGGGTGCCGAAAATCAGGGGGCTGATATTTCAATTAGCTATGAACTGCAGGATAAATTTAACCCATACAGTGAAGGGTTACCTAAGCCAGTTTCGGACGAATTTACTCAGCTCCTGGTCGATATGTTTAAAATTATTGCAAAACACCAAGACTCAATTTCGCGAATTACATTTTGGGGAGTTAACGACAGTCAGACATGGCGTAATGGCTGGCCAATCAAAGGCAGAACCGACTATCCATTATTGTTCGACCACAATAATCAGCCAAAACCGGCAGTGGACGCGTTAATTGAGTTAAGTAAAACGCATTTTTAAGCTAATAGGGTCCAGATTAAACATCTAAGCGAAAATAGACAGCGTCGTTTTCGCGTTTTTCAAGGCTTAATGCAAGAGGTTTTGGCAGATGACTACCTATCTTATCTCTGGGTTTTTGTTGGCCAATGCCTGCCCTCTGAGGTTAGGCTGTTTTAAATTTACAGAATGAGAGAGCAATGAAATATTGTATTGTTTCGCTTTTAGTTTGGGTGATAGGTCTGAGCAGTCCGCTGGCCTGTGCATCCAGTATAGTCACGGGTGAAGATGGCTATCGTTTATGGCAGAAATATGATTTACTGCAAGACAAAAAGTCACTCAACCAGTATAAAAAACAATTGGTTAAGTGGCATGTATCCGGACAATCAAAAACCAGTCAAATCATTCGGGACGAACTTGATTATGCGTTAAGCGGGTTATTGGGGCAGTCGGAAAGTACAAGCCACAAAGCCGCAAACCTGGTGGTTACGACAGCGCGTCAGGCCAAAATTTGGCTGCCGGGCATTGCCGATGACCTAAAAAAGCTGGGTAATGAAGGTTATCTGATTCGTCAAATCAAACATCAGAACAAATCTGTAATGCTGATAGCTGCCAATACTGATATTGGCGCCCTGTATGGTACTTTTAATCTGCTGCGTTTAGTGCAAACCCAAACGCCACTCAATTCGATTGATATCGTCTCTGCCCCTAAAACCAAAGTCAGAGTATTAAACCACTGGGATAATCCTGACCGGCATGTAGAACGCGGGTTTGCCGGTGAATCTATCTGGGACTGGCACAAATTACCTGAATACAAATACCAGAAATATACTGACTATGCGCGCGCGAACGCTTCAATCGGGATTAACGGGACCGTTTTAAATAATGTGAATGCAGATCCTATTATGCTGACGCCTGCTTATCTTGAAAAAGTGAAAGCGCTGGCCGATTTATTCCGACCTTATGGTTTAAAAGTTTACCTATCTATTAAGTTTAATTCGCCGGCAACACTGGGAGGTTTAAAAAACTCAGATCCGCTTAATCCGGATGTACAGCAATGGTGGCAACAATAAACAGCAGAAATTTATAAAATGATCCCTGATTTTGGTGGATTTTTAGTAAAAGCTAACTCAGAAGGTCAACCCGGACCGGGCGATTATGGTCGCACGCATGCCCAAGGTGCAAATATGCTGGCCGATGCATTAGCGCCGCACGGTGGCATTGTCATGTGGCGTGCATTTGTATATGCCAATGAGAAAAACGAAGAGCGTTCCAAACAGGCTTATTCTGAGTTTAAACCTCTGGACGGTAAATTCCGCGATAATGTCATGGTTCAGGTAAAAAACGGGCCGATTGACTTTCAGCCGCGCGAACCCATCAGCCCTTTATTTGGCGCAACCAAACACACGCCTATGATGATGGAGTTTCAGATCACCATGGAATACTTAGGCTTCAGTACCCATTTTGTTTATTTAGGCCCCATGTATGAAGAAGTATTAAAAGCCGATACTTATGCTAAAGGTAAAGGTTCAACCGTTGGCAAAGTGGTTGCCGGTGAAATTTATGACTACCCGTTAACCGGAATGGCAGGTGTATCTAATATTGGCTCTGACCGAAACTGGACAGGTCACATTATTTTGCAATCTAACTGGTATGTATTTGGTCGTATGGCTTGGGATCATGAATTATCTGCCGAGGAAATAGCGACAGAGTGGGTTAAAATGACACTTAGTAATGATCCTAAGGTTGTGAGAAAAGTCAGCGATATGATGATGTTATCGCACGAAGCTACGGTGAACTATATGACACCCCTTGGATTGCATCATATTATGGGAACCGGTCATCATTATGGGCCGGGTCCTTGGGTTGATGATTTAGGACGCGCTGACTGGAATCCGGTTTATTACCACAGAGCAGCAAAAGACGGGCTTGGTTTTGACCGTTCACCATCTGGCGTTAATGCCGTTGAACAGTATTTTTCACCCTTAAAAGAGCAACTTGCTAAACCGGAAACCACACCAGAAAAGTACTTATTGTGGTTCCATCATTTGCCCTGGGATTACACTGTAAAATCATCCGGCAGAAGTTTATGGGATGAACTTGTACACAGGTATTATTTAGGTGTTGAACAGGTTGAGTCTATCAATCAAGGCTGGAATAGCCTGAAGGATAAAATCGATCCACTGCAATTTAAGCAGGTACAAATGGCGAATCGTATTCATTTAAAAGAAGCGATTTGGTGGCGAAATGCCTGCGTTCTGTACTTTCAGAGTTTTTCCGGACAGCCTATTCCAAATGGGTTGGATAAGCCAAAAGGCACACTAAAAGCCTATAAAGCGTTATCATTTCCATACGCGCCCGGGCAAGGTGAATAACAAAAGTTTATTTGTGAAAAATCGTCTGTAATAGACAGGCGATTTTTATTGGTTAGCAATAATGGCGGTTGTGCATCATGAAGCTATCTACTATAGTCTGGCGCTATTGTCATCCTATTCAATTTATACTGGAAGCCAGATTTGAGCTCAGCGCAAAAACCGAAACAGAACCCAGTTAACCCTAATTGCTGTCCTTTATGCGGTAACCAGAATGCTTGTCTTAATTTAGCCGCTGCTGATATCAATAAATCCTGCTGGTGTAACGACCCAAGCTTAACCTTTCCGGATGAACTTCGCGCTCGTGTTCCTGAAAATGCGAAAATGAAAGCCTGTATTTGCCGAGAGTGTGTGATCAAATTCCATCAGCAAAAAGCCGGTGACAAAATAAACAGCTAACAATAAGTGGCTGGCTGATTCATACATTTTTATTAACTAATTTTTTACTTTTATGACGACTTTCAGTTTAATTTATATCTCATATAACGCATAATGCTACCGGTGGCATATTGAGTATGGTTAAAGAGAGTATTGATGAAAAATAACAGCCTGATAAAAAACCTTTTGATCGCTTCTATTTTGAGTGCAGCGTGCAACGCTTTTGCAGCCGACTATTCTGTTGATGACGGCTATACAGTGCAAGAAAGATACGACAGATATTCTAAAACCGAAGCTGAGTTGACTTACCCGAACCCCGAGATGGCTGAGGGCATAAAAATTTACCAGGATAGAGCTTATGCGTATCCCAATAAAACAAACGGCTTAACCCGGATGCTGCATTTAGATGTTTACCAGCCGAGTTTAGCGGCCGGTGAAACGGCGCCCGCAGTCATGTTGATCCATGGCGGTGGCTGGCGCTCCGGTAATAAGACGCATATGTTTGCATTGGCTAATGAATTGGTCAAAAAAGGCTACGTGGTATTTACACCTGAATATCGTCTGTCTACGGAAGCTCAGTTTCCAGCCGGACTCCTGGATTTAAATAATGCCCTATTATGGATTAAGCAAAATGCTGCCAAATATCAGGTGGACGTAAATAAACTGGCAATTGGCGGCGGTTCATCCGGTGGTCATATGGCTGCTCTGTTAGGCTTTAGTGCCGCTTCTAAAGTTTTTGTGGATCCGTCTAACCCGCTTAGTCAAAAGCTGGATACTCAGGTAAAAGCTGTCATTGATATGGATGGTGTGGTTGGGTTAACTACTCCGGCCGCTCTGGTTCATGAAGATAAAAAAGGCAAAACCTCCGCAATGGGACTTTGGCTCGGTGAGACTTACAGCGAAAACCCGGAGCTATGGGCAAAAGCCGATCCCGCACTGTATATTGATAAAAGCGCTCCACAGTTTTTATTTGTTAGTAGTGGTCAGATGCGTTTTGCCGCAGGTTATGATTTGGCTAAAGCTAAACTGGATTCGCTCAAAATCAAAACTGAGTTTTATCAAGTGAAAGAGCCTAAAACCATTCATACATTCTGGCTATTTGAACCCTGGCTATCCAAAACCGCTAATAAAATCGATGAATTTTTAATACAGGCTTTTAAATGACAATATCAGCCATCAGACTGGCTTTAAAACAACTTATAAAAGCGCCATATCGGCGCTTTTTAGTGTTAACGGCTATTGTTTTTGACTGGATTGGCGTTTAATTAATGAAATATCAATGGTTTGTGATTTAACCGGCTTTTTCTGAATTTGTGCAATCACTAAATCAACTAATTGGCTGGCGGCTTCGGTTAAATTCTGCTTAATGGTTGAAATGGGTGGGAAGGTATATTGGGAGAGAACTAGATCATCATAACCAATTAAGGCGACATCCGCCGGAATTTTAACCCCGGCTTCGGTCAGCGCTTTTATTGCGCCGATGGCCAGCATATCTGAAATTGCAAAAATGCCGTTAAAATCCACTCCGTTTTTTTCAATGCGTTGACTGAGTGCACGGTAAGCATCTTCAGCTGTAATATCACACAACAAAATATTGTCTGGCTGATAACTCATATCATGAATATCATGTGCATCTTTAAAGCCTAATAAACGCTGCTCTAATTCCGCGTATTCATAATCACCTAAAAACAAAATCTTGTCGCAACCCTGTTTAATCAGTTCATTAGTTGCCAGCAAACCACCTTTTCGGTTGTCACTACTAACGAAACAGTAAGACTGGCTGGAATGATAAGGGACACCCCAGACAACAAGTGGCACTTCTGCACTGGATAACTCACTGAGCCGGTTATCGTCTTTGCCTTGGCCCAGCACAATCACGCCATCTGCCCGGTTAGATGAAAATAAATAATCTTTTAAATCCACAGCCCGGCCATGGCTGGAATTAACCAGCAACATATCGTAGCCGTATTTTTCCAGTCGCTCTGAAATATTCGCTAGCATTTCCAGTACAAAAGGGTCAGAGATACGCTGGTTGGTATCTTTTTCCATGACAATGACAACTGCGATAACGTTTGTTTTTTGAGTTCTCAGTTTTTGCGCTGTCGTATTGAGTTTAAAATTATGCTCTTTAGCCAATTGTTTGATTCGGGTAATAGTTTCTGGTTTTACTCTGGGACTGTTCTGAAGTGCTCTGGATACGGTTGAAACAGAAACACCGGCCAGCTGGGCAATGTCTGCCAATGATGTATGTGTTGTTTTTTTCATAGAGTCACTATTGCTGATTAAAGTTAACAGTCTAATTATCCACAAATAATCAATTAAAAAAAACTATTTAATAATTTGATTCCGGCTATTTTTTATAAAGATAAATACTAATTGTAAAAAAAATGTCAATTTAAACTATGCAAACGATTGTATTTGTGTTTATAATTATTCTGTACTGCAACAAAAACTAATTAACTCATAATTTAATGGCTATCTCAGAGCAGAAATATGCTGGTTTAACGATAGCTATTTTTTAAAATTAAAAATACAAACGATTGTATTTTGGTGTAACAAGGGACAATTAGAGGAAACTTATAATATGTTTAAAATAAAGTCATTGTCAGCTTTTGTCACAACCGCTCTGTTTGCCAGCTTTTCTGCACAGTCGGCAGAAACTCAGCAGCAGGAAATGGCCGAACAGGAAGATACTGAAGTTATTTCTGTTGTCGGTTTGCGTGGCTCAATTAACCGTGCATTGTTAGAAAAGCGTTCGTCAAAAAGCATCATGGATGCGATTTCGGCAGAAGATGTGGGCAAATTCCCGGATGCAAATATCGCAGATTCATTGCAGCGCGTCACCGGTGTTCAGATTTCCCGCGATCGCGGTGGTGAAGGTCGTTTTGTTTCAATTCGTGGTTTAAGCAGCCAATACAACATGACGTTGTTAAATGGCCGCACCATAGCAACGGATAACTCGGGTCGGGATTTCAGTTTTGATGTAATGCCGTCTGAAGTGATTTCAACCGCACAAATTTATAAAACCTCTCAGGCCGCTTTGCAAGAAGGCAGTATCGGCGGCATGGTGAATTTAAAAACCGCTAAACCGCTTGATAATAAAGGTCTTAATATTGCCGGTAACACAGGTATGCTGTATGACAATATAAGCGATAAATGGAGCGAGCAACTGTCAGCTATTGCCAGCAACAGCTTTATGGATGATACCTTAGGTGTGCTGGCTGGTTTTACTTATTCTAAACGCGACTGGCGCGCCAATACCTATGGTCAGTTAAGCGGTAATTCACAAATTGATGTGGACCCGGACGGTAATGGTGTATTTAACGATTTAGGTTTAGTGGACGATGATGGTGACCCTATCTCAGATGCAGTCGGTGTAATTCCGGCGATTCCAACGCATTCGGTGCAGTTTGGCGAGCGCGAGCGTCTGGGTTTTGTTGGCGTGCTGCAGTTTAAACCCAGCAACACCTTTGAAACTACCATTGATACCTTTTATTCAAAATACAAAACACCTGAAAAGTCTTATTCATTTAACGTGAATTATACCACCAACAACAGCTTTAAGTTTGATGGTAATTATCGTTTTGAAAACGTCACTTTAGAAAAACTGGATACAGGTAACGAAAGAGACGAATATTTGGTGACATCGTTTGATTTGCCCAATATCCCATTTGAAATCGGTAATGATACCAAAGCCCGTGAAGCGACCACTTACATGATTGGCTCGAATACGGTTTGGAAACCGGCATCAGATATGCAATTTGAATTTGATATTGCGTATTCAGAGGCGGATCGTCCGGTCAACGGCAAAGAATATTTCACCGTAGCAGGTGTTAATAATGCAAACTTCCATTTTGAAGCTACGCCAAAAGTATCTACTCATACCTGCACGCTGGAAGATGGAACACCTTGTCAGGAAGTGGCTAACGACGATATTGGTTTGCATTTTATGGAAGCCAAAGGTGAAGATGTCAACGATAAAGCTTTATCAATCCGGGCTGACGGCGACTACTTTTTTGATATTGGCAACATCATGGCACAACTTGAATTTGGTTTAACTTATTCTTCGCGTGAAAAAGACAAAGTGAACTGGAAACCGCTGGGTGCATGTGGTTATTGTAATAGCTTCAGCCAGACATTGGGCGATGTGGGTGTGATGGCGCAAGTGGATTTTCCGGGAGAATATCCGTATTCAAGTTTTGATAGCTGGCCGGCGCTGGACCCTAATTTATTATTTGAAGCGGCTATCCGCCATTCTGGCCCTGAATATTTTGAACAAAATATCGCATCACGCCCTGAAGCCCGTTCATCGAGCAATATTAAAGAAGACGTTTATGGCGGTTATATCCAGCTAGATTTAACCGGCGACCGTTGGGATGCCAATATTGGTGGCCGTTGGGTGCAAACGGATACCACCTCAAGTGGCCATACTCAGCAATTAAACAGTTTGGTTGCGATTGCTGGCAGCACTAACTTTAATCCTGATTTTGCGGATATTGCGCCCATTTCAGCAGAAAATTCGTACAACAACTTTTTACCGTCAGTAAATTTCTCATATGAAATCATTGATGATTTGTTATTCAGAGCTGCGGCCTCAAAATCCATTACCCGTCCAACGATTTCACAATTAGGGCCGGATGTTAGTTGGGAAGTAAACAGCTTACCACCCCGTGTTTCGCGTAACGGTAACCCTATGCTAAACCCGTTTGAAGCCAACTCTTATGACTTATCCCTTGAATGGTATGGCGAAGACGGCGCCGGTGCTGCCATTGCTGCCTTCAGAAAAGACATCAGTAATTTAATTACTTACGCTGAATTTGGTGAAGATTTAGATATTCCTGTATTTGAACCGGACGGCGAAACGCCTTATCAGGGTGAAGAGTTTGAATTTACCGTAAATGGGCCAATCAATGCGCGTGAAGGTATGGTGCAGGGCATTGAATTATCCGCTCAGAAAATCTTTGAAAACGGCTTTGGTATTGTTGCCAACTACACCTTTGTTGACAGTGAGCTTGAGCAAGAAGTAGACGGTGAAATTATTTTAACCTCAATTGATGGTGTATCTGAAAATACTTATAACCTGGCATTAATGTATGAAGATGAAATGTTCAGTACTCGTTTGGCCTATAGCTTCCGAGATGAATTTGTCGCTTGTGGTTCATGCGGACCTTTTTCCGGTGCGCCTAAATTAACTAAAGAGTTTGGCTCGCTTGATTTCAGTGCCAGCTTTCAGATAACCGATGAAATTGCGGTTTACGCAGAAGCTCAGAATTTACTGAATGACGACAGCTTAGATTACAGCTTGGATAAGCGCATTATTTATAACTACGAGCAATATGCCCGCCGTTATGAGTTTGGTGCTCGCTTCAAATTTTAATCGACGTGAATTTTCTGAATTAATTAAGAGTGAATCAAATTATGAAAACAAGATTATTTAAGCAAAATACGATTACACGAGCTGTCGCTTCAGGCCTGCTACTGGGTTCATTATCGCTTTCATTAACCGGTTGCGGCAGTGACTCGGTTGAAGCATTCGACGGTGCCAGCGAAGATAGACCTGCCTTTTTTCTGGTCAATGGTAAAGGTGCAATTGAACAAGGCTCAGAAATGGAAGTTGCTGTTTCTGCCGGCGAAATTGCTTTTGAACTATTTGATGAAACGGATTTAAAAAGCTATCAAATTACATTGGGTGATGATTATAGCAGCAGCGGCGATATCACTGACGAAGCCATTGTTGATTATAACTATGCCAAACATACAGTCACTGTAAGTTATGATGAGCTCGAGCTGAATAAACAGTACGATGTATCTTTGAGTATTAC
This sequence comes from uncultured Alteromonadaceae bacterium, assembly GCA_913056495.1. GTDB lineage: Bacteria > Pseudomonadota > Gammaproteobacteria > Enterobacterales > Alteromonadaceae > Catenovulum. The sequence continues at coordinate 56,734 of CAJXMO010000007.1, read as the reverse complement.
TGACAGTGCGGATCAGCAAACCACGCGCGATTTCAAAATTACCGTGGTCACCGACCCGTACCGCGCAGTCGGGAGTGCAACGCCGAACGGCTGGTCAATTACCGCGGCGCAATATGTGAAAGAAACCAGTGAAGGCATTTATGAATGGACGGGTTTATTAACCCAGGGCGAAATTAAGTTCTTCTTTTACGATCCGGAAAATCTGGACGAAGGCGTAACCGACCAATGGTGTGGCGGTCCTTGGGTTATTGCAACTGAAGCGGGCGCAGTGCCAGCTTCTGACGGCAGTGGCAATGCCTATTCAAGATACGAGTTGCCGGATTGCCCGAACAATAACGGTATACCGGATAACAAATGGTCAATTCAGGATGCCGGTGAATACAAAATCACAATAGATACTAACGCAGAACGTATTTATTTTGATTTATTAGGTGGCATAGAATTTTACAGCAACCTTTACATGGTGGGGGATGCAACTGAAACCGGCTGGAATCATACTGATACTTCACCTCTGGTCAATGCAGGGACAGATACCTTATTTGGCTGGGCAGGTCCGTTAACTTCAGGTGAATTTAAAATTGCGACCACAGCAGATGGTAGTTGGGGCGGTGCCTGGATCCAGCCACTCACCCAAGGTCAGGCTTTGACTGAAACCAGTTATGGTGTGAGTGTGGATGGCGATCCTAAGTGGGTGATTAATCAGGGTGAAGAAGGCTATTACTCAATTAAAATTGAGCAATCATCTGAAAACATTGAAATTTTCAGAATTGATAACCTGTACGCAGTGGGCAGTGCGCTGGAACAGGAATGGAATTTAGACGGCAACTACCCGCTGGCACAGGATGCATCCGATCCGGCTTTATTTAGTGGTATGGTCACGTTAAAAGCGGGTGAATTAAAATTTGCGACTAAAAATACCTGGGATGCAGGTTATGCCTGGATACATCCGGCCACAGCCGAACAGTCTCTGGCTGAAACGGGTTATAACTTAGGCATTGCCGGTCATGCCGAAGACAGCAAATGGGCTATCTCAGCTGCCGATGCTGGTGACTATAAAATCACCGTGGATATGACAGCAAAAACGATTCTATTTGAAAAACAGTAACGCCTAACTACCAAGCATACCAGCCTGCGGATGGGTTTATCTGCAGGCTGCTCTTTTTCTAAAATTTCCCGCAGTAGAGGTTTAAATGCTTAATCCCAAGTATTTTAGTTTTCCGGCTATTTGTTTAATGACGTTGACGGTTTGTCAGACTGGTATTGCCAAAACACTGACCGCCATGTCACCCGACAGCCGGATTAAAGTAGAAGTCTCGGATGATAATGATCAGCCGGTTTACCGGGTGTTTTACCAAAATAAGCCTGTAATCCAGTCATCCAAACTGGGTTTATATTTTAAAGAATCGCCTGATTTTTTAAATGGGTTTAATATACAAAGCACAGCTACCGCAAGCCATGATGAAACCTGGCAACAGCCTTGGGGCGAACGCCGTGAAGTGCAAGACCAACATAATCAACTATCAGTTCAATTAAAAAGAAATAAAGCGCCGTTTAATACTTACACACTCAAGTTTAAAGTATTTAATGATGGCATAGGCTTCAGATATGAAGTGCCCAAACAGCCGGGAATAAATCAGGTTGAAATTATAAACGAAGCAACCGAATTTGTTTTACCAAACAGCAGCCAAAGTGAAGCTTGGTGGATCGGTGCCAAACAATTTAACCGCTATGAGCATATCTATCAAAAGAGCAAACTGGCCGAAATTGACCGTGCTAATACGCCCTTTACCGCACGGTTAGCTAACGGCATGCATTTAAGTATTCACGAAGCGGCGCTTATAGATTATGCCGGGATGACATTAGATCAGCAGCAACCGGGCGTATTTAAAGCCAACCTTACGCCATGGTTTGATGGGGTTGCCGTTAAAACCCAAACCGATTTTAAATCACCGTGGCGCACGATTCAAATTGCCCCTCAGGCAATCGGTTTATTAAATTCAGATTTAATTCTTAATTTAAACGAGCCAAATAAACTTGGCGATGTATCCTGGGTGAATCCAGGTAAATATGTGGGTATCTGGTGGGGTATGCATATAGGGACACATACCTGGGGCTCAGGCGATAAACATGGCGCGACAACCGAATTGACCAAAAACTATATGGATTTTGCCGCCAAATACGGTTTTGACGGTGTGCTGGTTGAAGGTTGGAATACAGGCTGGGACGGTGATTGGGCAGCTAATGGTGAGATTTTCAGTTTTACTCAGGCATATCCGGACTTTGATTTAACCCAAATCAGTGAATACGGCAAAAAAGTGGGCGTTAAATTAATAGGGCACCACGAAACCTCTGGCCATGCCAGTAATTACCATAACCAAATGGCTGATGCCTATGATTTATATGAAAAACATGGCGTTGAACAAATCAAAACCGGTTATGTCGCCAGCGCTGGTAACATTACCCGGATAGACGAAAACGGTTTTGAACGTAAAGAATGGCACGATGGCCAGTTTATGGTGGGTGAATATTTAAAAAGCGTCACCGAAGCGGCTAAACGCAAAATCAGCATTAATACCCATGAGCCGGTCAAAGATACAGGTTTGCGCCGAACTTATCCGAACTGGATTTCACGCGAAGGCGCACGTGGGCAGGAATTTAATGCCTGGGGCCAACCGCCTAACCCGCCTGAGCATACAGTGATGCTGACTTATACCCGAATGCTATCCGGACCTATGGATTTTACCCCGGGGATATTTGATTTAACTTTTAATGATAAACGTGAAGCGGATATTGGTGGTTTGCAGGATGATTTACAGGCAGCCAAACGTTATGAAAACCGGATCCCTACCACACTGGCCAAACAACTGGCGCTATATGTGGTGTTATACAGCCCTATTCAAATGGTACCGGACTTACCTGAAAATTATGAAGCTAAGCCGGATGCATTTCAGTTTATTGTTGATGTGCCGACCGACTGGGAGAAAAGTGAAGCAATTGCCGGTGAAGTGGGCGAGTATGTGGTATTTGCCCGGCAGGAACGCGGCGGTGAGGACTGGTACTTAGGTGCAATAACCGATGCAAATGCACGTAAAGTAAGTATTAATCTCGACTTTTTAAAAGCGGGCGAAACTTATCAGGCACAAATTTACCGTGATGGTAAAGAAGCCGACTGGCAAACTAATCCTTACGATTTAATCATTGAAAATAAACCGGTAAAAAAAGGTGATAGCCTCATCTTGCCACTGGCAACCAGCGGCGGTGCAGCCATTCGCTTTAAAAAATTATAATAATTATATTTGTGTGTATCCCTAAACTTTAGTGCGCCTCTGGCGCACTTTTTTTATTCTCGTTTGATAATTTATTCTCTTATATATAGATTGATTTAACCCGGTTTCTCACCATGGCGCTGCCAAGGCGTGCAGCGATAAGGGGGCCCAGAATTGGACGTTCAAGACTAACTCATCCCTGCCCCATTGTGAGTTAACGTAATTGCTCTAAAGGACTGCTTTGAGCGACATTCAATCGCAATACTATTAATGGAAGCTTTAGACAAGGACCGGACGTTTTTTGATAGGAGCTTCTAATTCAGATTTGTGCCAGAAGCGGATCTTGGCTTTTAGATTTTAAAAGCTGGCTACCGCCTCATAAACAGACATTTACCCAACTCAAATTTTGCATGCTTGGTAGGTTGGGTAAGCCAGAGGCACAACCAACATTTGGGCATATTGAATAAAAAATGTTGGGATTCACTTCGTTCGACCCAACCTACGCGGACAATTCATAGATAGATACTTTTTGATTTGATTTTGTTTTTCATGGGTTTAAGTGCAATAATTATTTTTTGCAAACTACCCTCTGGATCTCCACCTAATCAAATTAAAGGGATATATTTTATGAGCGATAACAAAAATAAAAACGAAAATGTATTAATGCGTATCGCGATTTATATAACGCTTGGGTACGTGTTGTTTGTGGCGGCATTTAGGTGGGATGATTTAAACAAGCTCAGTACAATGCCACTAAATGAGTTTGGTGATTTTTTAGCAGGGGCTTTTAGCCCCATTGCTTTTATGTGGCTGGTCATCGGCTATTTAATGCAGGGCAGAGAGTTAAAACAAAATACTCAGGCGTTAAATATTCAGGCTGAAGAACTAAAAAATGCAGTTGAACAGTACAAGGATATTGCGGCCACTTCCAAGGCTTAGCATCAACATTAATTGGCTTTGTATAAAGAAGCTCAATTTGAACGTGAGTTGTCAAAGTATCAGCTAAATGAGGCAAAAATAAGAGTTGTAGCATGCTACGAAAGAAAACCAAGTTCAGGTAAGCTTCAACTTATTCGAAGCAACTATATTTTAGAAACTAAAAATGAAGGCGAGTGTCTTCAAGAGTTGAAAGTAGATATGTTATCTGGAAAACATAAAGCTGGATACGAAAAAAGCTATGTAGAGGGATGGTCTGAAATCGAAATTGATTTAATGAATCTCGGCTTTACGTGTGGAGAGAAAGTTGCTATCAATTTAAATGTACTTGATGCGAATGTAAATAAATATGCTGCAGCATATCAAGTTACCTGGCCAACCGACACTGAGTGTGAGACTAATTTAATTATTGGTGGAACTAATATCATAAAAACACCTATACCAACATTAAATACCTTTAAGTCTAAATAGAGTTAATGAGTACACTGCTAAATCTTCATTTTTGTCACAGGATCAGTAATTATCGCTTTTTATTGAGTTGTTTTAGATCTATCAGACGAAACCACGGTTAATCTCGTTGGCTTTGGATTAATTATATCAACCTATTTATAAGGAAGTATTATGAAGCGCCACTTTAAAGAAAATATTGGCTTATATATAGCCGCCATCCTTTCAGTTTCATACATCAGTTGTTTTTTTTATTTAAAGACCGATCTAGTAACTAAACTTAGCGAGTTAGACTTAAATAATCTTGGCGACTTTTTAGCAGGGGCTTTTAGCCCGCTGGCATTTTTATGGTTGGTGTTTGGTTATTTAATGCAGGGACGAGAGTTAAAACTTCAGGCAGTCGAGCTGAAAAATGCGGTTGAGCAATATAAGGATATTGCCGAAACAAGTAAAGAGCAGCACAATCATGAACTGCAAGTTTATTACGAGCAGCAATTAAAGCTTTTTGAAAGCAACAAAGCTTTTATTGATTTAATCCACGCGCCATCTAGAACCGCTAGCCTTTTTGAAGGTTGTCACAATTACAAATTTAGACTAGTTAATAGTGGGCCTCAGTTGACTGGAGTTACCGGTTATAAAGTTAATAAGGAAGGTAAACAGGAACATATTTCCGAAAAAGAGTTTTTTTTGGCTGGTGACGCTGTCAGTTTCAATCACGATCTAAATATGGAGAATGATAGGATCGCGGTTAATTTTTTTGGTCGTGATGCAAACCGGAATCACTTTAAAATCATAATAAATGTGTCAATTACTGATGGTAATATAATGGTGATCAATCAGGAAGTTGAAACTGTTGTAGAAGTCACACCACCGCCCGCCAAACCTTCGTTTCTGTCTTAACTCTTTTATCTCGGGCTAGTGCTTTAGCCTCAGAAGGTGACAGTGGGTTGTTTTAAACTTAAAACATATACTCTTGAGGTTATCACCATAGATTATGGTTAAATGGGTGAATATCTACCGTTTTCTCAGGCCTATCAATAAGTCACCCATAATTAAATTTTCTTCTTGCGATCAAAAATAAAAGGTGGTAAAAAATGTTTTCTGTTTGCGAACGGCGAACATTGTGGAGTGATCTATGTTAAAAAATCAAGATTTACTTGTAGCGCTTAAAATTCTTAGTTTTGAGGAGTCGAATGATGATTCTTTATTACTAACAAAAGAGTTGCAAGGTAAGGCGTGGATGCGCATTGAGAACGATGTAGAAAAAATTAGTCAGTATGATATTGAAAAAGAGGATTTAGTTGTATCAGATGAATTAGATTATTTTGATTCAAAAGACTTATTAATTATTGATGAATTTCTACAAGAATCTAAATATGAAATTAATAACCAGTGGACTTATCGTAAATTAGCTAAGCAGCTTTTCATATCTTTAAGTGAAGTAAATAATGCAGTAAAACGGTGTATAGCTGCGGGTTTATTATTTCAACTCGGAGCAAAGCGAATCAAAGTAAACCGTCCAGTACTTGTTAATTTTATTCGTTATGGCGCAGGAGTTTCGTTTTACACTGAACCCGGTCGTATAGTTCGTGGAATACCTACATCATACGCAGCCCCAGTTTTCAAAGAAATATTTGCAAGCTCTAATTCAACACCACCCGTTTGGCCATGCGCTAGAGGCACTGCTAAAGGGGTAGCAATAGATCCATTATATAAATCTGTTTCAAAGGCTGTAATGATTGATAGCTGGTTATACAAACAACTTGCTTTAGTGGACATATTCAGGATAGGAACCACTAGAGAAAAGGAAGAAGCTCTTACTTTTCTTGAAAAGCTAAATAAAGGAAAGATATGAGAACCCCAACAGAGCATGAATTAATGTTAATGAGTGTAGCTGATGCGCTAGGTGAAGAGCTATTAGAGTTAGTCACTTTCGTTGGTGGGGCTACAGTTTCTTTGCATCTTGATGATGCCCAACCAATAGACATTAGAAGTACAAAAGATGTCGATTTTATTGTTTCAGTTACCAGTACCGCTGGTTACTACTCACTAAGTCAAAAATTAAGAGAAGTTGGATTTAAAGAGTATATTCCAGGTGATGATGAAGTAGCCCCTATTTGCAGGTTTGTTTGTGACGGTATTCTTGTTGATGTAATGCCAGATGATGAGAATATTCTTGGTTTTACTAATGAGTGGTTCAAACCCAGCCAAGAAGACCCGGTAATGTATGACTTGCCCGATGGAGTTCAAATTAAAATAGTTAAAGCTAAATATCTATTGGCAACTAAGCTAGCTGCTTTCTTTGGGCGAAATATCGATATTTTAGAAAGCAAGGATGCAGAAGATATATGTATTTTAATTAATGGTCGAGATTCATTAATTGATGATGTATTCGAAGGGCCATCCGAGTTGATTACATATACAAAACACAATATGACAAGGTTTATGGCTGATAGCCAATTCGAATACCTTTTCGCAAATGCATTAAATGGTGAAGAACCGGAACGGATCGATATGATTTTGGACCGGTTTCAACAATTAGCGACAGGAAAGGCTTAAATTTAATGGCAGGTATAATTTTTACGGGTAAAGGTCCGATTCAGCCAGTTAATGCGGATACAGTGCATGAGTGGGAAATTCCAAATGGTAATATTTACCTTGTATGTGATGGTATTAATCATAATGCTAATACATTAGCAGCTGTTAATTGTTTTGCACAAAACTTAGCTGGGTCAAGTTGGACTAGCATTGAAAACTCTGAGCAGCTATTAAAAAGAAATATTATTGATGCACTTAACTTAATGTCACCAAAGCATGAAAACCTATCTTTTTGTTGCTGTATAGCGATGGTTTCTAAAAGTGAAATAACTTTAGCACATTGTGGAGATTGTCGAATAGGCAACCTAACGGCTGAAGGTGTTAAATGGTTAACCAAAGATGATGTGCCAACATTACAGCTTTATAATAAAGGAAACATATCGAAGGAAATTTATGATCAATCTAGGCATTTAATTTCTACAAAGTTAAAGGTTGGCTCAAATAATCTTAATTCACTTACCATCAAAACCATATCTACTGAAAATATACAAAGCTTGATTCTATGTAGTGATGGTTTTTGGTCTGAATCTGAACGCTTATTAAATACTGATGTATCAAACGTGATGAAGTTGATTCAGGAAGAAATTGAAAGGTTAGAGCTGCAATCTAAAGATAATTTTAGTGTTGTGATTGTGTAACTTATTGTTCCACCTACACCAGAGAAAACACCACCACCAGAGCTAGCATATGTATGGGCTCTAGGGGAAAGAATTTTATCAAATAGTAAGAGAATTATACTGTTTGGTTTCGCATTTAATGCTTATGATTTTGCACTTCGAAATTTTTTGAAAGAAAGTGGTGAAAATATAACTCAGGTACTGTTGATCGATCCGTACCCAAATGAAGATGCTGCTAAGAAACTTTGGCCTAAAGCAACCGTTAATATTTTAAACCCGCTGTATTACTTCAATATAGAAGATTATTTATAAGAAACCAGTTTATATGCTAAGTTGAAGTATGTAGGATCGTAGTTCGTACTAATTTATATGAAGACACGATAATACGATCCTCATCGTCCTAATTAGTAACTCGCTTTTGTCCAAAAACGAGTTTATCCGACCGTCTGCTTTTCTCTCAAAGCTGCAATTTACCACCAGTTATTCTAAATCGTACTGTGAGCCATTTAACCAATCCCAATTAAGCTTTGAACATTGGTCTTATGTTTCGTTTACTGCTGCTAATTTTTTAGCTGAACCATAAACGAGTTGGATTTTATTTATTCTGTTTTTCTATTTTTCATTTGTGCAAACGATTGTATTGATCTATTATTAACCTGTTTGTAACAATAAATCTATATTTAACTGTAAATACTGTGCGTAAAACTTATTTTTGAAATGCATTAGATTTAAAAATACAAACGATTGTAGTTATGGAGTGAATTAAAAATGGCAGGAGCAATAATTTATAAAATTTCACTAAAGGCTGAAAAAGATGAAAATAATCACAACAGCAATATGTACAATGCTTTTATTAACCGGTTGCCAAAATGAAACTGATCCTAGTGCTGACAACTTAAATTCCAATGTGCCCAATTCGCTGGCTGCTAGAGTTAGTTTAGCCGGGCAATTACCAAAACAAGCTAATGCTCATGCACCTGAACTTATACCGGTTTCTCAGGCACAACGTGCTTTAACCGCTAATGAGAAAGTGGCTGATAATGCCCAGCTTAAATCCTGGTGGCACGAAAACGGCGAACTGAATGCTTCAACGCCGGTTGCCGATGCTAATGTTCGTCAGTCTACCTTTTATGATCTGGATTTGGTCACAGTTTCTAAACCCAATCAGTCTTATAAATCTTTTGTTTATATGACTTTACCGCGTGGCGGGCGAGATAAATGGTTATATACCGAAGATGACGGTGCTGAATTTGCCGATAGCGCTAACTTTACAATGAGTTGGTCATCCTTTTTATACAGCGAAGACACCTGGGTCGATGTGAGGTTAACCGGCAGCAATACACTGAGCTCTGTCGATGAAGTAACGATTCGGCCAACCACGCTGGGTTTTGAAAAACAGTTAATCGACAACCAGACCGTCAGGATTAAAGTTCCTTATTCTACTGACGGGTATCGTTTTTCGGTTGAATTCGATTTTGATTTATTAACCAGCTATAACGATATGTCGGGCGCGACCGGTCAATTAACTTTAACACCCGGTGCAAATGCGAGAGAGGTGCATACTGAGCCGCAAAATGCCTTACTGATTTATGCTGAGCCTATGCTAAATGCTCAACAGCAGGTCGATTTAATTCCGGACCCTCAGGTTGATAATATTTATACTGTACCCGAAGGCGAAGTAAATAATCTGAATTCCATTACCCAGGATGTGATTTATTTTCCGGCAGGCACTTATTTTATGCCGTGGAATTATCATGCTTATTTACCCGAAAATGTTCGTTGGGTTTATCTTGAACCGGGCGCTTATGTCAAAGGGGCTTTTCAGTTCAGAGATGCAGAAACTGACTATAAAGTAACAGGTTTTGGGGTCATTTCCGGTGAAAAATATGTTTATGAGCCGGATACTAATAATGGTTATATGCATACAGTTGCAGAAAATTGCCATGGTTCTTGTGTAAAAATGTTGCAGTTTCAGTCATCCTCTAATACACAAAACTTGACTTTACATGGGGTTACGCTGTCTGAGCCGCCTTATCATTCGTTTGTGGTGTATGGTGATGAAAGCAGTTTTGCAATGGATGTGGCTCAGTTTAAACAAATCGGTAGCTGGTACTGGCAAACCGATGGTTTAGAGTTATACAGCGGCAGTACTTTAAAAAATACCTTTTATCATTCTAATGATGATGTCATTAAGCTGTATCACAGCAATGTAACAGCGCAAAATGTGCAAATTTGGAAGGTTGAAAATGGTCCTGTCATCCAGTGGGGGTGGGCACCACGTGACATTGATAATGTGACTTTGTCAAATGTGGATATTATTCATAACCGTATGTACTGGGCCGATCAAAAACATAATGCCTGTGTCATTAACTCGGCAAAAGCCTGGTGGGATACGGGGGCGGATAATACCGCGGATCCTTCTAAGACCATCAGTAACTTAAGTTTAAATAACATTCGTTCGGAAGGTAAAACCCTTTGTGCTATGCGTTTGTATGCATTATCTAACTGGCAGAATATTAATATTAACGGCTTAACCATAGATGAGCTTGATCCAATGCCGCAAAGTGCGCACTACAGTCATTTTGAAGCTTTATGGAACTCAGATTACTCGGCTCAGGTGAGCGTATCAGACAACCCAAACGGTTTGAATATTCATAACTACATTGTCGATAGACAGCCGGTAAGCAAAGCACTGAATAACTGGAACGCGGATGAAATAGGGCGGATGAATTTTTCAGGCGAATTATGGGATAAATGGCAAACCAGTACCGATCAGAGTGCAACTTGTCTGGATTCTGATTTACACATTAATCCGGTTGCAGATCAGGTATACGGTAGTCAGTTGACGTTATCCGCCAGCCAAAATTCAGGTTTACCGGTCAATTATTATGTGGATTCGGGTGATGCCAGTATTACAGGCAATAACTTAACAGTTGGCAGTCAAAGCGGTTTGGTGACTGTTAGTGCTTATCAGGCAGGTGATTCAACCTATTGCAGTGATTTTGATTCTGTGACTTTTTCAGTCGCAGAGCCGTATTGGGTAGGGGCATCATGGGAGAGTTTTACCCTGTCACAAATTCCGTTGAACTGGGACAGCTCAAATAATGAGTACAGTGCGCAGGTGAATCTGACAACGGGTAACCATGCTTTAAAATTTGCAGATACAATCGATTGGAGTGGCGACGATTGGGGTAATGCAACGGGCACCAGCGGCACTGCGAGTTTAACCACAGGTGGTGGCAATAATATTGATTTTTCAATACCGGTAGCTGGTTTGTATGAGATTGTTTTTTCCCCGGCTACGCTGACTTATGCCATTCACTATATTGATGATCCGGTTGCAGCGCCGGGCAGCCGCTGGGTTGGCGCTTCGTGGGAAAGTTGGACACTCGGTAATTTACCTATGACTTGGGATGATTATACGGCATTTTATCTGGATACCTGGATAGAGGCTGGTTCTTATGAGCTTAAATTTTCTGATACAGATAACTGGAGCGGAGATGACTGGGGCAATGCAACTGGCACTAGCGGTATTGTGAGTTTAACGACCGGTGGCGGTGGCAATGTATCATTCAGTGTGAGTCAGTCGGCTAGTTACAGAATTAGGCTGAATCCGTCCACACTTGAGTATTCGGTGACTTTGAATAATTAATTTCGCAGCCTTTTAATCGCCAGAATTTTTATACTGGTTATGTTAATGCGGTGATTTGTCGACAGATAAATCGCCGCGATAAATTCTAGTGAATGACATACAGTCATTTATCTGTAAATCAGCTGTGGTTATTCTGATAAGTTAAAGAAATGTATTTTTTTAACTTCATATTTCTATACAAACGATTGTATTTTGGTTATCATCTAATTTAATTTGATGATTGATAGTAATGAATTCGGATTGAAGCAGCTAAAATGCCGGGTTTATCGATTTAATGGGGTTATAAGTGAATTTGCAAGCCGGGGTTTCAAAAAAGATAACGATTGCACCATCCGGATATGCTAAGCCTGGTGTTGGTGAGCAAGGGCAGGCATGGTGGAAACAAGCGGTTGTTTATCAGGTCTACCCGAGAAGCTTTAATGATTCTAATAACGATGGTATTGGCGATATAAACGGTATTACTGAAAAGCTGGATTATATTGCTAGTTTGGGCGTGGATGTGATTTGGTTAAATCCGATATTTATGTCCCCAAATCATGATAATGGCTATGATATCAGTGATTATAAACGCATTATGCCTGAGTTTGGCACGCTGGCTGATTTTGAAAATATGTTGGCTCAGGCACATGACAAGGGTTTAAAAGTTATTCTGGATTTTGTGCCTAATCATTGCAGTTCAGAACATGAATGGTTCCAACAGGCCAGACAATCCAGAGATAATCCTTATCGTGACTTTTTTCACTGGTGGCCGGCTGAAAAAGGACTGCCGCCCAAACGCTGGAGCTTTTTTGCAGTCGATGCCAGTGCCTGGCGTTATGAAAAAAAGACCAATTCGTATTATCTGCATTATTTTTCAGCGACTCAGCCGGATTTAAATTGGGAAAACCCGGCCGTTCGTCAGGCCATGTATCAAATTATGCATTTTTGGCTGAAAAAGGGCGTCGATGGTTTTAGGATGGATGTGCTGCCATTTATTTCCAAAGATACGGCTTTTCCCGAATTACCGGCATCTTTTCAGGGCGACTTCGTAAAATATTATGCGCAAGGCCCGCATCTTCAGCAGTATTTAGCTGAAATGTATGATCAGGTACTGTCTCACTACAACATTATGACAGTCGCTGAAGGCACAGGTGTTACCACTGACACTGTGATGAATTTTATCGATCCAAAGCGAAAAGCGCTTAATCTTTTGTACCACGATGAGGGCATGAACTTAGGTTATTTGCCTAATCAGTTTAAAACCCTGCCAGAATCCGGCTATAAGCTGACCGAGTTTAAACAGCTATATACTAAATGGAATGACGCAGTTAAATCCGCCTGGGGCAGTGTCTGTCTGGGTAATCATGATCAGGCGAGAATGGTTTCTCGCTGGGGAAATGACAGCGAGGCTTACCGGGAAGTATCAGCCAAAATGCTGATGACCTTTTTATTGACCATGCGTGCGACCCCATTTTTTTACGCCGGTGATGAACTGGCGATGAGCAATATCGGCTTTGATGATATTAGCGATTACCGTGATATTGAAACCTTAAATATGTATCAGCAGATAAAAGAAAACGGCGGTGATTTGCATGCTTTTATTGAATCACAAAAAATCACGGCACGGGATAACAGCCGCACACCGTTTCAGTGGGGTACGCAAGCTTTTGCCGGTTTCAGTGAGGCAAAGCCGTGGATTAGAGTTAACCCAAATTATAAAACTGTGAATGCGGCAGAGCAGCAAACACGCAAGAATTCTCCGCTGAACTATTTTCGCAAGCTAATACAGTTACGTAAACAAACGCCGGCTTTATTACATGGTGAGTATCAGTTACTGGATGCGGACAATCCGGATGTATTTGTTTATTTGCGCCAGCACCAAAGCCAATTTGTGTTGGTAGCACTCAATTTTAAAGCCGATAAAAGCGCATTCGATGCGCAAGGCTGGATCCGCAGAAAAAGATTATTAGGAAATTACAAATCCGACAATATGGAATTAAGTCAGCTTCGTCCTTACGAAGCAATCGTGATGGAAGTGACTTCCTGATCGGCAACCAGTTCAATGAGTCTATTCGCTCAGAAAGAGGGGCAATTTATGTCAATTAAATCAAAAAATTACAGATTCCTTGCAGCAGCTTTACTTAGCACTCTGCTATCGGCCACATTGGTCGGCTGCTCAAGTAGTGGTTCATCTACTGATAAAACGCCGGATGCCAACGACGGGGGTAATGATGGCGGTAACAACAGTGGAGAGGGCGGCGATAATAGCGGTGGTGAGCAAACGCTTGATACTCAGGTTAATTTTACCGTTGAAAATGACACTTTAATGGCCTGGATGCATACCAATAATAAACAGGCTAAGTCAGTCGCCTTGGATGAAGTACGTCAGTCTACTGTATATTCTGCAAAAATTGCTTTGGCTGAAAATACAAACGATTGGTTTGATTCCTACGTGTATATGAGTGTGCCACGCAGTGGCAAAAATAAAGTCGGCTATACCGAAACGGATGGTGCTGAATTTGCTGCAGATACAGGTATGACAATGAGCTGGACCAGCTTTATTTATGCGCAGGATACCTGGGTCGAAATTGATTTAAATAATGGCGGTGTGATTGGGTCAGCCGATGACATTATTATTCGTCCGACCAATTTAGATTTTGATGTTCAAATGGTGGATCAGGATACGGTTAAGGTGTTAGTACCTTATTCGCAAGCAGGCTATCGTTTTTCGGTCGAATTTCCGTCTGAGCAAATGACCAGTTACAACACGTTAGCCGGTGGCAGTGGCCAGCTGACCAGCGAACCGGGACCTGGCTATCCGAAAGTTCATACCGAACCAAAAAATTCAATGATGGTTTTTGCTTCACCTATGTTAAATAGTGCTCAGCAAGCTGAACTGGTGCCGGATAAAGATGCGGACAATGTATATCAGGTCAAACCCGGGCAGGTACCTGATTTAGATTCGATTAGTAAAAGTACACTTTATTTTGGTCCGGGCACATACACTATGCCATCGGATTATCATGCGCATCTGGCATCAAACGTAAACTGGGTTTATCTGGCGCCGGGCGCTTATGTAAAAGGCGCTTTTCAGTTCAGAGACGGTTCTGAGCATTATAAAGTGACAGGTTATGGTGTGTTATCCGGCGAAAACTATGTGTATGAAGCAGACACCACTAATGATTACAAACATAACGTCAATGATAACTGTCATGAAACCTGCGTCAAAATGCTTAGGTTTGCATCTGGCAATTCTGCACAAAAATTAACTTTACAGGGCATTACGGTAAACGAACCGCCTTATCATTCATTTGTGGTTTATGGCAACGAAAGCCAGTTTGCAATGGATGTACAACAATACAAGCAAGTCGGTGGTTGGTACTGGCAAACGGATGGTTTAGAGCTTTATACCGGCAGCCAGATTCAGGATTCTTTTTTCCATGCTAATGATGATGTAATCAAAATTTATCACAGCAATGTAACTGCTAATAACATTCAGGTTTGGAAAGTAGAAAACGGGCCTGTCATTCAATGGGGCTGGTGGCCACGCGAAATTAATAATGTGACAGTTGAAAATATTGATGTGATCCACAACCGGATTTTTTGGAAAGATCAGAAATTTAATACCTGTATTATCAACTCGTCATCGGTATGGACAGATATGAATGCAGATAATACGGCCGATCCTAATAAACTTATCCAGAATTTAACCATTCGCAATGTACGCTCTGAGGGGATGAATCCGTGTGCTATGAGATTGTTTGCGGTTTCAGACTGGAAAAACATTGTCATTGATGGCCTGCATATTGAAGCCTGGAACGATTTGCCAAAGTCCTCACAGCAGAGTTTGTTTAAAGCTTATTTTAATTCAAACCGCACTCAGCAGGTTGAAATAGGGGAAGGCGAACAGGGCGTTAAAATTCATAATTATACGGTAGCCGGGCAACCGGTTTCTATTGAGTTGGATAACTGGCAGGCAGAAAAACTAGGGCGTATTAGTTTTGATGGTGAACTGGCCGACAACTGGACAGCGAGCAGTGATATGAATGCGAGCTGTACTGTACAAACTATCACTTTTTCTGAGTTAGCAGATATAAATGCAGGCGGTGAACTTAATTTAAATGCGACC
The DNA here is from genome assembly GCA_913056495.1 of uncultured Alteromonadaceae bacterium. Taxonomy (GTDB): domain Bacteria; phylum Pseudomonadota; class Gammaproteobacteria; order Enterobacterales; family Alteromonadaceae; genus Catenovulum. Next base: position 41,110 of record CAJXMO010000007.1, on the reverse strand, counting down.
AGCAGCTCAGGATTACCGGTTCGTTATTTTGTGCTTTCAGGTGGCGTGAGCCTAGACGGAAGTCGTTTAATTGCCGGTGATTTTGCAGCGCAAGCGACTATCGTGGCAGCGCAGGATGGATCGTCTGTTTATTGCCCAGCCAGAGCCGAGCAAAGCCTTACTATATTAGGTAGTGAACCTATGTATATCGGTGGTTCATGGCAGGGCTGGTCTCCGGGTAATCTGGAAATGTCGTGGGATGGCATTGAATATTCCGCAAGCGTGAATTTTGCTGTCGGTGATTATGAAATGAAATTTGCCAATAAAGGGGACTGGTCCGGTCAGGATTGGGCTAACGCAACGGGTTTAACCGGCACGGTTGAAGAAACCACCGGAGGTGGTGCGAATATTAAATTTACTATCAGTGAGGCAGGAGATTATCTGATTAAATTTAATCCGGACACTTTGGCATATCAAATTATAAAAATTTAAATTTAATTAAAGCATTCTGTTCAGCGGGGCGCCGCATATAGCGGCCTCTGTTCTTGCAGTAAGAAAGGTTAATCATGAATAAAAATTTCTTGAAAAAAACATCCGTCATCATGTTATCCGGCGTGTTGAGTTCAGGCATGCTGGTTGCCTGCTCTGGCTCTGAAACTCAGAGTGAGCAGGTTAAACAGGGCCAGGCTCAGCAATTACCTGATTTATATATTCGAGGTGATTTTAATAGCTGGGGCACAAGCGCGCCGCTGATAAAAATCAGTGATAATAAATATCGCGTTACAGCAGATATTAGTTTAGGTATTCATGGATTTAAATTTGCTTCTCAGGATTGGGAATATCAGTTAATGCTAGCTGAAAATGACGGCAGAGTATTAGACTTAAATGAAGATTTAGATACGCCGATTGTTTTGGTCAATAAGAAAACAGATGCTCAGAATAGGCTGATTGCCGAGCGTCCGGGGATCTATATTTTTGTCATCGAAAAAACAGCAAAAGGTTTAGAATTAACGGTTGAACGTCAGGTGTCAAATCAAATAGCAGAAACTGCGCCACACCCAAAATCAGCAGAAAAAACACAATTGTCATTTGATACTTATGACGGTGGCAGTGAACAGGTCACATTTTCGATTAAAGGAGAAGCTAATGGCCTGCGTACTTATGTGCATTCAACGACTCAGGTGTTGAGAGACCCGGTTCCACAGTTTTCGGTTTATTCAGAAGATCCGAGTCTGCCGAGACTGCGTTCGGGTGATACCGCATTTGATGCATTATTTGCGTTGTCGGTTGATGAAATGAAACTCGACTCAGTCAGTAATATCCAAGATGGCAGTTACAATTCAGGTCAAGCCATTGCATGTGACTGTTTTGAAACCGGTGAAAAGTGGAATTATGTGTGGACGCGTGATTTATCCTATGCGGCGCATCTCAGTCTTGGCTTGTTAGACCCACAAAGAGTTAAAAATTCACTCGATTTTAAATTATCCGGTTATCGTGATGGCATTGAAAAGCCTGAATATGCAGCAGGCACAGCGGATGGCTTGCAAATTATTCAGGATACCGGTAGTGGTGGTAGCTGGCCTATCAGTACCGATAGAATTACCTGGGCATTCGGGGCTGAAGCTGCGCTAAATAGTTTATCCGGGGAAGAGCGGACTGAGTTTGCTAAACGGGCTTTAACCGCATTAAGCAATACAATTGAAAATGATAGATTGGTCGCATTTGATAGTCAGTTTGGTGTATATAACGGAGAACAATCGTTTTTAGACTGGCGTGAGCAAACGTATGCCAACTGGTTGCCCGATGATCTATCCAGTATGGCAACTGCAAAAGCGATATCAACAAATGCGGGACATTATCAGGCGATTCGTTTAGCCGAGCGCCTGGCAAATGAGTTGGGTAAAAACCAACTGGCTGCGCGATATCAAAATTGGGGGGATGCGCTCAAACAGGCTATTAATCAGCACTTATGGCTTGAAGGTGCCGGGCTATACAGCAGCTTAACTGCCGCTCATTTTGATAATAGCGTAATGCATAAATTTGACTGGCTGGGACAGTCTCTGGCAATTATTACGGGTATTGCGAGTGAGTCTCAGGCTAAACAAATTCTGGCCAATTATCCGCATGGCCCTATGGGCGCGCCGGTTATTTTTCCTCAGCAGCCCGGCATTCCGGTTTATCATAACCGCGCTATCTGGCCGTTTGTAACGGCTTATGGTTTAAAAGCGGCTAAGCAGGGTAATAATGTCGCGGTTGCCAATGAGGCTTATTCAACTTTAATCCGTGGAGCTGCACTTAATTTATCTAATATGGAAAATCTGGAGTGGTTATCCGCTCAGCCGATTTGGTTAGAAAAAGATAATCCCCAATTGTCAGGCCCTGTGATTAACTCTAAACGCCAGTTATGGTCAGTGGCGGCTTATTTAAATATGGTAATCGATGGTATTTTTGGCGTGCAGGCAAAACCTCAGGGGTTAGAGCTTGACCCTTATGTCACCACTGAATTACGTGAGCGCTATTTTGCCGGACAAAGTTCAATTAGTTTGCAAAACTTAAGCTGGAAAGGCAAACAACTGGATATTGAGCTGAGTTTTCCGGATAAAACCGATAGCCAAGGGGTTTATACGGTTAAGCAAATTAACTTAAATGGCCAAGCACTGGACTCTAACCTGATTTCAGAAAAGACTCTCACTCAATCTAATCAGATCGAAATTGTATTTTCCGGAGTTGAATCTGCAAATACACAAATCACTTATGTGGCGCCAAAAACCGGCGGGTATGACGAAACGGCTTTTGCACCGCGTGAGCCTAAGCTTGATCTAATGCTGGAATCGGACACTGTTACCCTGAGTATTACCGATGAATATAACACAGGTGATGTTACTTATCAGATTTACAGAAACGGTACTAAAGTTGCGCAAGACCTGACAAACCTTAGCTGGCAAGATCCGAAACCTTTGGATAGACAAGCCTGTTATGCAGTCTCAGCTGTGTTTACAGCATCCGGCAATGCATCTCATCACAGTCAGGTGGTATGCGCTAATCCGGGACAATTTATTGCGGTTGATGATAGCCGGGTAGAGACGAACCTTGCGGTTAAAACGGCTCAGAAAGATATTGTTATTCCTGATTGGGGTGATAAATCAGACCGCTTTGTTGTTAAAGATCTAAAAGTTGAACAAGCGGGCCGATATGCGATTCAGCTTAAGTATACTAACTGGTTGCATCAGATAAATACCGGGATTACCTGTGGTGTTAAATGGATGGTGGTGAAAGATGAACAAGGCAAAATTGTGAAGCAGGGAGCTGTTCAGTTACCTCATACCAAACAAGAAAATGGCGCAGGCTTTTCAACGCCGGTTAATCTGGATTTGGCCAGGGGCAGCTATCAGATCAGCCTGCATGATTATTTTAACATGAGTTATTTAACCAATAACCAGACCTACTCATCAGCAGGCGGAGAAACCGGGGCTCTCAATCAGTTTAGCCTGTTTGGTGTTCGTATCATGCCGCTTGAGTAAGGAGATATAAACTGAAAGTGAGAATGCCAGCATTAAATACAGCTTTATCGATAAGTTACAATAATGTATATTTTTGTTTAAATTATCGGAACGGCTATTTTAATCTGGCATTGTGTTGATCCGGGTAAATGATAGTTTCCCAGATAGACTGCTAATATTGCTTACGCCTTGTTAGCAGCCACTCATAATTGTATGCAGGGACCGGGTTATGAAAGGAGATATAACTGAATAGTGGTTTGGATTGTGTACTTTTAACATTAGTGGTGAGCATGGCAAATTTTATTATTCAGTTTAGTATTTTTCTTTTTATTAGTTGCATTATTGCTGTTTTTACCTATTTAAAGTGTAAAGGCATGCGCAAAAGTGAGCAGTCAAATAGTGAATACTTTTTAGCCGGTAAAAGCCTGTCCTGGTTTTTTGTTGCCGGTTCGCTGACTTTAACCAATTTGAATACAGACCAACTCGTTGGTATGAATGGCAATCAGATGGCCCTATTAGCCTGGTGGGAATTATCGGCTGTCATTGGTTTTTTCTTTCTTGCGAAAGTATTTTTACCCATTTATTACAAACACGAGTGCACAACAACGACTGAGCTTTTGGAAAAGCGCTATCGGTCTAAACATATTCGCGCCTTGATTGCGGTGTTTTTTCTGTTGGGCAATATTTTTATTTTTTTACCTAGCTTACTGTATACCGGGGCTTTGTTTATGCAAACCCTGTTTAAAGTGCAGATACCACTGATGTTAATTGCCGTTATTTTGGTGATAGTAGGGGCGTCTTACTCTATTTTTGGTGGTTTGAGAGCGGTAGCGGTTTCTGACAGTTACAGTGGCATTTTATTGTTGGGCATGGCTGCATTTATTGTCGTGTTATCCTTAAATGCAATCGATTATAGTTTTCAGGGGATACCTGAATCCAGACTGACCCTGATTGGCGATGATAACTCTCCTTTGCCCTGGCATGTATTAGTATCAGGTATGGTGCTGGCGCATATTTATTACTGGTGCACCAATCAAACCGTTACCCAACGCGCAATGGCTGCAAAAACCTTAAAAGAAGCGCAAAAAGGGGTGGTAGCTGCTTCTGTACTGCGTATTTTGGTAATCCCGCCCATTGTGGTTATTCCGGGCATTGTCGCTTTTAAGTTATATGGTGATATTGGTGATGATGCCTACGGTAAAGTCGTTTCTGCTATCTTACCTGATTATCTATCTGGCGTATTTGCCGCGGCTATTGCGGCGGCGGTTTTTACCAGTTTTAACAGTATTTTAAATTCTTCTGCGTCCTTGTATGTATGTGATTTGCATGAGCGTTATATTTCTCCCAAGGTTAATGTTAAGCAGGCTAATACGGCGGTGAGTCTTATTCTATGTGGCTGCGCGTTATTAATGGTGCCGGTTTATGCCGGCACAGAAAGCATTATTAATCTGGTTCAAGAGCTATTTGGTTTACTCAGTATGCCAATTCTTTCTGTTTTTATTGCCTGTATTTTGTTTGATAAAATGCGAGCTGAGGCTGCGATGATAACTGTCGTATTCGGTAGTTTGTTATATGCAGGATTTATTTTTCTCTGGATGCCGTTTCATTATTTACACGCTATGCTGGTTACTTTTATGGTGTGTTTTATGCTGATTGTGAGTTTAAGCAAAGCACTGAATAAAAAGGCGTTTACCTTTGCTAAACAAAAAAGCCATAGTTGATACTATGGCTTTTCGGGTTTGAGCTTAAATGAAGGAGCGATTTTCGATTAATGCTCGTGACCGCAGCCGCCTGGAGCGTGCACATGACCGTGTGCAACTTCTTCTTCGGTTGCTTCACGGACTTCTAATACTTCAACATCAAATGTCAGTTCAACACCTGCTAACGGGTGGTTACCGTCTACGGTGACAAACTCATCTTCAATTTTAGTAATAAAAATGGATTGCTCGCCCTGATCCGTATCGGCACGTAATTGCATGCCTTCATGAATTTCTTCAATTTGGTCAAATACGTCAATCGGTAATTTTTGCACTAAGCCTTCATGACGCTCACCATAGGCATTCACTGGCTCAATTGTGCAAGAGAATTTTGCGCCAGCTTCTTTATCGAGCAATTCTTGCTCTAATCCCGGAATTAAAAATCCAAGGCCATGAATAAATACTAGGGGTTGTTTGCCTTCTGATGTATCTAGGACTTCATCATCGTTATTTTTAACCTGGTAGTGCATTGAAACAACGGTATTGGCTGCTATTTTCATTTACTTTCCTCATATTCTAGTGAGTAGGGTAGAGCGGACAGTTGCACCGTTTTGCTACTATCATCTTTTACTCGAAGTGTGCTCGTAGTATCAGTATCGCTTGCGAGAACCGCAATACCAAAGGTTTTGTTTTCTGTTTCGGCGACCAAAATGACTTCGCCTGCACGGCGCCAGCCTGAACCCGCTTGCTTTTCAAGTTGACTGCCTTGTTCAATCTTTTGTTCACTGGTGAAGCTAAAGCTGGCACGTTTGTTCCGACCTAAATAACGCATACGGGCGACTGTTTCCTGGCCCATATAACAACCTTTTTTAAAGCTAATAGCGTTAATAGCATGTGCATTTAGCATTTGTGGCACGTATTCCAGCTGTTGCTCTGCTTCTATAAAAGGCCAAACTTGCTGTGCTATTTGGCTATCAAAAGCGGTTTGTTCTGCTTGTTTGAGTTCAGTAATCTGTTCGGGTAAAGCATCGTCACTACTGCTGACAAAAAGCGCAAGTTCTTCGCTCATTAAACAGACATAGCCGTTAAATAAAGCGTAAACTTGGTTTTGCTGTGGTGTGTCTGCCAGATGTGGGTTTAACCAGTCAACTAAATTATCACCGCATAAGGCGCTGAATTGCCACTGAGCTGCCGGCGCATTAATTTCTACTTTTGAAAATACCCCAAACTTTTTTAAGGCTTCTGCTGAAGCTGACAGGGTTGATGCTTTTTGAAATAACAAGAGTTCATCGGCAACGGGTAACAAATAAAATAGCGACCAGGTTTTACCTTTTGCATCACAGTGAGCACCAAAACTGGCCTGCTCTGTGCCGAGTGCCGTTACGTCGCAGGTCACCTGACTATTTAAATAGGTTTTTTGATCTTGCCCTTTGATGGAAATTGCTTGCCAGTCTGACAGGCTGATATAGGAAATAGACATAATGTAATCAGTACCTAAAACTTGATAATTAAATAAAGCTGAAAATGCTTGTTTGGCTAGTGTACCAAATCGGGGGGCGCAAAATATACCGTCATTCTTCAGATTAATAAACTTTATTAATCATCAGCGCTTGCTTTAGGCTATGCTATTTATCATTATGTTGTTTTTTGTTTGAGTAACCAGATTAATATGGAAAATATTGCCAGACTGAAATGGGCTTGTCGTCGCGGAATGTTAGAACTGGACGTGATACTGATGCCATTTGTAGAAAACCATTATTTGCAATTAGAAGAAGATGAAAAGGCAACTTTTCAGCGCTTATTAAATGCAGATGATCCTGATTTATATGCCTGGTTTATGGGACATAAAGCTTGCGAAGACAAAGACTTTGCAATGATGGTTAAAAAAATTCATAAACTGAATGGCGCGATAATTTCCGACTAATTTAGGATTTATCTGATGCGAGCCGAGCTTAAGCCCAGTGAGCAATGGCCCCGTGTCGTTGCCGGGTTGTTAGTGTGCTGGTGGCTGTTAGCTGTGTTGGTGATTGTACCTATCGCCAGTGGGTGGCACTATCTACTACTGGCGCTGGCTCTGGGGTTAGTTGTTAACACATACAGGCGCTTTAAAAAGCGTTATTGTTCACAGTTGCCAGAAGTCATTTCAATTGAAAAACATTTATGTTTGCTAGAAGGTCAGCCGTATCAGCTTGCTTGGCACAGCTTTTATCTGGGAGATTGGTTTTATTTGCAGTTGACAGATAACACCTGTACCGGCAAAAAGCGGCATCTGATTTTATCGCCTGATATGCTAAGCGTGGAGCAAAAAAGCAGGCTCAGGCGTGACTTAAAACAGTTAAATCGAAACTTTCACAGCCAAACTTAGCGTTTGAATGAATCCGGCTCCAAAATACTGGGTTGAGGGTTTTCTTCCAACTCCGGGTAATCTAAATTGTAGTGTAGTCCGCGGCTTTCTTGTCGGGACATAGCGCATCGCACAATTAACTCGGCAACGTCTAACAGGTTTCTCAGCTCAAGGAGGTTATTAGAAACTCTGAAATGAGCATAGTATTCTCTGACTTCCTGTTGCAGCAACTCTATCCTGCGCATGGCCCGTTCCAGACGTTTGTTGGTTCTTACTATGCCAACATAATCCCACATCAATAATCTGAGCTCATGCCAGTTATGCTGAATCACAACTTCTTCATCTGAATTAGAGACCTGACTTTCATCCCAGGCTGGGATTTGCGGATAGTCAATCTGGTCAAGCGGATTTAATAATATATGTTTGGCAGCGGCTTCTGCAAAAACCAGACATTCCAGCAAAGAGTTACTGGCCATGCGGTTTGCGCCATGCAGGCCTGTGTAGGCAACTTCCCCGATTGCGTATAGCCCTTCAACATCGGTTTGTCCCTGCATATTAGTCATCACCCCACCACAGGTGTAATGGGCAGCCGGTACAACCGGAATCGGTTGTTTATGGATTTTTATTCCATATTGTTTACAGCGTTTATAAATATTCGGGAAATGCTGCTTAATGAATTCTTTTGGTTTATGACTGATATCAAGATACATGCAGTCCGCACCCAAACGTTTCATTTCATAGTCGATAGCGCGGGCGACGATATCGCGCGGAGCCAGTTCGGCTCGCTCATCAAACTCCGGCATAAAGCGGGTGCCGTCTGGACGGCGCAAATAAGCGCCTTCACCGCGTAGGGCTTCGGTCAATAAAAAGTTTTTAGCATCCGGGTGGAATAAACAGGTTGGGTGGAATTGATTAAATTCCATATTGGCCACCCGACAACCCGCTCGCCAAGCCATTGCAATACCGTCGCCACTGGCGATATCCGGATTGGAAGTGTACTGATAAACTTTACTGGCACCACCGGTTGCTAATATTACTTTGGCGGCTTTTATCACTTCAACACATTCTTGATTACGGTTCCATACATAGGCACCATAAACCCGTTTACCTGGCTGTTTAGTGGTTTTTGAGGTGATTAAATCAACCGCGTTATAACGCTCTAAAATATGAATGTTTGGGTGATTTTGTGCGGTTCGAATAAGCGTTTTCTGAACCGCTTTACCGGTTGCATCTGCTGCGTGCAAGATACGGCGATGACTATGACCGCCTTCGCGCGTTAAATGATAATGCTCTTCACCTTTTGAATCTGTCACAGTATCAAAGGGTACACCATAACTGATTAGAGTCTCTAAACTACTACGTGCGTTTTCTGCCGTCAGTCTTACTGCAGTTTCTTCACATAAACCCGCTCCGGCAATTAAGGTGTCCTGAACATGAGATTCTATGCTGTCGGTTTTATCAAAAACAGCTGCTATACCGCCTTGAGCATAATAAGTTGAACCTTCTTTTAACTTTGACTTACTAAGGACTATAACATTTGCGTTGTCAGCCAATCGTAAGGCCAGGGTTAAACCGGCTGCACCCGCGCCAATGACTAAAACGTCACAGGTATGTTCAACTTGGTTATTACTCATTTTTATTAATGACTCTGCTTTAATAATATTTTGGGTTATGTGGCTATTTTTACATTTAATTTTATTTTTTAGAACTTTTTATGTATTAAATAGTCTATTAATTACAAATAGCCTAGATTAAAGTGCTGAATGAAGGTCAACAAACACAAAGTACTAAAACTTAGGCAGAAGTATAATATGATGCAAAATATTGTTGCAAATTGGGAGCACATACCTAGATGAACTTAGATGTTACCGACCAGCAGTTGGTTGAGCGTGTTCAGCGTGGTGACAAACAGGCATTTAATTTGCTGGTGCAAAAATACCAGCATAAAGTGACCAACTTAGTTGCTCGCTATGTGAAACATCCGGGCGATGTCGCGGATGTAGTACAAGAAGCTTTTATTAAGGCCTATCGAGCCTTGCCCGGCTTTCGTGGAGAGAGTGCTTTTTATACTTGGTTATACCGAATTTCGGTTAACAGTGCTAAAAACTACATTGCTTCTCAGGCCCGAAAAGTTGCAGTTAATGATATTGATGTGGGGGATGCTGAATTTATAGATAGTGCAGATGCACTAAGAGAAAACAGTTCTCCGGAAAATTTATTGATGTCTGATGAAGTTAAACGAACCATTTATAGCTCAATTGATAATTTACCGGATGATTTAAAAACGGCTATTACGTTGCGTGAGATGGATGGCATGAGTTATGAAGAAATTGCCGATGTAATGGATTGCCCTGTGGGTACTGTTAGATCGCGAATTTTCAGAGCGCGTGAAGCAATAGACAACAATTTGCAGCCTTTGTTGAAAAGGGCGTAAATTCGAACATTTTTATTCGACTAAATTAAGTGAAGTGAGTATGAGTTCAAAAACTAAAGAAAATTTATCTGCTTTAATCGATGGTCAGCCAGACAATCAAAAAACGATGGAGAAATTAAAGCAGGATCCAAAACTAGTCGAATGTTTTGGGCGTTACCATTTAATTGGTGATGCAATGCGTAATGAACTACCCGCACAGTTAAATTTGGACATTGCGGATAAAATTGCGCAAGCGATTGAAAAAGAGCCGGTTGTGCTGGCACCTAATGCCAAACAAACGGCGAATAATGAGTCGGCAACTGATAAACCTAAGTCAGGTAAAGTTGTTAGCTTATTCAGACCGGCAATGCAATATGGTCTGGCTGCTTCTTTTGCAGCTGCACTTGTGGTGGGTTTTCAAACCGAAGAACCGGAAGTTCATGTACCACAGCCGGTTTTACAGACTTTCCCGATTGGTGGTTCGCTTGATCCTGTTAGTATGCAGCAAGTTGAAGCATATCCAAGTATTAGTTCTAATGAAGCTGCGCTTCAAAGACAAAGAATTAACGCGTATATTATGGATCATGCACAGCAACTAAAAACGCGTCAGTACAATACGACAGAATCGTTAAAGGATGGTCAACCTGAACAAGTTACAAATCCAGCCAACTAAATTTATTACCCTCTTCACTGCCTTATTTGACTGGGGCAGGAAATGCCTGACATTAGTGCTTGTATTTTTCTCCGGTCAAATTTGGGCTCAGTCTGATGCCAATGCGTGGATAGAAAAAATGCACCACGCGACTAAAACGCTGAATTACGAAATGTCATTTGTCATTGTGCACAATGACAAAGCTGAACCTTGGCGATGGTTTCACGGGACGATTGATGATCAGGAACGGGAAATTATCACGGCCTTAAACGGGCCTGGTCAGCAGCTTATTCGCAAAGGGGATACGCTAACTTATCTGCAACCGGAACAAACAGCCTACAGCATAAAAGATACGGTTTCACATGGTCCTTTGCCCGAAATTCTAAGAGCACCCACCGAGCAAATTGAAATCAGTTATGATTTTCATCTAATGGGGAAAAGCCGGATTGCCGGGTTACCAGCCAGAATGCTCAGAGTGATAGCGAAAGATGCAGCACGTTACGACTATTGGCTGTGGGTTCATGAAGAAACCGGTTTGTTATTAAAATCGGCGATAGTGACCAAAGATAATCAGGTTCTGGAGCAGTTACAGGTAACTTATTTACAGGTGACACATGAAGCCAGTGAGATATTACATGAGATCCATCAGGCGGATTTGCCTGAAGCTTTCACGATTAAAAACAGTGCGCCGATAAAGTCGGTCGACTGGCAAATTACCTGGGTGCCAGTTGGATTTGAGCCGGTTAAAGTCGATCGCCACTATTTATTCGGGAGTCGTGAACTGGTCGATTATGTGATGTTATCTGACGGTGTCGTTTGGTTTTCCGTTTATTTAAGGCGTTTAGACAATGAAGAAGGTGTTGCTCCGGCTGCATTAAGTTCAGGTGCAAATAGTTATCTAACTAAACAAATTAATCAGGCTGAAGTCACTGTGATTGGTAAAATACCGCTGCAAACGGCCGAAAAATTAATTAGTTCAATTCGCTGGGACTAATCTGTCATGCTTTACGAGCAAGCCAAAGTGGTTAAACGTCATAATGAGGATTTAATTTGGGTTGAAACTCAAATTAAATCCAGCTGTGACGCCTGCCAACATAATTCTGAGTGTGGCACCGGGCTAATCGCTAAAACACTGGCCCCCAAAACGAATCAGGTACTGGTGGAATGTAAACATAAGGTTGAACCCGAGCAAATGGTGACCCTTGCTGTACCTGAGCAAAGCATTGTATTGGGTTCGTTACTGTTATACGGGTTGCCACTGACCTTTTTTATGGTCGGTCTGGTTTTCAGTCAGCGTTTGGTGAGCACTGAGTTGTTTAATTTATTGATTGGCATACTCGCTGGCTGGTTTGGATTTTATATCGCTAAAACGCTCAGCCAAAAACTCAATCAACAAGCTTTATTGCCTTATGTTGTTGAGCAAATAAGCAGCGCCAGCTTTGTCTGTATCGAGTCTGAAAAGAAATCCTAGCCTTGCGACTTTCAATTAAAGGGACAGCGTTAACCTCACCTTTATTAAACAGAGGTGTTAGCGCCAGTTATAGTAGAATAAGCTTCGAAAGCTTTAATTTGCATATCATTCCAGTTTGAAAAAACCGTATTATTCATAATATGGGCGTCCCATTCAGCGTCAGGTATCGTCACTAGATCCTGTGGTGAATTTATTTCATAGCCTGATGCATCCAATAACTCATATATGTGACTAAAGTTGCTATTCGCTTTTATAAAATCACTTGGGAAAATCGTTTCGAATTTAGCGCGATGTTGACTCGCCATATTACCTCCACTTGTTTAATTGCATATACAGTGTATAGATTCAAAAACAGGTTTCAAGTCAGTGCTAATACTGGCATTTTTTGAATAGATGAAATGAATTAATAGCGGATGTCGGTGTTGTAAGCCGTATCACTTAATACACCCTTGTAGCAATGGATTGTGTGGTCTATCAAGTTAAGCAGTTAATGATTGATTAATGAAATAACGTAAAACTGATTTCACTATCAAAAAAGCAGACTCAGTTACTGAGTCTGCTTTGAACCTAATTTTCGCGCTAGTGCATTAATCCAGACTGGCCTGTTACTTTCAAGTTCTGAACCTGCTCTGCCAGAGAATGAGAAACCGAACTGATTTTATGGCTAGAACCAGCCAGGTTTTCAGCGCTTTCAACGGATTCAATACTAGAATGCATGATATGATCCATTGTTGACCTTACCTGCACAATAGACTCACTATGGCTGTCGGATGCCTGACGGACAGCTTGCATATTTTCTTCAATTTTTTGAGAAATACGATTCAGTTGCTCGAGTAAATGTTTAGATGAAGTTGTATGTTCAACACCTTCATCTGCATATTGTCGACTTTCTTTCATCAAGCTGGCTGTATTATTTGCACCTTCAACCAAGCGGTTAATTGTATTACCGATTTCGACCGTAGCATCACTGACTCGGGTTGACAGTAAACGGACTTCATCAGCGACAACCGCAAAACCATTTCCATGGCTACCGGCTCTTGCCGCTTCGATTGCTGCATTGAGTGCCAACAAGTTTGTCTGATCACTAATCTGGCGAATATCTGCCAATATTTTAGTCACTGAACTGGTTTCAGATTCAACCTGTTGCATGGAGACTTCGGCCTGAGTAATGTTGTTTGCCAGCTTTGAGATAATATTATTAATATCCTGAATACTACCTTTACCCTGAGTGATTTCATAACAGACGTGAGCGGCAAATTCTTCACTTAAATTGATTCGTTTTTGGACTTCAAGCATAGTGATTTGCAAGTTTTCTAGTGCTTGCGCACCTTCAACCGTCGCTGTCATCTGATCGCCTGCTTTTGTATCCATCTGAGTACTGGTCTCTGCCATCGTACTGGATACCTGGCTTACTTCTTGTATCGAGTTTTTAACTTTAACTATGGTATCGTGGTATTGATCCATCAACTGATTAAATAAAAATGCGATATCACCAGATTCACTGCCACGTTCTACGTCAATCCGACGTGTTAAATCGCCTTCGCCTGAAGTAATATCTTTGTGTGACTGAATAATTTGATGCATGGCTTGCATGGTATCAATAAAACCCGAGTTCGCTTTATGCTCGTGGTAATTCAGGCCCATGAGTTCACCATCCTCTGAAACCCTTAACATATTGAGCGCTTTGAGTGTGCCAAATACAATCAGACCGGTTCCAAAACCCCAGATGAAAATTGCTGATACACCATAAAACTGAACGGTAAATTGAGCCCAGGCATTTTGAAGCGGCAGTTGTTCAACCGGTGCGGCGAACGCCAGTGCCAGAGTGCCCCATGCACCGGCTACCCCGTGTGCTGCGATCACATTTACCGGGTCATCTATTTTAAAAACCTGAGCTATTATTTCTTCGGCAAAGTACACCAGCACACCACCCAGAATGCCCAGTACAAAAGCTGCCATAGGTTCTACCACTGCGCAACCAGCCGTAATTGTTACAAGACCGCCAACTACCCCGTTGAGCATTTTTTCGACCCGGATTTCTCCTGAATAATGCAGAGTGGAAACAATAAAACAGCCAAAACCGCCAGCTGCGCCCGCTATCATGGTATTAGCCACAATTTTTGCAATATCTGAATTGACGGCTAGGGTCGAGCCTCCGTTAAAGCCTATCCAGCCAAACCAAAGCACTAATACACCGATTACGGCCAATACTAAATTGTGCCCCTGAATTGGATTTTTATGCTCGGAATGACTGAACCGGCCAATTCTGGGACCCAGAACAATGGCTCCGGCAAGTCCAAACCAAGCTCCAAGTGAGTGGACGACGGTTGAACCTGCAAAATCAACCATATTTAACTGAGCCAGCCAGCCGTCTGAATTCCAAATCCAGTGACCAGATACAGGATAAACAAATGCAATCAGAAAGGCGCTGACGATTGCATAAGCAGAAAACCGCATTCGCTCGGCAACTGCGCCGGACACTATGGTCGCGGCCGTACCTGCAAAGGTTGCCTGAAAGACAAAACCGGCGTAATCAAAACCTGTATTTAAACCGTCCAGCATAAAATAAGACAAACCGAACCAGCCACTGTTTGATTCACCAAACATTAAGCCATAACCAAGGGTAAAAAATATTAAAATGGCCAAAACAAAATCTGTAATATTTTTGAGGGCAACATTGATGCTATTTTTAGCGCGGGTTAAGCCGGTTTCCAGTGCGGTAAAGCCCGCCTGCATAAACATAACCAGAGCGGCGCAGATAATGATCCAAATCAGATCTAAGTGTTCTTGCATAATTATTCCTGAGTCGTGAAAAGGTTAACGGACAAAACGAAAACCCTACAGCAATACTTATGCCAATTGACTGTGTTTATATGTTTATTTTAAGTTTATGAAATTTATATATAAATTTTTTATTCAATCAATATTCTTGCCGTATTTAGAGGCAGTGATAGGGTTAACGCTCAGATTAGGAGAAAAATTCACTAAAATGAATATGCATGCACTTTGGGTGTGCATTTTATTTGACGTACATTGTTGTCATTTGTAAAAAAGCAGGTAAGTTGAATGACATATTATGCCAAATACTAAACAAAGCTTTATAGCTAAATTATAAAGTGTATAATGACAGGAATTTTTTAAAGTTTTAAGTTATATCAAGCGCAATACACATAAAGTTCAAATTTTTATTAGTGAATACTAAAGTTTTGAAACGTTTGATAATTTTCGTTTTTAGAGAGAATAAATTGAGTACTTTCAAACACATACGTAACTTTTCAATCATAGCGCATATCGATCACGGCAAATCTACTTTATCTGACAGGCTTATCCAAGTATGCGGCGGCTTAACTGAACGAGAAATGGCCGCTCAGGTTTTAGACTCTATGGATATAGAGCGCGAGCGTGGGATAACCATTAAGGCACAAAGCGTAACGCTTAACTATACAGCAAAAGATGGTGAAACTTATCAGTTAAACTTTATCGATACGCCAGGGCATGTTGACTTTACATATGAGGTTTCGCGTTCACTGGCGGCTTGTGAAGGCGCCTTACTGGTAGTTGATGCCGGTCAGGGCGTTGAAGCTCAGACACTGGCAAACTGTTATACCGCAATTGAAATGGAGCTAGAAGTTGTTCCGGTATTAAACAAAATTGATTTACCTCAGGCAGAGCCTGACAGAGTAGCCGAAGAGATTGAAGATATTGTTGGTATTGATGCGTTAGACGCGGTGCGCTGTTCAGCTAAAACCGGTATTGGCATTGAAGATGTACTTGAAACGATTGTTCATCGCATTCCGCCGCCGGAAGGGGAAGTGGATGCGCCGGTCGAAGCTCTGATTATTGATTCATGGTTTGATAACTATCAAGGCGTTGTCTCATTGGTTCGGGTGATGAACGG
This sequence comes from uncultured Alteromonadaceae bacterium, assembly GCA_913056495.1. Classification (GTDB taxonomy): domain Bacteria; phylum Pseudomonadota; class Gammaproteobacteria; order Enterobacterales; family Alteromonadaceae; genus Catenovulum. Next base: position 25,156 of record CAJXMO010000007.1, on the reverse strand, counting down.
TGAGCTCAAAGCCGGCGAAAAAATGAAAGTCATGTCAACTGGTCAGGAACATGTAATTGATCAAATTGGTATTTTTACACCTAAGCAAACAAAAACCGGTACGTTAAAAGCGGGTGAAGTCGGTTACATTATTGCGGGTATTAAAGATATTTTAGGTGCACCGGTTGGGGATACCATTACCACCAGTCGAAATCCTGCAACCAAACAATTACCGGGTTTCCAAAAAGTTAAGCCACAGGTATATGCCGGCATATTTCCAATTTCGTCTGATGATTTTGAAGACTTACGGGATGCGCTTGGTAAACTCAGCTTAAATGATGCATCTTTGTTTTATGAACCGGAAAGTTCTACTGCACTTGGTTTTGGTTTCCGCTGTGGCTTCTTAGGCATGTTGCATATGGAGATCGTGCAGGAACGTTTAGAGCGCGAATATGATATTGACTTGATCACTTCAGCGCCAACCGTAGTGTATAAAGTTGAGAAAAAAGACGGCGAAATTGTCATGGTTGATAACCCGTCTGCACTGCCTCCAATTGGCAATATTGAAGCGATTTATGAGCCGATTGCTGAATGTAGTATTTTAGTTCCGCAGGAACATTTGGGCAATGTAATTACCCTGTGCGTTGAAAAACGGGGTGTGCAGAAAAACATGAGCTATCACGGCAATCAGGTGAGTGTGGTTTATGATATTCCTATGGCTGAAGTGGTTCTGGACTTTTTTGACCGCTTAAAATCAACCAGTCGGGGTTATGCTTCACTTGATTATAATTTCAAAAAATTTGAACTGTCTGACATGGTACGGGTCGATATTTTGATTAATGGTGAAAGAGTGGATGCATTAGCATTGATTACGCACAGAGATCAGTCGCAGTATCGTGGTCGTGAAATGGCCGAAAAGCTGAAAGAACTGATTCCAAGACAGATGTTTGACATTGCAATTCAGGCGACAATTGGTGCTCATGTTATTGCCCGAACGACAGTAAAACAACTGCGTAAAAATGTAATCGCCAAATGTTATGGCGGTGACGTTTCGCGTAAGAAAAAGCTGCTGCAAAAACAAAAAGAAGGTAAAAAACGTATGAAACAGCTGGGCAATGTTGAAGTGCCTCAGGAAGCGTTTTTATCAGTATTAAAACTTGGAAAATAATTTAAAAAAAGACAGGAAATATTATGGCCAGCTATTTTTCTATTCTGTTGTTTGCCTTCACGATAGCAACAGGTTTGATTTGGTTATTGGATGCCTATGTTTTAGCGCCTAAGCGCAAGCAGAAATTAGCGGCCGCGCAAGCAGAAGCTAGCGCTGATTTTGATGAAAATACACAAGATAAAATGCTGGCTCAGGGGCCGGTAGCAGAATTTTCTCAGTCTGTGTTTCCTGTCATTGCATTTGTATTTGTATTGCGTTCATTTTTATATGAGCCATTTCAAATTCCGTCCGGTTCTATGATGCCTACTTTATTGGTGGGTGATTTTATATTGGTACAAAAATTTGATTATGGTATCCGTAACCCAATCGCCAACAATATTTTAATTGAAACCAGCAAACCAGAGCGGGGTGATGTGGCTGTATTTAAATACCCTGAAGATATACGGCTGGATTATATTAAGCGTATTGTGGGTTTACCGGGCGATCGCATTATTTACCGTAATAAATATTTATATGTATTACCGGCGTGTCAGGACGGCACTGAATGTAATGATAAATTTCAGGAAATGAAAAAAACCTTGGTTAAGCGTGGTGAATTTACACAAGGTCCTTATTCTTTAGACAGATATGTTGAAGATCTGGGCGGCGTTAAGCACGATGTTTTGCTGAATTTCAGAATGCCGGATATGTCACCACGATACTTCCGTCAAAACTCGACTACCCGTAATGACGAATGGCTGGTGCCTGAAGGACATTATTTTGCATTGGGTGATAACCGAGATAATTCTACCGATAGTCGTTTCTGGGGTTTTGTGCCAGAGGAAAATCTAGTCGGAAAAGCGGTTGTTATTTGGATGAGTTTTGAATTTGAGCGTGATGAATCTGACTGGTTGCCAACCTGGGTACCCAGTAATATACGTTTTAGCCGTATTGGACAAATACCAGGTGCGAGTGAAGTAACAACAGATGATTAATCCTTTAAAAAAGCTATCAAAATCGCTTGGATATCAATTTAATAATGAAGACCTGCTGGAGCAAGCTTTAACTCATCGTAGCGCAAAAAGTGTTCACAATGAAAGGCTTGAGTTTCTGGGTGACTCTATTTTGAGTTTTGTCATTGCAGAGCAGCTATATATCCAGTTTCCAAAATGCAAAGAAGGCGATTTAAGCCGAATGCGTTCAACTTTAGTTCGTGGGGAAACGCTGGTGGAGTTGGCTCAGACGTTTGAAATCAGTGAATATTTAACACTGGGCCCGGGCGAATTAAAAAGTGGTGGTCACAGACGCAATTCGATTTTGGAAGATGCAGTTGAAGCCATTATCGGTGCTATTTATTTAGATTCAGACGTTCAAACTGTTAAAGCAATTATTCTTTCCTGGTATGACGAACGTTTGAAAAACTTAAAACCCGGCCAGCAACAAAAAGATGCAAAAACTCAGTTGCAGGAATGGTTGCAGGGGCGTAAGCAAGAGTTGCCTCAATATCAGGTTACCAGCATCACAGGTAAAGATCATAAACAAACTTTCAGCGTAAGCTGCTGCATTGAGCACATGAACAAAACGACTGAAGGCAAAGGCTCGAGTCGTCGAAAAGCAGAGCAATCTGCGGCACGTGCTATGCTTAATCAATTAACTTCTTCTTAGGCCAAATATTTTAATGACAACTCCAGATACACATTGTGGTTTTGTAGCCATAGTTGGACGACCTAACGTTGGTAAATCAACTTTGGTTAACCGCTTAGTCGGACAAAAAGTGAGTATTACTTCTAAAAAAGCGCAAACCACGCGTCATCGTGTTTTAGGCATTCACACAGAGGGTGCATATCAGACTGTTTATGTAGATACGCCGGGCTTGCATTCGGATGAAAAGCGTGCGATTAACCGCCTGATGAACCGGGCTGCGCACAGTTCAATTGCGGATGTCGCTCTGGTTTTGTTTTTGGTAGAAGGGACTCATTGGTACGATGATGACGAGTTAGTGCTCAAGCGAATCAAACAAGCGAATGTGCCTTGCGTATTAGTGATTAACAAAGTGGACAATGTGAAAGAGAAAGCTGAGCTATTGCCTCATTTACAAATGTTAGCCAGCAAGCATGACTTTAAAGACATCATCCCTATTTCTGCGATGTCTGGTGAACAAGTGGATTCACTGGAAAAAATTGTCAGAAGCCATCTAGAGCCTTGCGAACATTATTTTCCGGAAGATTATTTTACCGATCGTTCTTCACGTTTTATGGTCAGTGAAATTATCCGTGAAAAACTGATGCGAAATACAGGTGATGAATTGCCTTACGATACCGCAGTTGAGATTGAGCAATTTAAACACCAGCCAAATGGTGTATTAAAAATTAATGGTGCTATTTTAGTTAGCCGTGAGCCGCAAAAGCGAATCGTCATTGGTAAAGGCGGCGAAAAAATCAAAGTGATTGGTCGTGATGCGAGAGTAGATATTGAAGAAATGATGGGCTGTAAAGTCTATCTTGAGCTTTTTGTAAAAGTGAAATCAGGCTGGGCAGATGATGAACGTGCACTTCGCAGCTTAGGGTATGGCGACGAATAATCTACAGCGTGCTGTGGTTTTGCATGCAAAACCACATCGTGAAAATACCACAATTTGTCAGTTATTAACTGAACAGGATGGGCGGGTTACTGCCTTTTTCCGACGCAGTAAAAATCAGGACGACCTCACCCCATTTAACCTTTATCTCATTTCAGCCGTACACGGGCAGGGCGATCTGTTTTTTATCCGTCAAAGTGAATTACTCAAGCGAATGGATACTTTAACCGGTAATCGGTTATACAGCGGGTTTTATATTAATGAATTGATCGCTAAGCTCTTACATCAGGTATTAATGCCAGAGCAGTGTATTGACTGGTATTTAACCTGCTTAAGTCAGTTGCATGATGATAATTGCGAGTTGGAGCCGAGTTTACGTAACTTTGAATTAGATTTAATTAATGAACTGGGGCTGGCACCGGATTATTTTCACTGTGCAGAGTCAAACCAAGCTTTAGTCGATACGCGTGCTTATTGTTTTCAACCGGATTTAGGCTGGCTGCCAGCAGAGTTTGCAGCAAATCGATACCAGCCTGTTTTAACTGGGGAACAAATTAAAGCCATTGGCATGAGAGATTGGCAAAAGCCCGCTATATTAAAACACACAAAACTTTTTATGCGCTGGTGGCTAGATAATTTACTCGGTGGCAGACCACTGAAAAGTCGAAGCTTGTTTAAGCAAAATACAAAGTTAAAATTTTAAACTGAATACGAGTGTTAAGAGAAACAGAATGAGAGATATTTTATTAGGCGTTAATATAGATCACATTGCAACTTTGCGTCAGGCAAGAGGCACCAGCTACCCGGATCCGGTTCACGCAGCAGCGGTTGCAGAGCATGCGGGTGCGGATGGTATTACCATCCACTTACGCGAAGACAGACGTCATATTCAGGACAGAGATGTTGAAGTACTTGCGCAAACTATTCAAACACGAATGAACCTTGAAATGGCCGTGACTGAAGAAATGATCCAAATTGCTGAGCGTATTAAACCCGCGTTTTGTTGCTTAGTGCCGGAAAAGCGTGAAGAATTAACAACGGAAGGCGGTTTGGATGTAGCGGGTCAGCTGGATAAGATGATTACGGCTGTTGAGCGAATTACGGCAGGCGGTACTCAGGTTTCTTTGTTTATTGATGCTGACAATATTCAGATTGATGCGGCTAAAAAATCCGGTGCGACTTTTATCGAATTACATACAGGGTGTTATGCTGATGCTGAGAACGAAGAAGCAGCAGAAGCTGAGCTGAACCGAATTGCGAAAGCAGCGGCCTATGCGGATTCTATTGGGTTAAAAGTGAATGCAGGACATGGTTTACATTACCATAATGTTAAACCCATTGCTGCTATCCCACAAATTATTGAACTGAATATCGGTCATGCCATTATAGCGCGAGCAGCTATGGACGGACTGGCAAAAGCGGTTTCGGACATGCGTGCACTTATGTTAGAAGCCAGAATATAAGTATTTTTTATTAATGCTGGAGGTGTTAACTCATGGCGATTATTGGTGTCGGTACAGATATTGTTGAAATTGCCCGGTTTAAACCAGAACAGTTAGATCGTATGGCAAAACGTGTTTTGACCGAACAGGAGTTATTGCAATTTAATCAGCATAAACAGCCTCAGCGCTTCTTAGCAAAGCGCTGGGCAGCAAAAGAGGCCGCCGCAAAAGCAGTTGGCACTGGCATTGCCAAAGGCGTGAGTTTTCAGGATTTTGAAATTTCCAATTTAGCATCCGGCGCACCTGTATTGACTATTTGCGGCGAGGCTGAAAAATTTATTAGCCGACCCTTTAAATCTCATTTGAGTCTATCTGATGAGCAAACCTACGCAGTCGCCACTGTAATTATTGAGCGTTAAACAGTTTTGTGTCTGACAAGATTTAGCCCTGTTTGATTTTGACGGCACCTTAACGAATAAAGATTCTTTTACCCGTTTCATTTTATACAGTACTCCAAAAAGCCGCATTTTATTTGGATTTAGCAAACTACTCCTGCAAATTATACTGTATAAAATCGGGTTTATGCCGCTGCTAAACTCAGGCCAAAAATATCTAAGGTTTCGTTTATAAACAGAAAACCTGAAGAGGTGAGTGCTTTAGCACTCAGTTTTGTAGAAAAGCCGTTGCCGGGCATGTTACGAGCGGAAATGATGAATCGCTTACAGCGACATCTGCAAAACGGTGATATTGTTTATCTGGTTTCTGCTTCGGTTAATCCTTACCTTGGAATCTGGTGTCGCCAACAGGGGATCCGGTTAATATGCAGTCCGCTAGCGATTTGCAACCAGAGTCAAACTTATACCGGTCAATATTTGAATGGTGACTGTAGTGGCGACAATAAAGTGAAATTGATTAAGCAAAACATTAACCTGCTGCAGTTTGATCAGATTTATGCATACTGTGATACCACAGAAGATTTGGAAATGTTGGCACTCGCTGATACACCATACTATCAAGGGCAGAAAGTAACATAAACTAATTTAGGTCAGCAGCTTGCCGATAAAAGAAGTAGTCGACATGATAGCTGTGTTCCCACACCTTTATCCGGACGGCTTGGCCGAATCCTGTATTGCAACACATCAAAGCAACCTTGAAAAGCAAACTGAAATAACCTTTGCGATTGTATGAAAGGGCCTAACTTTGATTGCTTGTATTGGAAATATCAATTTGAATACCCTAAAACCTGCAATAGGTTATTGGATAGGTAACGGTTTTTGCCAAAAAGATATTGCAGCCAAACCTGTTGAACTGTTTTTGGATTATTTGAAACAAAGGTTTGCACCCTAGACTTTATTGAACCTCCAATCTGAACTGTATTTATACAATAAATGAAAGAGGACTTTTTAATCTGCTGAAATTTGAGTACTAATTTATTTGGCTGGCTGGTGGCTGGATACCATTTTTTAAATCGTAAGCGGGTAACTGTAAAGTAAAATAGACGCTTGATAGAGGGGATCATACTATTTTTCTTGTTATAAATCGAAAATAAGCACGGCACAGGTATTAATAACCCCTACAACCTGTCTTTAAGAATCTTTTGTTATAATTATGTGAACTACCTCCCGATTTATTCTCAATTCACATCACCCTATCTGATCTTTTTTCACTTCTAACCGTATTGTTTCATTGAGTTGGTTAATTTCTGTTTAAAAACTAAACTAAATTGGCTGCTTGAGAATATTAATGATTTAGTAACATTTAACATTCAATTCATTTGATTATTAGAAGGATTTAGTTATGAAAATCTGTTTATCGTTCTTGTTGGCGCTGAGTTTGACCGCTTGTTCTCTGGACTTTGGTTCAGATGATGATGACGAGCCAGATATGCAAGAATTTACCCCCAGTTTAACTTTGATGATTGATTTATCGGGTGATCAGGAAGTCCCGAGTGTCATGACATCCGCTATGGCAAGTGCCGTTGTGGAATATGATGAGAACCTAATGCAATTTAGAGCATCACTTGATGTATCTGATGTAGACGGATTTTCTGCAGCACATATCCACCAGGGATATGTGGGTACAAACGGCGATGTAGCTTTTGCGTTTGAAGCCGGCGATACAGCTGGTATGTACCATATAGAAGAAACAAATCTTAACCAGGCTGCGGTTGCAGAAATGCTCGATGGTGGCTGGTACATTAATGTGCATACAGATGATAATCCGGACGGTGAATTACGGGGTCAGATCTTGACTGATGATTTTGCCCTGATGACCTTTGACTTGTCCGGTGAGCAGGAAGTACCCGCCGTGGATACAGATGCTATGGGTTATGGCTATGCAACGTATAACATGACCTCAGGTGAACTGGATTTAAAAGTTAAAGCGATGGATTTAGACGGCGCAAATGCGGCGCATATTCATGCCGGTCGAATTGGCACAAACGGTGATGTCGCCATTGCCTTATCGCAAGGCACTGATACCTCTGAATGGATGACGCCGGATGAAACCATGATCGACAGTGCGACTTTTGAAACCCTGTTATCAGGCGGACATTATGTGAACGTGCATACAGCGGATAATCCGGGCGGTGAAATCCGCGGTCAGATTTTGGCCGATAATTTTGCATTAGTCACTTTTGGATTAAATGGTAATCAGGAAGTACCGGCAGTAACGACTGAAGCTATGGGCAGTGGTTATGCGCTGGTCGATACAAATGATTATGCACTTGAACTTAAAATAGTGACTTCTGGTGTAGCCGATGCAACCGGTGCGCATATTCATACTGGCAGAATCGGGACAAATGGCGATGTGCTGGTTGCGCTGGAGCAGTCTATGGATGATATGAATGTCTGGATGGTACCTGAGAATACCATGTTAACAGAAGAAATTTTTGGCATCCTGGCTTCGGGCGGACACTATGTTAATGTGCATACACCGGATAATACAGGTGGTGAAATACGTGGTCAGATTTTAACGGATAATTTGGCATTGGCGACATTTTCACTTGACGGTGAGCAGGAAGTACCCGCTGTTGACACAAGTGCGATGGGCAGTGGTTATGCCCTGGTTAATTTAAATGATTATGCACTTGAACTTAAAATAGTGACCTCAGGTGTAGCCGATGCAACCGGTGCGCATATTCATACCGGCAGAATCGGGACAAATGGTGATGTTTTGGTTGCCTTGGAGCAGTCTATGGATGATATGAATGTCTGGATGGCGCCTGAAAATACCATGATAAATGAGGAAATCCTTGGCATTTTGGCTTCAGGTGGACATTACGTTAATGTGCATACCCCGGACAATGCCGGCGGCGAAATCCGCGGGCAAATTTTAACCGATAATTATTCGTTGATGACTTTCCCGATTGAAGGCAGTCAGGAAGTACCCGCGGTTACAACGGATGCTATGGGTTACGGTTATGCCTTGCTCAATCATGACGATAATGAGTTAGAGTTAAAAGCGGTTACGTCTGGATTAACTGATGCCACTATGGCGCATATCCACGCAGGCGTAGCAGGTGTAAACGGTGATGTGGTTGTTGCGCTTGAACAGGATGCAACAGACTCTGATATTTGGATGTCACCCGCAAATTTAATGCTTGAGCAAAGTATTCTTGATACCTTACTGGCGGCTGGTCATTATGTGAATATTCATACAACGACCAACCCTGGCGGTGAATTAAGAGGGCAAATTGTCCCTTAGACAGGTAAATTCTGGCGAACCTGTGTTTTTCATACGCAGGTTCGTCTGATTCTGGCGATTTTAACTAGTTTAAATATGATTTTTGAATATCACTGAATTTTATTTTTCATCATTTTAATTTCCACTACACTTCCCAAATATATTTATTCCGAACTGGTTGCTCGATGCAATTGACGTATGATTTAGCCCATTTTCCGCAATGGCCGGTGTTCACTTTTTCAACTTAAGTTTACAAAATATAAAATATCAAAGTGTAAAAAGTGCATTTCATACACAGTCTTCGTCATATTTGTCATATTTTTAATTTAATATGGCGGTTATAAGCGATAAAAATTTGCACTTAGCGCTTCACTAAGGGAAAATACACCCCGATTTTTATACTGCCAAAAGACTCATGTTTTGGGGCAGCTAAATTTAAATACTCGACGCTACCAAAAAATGGTTAACTTAAGGAGTTACAATGTCGTCACGCAAAGATCTTGCTAACGCTATCCGTGTTTTAAGTATGGACGCGGTACAAAAAGCTAAATCAGGTCACCCTGGTGCCCCTATGGGTATGGCTGATATCGCTCAGGTATTATGGTGCGATTTTTTAAACCACAATCCAACTAACCCTGACTGGTCTGATCGTGACCGTTTCATTTTATCAAACGGCCACGGTTCAATGTTAATTTACTCTTTATTACACTTGTCAGGTTACGATCTGCCAATCAGTGAATTACAACGTTTCCGTCAATTACACTCAAAAACTCCAGGTCACCCTGAGTATGGTTATACTGTTGGTGTTGAAACAACTACGGGTCCTTTAGGCGCTGGTATTTCTAACGCTGTTGGTTTTGCAATCGCTGAAAAAACTTTAGCAGCTCAGTTCAACCGCGAAGGCCACGACATTGTTGACCATTTCACATACTGTTTCTTAGGCGACGGTTGTTTAATGGAAGGTATCTCTCATGAAGCTTGTTCATTAGCGGGTACTTTAGGTCTTGGTAAATTAATCGCTTTCTGGGATGACAATGGTATTTCTATCGATGGTCACGTAGAAGGTTGGTTCACTGATGATACGCCTAAGCGTTTCGAATCTTACGGCTGGCACGTAATCCGCGGTGTTGATGGTCACAACCCTGAAGCTATCACTGCGGCTATTAACGAAGCTAAGTCTGTAACTGATAAACCAACTATGATTTGTACTAAAACAATCATTGGTTTAGGTTCACCAAACAAATGTGGTAGCCATGACTGTCACGGTGCACCATTAGGTGATGAAGAAATCGCAGCTGCACGTGAATTCTTACAATGGCCACATGCACCATTTGAAATTCCTTCAGAAGTTTATGCTGGTTGGGACCAAAAAGAAGCAGGTGCTGCAAAAGAAGCGGCTTGGAACGCGAAATTTGAAGCATACAAAGCGGCTTACCCTGAATTAGCAGCTGAATACGAGCGCCGTGTAATCAAAGGTGACTTACCAGCTGACTTCGCTGAAAAAGCAGAAGCTTTCATCGCTGAAACTCAAGCGAAAGGCGAAAAAGTTGCTTCTCGTAAAGCATCACAAAATACAATCGAAGCATTCGGTGCTATCTTACCTGAATTATTAGGTGGTTCTGCTGACTTAGCAGGTTCAAACTTAACATTATGGTCTGGTTCTAAAGGTATCCAGGACGATGCTGCGGGTAACTACATCCATTACGGTGTACGTGAATTCGGTATGTCTGGTATCATGAACGGTATCTCATTGCACGGTGGTTTCATCAACTACGGCGCAACTTTCATGATGTTTATGGAATATGCTCGTAACGCGGTACGTATGTCTGCATTAATGGGTATTCAAAACATTTTTGTATATACGCATGATTCAATCGGCCAAGGTGAAGATGGTCCTACTCACCAACCAGTTGAGCAATTAGCTAACTTGCGTATGACACCTAACATGTCTACATGGCGTCCTGCTGATGCAACTGAATCTGCTGCTGCATGGAAAGTTGCTGTTGAGCGCCAAAACGCACCAACTTCATTAGTATTCAGCCGTCAAGGTTTAGCTGCTCAACCACGTACACCAGAGCAAGTAGCTAACATCCAAAAAGGTGGTTATGTATTAGTTGATACTGACGGTACACCTGATGTTATCTTAATCGCAACTGGTTCAGAAGTTGAATTAGCTGTAAATTCAGCTGCTGCATTAGCTGAAGATGGCATTAAAGCACGTGTTGTTTCTATGCCTTCTACTGATACTTTTGACGCTCAATCTGCTGAGTACAAAGAGTCTGTATTACCAGCTGCTGTGACTAAGCGCGTAGCAATTGAAGCAGCACACGCTGATTACTGGTACAAGTACGTTGGCTTCAACGGTGGCTTTGTTTGTATGACTACATTTGGTGAATCTGCACCAGGTGGCGACTTATTCAAACACTTCGGCTTCACTGTTGAAAACGTAGTTGATACAGTTAAAAAATTAGGCTAATTTTTAAGCTTAGTTAATTAAAAAAGGCAGGCTGTTTAGTCTGCCTTTTTTGCTCTTGGAGATACCATCATTATTAGAATTGCGATTAATGGCTTTGGTCGAATTGGACGCAGTGTTGTACGTGCAATTTATGAATATGGCCTGCAAGATGAGTTTAAAGTTGTCGCGATCAACGAACTTGCTTCACCGCAAAGCGTTGCCCACCTTTTAAAATATGATACTTCTCATGGTCACTTTAAAGCGGATGTAAGTCTTGAGAATAACCGACTTAAAATAAATGATGACTTAATTCATTTGATACATGAAACCCGGGTTTCTGAATTGCCCTGGGATAATATGCGGGTTGATGTTGTATTTGAATGTACGGGTCAGGTTTATGGCTTTGAAGATGCATTTGTCCATATTCGTCAGGGCGCAAGTAAAGTCTTGCTTTCACACCCGGGCGATGTAAATATGGATGCGACCATAGTTTACGGTGTAAACCAAAATATTTTAACTAAACGAGACAGAGTCGTCTCGGCTGCTTCATGCACAACCAACGGCTGCGTACCCGTGATTACTGCATTGGACGAGGCATTTGGTATTGAAAGTGGCAGTATTACAACGATCCATTCCGCAATGAATGATCAGCCTGTCATTGATTCTTATCATCAGGACTTACGCAGAACGCGAGCAGCAAGTCAATCAATTATACCGGTTGATACCCGTCTGGCAGCGGGGATTGAACGTATCCTGCCCAAATTTCAGGGGCGGTTTGAAGCGATTTCAGTGCGTGTTCCTACCGTTAATGTTACCGCTCTGGTTTTAAGTATGACGGTTGAAAAGGAAGTGAATATCACCGAGGTTAATCAGGTGATTCAGCAGGCAGCTGAAAATGAGTTAAAAGGTATTTTGGATTATACTGAAGCGCCTTTGGTGTCTATAGATTTTAATCATGATCCACATTCATGTATTTTAGATGGCACACAAACAAGAGTCAGTCATAATAAGTTAGTCAAAGTTTTGGTATGGTGTGACAACGAATGGGGTTACGCTAATCGTATGTTGGATACTTGTCGGGCAATGATGCAGGCAAAGTAAAGAATAATAAGTGGCATAAAAAACCGCTTTTGTATAATAATATAGTAATAATAATTGAGTATTTAGGCCTAAGTGCAATAAATACTAGAATTAGTTTTTAATCAGATAATTGGAGAACCGCTTATGTCAGTAATCAAAATGACTGACCTGGATTTAAATGGCAAAACTGTTTTAATTCGTGAAGATTTAAACGTACCTTTGGATGATAATAAAAATATTACATCAAGTGTTCGTGCAGATGCTGCAATCCCAACTATTAAAGCTGCTTTAGAGAAAGGTGCTGCTGTATTAGTGATGTCTCATTTAGGTCGTCCAACTGAAGGTGAATATGATGAAGCGCTTTCTTTAGCACCTGTAGTTGCTTATTTAAATGAACAGCTGGACGCGCCGGTTCGTTTAGCGAAAGACTATTTAGACGGCGTTGAAGCAAAAGCCGGTGAAGTGGTTATCTTAGAAAATGTTCGTTTTAACAAAGGCGAAAAATCCGATGATGAAGCTTTATCTAAACAGTTAGCTGCATTATGTGATGTGTTTGTGATGGATGCATTTGGTACAGCTCACCGTGCACAGGCATCAACGCATGGTGTTGCTAAGTTTGCGCCCGTTGCTTGTGCCGGTCCTTTATTAGTTAAAGAATTAGATGCATTAGGTAAAGCTTTAGATAATCCTGAACGTCCATTAGTCGCTATCGTCGGTGGCTCTAAAGTGTCTTCTAAATTAACTGTTTTAGATGCTTTCTCGAAAATTGCTGATACCTTAGTTGTAGGTGGCGGTATCTCAAATACATTCGTTGCGTCTGCTGGTAATGAAGTGGGTAACTCTTTATATGAAGAAGATTTAATCCCGGAAGCTAAGCGTTTACGTGAAACAACAGAAGTTATATTTGCAACTGACGTGCGCACGACAAAAGATGGCTTTAGCGACTGGAAACATGACTCTAAAACTGAAGCTAAACCAGCCAGTCAGGTTGAAGCAGACGAAGAAATTATCGATTATGGACCTGAGTCTGCAGCGCGTGTTGCAGAGATAGTTAAGAATGCTAAAACTATCATCTGGAATGGCCCTTGTGGTGTATTTGAAATTGATGCATTTGCAAAAGGTACAGAAGTCGTTGCTAAAGCGATCGCAGAAAGTGAAGCTTTCTCAATTGCAGGTGGTGGTGATACCTTAGCTGCTATTGATAAGTGGAATTTAGCGGATCAAATCTCTTATGTTTCAACTGGTGGTGGTGCTTTCTTAGAATTTGTAGAAGGTAAAGAGTTACCAGCAGTTAAAGTATTACAGGAAAGAGCTAAAGCTTAATTAAGCTTTTATCTAATACAGAACTTGTCATTTAAAAGGCCGCGAAAGCGGCCTTTTTTATTTTTAAAACGTCACGTCGGCTTATTAAATTTTCTTTTAGCTCAAGTCTTATGTTAACAAAACTGAAACCTCATTCGGTTATATTTATAACAAGACTTTATTAATTAACTGTTTAGTTAGGTTACAAGTGAACAGGAGCAACAATGAAAACTTCAGTGGCCATAGAGGTGAATGCACGATTAAATCAGGTTTGGCACCATTGGACCAGTCCTGATGAAATTATCAACTGGAATTTTGCATCTGAGGATTGGTGGTGTCCTGCAGCAGCGGTTGAGCTTCAGCCGGGTGGGCGGTTTAATTATCGAATGGAATCAAAAGATGGCGTAACCGGGTTCGATTATGAAGGTGAATTTACTCAGGTTATCCATACTCAATGCATTGTTTACCGGTTAGATGACGGGCGTGAAGTAAAAATTGAGTTTTTCCAGACCAATACAGGAATCTGTATTAAAAATGTATTTGAGTGTGAAAGCGAAACGGCTGTTGAGGCGCAAAAGCAAGGCTGGCAGGCTATATTAAATAGCTTTAAAAAATATGTGGAAATGAAACAAGATTTATATTGACCAGAAAGCAAGATATCGGAACGTGATGCGACAGATAAATGCGTTGTATCACAATCTGTTAATAACATCGCATTTATCTTAATCGGGCTAAATCATTTTAAAAATGGGCGAGCTTAAAATAATATTAGGCTCAGATTGTTCTGCCAGCGATGGGTTGGCCTGCTCCATCTCAGTTATACTGGCATTGTCCCCTAAAGCCTTATAAATAAAGTATTTATGGATCTCTAAACCTTTCAGATCTGTGGCTTCAATACTGTTGAGGGCTTCCAGTGCTTTTTCTTCATTTTTCAACATTGCATAGGCTTGCGATAAAAATAGTTTACTGCCTGGCTGAAAGCGATCACCGGTTTCAGACTTAAGTTTTTTCAACTCGGCAACGGCTTGTTCTGGCTGGTTTAACTTCATATGAGCACCGGCTAAATGATTGTATAAAAAGAAAGGCGGCTTGGTGTCTTCGCCATACCACAGGTTATAAGTCGCTATAATTTCCTGAAATTGCTCAAGACGATACAATACATTATTCACTACAGTAAAAGCATATAATTTAAGTTTGCCGTCTTCGGGCCCGGTTAACTGATGCCGATTATTTTGCCATGCCAGAATATTCTGATAAATTGATTTAAGCTCAGTTTTATCGTCTGTGCGGACATTTTTTGAAAGCTCAATCAGTTGGTTTAACTGAGTCTGATAGTTTTGGTTTTGCACAAGTTTAACATCTGATCCAGCGGAAAAACTTGATTGCTTATGAACAACACTGGCTGCTGTATAACTACTTAACAAAAGGCTTGCGATTGCCAGACATACATATTTTACTTTCATGGTTTTCTCCTTGTTTAAAAACTTAATACGTTGAATATTAAAGTTTTTATGATGTTTAATACTCAACAGGGGGACAGCAAATACTTGTTTTTCATGTTTCGGATTTTTTGACAGTAGCAGACTTGCCAAATCATATTGATAACGCTCTGCAAGCTGACTAAAACATTTTTCGTCACAGCTGAGTTCAAGTTGTTGTTTTGTTTGTTTTGCTAAATAAAGGCAGAGTGGATTCCACCAAAACAGGCTTTCAATGATGCAAATAAACCAAGTCCAGACAGTATCAAACTGTTTCAGGTGATTAACTTCATGTTGTAAAACGGAGGTAAGCTCTTCGCGGTTTTGCATTTCTTCATCCAGCCAGATGGTTGGACAGAATAAACCGGTAGCCAGAGCGGGTGTTTTTAACTTTGCCAAACGAACCGGGTAAGCAGAGGTAATCGATTGATATTGAGTGGTTTCAATCGAATGTTTTTTTAAATATTGGAGTATTCTAAAATATTGTATTATCCGATATAAAAACAAACTCAACCCGGTAAACAGAATTGCCCAAACCAGGTGCTCGGTTTTTAGTTGATTGACCCCGTTTTCCTGAACCGTTTTTCTTGATGCATCCAGACTCGTCGTTTGCTCGGTTTGGAGTGATTGTGTCGGTTGTACCGGGAAAAATTCTGCGATGTTAAGCGATAAATGAATCGGGTTATCAGCTTCAGTCAACGCCGGTAAGTGTTGCCAGGGAACAAGCCAAGCTGAGAGTGCAATGATCAATAAATAAAAGCTCAGTCTGGCCGGTGCCTGGCGCAGCATAATAACCGTGAGTAGTAGGCTTAAACTAATCAGGGTACAGGTAAAAAAATAATCCGTCATTTTATGTATTCTCGATTTTATTTATTCGATTTTTTGTTTTTTAGCAGGTTTTGTAAGTAGTCAATATCCGCCTCATTCAGCTCTTCTTCCTCAATAAAATGCGCGATCATATGGCGTGAGTCACCACGGAAAAATCTTTGTATAAAACCGGGTGACGCTTGTTTTGATAAAGTTTCCTGAGCCACTTTTGATTGGTAAATAATCGCTCGGCCTTGCTGCCCGCAGCGCTCAATTGCATTTTTTTTCTCTAGTCGGTCAATAATTGTTTTGACTGTGGTGTAAGCCACTTTCTTGTGCTCTGACAGGAGCGAATGGATTTGATTGACCGGACA
The DNA here is from genome assembly GCA_913056495.1 of uncultured Alteromonadaceae bacterium. Lineage (GTDB taxonomy): Bacteria > Pseudomonadota > Gammaproteobacteria > Enterobacterales > Alteromonadaceae > Catenovulum. Next base: position 8,830 of record CAJXMO010000007.1, on the reverse strand, counting down.
AGGTTCATATTTCCAGAGGAGTTGCATCACATCGAGTTCAAATTCACTTAATTTCATTTTCTGCACCTTTAATTACTACATGTGTAGTTTTTATTGACAACTCTAGTAATTAAAAAAAAGATTGTCAAATAGAAGATGTCACTTTTTAACAAATAATTAAAAAGATTTAAATTGTTGATTAAATGTTAAAAGTTGAGTATTTTTTACAACTAATGGATTGCCTATCAGATAGGGATTTAATTTACAATTTACAGGAAATAAGAAAATGAATCGGATTTTTAAAACATTCTTCGCTGCTGTTATGGTATTGGTACTGGCCGCTTGCGGAAGTACGCCTCAACCAACAGTCGCCTTAAATACCAATATTTTAGCCACACCAGATTTAAAAATTGGCTTTGCCTATATTCCACCTAAAGAAGGGGCTACAACCCATATTTATGGTGCAGCCTGTTTATTGTGTTATGGCGTTGCATCCGCATTAACGGGCAAATTAGATAGCCACCTTGAATCAAGTATTACGACACAAGAGTTAGACAATATTAAACAACTGGTTTTAGCTGAATATCAAACCAGAGCTGAAAATGTAACTTATGTTGAGTTGCCTAATCCTATTAATAAAATGAAAAAGTTTAAGGGAGAGTTAGGTTTTGCTAAACGAGATTTTCGTAATTTAAAAACTGAACTTGGCGTTGATGTTTTAGTGGTATTAGACATTTATCAGCATGGCGCACATCGAAGTTTTAGCAACTATATTCCAAACGGGGATCCTCAAGGCTACCTATCAGGCCTGTTATACAGCGTTGATTTAAATACTAACGCTTATATTCAATACCTTGAAATTAATGAAAAAATTCAACCTACCGGTGAATGGGATGAACCACCTACATTTCCGAATGTCACCATGGCGTATTATCAGGCGATTGAAAATACAAAACAAAAGCTTAAAAACGCAATATAACCATGGTAGACATACAAAACAGTAAAGTGTTCACACTGATTGTGTTGTTCACAGGTTTCCTGACAGGGTGTGGCAGCACCCCCTTGAATGATGACTATATCCGGCATGTTAATAATATCGGACCTTCGTTTTTCTCGACATCACATTTTGCTATCAAACTGCAAGAAAGTGACAATGTTGATATTCGAGGGGTCTATGTCACTAATGATACGGTTGAAGCTTCGACTATTATGTATCAGGGAGGAGCCGGTATCGCAGGTATGATTGCTCAAATCGGCACTCATTCTACGCTCATTCAGTCTCAGAGAAACGACAAGTTAGCCAAAGCACAGGAACAGGCAAACCAAGCGATTGCACCTATTATTGAAGCATCAAAAACTTTAAGGTTAACTGAGTTACTTGACCCTGGAAATGCAAATTTCATATCTACCGACACACGCAATCCACAGCAAGTTTTACACATTAAACCGATATTTTTTAGCAATCCGCAGATGAACAAGGTTTATGTTAAAGCATTGATATGGATCCCAACTGACGCAGTTAACAAGCATGTTCGAAAACGCGCAAAGAATCAGTATCAAAATATGGTTCAGGTTTATAGTAAACCTTTTACGGAAGCTGAAACTGAACTTTTGGTCGCTGGTGACTCCGAGCTACTAAAGGAAAAATTAAGTTCGCTGCTTAATCAAGTTATTTCGATAGCACAAAGTGAGTTGACCGGACAATACCAAGCAGCCAGCAAAGTAGAAAAAACCTTTGTAATAAACCTGAATGATAAACGCCTTGTATTAAGAGGGGCGATTGTTGATCAGAGCTGTTCAATGAGTATTATTCAGGACATTCGCCATTGGTTGATTGCTGTACCTCATCAAGATATCGGGTTAGTGAAAGAAAAACTTTCAAACGACTGTAGCCTTGCGCTCAACTAAACTTCATCGCTGCTTTATTGTGCAAGACAAGCCCACACTGAGCCAAGCGTCCAAATGATGGCTCAGTGTATTTCAACTCTTGCCAAGTGTACCTTCTGTTGTTTACCGGATTAGCTAAAAAAGAATAAAACCATAGCTATTTTATCTGCAAATAGCTGCGGGAAGTAACAAACTGAATAAATTAGTATAAAGTTAATAACAGTATCTTGAAAAATTTTCATTGTTTTATATGGCTAAGATATTTTATGTAAATTAATGAAATTTAATGTTTTAAAAATAAAATCCAGTCTGTTTGTTATACAAATATTATAAACGATTATAATTATTTATAATTAAAAAAGTAAATTTTCACATGGATTATGTAAATAACTTGTGTACCATTTGAGTTATATTTTGCCACCGGTAGACATTATGTTCACGAAATTAAAGTTAGTCCGTTTTTGTTTAGCAGCCGCGCTGGTTTTTTGCAGTCAGTCAAGTTTAGCAAAACCAACCAATAGTGTATTAAATCCGCTGTTGCCTATGTCCGAGCGCATGGCTCAATCTGAAATACAGCGCAATCCAGAGGCTTGGTCGATTGACTGGCGTACTTATCCCAGATGGACTTATACCCATGGTTTAGTTTTGCTGAGCATGGCTAAGCTTTATCAAAAAACAGATAATATTGAATACTTTAATTATATTAAAGATTATGCAGATGCTTTAATTGATGAGTCAGGCAATATCAAAACCTATGATATTGAAAAGTATAATATTGACATGATCAATCCGGGAAAAATTTTATTCTTTTTGTATCGTCAGACTGGTGACAAAAAATACAAATTAGCGATGGATAGGCTAAGAACACAATTGAGTGACCATCCAAGAACAACCGAAGGTGGCTTCTGGCATAAAAAACGCTATACCTCACAAATGTGGTTGGATGGTCTTTATATGGGAACGCCTTTTTATGCCCAGTATATCCTTGAATTTGCTGAGGAGAAAGACTATTCCGATGTGCTTAAGCAATTTGAATTAGTTGAAAAACATTTATACCGGGCGGATACAGGTTTACCTGTCCATGGCTGGGACGAATCTAAAAAACAACGCTGGGCAGATTCTGAAACCGGACAATCACCTCATCACTGGTCGCGTGCAGTAGGTTGGTACGCTATGGCAATGGTTGATGTACTTGAATTTTTACCTAAACAAGGTGCACAACGAAAATGGCTGGCAGCGCGTTTTAACCGCTTGGTTCAAGCGATGCAAAAGTATCAGGATGAAACCGGACTATGGTATCAGGTGGTCGAAATGCCGGATGAAGCTGGCAACTATTTAGAAGCCTCAGGCAGTATTATGATGGCTTATTCTGTCCTTAAAGCCTATGAACAACATGATTTAAATCCGGAATTATTGAGCATTGGCTTACGTGCTTATCAGGGGGTGATGGATCATTTAATCACTACCAATAAACAAAACCATATCAGTATTGAGCAAGTATGCGCGGTTGCCGGGTTAGGCGGTAAGCCTTACCGTGATGCCAGCTATGAGTACTATATTAACGAGCCATACCGGGCGAATGATCCCAAAGCAGTCGGGCCTTATATTATGGCGAGTTTATTAATGGAAAGACTCAATTTACAACCTTAACAGGCAGTGGTGAAAATAAAAATGAAAAATTTAAACGTGATAGCAGCCTCACTGGTATTAGCTGGCATGATGGCGGGCTGCGGTGAGCAAACAGTCGCAAGCGAGCCTCAAAAAGCAAGTGTACAGCCAAGTGCCAAAACTGAGCAAACACAAAAAACCTATACTAATCCAATTTTACATGTTGATTATTCTGACCCGGATGTAGTCGCCGTTGGCAGTGATTATTATATGACGGCATCAAGCTTTAATGCTGCGCCCGGTTTGCCTGTGTTGCATTCAACAGATTTAGTCAATTGGGCGCTAATAAATTATGCGTTGCCGGTTCAGGTGCCGGTAGATCACTTCTCAACGCCCCGCCACGGTGAAGGCGTATGGGCACCCAATATCCGTTACTATGATGGCAAGTACTGGATATTTTACCCGGATCCGGATTTTGGTATTTATGTCACTACAACCACAGACCCAGCCAAAGACTGGTCTGAGCCAGAACTTATTTTACCTGGCAAAGGCATTATTGACCCGACTCCGGTTTGGGATGATGACGGTAAAGCTTATTTAATACATGCCTGGGCGAAAAGTCGGGCGGGCTTTAATAATGTATTGAGTTTACGTGAAATGGCACCGGATACCAGTTGGGTATCAGAAGACTATACGCATATTATAGATGGCACTAAACTTAAAAACTTCCGCACGATCGAAGGGCCTAAGTTTTATAAACGCAATGGTTATTATTATATTTTTGCACCGGCAGGCGGGGTTGATTTAGGCTGGCAAACGGTTTTCAGAGCAAAAGATATTATGGGCCCCTATGAAGCAAAAGTAGTTATGGAGCAGGGCAGAAGCCGCACCAACGGACCGCATCAGGGTTCCTGGGTACATACCGATCAAAATGAAGACTGGTTTGTTCATTTTCAGGCTAAAAAAGCCTATGGTCGAATTACTCATTTGCAGCCGATGCAATGGATAAATGATTGGCCTGTGATTGGAATTGATGATAATGGCGATGGCATAGGCAATCCGGTAACTGAGTATACCCGTCCAAAAACATCAAACTATACGGGTGAAAAGTCGCTGAAAATTGATGATGAATTTAACTCAGATACTCTGAGTTTGCAGTGGCAGTGGAGCGCTAATCCCAATGATGAATGGTATTCATTAACTGAAAATCCGGGCCATATGCGTTTATATGCGCAAAAGAAAATTACAACCACAGGTGATAATTTGTGGATGACACCTTCTTTATTTGGTCAAAAACTCCCGGCAGAAGAATTTGAAGCTATCGCTAAAATTAAATTGTCTGACAATATTAATGATATGCAAGCCGGCTTAACGATTTTCGGTGAAGATTATGCCTGGATTGGCATAGATGAAAATGAGCAAGGCGAACATGAAGTTGTATTTATGCATTGCCACGGCGCGCGTAAAGGCTGCAATGAAGGCCAGCAGGAAAAGCAAGTTGAGTTACTTAATTCAGATGAGATTGAATTAAGAGTGATTGTTCAGTCTGGCGCAGAAGCCGTATTCAGTTATAAAACACCGGATATGCCACGCTTTAGAATCATAGGTGAGCATTTCTCCGCGCGCAAAGGCCGCTGGGTTGGAGCTAAAGTTGGATTATTTGCGGTAACGCCTGAAGCCGCAGAAAAAAGCCAGTACATAGATGTCGATTATGTTCGTTTTCAACCCCTAAAATAATGGAGATCCAGCCTTGGTTCGGTCACAGGCAGGATAAAATCAAATTTGAACGTCTTTAATGTAAAGGACAAAGTGATGATGAAAAAATTAGCAAAAGTAATCAGTGTCGCCTTATTCGCCAGTGCAGTGATGGGGTGTTCACAACAAGCAACAGATAAGCAGGTAGAACAAGCAGAGGTTAAAGGCAATCCGCTTAACTTTGGTGGCAAGTTAAGAACAGCCGATCCGTCAGGCCATGTTTGGAACGATGGCAAAATGTATGTTTATACCTCGCATGATGAAGAGTGTCAGGAAGATTTCTGGATGAAAGACTGGTATGCATTTTCATCAACTGATTTACAAAACTGGGAAACCCATGGCCCTTTATTATCCGTGGATGATTTAAGCTGGGCAGACAACTATGCATGGGCGCCGGATGCCGCTTATAAAAACGGTAAATATTATTTAGTTTTTCCGGCGGGTACAGGCCATAAAGACAGAGTGAATCCTGAAAACAGTACTAAATGGATGGGCATTGGCATCGCTGAAAGCGATTCTCCAACCGGGCCATTTAAAGATATGATAGGTGGTCCATTGTGGCGCACGCCTTATGCCAATGACCCAGCTATGTTTATTGATGACGACGGACAGGCTTATTTGTATGTTCATGCAACTAACACAGATTATCATGTGATTAAAATGGCTGATGACATGCGCAGCACAGTTGGTGAATTAACCAAAATGGATATGGGTGGTTATGAGCCTAAAATGGAAGGCCCTTGGGTATTTAAACGTGGAGAGTATTATTATTTTACGATGCCGGAAAATAACCGTGTATTAACTTATTACATGTCTAAATCGCCAACCGGCCCTTGGGAATACAAGGGCGAATTTATGGAGCAGGAGCACCAGAGCAATAATCATCACTCAATCGTTGAATACAAAGGTCAGTGGATTTTGTTTTACCACAGATGGTTGGATATAGATTCTGAATGCGGCCGCCAGCGTCATAGTGCTGCCGAATATCTATATTTTAATGAAGATGGCACCATTAAACCGGTTCAGCGAACAGAAAAGGGCGTGAGTGACTTCGCCCAAAAAGTGAAATAGATAGAATAAGTGCTTGGGGTTGACCCAAAATCGGGCCGGGTTATCAAGTTGACAAAGCTGATGACCCGGCCTGATATGTTAACAATAGAATTTAATCAAAAGTGCTATGAGATAAAAGTTAAATAAAAATCCCTGATTTTCTCAAATGCAACACGTGCCTTGCTGAAATATGACTAGATTGCACCATTGGTCAGCTAAACACAAAGATTGAGCCCACGATAAATTTATAAGGAAGAGATTTAATTGAGGTTTATATTCTGGTTTTTGTTTTTGATTGCGTCACCCACTTTAGCTTGTGATAGTCAGCAATTAACAAAGTTAAAGCCATACGCTATTAAATCGACGATTGTTGAAAATTGGATCACTTTTGAAATTCGTTTTCCTTACGAAACAGACCAAGCGAAAACAGATAGGGTGCTTTCTTCGTTGTCAGTAAAAGTTGCAAAGTTGTTTGATATTCCACTCGAAATGAGTATATCTGAAAAGGATAGTTTATACCGTTCGGCATATTTTACGCTTGATAAAAAACTCGTAAATAGCGTGTTAGTGGTTGCAGGTTATAACGGTTCTATTGATGGTGGGTATTATTTATGTGGAAATTATAAAGAAGTTAAACTGAGCGAACTTCTGGCTCATGGTCGTTAAACGCCTACGCATTATAGTGCGATCGAGCTGAGCCGGTTTTCAAAAACTTAGCTTGGCCCTGCTACTTCGTGAATTTTAGCCAAGCTCTAATAGCCCCAGAGTCGATACGGGCAGGGACCAAAACTGTTTTATTCTGCGTTAGAAATAATTTATTTAGGTCAGTAAATTTCCTTATTGTTATCTTGTTTACAACAATCTTTTCGCTCGGTTCAAATTATAAACCAAGATCCACACGCCCTGAATAAAGATGACATTTTTATTAAATTTTGAGTGCTTTCAGTTATTTGCTGAACTTTCATGTATTTTAGCGATCTGATTTTTAAGTATAACCTGAGTTTTGGTAAGACCGGATTTGCGCAAATCTTGTTTTAGTTTCACCTTCTGCAAATTCTGCAAAGCTCAGGTCATTTAGTCTATTCCTTTAGAGTTGTTAATTTGTATGGTTACAAGAAGAGCATTTTTAGTCAGTGCCGCATCACTTGCGTTTATGGGGTTATCCCGCAGTGCATTTGGCAAAGTATCTATCGCGGATTTATCGCAAAAGGTATTTGGTTATGGACCACTGTTACCTGATCCGAAAAAACTATTAGATTTACCGGCCGGTTTTAGCTACCAGGTGATCTCTCAATTGCATGACACTATGTCTGACGGTTTTACTGTACCGGATAAAGCCGATGGCATGGGCTGCATTGCATTAGATGATGAGCGTGTTGCCTTAATTCGAAACCATGAGTTAAAGCCCGGTGATTTGGCCAAAGCCGCTGAAACGATTCGACATCATAAAACGCCACTGGCATATGATGCTCAACAAGATGGGGTTGCTTTACCGGGTGGAACCAGCCACATCATTTATAATTTAAAAACCCGGAAAAAAGAGCAGGAATTTTTGTCACTCGTTGGCACCATTCGAAATTGTTCAGGTGGTATTACGCCCTGGGGTACCTGGCTAACCTGTGAAGAGTCTGTATTAAATGAAAAAGACGGGTTTGCTCAATCTCACGGTTATGTATTTGAAGTGCCGGCCAGTGCAACCGGCTTGGTGGAAGCGAAACCTTTACCGGGTTTAGGGCGGTTTAATCATGAAGCCGCTGCGGTTGATCCAAAAACCGGCATTGTTTATTTAACCGAAGACAGAGGTGACAGCCTGTTTTATCGTTTTATTCCAAATGAGTATGGCAAGTTGAATCAAGGCGGGCAGTTGCAGGCTATGCGAGTAAAACATTCACCACAGTTTGATAGCCGAAATTGGGAAAAACCTCAAATGCCGCTGCAAACTGAGTTTGAAGTTGAATGGGTTGATTTAGACAATGCAAAGAGCCCGGAAGATGACCTGCGCACGCGTGGTTATCAAAAAGGTGCAGCTTTGTTTGCACGAGGTGAGGGCATTCACTGGGGTGAAAACGAGCTTTATTTTTGCTGCACGAATGGCGGCGCAAAACAGCTTGGCCAAATAATGCGTTATCAACCTTCAGAATTTGAAGGACAGAAAAATGAGCAGACTTCACCGGGTCGGATTCAGCTATTTATGGAAAGCATGGATGAATCTTTTTATAACTTTGGTGACAACCTGACTGTTACGCCCAATGGTCACTTAATTGTGTGTGAAGACCAATATACGGCGATCGTGGATAATCATCTAAGAGGTGTTACCGAAAAAGGTGAAGTATATGATTTTGCTAGATTAACTGAACAAACGGAATTGGCCGGTGCGTGTTTTTCACCTGATGGTAACACTTTGTTTGTTAATGTTTATTCACCAGCGAAAACACTGGCGATAACCGGCCCTTGGCAAACATTTAAAGTATAAGTAACCTCAGCTGCGCATAATCAAAATTGCCCAACGAGTCTATTTTTCCGCCTCTCAGCGTTATTTTTCTTACTAATA
>CAJXMO010000006.1 GCA_913056495.1 uncultured Alteromonadaceae bacterium | reverse complement strand
TTATTTTTCTTACTAATAGCTCGCTATTAGGTACACAAAAATGCCTTGATAGACGAAAAACTATCCACATTGGAACGCAAAATAAACAAGATTGTGGTTATATTTAAAAAATTAAAGTCCAATTTTACTTCAACTGTTCTTATGCGTAGCTGAGGTTAGTAGTGAATGTTTGTCTTATTACCATAAGCAGGTAATCGCCCTGCTTATGGTTTATCAATTCAACCCATTTGATTGTCATTTTTCGTTAATCGACTAGAGTTAAATAAAATACACGTCTTATCTTGTCCTAATGAACAAACAAGCATATTTATTTCATTTACGGGAATTGCAAATAGAGTTAGTCAAACTTCAGTATTGGATCCAGCAACAAGGGTTTAAAGTCGTGATCTTATTTGAAGGGAGAGATGCCTCCGGCAAAGGTGGTATTATTAAAGCCATCACAGAGCGTCTTAATCCACGACATGTCAAAGTGGTTGCGTTAGATAAACCCAGTGACCGTGAAAAAACGCAATGGTACTTTCAACGTTATGTTGCACATTTACCGGCTGCCGGAGAAATGAGTGTATTTGACCGCAGCTGGTATAACCGGGCTGGTGTTGAAAAAGTCATGGGGTTTTGCAGCGATGACGAATACCAAAACTTTTTAAAAAATTGCCCGGCGTTTGAATCTATGCTGATGGAATCCGGCATTGTCTTGCTTAAGTATTGGTTATCTGTATCTCCAAAAGAGCAGGAAAAACGGTTTCACAAACGCTTGACTGATCCGCTTAAACGGTGGAAGTTCAGTGATATGGATTTAAAAGCCCGTGCAAAATGGGTGGAATATACCCAGGCTAAAGTTGAGATGATGCAAGCTACTTCCAGCGCAATAAGCCCATGGCACATTGTACCGGCAGATGATAAAAAGCGTGCGCGTTTGAACTGTATTAGCCATATTCTGACTCAGTTTGATTATTCTAAAATTGAGTTTCCTCATTTTGATTTACCCTCAGTCGATGAGACTGGCTATGAATCAATAAATTTTATTAATAATACAATTAAGCAAATTTATTGATTGCAACATTGCAACTGGATACCAAGTGAACTCTGGTCATACCTCTATATCCGTTGAATTAAATTCGTTATAAATTACTGAAATTAAAATGCTTTTATCACCCAGAATTAGGTTTCATAAGGAATAATTATATTAGGTATTAATTTATTTTAATTATTACAATTGATAACTATTGTTATTTACATTATTCTTGTTGCCCGTAATTGCTATTGCGTTAGTTTTTATCGTTATTTGAAAAAACTAACGCATTTGTTAATACCGGAATACACTCACCTTGTACTTCAAAATGAGTGGTCCTTTTAAAATGATTAAAAAGAACACTGAGGAACTATGTTTAAACACACACTTATCAGCGCAGCAGTTATTGGTGCAGCTTTATCTGGTCAGGCTTTTGCTCAAAATGACGAAGTAGCTTCAAAACAACAAGCAGAAATCAACGAATTAAAAGCCCAGTTAAAACAGACTGAACAAAAGTTAGAATCTTTGGCAACCGCTTTAGAATCAGGCTCAGCTAATGCTTCTGCAAACGCTTTATCAGGCGTGAGCATTGGTGGGTATGGTGAGCATCATTTCAATCACTATTTTACAGATGGTAAAGATGATCAGGTAGATGCTCATAGATATGTGCTTTACATAGGTAAAGAGTTTACTGAATCAGTTCGTTTTGTATCAGAATTTGAATTAGAACACAGTTTAGCGGGCGATGGTGCTCCGGGTGAAGTTGAACTTGAACAGGCTTACATTGAATGGGACTTCGCGCAGCAACACAAAGCTCAGGCTGGTCTATTTTTAGTACCGGTAGGTATTTTAAATGAAACGCATGAACCTGATACTTTTTATGGTGTAGAGCGTAATAACGTTGAAAAAAATATTATCCCAACAACTTGGTGGGAGACGGGTGCCCAGGTACTAGGTGAATTAGCGCCAGGCGTTTCATATAACTTTGCTGTGCACAGTGGTTTACATTTAGAAGAAGCTGCTAAAATCCGTGGTGGCCGTCAAAAATCTGCTAAAGCAGTTGCAAATGACTGGGCAGCGACAGGTCGCATCAAATATACTGCGGTTGCTGGTTTAGAATTAGCTGCTTCATTACAGTATCAAAACGATTTAAAACAAAATAAAGCGGATACAGATATGGAATCTGCAGCCACTTTATTAGAAACACACGCGGTTTACCAAACAGGTGATTTAACTGTGAAAGCTTTATATGCTCGTTGGGATATTGACGGTGATGATTTTAAAGCTGAAGGTTTAGATGAACAATCAGGCTATTTCGTTGAAGCTGGCTACAAGTTAACGCCTGAAGTCGGTGTATTTGCCCGCCATAGCAGCTGGGATAATGAAGCCGGTAACAGCGCTGATACTGAAGTCAGTTATAATGAAATTGGGGTTAACTACTGGTTACATCCAAAAGTCGTATTTAAGGCAGACATTGGCAAGCAATCTAAAGCTGGCGATGATTCTAGCGTCTTAAACTTAGGTGTTGGCTGGTCTTTCTAATTAAGGCTGAGATTAAACACTTGAACAAATATCAATAGAATTTAAAATGGGGTGCTTTTAGCACCCCATTTCTTATAAAAAGGGCATAAATTTTTGAAATACACTCTGTTTTTATTGATTTTTGTCTGTTTTGGTAGTGTTTCACAAACTTACCTGTCAAATACTGATTTTTTAAATCAGCATTTTACAAGTGTACCAAAAGTACAGAGTTTGTGGCTTAATGCTGAAACCAAAAAAGCCTTAGGTGAGATTTATCACCGTCAGATCCATACACTTAGGGTCAAATACTGGAAAACAGACAATACCTCGGCCTGGATATTTAACGAAATCGGGAAAGAAAAACCCATTACGATTGGCATCGTGGTTAAAGATAATCAAATCAATAACGTTAGCATTCTAGCCTTTAGAGAGTCACGGGGCTGGGAAGTAAAATATCCATTTTTCACCAATCAGTTTAACGGCGTTAGCTTATCTTCAAAGCTTGAGTTATCACAAAATATTGATGGGATTTCAGGTGCTACTTTATCCGTTAATGCAGTCACTGCGAGTGCGCGAGCTGCCTTATATCTGAACGGTCAAATTAATTAAGATGCAACGGACTTTATCTAAATTTCGTGCTTTTTGCTGGAAGTGGCATAAACGATTAGGTTTAACTTTAATCCTATGGATTATTTTTATGTCTGTATCCGGCATATTTATTAATCACACCAGTGAATTTAGTTTAGATAAAACCTACCTTAAAAGTCCTTGGCTGTTAAAGCATTTGTATGGTGTGAAGCCTACTCAGGGAAGAAGTATTCAGATAAACGGACAGAGCTTTATTCTTACCCGACAATCCGTATCCAGACTCAATACTGAATTATTAGCTGGTTGTGAACAGGAGTTGATCGGGGTTCAGTATCTCAAATTTGAAGCTGTTGCTGTTATTTGCCAAACGAAAGTCTCTTTATATTCTTGGCCAGATTTTTATTTAATTGAGCGTTTAGATGAAGTGGCTGGGCTTCACTTACCCATTGAAAATGTCAGCACAGAAACCTGTCTCTCGGACGTTTGTTATCAGTCCAATGGTCAGTGGTTTGAATATGATGTCAATCAACTGAGCAGTCAGGCAATCGCGCAACAGGTCAAATTTAATCGGAACCATTTGCCACAACTATCCATTTACCCCCAAACGATAAGCCTTGAACGACTGATCCTGGACCTGCATTCAGGTGCCATTTTTTCAACCAATGGTAAGCTGTTGGTCGATTTATTTGCCATTCTGTTAATTATATTGTCCTGCTTTGGCGGTTATTTATGGCTGCATGCGTTTTCGATTAAAAAGAAACGAAACAAATCAAAAAGCTAATCAAGGTAAAATTGTTTTTTCCAGCCGGTAAAGACTAAACTCAAGTTAGAAATCGTAAAGAATAAATTGATTTGATGTCCGGTAATCTTGAGCCGGTTTTGTAAACTTGTCTTATGATTTAAGTCATAATGAGGGTGGTTGATGGTTCATCAGGAAAAGCACAGATCACATCGCAGCGGCTGGCTCAGAGCCGCCGTGTTAGGCGCAAACGATGGCATAGTTTCCACCAGTAGTTTAATTATCGGGGTCGCAGCGGCCAGCGTTTCACAGAGTGAGGTGCTATTAGCCGGAATAGCAGGGTTAGTTGCGGGTGCTATGTCCATGGCTGCGGGTGAATATGTATCTGTTTGCTCACAGGCGGATGCAGAAAAAGCCGATCTGGAAATCGAAAAACGCTCTTTATCTGAAAATTACTCTGCTGAAAAAAAGGAGCTGGCTTTAATTTATCAGCAACGCGGATTAAACCCTGAGTTAGCGCATCAGGTAGCAGAAGCGCTAATGGCACATGATGCACTGGCAGCCCATGCCCGTGATGATATTGGCTTAGCAGAAATCAGTCAGGCAAAACCGTTAACGGCCGCCATTTCATCTGCGCTGACCTTTACTCTAGGCGCCGCTTTACCTTTGTTGATAGCCTATCTGGTGCCAATCGCAGATCTTATTTATTATGAAAGCTTTTTTTCACTGATTTTTCTGGCGTTTTTAGGGGCAGTTTCGGCGAGAGCCGGTGGCGCTCCTATTTTAAAGGCAGCTGCGCGCGTGACATTTTGGGGGGCGCTCGCTATGGTATTAACCGCAAGTGTGGGATTTATTTTTGGTATATCAACTTAAGCAAAGTTGAGTCTGGCAGGCTAGATAACCTAATGCAAGGAGACGCTTTAAATGGTATTTAACCCACTCTTAGCGCTGATGCAATCAATGCGTATTCCTTTTCTGCTGTTAACGCCTGTCTGTGTTTTGTTAGGCTGGGCTGTCGCTGTAAATCATACCGCAGCGCCAGTGCATTCTAATTTATTGGCAGTATTGACAGGCGCTTTGGCTGCGCATATCAGTGTCAATACCTTCAATGAATATTTCGATTTTAAAAGTGGGTTGGATTTAAAAACTCAAAAGACACCATTTAGCGGCGGCAGTGGTGCATTAGTTAAATGCCCTGAGGCCGCTAACCTCGTTTTATCGGCAGCCGTGATGAGTTTACTGATAACGATATTTATTGGCTTATATCTGGTGTTTAAGTGTGGGTTTGAGCTATTTTGGATTGGCTTGGCCGGGATACTTATTATCGTTTCTTATACACAGTGGCTAAACAAAATGCCGGTTATTTGCCTGATTGCGCCGGGTTTAGGATTTGGCCTTTTAATGGTACTGGGGACTCAATTTTGTTTGATAGAGGCAATCACATTTGCGGGGTTGTGGGCGTCATTGATTGCATTTTTTCTAATTAATAACTTATTATTGCTTAATCAATTGCCTGATATACGCGCCGATAAGCGCTTTGGCCGGCGTCACTTTTCAATTGCCTATGGTATTAATGCCAGTCTGAATGTATATGGCCTGTTTATACTTTTTTGTATCTTAATCATTGTATTTGCCACGGGATCTGGTTTATTTCCGTTAATATCAATCTATGCGCTATTGCCATTGTGTATTGGATTGCTCGTCTTTTATTTACTCAAAACTTTCCATAAGCGCTCGAGTCAGTCATGCTACCCACCTTTATTTTTGCTGGCGCTGAATCTTGTCATTACCTTAATGACACCTCTGATATTGGCCATCAGTCTTTTTATCAGCTGATTTACCTAAGCTTTTTTACGGTTTATTTGTTAATCGGAAATCTCTTACAAAATATAAGGTCGATCACTTACCCGTTTTGAAGATGAATGGCATTTTAACGTCATTGCTTTTTCACACGAGTCTATTATTCTTTACTTAAATCAGTTTAAGCAGAGGACGCTATGGACAACTCTCAAGCCAAGTATCTTGAAACCGTGATGGATACTGTATTGGACGGTTTAATTACAATTGATCGTCTAGGCAAAATTCAAACAACGAATCGTGCGGCTGAAAAAATATTCGGTTACAGCAGTCTGGAGATGATCGGCCAGAATGTGAGAATGTTGATGCCGGAGCCTTATAAAAGTCAGCACGACGGATATTTATCACATTATCATCAAACCGGTGAGAAAAAAATTATAGGCATTGGCCGAGAGATACTGGCTCAGCGTAAAAACGGGGAAATATTTCCGATGGAGCTGGGGGTTAATCAAATGGAAATTGACGGCGAGATTATGTTTGTTGGCACCATACGCGATATTACTGAGCGTAAAAATAACGAACGCTCCATTCAGGCCTATATCAAAAAGCTGAAAACCAGTAACAATGAATTAGATCAATTCGCTTATATTGCATCACATGACTTAAAAGAGCCCCTTAGGGGGCTTGTTAACAACGCTACCTTCTTAGCCGAAGATTATGAAACAGTGCTGGGTGATGACGGTAAGAGACGCATCAGTCGTATTCAGTTTTTATGTAACCGGATGGAACAATTGGTTGATACCTTGCTTTATTACTCCCGTCTGGGCCGGCAGGAAATGGCCGTTGAAGATGTAGACCTCAATCAAGTGGTAAAAGATATTGTTGAACTGACGTGCCACGAAGCTGAAGACTATACAGTCGAGGTAAAAATTAGCGAGCCTTTGCCAACCATTACCTGTGATAAGGTCAGGGTAACTGAGCTTTACCGCAATCTAATTTCCAATGCGATTAAATATAATAAAAGGCAACAAAGACTGGTTGAAGTTGGGTTGATATCCGGGATAAATCCTGCTTCAAAAGAAGATGTAGATAAAATTCTCTATGTTAAAGATAATGGCATGGGCATCGAAGAAAAATTTTTTCAGGATATTTTTAGAATTTTTAAGCGGCTTAACTCTGAAGATGACTCGGTAAGAGGCACAGGTGTGGGCTTAACTTTTGTCAAAAAAATTGTTGAGCGCCATTCCGGCTCGATCTGGCTGGAGTCTGAAATGGGCGAAGGAACGACTTTTTATTTTACATTGAATAAGGTGGACTAAGTGAGCAAACCAGGACTGATATTACTTGTTGATGATAATCCGGATGACTATGAAGCGGCGCTGCGCAGTTTACGTAAAAATCATCTGTTAAACCCGGTTCACTGGTGTAAATCCGGCCAGGAGGCACATGACTATTTGTACAATGAAGGAGAATATAAAGAAAGTTCAGATACGCACAGGCCTGTTTTGATGTTACTTGACTTAAATATGCCGGGTATCGACGGGCGGCAACTGCTACGACAGTTAAAATCAGATCCTAAAATGCAATCTATTCCAACCGTGATTCTAACCACATCAAATGATCCTAAAGATGTAGAAGACTGTTACGCATTGGGTGCCAGTACCTTTATTCAAAAACCAGTCGACTTTGATGGTTTAACACAGGCAATCAAAACGATGAAAGATTATTGGTTTGGCATTGCGATACTGCCACAAACGGACGAGTGAACTCACTAATGGATACCATCAAAGTTCTATTGGTGGATGATAATCCGGATGATCTGGAAGCGTGTCAACGCGCTCTGGCCAAGTCAACGCGCTGCAAATTTATCATATCAATTGAAGAAATTCCGGAAAAAGCCATTGCTCGCTGCAAACAGGAGCAGTTTGATTGTGTGCTGATTGATTTTTATTTTCCCAATATGTCTGGCCTGGAGCTATTGGTCGCGCTTAAAAACCTAGGCAGCGAGTTGGCCGTTATTGTTTTGACCGGACAGGCTGATGAAGCTAAAGCGGTTTCTTTATTAAAAAAAGGCGCACAGGATTATTTAAACAAGCGGGATATTAATACTGACTCACTTGAAACGGTTTTAATCAACTCAGTTAATGCAGAAAGAGCCGCATTTAGCCTGAATAACTCTAAAGAACTCAACATTCTGATCATAGATGACAATCAAGATGATATTGAATTTTGTAGCCGCCTATTAACGCGAGCGTCAAAGGCTTATCAGGTTGTCCCTTGCATTGATGGCGATAAGGCAATGAATTTATTGGCTGAACATAGTTTTGAATGTGTATTGCTGGATTATTCACTACCAGGTAAAGACGGTTTAGTGCTGTTAGAAGAAATTCATTCGACTTATCCCTATGTGCCGGTTGTATTTATGACGGGGCAGGGAAATGAAAAAATTGCGGTTGAAGCGATAAAATCCGGCGCCGAAAATTATTTGGTTAAAGGTTCGCTTAATTTGAACACCCTTGATAAAAGCATTCGGGATGCAATTGAGAAAAAAACCTTAGAAAAAAAACTGGCTGATAAGGAACAGGAACTGATTAATAAACAAGCCGAACTCAGTGATGCGTATAACTTTCAAAAGCTGATTTTTAAACTGATGCCGGATTATATTTTTGTTAAAGATGAAGCGCTTAATATTGTGAATGCCAGTGATGCGTTTTTAAAACTCTACCCGAATGATGCAAGAGCGAGTGTCCTTGGCAATCCGGCTTTAAATGCGTTTAAAGTTGAAGATCCTGAATCCTTAATGAAGTCTGATCAGTATGTTCTGGACAATGGGTTTGTCGAAGAGTTTGAATCCGTAACTTGCCCAAATGGTGAATTTAAAAAGCTATTCACGACCAAACAAAGGTTTTCAAATGCAAAAGGGCAAAAATTTATTTTAAGTGTTGCCCGGGATGTGACGGAAAGGGAAAAACTGATTCAGGAATTATCCAAATCTAATAGTGATTTGGAGGAATTTGCGTATGTGGCTTCGCATGATTTAAAAGCGCCGTTAAATGCCATCAAAAAGCTCATCAGCTGGATTGAAGAAGATTATATGGCTGATTTTGACGATGAGCTTAAAAGCCATTTTTCCTTAATAAAAAACCGGGCTGAACGCATGGCCAAACTACTAGATGATTTATTACAATATTCGCGTTTAAACCGCAAGCGTTATCAAAACGAATTAATTGATATGAAGACTCTGGTGCAGGAGTTAAGAGAATTTCATTTAACCTCGGATAGTTTTTTGATTGAGTTTCAGGGATGTAATTTAAATTTACCCAGAGTGGCTGTTCTAATTGTATTAAATAACTTTATCAGCAACGCCTTAAAACATCATGACCAAACTTCGGGCGTCATTAAGTTAACCACATCTGAGCAGGATAATACCTATTGTATTCGGATTGAGGATGATGGGCCGGGCATTGACTTTGAATATAAAGACAAAATTTTTCAGATGTTTCAGACACTCAGGCCCAGAGATCAGGTTGAAGGCAGTGGAATGGGGTTGGCAATGGTGAAAAAGCTTGTTGAGTTTTATGGTGCCAGTGTTGAACTGGTAAATAGCAATTTACGTGGCGCCGCATTTGAAGTGCGTTGGCCAAAGTACTGGCATCCGGATACGTTAATTTTACAACCCGCGAGCATAAGGCAAGAGGCATGAAGTTAGGGCCTGTTTATCTTTCAAGACAAACCCGAAGCACAATGTGCGTATGGCCCTGCTGCGCAATCCTCTGCTTTATAAAAAACCATATGGACTCTTGATCAATGAACGTGAAAGATACAAAGGCCCTGGCGAAATCACCGATTAATTTATTTGTTGTTGAAGACGATGATATTGATTTTGCGAACATTATTCGTTGTCTTAAACGGCGGAATATCAATAACAAAGTGATTCGAGCATCAGACGGTCAACAAGCGCTTGATATGTTAGATGCCGGAGACGTTGAATGGCCGTTTATTATTTTGCTGGACATTCAAATGCCTAGGCTAACCGGGATAGAAATGCTGGCTAAGCTGCGCAATCACGCTCATTACGCTAATGCTGTGGTGTTTGTATTTACCACATCAGAAGATGAAAAAGATATTGAGGCAAGTTATCAGTCTGGTATCGCCGGATATTTTTTAAAAGATTACTCCGGGGATGATTTTTTCAGGCTCGCCGACTTGTTAAAGCACTATTGGCAAATCGTTCATTTGCCCGAAAGAGGTAGCTAAGGATGAACATATTACTGGTTGATGATGATGTGGTTGACAGGGCAACGGTAAAGCGCTCGCTGAATAAAGGACACAGCTATTATCAGATCACAGAAACAGACAGTGCTGAAGAGGCGCTACACAGACTCAAATGTCATTATTATGATGTGGTTTTACTGGATTACCAGTTACCACAAATGAATGGTGTTGAGCTGGTGGTTAAATTTAAAAATGAATCCACCAAAACCAATACCGCGATAGTCATGATTAGCAGCAGTAACAGTGAAGAGCTGATTTTAGAGTGCCTGAATGCAGGCGCTCAGGACTTTTTATTAAAAGAAGACATTTCACCCGGTCAATTATCTCGTACTTTGATTCAGGCTCAACGCCGGTTTGAGCTCGAAAGCAAATTATATGAAAGTTATCGTCAGGTTAAAGAAATGGCTGAGCTGGATACATTGACCGGACTGGCAAATCGGTACCGGTTTGATGAGTCTTTGCGCAGCGCTATTCGTTCAAATCAAAGAGAAAACGGGTATGTCACCTTATTTATTTTCGATTTGGATCACTTTAAAAATATTAATGATAGCTTTGGTCACGATATCGGAGACAAATTATTGCAAAGTGTTGCCGAGCGAGTGAGTACTATAGTCCGTGACAGCGAAGTTTTTGCCCGGTTAGGTGGTGATGAATTTGCACTTATTTTTACTAATTTCGGTCATATCAATCAGATAATGCAAATTAGTCAACGCATTCTGGACTCGTTTAAACGACCGTTTAACGTTGGTGGACAGGAAATTCACTGCAATTGCAGTATAGGTATTGCGCTGCATCCTCTTAATGGTCAGGATGCCGAAGAATTGAAAAAATTTGCCGATATTGCTATGTATCGGGCAAAAAACAGTGGTCGAAATACGGCATATTTATTTGAAGATAATATGCAAGTTGAGTTTTATCGAAAATATCAAATTGAAGTGGAGCTGAGAAAAGCCATAGAAAATCAGGATTTTTGTTTGTATTTCCAACCGATTGTAGATATTGAAGAGCATCAAGTCGTCGGATTTGAATCTTTAATTCGCTGGCCCTGTGCTGTTACTTGTCAGCGCCCGGATGAATTTATTTCGGTGGCGGAAGATTCAAGGCTGATTTTTCCTTTGGGTCAATGGATTATTGATAATGCAATTAAAGGGTTCGTTGATATTCGACAAAAATTCCCGAAGATACGTTATATCACAATTAATATTTCTGCTTATCAGTTAAAAAGCGCGGATCTGGTAGAACAAATAGCGGTTGCCTGCAAAAAATATGAGGTTGCACCATCTGACCTTGTTGTTGAAGTGACAGAAACCGCGTTATTAAGTAATGATGAAGATACTAAAAATGTCCTGAACATGCTGGATATGCTGGGCTGTTCAATCGCACTGGATGATTTTGGCACTGGGTATTCTTCGATTAGCCACTTATTAAATTACCCAATACATACAGTAAAATTGGATAAGTCGTTAATTGACGGCTGTGAGAAATTTCAAAAACATAGAGCCATTATCAGCGGTTTATGCGCTATGTTAAAAAGCATAGATATTAAAGTGGTCGCGGAAGGCATTGAAACTCAGGCACAGTTGGATATTTGCATGAATTCAGATGTCGATTTTGTCCAGGGTTATTATTTTGCAAAACCCGAGCCGCTGGAGTTTCTGTAATCTAACCTTGCTTTTTTGTTTTTTCGATAGAATAAAATGTCACAGGTTTACGTTAAATCGCTTAGCCGGCTGTTTGCTTGGCTTGCCACTGAGCATTTATGTAACGTTCAATGCTTTGGTTGTCCTGCGGCAAACAATGCAGATATAACCATTCATTATCCACCAGATTTTTAATGGTTGGGTGTTTTTCGACGATGGCTGAAATTGCCGGCTTAGGCGCATCTATATAAACACTGAGCCGCTGCAAGGTATGCATCCATTGCTCCCCATTGTGAAGTGACTGCCGGGCCAGGCCAATGCGCAAATCGCCGCCATTTCCCTCGAATACCCCTATGTGGCCACCCACCACATTATGCAAAATTTTATTACCTGCTCCGTACTTTAAAGTGTCGGCCATAGACGCGTTATATTGGCTGTTAATCCAGTGTGTGACCACCATAGGCGCTGTCATAATAGCTTCAAGAATCTTAAATTCAGTATCTTTTTGCCAGACATATTCGTGCAAAAAGCAGCGGCCTTCGAGCGAAAAGTGTTTAGTTCTATTGCGCGGTGCAATGATAAAGGCTGCATTATTGGCCAGCCCCCATTCCTGTCGAACTTGTGACCAATCATGACTGATGTGTTCTAGTATACTGCCAAGTGATTTGTTACTTTTTGCAGTTATACCCAGTTTGGGTGCACGTTCTTGTTGACTGGCTGATTGCGCCTTGTGCAGCCAGTCATTGATTTGGGAGGGTAGAGCATGATCGAATACTGTGATTTGATCGGTTGTGGTATTGTGCAAAGCCGGTACAAAAACGGTATCGTTCGGAATATGAATATCCTCATCTTTAAGCTCTGTGCGCACAGCCTGCTCGTTTAACAGTGCTGCCAATACACGGGCGTTAATTTCTCCTGTTTGGCCACCGCAGGCACCACAATCTAGTCCGGCAGCATGGGTATTATTAGTGGTATGGCTGCCATGGCCAACCAATAATACATGCGGGGCAAACGTTTGAGTCAGCGCCATTGATTTTAAAATGTTGGCGGCCAAATCGACTTTAGTTTTCAGCGGAAGCGCCTGCTGACTGGCCTCTAAACGCAATTCAGCTTGGTTTGAAAGCGAGTTGATTGGGTGCGCGTGAGCTGCCGGGAAAAAGCTTTGTTTGAGTAATTTAAACAAATACTGAATCCCTTGTGATTCAACCATGCTGAAGCTTGCGACACCGTTGCGCGCCCAACTTTGTTGATGTGCTGCTTGGGTAAATCTGTGATTGCGCTTGTTTTGTTGGTTTTGGTTGAGCGCTTCGCTGACTGTAATTTGTGGCGCCAGTAAGCCGGGTAATTGCGGGCGTTTAAAATGTGAACCTGCAACCTGATAACGGATCGGCAACCCAAAAAATCCTGCAAAACCTAGGGTTTGGATGCCAGTATTTTGCTGTTCTAAAGCACGGCGAATCACTTCTGAGCGCACGTCTATGCAAAATGCGGCCTGTAAAGCCGGACGAGGCTGAGTATTTTCAATATTCTGCGGTGCGCTTAGAAGCTGATTTTCTAATCTGCGTTGATAGCTGAATTCCAGCGCACTTTGCCACTGCCAGAGTATCGCCTGATGCTGGCGGTGTTGGTCAATTAAATTGTCTAAATTGGACCATTCCTGATCCCAGTATGATTGTAAAACATCTGACGTAAATGGATTATCAGACTGGTAATAACGCCATAAAATTAAATCCCACGCGAGACGGATCGCAAGTAATTCATGCATTATTTTAACCGGTTGATGATGCAAATCAGCTTGCCATTCAAGATAAGCAACCCAAGCGGCCCAGCCATTAATGTCCAGTAACAAAGCATGTAAGTAATTTTGTGCTGTTTGTGTTGGCACATCAAGCTCATCCAATGCCAGTTCAATCAGCTCGGTAGCATCTTTTGGCAAGGTTTTAAATTGGGACATGAGTTTAGGGCTGTCCATTAACAGCTCAATTCCATTATCTACCACAGTCATTTCAAGCCAGCGTTGATACAGGCTGGCTTGAGTTGTGGCCAACGAGATGTCCAGCGACTGGAAATACAACGCACAAAACTGGCTGATTTGGTGGGTGATTTCATCACGCCATGCCATATTGTGTTGCTGGTCGCGCTGACTGTCGAGTAAATCACTGATATTGTGCCAGTTAGCCAGCGGCTTGTCTGAACTTGGTTGTAAAGCCGATAACAGCTTTTCTTTGGGGTAATCTGTTGGTAAATCCTGCTCGAGAATTTCGCCCGCTTGCCATTTTTTGAGGTAATAACTGGCTGGCATTAAACAACTGATTTTGCCTAGCGCTGACAATTTTGCCGATACGTCTTTAAATGGTTGATTAATTTGCTTCCATAGCGGATTGACCGCGATCATTTGATCCAGTGGCCAAGTCGGCGCTATTGCTTTGCAACTCTGTTCTACTGCGTCCTGATACTTGTAATTTGAAATGACACTGAGCGCTTTCATAGACTTTTCTCCAAAGAAAGTGAAGGGTGTTGCTTTGCGTTTTCCCACAGAGGCAATTCAGTTGGCCAGATTTTTAAGGTGATTCGGGTCGCCCACTCATCTAAATAAAGGCCGGCATACAGGTAGGTTTGTACACGATCAATTAACTTTGAACTGGCGCTCAATACCATCATTAAATAG
This sequence comes from uncultured Alteromonadaceae bacterium, assembly GCA_913056495.1. GTDB lineage: Bacteria > Pseudomonadota > Gammaproteobacteria > Enterobacterales > Alteromonadaceae > Catenovulum. Next base: position 216,655 of record CAJXMO010000006.1, on the reverse strand, counting down.
CTGATATAGAATACACCCAGGAGCAGGGTGATAAATCCATCAGCCGCTGCACCCGCGCTGGCTGTTTGCGGCGGTAAAAGTTGCGAGCAGGCGAATTTTAACAGGGTGTAGCTTGATAATACGCTTAAAGCATAGAGTATATTCTTTGTAAATTGTTTTCGTTGTGCGGTTGAATTTCGCTGTACCAGCAAGAGACTGAGTGCCATGCCAATCAGGACCCAAGGACTTATTAAGCTTGTACCGTGCAATCCATAATATGTGAGGGCAAATAGCGACGTTAGACCTGCTGAAATCATGATAGGTAGTAAAAGCTGAACAGGCTTTAATGGATCGCGACGTGCCAGTGATAGTTGCAAGTGTCTTTCTACCTCGCTGCCTGAGCTTAAAAATGCATGTGCTTTATAGCAAGAGTGAGCCACCAGATGTAATAGCGCCAGCTCGTATAAACCGAGCGCACATTCAACCAGCATAAGTCCCATTTGCGCACAGGTAGACCAAGCTAAGCGAACTTTAATACTGACGCGTGTCATCATGATCAGAGCAGCGAGTACAGTGCTTAACCCAGCAACAATCAGCACTAACCACTGAGCTGCACTAGCTTGCATAAAAATGGGGCTAAAACTGATGAGTAAAAATCCACCTAGATTAATAATGCCACCATGCAACATGGCAGATACGGGCGTCGGGCTTTCAACGACCTGAATCAGCCAACCGTGAACTGGCAACTGGGCACATTTGATTAAGGCTACTGCCGCAATGAATAGCGCGGCGAGTTGGCTGATGAAGGAAAGTTCAACATTCGGCTGGTAATGACTCAAAATTTCACTCAATGCCAGGGTTTGATGTTCGATATAGAGTAATATAAACGCAACCATCAAGAGGATTTCGGCCAGCCGGGCAAATAAAAACTTCTTATGGGCTGCCAGTGCCGCACGCGGGCGCTCTGGGTAGAACATTAACAATTGATGTAAACTTAAACTGATCGCAACCCAGGCCAGCCAAAACAGAAGCATATTATTACTGATAACCACTAGGGCAACGGATGCAAGCGTGAGTTGAACCCAGCGGAAAAAGTATAGTTGGCGTGATTCGCCGGCTAAATAATGACGTGAAAACTGAATGACGATTAAGCCGATAAAGCTGACCACAACTAACATTATGAGTCCCATTGTGGTTGCGTGCATACCAATAGCATGCAACTTTTGTTCACTCACAATACTAAATAATGAAATGGCCAAACTGATAAATAAAGACGAACCAGCAGTTATTTTTGCACACTGACCGGCACTCGCCGGAGTGTGAGAAGTCGCTCTCCAACCACTGTAGGCCAGTAGCGCGGGTATCGCAATGAGTGCAAGCCCATTTACTAATTGCATAATGCTCCCTTAAAAATGAATGCGTATTCTTGTTGGCGTGTATTGTGGCAAAGGTTTAAAATAAATAAAATTGGATATATATTGATAAATAGTTCTATTTTATAGAACCATTTATCGGCAAGGTTAGACTTTTAAGTAAGGCAGAGAAACAGATGGCACGCATTAATTATCATCATTTATATTACTTCTGGCAGGTTGCTAAAGAAGGCAAACTGACACAAGCAGCGGACAATCTGTGTTTATCGCAATCAGCGTTATCTACTCAAATTAAACAACTTGAAGATCGGCTGAATATCCACCTGTTTGAAAAGAAAGGCCGTAATTTACAGCTCACTGAGCAAGGACAGCAGGTTTTTTCTTACGCACAGGAAATTTTTAAAAAAGGCGAAGAGTTAGAACAGCAAATCGAGCGAGGGTTTTTAGCCGAAAATCAAACCATTCGTATTGGTATACTGGCAACCATGTCACGTAATTTTGTTGAGCAATTTATTGCGCCACTTCGTAACATGGATAAAGTTAGTTATCTGTTGCATTCTTACGGTCAGGCTAATTTATTAAATGAGCTGGCTAACCATCAACTGGATATTGCACTGACCAATATGAGTGTTGCGGGTACGGATACTCAATTATGGCAGGCTCAATTGTTATCCAGACAGCCCGTTGCTGTAGTGGGTCCGCCTGACTTAAATTTGCCGGATAGGTTTAATGAAAAATTTGGCGAACATGCTTGGGTTTTACCGCTGGATGGTAACCCTATTCGTTCCGCATTTGACCGATTTTGTGCACAGTACCAATTTCAGCCTAAAGTGATAGCACAAACGGATGATATGGCGATGCTCAGGCTGTTAGCAAGAGATAATCAGGCAATGACTGTATTACCTGAAGTTGTTGTACAGGATGAACTGACTGACAAGCGACTCGTTCGATATTTAACTTTGCCGCAAAGCTTTGAAAATTTTTATGCTATTACAACCAAACGCCAGTTCCCGAACCCTACTATTTTTAGGCTGATTGATAAATATTTAGCCCGCCAACATCTGGTAAAAGAAGCAAGTTATGAGTGGCTGGATTAGAGCTTAATGAGCGCCTGCTCATTCCTTTCCGCTTGTTATTGAGCTGTGCAAGGTAATCAGTAGATTGATTGTTTGAAACTGCTTGTGGGTTGTGCTTTAGCGCGAAACTTGTAGATCTTTATCCATTCCACACTAAATTGAAACCGCACTAGCGTAATGGGTCTGAACTAAAAGTAACTTAGATGCGTAGAACCAATCATTGATAAATCACTGTATTTAAAAATGAACGACAGCAAAGCAGAACGAGAATCCCGAATTATAGAAATGGCTTGGGAAGACAGAACGCCGTTTGAAGCCATAAAATTGCAATTTGGTTTAAACGAATCTGACGTGATTCGATTAATGCGAAGCCGGTTAAAACCTTCCAGTTTTAAACTCTGGCGGGCGAGGGTGAGTGGACGTGCTACCAAACATTTAAAACTTCGCAGTGGCGATGTGAGCCGGGGATATTGCCCTACTCAATACAAGCACCGTTAATTAACAGATGTAGATATCGAAAGCGATTCAATCTTAAATGTAGGCGGGCAGAGTATTTCAGGTTGAAAAAATGCCTTTTAACCAGATAAAAAAGCCAGCAAATTATTTGCTGGCTTTTGCTTTTTTAATTGAAACTGCCGGTTATTATTTATTTAATAACTTGGCAATTTGTGTACTCGCCATGATAAAAGGACCTGTCCCTTTAGGATCATCCTTCAGTACGGGTTCGTTCATATAATAATCATAACTACCGTCACGGCCAAAGCCTAAACCAGCCACAAAACATAAATTGGTTAAGCTAACACTGCCATCCGGGTGTGACTCAATAAATTCATTCACGACACCCTGATATGCGTTCAGAGCAACTTGCTTATAATCTTCGCTGAGGTAGCCTTGATTAACCCCTTTAGCAAAGAAATAAGTGAACATGCTGCTTGCCGAAGACTCTAAATAATTACCTACCGCATTTGGCTTATTCGGAATCTGGTACCAAGTACCGGATTCATCCTGATAGTTTTCAAGGGTCTTAGCGAGATCGGCAATGATATTAAGCACTTTTTTACGAAGTTCAGGTCTTGATTCCGGGATGTAGTCAAGAATGTCAACCGCAGCCATAGACAACCAGCCCATGCCACGTGCCCAAAACTCTTGTGACAAACCGGTTTGAGGGTTTGCCCACTCAATGCTTTTTGATTCATCCCAACCGTGGAAATACAGGCCAGTGCTTTCATCTAACAAATAATCACGGGTGATCTCAAACTCATGTACCGCTTCTTCAAGTGATGCACCGTCTTCAAACATAACTGAATATTGTGCTAAGAAAGGCATGCCCATATAAACGCCGTCTAACCAGAGTTGATGTGGATATTTTTTCTTATGCCAGAAAGCACCATTACTGGTTTTAGGATGGTTTTTCAGTTGCGTACGTAACTGTGACGCGGCGATTTTATATTTATCATCACCGGTTTGGTTATATAAACGCAGCAACATTTTACCTGAGTTAATCTTGTCAATGTTGTAGTCAGATTCTTTATACGTCAGGATATCACCGTCTGAAGTGATAAAAGAACCTATAATGGCTTCAGCGGCCTGGCGGTATCTGGGAACATCCGTGGCCTGATTTAAATCATCAAATGATTGTGCCAGTAGGCCTGTTGTATAAGTGTAGCGAGATTCGCGAAAACGCATCTTATCAAATCCACCATATACATAGTCGTAAGCTTTACGACGAATTTCTGAATCAGCAAGACGTTTTGCCCAGTCTAATGCATATTCAGATGTGAGCGGCTTTTGTTTTTCAGCCTGACCTAATTTGGTTTTTTTATTGACGCGAACAGTGCGCGTTAAGCGTTCTGCTGTTTTCTCAAGATATTGAACAAAATCAGCTTGATTGGTAATGCCGTTTTCTTCCTTTTCCCAGACAGCTGTAAAATAGTAGTCGAGTTCATTATGATTGCTTTTTGTGACAACGACATAATTATGCTCATCTTGGGTGATTTCTTTGATATTTGTTTTACGAACAAATACCGCCATACCCAGATTATCATCATTCAATGATTGTTTGCCGTAAGACGCAAAATAGACCCAGCCAGTTCCCTGAACGTCTAATTCACCTTGCAGCCAGGTTGTATTTGGCCATTTAACCACGCCAACCGCGATATTATCCAAATGTTCGCTGGTTTCGAGCTCAACATGAACCAAGCGGCTACCCGCTGTCATTGAAAGTTGGCTGGTTAAATCCAGATGCTTATTGTCAATGTGCCAGCCTTTATAGTTTATTTCTAACGCGGAATAAACCGGACCATTTTCAACAATCTCTGTATGCCAGCCATCTACCTTAGAAACACGTTCAATGGCTTCACCATTCCAGAAACCATAACCACCCATGCCCAGCGATTTACCTACTTTAAGGATATCCATCCCCCAGTCCTGCATTTCATGATAGCTGGAGTAACCATCCTGGCCGACTTTTTGAAGTGCAATTTCGTTTTTAACTTTACCAAAAATGTCAAAACCGTTACGCCAGTCAAGATAAAAACGATAGCCGACTTTATCTGACTCTAAACCCGGACCTTCGTAACGAATATATTCAGAGTGGTCTGTATATTGCTCGGGTGCGGTGAGTTCATCTACATTTTTGAATGTGCCACCAATATATTTTTTGCCTTCCCAGTGCCCACCAACTTTATGGGAAACTTCAGCCTGGGTTCTTTTCTCAAAATTGGCCTTATGGTTTTTATCGGACTCTATGCTCAGTTCAATCGCTTCGCCCGGTGAAAACTGGTTTAAAATAGCCAGTTCATCTACGAATCCATCATTATCCGTATCTATATTCTGACTAGGCACAACTTGGTCACCGCTTTTTACAACAATATCCGCGACGCGAGGGTCATTCGCATCTAATCCCAATGCATCAAAACTGAAAAAGGTGGTCTCATCTTCTCGTGCAAACACTGAAGGGTTAGCCAGCTTTAATTTAGCAATCTGATTAGGTGCTAAAACTGTGCTGCTAACTGAGGTTGCTGTTTGTTCCGTTGCTTGCTGGGTAGCGCCACATCCGAGCATAATTGTAGAGATACCAAGCATACTGATTTTTTTCATAATTCCCCCATGACAGGTTGTTGAGCTGCGTTAAAATATAACACTAAATGTTATAAACTCTAGTTCAGTTAATAACCAAATTTGGATTGTTACGTAAATAACTCAATTTCAGCTTGTTAATATAACCACTTTTTTATTAAAATGCCACCGGTAGCATTTATTTTCTCTCAAGCATTGTATCCACCTGTTAAAAAGGTTAACATTCTTATAACTTACCTTGCTGGTTGGTGATTAATGAGAGTCAAAAGCCATATCAGGTTGCAGTTTTACTGCTATTTTTAACTGACTAAAATTAAGATAAAAGCTTTATTTAAAAGGCGAATTTCAGAGGCGTTTGTCAGATGACAAATCAGTCAGTTAAGGCTGGGTTTTGAACAGAGAATAACAAATAGTGTTTAATTAAATCCTTTTAGTTCTGCGCTGAATTTTTTCAGACTGCGCTAAAACAGAGGTAAACTTAATGGGTTCGATGATAAAAAAAATACTCTTAATGACAGGTCTCAGCTTATTTTTGGCAAGCTGTAGTCAACAGGATGATAAGGTCATTCTGAGAATGGGACATACACTGGATACCGAACACAGTGTGCATAAAGGGATGGCGTTTTTAGCTAAAAAGTTAGATGAGTACTCCAAAGGCACAATGGAAGTCAAAATTTATCCGAATGCTCAATTGGGCAATGAACGTGAAATGGTAGAATTGCTTCAAATTGGCAGTTTAGGTATGGCAAAAGTATCAGCTGCAACCATTGAAGGTTTTGTCCCCGACATGCGTGTTTACGGTGTGCCTTATTTATTTGAAAGCCGAGAGCACAGATGGAAAGTACTACAGGGGAAAGTCGGCCAGGAATTATTAGATGCGACCCAAAAAGCGCATTTTGTCGGTTTAGGTTATTACGATTCTGGTAGTCGAAGCTTTTACATGACAGATACTAAAGTAGAAGAGCCGAGTGATTTAACCAGTAAAAAAATTCGAGTTCTGGAAAGCCAAATGGCGATTAAAATGGTAGGCGCATTTGGCGGTGCGGCAACCCCAATCTCATTTGGTGAGCTTTATGCAGCATTGCAGCAAGGTGTTGTAGACGGAGCTGAAAATAACCCTCCTTCTTTCTATTTATCAAGACATTACGAAATTTGTAAATATTATATTTTGGATGAACATACTTCAGTACCTGATGTAATTCTGGGTAGTAAGCATGTTTATGAAAACTTAAACGAGCAGCAAAAACAGTGGTTACAAATGGCCATAGATGATTCTGTTGAGTATCAGAAAAAATTATGGCTAGCCAGTGAAAAAGAAGCCTTAGATGCAGTGAAAGCGGCTGGGGTTGAAGTTATTTATCCTGACAAGACGCCTTTTATCAATGCGGTTTCAGGCTTATATGAGACATTTGAAGGCACGCTAGTGGGTGAGTATCTGCAAAAAATTAAAGCGGAGGCGAATTAAAAATGGGTGGTTTGATGCGTTTAATTGAAAAAGTTTTGGGCTATTTGTTGATTTGCTTAACCGCACTGATTGTTGCAGGTGTAACCTGGCAGGTCTTTTCAAGATATATTTTACAAGATCCTAGTTCTGTAACTGAAGAGCTTTCCCGATTCTTATTGATCTGGATTGGTTTATTTGGTGCCGCTTACGCCTATCGTACCGGCTCGCATTTGGGTTTGGATATCATTACTACTCGCCTGAAGGGAGGCGCACACAAATTATCTAATTTGTTTATTCATTTATCAGTCGGTACTTTTGCGGTTGTGGTGATGATTATTGGTGGTATTTCTTTGGTTCAACTGACGATGAACCCGGCTCAAGTATCCGCCTCATTAGAAATTGAAATGGGTTTTATTTATTTAGCTGTACCCGGTTCGGGCATTTTAATTACCTTATTTGCAATTGATAATTTAATTGCGACGTTAAATAACAAAGAGCCTGCAGGAGAATAACAGTGGAATACTCAGGTTTAATTTTAGTTGGTGTATTTTTCTTACTTTTAGCGCTTAATATTCCAATTTCATTCAGTATAGGTATAGCGACTTTAGTCACTATGTTATGCAGCATTGACTTAGTCCCTGCTGCAACCACCATAGCTCAGCGTTTAGCGGGCGGCATTAACAGTTTTGCTTTATTAGCCATTCCGTTTTTTGTTTTGTCTGGTTTGATTATGGGACGGGGTGGTATCGCTAAACGATTAATCGAATGTGCGATGGCTCTCATTGGGATGTTACCGGGCGGTCTTGCCTTGGTGAATGTTTTATCTTGTACATTATTTGGTGCAATTTCCGGTTCTGCGGTTGCTGCAACCAGTGCAATTGGTAGCTTTATGATCCCTCAAATGGAGAAAAAAGGTTACGATAAAAACTTTAGCGCGGCGCTAACCGGCGCAGCGGCCACAACGGGTATGTTGATTCCTCCCAGCAATATTTTAATTATTTATGCTATTGCCAGTGGCGGTGTGTCTATCGCAGCTTTATTCGTTGCGGGTTATTTACCGGGTATTCTGGTTGCCCTGTCACTGATGATTGTCTGTGCCGGTTATGCAAAAATGAAAGGCTATCCGACGGAAGCACGTTTACCACTTAAAATTGTGGTGGAAAAAGTTGTTGCAGCGCTGCCTAGTTTATTACTTATATTTATTGTGATTGGCGGTATTATCGCCGGCATATTCACGGCAACCGAAGCGGGGGCAATTGCGGTTATTTATTCATTGTTATTGTCCGTCGTATTTTATAAAGAAGTAAATCCAAAACAGTTGCCTGAGATTTTATTAAAGGCGTCTGAAACAACCGCCATTGTAATGTTGTTAATTGGTGCTTCGTCGGCAATGTCGTGGATTTTATCGTATGAAAACATTCCACAAACTATCAGTGATTTTTTACTGGCACTTAGCGATAACCCATTGTTAATTCTATTAATAATCAACTTAACGTTAATTATTGTTGGTGCATTTATGGACATGACACCGGCGGTATTAATTTTTACCCCGATTTTCTTACCGGTTGCAACTGAGCTTGGTATGTCGCCACTGCACTTTGGTATCATGATTGTATTAAACTTATCTATTGGTTTATGTTCACCGCCAGTTGGTTCTGTATTATTTGTATCTTGTGCGGTTGCTAAAACCTCTATCGAGAAAATTATCAGACCATTAATGCCACTTTATATTGCAATGTTTATTGTATTAATGTTGGTAACCTATATTCCTGGTATCAGTGAGTTTTTACCTGGATTATTTGGATTAATTTAATTTTTATCTAAACTATTTAAAACGCGGACTGACCGCGTTTTAAATGTAGCGTCTGTTTTGGCAACTGCTTGTTAGGTTTATAAAATAAAGCTTTAAAGCACAGCATAAAACAAACGTTAACGCAGGATAAAACGCGAGATCCTTTATCCTGCATGGTCTGTCTGGATAGCTTTTAAAATTAGATGCATTCAGTAAGTGCAAAACCTAATTTTACGATAAGCAGACCTTACAAAGCTGCCACCGGTAGCAAAACTGTATAAGAATACGACAAAGTTTTAGGCATAACTAAAGGTGTATTGAGATGACGGATATAAACAGACGTAATTTATTAAAAAACGTAGGTTATGGTGTTGCAGGTGTAGGCGCACTGAACCTAGTCGGATGTGGCGCTACTCAGGTTTTAGACAAGGTTGCTGGTAATGCAGGTCCAACTAAAGCTGAGTGGGATGCTAATGTTGCACGTATTCGTAACCGTATTAAGTTACCCAGCATTCCTAATCGTGAATTTTTATTGACTGACTTTGGGGGTCAGGGTGATGGCCAGTTCGATAATACACAGGCATTTAGAGACGCTATTGCTGCTTCTAAAAAAATGGGCGGCGGTAAAGTTATTGTTCCGGCTGGTCATTTTATGACAGGTCCGATTCACCTTGAATCCAATACTGAATTACATATTAGTGAAGGTGCGACGGTTGCCTTTTTCTCTGAGCCAGAACGTTATAAGCCATACGTATTTACCCGCTGGGAAGGTATGGAGCTAATGGGCTATTCGCCGCTCATCTATGCATTCAAAAAGACCAATATCGCGATTACGGGTAAAGGTACATTAGAAGGTGGCGGTGCTAACGATAAATGGTGGCCTTGGAAAGGAAAATGGAAAAAGTCAGATTGGGAAATCAGTGAAGTTGAAAACCAGAAACATACCCGTGATGCTTTAGGCGTTATGGTTGAAAAGGGTACCCCGGTTGCTGAACGTGTATTTGAAAACAACTATTTGCGTCCACCCTTTATTCAGCCGTATTTATGTACCAATGTATTAATTGAAGATGTCACCGTTAAAAATTCACCATTCTGGCTATTAAACCCGGTTTTATCTAACAGTGTAACCATCCGAGGTGTACATTGTGATAGTTATGGTCCTAATTCAGATGGTTGTGACCCTGAGTCATGTAAAGACGTTTTAATCGAAAATTGTATTTTTGATACAGGTGATGATTGCATTGCTATTAAGTCTGGTCGTAATAATGATGGTCGTCGAGTTGGCGTGCCTTGCCAGAATATTGTAATTGAAAACTGCCAAATGAAGGCCGGTCATGGTGGTGTGGTTATCGGTAGTGAAATCTCTGGCGGTGTGCGTAATTTATTTGCACAAAACTGTGAAATGAGCAGTCCGGATTTAGCACGTGGCATTCGCATTAAAACCAACTCAGTTCGCGGTGGTTTATTAGAAAACTTATATTATCGTGATTTGAAAATCGGTAAAGTAAAAGATGCTATTGTGGTTAACTACTACTATGAAGAAGGCGATGGTGGTGATTTCCAACCTGAATTAAGAAATATCAATATTCACAATTTAGTCGTTGAAGATGCACAAAGAGCGTTTAATATTCGCGGGTTCCCTCATAACCATATCACGGGTATTTCATTGAAAAACGTGAATATTAAATCAGTTCAGAAAGAAAGTGTACTGGAAAATGTCAGTGATGTGAGCATTGAAAATGTGATGATCGCTGGCGAACCGTTAAAGGCACTTTAAAGTGAGAAAGGTTCGGGTATATCTGTCGTGTGTGGTGCTATTTGCATCTCTGCTTAATACACAGTTATTGTTTGCACAGGCAGAGCGATTAGCGTTTCCTGAAGCGTTAGGGTTTGGCCGCTTTACTCAGGGCGGATCTGGCGGTCAAATCATTATGGTTAATTCGCTTGAAGATAATGCACAAACCCCCGAACCTGGTACTTTAAGATATGCTGTAGAGCAGAAAGGACCACGCATTGTGGTCTTTAATGTGTCGGGTGTAATCAAGCTCGAAGACCAGCTGACTTTTAGTCACCCGTATATCACGATTGCCGGACAGACCTCACCCGGCGGTATAGTGGTTACCGGAGCTAATACCCGAATTAACACGGATCAGGTTATTATTCGTTATATCCGGTTTCGTTTGGGTAGCTCAGTTGCGGATGAAGATGCCATCACCGCCAGGAATACCAGCCATGTCATGATTGATCATTGCTCACTGAGTTGGGGGGTGGATGAAACGGCGTCATTCTACAATAACCGTTTTTTCACTTTGCAGTATAGTTTGATCACTGAAAGTTTGAATAATGCTGGTCACGCAAAAGGTGAGCATGGTTATGGTGGCATTTGGGGCGGTAGTGGTGCCAGCTTTATTAAAAATGTTGTTGCCCATCACACCAGTCGATTACCCAGAATTAACGGATATAGATTAAAACCGCGTTACGCTCAGGCAGACAGCTATGTTGAAATGGTGAATAACGTTATTTATAACTGGCGTCAAAAGAGCAGTTATGGTGGTGAAAACGGTCGTTTTAATTTGGTCAACAATTATTACAAACAAGGTCCAGTAGCCGGCCCGGATCGTATTTTTGAATTCTTTCCAGTTAAAACTAAAGTGAATCATACCCAAGCGTTTTTCAGCGGTAACTTTTTTGAAGCGAATACTCCAATATCGCAAGATAACTTAAGTGGTATCAAATTCCCTTCAGTAACCAAGCAAGATGAAATTAATCGTGTTTTGCAAGACAAGCCGGTTACACCTTTGCATACCTCGGATATGTCTTATCTATTACAAGCTGACTCTGCAAAACAGGCTTTTTCTGAGCTGATTTATCAAAAAGAAGTTGGTGCAAACAGAAATCAATCCGGATCGTTTATCGATTCAGTCGATAGTCGGATATTAGCCGAAATTAAAGATGGTAAAGCCGATAAAGGCAAGCAAGGCATTATAGATACAGAAGCAGATTCAATTGCCAGTTGGGCTGAATACCGGGCTGAGTTTAGCCAGTTCAAGCCTTATCAGGATGACAATAAAGATGGCATTGCAGATGATTGGCTTGTTAAGTATGAAGGCTCATTAGACAAAACCCAGCCAGTGATTGAGCAATATATAAATTCATTAGGAGCTTTTTAGTGAAACTACATTTATCCATTTTCAGCGTTTTTGCGCTTATTCTAAGTTGTGTAGCCTGCGCGTCTAATCAGGCCAGTAAAACAAATGTATTTATCATAGGTGATTCAACAGCCAGTGAGTATTCAGCCGATCGCTTTCCAAGAACGGGCTGGGGAATGCGCCTGCAACAGCAGCTTTCAGATGGTGTGACTGTAATCAATGCTGCAAAGTCAGGCCGCAGTTCGCGCAGCTTTTTTAATGAAGGCCATTTTGAACCGGTTAAAAAACAAATGAAAGCGGGTGATTATTTAATTATCCAATTCGGTCATAATGATCAAAAAGATACCCAAGACAGATATACCAGCCCGGACTCTAGCTACAAAGAATATCTAACTCGTTATATCGACGCCGCTCGTAAAGTGGGGGCCAAGCCAATTTTGGTAACTTCAATTAACAGATATAAATATGATTTTGATAATAAAATTGTACCCACTTTAGGGGGGTATCCGTTTGCAATGCATGAGCTTGGAAAAGCGTTGAATGTGCCTGTTATTTCATTAAATAAAAAAACAAAAGCGCTTTTTGAACAACTCGGACCGGTAAAAACCCGTGCGTTATTCTTATTCTACAAACCGGGTGAATATGCGGCTTATCCGGATGGCGCAAGTGACGGCACGCACTTATCTGTTTGGGGTGCGGATGAGGTGGTATCGCTTGTGGTTGAAGACCTACGAGAGATAGCTCCGGATTTGTTTAAATAAGGGGTGATAATGAAAAAACTGATCCAATTTTTGTCGGTATGCCTGATATTAACCGGTTGTGCCAATACTGGCTCAAATACTCAAACAACGACTCAAACCAAATATGACGCTGCGGTTGTACAAAGTGAGGCTGATCAAGCTTATTGGCAAGCCAAGGGATTGCCTGTGTATCAGAGCGTGCAAGTTGCGCTGGATGCAAGACCCAAAGAAAGCGCCCAATATGCACTTTATCTGGCCCCTGGCCGCTATTATGAAAGAGTAGCGGTAACCACAGATAATGTCTCTTTTTATGGCGCAGGACAGGATAATACTGTCATCACTTATGATATTTACAGTGGTAAAAAAATACCGGGCAGCAATAAAAATTATGGCACCACAGGTTCTACAACATTCCGGTTAGATGGTAAAAGCTTTTATGCAGAGCATTTAACCATTGCCAATGGTTTTGATTATCCGGCAAATGAAAAACTGGCTAAATCCGATCCGAATAAAATTGTGGGCGAGCAGGCGGTTGCCTTAAAAATTACTAAACTGTCGGACAAAAATGTATTTAATAATGTAACCTTTAAAGGTTATCAGGATACTTTGTATGTTGATGGTGGGCGAAACTACTTTTATCAGAATAAAATATATGGTCATATAGACTTTATTTTTGGCGGCGGTGTTGCTGTGTTTGATAAATCAGATATCATATCAGAGCCTAGATATAGTGCAGGCAAATACTCGGGCTATATTACCGCGCCCAGTACACCCATTTCATTGCCTTACGGCTTTACGTTTGTTGACTGCAAATTATTAAAAAATGAAGGGGTTAAAGACGGCTCTGTACCATTAGGACGTCCGTGGCATCCAACCACGACTTTCCATGATGGTCGCTATGCTAACCCGTTTGCAATTGCCAAATCGGTATTTATTAATACCTACATGGATAGCCATATTAGTCAATCAGGTTGGGCTTCTATGAGCGGAACAGCACGCGAAGGCGGGAAAATGCAATTTACGCCTGAAAGCTCAAGATTTTTTGAATATAAAAGCTATGGTCCGGGAGCTCAAATTAACTTTGACCGCCGTCAGCTTAGCGATTTTGAAGTAGACAATTTTTATCAGACAGAGCAGATATTTGGTGGCTGGAAACCAAATCTGCCGGTAGAGTAAAGTAGCACAAGCGAGATTCTTATGAGATTAAATCAACAAAACTTAAATAAACTAATTGAAGCCGGTGGCAGTGATAATTTAACTTTACCCAGCTATAACCGTGATGAAACCAAAATAGGCATAGTGCATATTGGTTTAGGTGCGTTTCACCGTTCACATCAGGCATTTTTCACTGAAAAAGTATTGAATGCAAAAGGTGGTAACTGGGGGATTAGTGGTATTTCAATGCGTAACCTTGAGCTGCAAAAAAACCTGCAGGAACAAGACTGCTTATACACTTTGGCCATTGCTGATAAAACAGATGAGTTTCAAGTCATTTCAGCATTAAAAGAAGTTCTGGTTGCATCTAAAGAAGCGGATAAGGTTATTGCGCGTCTAGCCAACCCGGATACTAAACTGGTTTCATTAACCGTAACTGAAAAAGGTTATTGCTTAAATGCATCCGGTAACCTGGATACCGAATTAGAGGGGATTAAACACGATATTGAAAACCCGTCTGAGCCGATTACCGCGTTAGGTTTGTTAGTTGCCGGATTAGCTCAACGTTTTGAAGCTGGTACGCCTGCATTTAATGTTATTGCCTGTGATAACTTACCGGACAATGGTAAAAAACTGCAACGAGGTGTGATCCAACTGGCAAAAGCGATTTCGGCTGAATTAGGCAGTTGGGTTGAAACCAATGTAGATTTTCCAAATACCATGGTTGACTGTATTACGCCGGCAACAGAAGCATCAACGTTAGAAATGGTTAAAACCGCAACTGGCCTTGAAGATGCTGCGCCGGTTCAGCGTGAAGGGTTTGATCAGTGGGTAATTGAAGACTGTTTAAACGGCGAACGTCCGGATTGGGAAAGTGTTGGCGTAATTTTTACAGATAATGTAGCCGGATTTGAGCATACTAAATTGCGTATATTAAATGGTTTGCATTCGACGTTGGCTTATTTAGGCCGCCTTTGCGGACACGAAACTGTATTTGAAGCGGTTTCAGACCAACAACTTAAAGCCTTTTTAATTAAGTTAGTCGATGAAGAGATCATTCCGACAATTGAAGCGCCTGAAGGTTTAGATTTAACTGAATACTCACGCCAGATTATTGCTCGCTTTGAGAATCCTAAAATCCGTCATCTATTGGAGCAAATCGGTTGTGATGGTTCAATTAAAATCCCAGTCAGAACATTAGAGCCCATTAACGATAATTTAAAAGCGGGTAGAAGCAATAATAATGCACTTTATTATGTGGTTGCGGGTTGGATTAAGTTTGTTGTGAATAAAGTGAAAACTGGCGAGCAGTTAAACGATCCTAAAGCTGAATTGATGATAGAGACAATTAAGCAATTCAACGGTGATGCTGAACATGATGTTAAATCATTTTTAACAGCAGACGGTTTGATTGACTCAAATTTAATCAGCCAGACTGATATTATCGAGTCAGTTGCACAAGCTTATAAAGCAATCGTCGATTTAGCTGACGTGCGCTCAGGTTTGCCGAAATAAAATATAATAATTTCCGCACTCTGTGCGTTAAATATTATATTTAGTCATACTTAAAACCCAAGACTTATTAAAATTTTGATTATTTTATAAGGCTTGGGTTTTTTATTTTATTCAATAAATACAATGTATTAGTTAATCATTGATTATATTTTTTACAATATTTTTTCATTTAGTAGCTGGTTTAGTTTGTTATCATTAATATAATGAATTAGTATTAAAAAACTGTATTGACGCGGTATTTAAAACAACTTACTGAGATATTAAAATGATTAGCTATATAAAAGGTTATTTTGGCGCCGTTTTAGGTTTATTGTTGATAACGTTTACATCTTTCGCCAGTGAAAGCATCGATCAGCAAGTACAAACCTTATTGAATGAACCGGCGGCTATTGCATCGGGTAAACAAAGCTACGGCATATATTGTGCGGCTTGCCATGCTAAAGATTTATCTGGCGCGGTGGGTTTTAACTTAAAAGACAGTGTCTGGCTGCATGGCGATTCAGCCAGTGACGTATTTAATAATATATCGAACGGATTTTCACAAGCTGGCATGCCGGGTTTTGGCGCTATGCTGAACGAGCAGCAGCGCAAAGAAATCGTTGCCTTTATTTTTTCCAAGCGGGAAGGGCTGGCGAATGTTGAATATGAAATTTATCAACCGAGTCAGTATCCAAATTATAGTTTTTCTGATTTAGACAGGGCTACTCCGGCTAAACAAGGCCGTGCGGATAATAATCTGGTTAATTTTGAACTGGCTGAAACAAAAGAATATGCGATTGTCGTGACAGCCGATCTTTATGCTCCAAAAGATAAAGCGTCTATGTTATTTGCCAAGCCGGGCCCATTTAGTCAATTTGAAGTTTTAATTGATGGTGAGCCTGTCAAAATGCAAGGTGGTTGGGATAGATTTTGGCCACTGAAAAAAGGCTTTCAAAAGTTGGTTTTTAAAATGATGTTGCCTGAAGCGCCGTATCATGAATTAACTCAGACTAATCCGGATTTACGCGTGATGACACCGGATGAAGCTATCAACTTTTTTCCGGTATCGACTAAAGCCGAATCCATTATTAACCAGCTAGAGCATAACATTATTGCCGACAAAACCGTTTTGGTGCAGCGCAAAAAAATAGCTGAGTTACCCGCTTATAGCATCTCGGTAGGCTTCCCTAAGAAAATTAATTATGCATTTAATACCAAAAACTGCAGTCTGGTTGGACTGTGGAAAGGTGACTTTTTAAATGTTGGACCCAATGTCATTGGTCGCGGTAAATCAAGTAGTCTTCCAATTGGTAATTGGGTATTTAAATCACCACAGGTATTAGGGACAAACGATGAAGCTTTGTGCGCTTTTAATAAATATCAGACAGGCGAGCAACCAAAGTTTTATTTTAGTCTGAACTCGGTTGAGCTGTCATTAACGACACTTAAAGCGACATCAACAAGTTTAACCTTTGAATATCAGGTGATTAACCCAAATGGCAAAAAATCACTTAACATCCAACTGCCCGCGCTTGAATCGGGCCAGTTAACAGTATTGGCGAATGGTCAAAATATTAACCCTAAAGCAATTGATTTAACTCAGGTCAAAGCCTTTACGGTAACAGTTTCTGGAGTTTAACGTGAAATTACAGATTAAAAAATCTCTATTGGCAGCGAGCTTAATGGCAGCCATATTACCTGTGCAAGCAGAGCAAGTTATTCCAACTGGTTACAAAGTTGAAACCATTAAAACACCGCAAGGCATGGAGTTTCATGTTACCGGGCTGGATGTAGATTCTAAAAACAATATTTATGCAGCCACACGTTTTGGTGATGTTTGGCGTTATACCCCAGAGGGACAGTGGCAAAAATTTGCAGAAGGCCTGCACGAGCCAACCGGTTTATTGGTCGAAGATGATAATCATATTGTGGTTGCGCAAAAGCCTGAGCTGACGCGTTTATCCGACACAGATAAAGATGGTGTAGCGGATGAATACATTCGTGTTGCAGATGGTTGGAAATTTCATGATAACTATCATGAGTATCATTTTGGTCCAGTCAAAGACAAAGCCGGTAATTATTACGGTACGCTGAATTTAAGTCATGGCGATCCCAATGCCTTTGATATGGGCACTATGGGCAGCTCAGGTGGTTATCGTGGTTGGGCGTATCAGGTTAACCAACAAGGTGAGTTTACTCCTTACGCGTTCGGATTGCGTTCACCGGCCGGAATTGGTATCAGCCCGGATGATGAGATATTTTTCACCGATAATCAGGGTGACTGGGTTGCGACTTCAACTTTACAGTTACTGAAAAAAGATAAGTTTTATGGTCACCCGGTATCCTTAATTGATCATCCGGATTATACGCCTGAAAAAATTCGTAATACCTCGGTAGAAGCCTATGATAAATGGCGCGAAAAACCGGTTGTGCATATTCCGCATGTCGAAATTGCCAACTCACCGGGGAACCCGGAATGGAATACCACAAAAGGCCAGTTTGGCCCATTTGAAGGCCAAATTTTTGTGGGCGACCAGACACAGTCCAACGTATTTCGAATTATGCTCGAAGAAATCGATGGTGTTCGTCAGGGCGCTGTGATTAATTTTATCGATGGTTTTCAAAGCGGCAATATCCGGGTGACATTCGATCAAAAAGGGCAGCTTTGGATTGGACAAACTGCACGAGGCTGGGGCGCGAAAGGTAGCAAACCGTACGGATTACAGAAAGTGGTTTGGGATGGTACAACACCGTTCGAGCTGCAAAATATTCAGGCCAAAGCTGACGGTTTCAGGGTTTCTTTTACCCAGCCTATTGATGCTAAGTCTATAAAGAAAAAAGCGATTTCGGCAGAGCAGTGGCATTACAACTATGGTTCGGACTATGGCTCACCTAAAGTAGATTTAACGCAAATTGACATCAATTCAGTTAAGCAAGTGGATGACAAAACAATTGATATCAAACTGGATGCGACCCAAGGCTATGTTGTTATGCTTGATTTTGCCGGATTAACCAATAAAAAAGGAAGCTCTGCTTCAAGCACTAAAGTCTATTACACCTTAAATAAAAAGCCCAACTAGACACAGAGAAAACACAGATAAAATAAAGAGAAAACAGGTTAAAAATGATGAAAAAACGTATTTTGTTAGCATTGACTACCCTAGCCGGATTGAGCAGTTTTAATGTGGCTGGCGCAGTTGAACAAATGAAACCGGAACATACTGAAGTCTGGAAAGAAATTAAAAAAGTGAACCCGGATCCAATTCCGTCTGATGCAGTTGCTTTATTTGATGGCAAAAATATGAACCATTGGCAACATACCGATGGCAGCAAAGTTAAATGGAAAGTAGAAGACGGCACTGTGACTATCACAAATGGTACGCCTAGCATTGAAACTAAACAAAAGTTCTGTGATGTGCAATTGCATTTAGAGTTTAGAGCACCCATACCGGAAGGTGAACCTTTGGGTCAAAGCCAGGGTAACAGTGGTGTCTTTTTACAAAAGCGCTATGAAGTTCAGGTATTAGATTCATATGATAATCCGACTTATGCCAATGGTCAGGCAGCGTCTATTTATAAACAAAACCCGCCTTTAGTGAATGCCAGCCGGGCTCCTATGAACTGGCAAACCTACGATATCATTTATCGAGCTCCAATTTTTGCTGATAACGGAAAAGTGAAAGTCAAAGCACAAGTGACGGTTTTACATAATGGTATCTTAGTTCAGGATCATTTTCAGATTATGGGACCGACGCGTTATATAGGTTTGCCTGAATACGAAGAAGCACATGGTTGTGAACCGCTTGAATTGCAAAACCATGGTCAGGTTGTGAGTTATCGAAATATCTGGATCAGAAAGTTGTAAGTTAATTTAAGCGATCCGTTTTATAAAATGCTCATATCAGCTGGTATGAGCATTTTTTTTAGGCGTATACAAAGTGCTTTTTATCAATATAAAATGCATCATCATTTTTGTTTTCGGAGCATTATTATGAACAAAAAAATAAAACTATTATCTGCTTTCGGGATATTCTTAATCAGTTCGGCTAGCAATGTGTGCGCCGATGAATATCAGCTTTATTTTATGGGCGGTCAATCGAATATGGAAGGCTATGGCTTTAATAAAGACCTGCCGGCTTCGCTGAAAAAACCGATTCAAAAGGCAATGATTTTTCAGGGGAATGATGTGGCAGATAATGAAGCGGGTGGTGGGCTGGGCGTTTGGCAACAGATGCAGGCCGGGCATGGCGTAGGTCACTCTAGCGACGATAAAAGCAATACACTTTCAGACAGATTTGGCCCAGAGCTGCCGTTTGCTCAATACTTAACAAAATTACATCCTGAACAAAAAATCGCGATTATCAAATATGCGCGCGGCGGTAGCTCCATAGCTAATGGCGCTTCCGGTTTTGGTAACTGGTCGCCTGCATTTGCAAACGGTAATGCGGTCAATCAATACGATAACTTTTTAACCACAGTGCGTAACGCAACTGGTATTGTCGATATTGACGGTGACGGCAGCCCGGACAAGTTAATTCCTAAAGGTATTATCTGGATGCAAGGAGAAGCGGATGCGTATTTGGACTGGTCTGCAAAACCTTATCTTAATAATTTAAAAGAACTGATGGCGCTGATTCGCGCAACTTTCCGTCAAGATGATTTACCCGTTGTGATTGGAAAGATTGCCGATTCAGGTGGCGATCCAAAAGATGGTAAAATGATGGATTTTATTGAAATTGTGCATCAGGCGCAGCAGGATTTTGTTGAACAGGATAAAGCTGCCGCGCTGGTGACTAATACTGAAAATTATCAGTTTTTAGAAGATAATTGGCACTACCAGAGTGAAAACTATATTGATTTAGGACAGGCTTTTGCCAAAGCCATAGAGCAATTCAATCAGGTACCAAAACAGCCTTAATTATGATGCAGAAATGTCTTATCAAAGGGCTCAAGCCTGAGAAAGAGTTTAAGCGGTGCATGCGCTAGCACTAATTTGCATATACCGATAAATCTTGCTGCTTAGCTTTTGAATAGATTGGTGCTCTAGGAGAGTAAGACTCGCTTGACTGGTTTGCATTATCCGACATACCTGAGTTTTTTAAGTTTGAAATCGATTTATCACTAGAGTGCGCTTGAATTTGAGTGAAAAGTTTTTCGCCATTGGTTTGGCGTAACAGCAAAGCGCGCTTTAAATTTCTCTCTGAGCATTAGTACTGAACTAAAGCCGGTTTTGGCAACAACCTGTTCAATCGATAAATCGGTTGATTCCAGTAAATCCTGAGCTAAGTTTAGCCTTTCTGTTATCAGCCATTCGCCAAATGCCATGCCCGTCGCTTTATGAAATTTTCGGGTAAAGGTGCGGCGTGTCATCATAACTGACTCTGCCAACTCATCGAGCGAATATTTTTGGCTGATATCCTGACGAATCTGTTCCATAAGGTGATTAATACGAGCATCCGATGTGGTCAGGGGGATTGGCTGTTCAATAAACTGGGCTTGTCCGCCATCGCGGTAGGGTGGCACGACCATTCGGCGTGCAAGTCGGTTGGCGATAGTACTGCTGTAGTAATTTCTGAAAATATACAAACAACAATCCAAACTTGCTGCCGTGCCGGCTGAGGTGATCACGCCATTGTCTTCGACATAAAGCGCGTTTGGATCAAGTGCTGTTGCAGGAAAACGGTTGATAAAGTCTTGCTCTAACTCCCAGTGGGTTGCTGCGCGTTTACCAGTTAATAAACCGGCATACGCCAAAACGTATGCGCCCAAACATAACCCTACAAGGGTTGCGCCTCTTTGATGAGCTTTTTGCAATGCTGCCAATAAGGGGTCATTTGGTTTTTCATCCGGGCTGCGCCAGTACGGCACAATAATAATATCAGCCTTCTCAAGCTGGTTTAAATCCGCGTTTGAGTGAATTTCCATGCCCATATCAGACAGAATAGGCCCGCTTTCACCGGCGATAAACTCTAGCTCAAAATAGGTATGATTAAGTGTCGCCTGACCAAATACCAGGCTGGGCACAGATATATGAAAAGGACTGAAATTATTAAATACAATAACCGCCACTTTAGGGACAATTTTATTCGAAGTTTGGGGGTTATCTGCGTTCATTAATTTTCACTTATACCGGCACAAAGCGAGCTCTGTGCCGTTTGATTTAGTCTCAACTAAACTGACCTAAAGCGTATCATAAATTATTTAACCTCAGCTGAGGTTATTTAATCTTTGTTTGCGCTTAACCATGGAGTTGTTTGATAATATCGGCATCATTTAAATGTGCCCGTTTTTCTAAAATTTTACCGTCTTTAATGGTCAGCAGCATCATTAATGAAAAACGCAATTTGTTGTTAGTGGGCGGTGTTTGATGCATTGGGGCCGTATTCACGCCTTCAAATATCATGTAACAGGCAACCTTGTCACCCTCTGCAAATATTTCATGTATCCGAAAAGTAAATCCAGGAAACGCATCCATATTACCTTTTTCCTGCGCAAGAAACCCCGCTAAATCCAGAGGCGTATCCACTTGCGAATAGAAGGTAAAGTCATCATGGCATAAAGTCTGAACCGCTACATAGTCGTTTTCTTCAATCAGTTGATAAAACCGGGTCACTAATTCAATATTTTCTTGTGTCGACATTTTAAATTTCTCTCATTAACCGATATTTATAAACAAACCGTTTCACCGTCTTCCGGTACATGAACAAATTCGCTGATGGCATTGGCTTTTGCGTATTCACGCACTTCCTGAGTCGTGACCAATACATGATTTACCGCACCCATGTGAGTGGCCACAATTTGAGCTTGTGGGAGTACCTGATGCGTTTTAAGTACATCTTCTTTACCCATAATAATCGGGCCAAAACCAAGAACATGTGCCCATCCGGTATTCAGTATTACAACACCTGGCTGCTCTTGTTTCATAATCTCTTCAACCGCAGGTATCCAAATGGTATCGCCTACAATATAGAGTTTTTCTTCGTTCTGGTGGGAAAAAATAACGCCGGTTACTTCACCCAAAATCTCAGCCATTTGCTCGTGTTCAAATGCCGCTTGTGGGCCGTGCTGACAAACTGTTCGGGTAAATGAAATACCAAAATAATCAGTGTCTTCAGAAAATATTTGTAAATTAGTGAAACCCTGTTCGCGCAAAATGTTTTCATCCTGCTCGTGTTGCACAAAAATCAGTTTATCTTTAGGAATGCGATTTACTGCCGTTTCATCCCAATGGTCTGGATGGGTATGAGTGAGCAATATCGCATCTACGTTGATGATCTGTTCAATCTGCATAGGTAATTCAACAGTTGGATTGCGCAGGTGTGAATTGGCAGTGCCTTCAAATCCCGGATAGGTCCCTTTAGGGGCCAACATAGGGTCTACCAGAAAGGTTTTGCCTGCATATTCAATAATTTGCGTTGCGTTTCGAATTTGAGTGATTTTCATAATAAGTCTCCGTTAGGGCCATGTATCGATTCAATGAAGCTATTGTAGAAAATCGTTTAAATAACAAACAGTGGCTATGAGGACATATTAAGATCAGATTGGGCCAGTTTCGATAAAGTCAGATGAATTTTTACTTAGAGATATTAATGTTGAATTTATTTCATGTTATATGTGAATCATAAACAATTTTATTCATCTTAAGGTGCGGGTATAACTACATCCTATACAACTTCATTTAAAAACAGACAAGTCTGTGAAGTGAAACAAAAAATTTAGCTGTTAACAGATAAAAAGGATACCTATCACCATGAATACAGAGTTTGCATTTGAGATTAAGAGCGTCAAATTTGATGAAAATTATCGCCCGTCAGACAATACACGCATTACAACCAATTTCGCTAATTTAGCCAGAGGAGAACGCCGTGAAGAAAATTTACGTAATGCGCTTAAGATGGTTAATAATCGCTTTAATGCGCTTGCAAATTGGGATAACCCTCAAGGTGACCGTTATAGTGTTGAGCTTAATATTATTTCGGTCGATATGGCTATTGAAGGCAACGAGCAAAGGTTTCCGTCGATTGAAGTATTAAAAACCAATATTGTTGATCACAAAACTAATCAACGCATTGACGGTATTGTTGGTAATAATTTCTCCTCTTATATTCGCGACTATGACTTTAGTGTTGTACTGCGTGAGCACAATAAAAACCAGCAACAGTTCAGCATTCCGGATAATTTTGGCGAGATGCATGGCAAGTTATTTCAATGTTTTGTGAATTCGACTACTTACAAAAAGCATTTTGATAAACCACCGGTTATCTGCCTGAGTGTATCGGACAATAAAACCTACTATAGAACGGAAAATCAGCACCCGGTATTAGGGTTTGAGTATCAGCCAAACGAATCTTCGCTGACTGAGCAATATTTTAAAAAAATGGGGTTAAATGTTCGCTACTTTATGCCGCCCAATAGTGTGGCACCTTTAGCCTTTTATTTTGTTGGTGATTTGCTCAACGATTACACCAATCTGGAGCTGATTGGCACTATTAGCACAATGGAAACCTTTCAGAAAATTTATCGCCCTGAAATTTATAATGCGAATGCAGTCGCTGGACAATGTTATCAGCCAAAATTGAAAAATCAGGACCACTCATTAACGCAAATTGTTTACGACCGGGAAGAGCGCAGCCGTCTAGCGGTTGAGCAAGGTAAATTTGCACAAGAGTATTTTATTAAGCCATATCAGACTCTGCTTGAGCAGTGGTGTGCCCGTTACACATCATCATTGAATACTTTATAACTGACAATTAATTGAGCCGAAATTATTTATGAAAAAATTATTACCTACTTCAACCGCTGGCAGTTTGCCTAAACCGTCTTGGCTTGCAGAACCTGAAAAGCTATGGTCGCCTTGGAAATTAGAAGGTCGCGAGCTTATCAGCGGTCAGCAGGATGCGCTGCGAATTGCCTTGCAGGCGCAACAATTGGCCGGGATTGATATTGTGAGTGATGGTGAGCAGACCCGCCAACATTTTGTCACTACCTTTATCGAGCATTTAGATGGTGTTGATTTTAAAAAACGCAAAACCGTTAAAATTCGTGATCGCTATGATGCCAGTGTACCATCGGTTGTTGGGCCGGTGAGCCGGCAAAAACCGGTTTTTGTTGAAGCCGCCAAATTTTTACGCCAACAAACCGACCAGCCGATTAAATGGGCGCTACCAGGGCCTATGACGATGATAGATACGCTTTATGATGATCACTATAAAAGTCGGGAAAAATTGGCTTGGGAATTTGCCAAAATTTTAAATCAGGAAGCCAGAGAATTAGAAGCTGCTGGGGTCGATATTATCCAGTTTGATGAGCCTGCTTTTAATGTCTTTTTTGATGAAGTTAACGAATGGGGCATTGCTGCACTAGAAAGAGCAATTGAAGGACTCAAGTGTGAAACCGCTGTGCATATATGCTATGGCTATGGCATTAAAGCCAATACTGACTGGAAAAAAACACTGGGCTCTGAGTGGCGACAATACGAATCCGTTTTTCCAAAACTACAGGCATCCAATATTGATATTATTTCGCTGGAATGTCACAACGCCCGCGTACCAATGGAACTGATTGAGCTAATTCGCGGTAAAAAAGTTATGGTTGGCGCAATTGATGTGGCTAGCAATACCATTGAAACGCCTGAGCAAGTTGCTGAAACTATCCGAAAAGCGCTTCAATTTGTGGATGCGGATAAACTTTATCCCTGCACTAACTGTGGCATGGCGCCCTTATCCCGCGAAGTGGCAAATGCGAAACTCAAAGCGTTAAATGCAGGTGCAGATATTGTTCGAGCCGAGTTACAGGCCGGATAACTCTAGTTTCGGGCTCGCTATTTCAATTCTTTGGATTTTCAAAAGCAGGCCCTTTTGGTTTTTATCTCTTTCTACTGAGTTATCCTTATAGCGACTGATGGCGAATTGACTGCGTTTATTGAACATGACTCAGACAATCCGTTTTGGCGTTGGGCTATAGTTATATAGAAAACGTAAACATCAATTGCTTGATATCCGGTTATAGGTTGGTTATTGTTTTGTTTGTTAGCTGTTTATTAAGTATTTATTAAATCTGGACTGTTTGAGCACCGCAGAATATCGCAGTCTAACGGTGTACTAGAGTTCACTTTAAGGCAAAAATATAAAAGGGAGTTTATACCCGTGCTGCCTCAATATGCTTGATTTCAGCCGGAGAAAAAAATGCATGAGACAAGGCAAATTGCTGAAGGTATAGTTATTCTACATCAAAGCAATTTAACGCCGTATCAGGCATTTTTAGCCCGGCCCTTTGGGAGCTTCACAGCGCTTCCACTACTGCGTTATATTGGTTCGAAAGGTGCCTACATTCCTTTACCAATATGCCTTGTATTGAAAGCGCTGTGATAGCTCTGAAACATGCATCTTGAAGTAGCACGGGTATAGTCATGAGAAAAGTGTTCGAATTCAAAGTTAAAGGCCATAAAATTAAAATTGTTAACTCATGGTTTGCTGGCGCAAAGCTTTATGTGGATGGCGACCTTCGTGATCACGATTCAAGTATGTTTGCTACCGGTAAAACCGCACTGCTTTGTGCTAAGCTTGCTGACTTGGGGATTCTGGAAGTTTTTCCTTTATCGGGTTTGGTATCAGTAGAAATGGATGCTTTTTTAATTACGAGCAATGACAGGCTGCCGGTATACAGCTCCCGCAAAGACTTGAGTGTTAAGGCTTGGTCAATATGAGGGAGTATGATGTCTGGTTCAGAAATTAAAGATCAATTTAAAGCGATAAATTACAAGCTCAATCTTGTTCGTTTATTAACTGTACCGCTTTTTATACCCGTTTGCGTATTATATTTTTCTGATCTGGACGCTTTTATCGGGTTAACTAAACAGTCGGCTGTTTGGGTGTTATTAATGGGAGCTGCAGTTAATATTGGCTTTCATTTTAAGTATTGGAAATGCCCGTCTTGTGGTAAAAAGTTAGGTTCAGGTTTAAGTATCAGTCAATGCCAAAATTGCGGTGTACAGCTTAAGTAAGGCACAGCAAATACGTTTACGGTTGAGTCATTTCTATAGGGCATATGGGAAAGTAAAATCATGAGTAGGCACTTTTCCAAATCTGCAAAAGGCGCTCTTGGGAGGCCTGTCGGCACATCTATTTATCAATTGCTAAGTCATTCTGAATCGCCA
Source organism: uncultured Alteromonadaceae bacterium (assembly GCA_913056495.1). Lineage (GTDB taxonomy): Bacteria > Pseudomonadota > Gammaproteobacteria > Enterobacterales > Alteromonadaceae > Catenovulum. The sequence continues at coordinate 190,220 of CAJXMO010000006.1, read as the reverse complement.
TTTGACTTCTACCGGCCGGTTTTCATTAGCCTTGTCATGTTTGTTTCATTATACGTTTACCACTACATTTTTTCGCCAAATAATAAAAGTTAAAATGTGAATCTATACATTCTTAGCTTATTCGGGTAGGGATGAGAAAGGCTTGGCCTGAGCCGCTGTCGTAAATGTTAGCCAGTGCCCCCGACATTGTGAGTTAAATCCAACAATTTTTTTACTTACTCATCAGAGTCATTTACAATATTGTTTATTTTAGCCTTTTCGATAATCAGACAGGAAAGATTATGATTTATAAGCATTTAAAACAAATTGTGCTGTTATGCTTTTTTAGTTTTTTAATTTTGCCAACGGTGGCACAAAATAATCCTTATCGCAGTGATGTGCTTTGGGTAGCCACGCCCGACCATGATAACTGGTTATATCAGGTTAATGAAAATGCGAAAGTTACAGTCAATGTATATCACTATGGCATGCCGTTATCCGATATTGAAATTGCATATGAAATTGGACCCGAGTTGCTGCCGGCTGATAAAAAAGGACTGCTGGTATTAAAAAATGGTCAGGCGGTGATTTCAATGGGCACCTTAAATCAACCGGGATTTAAAGCATTAAAACTGAGTGCAAATATTAACGGTAAAACCTATAAACATCATATCAAAGTTGGCTATTCGCCGGAAAAACTCACGCCTTATACTCAAATGCCGGATGATTTTTCAGCATTCTGGCAAGCTGAATTAAAGCAAGCTGAGTCAGTGCCTTATTCTGTTGAGCGTACATTTGTGCCTGAATTTTCATCGGATACGGTCGATTGTTACTTAGTCAAAATCCAGGCCTATCAAAAAGGTCAGTATGTTTATGGCTATTTAACGATACCTAAAAAGCCCGGTAAATTTGCTGCTGTGATCGCGCCGCCGGGTGCAGGCATTAAACCTATGACGCCCGAAAAACACCTGTTTTATGCTGAATCCGGTGTGATTCGTTTTGATATGGAAATTCATGGTATTCGCCCTGATTTAGACAGAGCAACCTATAATGAAATCAGCGCTGCTTTTGGTAAAAATAATAATAGTTATTTAGTTAACGGTTTGGATAACCGAGATAATTATTATATGAAAAAAGCCTACTTATCTATGCCAAGAGTGGTGGATTTTTTAACTCGCTTGCCGCAGTGGGATGGTAAAAATATGATAGCTCAGGGTGGCAGTCAGGGAGGTGCACTGGCACTGGTGCTGGCCGGGTTAGATAAGCGCATCACCGCGGTTTCGGCCAACCATCCGGCATTAAGTGACATGGCGGGTTATAAAGCGGGCCGGGCAGGCGGTTATCCGCATTTATTTACCAAGTTTTCTGGTATGGATACGCCAGAGAAACTAAAAACGCTTGAGTATTATGATGTGGTGAATTTTGCCCGTTTAATTGATGTACCTAGTTTTATAACCTGGGGGTTTAACGATGATACTTGCCCACCGACAACCAGTTATATTGTTTATAATACGCTTGATACAGAAAAAACGGCTTTGATCACGCCGGTCAATGAACATTGGGTTTCTACTGAAACCCGACATGTCATTTTAAACTGGATTAAAGACCAGATTAAATAACCTCAGCTGCGTATAAGAATAGTTGAAGTAAAATTGGACTTTAATTTTCTAAACATAACCACAATCTTGTTTATTGCACGTTCCAATGTGGATAGTTTTTCGTCTATCAAGGCATTTTTGTGTACCTAATAGCGAGCTATTAGTAAGAAAAATAACGCTGAGAGACGGAAAAATAGACTTGTTGGGCAATTTTTATTATGCGCAGCTGAGGTTAAATAGTCTCAGATGAGCTGATAGTTGTAACTGATGGCAAATATCAGTTACAACTGTTTTATCAACTGCTGGCAAGCTCGGTAATGAATTTTAAACTGAGCCTGGCTCAACGGCGCATACTCAAGCTGTTCAAAATGTTGGCAAAAGGTTTGCCAATTTTGCGCGAGCGCTTCAGAGTGCTGTTGAGTTTGCCTTTTCAACTGGCGTAGCGTTTGGCCCTGACGACGCTGAATCTGATATTTTTTAGCAAGTTTTTGAGTCGCCTTTTGTTGCAATCGTTGAAGCTGGCTTTGCGGTGATTTTTTATGAGCCAGTAACCAACCTACTACAAAAATAAAACTGAATAAACCCAATATTAAAAAAGCCAGTTTAAGTGTAAATGCCAGCCCAGAGGTCTCTCCAAACAGTTTTTTTAATAAATCTTTTTGTTTAGTGGCATCATAGTTAAGCACCCACAATGTCCATTGATAATCTAAATTTGAGATCAGCATGCGCATGGTTCTGATTGCCGCGAATTGATCATATTTAAACAGAGAAAAATCGCGTTCGGCTAAAAATTCATCATTGCCTATGGCCTGTTGAAGATTAAATTCAACCCGTTCCGGCGCGACATAAGATGTCGGGTCGATGCGAACCCAGCCTTTATCTGCCTGCCATATTTCAGCCCAGGCGTGTGCATCGAATTGATAAACACTGAAGTAATCCCCGGCTGGATTATATTCACCACCCAAATAGCCAACGACCACTCGGGCGGGAATACCGGCTAAACGCATAATATAGGTAAACGTACCGGCATAATGTTCACAAAATCCAGTACGCGTATTAAATAAAAAGTCATCAATCTTGGGAGATTCCAAAACCTCGGGTTTTAGCGAGTAATAAAAATCCTGCTGATTAAAATAATTCAGCACAGCCTGAATCAATTCGGCATCGGTTGTGCTTTGTTGTTTCAGTGCTTTGACCCACTGTTCAGTTTTCGGATTAGCAACATTGGGCAGTTGTAAGTTCAGCTGTTTAATTTGATTATTGTCAAAATCAGTCAGTTGGCTTTCCGGGTAAGAGGTGACTTGATAGCGAAATTTTTGTGTCAGGGTCTCACTGGAATATAAACTAAAATCCGGCAGTGAAATAACGCCTTGCTGACGACTGGTCGCGAGATCAAGCGCAAATAGCCAGTTCTGATAGCTGGCTTCTGTGATTACCTGATAATTAACGGCGGGTGCCTGAAGGTTTTTCCATTGCACACCTGAACGGCGTGTTTTAACCAGCTTCTGCCAGCTTTCCATATACTCACTGCGTTGCCAGATATTGCCGTCAAAGTTTTGTAGTACAAAAGAGCGCCAGTACATTTGGCTAGTTTTCGGTGGTTGACCATCAAAGCTGGCTCGAAATGCAAGATTACTCGATTGGCTGAGTTCGGCAATATCACCAAATCTTATTTTATCCTGCAACCCCCGGCTTTGACTTTCTACTTTAGGCATTTTCCAAAGGGGTGGCAGTCTTGGCATAACTAAAAATAATATCACGGCGACAGGTAATGCCAGCAAAGCGATGTTTATCATTCTACTGACCGCTTCTTTATAGATATTGTAATTACAAAAGTGATTAATTAAAGCGCTAAGTGCCACAATGACTGCCATAAAAAGAATCACAACATTCTGAAATTCAAAAAAAAATAGTAAGTTTGCAGCCACCAAAAATAATAAAACCCAGACACAGGTTTTAAGTTCTCTTGTACTGAATAGCCTTAAAATCGTTAAGCTTTGCAAACAAACGAGCAAAGTAAAAAGCGTCGCGAGAATATCTTTGCCAATAATGCTGGTCAGAATAATGATTAGGGCGATAATAAACAGCGAAATTTCATAACGCCTTTTCAGCTTAAATTGAGGAAAGAAAAAGGGTGCTAACCTGACTGCCGCACAAACCAAAAAAAAGAAAAAGGCATTAAAGTGGTTTTCGAGTGATTGGTAAAACAAGACAACCAGATTGGCTGCACAGACTAATAAAACTGTACTTAATAAAATGGGTTCACTGGTATTTTGACGCTGTTTCATGGGTGTTTCGCCAACTGCTCTAAACACATTTTTAGGTGGGATTCACCTTGTGCCGGATCTAGCTCTATATGACTGAGTTGCAATCCGTATGTAATTTCCTGGTGGTGTGCATTAGTGACCAGCCAAGCCAGTTTACTTAATTTCTCTTCAATCGAATCGGCCTGTACTTTGTAGATTGAAAACCAGATTTGTTGATCTTGAGTTTGCTCAAAGTGTTTAATTTGCCAATTTTGGCTGAAACTGGCCCGTTTCCAGGCAACCCGAGACAGAGAGTCGCCTTTTTGGTAGTTTTTTAATCCCTGAAAATCCACGCCTTGCAGAGGTTGGTTTAAATCACCTTCTTTTGTTGTATTTTTACCGGTTCCAAATGCATATTCAGGGCAAGCTATTAATTTTGGATAAATTAGCACTTGCTGATTAAAGTCAGGATAAGTCCAAACATTAAATAGACCAGAAGGTGCCTGACTGAATAATTTAACTCTGGGTAACACCCAGTTACCCCGCCGTTTTGCGTTCCAGCTCAGTTTGATAATCTCTCGTCCTGGAGAAGTTTGTTTTATCTGAGTATTAACTTCGTCGAGCCAGTTAAGGTGAAAGTGTTTTTTATTAGACTGCAAACTGACTTCCAGTTGCAATCTGTCACCGACATGAACAGGTTTGAGCGGACTGGCACTAAGCGCCATGCCTGATAGGTTAAAATAGCTTAAATACAGCAAGATTAAAAAAAGGGCTAATAACCAGTAACACAACAACAAACTCAGATTGCTTTCATAGTTAGTGGCCAGTATAAAAATGGCTAAACTGACGGCTAAATAGGCCAGCCCGGCCCAACTTGGAAAAATAAAAATATTACGTTTATTGAGTGAAAGGGAATTGGCTGCCGGGATTCTTTGATTCAGCCAGTGTTTAAATCTGAGCTGTCGCCATTTTGATACTTGAGTTAACATTTTTTCCTCGGCTGGTCAGATTGTTATCATTACACAGGATCGACCGCATCCAGTAATTTCTGACTGTAGCTGGTATCAGGTGAAGCCGCATTTAATGCAGGTGATAACCTGTGCTCAGTAACTGCCGGAAATATAGCCTGAACGTCGTCTGCGGTAACAAAGTCGCGTCCTTCAATAAATGCCCAGGCTTTAGCGGCCTGTAAAATAGCCTGACTTGCTCTTGGTGATAACGGATACGGAAATTCACTGCTCTGGCGACTCAGGCTGACCAGCTCGAGAATATAATTGAGCAAGCTGTCTGATGCATGAATGTGATTGACTGCTTGTTGAATTTCGGTGAGTTCTGTGGCTGTAATGCAAGCAAACTGAGCATAGTCCTGTTTTTCAGTCTGCACTTGTTGCAGCATTTCCAGCTCGGCTGTCTTGGGTGGATAACCTAAACTAATTCTCATTAAAAATCTGTCCAGCTGACTTTCAGGGAGCGGATAAGTACCGGATTGATACAAAGGATTTTGCGTGGCAATCACAAAAAACGGATCATCTAATGGATAGGTTTTACCATCCACGCTGACCTGATTTTCGGCCATGGCTTCTAACAATGCGCTTTGCGTTTTTGGACTGGCGCGATTAATTTCATCGGCCAGAACGACCTGATTAAAGATAGGACCGGGATGAAAATTAAACTCATGACTGTCAGATTTAAAAATTGAAACGCCGATAATATCAGCCGGCAGCAGGTCTGACGTAAACTGAACCCGGCTAAAACTCAGCCCCATAGCCGCTGATAATGCATGTGACAAGGTCGTTTTACCCATGCCGGGTAAATCTTCAATGAGTAAATGCCCTTTGGCTAATAAACAGGATAACGCTAATTTAATTTGCTGTTCTTTGCCCAAAACAACATCGGATATTTTATTGATGATGATACTGCTGAGTTTATCCATAAAATCGGGAAAGCCTTTTGGTTTTAATTGTTTATTAAACGGGTAAATCTGCTTTTCAGATTAATCATAGCAGCATTTATTGATTTGGGTCTAAGTCTTGTTGTGCTGTCAGGATAAATAGGTAAGCCTGTACTATATTTATGATAATTCAGGTCAGCAAAGGTATTGCCTTTTGAGTTTCAATAAGATCATGTTGTTCTGCTTACTGATGTTGAGTTTATCGGGACAAGCAATCGAACTGACTTTCCCGCAAAATGAATCCGTAAAGGATACTCGGTCAACTTATCCCGTTGATGTGATTAAACTGATTATGGCTCAGATTAATCTTGATGAACAAAATATTCAATTAGCTCCTTCTTTGGGAGAAATCCACCAGGGTAGGGCTTTGTTAGAGCTAAATAAAAATAATATTGATTTTGTCTGGTCTGTCTCTGATTCAGACAGAGAGCAACTCCATTATTTTCTCGACTTTGATATTTATTTTGGTCAATTTGGTAAACGTGTTTTATTAACTATGCCGGATAAACTGGTGGCTTTTACGCAAATAAATAAACGATGTTATTTGACTAAATTAACGGCTCTGGTTGGAAAAGACTGGCCGGAATATAAGTTGTTTTTAACAGCTGGTGTGCCGGTTTCAGGCACAACTGAGTACGAAAGCCTGTTTAAAATGCTGATAAAAGGGCGAGCCGATTATATTCCCAGATCAATATTTGAATATCAGAGTGAACTGGATACACACCCGGAATTGGCGTTAGTGCCAGACTACTCAATTTATTATGAAGCGCCGGTAAAAATATTTTATAGCCCGAAAGTAAAACAGCTGCTTGGTAAAAAACTGGAAAATGCACTACTTGAACTTAATAAACGAGGCGATATTTTTGATTTATTTATGCAACAAAATGGGGCTGCTATTCGAAAGTTTAATCAGAATTATAAAATGGATAAACGGTTTTATCTGGAAGACTTAATCGGTTGCTAGTGTGTTTTCTTGTGGCATTGCACAGGAGGCTTTTAACTCATTGTTGCATACAGGTACTGAGATGGAGCTGGATACGTTAGCTGTATTTGGTTTAAAAATGTCTTAAAATCAGAGAACATCTATAAATGTATTCAGAGTCAGCCGGCCATTTCGCGCACGGTTATCCGGGACAAAGGTGTTAGGTATATCCCCTGAGTGTAATATATTTTGTGGATAAACGAGCAGGCGGTTAAATCTGGCTTCCTGTTTGGCAATTTGGCTAAATAATCGGGTATCTCCGTTAATATAACCATCGCGTTTTTTAGGCATGTTTTCAGTACCGTTTTCCGATTCCAGTGATTTTAGGTAGGCTGTCAGTCGGGCTTTTGTTATCCGTTCAAAATTTGTTTTTTTGTGGCGATAAAACCCAGTGCCGCCGAAGTCCTGTTTAAATAGATAGTGCACAGTGGCAAGTGAATTGTCCTGAGTTGAATCAAAGTGTGGTATGCGTTGCAGTAGATGTAAATTATTGGCCGCTTGAGTCGCCAACGAAAACTGGGTTTGGCTGGCACGCATCTGAGTATGGGTAATGTTAAACAGGGTTTTCAGGTAAGGTCTTATCAACTTAATTAATAATACCTGATAAGCGGCGGAGGCGTTTGCCCTGACACCCGGATAATAACCTGGCGGCCTGAAAAAGTTTTGTTGTGCAGCAAATTCAATCAAACAATCAACTTGCTCAATAAAATTATCAACTATCAGTACTGGCGTTTGTTCCTCGCCCAGCGTTTCAGTATGTATTTTCAGTTTGCTGCTGGTGCTGAGTTTCATTAAAAGCGAACCTGTTATTGTTGACCGAATTAGGAAAAGTGCTGATTTAAAAAGCTTTGATGTGTCGGCATACGCTGTACCACTTGTTCAATATGCTGACTCATAGAATCTAATAATTGCTTTAACTCCTGCGTTGGCATTTGATTGACGGCTTGATGAAATTGCGCCGGCATAATCCCTTGGCCTAGCATCACCTGTGTCCAGGAATCTATTCTGAACAGTTCATTGTTATGTTGGAAGGCGAGTGCATTGTCTCTAAAGATGTCGATTCTGTGGGCCAGACTGTGTGGAATGTCCATTGATTTGCAATATCGCCAGAATGCAGTGTCCGTTCTGTCTGTCTGGTGGTAATGTAAAATTATAAAGTCTCTGATTTTTTCGATTTCATCGCGGCTTTGGCGGTTATATTCGTCAACAACTGACGGGTTAATTTGATTAAACGAAAAGAGCTGAATCAGACGGGTAATACCTGTCATAATCAAGTGCAAACTGGTTGATTCGAGCGGCTCGACAAAGCCTGATGCCAGACCCAGCGCAATACAGTTTTTATGCCAGTGCTTTAATCTTCGCCCGGTTTTATAACGAATGACTTTTGCTGTATTGATTGGGTCAGAATCCAGGTTCGAGATTAATTGTTGCTGAGCAGCTTCATCAGACAAGTATTTACTGCAATAGACTAAACCATTACCGATTCGGTTTTGCAGCGGAATTTGCCATTGCCAGCCGAAATCCCGGGCAATTGAACGGGTATAGGGTTTAGCGTCAGACACTTTTTCGGTTTGAATGGCAATTGCGCGATCGCAAGGCAACCAGTGAGACCAGTCCTGATAGCCTGTATGCAAGGTTTGCTCAATTAACAACCCTCTAAAGCCGGTGCAATCAATAAATAAGTCGCCGTGGATGACTTTGCCTGAATCTAATATTAAAGATTCGATATCGCCAGTCTGAATATTTTGTTTAACACTCACAATTTTTCCTTGAGTCCGGCTGACCCCCAGGTGCTCACTGAAGGCTCGTAAGAATCTGGCATATTCGCCTGCATCCAGATGATAAGCGTAATTCAGGTTAGGTTTTTGGCTAATTGCGAACTTATTATGCTTGGCCAGCTCATGCTCAAGACAGTATTCACCAAAGTCTTTGGCAAAGCCGAGTGATTTGGCCCTTAACCAAAAATGAATAAAATCTGCTATCCAGGTTTGTTGTCCGGTTTGACCAAATGAATGAAAATAATGTTTGCCAATTACTTGCCAGTTTTCAAACGAGATACCCAGTTTAAAGCTGGCTTGAGTTGCTTTTATAAAAGCCTGCTCATCAATTCCGAGTAATTTATGAAAAGCCCTAATCGGCGGTATGCTAGCTTCACCGACACCAACCGTTGCAATTTCATCTGATTCGACTAATTCAATCTGAACTGAGCCACCTAATTTTTTAGATAAAGCCGCTGCGGCCATCCATCCGGCACTGCCGCCCCCTGCAATCACAATTTTTTGAATCGTCTGTTCCATTACTCTGTCTTATCGGTTTAATTTATTAATTAAAAGCGCTCTGAGTTGGCGAGCTTTCAGTGTATCTATTTTGCCAAGTTTGCCACGCGCATCGGCTGGTATATGTTCGCCTGCGACTTGATCATCACCAAAAATATAATAATCAAACAAGTATTTCCACGCCTGCTTTTCGAAAGTTGGTCTGTCACGCAAACTTAAAATGGCATGTTCTAAAACCGGCATGGCCTGGCCTCTGATTTTTTCGAACGGATTCCACCAGTAATTAATCAATACGTTAAATGTATTGATAGCCTCAACCTGATGCCACCACATGCAAGGTATAAAAATCGCATCACCCGGTTCTAACTCAGCGATTTGTCCGTGTTGTATGGCATTTTTATATTTAGGGAAACGTTCAAAGTCAGGGTTGTCAAAGTCGACCAGAGTGATGCTCTGGCCACCCGGTGTTAATTCCAGCGGACCCGGGTATAGGTTTTCTATCTGACTTGGCGGAAATAAGGTGAATTTGCGATGACCGACGACACAGCAGGCAATATTGCACTGAGCATCCCAATGGCAGGGAGACAGTGTACGGTTGCCAATCCAGATGCCAGTCAGTGGATCGCCCGGTTGCATTGGTTTGTTTTTAAAGTAGGGCGAGTCAAAAGATAACTGGTTGTTTTTAAAGATATCCGGAAAATGAATTTGTAAAACGTTAGAGGCAATATAGCGTAGCGGGTAGGCGGGATTATCCAGGTTGTTGGCCAGTTCCTGTAAGACCTGAGTTAAATTGACTGATTTAATTTCAAAATTAAGCGATGTGCAATCTGAGATATAGCCTAAACGGTTTCCTGAATCTGTCTGTCCATAATATACAGGCGCAACTTGCTGACTGTCAGCGTCGATGAGTTGGGCAATGGCTTTTTGTGTATCCGTTAAGCCCAGTTGGGTCAGTGGCCAGTTTTTTACCAACCCTTTTAATATCAGAGGCTGCTGCGACTCAAAGATATAATCCGGAATCTCGTTTTCGCTTATTCCTTCAACAACTTTGACCTTTTGGTTAATCTTTGTCATAAATTAAAATCATAGTTTTAGTTTTAATTAGCGTGCTTGAATGCGCTCATTTTTATAATTAATTAATCTTTGAACATTATTGAGCGAGTTTGCGATTAAATATGCCCCTTCTAATAAACCGGTATGATTTAACTGATACACTTGTTCAGCATTGAGGCGAGCCAGTTTTTCTCTGCTGATGGTATAAAACCCATTTATTTTATGCGTTTGGTTATGCTTGAGTGTGATTTCCAGCGTGAGAGGTTCTATTAAGCCCATGGCCTGATATGCGCAGTACATGGCTTTAGCCTGATCTATGCCTTGTAAAATCACATTAAGCACCTGATTGATATAATCTAAGTACTGACTGTTACCGCCAAATTCTTTAAATATCCGAGTCCCTTGTTTATCATTAATTGTTGAGTGAGCGGGGTCAATCATGACTACCGGTTGAACTTGCGCTTGCTGTGCTTGCTGGTTTTTTTGCATCCCGATTGAAAATGGTCCTTTGGCAATACTGGCCGGCAAATATTTAGCGTCCCACTGAGCATTTGTCAGGTACAAGTTTTCGTTATTTTCCAGCCCTAATAAGGCAATAGCTTGGAATTGTTCAGTTTGCTGATTGTATTGCAGTAAAATAGGATATTCACGTTGCAAATCCGAAAATTCGGTTGGAAATGCCAGCACACAATTTCCTGTGGGTTGATCAAATAGTTTTGCTTGATCGACCATTAGTTCGGCATGTGTAACATTATTCAATAATTCCAACTGACCCATACTGACTCCTTTTAATTTTGTGATTAAGCCGCCTCGCAGGCGGCTTAATTATTGCTTATTTAGAAGTTATAACGTGCTCCAACTTGATAACGTGCACCCAGATCTAATAGGTACTCAATTTGTGTTTTTGAACGGCCATGATCCCGGCGATCTTCACCGGTGATATTTAAGCCTTCAAAAAATACACTTAAGTTATCGCTTAATTCGTAACTGACATTTAAATCAATCTGTGAATAAGCTTCTACATAAATTGGGTTACGGGAGCTGTCTTCGCTGGATTCGCGTAGATATTTATCGCGCCAGTTATAAGCTATACGGGCTTGCAAACCGTCTTTGTCGTAAATACCGACTAAGTTGACTGTGTCACTGAGCCCTAACAGAGCAAACTGAGAAACACTGGGGTCGGCATAATTATCAAATTTCACATCACCACGAACAATTGTATAGTTGGCTTGCAGACCAAAGCCTGAATCACCAAAAAAATGACTCGAAGCGATTTCTATACCGTGAATTTTGGCGCTTTTGTTATTCACAGGTTGACTCACCCTGAACGTGGTTAGCGGGCTCTGTGCGTCTGGTATAACATCATAGTCAGTTGCAATTTGCTGGGATTGTTCCAGTGTGCCCTCATAAGCATCCGCGCCTTCAGGGAATGCGCCCGGGTTGCTTAAAATAGCCATCATGGTAAACAAAGTGGTATCGTCAACCGGATGTCCTGCATCAATAAGGGCCTGTGCAGCCGCTTCTACAGACGGTCCGCTTGAGGCATCCCGAATATTAAATAAGGTTCTGTCTACCTGTTCCGTGCCGATAAAGTTGCTGACTCGTTTTTCCCATAAACCGAATGCCAGATAGCTGTCGTCGGTATAATAATATTCTACAGACGCATCATAATTGTCTGATTCAAGTGGCAGCAGGGCAGGGTTGCCTGAATCGGCTGTCGGAATCGCACCATTATAGGTTGAACCACCGCCAGCATTATAAGTACCTATAGAAGAACTCAGATCTGAAAACTTAGCTCGTGCAATGGTTTTACTGTATGACAAACGACCTTTAATATCGTCAGTGAACGAGATATCAAAATCAAAACTGGGTAAAAAACTGTCGTATTCAGCATTTAAACCAAATATTTCAGGTTCGTTATCGCCATATTCAATTAAAAAATCGTTGTTGTCCTGCCAGGTCAGATACTGAGGAATGGTGACTAAAGCTGACGACTTTACCTCAGTTGTTTCATAACGCATACCTAATGCAAGATTGGTTTCCAGACCGGCTAGTTCGCCCATTAAATTAAACTGGAAATAAGCCGCCTGAATTTTTTCTGTTATAGAGTCATTACTGGAAAAAGTAGGATTATAGCAGACACAATATCCGTTATCTTGAGTCCCGTAGGTACCAACTAGAGATTCTGCAATATCTTCCGCATTGCCTCTGAAACCACCCTGAAATGAGCCGGATGCATCGTGGTCGTCAAAATCGGCTAAATTAAAATCTTCGAACAGGTTTTCGGGTATATCCCCAACATTGGCAATCGCCCAGTCACCCATAGCCATGTAGCGATCAGACTGTTTCGCATTCATGTTCATTTCGCGACTTTCAATACCAAAATCAAATGAGCCTTCCTCAAACTCGTAGCTACCGTCCATTTTAAACTGGTCTATATCCATAGTTTGATCGGCATAAAATACGCGAACAACCTGAGAGCCTATATCTGCGGCATCATGAATCCCGTTGTTATTACCCCGGGCACTGTCGTCCAGGGTCATTCCGAATAAAGGTAAATCACCACTATAATCCACCCAGTGTGCTATTTGTGTAGGCGCGCCTATACTGGCTGCGATTTCACCCGATTTTCCGGGACCGGTTGGTAAACTGTCCATTGAAGATGAATGGTAATCCAGTTTTACATTTAAGTTATCTGTCACTTGCAGATCCAGATTTAACCCCAGCGATTTTAATGTATTGGTTTGCTGACGTAGCTGTTGCTCATAGCCTTGGTCCCGTGGGCCGTTTACTTCTTCGATATAAAGCGGAGATGCCAGATTTGGGTTCGTATCAAATACAACTTTGGTTATTGACGTATTGTTTGCAAACCAGCTAGTCGATTCACCACGGCGCTCTAACATTTCATTCTCAGCAAACGTATAATCCATGGTGGCGACGATATAATCGCTAGGCGCCCATTGCAGCGTCAGTTGTGCATTGGAGCGCTCTCTTTGTATGTCTGAAAAGGTATAGCGCACATCATTTGGCCTTGAATACAAAGTACCTTCAGCCGGTTCATTTTCTATGACGGCATTTGGTGCAAATGAATATAATGTGTCCTCTCCCCAGATCCCCTGATTCCATGCATTAACGGCAATACCGCGGGTACCTGAATCTCGTTTTTGAAAACTTCCGGTTAAAGCGACACCAAATTCAGAATTGTCATCTGTCCAGCTGACTAAACCGGATAATTCTGGTGTTAAATCATCACCAGTACGGTTGGTGGTATCATGTACCGCTTTTGCGCCAATACTGGCATGAAAGCCTGGTTTTTGCAGCGGTCGTGTTGTTTCAATATTAATTGTGGCGCCAATACCGCCACTTGCGATACTCGCTTTACCGGTTTTATAGACCTGTACACCACTGACACTTTCTGATGCCAGACTCGCAAAATCAAATGCCCGGGTAGAGCCGCCCACCGTGCCACCTGCGCCTGAACCCCCGCCATAGACACCACCTGCTGGCATAGTCCGGCCATTTAAAGTCACCATATTATATTCAGCGCCAAAGCCACGTACGGTTACTTTTGAGCCTTCACCATTTTCCCGGCTGATAGAAACACCTGAAATACGCTGCAGCGATTCTGCCAGATTAGTATCTGGGAATTTACCAATATCTTCTGCTGAAATAGCATCTACAACCCCAACAGCATCCCGTTTAATGGATTGAGCGGCTACAATGCTGCCTCTTATTCCCTTAACCTGAATGACTTCTGTTTGGTCTGTTTCTGCGGCGATTCCCTGAGTTGTGCAGATAGCTGCGGCAACGCTCAAAGCCAGTGGAGACTTTGCAAAAATCCTGTTATAAAATTTCATTTTATGCCTCTGTGTTAGTCCTATTATTATTTAATATTAAACTTACACCCATGATAATGTTAAATGGACCATAAGTTTTTTAGGTAAAATAAATTACATGCCTGTTTTTATCTACCATTTGTAGTTCAAACATGTAAACGATTTCAAATATAAACTAAAATTTACAAATATGAAACAAAAATGTTCAAAAAATATTCTATTTGTAAGTTAGGTTCTAAAATTAACATTAAAATATTATTTATCTTTATGAAATATATGTATTTATTTTTCACCCTTTAGTTTTAACTACAGATTTTAAAGTTGAATTTTTTCTGAATTATTAGAAAAAATAAGGTTTATTCTGCAAATTTTTGAAAAATTATCGGCTTTTAGTTGAGACTTGGGGTTTTTAGGTTAAGTTTAAAAAGAAAACGTTTACTAATTAAGGAAAACGTGTATTTTATAATGCAAAATTTGAATAGAACTGCTCGTTAGGGTTTGTATTGATGTTAAAAAAGCACTTTTTATTGTCAGCATTATCGCTGTCCGGTTTATTAGTTGCCTGTGCAGAGCAGGCAACTACTGAAAAACAGGTTAATTCAGAAGCATCCTCCGTTATGGTTAAACAGACAGAAAAAAAGGTACTCTGGGCAAATGCCAACACACGTTTAAAACGAGACCCCCAGGTCGAAAAACAAGTGGCTGAGCTATTAGCTAAGATGACTGTAGAGCAAAAAGTCGCGCAGATGGTGCAACCTGAAATTGGCTATCTGACGGTTGAACAAATGCGAAAATATGGATTTGGCTCATATTTAAATGGCGGGAATACAGCACCTTACGGCAATAAAACAGCTAAGCCTGAAGCTTGGTTAAAATTTGCAGATGAAATGTATCTGGCGTCAATAGACGACTCACAAGACGGTTCTTCTATTCCCACGATCTGGGGCACAGATGCGATGCACGGGCATAGCAATGTTTCAGGTACGACTTTATTTCCGCATAATATCGGCTTAGGTGCAATGAATAATCCAGCCTTGATTCGCAAAATTGGCGAAGCGACCGCTAAAGAGGTGGCTGTAACTGGGATTGAATGGAGCTTTGCCCCAACGGTTGCGGTTGTCCGGGATGACAGATGGGGTAGAACCTATGAAAGCTATTCTGAAAAACCGGAAATTGTGGCCGCTTATGCCAAAGAAATGGTCAGCGGGTTACAGGGCGAAATTGGTGAAAATTATTTGCAAGATCATCACCGAATAGCAACCGCTAAGCACTTTGTAGGGGATGGCGGTACGTTAAATGGTATAGACAGAGGAGATACACTGGCATCTGAAGAAGAACTCAGAGACATTCATGCTGCTGGTTATTTTACCGCGATAGAAGCCGGTGTTCAGTCTGTTATGGCCTCATTTAATTCGTGGAAAGGAGAGCGATTGCATGGTCATAAATATCTGTTAACGGATGTACTTAAAGGTCAGATGGGATTTGATGGATTTGTTGTCTCTGATTGGAATGGTCATAAATTTGTTGATGGCTGTGATTTAGAGCAGTGTGCCAATGCTATTAATGCCGGGATAGATGTCATTATGGTGCCTGAGCATTATGAAGCTTTTTACCACAATACGGTCGATCAGGTTAAAAGTGGCGAAATCCCTATGTCCCGAATTGATGATGCAGTAACCCGCTTTTTAAGAGCTAAAGTGCGCTGGGGACTATTTGAAAAAAGCAAACCATCAGAACGATTTATGGCTAATGATTTATCTCAGTTTGGGGCGAAAGCACATCGTGATTTAGCTCGCCAGGCGGTTCGTGAATCTTTGGTTTTATTAAAAAATAATCAGAGTATTTTACCGCTGGACCCTAAATTAAATATTCTGGTAGCCGGAGATGCAGCCGACAATATTGCAAAACAAGCAGGTGGCTGGAGTGTTTCCTGGCAGGGTACGGATAATACTAACTCAGATTTTCCCGGTGCGACCAGTATTTATCAAGGGTTAAAAGACGCTGTTGATGCAGCAGGTGGTCAAATTGAGTTAAATGAAACTGCTGATTATTCAACCAAACCTGATGTGGCGATTGTGGTGATTGGCGAAGCGCCTTATGCGGAGTGGTTTGGCGATATTCAATATATTGAATATCAAAAAGGTGAAAAAAAGGATTTGGCGTTATTAAACAAACTTAAGTCTCAGGGGATCCCTGTTGTGACTGTGTTTGTCAGTGGTCGGCCTTTGTGGATGAACAAAGAAATTAACGCATCAGATGCATTTGTTGCGGCATGGCTTCCGGGTTCGGAAGGACAGGGTGTGGCAGATGTAATACTCAGAGATGCAAATGGAGAAATTAATTACGATTTTAAAGGCAGATTATCTTTTTCATGGCCGAAAAAAGATACTCAGGTCGTGTTGAATTCAGGCGATGAAAATTACGATCCCTTGTTTGCCTATGGATTCGGTTTAGATTATCAAACGCCGTCTGATTTACCTCAATTGGATGAAACTTCTTATGTTAAAACACAAAAAGCAACTGACATGGGCTATCCGTTATTTTACCGTCAACTGGCATCTGGTTTAAACTGGACTTTAGGTGACAAGAATAACTGGAATCAAATTATTGAAGGACCTTCCGGTACAACGGACGGCAGCGAAAACTTGACGATACAGGCAATTAACCTGGCTTATCAGGAAGATGCCCGGCGTTTTGTTTGGTCTGGTGTATCTGAAGCGGTTGCTAAACTCAGTTACCAGACTGCTAAAGATTTAACCGAAGCAGTAGAGCCAGACAGTCAGTTTAAATTTGATTTAAGATTAGATTCTAAGCCCACTGACAAGGTTAGATTGAGTTTAATGTGTGGCTCGGAATGCCATTATTCAGCAGACATCACGGATCTGTTAAATGAACAAACCCCAGGCAAATGGATTCATGTTTCGGTTGAAATGGGGTGCTTGGCTGAAAATGATTCACTAAAAAATATAACATCACCCTGGCAAATCAGTACCAAGGGGCAGTTAGGTTTGGCCGTGTCTAACTTAACCATTAAACAAGGTGAGAATACAAAAGCGGATGTAACTATTTGCCTGTAATTTGAAACCCGTTTATTTATCAAAAGCCGCAAAAACTAACCTGTATTTTGCGGCTTTTTATTGTTCAGTTAACAGAATAGATTTAAAGGTACTTTAACCAAGCTTTGTTATGTGCTTTTTTATATCGGCTGAACATTGCGGTCGGAAAATATAAAGCAATGGAAAGTAATGCCGTAATTAGCCATATCCAGAGCATATTATCCACGCCAAAATAACTGCCTTTAGTTTTGCCGAAAAGGGTTTCTGCCAAAGTATATAACGCCAGTAAACCATACAAATGTACTATATAAAAAAACATAGGGACTGAGCCAAAGGTTGATAAGTATCGGTAAATTTTTAACGGATACTTTTCGAATAACCAGAGCGCAAAAAACATAGCGGCCAGTGTAATTAATAAAAAATTAAGCGAAGGCGGGTATTTAGTCAGGTTAAAAATATCCATCAGAGTTTTATTCAGACTTGGCTGCGTCTGCCAGTCTATTGTTTCTCCATACAGATTAAACCCTCTTAACAGAATAAATGTGCTCAGGCTAGCCAGGCCAAGTAATAATAGTTTGTTGTGGCGTTCAGTAACGGATAGGGCCTTTCGATATAAAGGGCCTGCCAGATAGCCCAGAATAATGACGCCAATCCAAGGTAGTACCGGGTAACTCACTTTAATCTTGATAGCCGCATTTGATACTAGATAGCCACGGTCATGTAAAATTGTCCATAAACCATAGCCCCATTCATCCGGTGCAAAGGTGATGGGGGTTAGCATATTATGACCAAATACTATACTCAAACCTAAAATAGCTAACACGGTTTTAGGTAATTTAATGAATAAAGCCAGCGACAGCATACTGAGTCCGATAGCCCAAATCACTTGAAGGTAGATGGTTTGCCAACTACCTAACCAGGAAAAACAGATGACGGTTACTTCAAGCGCAACTAAAAATAAACCACGTTTAATTAAAAATGCTGAGACGTTTCTTGGTTGTGCGGTTTTGGCCTGGCTATATAAATAGGCAGATAGGCCGGTTAAAAAGACAAAGATAGGTGCACAAAAATGAGCTAAGAATCGACTCCAGAATAGTAAAGACTCAGTTGTGTCAATATTCATAGGGTCGCTCACTTGCATATGCAAATAAAAGCGTTCTCTGACATGATCCAATAGCATAATCAGGATGACAAGACCGCGCATCACATCAATGCTGTTAATTCGTTGGCCGAAATTAGAACTCATATTTTAAGCTCACTTTAAAATTTCGGGGGGCACCTGGGTATGCCCAAAGCGCGTTATAACTGCTTTCAATATAATCTTCATCCAATATATTGTTTAAGTTAAATGCAATGTTGAATTGGTCATTGAGCTGATAGTTTGTATATAAGTTAAATAATTGGTAGTCAGGTAAAATAAAACGGAGATCGGCTGCATCACCTAATCGTTCGCTGATATATTCGAATCTGCCTCCAATATTAAAGGATTTGTCAAATAAACGCGTATTGTGATTCAGTATTAAACTTAGTTTATTATCTGGCACATTAACTAAAGGACTGCCTTTAGGGATAGGCGTATTCCAGTCTGCGTTATTTGTATCCTTGCTGGTTTTTGCATCTGTATAGGCATACGAAAGTTTGAGTTGAGTTGAATCCGTCAGGTAAGTGTCTAATTCAATTTCAAGGCCCTGACTGTTTGCCTGACCTAATGCCGCAGAAAAACCAACATTAACCGGATCTGCGACCAGAATATTATCTTTATTCGCATCAAATACCGCTATGTTAATCCGGATTAAACCCAGATTAATTTTGGCGCCCAGCTCAGTTGAATCACTATACTCAAACCCAAAAGCCTGTCCTTGATAATCTGTTCCTGATAGCGGTACAAAGCCTTCGGAATAACTTGCATAAAAGGTATAATCCTCATCCAGTTTATAAACCAAACCGACTCTAGGACTGGTTTGTTGTTCTGTATTATTCGTATTTACCTGGCTTTTTATTTCATCGATTTTTTGCTCGATTTGATCAAAACGCAAACCTAGTAGAATTTTAAATTGTTCATTGATATCAATTTGATCCTGAGCGTAGACGCCATAGGCTATCTGATTTTCAAGATTGTGATATAAAAGCGATACTTCGGGTGGTTCAGGCTGAATACCAGGATTGAAAATATCTATACTATAAGCCGCTTTTTGCCCTCTGAAGCGATAAAGTGCTGTGCTTAAATCATATTCATAAATGTCGAGTCCGAACATCAGGTGATGAGTGAGTCCATGAAAGGTTTTATGACCGCTGAGTTCAAATCGGGCTGAAAGATCTTCCGCATCATAGTCTCTGTATCTACGTTGACGCGTTAAAGTCTGGCCATCATCAAATAGCGATTGCCGGCTTGGCGATAGTTCTGCATCGGATGAAAAACCATTAACTTTCGAATTTCTGTAATTGAGTCCAGCGATTAACGACCAGTCTTGATTGAATGCTTTGGTATAAGTAAATTGATGGCCGAGCGCTCTAATATGAGTCGGTTTATCTGCCGGGTTTCCAAGGTAGGCATCATGTTGCAAGGTATTCATATTATGATCTAATACCACAATACCGCGATCAAACAGCTGAGCTAAATCGACGTATTCAAACTCATAGGTCAGGCTGGAATGACTATCAATTTGATAATAGAGTGAAGGCGTCAGCACATTTTTTTCGATTGTTACTTCATCCCGGTAACTGTCAGCATCCTGCCATGCACCGTTTATTCTGAATGCCAACTTGTCTGTTATGGCATTGGTATAGTCAGCCGAGAGTCTTTTATAATCAAAACTCGCGATCTCCAGGTTCATTTCACCTTGAGCATAAAATTGAGGTTTTTTGGTTACGATATTAATTGTGCCACCGGGTTCTGAACGGCCATATAATGCTGATCCTGGTCCTTTTAATACCTCTATAAATTCGACGTTTGATGTATCTCTGGGGCCGCTAAACCCTCGGCCACCGCTAAAACCATTAATTAGATAGCCAGAAGGCATGTTTTCATTACCGGCAAATCCCCGAATCGCAAAACTGTCCCAAAGTGCTCCACTGTTATTGGTGCGGGCTATGCTTGCTGAAAAATCAAGTGCATCCTGAAATTCTGTAATACCCAAGTCAGATAATAAACTTTTGTCAAAGGTGGAGATGGCTTGAGGTAAGTCTTTAACCGGAATATCACCCCGATAAGCTTGCTTGTGCACCACTTTAATATGCTCAATGGATGGTTCTGCGAAAGTTTGTGTAGAAAGTGCGGTTATACTAAAACAAAAGCGGGACAATGTTAATTTTATATTCATAATTACTATAATACTTGGGGTTTATGAAATATTATAACATAACAATTCGTGTAATGTTATAGTATAACTTTAATATCTTTGCTGCTGCAGTTAAACAGAGATGTTGGTTAGCCGTTATTTTAGACTCGTTTCTTGCAAAATAGTAGCGGGCCTTCAGGCTATGGCTTTATTGCCATCAAAATCTCTGGGGGCGAATGAATCTTCATCGAGCGATTTACTATCAAAAAATCTGTACTTTAAAAACGGGTTAAACTCGAAATAAAGCTATTCATATGGACGTGCCTATTAGCTTTCAGGTACAAGTTGGGGTCGGCAGAATTTAATCAGCAGGGCGAACTCAAATTAGACTCTATTGCTACCAGATAGTGCTGGTATGTGTGTCATCTTGTAAACGACAGCAAAGAGCAATAACAGCGACTTTATGTTTACCCTTAGCTTACCATTTGACAGGCGTTGATAAGCTTGTTCATTTTCTTGATTGAGTTATGCTTGATACAACTCAAGTGGTAAACCATCCGGGTCTTGAAAAAATGTAAAAGTTTTACCGGTTAATTCATCTACTCTGATATCTTCAACTTCCACACCCATAGATTCAAGTGATGATTTACTTTGCTCTACGCTATCAACTTCAAAAGCTAAATGTCTGAGTCCCTGTGCTTCCGGACGGGAAGGGCGCGCAGGTGGGTTTGGAAAGGAAAATAGTTCTATCTGGCTATGTTGATTGACAGATAAATCCAGTTTATATGAATCTCTGTGGGCCCTGTAAGTTTCTTTAATAATCGGTAACCCTAATACCTGAGTATAAAAAGCTTTTGATTTTTCGTAATCAGAACAGATAATAGCAACATGGTGAATGGCGTTTAGTTTTAGCATAAATAACCTGATTTGACTGTTACCATAACCGGAGCCCTGTAACAGAGACAGACACTCCGGCTTGGTTTAAATTTTAAAAATGCGTTTTTATTTTGGCTGCGGCTGCCACCGCTCCGTCTATGGCTGTGTTTATATTATCCGCCCGTTTTAATACAACTCCCAGGCGGCGTCTGCCACTGATTTCTGGTTTTCCAAACAGACGAATTTGTGTCAGCGATTCAGACAAAGCATCATTTACGCCTTCAAAGCGAATATCTGATGATTCACCTTCACGCAGAATAACGGCTGATGCACTCGGCCCAAACTGGCTGATATGAACGACCGGTAATCCTAAAATAGCACGTGCATGCAGCGCAAACTCAGATAAATCCTGTGAAATCAAGGTCACCAGACCTGTGTCATGGGGTCGGGGAGAAACTTCACTGAATATTACTTCATCGCCTTTTACAAACATTTCTACGCCAAATAATCCTTTTCCACCGAGTGCTTTGACTACTTTTTTTGCCATCATCTGTGCGTTTTTTAAGGCATTGTCATTCATAGCTGCAGGCTGCCATGATTCTCTGTAGTCTCCGTCTTCTTGTCTGTGGCCGATTGGCTGACAAAAATGAATACCGTCTACGGCATTTATCGTGAGCAAAGTAATTTCATAATCAAAATCAACAAAGCCTTCTACTATCACTCGTCCTTTGCCAGCACGACCGCCCTCCTGAGCATATTGCCAAGCTGATTCAATGTCAGCTTCAGATTTTATGACTGACTGGCCTTTGCCAGACGAACTCATGATAGGCTTGACAACACAAGGCATGCCTATGTGCTGAACTGATTCTTTAAAATCGTTATAGTTATCAGAAAATTGGTAACTGGATGTCTTAACGCCAAGTTCTTCTGCTGCCAGACGACGTATGCCTTCACGGTTCATGGTGAGTTGCGTTGCTTTTGCGCTGGGAACAATATTAAATCCTTCCCGCTCTAATTCAGCAAGCGTCTGTGTTGCGATTGCTTCGATTTCCGGAACCACTAAATCTGGTTTCTCTTGTTCGATAAGTTGTCTTAATGCTGCACCATCCAGCATATTAATTACAAAATGTTTATGCGCAACCTGCATTGCCGGTGCATTGTTATAGCGATCTACGGCAATAACCTCGACCCCTAAACGTTGTAGTTCGATGACAACTTCTTTTCCCAACTCACCACAGCCAAGCATCATTACTTTACTTGCTGAGGCGCAATTTGCAGTTCCTATCACCATTTTTAAGCCCTTAACCGATAAATTATGCACAGTGAATTTGTCGCTCATTCTAGCAAATTAACCCGAGTATCAGCATAGGTTTTTAAATAACCTCAGCCTGCGCATAATAAAAATTGTCCAACGAGTCTATTTTTCCGCCTCTCAGCGTTATTTTTCTGACTAATAGCTCGCTATTAGGTACACAAAAATGCCTTGATAGACGAAAAACTATCCACATCGGAACGTATAATAAAACAAGATTGTGGTTATATTTAGAAAATTAAAGTCTAATTTTACTTCAACTGTTCTTATGCGCAGCTGAGGTTAAATAATTTATCGCGGTTTCCGGCAGGATTTAATCAAAATTGGCCAAGAGAAGGAGTTTCAATCTTTTACCAAGGATAGATTTACAAGCAAGTAGTCATAGGCGAATGTCAGTTATATGTGGGTATGTAATGCAAGGCTGGTGTGATAAAGCAGTGTGTTTGCTTCTGTGCAGCAAACACGAGTTTGACTTGTCTGATGCCTATTTTGTTATAAAAATTAAAGAATCAAGCTTGTTCCAGTTCAGTCAGAATTTGAATAGCTTGTTGGTTAGTTGTTCCGCAGAATTCGGCTTCAGCAGTAAATTCTGCACAGACTTTTGGCCGGTCAGGTTGACCAAAAATTTTACATAAATTGTTTTCATCCAGTTGAATACAGCGAACACCTGCGGGTTTTCCGTTTGGCATACCAGGTATTGATGAGCTGATTGATGGTGCAATGCAGCAAGCACCGCAACCGAGTCGACATTGCATTGAAAAACTTTACTTAAAGGTGATAGAAAAGGGTAGTTTACTGTTTAAAATCCAAATAGCCAGTGCAGCTGGCTAATTATTGTTTTAAGCAACTGGTATTATACAAACCTGAGTCAATTTGAATTCGGGTTTTACAAAAAAGAAGGGGAAAACTTGACTGCTATTTTACTTGTTTTCCTGTTGTGCAAACAATCGTAAAATTGCAGCACGCTCTTTCTCGTTTAAATAGGCAAAATACTGGATCAAAACCCGGACTAACTTAGACTTGTGCAAGTCTTTGTTTTTTACCAGAGTTTCGAGCTCTTTAATGGTATTTTCATTCAAAGAGAAAGTCGCGTTTTTTCGTCGACTTTGGTTGTCTGCCAGCTCTTTTAGCTTATGCGCTTTGTCATTGTCCGGTTCATGCCGGACATCAAATAACAAGCTCGGTAAACCTGACGCATAATTATTAGCATCATCGATGAAATCTTCAATATCAATCTTTTTAAGTTTAGACTGCTTTGAGGTGGTTTTCTTGAGATCGGCCAGGCCCATGATCTTCACTCTCCACTTGTAGTTGCATTACTTCACTGACAATTGAACGTATTTCTTCAGCTGCCTTACCTTTTGGATCTTGCTCAATAACTGATGAGCCCATTTCTTCACTATCATCATATATATTTCGACTGAATGTGACAGAATCCAGAACTGATAATCCATAACTACGGCAGATTTCTTTTGATTCCAGAATACGCCCTGCTTGATTAGGCAGTGACGGACATTGTGTCATGACAACTGCTTCTCGCATATTCGGGTTTATCATCTTACAAGTCGATATTAAATCTTCAATGTGTTCAACCGTTTTTAAGTCACGGCGTTTAGGCCTCATAGGCACAAGTACATGAGTTGCTACAGATAATGCTGAACGTAAGGTTGTACTATCTCGACCCCCACAATCAATTACGACATAGTCGTAATTGCGCTCAAAACCCTGTAACTCATAACGCACTTTACCGAACAACTGAACACAGCTGATATAATCTAAATCTGCGTTATTGTGCCTGGATTGAATCCAGTCAGATGTTGTTTTTTGTGGATCGCAATCCACCAACATAACGCTTGCATCCCGCTCTTTGGTTAAATGAACAGCAATGTTTTGAGCCAGACAGCTCTTACCACTACCGCCTTTTTCCCCACCAACTAATAAGATCATAATTTTACCCTCTTGGTACAGCAATGAACACGGATTTCACTACCAAATTTGTATGAGCATCAATTCGTTTACCGCATTCTTAATTATATGAGGGGATGAGTTTATAACTAGATTAATTTGGAATAAAAAATAGATTTAATATAACAAAGCGCCGCTTTAAAGCGGTTTTTTGGTCAAACCAGTCAATATCCGACTGAAAAGCTTGATTAAAATTAGAACAACTAGATTAAGTTAGTTTCTAATTTTTTATCAGTATTTAAACTTCGTCAAGTTAAACAGATTGAACTTGTGACATATTTTGCATTTAAAATTAAATTTTTAGAGTAGATATTGAAGCTGAAATGGCGAATTAAGATGAACCCAGACGATAAACCGGCGGTAATGGACTTGCACGCCGGTGTACCTGAATCCGAATTTTGTCGGTAAAATAAAGGATTTAATATTCTAACAATTGCAAATCAAGTGGTCGCTTAGGTATTAAAGACCTCAGATATTCGCCTCATATTCATACGGTCTCCAAACATTAAACTGAGAGACTTATTAATCGCAGTCCCCGGCGTTAACATCTGTTTGATTAACCATTAAGCAGACCAGGCAAGCTTATTTCTGCCGGTTTCTTTCGCTTGATACAGGGTATGATCGGCTTGTTCGAGCAAGGCATTTGCACTGATATTTGAACTCGGCGTGCAGATAGCCGCGCCTATACTGACAGTGATACAAGCATGTGGACTGGCTTCGTTTTTGATATTGAGATTTTGCACAGCACTGCGACATTTTTCTAAGATTGCATTGGCACTGATTTGATCCGTTTCATTAATGATAATGACAAATTCTTCGCCGCCATAACGGGCAATAAAATCTCTGGGTCTTTTGAGTTGGGTTTGCAGCGTTTTTGCAACTTGTGTCAGTACATTATCACCGGCAGCATGGCCGTACTGATCGTTATACTGCTTAAATTTATCTACATCAACCATAGCTAGGACAATTGGGTTTCGGTTTCGTTTTGCACCTGCCCACTCGTTTTCAACTCGTTCTGAAAATTTTCTGCGATTTGGAATGGCTGTTAAAGGATCTATATTAGCTAGTTTTTCAAGCATAATGCACTGACGAGCAATTGTCAGATGCAATTTAACTCTGGCTTTTACAATTCCCAAATGAAAAGGTTTTTGAATATAGTCACAAGCTCCGAGTTCAAACCCTTTTTCTTCGCTTTTGACATCACCTAAGCCGGTAATAAATATTACCGGGATCGAGCGTGTAAGTTTATTCGCCTTAAGCGCTTTTATTACATCAAAGCCAGAAACTTCAGGCATCACTACATCTAATAAAATGATGTCCGGTTGGAGCTCCTGAGCTTTCTCAATGGCTCTTTTCCCATTATTAGCCAGTGTGATTTGTGCTTCATTTTGCAACAAATCACTTAATACCATCAGGTTTGGTTTTTCGTCATCGACGATTAAAATACGTAAGTTGGGGTTAACCATTGTCTGTCCTTGCTAGTGCTACTTCACAAATTTTGCTGGCTCGCTCAAATTCAACACAGGCAACAAGCTCTGAAATTTCTTTGATGACTGAATGCTCAGTCGGGTCTGAAGTGGAAGTTAATATGTCACAAATTAAAGTTTCTGCCGCAAAATCTGAGTTGGCTAACAGCGGCTGTAATTTGAGTAAGTATTGCCGAAAAGAGAGTCCAGTTTGTTCTGTATTTTGTGTATTTGATTGCTGGAGGGTGATAATTTCTTGCATAGACAATACAAGTTGGCTGACGTCATTCGCAACTTTAACGACCTCTTTCTGGTATTTTTGTTTTTGTTTAATTAGGCTCTCAATATAAGCACATTGATGCGACATTTTATATGCGCCTATGTAGGCGGTACTGGTTTTAAGGCTATGAATTTTAGTAAAAATCATGTCCTCATCCAGTTCGTTAATGGCGTTAGCAATGCCATGCTGTATATCTTTATTTTCGCTGACAAATTCTTCCAGTAGGTTTACAAAAAGCTTTTGATTAAACTGATATGCCTGAATGGCTGCATTGATATCCAGTTCCGCTAATTCTGCTAGTTGCGAAATTAGCGGCTCTTCAGGCTGATGGGGTTGCTTTAGAGGTTTATTTGTATTTAGCCGGTTAACGTTAATAAAGCGAATTAAAATCTCATATAAAGTTGAAATTGAAATTGGTTTAATTAAATGACCTTTCATGCCCACTGCCAGACATTCTTGTCTGTCGCTTTCCATTGCATGTGCAGTCATCGCAATGATTGGTAAATCTTTCGTTTTAGGATCTTGCAGTATAAGTTTAGTCGCTGTATAACCATCCATTTTTGGCATTTGAATGTCCATCAATACAAGGTCATAGTCATTCTTTTTAACTTTCTCAACGGCATCTTCGCCGTCAACCGCCATATCCATTTGGATATTGCTGTCTTTTAGAAAACCGCAGGTTACTTTTCGGTTTAGATTGTTGTCGTCTACCAGTAATACTTTTGCATTGCAAAAATTCAGGTTACCGACATCCCATTTAGAGGAACTGGGATCGATCCAACTCGTTTTTTCGGTTTGAGTGTTTTCTGGTTGTGAATGACACATTAGACTTTTATTGATGGATTCCATTAAGGTTTGTGGAATAACGGGTTTTTCAAGGTATGCATCAATCTGCTCCGGTCTGGCAATACGTTTAGCTTCATCCAAATCATAAGCTGAGAGCAGTAATATTGCCGGAATATGTGATTTACCTAAATCCTGTTTAATTTGTTTAGCTGCGCTGATGCCGTCTAGACCCGGCATTCGCCAGTCCATAATGATTAAGTCATAATCCTGAAAAGCGTCACTGGCCGCTTTAACTTTATTCACAGCTTCAATGCCACTGTCAGCGGCTTCAACCTGACAACCAAACTCGGTTAATATTTCAACGATAATTCGGCGTGCGACCGGGCTATTATCAACAACCAGTATTTTGGTTTCCGGGTAGTTAATCGATTGAATACGATGGCATTCTGCTTGTTCTACGATTGGACATTTAATATTAAAACTAAAAGTTGAACCTTCGCCTGGTTTACTCTCTACCTGGATATTACCACCCATTAATTCGACGATTTGTTTGCAAATAACCAGACCTAACCCTGAGCCTTCGTATTGACGGGTTAATGAGTTATCAGCCTGACAAAATGCGTTAAATAATTGCTGCTGTTCTTCCATCGACATACCAATGCCGGTATCAGAGATTGAGAACTTTATGTCGGCATTATTATTATCTGTCTGGTTAAATTCGATTTTTACAATCACATGTCCTGATTCGGTAAATTTAATGGCATTGTTAGCCAGATTAATTAAAACCTGTTGTAGCCGGTGCGGGTCGCCTAACAGACACTTTGGCGCGGCGCTTGGGACATCAATAATAAATTCAAGGTGTTTTTCGAGCGCTTTTAGTTCACAGATAGTGATGGTTTTATCCAATACACTTTGCAGCGTGAAAGGGACTTGTTCAAGGGTTAAGCGGTTTGCCTCTATTTTAGAGTAGTCTAGTATGTCATTGATTAGATTTAATAAACTCTCGGCTGAGTTTAAAATTTTATCGACATAATCTGTTTGTTCATAGTTTAGCTGAGTACGGCTGAGCAGCTGACTTAAGCCAATGACAGCATTCATCGGCGTTCTGATTTCATGACTCATTTTGGCCAGAAATTCAGATTTAGCACGACTGGCCGCTTCCGCTTTTTCTTTAGCCAGGCCGAGCTGCTGCTCAGTTTCGACACGCCGTGTAACATCCCTTGATATCCCGAGCAATCCCATCAGTTGGCCTTCGTCACTGTAAAAAGGCACTTTAAGTGTATCTACTTTAATGGTTTTACCATCCGGATAAACGGTTGTTTCCTGATTGGTCAGCGTTTTTTCATGACTAATGACTTGTATATCGGTTTCTCGAAGTCGGTTAATTGCCTCTGGATTACTAAATATATCCTCATCAGAAAGTCCGGTTAAATCTTGGCCGGCTCTGCCGACCAAATTTGAAAACGCCTTATTATGAGCCAAATATTTATAATTGATGTCTTTGGCGAAAATTAAATCAGGTGTTGCATCCAGTAACGCATTTAGTAGTGAAACAAGTTCTTCTGAATTTTTATTGTTCTTATCTAAAGTCATTCGTCTTCCGTGGGTTAATGGTGTTTTATAGTGCGCTGGTATCTATATCAAATTCACCCTTTTCATTGAGTTTGATAGAGATACTTTTGATAACTGAATTGGCATTCAATGGGCCATATATGTGCGGGTATAAGCCCCCTGTGGCAGGTTCCCATTTTATTTTAGGTATGACTTTGCTCTTGTCTACAACCAAAATGAGTGGCTCCTGACAGTCTTTATAAAATTTATTGGCTACCCGGTTTAACTGACTTTTAGGCGATGCATGGATAAACCCCTCTGTCTGTAAACTGTCGCGAATAAATTCACCGGTTTGCTGCGCCTGTTCATATTCGCTGGCGGATGATAATAAATAGATATAGGGGTCTAAAACACCATCATACATACGGATAAACATATTGCTGACGATGCTTTGTTCTTCACCCTGATAAAGATAATCTACTCTGAATTGACCTGTGAGCTGGTCATTTTCGCGGGTTTGAGAAACTATGCTAATTTCGGCTAATACTTGCCAGTTTTTATCTGTTAGCCAAACCGGAATATCGTCAAAAAAGATGCGGCTACCTGTTTTGCTAAAAGGGTAAATTGATCCCAGTTTAAGCTCATAATTTTGCTCTGTACGTAAGATTGAATTCACTTCCAGTTTAAAACCCATAATATTCGACTCTTTAAATTTGATTAATCTTAATTAGAAACAGGATTCGCCCATTCGAATGAGGGCGAGCCGGTTTCTCCGCTGGTGCAGGCAGGGTTTATTTCGATTTTTGCCATAGCTCGTGCGATTGGGGTTAAATCATGCATACCATTCATAATCGCATTATATAAAACCCTGGGATTTCCGGAAAAAGCCTCTTCTATTTGTTTTAGCATCAGGCTATAACCCTGATTAAATCTTAAGTTGAGTTGCGCCAGATCCGGGTTGTTGGCAAAATCACTCTGTTTACAATTTGTTCGCACAGGGTAGGTTTTATCATATTCAACCTGAATGTCTGCGCCTGTCGGCGGTGAAAGCGGATCATCGTGATTTAAATACTGGCGTTGATAATAGATTTCACTGAATTTATAAAAATGTGCCAAATCCGGTGTTTGATCGTATTCGTTAGCATCGCCGTCATATAGACTGGTAGAAGCCCCTTCACCCTGATCAATAATTTCATTGAGCGCTTTTTCAGCACTTGCAAAGTCAGTAACTGCTATGGGTTTACCGCCGCCTCGCCAAAAATAAGTTTCGGTAATTTGTTGACTGATGTCCTTATTAAATAGCTCGATTCCAGCCTGTTCACAAGCCAGGTTCAGTGACTTTAAGTCGGCAATGATACCTTTATAAAATTCCCCTATACTGGAACCCGATACTCTGATGTCTTCTTTCAGGTCGCCACTATCTTCCAGCGGCGGCATTCCATCGGGCAATTCAATGCGCCTGAAAGTCTGGATACTTTGTTTTGAAAAGCGAGCCAAATCAATTTCAAATTCCCTGTTTTTAAAACCAAGAATGCAAGGGTAACTGGGAATATTGTTTGGGCCTAGTTTTACCTGACCGCCGATTGAAACCATAACATTGCCCGCCAGACACAAATGTAGCATTTCTTCCATAAAGACACTGCGAATGGCATTTACCGCTGCAGCATTGGAATTTTCATGGATTGAAAAAAAAGCAGTTAAATAGGGTGGTAACGTGCTGAGTTCAAGCTCAATCGCAGATTGCAATTGCTTATAAAGCGCTTGTTTTTGTTCTGATATATCCATTTAACTAATTTCCTCTTGCAGACTAGGCGTCTGCTGTTCAGCGTGTTCGAGTTCTGGTATGACAGTTTGATTCAGATGCATTGCAAGGCGAATCGCTAAACTAGTCAGAGTTAGTGTCGGATTAACCGCGCCTAGGCTAGAAAATGATGCATTTGAACAAATAAACAGGTTATTGATATCAAATACTTTTAAATTTTTATCTACCACACCTGTGTATTTATCTTCACTCATTCGTGTGGTGCAGGCGGCATGATCCGCACGCCAGGAGATGGTTTTAAGCCGAGTATCCTTAGCGCCCATCGCTTCGAAAATTCGAGTCATGTTTTGCTGAATTTGCGCCAGTCTCTGGTTAAAGTCGGGTCCTTGATCAAACTCGATGGCGGTTTCTGTCAGGCCTAAGTGATTGCGTTTGGTTGCATTAAACAAACGATTTCTGTTTTGACTGAAAATCTCAAGTAAAACATGTAGTTGTATTTTACTTTTGCCTGTTACTTCATCTTTAATCACACTGAACGGTTTACCACTTTGCATCTCATTAGCTAGCCGAGTCCCTATGCTAGCCGATGGATTCACTATGATGTATTTACCTAATGCTTGCTCTGCTTCACTGTCAAAATGGCGGGAAACCAGGGTTGGAAAATCCATCTCCGGCATCAGACCATCAGGATTATCCGGTAAGTCTGCTTCAAACATTAAGTAGGGGTGAGTAATCAGGTTACGGCCGACCAAATCCTGATCATTACCGACCCCGTTTGGCCAGTGATCGGATTGTGAGCGTAATAATAATTTAGATGATTCAATTGCCCCGGCTGCCAGAATGACAAGTTTTGCATTCAGCGTTTGAATTTGGTGCTCGGAAATATGTTTATCTATATAAGTCACCCCCTGAACTTGATGTTTGTCACTCATAATTAAGCTTTCAACAATTGCATTGGTTTTAAGGTGAAAGTTTGGATAATTATGAAATTCTGTCAGTTCGTCTATGTAATTTGCTGCAACATAACGCGCACCAAAAGGACAGTATTTGCAAGTCCCTGTTGTTTGACAGGGAGGGTGGGGTGAATCAGAAGCACTGACACCATGGCGAGCGATGGGCATATGGCTGTATTCAATGCCTAATTTTTTCATCGCCAGAATACTGGGCTTGTCTTCTAGCGTATATGGAAATTCAGGGTAAGGGTATGCCGTACTTCTTGGCACTGTGGGATCGGCTGAGTCACCTGATACACCAATATAATGCTCAGCTTCGCAATAAAAGGGTTCCAGATCATCGTAATTAATAGGCCAGTCAAGCAGATCATAATCGCCTTTCAGTGCCTTTATACCACTTTTTGCCAGTGTCTTTAATTTAAAATCTTCAGGCTTTAATCGGAACGACCACCCCCCCCAGTGTACGGTTGAGCCACCATACATCATTAATCGTGAGCCTTGCATTGGAATAAGGGTTGGCCCAAGTGATTCATTTTCACCTATTGAATCTTTGGTTGGATAGGCCTGATCCTGGCAAAATTCGTAAGGAAGCTGACCTGTGATTAAATAATTCTGGTGTAGAGCAAAGTCTCGCATCTTCACTTTTGTGCCGGCTTCAAGCATTGTAATCTTAGCCAGTGGATTTGCATTCAGTATTTTTTGTGCAATGGCAGCCGCAGCGACGCCCGAGCCAATAATGAGGATATCGGTTTGTTGAGTCATTTTTATACGTCCTTGAAAACCCGGTAAGGTACATTATTTTCTATATTACCGCCGCTGATGTAACCTAGTGCATTTTTAGCGCCAAACGTTTTGAATCCACCTATGGCCAACGCAAGAGTGATAAATTCGTTGGACACTTTCTGGCGAGCTCGCGCAATGGGGGTCGTAGCTGGCGTAATCAGGCCGCTGGGATCGGTTAAAAGTTGTATATAACCTTGCGGATCGCCATGAACAGCACATAGCTCTTTAATGACATGAACCGCATTTTTATATTCTATGTAATAGTTTAAATCCAGCTTAATGCGATTTTGAATAAATACAAGAAGTTGAGACTCTTGTCCGACTGACGGCATTTCTAGTTGCCAGTATTGTGCAATTTGCTCAAACAGTTTGCACATATATTTAAAAGTATACGAATCTATTTTAAGGTCGTTGTCCAGATAGGGGTGGGGCGTTTCAACATGACACCTTGTTGAGTTTTCCATGGCTATTCCTTTATAAAGCCTGCTGTTGCGATTAAGCTCAAGCGATTATTTTAATTATTAGCACTTAATTTTAATCTATTGATGAATTGACGCAATAACAAAACGGTCAAAATCGGGCTGGTTTGTCCAGTTCGGTAAAATAAAATGTAAAACAAGGGGTTATATAGCTGATTACGTCAATTTATATTTATCTAGCTATAGTTATTCGGAAAATATTTAAGTGCGTTGAGCTAAGGTATTTATGTAGGATTTGAACATTTATAACAGGGGTAAATTAAAAATAGCCAGACA
The DNA here is from genome assembly GCA_913056495.1 of uncultured Alteromonadaceae bacterium. Lineage (GTDB taxonomy): Bacteria > Pseudomonadota > Gammaproteobacteria > Enterobacterales > Alteromonadaceae > Catenovulum. The sequence goes on along the minus strand of CAJXMO010000006.1, from coordinate 157,476 downwards.
AGCTGGCTATTTTTAGCATTATTTAGAGCGGGTTATTATATTAAAGCTCGCCCATAGCGCTCTTTAATTTTTTCATCGCATTGGATTCTAATTGGCGAACACGCTCGGCTGAAACACTGTATTTAGCCGCTAATTCCTGCAAGGTAATTTTATTACCGTCATCCAACCAGCGCGCACGAATAATATCTTGGCTACGTTCATCCAAAGTCGAAATCGCGTTGAGCAAGCGTTTGTTCGCATGATGTTCCCATTGATTAGATTCAACACTTGTTGCAACGTCAGACTGAGCATCTTCAAGATACTGAGCGGGGGCAAAATTTGGACCTTCGTCGTCATCACTGCCTGTCAGGTCAAATGCCTGATCCTGATTGCTCATTCTTGATTCCATTTCCAATACTTCACGGCGGCTAACGCCTAACGTATCAGCAACTTTATCAACCTCAGCATTGTTAAACCAACCTAAACGCTTTTTGGATTTACGTAAATTGAAAAACAATTTTCGTTGCGCTTTGGTCGTTGCAACTTTAACAATACGCCAGTTCTTCAGTACATATTCATGAATTTCTGCTTTGATCCAGTGAACAGCAAAGGAAACCAGGCGGACACCCACTGATGGATCAAACCGGCGAACGGCTTTCATCAAACCTATGTTACCTTCCTGAATTAAATCAGCTTGTGGTAAACCATAACCTGAATAACTTTTTGCAATATGTACGACAAAACGTAAATGCGACATGATTAACTGTTGTGCCGCGTCCAGATCACCGTCATGAAATAATCGCTCAGCCAGACTTTTCTCTTCTTCAGCGCTTAGCACTGAAATGCTGTTTACTGACTGGATGTAAGCATCTAAACTACCGGTTTGCGGTGAAAGAACTAAAGCTGTAGATGCAGACATATTGGCCATGTTGAGCTCCGTATTAATTTAACAATGAAATCGTTCTGTTTGTTTAGCAGTCTATCGTTATGACTGCCAACCTTGATTAGCACTCTCCAATATTGAGTGCTAAAAGTCAATTAAGTTCAGCAAAAAAATCGCACTTTTTAATGAAATTTTTATTAAATTTGTCATTTTATTTTATCCCTGACGAATTATTTATCATATCGTTTGAAAATTGAGCATTGATAAGATGAAAGTGCGCTTAATTGCATTATTAGTACGCCATAGCTGCGATTTAAGATCAGTTTAATGTTGATTCTATTTGCTTTGTTAGCACTTAATACAACGCTGTTATGGTGAATGATTTGCCTAATCGAGCAGACCATTAAATGCACTTAATTTGATCTGGCTTCTATAATCTAAAAATGGCAAGGCTAAAATATCTTCAGGCCGTCAAACTTTGCACCATGGAAGCGTCATAATGAATGCAGAATCAACTCACACCTCACATATTGAATCCGGGTTAACATCTGAAGAAGCCGCTGGACGCTTGGCCAAGTTCGGCTATAACCGACTTCCAAATGCTGCTTTGCCAAGTCTAAGCATATTGTTTCTAAGACAGTTTCTCAGTCCGTTTATCTATATTTTATTGTTGGCTGCTGTTATTTCTTTTGCTTTAGGACAAAACCCCAGCGGCGTTTTTATTATTATTGTTCTATTGGTTAATGCCAGTATTGGCACCATTCAGGAGTATTCTGCACAGAGGGCCGCAGCGGCCTTAAAAAATCTGGTCAAAGGCACGGCCCATGTATTAAGGGATGGTCAAATTCAAACTCTGGATGTTGAAGAAATCGTACCCGGCGACGTTATTCTACTTGCTTCTGGAGATAAGGTCCCGGCTGACATTGAGTTGATATCCAGTCAAAATCTCGCAGTTGATGAATCTATGCTCACCGGGGAATCTTTAGCGGTCACTAAAAAAGCGCATGCAGTTGTATCAAGTAGCGCGGCTTTATCGGAGCAGGTGAGCCAATGTTTTGCTGGCAGTATCATTACTCAGGGACGGGCTCAGGGCAGAGTTACAGCGACTGCCAGTCGCACTCAATTAGGCCAGATCGCTAAACAGGTGACGGCTAAACGTGTATCTGAGCCTCCGTTGATGATACGTATTCGTAAATTTACCTATCAGGTTGCAGCCGGCATTTTACTTGCAATTGCGGCTTTAACTGCGTTGATGTTGCTAAAAGGCGGCTACTCAGTTGAAGAAATGATTTTAATGACAATAGGCCTTGCGGTATCTGTTATACCGGAAGGTTTACCAGCCGCGTTAACGGTCGCACTGGCTATTGGTATGTCTAGAATGGTCAAAAATAATGTCATTATTCGTAAATTAGTTGCCGTTGAAGCTTTGGGTTCTGCCACTTTTATTTGCTCCGATAAAACCGGCACATTAACCGTTAACGAGCTGACAATCACAAAGATTGTATTACCGGATGATCAAGCGTTTTCAGTGACAGGTGAAGGGGTTGCGCCAGGCGGCAAGGTGACAGCGCAAGGTAATACACAGCCCGATACCTGGGCTGCATTGTGTGAGTTATGTACTGCTGGCGTGCTCGCCAATGAAAGTCAGCTGGATTACGCTGGCGGGGAATGGGCCTCTAACGGCGATATTGTCGATATTGCATTTTTAGTCATGGCTAAAAAGCTTGGAATGTCGATAAGCGAATTGAGGAGTGAGCAGGCGCAAATTACACTGATCCCATATGAGTCAGAAAATGCCTATAGTGGGATTATAAATCAGGTAAATGACAAAACTTATATTTATGCAAAAGGGAGCCCCGAAAAAATATTAAGCATGTGTACTTACATGCAAACTGATAATTCAATTATACCGATAGATTCTGCTTTTATAGAGCACCAGTTCACTGAGTTAGCGACTAAGGGTTACCGGATTATTGCTCTGGCTAAAAAAGAATCTGAGCGTGATCAAAAATTAACTCAAATGACCTTTTTAGGTATGGTGGCTATGATAGATCCGCTTCGCCAGGATGCTAAAAAAGCCATTATGCAATGTCGTCAAGGCGGGATAGGTGTTGCTATGATAACCGGCGACCATCCGGCTACAGCTAAATCTATAGCAACTGAACTGGGGTTGGCAACTGAAAAGGATAATGTGGTAACCGGAGCTCAGATAAAAGCTTTAGAATCAGAGGATGTAGAAGCCTTTGACAATCTGATTCGTCCAGTCAGAGTATTTGCGAGAATAGAGCCTTATCAGAAAAAACTGATTGTTGATAGTTTTATGAGAGAGGGACATTTTGTTGCTGTGACTGGAGATGGAGTTAATGACGCACCGGCTATGCGCCAGTCAAATGTGGGTATAGCAATGGGTAAACGGGGAACAGATGTAGCCAAAGAAACAGCTGATCTTATTATTACTGATGATAACTTCGCGTCTATCGTTGCGGGCATTGAGCAGGGGCGAGTGGTTTATAGCAATATTAGAAAAGTCATAGGTTTGCTGATAGCAACTGGTTTTTCGGCTATTTTATTATTTTTCCTGTGTGTGATGGCGGGTTTACCTATGCCTATGATTGCGGTTCAGCTACTTTGGTTAAATCTTATTGCAAACGGTTTTCAGGATATAGCGCTGGCATTTGAGCCCAAAGAAGGTAACGAACTTAAAGCTTTGCCCCGTTCGCCTCAAGAAGCTGTATTTGAAACTCATTTAGTAGAGCATGTATTGGTTGTCGGCGGTGTTATGGGCTTTGTGGCATTTGCAAACTTTAGCTGGCAGTTAGAATTGGGTCATAGCCTTGAACATGCCCGAAATTTAACCCTTATGCTGATGGTTATTTTTGGCAATATTCATGCACTTAACAGTCGTTCAGAAACTCAGTCACTGTTCAAAATGTCCTTATTGCGTAATCCGTTTTTGGTATGCGCGGTACCACTTGCTCAACTTGTGCATATTGGTGCTATGTATACTCAGGGTCTTGCTGATGTGCTCATGTTACAACCGATTACTTTAGAAGAATGGATTCAGCTTTTATTAATGGCGTTAAGTTTATTAGTAGTCGAAGAGCTTCACAAAATCTGGATAAGACGCCGCAGAGACAAACTGAGTCGATATCAGGTTGAAGTGCTAAAAAACTAAGCTTTCTGGGGCGTGTTTATCTTTGTTTATAATTTGAGCTGGGAGGAATATGTAGGCGCGACTTGACCGGAATAAATATCCTACAGCTTTCGTGTGTAATTTGAAAACGTACAGTTATACAAATTCTTTTTTAAATAGCATAAATCGGTTACGACCAGCTTCTTTTGCATGATACATGGCTAAGTCGGCTTGTTTTATCAGTTCTTCCGATGACTGAGCATCTTCCGGATACATGGCTATCCCAATGCTGCAACCAACGGATAAATTATATTCATTGACCGAAAACGGATGATTAATCGCGGAAATAATTTTTGTTGCCACTTGTTTGGCAGACTCCACCTCGGTTAAATCTTCGAGCAATACAACAAATTCGTCTCCGCCGAGTCGGCCCACGGTATCAGTATCTCTGACTTGACTGGTTATACGCTCTGATATCGCTTTTAATAAACCATCGCCAACTTCGTGTCCGAGCTGGTCGTTGATGGGTTTAAATTTATCCAGATCGATAAATAGAATTGCCACCATAGAATCCAGTCGTTTTGCTCTGTGCAATGCCTGGCTATGGCGCTCTGCAAAAAATGCTCTGTTCGCAAGCCCCGTCAGATAATCGTATTGTGCCAGGTAACGCAGCTTTTTCTCAGTTGCAACCCGCTCTGTAATATCATTTAAAATAATAACAAAATTAGAAACTTGGCCGTTGTTATCTTTGACCGCATTAATGGATACTTCGACCGGTATTTCGATACCGACCTTAGAATGTATTGGTAAATCATCATGCCAGTGACTATTAATCAAAAGCGTTTGATTAATGGATTGTGCTAACTCGTCAGTCATACTGGGCGGACGAATGAATTCAGGTATATTGCCCAGTACTTCACCCTTGCTTTGGCCTGTTAATGTTAGGTAAGTCTCATTGGCAGAAACCGCACAAAAATTCTGATCGGTAATTATGATGCCATTACTGCTTGAGTTAAATACAGTCGCCGCCAGACGCATTTCCTTCTGCGCTTTTTTAGTTTCAGACTGATTAATAAAAAAAGCAATGCCTTTACTGCTTTCACCACCTAGCAAAGCAGCGCCCAGATAGACAGGCACATGCTGACCATTTTTAGCGATGAATTCTTTTTCAAATGGTTTGCAATGACCTTTTTTTAATATCTCAGGTAACTTTTTTTCATCCTGCGGCTGCCATTTTGCCGGTGTAATACTTTTCCAGTTTATCTTACCGCCTTTTAAATCCTCTTTGGTAAAGCCGAGCATATTTAAAAAAGCTTGATTAGCATCTGTGATGGCGCCCTCTTTATCCCAGTCTACAATCGCGAGCAAATTGGTTCGGAATAAGCTTTCAAAGCGATTTTCGCTGACTAATAAATCTTGCTCTGTCTGAATAATACTTTGAAAAATCCGGCGGGTAAAAAACAGAACAAGCGCCAGAATGACACTAATCAAGATCGCGTTAATCACGAGTGACGTTTGTGTAATCCAGTGTGCGCCTTCACTGAGTACCAAAGAAAATTCGTATTCTATATTATTGAGCTTGTTATTAAGAGTTTTTAAATTCTCGGTTAACTGCACTAATGAAGTTTTATCATTATTTTCAATTGCTTGTTTTATCTCAAAGCCGAGCTTTTCTAGTTCTGCAATAAGCTGGTCGGCTTCAGTCCAGAGTGCAATTGCATCTTTCATATAGGGAAAGTGCTCAAAATTGAGAAAAAAGTGAATCATGCCGTCAATATCGTCAGGGTGGCTTTTCGTGACCAGAAAACCCTGATAGGCTAATTGATAATCAGGGCTATCAGATTGTAAAGTCTCTCGTGCCTGTCTGGCACCTAACGGAATTAACAGGGCATGTTGAAATGCCTGAAACTCATTTTTATCCTGAGTATAGCTGTATGACGTAAGTGCAGTCACTGCATCTTTTTGAGCTTTTGCATACAGGCCTTCACCACGAACATAGGCACGAACTGAATCCATAATCGTCGATTGGATAAAAGATAGGGCAAAAACGACAAATATCACAAAGATTAAAAGCGAAACAATGGTGGCGAGTTTTCTTTTTGAGGATGACTTTCGTATCTTTCTATTGAATGCGATTTTTTCAGTTGTCATTCTGACGTATTCCCGATAATCGAAGCCAATCGTTGGTTTTGGATAGGGAGTGATGAGTTTAGATAAGCATAATACAAAAGCCAGAATTGCGCTAAGTCGGTTTTAAGTTTAGTCAGAAATTGGCTTGATAGCGGGCTGGAAAACCAATTTAACCTGAGCTGCGTATAGAATAGGTGGGCAATTTTTATTATGCGCAGCTGAGGTAATTTAAGATGCCAGGTTAAGTCTATTTAACCTGGCTTGATCGTTTAGTCTTCAAAGTAGGTATACCCTTCAATCCCGGCTTTGAGCTGAAGGTAATATTGATCTTTTTGATCGTTGGACAAGTTAGAGCTTTGCAACTGCGTATGATAGTTTTCAAGCAAAGTTTCTTTTTGGAAATGAACCGTTGCCAGCGCTGATTCTGCGCTGTCGCCAAATAAAGTGTGGTTAATTTTCCAGTTACCCTGAGCATCAAATTCAATATGCGCTGAATCCGTATCGCCGAATAAATTATGCATATCGCCTAAAATTTCCTGATAGGCACCGACCATAAATATGCCTAATAAGTACTCTTCACCCGCTTTATATACAGGTAGCGGCAAGCTGGCTTCAATGCCCATTCCATCTGCATACTGTTTAAGCTGACCATCGGAATCACAGGTAATATCCTGGATAATCGCTCTCATGGACAGTGGTTGTTCTAATTTTTGTAAAGGAACAACCGGAAATATTTGATCAATACCCCAGGCATCCGGTAATGACTGAAATAATGAAAAATTACAGAATAACTTACTCGCTAGCTTTTCATCTAACTCTTCCTGAATTTCTCTATGAGCACGAGCCTTATCATTCAGGTTCTGTTTAATATGATGCAGAGTCGTAAAATAAAGGGCTTCAAATTCAGCCCAATGAGACAAACTGAATAACCCTAAAACAAATTTTTGCTGAGCTTCACTAAAATAATGAATCGCATCATGGTAGCACTCTAGCGCATTTCGTTCGTTTAATTTATGATTCAATGCAGCCACTTCCTGACTTTCCAGCGGTGCATCCTCAGCTAAATCAGTGAGTGTTTCCAAATCATCAAGTGGTTTGGAAGGCGTTTCAATATCAATAACATTGGTAATTAATACGGCATGATGTGCTGTTATTGCACGACCCGATTCAGTAATGATATTGGGTTCAGGGACATCGCTCTCCCGACAGATATCAGCAATACCTGTGACTATATTTCTAGCATATTCAGACATATCATAATTCATCGAGCAATGACTGCGACTGCCACTGCCTTCATAATCCACACCTAAACCACCGCCGACATCTAAGGTTGTGATATTGATACCTAATTGTTTAAGTTCAGTGTAATAACGCGCACATTCCCTGATTGCAATCTGAATATCCCGGATATTCGCAATTTGGGAACCAATATGAAAATGAATCAATTGAAATAAATCGAGCTGATTTTCGGCTTTTAGCATTTCAATGGCTTTTAATAACTGGCTGGACGTTAACCCAAACTTACCTTTAATGCCGGCTGTATTTTGCCATTTTCCTTTACCAACCGAATTCAGTCGAATTCGGATCCCGATACTCGGTGCGGTAGGGAATTGTTTAATCACTTTTAACAGGGTATTCAGTTCTGACAGTTTTTCGACCACAACATAGACCTGATGGCCCATTTGTTTGGCAATACTGGCGAGTTCTAAAAACTCTGAGTCTTTGTAACCATTACAGACTAGTTTTAACGGTTTGTCGGTTGCGCCCAAAATGGCTAAAAGTTCAGGTTTACTACCAGCCTCTAAACCAATTTGCGGCTCAGCTTTGAGCAATTGCTCAATCACACTGAATTGCTGGTTTACTTTGATAGGGTAAACGGTTGTATAACGTCCCTGATAATTAACTTGCTCAATAGCATCACTAAACGCACTGTTAAGTGAGCCCACTCGATCGCGCAATATGTCTGTAAATCTAAGTAAAACAGGCAGACGTAATCCGGTTTCCTTGAGCGCCTGAATAATTTTATTTAATCTGACCTGAGTCTGCGGTTGTCCTTTTGGTTGAGCAACCAGATTACCGTAAGAATCAATATCAAAATAGCCATCGCTCCAGTTAGCAATGTTATAAATCTGTTTAGCCTGAGAAATTAAAGCGTCTGTCATACCGGGATAAATAAACAATCAACAAAAACACGTAGTTTAATCTTAAATGACAAAGCCTGCTAACATTTTCTTGTCTGAACAAAGGATATTATTCATTGCCAGAGCTAAATAAGGCTGGCAGAATTTATGAATTCATTTAGCGTATAAAGATCGGGGTGACTATTGCAGCCTGATTTGTATTTGAGGATACTGGAATGTCTGATTTATCTTCACCAAACTGGTTTACTGAGCAGTGTGAAAATACCGGCTTGGCACTTTCATTGCGCATCAAACATAAAGTGGTTGAAAAACACTCAAGATTTCAGAAAATTGAAATTTATGAAACCACAGATTTTGGTTATTTAATGGTGATTGACGGTTGCACTATGGTCAGTACCCGTGAAAATTTTCTTTATCACGAAATGATGGCTCACCCGGCGCTATTTACGCATCCAAATCCGCAAAATGTGGTGATAATTGGTGGTGGAGATTGTGGAACTTTACGCGAAGTCTTAAAGCATGATTCGGTCAATGCTGTGCATCAAGTTGATATTGATGCTTTGGTTACGCAAATGGCGCAAACTTACTTTCCTGAATTATGTGAGCGCAATCAAGATCCTCGTGCACATCTGATATATGATGATGGTATTGAGTTTATGCATAAAACGTTACCTGAATCACTGGATATTATCATTGTCGATTCCACCGATCCGATTGGGCCGGGAGAAGGCTTATTCAATCGTGCTTTTTATACCAGTTGTCTAAATGCCTTGCGTACGGACGGGATTTTAGTTCAGCAAAGTGAATCGCCTATTTTGCATCAAAAATTAATTAAAGAGATGCGACAAGCCATGCTCGAAGTTGGATTTTCAGATGTGCAGACAATACCGTTTCCTCAACCTATCTATCCAAGTGGTTACTGGTCGTGTACCTTGGCCCGAAAAGACGGCGAATTTGGTGAATTCAGACAATCAGATGCTGAAACTTTTTCGAAACAAACTGAATATTATAACGAAGCCATTCATCAGGCAGGTATGCGACTCCCTAGTTTTCTGAAAAAAGTTTTGTAATTAACCTCAACTGAGGTTAATGATGATAGTGAATAGCAGATACATTAAAGCAGTAATAAAGCCCCGGAAATTCGGGGCTTTATTTTAGTGTTTATGGTTATGCATCATAACTTTACTGTTATCAATCGGGATCATGATATGCGCATATGGCGTATCAGCCCACATCACATATGGACCACCAATACTCGGGTCGGTTGGTACACCTTTCAATAATTCTTTAGGTACAATAATCATCAGATGCGGACCGGTTTCTACATAATCATCGGCATTTTTATGATCTTTATGATAAGGATCTGAGTTACTCACGCCAGAGCCAAAATCACCTTTTAACATGTAAGAAATGCCAATTCTGTCTGTTGTGAAAGGGGCTTTAGCCTGCAGGGCTTGCATGGCTTTCATCCAGACTGCATCATTGCAAATCGGAATTTTATCGTCTGGCAGAGTATTGGGTAAACAGGTCCAGCCATTGCTGCCAGCTCTGAGCACACTGCCGTCAGAGTCTAAAATAGTTGCAAATTCGCTAATTGAACTGGGCGCTGCTGACATGGCGCGTTTAATTTTTGCTTGGTTTGATTCGCCGGCAACTGCACTTATACTTAACAGTAAGAGGGCGATGACTGTAATACAGGATTTAACTTTTATCATGGTGAGTCTCCTTAACGTTGTGGAGTACCTGATAAACAGCAACAGGACCTAATTATTATAGTTCAAAAAATAAACACTTGTTATTTGGCGAGTGAAATTAAAAGCTCTGACAGCTTTTTATTGTCATAGTAGGGAGCCGATTCCGGAGAGACTAAACTAGCCCGTATGATATTAATGCCATGGCTGGCCAGACGCGCTTCATCATTAAAACTGACACACTGACTAATTTGCTCATCGAGGACAACATAATTGAGCAAATCCTGATCTTGAGTATTAATTTGGCAACCGCGTTTGAGGTAATTGAGCAAGGCATTAATTGTATCCATCATACTCATTGCGTATTGCTCAGGATCCGTTCCTAAATTGGGTACATACACTTTATTACATTTTGCCTGCGCTATGCTGCTGCTAACACCCTGAGGGATTAAGTTAACCAGTATGCTTGAATAAAAACTACCGGGCGGATAGCAAATCAGGTCTGCACAAGTGATATCTTTTTGTAACTGAGCGTTAATGGCGGGTGTTATGGGGGTTGGCTGAAATTCACTTTCAGATAAAAATACCTGACTGATTTTTTGGTTAATGGGTTTAACTTCTTTGCCGGTAATATTGTGCTGACCTGCCACTGTCTGACCGTCAGCGAACTCTGCGATTAGGTGGTACAGATCTTCAATAATCGGACTCACTTTACCTTTTACATCCAGTATATGACTGAATTGTTCAATAACCGGCTGAAGCTGTCGATTGGCCAATAAATACCCCCCGGTTAGACATAAATTACCTATACTGGCAGATTTCAGGCTGAAATCTGCGGGCATAACTGAGTAAAAATGCTTTAAATAGTTGCAGATAATATTTTGACTGGCGGGCGTGATTTTTTGAAAATGCGGCATTTGCCGGTTGATAATGGCTTTTAGCTTTTGCTCAAGTTGAGCTTGCGACTGATCGCTTGGAAATCTAAGGTTAAGTAGTTTAATCGCTGAAGCGATATTTACATTCTGATCATTGGCTAACGCTAATAAACGGTTTCGGATATCACCAATGGCAGGCATATCAAAATGTTGTCGTAATTGCGCAGAGCAGCCGCCGGAATCGAACGTAGTCACTAAATGAAAACTATTATGCGTATATTGCTTAATTGCTTTACTCAATTTGGCAAGAGCAGACCCACCGCTGAAAAATAAAATAGCGGGACCGTTTTCCGCTTTAGGTTGTGACGCAATTTCAGATAACATAAAAAGGCCATTTAGCTTGTTATTGGTATAATAAAGCCGTTTGAATACTGTGTTAAAAGGCTCAAACGAGTTCATTATAACGAAAAAGCCCCTTAATAAACCATTAAATCTTTAAATACTGATTGATAATAGCACTAAATTGTAAAAATGAATGTTTCTAAACGTAAATTCAATCACAGATTTGCAAACAGCCATGGTATTAATGAGTATCTGACAAAATAAGACTTAGCGAAAGTGAGTTTCGTTGAAATCAAAGTGGTTCGGAGTCAAATTTATTCGATTTTTAACGGCTTTATCTTTCATAGAATCTCGCATTTCAAGGCGGTTTGAGTATAATGAACTCTTTTCATTTCAGTTTTCTATCGAGAATCATCAATCATGGGTTTGTTCAGCTGGCATCGCGCAGTTATTAAAGTGGGAAGTGCATTAATTGCACCGGACGGTCAAGGGTGTACCGGACAATTTTTATTACCCATTGCCAGATATATCTCTGAATGCCGCCAGCAGGGAAAAGAAATTGTCATTGTCTCCAGTGGCAGTGTTGCCGCAGGGCGAGGTTTGATTGCCCATGGTGAAGTGCCTTCCATTGCTGAAAAACAAGCTATGGCGGCGGTTGGGCAAACTAAAATGATGGCCAATTGGGCGCGATTTTTTGATTTTCCCTGTGCGCAAATCCTCATTACCCATGATGATTTAGCGGACAGACGTCGTTACGTTAATATCAAAAATACCATCCGCGAGTTGCTTAATAATGGCATTTTACCCATAGTGAACGAAAATGATTCGGTTGCTACTCAGGAACTTAAAGTGGGTGACAATGATAATTTAGGCGCTATGGTTGCCCAGGTTTCAGATGCTGATCTATTAATGATTTGCAGTGATATCGATGGTTTGTACACAGCGGACCCCAGATCAAATCCAAAAGCCGAGTTAATTGATAATGTCGATTTGGTTGATCACAGCATATATGCGCTGGCCGGTGGTACAACTAATAAAATTGCAACCGGTGGTATGCGAACCAAAATTGAAGCGGCTGAAAAAGCAACTTTTAACGGTATTCATACTTTGATTGTAAATGGTCGAAAAGGCCAGGTGTTTGATAAGTTATTGCAAAAAGAGCAACAAGGTACTTGGTTTAAACGACAGGCAACGCCTAAAAAAGCACGCAAACACTGGTTGCAGTACACGCTAAAATCGCAAGGCGACATTAGTTTAGACAAAGGCGCTGAACAGGCTGTTTTAACCAAAGGTGCGTCTTTATTAAGCATAGGTATCACAGCGGCGAGCGGCAGTTTTCAAAAAGGTGATGCTGTTTATCTGATTAATCAGCAGGGTGAGCGAATTGCCAAGGGTATCAGCCAGTACAGCCAACTTGAATTAACCAAGATTCAAGGTAAACAAAGCCAACAAATTGTAGATATTTTAGGATATTGTCCGAGTGATGTCATTATTCACCGAGACGATCTCGTGATTTTATAAAAAGGGTTATATGAGATGAGCTTTTCAATCGCACAAATGGCAAAAGATGCACGTAAAGCATCTTTTTCAGTTGCCAATTTAAGCACTGCTCAAAAAGATGCAGCTTTAAGCGCAATGGCCGCCAAACTTATTGAGCGTACTGATTTTATTATCAGTGAAAACGAAAGAGATTTAGCTGCGGGTAAAGAAAATGGTTTAACCGATGCCATGATTGACCGTTTGCGCCTGACACCAGAGCGAATTCAGGATTTGGCTAACGCGCTAACTGAAGTGACTCAGTTACCTGATCCGGTTGGCACCATTAACGATATGAAAGTCCGTCCAAACGGCATGCAAGTCGGTAAAATGCGTATCCCTCTGGGTGTGATTGCAATGATCTATGAATCGCGTCCGAATGTGACCGCTGAAGCTGCAGCATTATGCTTAAAATCGGGCAATGCAGTCATTCTGCGTGGTGGTAAAGAAGCGCTTTATTCAAATTTAGTGATTGCGAAATGTTTGCATGAAGCTTTGGTTGAGCAAAATATAGATCCGAATGCGATTTGTGTTGTGCCGGATACTGACCGAGCTGTAATGAACGAATTAATGACTTTATCTGATGATATTGATTTAATTATCCCTCGTGGTGGTGAAGGCCTGATTCGTTTTGTGACCGAGAATAGTCGAATTCCGGTTATCCAGCATTTTAAAGGGGTATGCCATTTATATATTGATGAGAGTGCCGACATTCAAATGGGTCTTAACCTCTTATTAAATGGTAAAACTCAGCGTACAGGCGTTTGTAATGCCTTAGAAACCTTGCTGGTACATAGCGATATTGCCGCTGAGTTTTTACCGGTTGCCGCAAAAGCGCTGGCAGAAAAAGGCGTAAAAATTCATGCCTGCGAAAAGAGCATCGGGTATTTTGATGGCGCAGAGGCTGCCACAGATGCGGATTGGGATGCTGAATATCTGGCGTTAGAAATTGCGGTTAAAGTGGTTGAAGACTTTGATGCCGGTATCAGCCATCTTGAACAGTACAGTTCAGGCCATACTGAGGTGATCTGCACGCAAAATTATGCACGGGCCAATGAGTTTGTACGCAGAGTTAATAGCGCTGTGGTGATGGTCAATGCATCTTCACGTTTTTCTGACGGCGGCCAGTTAGGCTTAGGGGCTGAAATTGGAATCTCAACCTCTAAATTACATGCTTACGGCCCTATGGGATTAGAAAGCTTAACAACTCAAAAATTTGTTGTGTTAGGTAATGGTCAGGTTCGCCCTTAAATCTGATTTTATTACTGGCTAATTTAAACCGGGTTTAAGAAAAAGAGCGCTTTTAGCGCTCTTTTTGGTTTTATAGTGACCTTGTAAGCCCTCTTGTTTAAAGCTAAAGCCGAAATAAAGCGATACAGGGTTGGGCTTTATTTACCCTCTAGTTTTTTCGGATAGTTAAAATGTAAGGTGGCAGTCTGGTTTTCAATTTGAGTGGCTTGCTGATTAATTAAACCCGGCTGGCACTTTATTGTTTTTAATGTTGCAACTGCAACGCGCGCAAACACCCTGTTTGGGTGAGCTGAGCGAACTTGTATATCTGAGAGTGTCCCGTCTTTTTGAATGGAAAAAGACAGTTTGACCCAGCCCGAAATGGGCTGATCCGTTTCGATAACATAAGTTGGGGGCTCAAAGGTGCCATATACTTCTGCGCCTTGAGATTTACATATAGCTAAATATGGGCTGTCAGACTCTAATTCAAAGGCGCCTGACTGAGTAGAGTAACTGCTTAATAACATCAGTATAAACAAGGGTTTGAAACTCATTTATTTGTCCGTCAACTATGTTTGTCCAGAGTAGTCAATATTAGTTGATAGTTGAAGAATTCGCCTCAATTATATAAAAATTCGGTTATCATAAAATGACCGGCATTTTGATAGTTGGATTTGGGGTTGCTACTTCTCCATCATTAACCTGCAGTGCGCATGCCGGTTGCAATACCCGCCATGGTGATCATCCATCAATTGCTCAATATCAGGGGGCTCAGGTTTTTACGCAGGCGGCGCAGCGCTTTTTTTGTATCTGAATACAGCAGGTTTATGATTTTTTAACTATTACACTTTGTTCGCGCTTTTTCTATTGTCCGTCTAGAATTAAGCAAAGCTAAAGGCCTAATCTATTATTTGGTTGATTTAATGACGTTATTTGCATGGCAGTGCCGCCTTATCTGTGCGCTTTCTCTGCTGATATTAAGCCCTACAAAGATATTGGCGGAAACTGATCCGATAAAATTTGTATCTACACTCAGTAACAATGAATTTAAATTATTATTAGACGATTTTGCTTCTACTACCGGCATACCGCTTGAGACGATCCAGTTAGATAACAACAAATTAAAAGGCCAGCTTCAATTGGTGGATGAAGAGATGACCATACCGGATGCTATGCTGGTGCCAGCCGATTTTATTGGTTTATCTGATATTCATTACAGTGAAATTCCGGGCAGTTGGATTAGTGGCGACATAAAAGAAAAAGATATTCAAACGGCCAGCCTGAATGGCAAAGTCCTGGGTATTCCGGTTATTTCAGGCAATCATTTAGTTTTGTACTACAACAAAACTAAAACTACCCGGCCTGCTCAAAGCTGGCAAGAAATAGTCAATTCGACGAAGCTGAAAAAAGGATATCAAATAGGCTGGAGTTTCAATGAAATGTACTGGTTTATACCCTTTTTAACTGCATTTAATGCCTTACCTTACCAAGTCAACAGCACTGAGATGCAAACTGTTGATTTTAATACACCGCAAATGCAACAAGCATTAACTTTTTATTGGCAGTTAAATTCATTAGGCGTCGTCGATGATAAATGCATATATACCTGTGCCCAGAAACGCTTTAGAACAGGAGACCTGAATTATCTGATAGATGGCTTTTGGAGTTATCATTCGTTGAAGCAACAATTGGGGGACAGCTTAGGGGTCGCGCCGCTACCTACAATAGACGGTCAACCTATGCACTCTTATTTTTCTGTGTACTTAATTGCGTTTCCGGAGCAGGCGTTAAGCGGGCCTAAACAAGCAGAATTAAAACGTTTAATTGACTATTTTCAATCTTACCAGGTGCAATCAAGGTTATGGAACGAGTTTGGATTAATCCCGACCCATAAAAAAGCCTTTCAAGCGTTGGCAAGTATGCAATCAGCCAATGTCAGGGTGATTTTAAATCAAATGGCCAGCTCGATTCCGATGCCAAATAACCCTGAAATGGCGATTATCTGGGAGGTTTTATTCAAAGGCTTTAGCCGTTACGGCAGCGGCGTAATGGACGCGCAACGAACAGTAAGCTATATGCAGCACATTGCAGAACGTTCGTTATTGCATCTGAAATAGGCGTATTGATATGAAAAAGCATTATCAGGATGTCTTATTCCGAACCATAGCCAGTGTCATTTTGGTGCCCATGCTGGTGATCGGCATTGTTCTGGTATTTAACTTTTATCAGCGGGGACTGGATAAGGTAGAAAATAATATAGAGTGGGAGAGTAAAACTGCCGCTGCTTCAATTTATAATAGTCTGTTACATGTAAAATTTGATAGCTTGTCATTGGCTAATAATGAAGCCATTGTTGAGGTAACAAGAAATATTTTGCTTTCCCAGTATGTATCTAAAGAATTGCAGGCGTATGTCGAGCAAAATCAGCTGGTAGAAGCGGCTTTGATTATGGATGATTCCGATTTTGTCATTGAAGCTTATCCTTACAGTACACTGAAAATCGAAACGGATTTTTTAAGTCAACTGGCCCACAGTATTATGGTTGATAACCCGGAAAAAGTGCAGGCAACCCTTAACTATATAGATGATCAGGCGATAGGAGACAGGTATTTTGTAAATAAGAAAACACCTTACTTACTGGCCTATATTATACCCTTACAAAAGCAAAATAATTCCATCGTGAATCCTCATGAAACCACTGGTATTTTGGTGAGTTTTATTGATATCAGTGCACTTATGAGCGATTTGAATAGTACTAAACAAGCACAAGACTATTTATACCAATTAGCGATAGATCCGATATCCCAAGTTGAGTTAAATCAATTTGCTTCGTACTTTAGTGCAGCAAGTCTGGTCGATGTGCCTGTCGTTAAAAATGGTCAGCCGGTCGATTTACGTCTTGAAGTTCATCAAAATAAATCAGATCATCATTATATATTTGTCACGACTATCTTAACTTTACTCTTTTTATTTGTTGTATTTTTATTAGTCTTAGTGTTTTACATCAAACGTTTCTCGGCACAAATTAATCGGCCGCTAATCGAAATGATTGAATTGAGTCGGCAGTTTGCCACGGGTAATTATCAGACACAAAAAATGGAAAGCGATTATGCTGAGTTTGATGAATTGATGAGCGCAATGCAAAAAATGGCCAATAAAATTGACGACCAAGTGACCCGTTTAACCCACGCTAAGCAGCTTGCTGAACAATCTGAAAAATCTAAATCTCAATTTTTGGCGAACATGAGTCATGAAATTCGAACGCCGATGAATGGCGTATTAGGCATGTTACAACTAGTTGCAAAGTCAGACCTAAATGACTTTCAGGCTGAGTGGGTTAAAAAAGCAGAATATTCAGCAAAAAATTTACTGACTTTATTAAATGATATTCTCGATTTTTCAAAGATTGAAGCTGGTAAAATGACGCTGGAAATAACCCAAGTGAATTTGCATGAGTTACTAGACAGTGTATTGAGTCCGTTCAGGCAGCAAGCTCGGGAAAAGGGGCTGGCTTTTGATATCCATTATTCAAACCATTGTCCGCCGGTCTGGTTAATGGACCCCACGCGTTTTAATCAAATCTTGATTAACCTGTGTTCAAATGCTTTAAAATTCACTGAACAAGGAAAAGTAGAAGTGGTGATTAGTCAGGTTGAAAATTTTGGTTTCAGGCTAAAAGTGTCAGACACTGGTATAGGTATGACATCGGAGCAATTAAATAAAATATTTAATACATTTGAACAGGCAGACCCGAGTACAACACGAAAATTTGGTGGCACGGGTTTGGGGCTGGCTATTTGTAAAGGGCTAGCTGAATTAATGGGTGGCGAAATTACAGTTCATTCAGAAATCGGACAGGGTTGTAGTTTCTCTGTCCTGATCAAAGCTGAAGTCATTAACCAGACAATTGAAGCAAAAGCGGTTAAATCAACAGAGTGTCCTGATTTAACGGGGCGTAAAATTTTGGTGGCTGAGGATAACGAAATCAATCAGGAAATCTTAAAATATATGCTGGAAACCACACAGGCTGAAATTATCTTGGCAGGCAACGGGAAAGAGGCTCTGGACGGATATCATACATTCAAACCTGATATTATTTTAATGGATGTGCAAATGCCCGAAATGGACGGCGTTGAAGCAACGCGTCGTATTCGGGAACTGGATATAGATGTCCCTATCATTATGCAAACAGCCAATGTCATGCCGGATGATATTAAACATTATACGCGGGTAGGTGCTAACGCCTGTATTGATAAACCGATTGATCTTAATCAGCTTTATTGCGTATTAACTGAGTTTTCTGAATTTTAACTGCTTCTCATCTGCCTTTTCTTTACAAGGACGTCATGCTTAATTGTTATGAATAAACTTATTATTTTAGCCTGTTTATTATTATCTCTATCTGCCTGTGCTTTATTGGGTCTTAATCAATATGATCAAATGTTTGGTCAAGCTGCGGTTACTGAACGTATCGTTGCGCCTGATTCATCAGACGGTGAATTTTATTTAAATCAGGTAAAACCAGTAGTAGAACAAAGATGTGTTGTCTGTCACGGATGTTATGATGCGCCCTGCCAGCTCAAGTTGTCATCACCTGCCGGGATTGACAGAGGCATTCATCCGGAAAAAGTTTATAACGGTGAAAGGTTGCTCGCGACTAATCCAAGTCGCTTATTTATTGATGCGACTCATACTCAGCAGTGGCGGGAGAGAGGATTTAAACCGGTTTTAAATGAACGCGAGCAAACCCCTCAGGCAAATGTAATGGCCAGTGTTTTATTTCAGAGCTTATTGTTGAAATCAAAATCGGATAAGCCAATGCCGAAAATTCTGGGAGATGAATACGATTTTTCGTTAAGTCGGCAGCAAACCTGTTCTAGTATTGAGGATTATTCAGAGTTTGCACAAAACAATCCTCATGCCGGGATGCCATATGGTCTGCCAGCGATTTCCAGTGAAGAATTTACTCTGTTGGAATCCTGGATAAGCGCAGGTGGTAAAATGGCAAATATAGCGCAGCCGGCTGATTCTATTAAGCATCAGTTATATAGGTGGGAAGCTTTTTTTAACCAGACTTCATTAAAACATCAGTTAACAGCCAGATATATATACGAGCATTGGTTTTTAGCGCATTTATACGTTAAAAATGAAGGCGCTGATACCCAATACTTTAAACTGGTTCGTTCAAGCACACCGCCCGGCGAGCCTATCAAGATAATTGATACCCGCAGACCTTTTGAAGATCCAAAAACAGACCAAGTTTATTATCGTTTCATTCATGATAAAACCAGTACGCTCGCTAAAACGCATTTACCGTTAGCGCTTACTTCGCAAAAATTTGAGCGAATTAAAAAACTGTTTATCCATCCTGATTATTCAGTGAAGCAATTGCCCGGATATCAAATTGAATCAGCATCCAATCCGTTTGTTACTTTTGCTGAGCTACCTATTAAATCCAGATATCAGTTTATGTTAGATGAGGCTCAATTTATTATTATGGGCTTTATTAAAGGGCCTGTATGTCGCGGACAGGTTGCACTGAATGTCATTAACGATCACTTCTGGGTAGTTTTTGCGGATCCTGAGTTTTCTGCAAATAAGCAGGTCAATAGATTTCTGGCTGAAACCAAACAAAAACTGGCGTTACCTGCAGCGGAAGACAGTAATGCTTTGCCTATTTCAAACTGGCTCAAATATGCTGAAAATGAAAGTGAATATATGACAGCCAAAGCCCGGCTAGCCAATGAGTTATTTGCCAACGGAGAGCATTTAACAGAACAACTAATCTGGCAGGGTGAAGGGCGCAATGATAATGCGGCATTAACCATTTTTCGCCATTTTGACAGTGCGACCGTGGTTAAAGGGCTCGTAGGCCAAAATCCGAAAACAACCTGGATTATTGATTACCCCATGTTTGAGCGTATACATTATTTATTAGTCGCTGGTTTTGATGTTTATGGAAATTTGGGTCATCAATTATTGACTCGCCTGTATATGGATTTTTTACGGCTGGAAGGTGAGCGAAATTTTCTGGCGTTATTGCCCGAGGACAAGAGGCAACCAATCAAGGCTCACTGGTACAGAAAAGCCCATCAGAATTTGGCTGAATACTTACAGTCGGATGAAAATCAATTCAATCAGCCCAGTGGTATTCAGTATCAAAGTAATGATCCGCAAAATGAGTTGTATCATTTAATCAAACTCAGATTAATGGATGTAAATAATCAAACTTATCAGATTAACCCCGCTGATAAACTGGCGTTGTTAAATCAACTGGCCAATCAGGCTGTTCAGCAATTACCGCCAGTTTCATTTATTTTGGTTGAAGAAAAAGCTGGAATACAGGCATACACACTGCTGAGAAATAACGCGCATTTTAATATTTCCAGCTTACTGAATGAAGAAGAGCAAAGAGAATACAGTGAGGATTATGCGACCCTGACGCCGGGTTTTATTGGTGATTATCCTCAAGCACTTTGGTATTTAAAGGCAGAACAGTTGGATACATTTATCCATTCGCTCAATCAGGTTAAGTCGGAGCAGGGTTATTTTGAACTTAAGAGCCGGTATGCAATCAGGCGAACCGATCCCGAGTTCTGGCAGTACAGCGACTTATTGCACAAGGTTGCAAAACAAAATCAAGGTCTGAAATATGGCTTATTTGATTATAACCGGCTCGAAAACAGGTAAACTGACAAAGGAATTATTAGATGGAAAAAATCATTTTAAAAGGATTTATTATTGTGTCCGAGCCTGCGCTCAACCTGATCAAAAACGCTTTGCCGGAACAGGCTAGATTAACCCGAATGCTTGTTATTTAGCGAAGCCGATTTACTGTATATGAAGCGTTTAAAAACCAAGCTGCTTTGGATTTTCATCAACAAAAAGTTCGTTTATCGAATTGGGGTAAAATAACAGCCAATGTTGAGCGCCATTACAAAATCTATAAAGGTGAGCTTGTATAACGCCAATCCGGCCTGTAGCGAATAAGCCTATTGGCAATTAATACATGACTGTTCTTAATCCGATATTTTAGTCAGCTTTTTTAGTCAGCTTTTTTTAGTGCTACTGCGTTAATGCAGTATCGCAAATAAGAAGGTGGCGGGCCGTCCGGAAAAACATGACCTAAATGTGCATCACAGGTATTACACACGGTTTCTATACGGTGCATTGCATGACTGTCATCGGCTTTGTAGGCGATTGCATCTTCTGTTGCCGGTTGAGTGAAAGAAGGCCACCCAGTACCACTATCAAACTTTTCACTGGCATCAAATAATAACGAATCACAACAAATACAGTGGTACTTGCCGGGTTCAAACAAGGTACAAGCGTCGCTGCTAAAAGGTCGTTCAGTGCCTTTTTCCCGGGTGACATGAAAGGCGTCGTCCGGTAAGGTCTGACGCCATTCTTCTTGAGTTTTTGTGACTTTTTGTTTTGGTTGAGGGTTACCTTTTGATGAAAAACGTAAAATATCTTGCCAAGTAAGCATTTTGATTCCTTGTTATTTGAAGGGCGTTAATCCAGTATGATGGACAACCAGTATCCAGTTTATATAGGTTATTGAATCAGGGTTAACGTTTCACATTTTAGTCAAAATTTAATCAGTTCTGCAAAGTATTTTTGGTTATAAGTGCCTTTATTAATTGCAAAAAAAGAAAAAGAGGTGATGAAAATCACCTCTTTATGATCCCCAACCGAGATTTTATAAGGCTTTAAAACGGATAGCGGCGCCACCGGCTGCGGCCAGTTTAACTTTTAGCTTAACCCGACTATCCACTTTTTGTTTAATGATATCTATATCATATGGGTTTGTTCGCCAGTCAGCTTGGTTACCATCTTTATAGATTTGCGCTTCGTACTGAACGCCTTCATCTAAAAAGCCTAAATCAATTTCTATTGTGCGCGAATCTTCATTGGTTATTGCACCTAAATACCAGTCGTTGCCTGAATAGTGGCGGTGTTTTTTCTCTTTACGAGCAATAACCACATAGTCGCCAACTTCACCCTGCAACGCGACCGATTTTTCCCAGTCAGTCGGTACATCCTTAATAAACTGGAAAGGCTCAGGTTTAGCTTCATAGTTTTCCGGCAAATCTGCCGCCATTTGAATCGGGCTGTATATCACCACATATTCAGCTAACTGTTTTGCAATCGTCGTTTGCGGACGCATGATCTCGGTTAAACCATGCTCTTCGGTGCCACCTTTTATGCTCGGATAATCCAGATCAAAAATACCTGGGGTGAAATCCATCGGGCCGGACAACATTCGGGTAAAGGCTAAATACGGAATATGTGACGGTGGATTTGGCGCAGCCCAACCAGCGCTGTATTCCTGACCGCGCGCACTTTCGCGTGCAATCCAGTTAGGGTAGGTGCGGCGCAGGCCGGTATCTTTAACTGATTCATGGGTATTAATTGACAGCTGATATTTTGCCGCCGTGGTGACATTATGAATAAAGTGATTGACTACATCCTGACTGTCGGTGAACTCATAGCGCATAATGCCATTTTCATCACGGCGCTTAAGGTTTTGGCCGTGCGCCACATAACCGGTTTTGATTTGCTCAACACCCATATCTTGATAAAGCTTAAAACCCGCTTCCATTTGGGCTTCGTAGTTACTGATGCCGCCTGACGTTTCATGATGGCCTATCAGTTTTACCCCGATTTTTTTGCCATGTTCGGTTACTTTTTTAATATCAAAATCAGGGTAGCTTTGAGTAAACGAAAATAATTCAGAATTAGCAATCCAGTCACCGTCCCAGCCGGTATTCCAGCCTTCAACCAAAACACCATCAAAGCCATGTTTAGCGGCAAAATCCATATATTTAATTGTGTTTTCAGTGGTTGCGCCATGCTTTTCACCTGATCCCCAGGTATATTTTTGAATATGCATGCCCCACCAAATACCGATATATTTACCCGGATTAATCCAACTACTGACATCACCGAGTTTATTCGGCTCATTTAAATTTAAGCTTAGATGAGAGTTAATTAAATCAACCGCATTGTCGCCAATTTGAATGGTACGCCAGGGCGTTTTGAAACTGCCAGATTTTCTAACTTTTATCCCGTCTGAACGCGGAGATAAATCGGCAACCAGACGCCCCAGTTTTTCACGGTTTAAGCTCATGCCAGCATAGTCCACCAAAGCGGCTTCATGAATGGCAACATGAACACCGTTACCCATTTTGATTGTGATTGGTGTATTCGCTTTACTGACTTGTTGCAGAGGCGTTTCGTTATACAAATACTCATAACGCTCATAGCCTTGACCCGGGATCCAGTACGCGGTTGCTTTGTGTGAGTCTACAAGCGTAAATTCGGTAAGTTCACGCGTAATGGCACGAGGTCCTTCAGACGGTACATAGTATTGAAAACCAATGCCGTCGTTATAAACTCTGGCGGTGACATTAAATTTGTTACTGGCATCATGAATGTCGCTAAACTGAACCGTAAGTTCGTTGTATTTATTTTCAACAATTCTGTCTTCACCCCAAGGCTGTTCCCAGCGAGTATCTTGCTGATCCCGGGAAATTTCTTTAACGTTAAAGTCCCGGTACATAGGTTTAGCTGTTTCAAATGTAAAACCGAGTTTACTCGGGCTGATAACCGTTTCACCTTTGTATTCTACGGAATATTTAGCGAGATCATCTGTATCACTAAAAGTAAACTTTATATTTTTGTCTGGAGAATAAACACTGATGTCAGTTGCGAAAGCATTCAGACTTAAACTTGTTAATAATATTGGCCAGTAACGCATGGGTATTTTCCGCCTTTGTTAATGATGTTGTATTAATCCTAGCAGAATATAACAAAAAACAAACACAATCTTAAACGTTTAAGTTTTTGAATACGTATGCACTCTTGATATAGAACTTAATAAATTGTGCGGCGTGAATGTCGTCGTTTTATTGATTTAGTTGAGCGAAAACGGCTCCGTCGTAGTCAGGCTTTGCTTATATCGAGGCTGGTATTTGAGCGATGCAGGTGCTGATGCCGTAAGCCGGAAAACAAGGTTTATTTTCGCCATAAATGGCGACCTACAATAAATCTTAGTAGCGGGTTTACTCCGAAAATAATTCGCGAGAGCATGCTTTTTGTCTGCTCAAATATAAACCGTAGGCGTCAAGCTTGCTGGCGCTAAAAAATACCAATTCACATTGTCCGATCTGTACTCAAATGTTATATATGTGGTAGGTTGTGGTAAGCCAGAGGCGCACCCAACATTTTGGTGGTGTTAAATTAAATTGTTGGGATTCACTTCGTTCGACCCAACCTACGCGGGCTGTTATTCAACCCGCTTGCCTAATTTGAAAACCATTATTTGTTCAAAGTCCAAATTTTGTGGTTCTTCCCTCCCACGGACTCTTGTAAGACGCATCCCTGTCCCATTGAGTTTTTCATATTTGTACGAAGCCCCAAAAATATCATAGAAAGTATTATCATATTCTGAGTAATCTTCATAACATCGTTCATTTAATAAACTTAAATCAATGCTCAACTGCCAATCGCTTTCCGAGAGATAGTACCCATTAGCTTGATAAAAAGAGTTTAACTCTTTTGCAATCTCAGTGAATTGGCAGTATGCAACAAGTTTTTTGTGAAACCGACTTTCACCTCTATCATTTAGATATTGGATTAAGAACAATGATAAAAGTATTAATGCTCCCAATCCCAGCATAATTTTCATTAATAACTTCATTATTCGGTTCCCCACGGCAAATTGTCTATATTTGGCAAAAGGTATTTATCTGGAAAATTCAAATGCCTGTAATAGTCTATGCCTATATCATCTATATCCGGATCGTGGGGATTTAATATCCCATGCTCCAGAGGTTCATGGATGTACATGTATAAAAGTTGTGAACCGCCTGTTTCGTAATTGGCTTCATCGACGTGTAACCTTTCATGAAATATACCGGATTCCACGGTAGCATCGGAACCAGTATACTCCACAATAACTTTGCCATCAGAAACAAATTTTCCAGAGAATTTGCCTGCGTCTTTGACAGCTACAACTTGTGGCGATGCCAATGTAGGATAATTTTTAGAGACATTTCCGTTAAGTCTATTGATCCTTTCTTGAGGACTTTCCAACGTCCGCTCTGTACTCAAAGCAGCGACTAAGGCCTGGGTTTTTCAAGACTCCTTATCAGCTTAAATTACACCGGAGTTGATGTCGGCTTACGCGCCTACGGCGCTAAGCCAACCTACTTGTAAAAACGTTGCGAATACACCCATTTGCCTTACTAACCAGCATGATTGTTGGTGTGGGGTGAAACCTTATGGTTCACCCCCACACCATAATCGCTTAATCTGAATGTTGCGTTAACTAAAGTCAGATTCGCCAACAATTTTTTGCGGTAATCCGCAAATGGCGCGTGAGGTTTGCATACCAGCCATGGTGGCTGCTTCCACACAGCCTGCATTCAGGCCGGTTTTAATCCAGTCGCCGGTAATGTACAGATTATCAAATTGAGTTTCATCTGTACCTAATCGGTACTGAGTTGAATTTTTGACCGATAAAACATAGCGCTCTGAAGGGTCTATATTACTGCGCCAATATTGTTCGTTAAATCTCGCCTCACCTGAAATAGTCGGGTCTTTGCTCAGCAGGCAATCCCAGTCAAACTCACCCGCTTTAGCCACTTCGGGCCAGAGCCAGAAAATCTCATTTTTAAGCTGATTGATAGCGCCAGTTTTGGCATTTTCATACATGCGTTTTGGAAAATCGGTATCGGTTTTTGGCGGATAAGATTCAACCGGTTGTGCACTGCAAAAATAACCGACATTTTTAGCTTCAATACCCGGCGCCCAATCATCTTCACGGATTAATAACTGGTTCATCGCAGCCCAGGTATCATAAGGTTCGGTAAAGCCACTCATCACAGGATCCTGACCTTCTGGCATATCTGTCCAGCCAAGTTCTTGCAATGGTTTATTGGTCCAAACCTGATAGGCTTGAGTCGCAACCGCTTTTACCTTTTCAGAAACCAGACGTAGTTTTTCATCTTGGGCAAGCAACTGAGGACATAAATGCTCAAGCGACGCAACGGATGCGCCAAATATCACTTTGTCAAAATCGACACCTTTTTTCAGCTGTTTAGTTGGCAGAGGTTGTCCAAAAGCTTGCTCATACACATTTGGCCAGTCGCTCCAGAAGGATTCCAGATTAATATTATGTTGCTGCAGGAGTTCTGCCTGTTTGGGGTCAAGCTGGTCATAGTTAGGTTCACTCGGCCAGCAGGGCAAATCATTCACAGGAACCAGAGGATTGTATTCGGGTTGGCCGGATTTTAATGCAACTTGTTGGGTAATATTGATTTGGCTGATGCTGTCGCCATCCGGAATCAGTTCATCCACCTGTGAAAAGAACTCAAATTTAACGCCTTGTTTTTTCAGCACTTCATAAAACGGACTGAAAATCGTATCACCCATACCCGCTTGCATTTTCCACATCACACCGCCTTTATATAAGAGGGCGATACGTAACATGGCGCGAATAATAGTACCGGCTTCCACATTCGGTTTATCAAAATTGCCATCTTCGTAGGCAAATACTAAATCGTAAAATCCACGAACCGGCGCTGAATCTACCGTGTAAGTTTGATTTGCTCCGTGTTTTGTTAGCCACTCACGGTAGTCGTAGTTATTAATCACATCAAAGCCATGCGCTAATACACCATCTTCAAGCATGCCGATTAAAATGGTCAGGCCTAAATCTGCCATAATAAACAAGCGGCGAATCTTTGCATTTTCTGCTAATAATTCATTAAATTCATGATTAAGCCACTGCTTTAATTTGGTCAGCAGATAGTGAAGGAAGTTATGGTGATCGCTATGCAGCTTTTTAGCTTTATCCGGTGTTTGCTGGAAAAAGCTTTCTACTTTATCGAGCGCGGTTTTAATGTCATCTTCTAAATCATCAAACCAGGTTTCAACATCTTCGTGAAATTCAGATGTGATACGTTCAAAAATATTTCTGGGCGCATCTGTTCGGCAATCCAAAGTTGTATTTTTGCTGGTGGCTTTTGCGTCTTTTACTTTGTCATCAAATTCAGATAAAAACTGTTTCAGCCAGTAATAAGCGGTTTTTACAATATCCCATAAATCAATTTCTTCGTTGCCAACGGCTGGGTTGCCCGGTATTTCAGGGAAATTAATTGGCCAGGATTCCCATTTATTTTCAATTAATTCCTGCAGCACAATAAAACTGTGTGGTTTAAACGCCTCATCCCAGGTGGCAAGTGGTGAACCGGCCGGGCGGTTCCAGAGTTTATAAGCTTCTTGAATGGTTTTAAATGCATTGGCATAAAAGCCAAACCAAATATGCAGGCCATGTTCCTGAATACGGTTACCGTATTCTGCATTACGTCCACTTGCGCCTTTACCGCCTAAGCGCCAGCCTAGTTGATAAACGGTAATATCGTATTTCTCCTGCCAGTTTGGCGTTTGCGTTAAATAAAACGCGGAGGTCATAGAGGATACGCCGCCGCCAATGATCGCGATTTTTTCTTTTTCTTGCATCATAATTCTCTTTATTATTGTTTAACCTAAACTGAGGTTATTTATTTTCGATAATGGTGATGGCTTCATCCTGATTAAAATCAAACAAGACATTAAAAGGCAGTAGTGGTGTTTGGCTACCGACTTTAATGCCAAACATCTCTTCCAGCGGGAACATATCGACCTGATTGAGGGTAAATTCAAATTCGTGAAAATACAGATTAATATCATGAATTTTCTGAATGACAGAAGGAGAGTGGCAGACAGCTTGATATAACGCATTGGTGGCCGTGCCATCCGGAAACTGTTTAAACAATAGCTGATCAATTTGCGGGTGAAACAAACCGGATATCATTTGTTTTAATACATTAATGTCAAAATTAAAAAAGTTGGGGTGATCTTTTAAAATATCAAAGCCTTCTTTAACCAGTTCAATAAATCCGGACAGCTTTTTTTCACTGTGTTTTTCAACCAGTTTTACATTAAAAAGTTCGCAGGGCGCCATTTTTGTGTCGGGCGAAAAGGTTTTAAATGCATCGACAGTAATATTAAAAAAGTCAGGCGCGCCGCCAATGGCTGGCATTTGGTAATCGCATAAATATTTATTAAAGCCCCAAATTTCGCGGCCATTGACTAAGGCATAAATATTGTTGACACAAATAAAAGCCGGGTACCAATAAATATGGTCAATTTTATTGTTTTTCATTTGAGCGACCGGCAGCCAGATAATAATATCAGTTTCCTGAAACCAACCCTGATTGCAAAACGGTTCAGCGGTTGGTTTAATATTTTCAATATCAGTAAATGTCAGCATGCAATAAGAAGAGAGTGCTTTAAAACTAACTGCATCGCTTTTAACCTGATTCAGCGTTTGATCAACATAGCTCTGAATTTTGTTCACGTCGCCCTGAACAAAAAAACCATACATATTCGCGTTTAACATTCTGCAAGGTGGCGCTGCGATAACCTGCCCGGGAAAACGGGCATACTCAAAAGACGTCGACATAATTAACCCTTTATTTATTTGTTTATAAATGAACTTTGGTTCATCAATCCTAATCCGTGTGTTAATTTATATACATATTGGAGTCAAGTGCAAGTGATATGTTTATATATTAAACAAAGGACAGAGAGCTTATGAGATTAATCTGGGGTGCGGTATTTTTGACTGTGTTAATTTGGTCAGGCATTCAACCGGCAGATTCATTGACCTGGTTTTTAGAAGTTTTACCCGCAATGATTGGCGCTGTCTTAATTATGGTAACGTATCGCGCTTTCCGGCTAACGCCACTTTTATATGGCCTGATTTTGATGCACTGTGTCGTACTCATGATCGGTGGTCATTACACTTATGCCGAAGTACCCTTTTTTGATGGTTTATTGGGCGCAGAGCGCAACAATTACGATAAAGTCGGGCACTTTTTTCAGGGATTTGTCCCTGCATTATTGGCGCGGGAAATTTTAATTCGTAAGCAGGTAGTCAAAGAGCGCGTCTGGTTAAACCTATTTGTGGTGTCTGTTTGCCTGGCATTCAGTGCGTTTTATGAATTGATTGAATGGTGGGTTGCTTTATTAACCGGCGAAAATGCTGAAGCTTTTTTAGGCACGCAGGGATATGTTTGGGATACTCAGTCAGATATGGCTTTTGCCCTGATGGGCGCTTGCTGTGCACTTGTGTTTTTATCGCGCTGGCATGATAAGCAACTCAGTCAGTTAAAGTAAGTCTTGTGTGCAGATTTATATATAATATCCGAATCTTGTCGCTAATCTAGCGAAAAACTTATATCTAGGCCACTTATGTTTATTAATCCCAAATTATTACCCGATGATACCCTAAACGCTTTAATAGAAGACTGGCTATTTAAACAAGCCGAATTTGAAAATATGAATGAAAATGCCAATATGGAAACGGCGCGGGAGCAGGTTAAACAAATGCTAAAACGTAAAACTCTGGTGATTAGTTTTGCTGAAGATGATGAGTTGGATGTTGCCGATAGAATTAATATTCAGCCGGTGGAAAACTTTGGTTTAACCCCAAATCAGGTTGAGTTTGATGAGTTATAGGATTTTCGGTGACTATCCGGTGTTATCACTGAATGACTAAAACCAAACATAAAAACGCTAAAAAGGATTTTAAATTATGAATGAACAACAGGTTAAATTGGCTTGTCGCAAAAATCTAACCCGATATATTGCATTGGGTATTGGCGGTTTTATTTTGGCTAATGCACTCTCTGAAGCAATAGTGGGTACAGGATTATCTGCTTTGATCACTTTTATTTTAGCATTTTCGCTTGCTGCTCATTATTTCCAAAGTGTATTAATAGACGTGGTTAAAAGTGAATCATCTGATAACTAATAATTATACCTACATACATTAAAGCAGTGGAGAGGGGGTTGATTTTTACTCTTTCAAAATGCAATATCGCTTTTACACAGATTCACAGGCTCTAGCTTAGGTTATTTAATTGTCTAAATTAAATAATGGGTTTATGATTGACCCATCCTCAGTTAGTTTAGAGCATCCCTATGGCGGCTTATGATCACCTTGTCCATATTGAAAATCATAATGAGTTAAAGCTTTATCAGCTCATTCCGGATGTAGTTTGGGTGTTTGATTTAGATAAACATGGTTGGTGGTGGGGGAATGATTCAGCTGTTAAATTTTGGGGGCTGAATTCACTTGATGAACTGATTAATAAAGACTTATCTGATGATACCCAGGGCGCAAGAGACAGGACGCTGCAAACGTTTGAGCTGGCAGCTCAAAAAGGTTTAACAATTGACCCCTGGACAACTTATCCGCAAGGCAAACCTAAAACCCTGTATATGCGACATCGTGCAGTTACATTAGGTCCGCAAAAGCACAGGGGAATTATTGCCTACATTAATGAGGAGGTTAATCTGGGTGATTCTCCGGAAAATTTATTACTGGTAGAAGCCATGCGTTACACCCAGGTTTATGTCACCAGTTTTACCCAGCAGGGGCTACCCATTATCGAAAACCCAGCAGCGACCGAAGCCTATAAATATTTATACGATGAAGATTTAGCTGATGATATGCCTGTGTTTGTTGCGCGATTTGCAGATCGTGAAGCCGGCAAAGTGTGTTTAGCCAGAGCGATTAAAGAAAAGGGCGGACGCTATGATCATCTGATGAAAACCAATGCAGGTGAGCGTCATCATACGCTGGATATCCGGGTGACCCGTCATCCCTTATCCGGTGAATATATTTTGTTAGTGACAGAATATGATGTAACCCCTTTAAAAGCAGCTTTACAGGAAGCTGAAGCGGCTAAAGAGCGACTACGTAAATTGGCACATTATGATTCTTTAACCGGTTTGGCCAGTCAGCACTTATTTCAGGAGCAAGTTGCTTTTGCAATGAATGCTGCGACCAGAACAAATACCAAACTTGCTATTATGTTTGTTGATTTAGACGGGTTTAAATCGGTTAATGATACCTGGGGGCATAATGCAGGTGATAAAGTCTTATGTGTAATAGCGGACAGATTAAAACAATGTGTGCGTGAATCAGATACGGTAGCCCGTATTGGGGGTGACGAATTTGTCTTGATGCAAACCGGTATTAGCGAGTTTGATGATACCACCCGGGTTGCTGAACAAATCATGCAGGTATTAGATCAACCAATTGAAATTTCAGCGGGGGAGCTAGCGCAGGTCGGTGCGAGCATAGGTATTGCTATTTATCCGGATCAGGGTAAAGATACCCAAAGTTTACTAAAACTGGCAGATGAAAAAATGTACCGGGTTAAGAAAGCGGGAAAAGCCAACTACTGTCTGTAAGTATACGGACGTTTTATGTCTGAGCATATCCAGACATAAAACAGACCCCAGGATTTGGATTCATTATTCTCCGGCAAATGGATAGGTAATACCCAATTGTGCACGAATTTCATCCATGAGTTTCATTTGATGGCGGGTTTGTGCATGAGAAGCTCGATTGCTTTGCAATAAACCGGCTTGGATACATTTTTCAGCTTCTGCTATCTCATATTCAAAACCATTCACGGCAAATGGTTGTTTGATAATCTGGCAGGGTTCATCACTGTTATCCTGATATAAACTGATTTCATTGGCGCCCCAAAACATATTCTCAATTTTTATTCGCCCTTGAGTGCCGCAAAGCCATAGAGAATTTTCCATTTTACTGTTCAGGCTACAGCTAAACTGAACAAACTTTTGCTCTGGATATTGCATATTAACCATAGTCAGTTCATCTACTAAAGTTTGACCCACTAAACCCATTGCCTGAATCTTTTCAGGAAAAACTGGCAGGTTCTGGGAATTGTGTTTTAGCGACTGATTCACAAACCAGTCTGATAGCGTTACATTATAAACGCCCATATCCAGTAAAACGCCACCGGCCAAATCTCGGTTGAGCCAGCGATCATCTTCAGATTTCGGTTGATTAAAGCCAAATGTGGAGTGCACGGTTTGCAACTCACCTATTTTACCTTCTACCAGCCAGTCTTTTGCGATTTGATATACAGGTAAAAACAGCGTCCAGATGGCTTCCATTAAAAATACGCCTTTAGCCTCAGCGAGTTCAAACAGCTCGTCGGCTTGCGCCTGATTGACGGTTAATGGCTTTTCACATAAAACAGATTTTTCAGCTAATAGGCATTTTTTTATCAAATCAAAATGAAAACGATGCGGTGTTGCGATATAGATGGCATCTAAATCCGGATCGGCAAGTAGTGCAGGGTAGTTATCATATACTTTTGCCGCGCCATATTGATTGGCAAATTCGGCCGCTCGGGTTCGGTTTCGACTGGCAACGGCATGCAATTCACCAACAAAGTCGGCTTGTATTGCTTGTGCAAACTGCTGTGCGATTCTGCCCGGGCCTATCAGGCCCCATTTGAATTCGTTATTTTGTGTCATTGAAGAGAACTTTAATTACAAATAGTGTGGTTGAACATATCCTAACATCATCTGCTTTGTCCAGCCTAGTGCAAGTATTAATAATGAATGTATGAGATTTAATTTTAATGTGTTTTATTTGTAAAATAATTTGTTTTTTATATCGCTTTAGGTATGATTGATAAAACTACAAACGTTTACATTTTTTGTTTTTCATCAATTGTGGACAGATTTTTAGAATTATAAAAATGATAAATAGGATCTCTTTATGACCATGTCCTGGATAGATATTGCGATTATCTTAGCGTATCTTGGCAGCACTATTGTGATTGGTTTATTGCTTAAGCGTAAAGCCAGCAAAAACATGAAAAGTTATTACATGGGCAGTAATAAGTTGCCCTGGTATATGCTGGGGCTGTCTAATGCGTCCGGCATGTTTGATATTTCAGGCACTATGTGGCTGGTTACTTTATGTTTTGTTTATGGGATGAAAAGCATCTGGATCCCTTGGTTATGGCCGGTCTTTAATCAGGTGTTTTTGATGATTTTCTTATCTATGTGGGTGCGCCGATCTGGTGTGTTAACCGGTGCCGAATGGATTAGAACCCGATTTGGCGATGATACGGGCGGCAAGCTATCCCATATGGTAGTGGTATTATTTGCGATTATTAGTGTACTGGGCTTTTTAGCTTATGGTTTTATCGGTATCGGTAAATTTGTTGAAATTTTTGTACCGTTTTCAGCCATTGCGCCTTATGTCCCTTTTACCATTCCTGCTGAATATGTACCTCATTTTTATGGCATTATTTTCACCAGTATTGCGACTTTCTATGTGATGCTGGGCGGCATGATGAGCATAGTCTGGGCTGACGTTGTTCAGTTTACCATTATCACAATCGCATCACTGGCAATTGGCTTTATTGCGATGTATCAGGTGTCTCCCGAAATGCTGACTGCCGCCACACCGCAAGGCTGGAGTAATCCGTTTTTTGGCTGGCATCTGGATTTGGACTGGCAAAATATAGTGCATGAGGTTAATGATAAAATCGCCAGTGACGGGTATTCGTTATTTGGCTTGTTTGTCATGATGCTACTGTTTAAAGGCGTATTAGTCAGCGCAGCCGGACCCGCGCCAAATTATGATATGCAGAAAATACTGGCGACTAAATCCCCTAAAGAAGCCAGTTTAATGAGTGGTTTTGTATCAGTTGCTCTAATGCCGATTCGCTATTTTATGATTGCTGGGTTTACTGTGTTAGCTGTGGTGTTTTATCAGGATTTAAACCTGGTTGTTGGCGGGAAACTCGACTTTGAAGGCATTTTACCCAGCGCTATATTAGAGTTTGCTCCAACGGGTATTTTAGGTCTGCTGCTGGCAGGTTTACTTGCCGCTTTTATGTCTACTTTTGCATCCACAGTTAACGCCGCGCCTGCTTATTTAGTGAATGATATTTATAAGCGTTATATCAATCCAAAAGCGTCTGATAAAAAGCTAATCCATGCCAGTTATTTGGTTTCTATTGGTGTTGTGATTATCAGTACCTTTATCGGGTTTGCCGTGCAAAGTATCAATAGTGTTTTACAGTGGCTGGTATCTGGGCTTTGGGGCGGCTACGTCGTTTCTAATGTACTTAAATGGTACTGGTGGCGCCTAAACGGATTTGGTTATTTTTGGGGGATGTTAGCCGGTATTATTGGCGCTATGTTATTCCCGGTTATCTTTGCTGATCGGTTTCCGGACGTTGCCAGCGATATACTGCCGTTATATCTATTCCCATTATTATTAATTTTTGCTGCGATTGGCTGTGTTGCCGGTAGCTATTTAAGCGAACCGGAAAAGCCTGAAGTCATTGAAAATTTTTATAAAACAGTTCGTCCTTGGGGATTTTGGGGGCCGGTTAAAAAAGCGGTTCTGGCAAAAGACCCAAATTTTAAAGTGAATACAAAGTTCAAAGCTGACATGGTCAATGTCGCGGTAGGGATTATATTGCAAACCTGTTTGGTTGCAGCGCCTATCTTTTTAGTGATTAAAGAATGGCAAAGTCTGGCAGTAGCCGTTGTTTTACTGGCGTTCTCGGCAATATTTTTGAAATTTAATTGGTACAACAAACTTGAAGATGAATAATATGACAAGTGCAGAACAAGATTATGGCTACTATGACGATAGCCAGAAAGAGTATGTGATTACCACACCTTTTACGCCGCTCCCTTGGATTAACTACTTGGGTAATGATGGTTTTTATGGGCTCATTTCGAATACGGCCGGCGGTTACTGCTTTTATAAGGATGCAAAATTCAGACGCTTAACCCGCTATCGCTATAATAATGTGCCAATGGATTCAGGCGGTCGTTATTTTTATATTAAAGATGGCGATACTATCTGGAATCCGGGTGGAAGGCCGGCAACAACTGAACTGGATAAGTTCGAATGTCGTCACGGTATGGGTTACAGTAAATTTAAAGGCGAAAAAAACGAGCTGACAGCTGAGTTAACTGCAATGGTACCTTTGGGGTTAACGGCTGAAAGTTATTGTTTAACCTTGTCTAATCAGTCGGTTGAAACGAAATCCATTAAGCTTTTTTCATTTATCGAGTGGTGTTTGTGGAATGCGCAAACAGATGGTGAAAATTTTCAGCGTAATTTATCAACCGGTGAAGTGGAAGTGGAAGGCAACTTTTTATTCCATAAAACTGAATTTAGAGAACGTCGTAACCATTATGCGTTTTTTGCCTCAGGCACAGATATTGATGGGTTTGATACCCAGCGCAGCGAATTTATAGGTGCCTATAACGGGTTTGATTGTCCGCAGGCTGTGCAGCAGGGATACGCAAATAACAGTATCGCCAGAGGCTGGTCTCCGGTTGCATCTCATTATTTTGAAGTCGTACTTGAACCGGGTGAGACAAAAGACTTCATCTTTATGCTGGGTTACTGTGAACTGGCAGATAATAACAAGTGGCAATCGTTAAATGTCATAAATAAACAGCCAGCAAAAACTTTATTTGCTCACATTGATAATAAGCAAAAATTCGATGATGAATGTAAACGATTACGGAATTATTGGCAGCAGGCATTATCTGTATGTGAAGTGGAAACACCGGATGACAAGTTTAACCGTTCAATTAATATCTGGAATCAGTACCAGAATATGGTTACCTTTAATTTATCGCGCAGTGCTTCTTTTTATGAATCTGGCATTGGCCGGGGGATGGGATTCCGAGACTCGCACCAGGATACGATTGGCTTTACTCACATCGCACCAAAAGAAGTCAGACAAAGGTTACTTGATCTATCTGCTACACAGCTATCTGATGGTAGTGCCTATCATCAGTATCAGCCGTTAACCAAAAAAGGTAATGCAGAAATTGGCGGTAATTTTAATGATGATCCTATGTGGATGATTCTGGGTACAGCTAATTATATAAAAGAAACCGGGGATTGGACGATTTTAGATGAGCGCATTGGTTTTGATGACAAGCCTGAAGCGAATGTTAGTCATTTTGATCATCTGAGTGCGGCGTTTAATCATGTGGTTAATCACCTTGGGCCACATGGTTTACCGCTCATCGGTAGAGCCGACTGGAACGATTGTTTAAATCTAAATTGTTTTTCATCCGACCCGAATGAATCGTTTCAGACAACCGAACATAACCCAAATGGCAAAGTTGCTGAATCTTTAATGATTGCAGGTCAGTTTGTTTTATATGGAAAAGATTATATCCAAATTTGCGAGCAATTAGGCAAAACCGAGCTGGCGGCTCAGGCACAGCTTGAAATAGATAAAATGGTTGCTGCGGTTGAACAGCATGGCTGGGATGGCGAATGGTTTTTACGTGCCTATAATGCACACGGCGAACCGGTTGGCAGTCAGCAAAATACAGAAGGGAAAATCTTTATCGAGTCACAGGGCTTTTGTGTGATGGCGGGCATTGGCTCGGACAACGGGAAAGCCATTCAGGCACTGGATTCAGTTGAAAAGCATCTTGCCTGTGATTATGGTGTGATGTTACAGCAGCCGGCTTTTAGTCAGTATCAGATTGAATTGGGTGAAATATCGTCTTATCCACCCGGTTATAAAGAAAACGCAGGTATTTTTTGTCATAACAACCCTTGGATATGCATTGCTGAAGCGATGCATGGGCGAGCTGAAAAAGCATTGAGTTATTATCAAAAGATAACGCCAGCTTATTTGCAGGATATAAAATCAAAGCGCAAAACCGAACCTTATGTATATTCCCAAATGGTTGCCGGGCTGGACGCTGAAGTAGCTGGCGAGGCAAAAAATTCCTGGTTAACCGGCACAGCCGCCTGGAACTATTATGCGGCGGTTCAGTATATTTTGGGGATTCAACCTGCGTATGATGGCTTGCTTATTAATCCCTGTATTACTGACGACTGGTCGGGGTTTAAAGTGAAGCGGCATTTCAGAGGGGCTGAATTTCATATCGAAGTTCATCATAACCCTGCGGAAAAAACCGATAATCAAATCCATTATTTGTTGATTGATGGTGAACCGGTTGCAGGCAATAAAATTGATGTAAGCAAATACCAGGCGAAGCATAAAGTTGAAGCCTGGATTGGTAAAAAGCTGAAGTAATCAATTTACAGATATTAGGTGATGGAATTGAAGATGAAAAATCAAAACTGGCTTAAATTAACAACGCTTAACTTGAGTTTGATGTTAACTGCTTGTGCCACTGATAAGTCAGATGAAATTAAAGAAGAAATGAAGATTTCAGACTCTGTAATTTTATATAACCAGCTTGGTTATTTGCCAGAAGCGAACAAACAGGTGTTGATTCAATCTGATACCCGAGTTAGCTATCGCGTGAACAATAGTGACGGGCAAAGTGTATTGTCCGGTCGTTCCGCTGAACCAGAAACCTGGCCTTTTTCGGAGCAAAAATATAGCTTGATTGATTTAACTGAGTTAAGTGTTAATGGCAATTATCAGTTAACTTTGCCTGAGCATGCCCAATCAATTGAAATACGGGTCAACAATCAACTTTACCGGGATGCGCTCAAACAGACAGTTAAATCGTTTTATTTTAATCGTGCCGGTGCTCAGCTAGAGCCTGAGCATGCTGGCGTTTATGCTCGTAAAGCCGGCCATCCGGATGATAAAGTCTTAATTCACTCATCTGCCGTATCTGAACAACGCCCTGAAGGCGTTGTCGTGAGTGCGAGTAAGGGCTGGTACGACGCCGGAGATTATAACAAGTATGCGGTTAACGGCAGCGTCGCTTTATATACAATGTTGCTGGCCTATCAGGATTTTAAGGCTACACATACACTTGACCTGAATATTCCTGAATCGAATAATCATTTGCCGGATATGTTAGATGAAATTATCTGGCAACTGGACTGGTTGGTGAACATGCAGGACCCAAATGACGGCGGTGTTTACCATAAACTGACCACTAAAAATTTCAGTGGCAAACAGATGCCGGTTGATGCAAATGAAACTCGATATATGGTTGAAAAATCTGTTTCAGGTACCTTGGATTTTGCTGCAACAATGGCTTTTGCTGCTCAGGTTCTAAGCGAACAGACGCCTGAACAGGCCAAACACTATCAGCAAGCGGCTGTGAGTGCCTGGCGTTGGGCAGAACAGAATCCCGAGGCGGTTTATGTTCAGCCGGGGGATATAAAAACAGGTGCGTATGCAACCTCGCAGCAAAATTTGGTGGATGAATGGTTTTGGGCTGCAACCGAACTTGCGTTATTAACCAATAATAATCAATATTGGCAAACTTTAGCCGACTATTCAAAAGCTCAAATGGCGGTTCCTTCCTGGAGTTATGTTGCGCCTTTTGCCTGGTTGCGACTGGCTGAGCAATACCTAAATCCAGACTGGCAATCAAAAGCAAAACAAGCGGTATTGACCGTTGCTGATAAACTAACTGAAACACAGCTCAACTCGGCAATCGGTGTGCCCATGGGCAGTTATGATAATGATTTTGTCTGGGGCAGTAATGGTGTGGCTGCGAATCAGGTACTGGTACTCAATAAAGCATATCGGCTAAGCAAACAACCAAGATATAAACAGGCTGCCTATGCCGGACTGGACTATCTATTTGGTAAAAATCCGACAGGCTATTCATATGTGACAGGAATAGGGGTTAAAACACCTATGCATATTCATCACAGAATCTCTGAAGCTGATGCTATTTCTGAGCCTGTCCCAGGACTTCTGGCAGGTGGCCCACATTCTGGTCAGCAGGATAAATGTGATGGTTATCCGTCTGATTTACCGGCACTTTCTTATCTTGATCACTGGTGTAGCTATTCAACCAATGAAATTGCGATAAACTGGAATGCTCCACTGGTTTATGCGCTGGCATCTGTACAGTAAAGAACTCAATACTGATTCAGGCCTGCTTTAGCAGGTCTGCTTTTTTAGGAGACTTGTACTTTTAGCTTTTTAATTTTCACGCGAATTACACCGACCACCCAGTTTAACTTTGAGCAACTCCTTCGGCTTTTATCAGAATCAATTGCAAAATCGAATGACCACTTACGCTGCCTTTTTTATATGTTTTCCTATTAACCTCACAGGGCAAAATCATAGTTGAGCGTTTTTTATTCAAGCTTACAAGGTGGCGCTATAATTTTCACAAAAACGCTGCAAGTACTTCCATGTAAGCTTGGATTTTTCGTCCTGAAAAATACATTTTGGCTGCATGGATGCAGTTACTTAGGATTTGTCTGGACACAAAATCCTGTGCTCTAAATTATTGCTTCCTCATTTAAATATTTGGGATTTTTAAAAGTAAGATCTTACCCTGATAACCTCAGCTGCGTATAAGAGTAGTCGAAGTAAAATTGGACTTTATTTTCTGAACATAGTCACAATTTTTTTCATTTGATTCGTGAACAAAAATCGATTTTACCTCTGTCGGCCTGCTCAGGCTTGTATGCTTTTATAATAAAAACGTCATATTTTAATCAATTTAAAACTCGTATTTGCGTTTTTTTAGCGGCTATTTTTTATTCGCTGTATCGGACCAATAGTCGGGGGGATTCTTTTTTTATCTGTTTTTTTTCATTTAATGATGCGAATGAAACGCCATCTGATTTTAACTTTATGATTTTAAATAAATATTTTGTTTTTTCACATGGATGGGTAAGTGATTAATCACGAATACTTGAGTTTATTATTATTTTTGAGGTTTTATTTTATGTAAAAACATCATTGTAATTTATATGTTAATGGTTTTTGTGGCTTAAACTGAAGCCTTTGAAATGACGATTTTATTATAAAAATATATTTTTATAAATAATTAATCGGTCAAAACATGTTTAATCTAACTATTCATAGCCTTAATTAAAAATGCAAAAATACATATATCTACATGATAATTATATATAATGTATAATTTTATAAAGCTTTATTTATAAGTTTATTAATTATGATTGAATATGAAAGTTATATCGTGAAAACTAATTAATACAAAAAAATATAGTTTTAAAACTTGATCATTTATTTAATAATCCATAGAATGTTTAAAAATTGTAAAGCTTGATTTTAACCGGATATTAAATGTTACAGAGACTTGATCCAAGAAACAGAACTGAGTTGTTGAAAACTGATGCATTTTTTTTCACTAAAGAATGTAAACGTTTTTATATTAGCGCATTAGGCTGTCTTAAGCAGGTTTGCTGGAAGTCTATATCTGTTTTACTTTGTCTGGTAAGTATGCCTGTGGCTGCAACTGGTGTTCATCAATTACACTTTAATGAACCCGGTCAAAACTGGGAAAGTGACTCTTTACCAATTGGTAACGGCGCTTTGGGTGTGACAGTACAAGGTGGTGTATCACTTGATACGATTCAAATTAGTGAAAAAACATTATGGACAGGCGGCCCGGGTTCAAAAGAAGGTTACGATTATGGATTGCCTGCAACAACTGAAAACTACCCAGAAAAACTGACTGCACTTCAAAAAGAAATACTCGACAAAAAAACCATGGAACCGGAAGCGGTAGCTGAGGTTTTGGGAAGAGATTATAGCGGATATGGTAGTTTTCAAAAATTTGCGGATTTGAATATCGAGACAACACATAGTGATTCTGCCGTCACTCAGTATAAACGTACATTGAATCTGTCGGATGCAAGTGTACTGACAGAGTATCAGTTTGAAGGGGTTAACTATCAGCGTCGCTATTTTGTCAGTTACCCGGATCAGGCGTTAGTTGTAAAATTGACGTCTGATCATAAAAATAAAATTAATATCAAATTATCGCTTGCTGTACCGGATAACAGAAATAGTCAATTTAGCCTTTCACCAGATTTAATCCGGTTAGCCGGCACGTTAAACGATAACGGTTTGGATTATGCCGGTGCCTTATCTGTAAAACAGCAAGGCGGCTCACAATTAGTTGAAGGCGATAAAATTAGCATCGAGAATGCAACTCAGGTTTATTTGACCTTTCAGGCAACAACAGGTTACGCACTCAAGTATCCGGATTATCGAGGAATTTCCGCGATTGATAAACTGAATCAGCTTTTTGATGATGTAAAATTGAAAACGTATTCAGATTTATATCAGGCGCATACTAAAGATTATCAGGCACTATATAACCGAGTCGATTTGAAATTGGGTCAGTTAGCTTCTGATAAATCGATCGACCAGTTATTAACACACTACCAAAGCCAAAATTCTGTGGCCGAAGACAGATTGCTCGAGCATTTGTATTACCAGTTTGGTCGTTATTTGCTCATCACCTCATCCAGAAAAGGGTCATTACCAGCCAATTTACAGGGTGCCTGGAATAATTATAAACAAGCCCCCTGGAGCTCGGATTATCATTTTAATATCAATATTCAGATGAATTATTGGTTGGCCAATATGACCAATCTGGCCGAAATGAATGAACCTTTATTTGAGTTTGTTGATGCTTTGGTAGAACCCGGTACACAGACAGCAAAAAAATTGTTTAACGCACCTGGCTGGACCTTATTATTAAATACTAATATCTGGGGATTTACCGGCCTGATTAAGTGGCCTACGGCATTTTGGCAACCGGAAGCATCGGCCTGGATAGCACGTCATTATTATGATCATTACCAATTTACTCAGGATAAAAAATTTAGAAGCGAACAGGCTTATCCGTTAATGAAAGCAGCGAGTTTATTCTGGTTAGATGTATTGGTCGAAGATCCTGTCTCTGAAACTTTGGTGGTTGCACCCA
Source organism: uncultured Alteromonadaceae bacterium (assembly GCA_913056495.1). Taxonomy (GTDB): domain Bacteria; phylum Pseudomonadota; class Gammaproteobacteria; order Enterobacterales; family Alteromonadaceae; genus Catenovulum. The sequence goes on along the minus strand of CAJXMO010000006.1, from coordinate 115,945 downwards.
GCTATTCACCAGAGCATGGCAATTTTGGCGTCGCTGTCGCTATGTCGCAACAAATTGTACGAGATTTATTTATCAATACATTGGCTTTTGCCCGACTGGAAAATGATTTTGACTTTGTCGATACGCTGAATAAAGCGCTGGTGAAACTGGAACCCGGTTTAAAGATAGGTTCATGGCAGCAACTTCAGGAATGGCGTACTGATCTGGACGATAAAAATTCAGCCCATCGTCATGTCTCTCATTTATATGCTTTGCACCCAGCTAATCAAATTTCACCCCATAAAACGCCTGAGCTGGCAAATGCAGCAAAAGTGAGCCTAAACGCCAGAGGCGATGGGGGGACAGGGTGGAGCAAAGCGTGGAAAATCAATTTTTGGGCTAGACTACTAGATGGCAATCGTGCCCATAAACTGCTATCGGAACAACTTCATCATAGTACGTTGAGAAATTTATGGGATAACCATCCGCCGTTTCAAATCGATGGTAATTTTGGTGCCACATCTGGTATGACTGAAATGCTAATGCAAAGTCAGAATGGGGAAATTCATTTATTACCGGCTTTGCCAAATGCTTGGCCACAAGGGCATGTTAAGGGGCTTATGGCCAGAGGCAAGGTCCAGGTCGATTTAGGCTGGGAAAATCATAATTTGGTGTATGCAAGGTTAAGCCCTGAAATCAGTCAGGTTATCAGATTGCGTATACCGGACACAAAGTCAATCACATTGGTTGAACAAGGTTCGGAACAGGCCAAAGTTGAGTTTAAACGGCAAGGGAATGTTGTCGAGTTTAAGACTTTGGCCGACAAAAATTACGTATTGCGCGTAGTTTCAAACGGTAAAACTAAATAGTCAGATAATTATATCTAATATAAGTGGGTAAAACTATGAAGAGTACTAACACACAAAAAGAGCTCATAAGAGACTTGTTTAAAGTTTCAAAAACTTCACTTTTGGTTATGGCTGCGATGGGCACTGGCTCAGCTTTTTCCGCTATGGCCCAAGAAGCGGCTGAAGCGGAAGAAAATACCGAAGTTATTAATGTGACCGGCATTCGCTCCAGTATCATTTCTGCTCAAGAAATGAAAATGAGCTCCAATAAAATAATGGATAGCATTAGTGCGGATGATATAGGTGCATTACCTGAGCGAAGTGTGACAGAAGCTTTGCAACGGGTCGCAGGTGTTGCAATTGACCGTTATATGTCAATGGGCGATCCGGAACATTTTTCGGTTGAAGGTAACGGTGTTATTGTACGTGGTTTACCTCAGGTGCGCAGTGAATTAAACGGGCGTAGCAGTTTTAGTGCAGGTGGGAGTCGTTCGCTTAGTTTTGGTGATGTGCCACCTGAACTCTTAAGTGCGGTTAATGTTTATAAATCACCCACAGCAGACCAAACTGAAGGTGGTTTGTCTGGTACGGTTGATCTGGTCACTAAACTACCATTTCACAATGATGGTCAGAAATTCGCGTTTAGCCTTGAGGGCAACTATGGCGATATGATTGACGAAGTTAAACCTGCTTATTCTGCAATGTATTCAAATACCTGGGAAACCAACATTGGTAAATTGGGTTTCCTGGCTGATTTTGCTTTTTCTGAACTTTCTACGCGCAATGACTCTATGTACGTGCGTCCGTTTTTCTCATACGGCAATATGCCTGGACATGAAGGTGAAAGTGTTTATGTACCGCGTGGTGCTGACTGGCGAACCATGCATTTTAACCGTAAACGTAAAGGCACCTATTTAGCGGGTCAGTGGCAACCGGCTGACAATCATGAATTTACCCTGACATTCTTCAAAAGTGATTATGATATGCGCTGGGATGAGGATGCAATCTTTGTCAGTAATGATATTACTCAGGTCTCAGCGTCTGCTGACAGTATTTATGATTCAAACGGGACTTTTGTTTCAGGCCGTATTTCGCCAACCGTTCCAGGCGGTATACAAATGGGTTCAGATATCCGGGTATCCACTAAAAACTCAACCACTGAAGATTTAACTTTCGCGTATAAATTTACGAATGAAAACTGGGCGGTTGATTTTGCCGTTCAGAAGGTTGATGCGACTGCTGAAGGTTTGGATTCTACAGTTGCACTGGGCGTTTGGGTGCCTTATATAGATGTTGATTTAGGTGGTTCATTACCGAATATTTCATCAGACAATGAATACATGGGCAATCCTGACAACTATGTCTGGGATTTCTTAATGGACAACCAGTACGATAATAAAGCAGAAATGACGTCCGCAGAGGCGAATGCTGAATATTTCTTTGACGAGCCGGGCATTATTACTTCTGTTAAATCGGGTGTACGTTTTACTGATTCAAGCTCTGATAACTTTGATTCAGGATATAACTGGGGGGCAGTGGGTAACTGGTTATATTCATCTGGCTTGATTGAAAGTGGGGCGAACCCGTCACAATCACAAATGCATTTAAATCAGTTTGATGACTTTTTTGGTGGCGATGTTTCTCAGCCAGCTAATCTGTATGCACCTAACGCAAACCTGGCAGCCGGTTTCCCGGGCACTTATTTTGATGTATTAGACTCAGTGACTTACGTTGATAACGGTTGGTTTAATCCGGATGATAATACCTGGCAGCCTCGTAATCTAGCGGATGATCAATGGTATAATTCACAGGAAGAAAAGACCTCTGCTGCTTATATTATGGCAAACTATGATCTGGGAACCGATATCCCCATTTCAGGTAACTTTGGTGTGCGTTATGTCAAAACTGAAAATACCGCATTCGGTTATCTGACCTTCCCGAATAACCCTTATTTCGGTGACGAATATGCTGCAGAAATGCCGGCTGAATATGATTACAGTGAAGTTTTACCCAGCTTTAATATGCGCATCGATTTAACCGATGATTTATTGTTAAGGATTGCGGCAGCTAAAACCATGGCGCGGCCGAACTATGATAAGTTGAAGTCTAGACTTGATTTGACGGCAACTAAAAAGTCTTCTGTACCGGAGCCGAAAACTGATGACAACGGAAATTTGTTACCGGGCGAAACGCCGCTGCAGCCCGGCGATTACGATCTGGGAGGGTCCTCTAATTCTAACCCCTATATGGATCCTATGACGGCGAACCAGTTCGATGTTTCACTTGAATGGTATTACGATGATGCCAGTAGCATGTATTTTGCGTTATTCAGTAAAGATATTGATAACTATGAAACAACGTCATCAACTTTTGAAAATTACGCTGCACCGGGATTCGATGAATATACTTATAAAATTGATCGACCAGTCAGTGACGGTGAAGCAGAGTTATTGGGTGCTGAAATTTCTTTAAACCACTTCTTTAAAGATTTACCAGCACCATTTGATGGCTTTGGTGTTCAGTTTAACTATACCTATATTGACAGTGATACCGATGTACAAACTGCGTCTGAGCCGGTTGATACCGATGGTTCAAGTTACGGTACTATGCCGTTTATCGGTATTTCAGAAAATGCGTATAACTTAGTCGGTATTTATGAAAAAGGTGACTGGTCAATCCGTTTAGCTTATAACTGGCGTAGCAAGTTCTTAACTTCGGTTGGCGCGAATGGCTTTAACGGCACCATTGATTTGGATGAAAATGGTAACGTGATCCCATGGAGTGACGATGTGCCGGATACAAGCTGGCGTTTACCGGTTTATAACGATGCAGCCGGTTATTTAGACGGCTCGGTTCGTTATAAAATCAATGAGAATCTGACCCTAAGCTTGTCTGCAAATAACCTTGCAGATACAGTGACCAAAAGTTTAATTGACCAGAATGGTCCGGGTGCATTTAATGGTGCTTACCATAAAAATGATATTCGATACTCATTTGGTATTACTGGCCACTACTAAGCGGCTGTAGCATGCAATAAGGGGAGCTTGCTCCCCTTATTAATTTAACTTAACGTCATAGGCTGCAAAATGAATAAAAGACAAATTCGTAAAATTGTGATTTTAGGGGGCGGAACAGCCGGCTGGATGACGGCTGCTGCAGTTGCCAACCGCTTGCCGTCACAGTTTTACCAAATTGTTTTAGTCGAATCTGAGCAAATTGGTACTGTGGGGGTTGGTGAATCAACGATTCCTCATATTCGTCAGTTTAACGAAACGCTTGGCATTGATGAAGCCGAGTTTGTTCGGGAAACAAACGCGACTTTTAAACTCGGTATTCAGTTTAAACACTGGGGAAAGTCGGGTGAATCTTATATACATCCGTTTGGTGAAGTGGGTGAGTTAACTAACGGAATTGATTTTCATCATTATTGGTTAAAAGCAAAATCACTTGGTTTAACGGACAGCCTTGACCAATATTCGTTTTTAGCTCAGGCGGCACTTGAACAAAAATTTCCTGAAAAAGCGCAGTTAAAAGGGGAAAAATTCTCTCAGTATGCCTATTCCTATCACATTGATGCCACAGCCTATGCCGGGTTTTTAAGAAAATATGCACAAAACAAAGGCGTCACTCGAATCGAAGGGCAGGTAGAGCAAGTCTGTAATTCAGATAAAGGTGATATTGAGTCTTTGGTTTTACAAAACGGGCAACGCATCTATGGTGATCTTTTTATTGATTGCAGCGGATTCAGAGCATTGTTAATCGATGACAACTTAAAAGTTGAATTTGAAGATTGGACACACTGGTTGCCGGTAAACAGTGCTATGGTTGCACAAACTGAGTTAACTGAAGCAGTTTACCCGATGACAATTGCAACGGCTCATAAAGCGGGTTGGGCATGGAAAATTCCGCTTCAGCACCGAATGGGTAATGGCTTTGTTTATGATAATCATTTTATGTCAGATGATGAAGCCGGTCATTTATTTTCACAACACCTGAATACTAAACCGATAAATGAGCCAAGAATATTACGGTTTAAAACGGGTGTGCGGAGCAAGCTCTGGCATCAAAACTGTATCGCTATCGGCTTATCCGGCGGCTTTTTAGAACCTCTGGAATCAACCAGCATTTATTTAATTCAATTAGGTATTTTCAAGTTTTTAGAACTTTTTCCTCACTTGGAAGACATGTCTGCTGAGCAGGCAGAATATAACCGGATAATGCAGCACAGCTATCAGACAATTCGTGATTTTATTATTTTGCATTATCACTTAAATCAGAAATCAGATAGTGAGTTCTGGCAGCGGCAACAACAAATGTCATTACCTGAATCATTGCAAACACGGCTAGCTGCATTTAAAGAGTCAGGACGTGTTGAGTTGGGGCAGTTTGGTGTCTGGTCTGCAGTTTGTATTGGACAAAATTTAATTCCAAAGCGATATGATGCCCGTTTAGACTGGTTGGCTGATTCTGAACTCATGAAGTTTTTATCTATACAAAAGCAACAAATTGAAGGCGCTAAAACTAAGTTGCCAACTGCTGCCGAATATATCAAAAATCTAATGAAGCAGGGGCGCTAACAGATGAGCGAAGCCATTAAAAATATTACGATTATCGGCAACCAGACCGAAACTTGGATGACTGCAATTTTGTTATTTCGAGCCTTGCAGGGGCGCTGTAAAATTACGGTTATTGATAATCAGGAAGTATCTGAACCGGCTACGTTTGAAGTCTCAGCTTATTTTTTTGAAATCCATAAGCGTTTTGGTATCAATTTAAAACCAGTTAGTCAGCCCGAAAACTCTGTGCTGTTTGCAGCTACTCAAATCATTTCTGGTCAGGCAGCTGACAAATCTGTTTGGCTTTCTCATGATGTTGCTTTGCCTCAGTATAAAGGCATAGAGTTGCCTCATATCACAAGCTTTTTAAACCTGCCAACTGAAAATTATAGCCCTTCGATTTATTTAGCCAAACACAATAAAATGCTTGCACCCAAGCAGTTTAATCCAGTGCTTGGCCGCTATGAACCGGGCGGACAAATTAATGGTGAAGTGTATTTAAATTTTTTAAAAGAGGCTGCAAAATTTGTCGGTATTTCAAGCATTCATGCTGCAGTTACCAACGTTAATTTTGACTCTGAAAGCGGTCAGGTAAGGCAGCTTGTATTATCCGACGGACAAACATTAGATTGCCAATTGGTGATCAATACCAGCTATCAGACACGTCAACTTTTAAACCAAACACAAGCGTTTGACAAAGGGACGCAAAACAAAGCTATACAAAACACGGATACAGCAAACAAGCTGGCTTTTTCCCGATGTGATCAATTCATAGTCGAAAATGTCGCTCCTGCAAAGCATTCTAAAACGATCCGTCGGGTAGGTCATTCGGTTCTGAGTCAAACTCAGTTTTTAAATAAAACCGTTTTGAGTTTTTATTCTAATGATGATTCCGGTTTGAATCCGGATGTTCAGCAATATTTGCAAACCCACTATCCAGAGTCCAACCAAGTATATCAGCACATGCAAATGCCGTTACCTGCTGAGCCGATATGGCAGGCTAACTGGCTGGATTTTTCGTCGTTCCGGTTTACACTGTCGCCTTATTATCCGGCCTCTACATTATTATTACGTGGCGTTATGCGTTTGCTAGAGCTATTTCCGGGCGCTGATTTTGAAGTGAGTAATACTCAGTTATTTAATCAACAATATCACTTGGACATCACAGGGTTTAGTGAATATCAGGCTTTGTTTAATTACACAGTGAATCTTATGTTTAGTGATGAGTCCAGTCAGTTATCAGAACAGAATCAACACAGGCTGGCGCTTTTTACCAGTTCGGGCAAGGTATCGCACGAACTTAACCCTATGATTTCAAGAGAGAACTGGCGAAATCTCTTAATGTGTGCAAGCCAGAATCAATTTGGATTTGATCCTGTTTTACAGGCGCTAGATCCAAAAGCCATGAATCAGTGGTTACATCAATTAATTCAAAAAATTAGCCATCTTTAATTTTTGAGGACATTTTTTAAAATGCATTTTCAGTTACCAAAACAGTTATTATTTAAGCCGTTTTCATCGTCTTTACTTGCGTTAAGCAGCGCAATATTATTATCTGCCTGTTCGTCTGCTGTAAATTTAGAAAAGAAAACGTTTTCTTCTTTGTCTGAACAAAAAGTATTACCCAAAATCGTCACTGAAAACGGCAAACATGCGTTCATGGTAGATGGTAAACCCTTTTTATTGCTGGCTGCACAAACCAATAACTCAGCTAACTATCCGTCGCAATTGAAAGATGTCTGGCCGGTGGTTGAAAAACTGCATGCCAATACATTGGGGATACCGGTTGCTTGGGAGCAGATTGAGCCTATTGAAGGGCAGTTTGATTTTAGTTACTTGGATGCTCTGATTGCGCAGGCTCAAGAGCGAAATATTAAAGTGGTTTTACTCTGGTTCGCGACCTGGAAAAATAATGCACCACATTATGCGCCGGCTTGGGTAAAGTTGGATAACGAGCGTTTTCCTCGAGTTAAGACCAAAGACGGAAAAGTACTGAATTCATTATCGCCACACAGCCAAAATACGCTCGAAGCCGATAAAAAAGCGTTTAAGCGCCTTATGCAGTATTTGAAGCAAAACGACCCAAATCATAATGTAATTATGGTTCAGGTACAAAATGAAGTGGGCACTTATGGTACAAAACGTGATTTTTCTGAAACTGCTCAGGCGATTTTTGAACAGCCTGTCCCTCAAGCGTTAGTTGAGGGATTAGGGGTTAATTCCGGAACCTGGGATCAGGTGTTTTCAGAGGATGCGGACGAATTTTTCCATGCCTGGCATATTGGTCGCTATGTGGATGAAATTGCTTCTGCGGGGAAGGCTATTAAAGATTTACCCATGAATGTAAATGTTGCATTAAGAAACCCGTTTCATCCCGGAGATGGATATTCAATGGGTGGACCAACAGATAATGTGATTGATTTATGGAAAATCGCTGCGCCGAATATTGATATGATTTCACCGGATATTTATTTCAGGGATTATAAAACCGTTGACAAAGTACTTGAGCTCTATGGGCGTGAGGATAATCCGCTATTTGTTGCTGAAATTGGCAATGATCAACCTTATGCCCGTTACTTTTTTGAAACGTTAGGTGAGCAGGGGATTGGATTTGCACCCTTTGGCATGGACTATACCGACTACGCAAACTACCCGTTAGGGGCAAAAGAGGTTAACGATGAGACACTGGCCCCTTTTGCTGAAGTGAATCAATTGATGGCTTCATGGGCATCAGACTGGGCCAGAATTAGTTTTGAAAATCCGGTTTGGGGTGTTGCCGAGCCCAACGATACCTTTGGTGGTAAGCAAAAATTATGGAATGCTAAAACATCAGATGCGGATAAAGCCGAAATCATCAAAGAAAACGCTCATAAATTTACTCAGAATTTAGATTTAGGATTATGGAATGCTGAAGTGACTTATGGTCGGGAAATGTTTTGGATTGATCCACCTGTGGGTAATAATCCTTCGTCAGGCGGCGCTTTGATTGCCAAATTATCTGAAAATGAGTTTTTAGTCACTGCGCTCAGAGCCAGAGTGACATTTTCTGCATCTGCCGAGCTTAATGGTCAAAAATACATGATTGAGCGGGTTGAAGAAGGACATTTTGAAAATGGCCAGTGGATTATGGACAGAATTTGGAATGGCGATCAAACCGACTGGGGCCTGAATTTCACCTCAAAACCTCATTTATTAAAAGTTAAAATGGCCGCCTATCAACCTTAAAAGGAATCCGTGATGAAACATATTAAGCGAACGATTTTTGTAGCCGCAATTTCGGCTACTCTGCTTTCATGCATGAGTACACAAACAACAGATCAATTAGCGTTTTCTGACCAGCTTAAAAAACCGGTTTCTTTTAAGTTAAGGAACCATGAACAAACCATTGATATAGATAAGGATTCAGCTGAACTGGTTAAAGCAATTGAGCCGGGTAAAAATCAATATACAAAAGCAAGTATAGTGAGCTCGGATCATGCTCAATTAAGCTTTCAAAACTCCTGGCATAGTGCGCTGATATGGCATTATCCCGGGCAAGGTGTCAACTTGGCACCCTATATTGAAAAAGGTGTATTGTCTGTTGATTTAAAAGTTGAAAACATTCAGGACGGTGCTCTGAATCTGGTTGTATCCTGTGGTCAGGATTGCACTGGGAAAATTCGGCTCAGGGAGTGGGCACAGCAACATGATGGACAGGGTTGGCAAACTCTTCATCTATCGATGAAATGTTTTAAACAGCCCAATGCAGATTATAGTCAAATTCAACATCCTTTTATTGTTGAAGGGGATGGTAAAGGTACTGTGGAAATTAAAAATATTAAAATCAAATCGCAAGGACAAACAAATTTTAGGTGTCCGGATCCTGCCTTGTTGTCAACCACTCCGGCGGTATTAAATGAATACTGGTCAACTGATTGGTGGATGCCCAGACATCAGCAAAAGTTGAATGATGCAAAAAACCAGAACCCTGATTTTGTACTGATCGGTGATTCAATTACACATGGCTGGGAAAACTCGGGTCAAGCCGTCTGGCAAAAGTGGTTTTCGGATATCAGCAGTCTGAATTTAGGTTTTTCGGGTGATCGAACTGAAAATGTTTTATGGCGTTTACAGCATGGCGAAGTGGACGGGATTTCACCTAAATTTGTCATGATTATGATAGGTACTAATAATACCGGCCATAGAATGGAAAACCCGGCCTATATTGCAAACGGAATAGACGCTATTTTAGCTGAATTAGATCAGCGAATACCGCAAGCAAAGGTTTTATTATTGAATATATTCCCTCGCGGTGCACACTCAAATGATGAAGCGAGACAAAATAATATTAAAGTAAATCAGCTGCTTGATGGTATTGCACAAAAGTACGGTGCGATACGTGCTGACTTTAATCCAGCATTTTTACAGGAAAACGGTGATTTATCTGCAGATATTATGCCTGATTTATTACATCCGAATGAGCAGGGATATGAAATATGGGCGAGGCAGTTAACCCCTTATATTGAGCAATATATTCGAACTGAAAAAGAGTAAAGCAAAGGAAAAGCGGGCACGGAAGCCTAATACAAGTGATTGACGCTAATTTAATCAACGATATATTGTAAATAGTAATGAAAAATGGCGGTTTGAACGGGTCAGGAGTTTTCGAAAGCAGTTATTTACAGTATTATGTAAACGTTTTATGAAAAACTTACAAGAGAGCATAAAGAATGGCTAAAATCGGAATAAAACAAGTTGCTGCTTTATCTGGTGTTTCAATTGCAACTGTTAGTCGAACTTTGCGAAATCCTGAAATTGTTTCAGAAAAGACCCGGCAAAAAGTTAATGACGCAGTGAAAAAAGCAGGCTACAAACCCAACAAAATGGGCTCCAGCTTGCGTACACAGGAAAGCGGTAATATTGTTGTGATTATTCCGGATGTTACAGACCCGTTTAACTCTGGCATCATCTGTGCTATTGAGCGAGAGGCCCAAAAACTGGGTTATTCCGTTCTGTTAGGGGATACCCAAAATGATCCAAAACGAGCTGAGCAGTATGCTGAAATGGTTGAATACGGACAGGCCGACGGTATTTTATTATTCTCTTATAACTTGCCGATAGATGTGACCCCCGATGAAAACGGTCAAGTGAATTTACCGCCGATTGTCAATGTATGTGAATCTACTGCTTATGAAAATATTCATAAAGTGATGGTGGATGATGAAGAGGGTGCGCGTAAAGCAACTCAACACCTGATTGACTTAGGTCATAAACGGATTGCTGTGATTACAGGTAATGAAAATACAACCACTAACCAAAACCGGTTAGCCGGATATCAAAAAGCATTAATAAATGCCGGTATTGAGTTGGACGACAGGTTAATCATGCAAGGCAATTATCAAATTGATTCCGGGGTTGAACAAACTAAAAAACTGTTATTGTTTAAAGACAGACCCACAGCCATATTCTGTTTTTGTGACTTAATGGCGATGGGCGCGGTTAAAGTGTTACATGATAATGGCTATGCTGTACCGAATGATATGTCGGTCATAGGCTTTGATGATATTAAGTTTGCAGAATTTACTTACCCGGCTATCTCAACCGTTCGTCAGCCAGTAGACGAAATTGGTAAAACCTGTATGCACCAGTTATATAAATTATTAAAAGATAAACCGGCAGAGCAGTATATTGAATTAAAAACAGATTTAATCGTCAGAGACAGCACAGGGCCTGCGCCAAAAGGTTAATAACTTTTAGCCCTGTTGCTGAATATAGTCCAATGCAGTCATCCTGTGATATTGCACATCCGGGTGCAATACGTGAACCGGATTTGGGTCAACAATTTCAATTGGAATACGATAGGTACGTGCAATATCCAGTGCCATCTGCGTTATATTGACACTGAAAGACGTACCGATAAATACCATCTTTTCAGCCTGTAACATCCTGTTTTGGGCCTCACTTATCCTGTAAAGATCCGTGTAATACTCATCAAAAAGTAATACATAGGGTTTATAAGATTCATTCAGGACAGGTCCATTTTTTTCGATACAGAATAACTGCATTAAAGAGCTGGACAATCGAGACTCATCTACTTTGTCCCATGGCGTCATTGTTGTTCCTGCCGCCTCTCCCTGTTCGTGGTAGAGCGTCATCTGGTCCAGCCTGCCGTGAATTGCGATATAGTCCGTATTACCGGCCTTTCCATCTAGGCCATCTATATTCTGAGTTATCAGATTTTTATCTTTTAGCCAGTAGTGAACATCGTTTGGGCCATAATCCCGATATGTCGCAAATCTTTTATAGTACCAGCTTAAAAATTCAGTCGGTTTGTTCTGATACATGGCTCGTGTTGCCATTTCCATCGGCGTATAGTTTTGACTACCGATTGTCCAGTAACCATCTTCTCCGCGAAAGGTTGGAATGCCGCTGGCAGCACTCACGCCAGCGCCTGTGATATAGAGTGTATTCATTTTTGATCTTCGATTAAGCTGAATATTGCATTAATCTAACTTAAAAATGACGTGAGTTGAAAGCCTTGTTCTACCTATAAACACGCTATTACACACAGCGCGCTTTGACGCTGTGTGTATATGGCTTTAGCCACCCGCTGCTTTGACATAATCTGAATAAGCCGGAATCGCAACTGCTGCTACAATACCTAATATAAATGTCAGTGGTAAAAGACAGGCGCCTATTTTATTCCATACCGTATTGGCCGGCGGTTCAGCACCATATTGGTTACCGCCGATTAAACCAGCAAAACAATATAGGTAAATCATCATAAAAATATTCACCAGTGGAATAAAAATTAATATTCCCAGCCAACCACTTTTTTCCAGATCATGCAGTCTTTGAGTGGTAGCAGCCAGAGCGATCCAGAGTACCAGAATGTAACTTAGCAGCAAGGCAACAATGCCTATATCTTCATTCATTGCTGGGTATGAGTAAGAATGAACTTACCATATTGCGGCAAATATACCTGATGCGACCAATACGACCTTCAAAACGCCAAAATGACAGTTTTGCTTCGGCTGAATCATGGCTTTGAGTGAGTTCTACTTCGGAGGGTTTATAAACTTCAGCTGTGGTTTCCATTTTTTTTCTCCTGTGGATTCCGATTCTTGAGTTTACAAAAATATAACATTTATCGATATTTGCAAACTATTTTTTATTTAGCTGAAAATTAAGAGACGTGAAAACTGAATGCCTGGTTGCCGGATTTTTTTGCAGTATACATAGCATCATCTGCATGCTGTATAATTTCTTCAACATTTGAATCTAGATTATTAAATAGCCTTACCCCAATGCTGATATGACAGGTATACAGACAGTCGTTGAGTTCGTAGGGGGCGTTTGTTTTGAGTTTTATTTGTTCACAGATTTGTCTGGCCAGATGTTCAGCCTGAGCCCGGTTATCCGCCAGTTGGCTTAACAAAATAACAAATTCATCTCCGCCCCAGCGCACGACTAAGTCACTTTGGCGAACGGAGGCTAATAAGCGTTTAGATAGAATTGTTAATAGCAGATCGCCCTGATTATGACCTTTGCTGTCATTAAGTGCTTTAAAGTTATCCAAGTCTAAAAATAAAAGCGCGCCAAAACATAAGCTTTCTTGATTACTTTGGATCTCTTTCATTAGCCCAGTTTTTAGTGCATGCCGATTTGGCAGTTCAGTTAATGCATCCAAAAAAGCAAGGCGTTCAGTTTCAATTTGTTTGGCTTTTCGCTCGGTAATGTCTCTGGATAATACAATAAATTTTTGTTGCTCTCCGGCTTTTTGCTGTTTTTTCCCGATTGAAATTTCAAACCATTTTTCACCTGCAGGCGTTGGTAACAAAATGTGTGTACCACGTGAATAACCGTTTTTAACGGTCTCTTCAATCGCTTGCATAACCGAATGTGCTGCAGCCGGTGGCATCACTTCGGATACTGTATGTCCCATAAGCTGTTCAATTGGCGCAACCAGAATATCTGGGGTTAGCACGCGATAATCAAGATGCCGACCCTCCCTGTCAAGTTCAAACATTAAATCTGGGATAGCATTTAGCGTAGAATAGAGTTGATCATAAGTGGGCTGCTTGCAGTGAAAACAAGTATTGTCGACTTCCCGGATCTGCAAGCTAGACAGAACTCGGTTCCATGTATTGATAAAACCCTGTTTCCATTTCAACAATTCGGCTTTCATTTTTCACCTGCCATACTTGTTATTATTTTATCGTTTATTATCGGCCTGGAATCAAAGATGATTAATAAATTATACAGGCCCTGCATAAACCTATTCAGAGCAGTTTGAATACAGCAGGTTAAGCGCAATCTGGGTCACGCTGATATATTAAAATATAGGCAGCCAAAGACGGGTTATCAAATTATTTATTACTCTCTTTTAACAGCATAGCCACTGAAAAAATAAACATTAAAATGGCGTGCTGTTTTTTTGATAAACCTTAGGCACGCGCTTTCGGTTTTATGTCGGGAGCCGTTAGCTATTTTATTGAATAATGGCTATAGCTTGTTCAAAATCAGTTAACACGTGACTGGCGCTGGCCAGTAGTTGCTCTCTGATTGGCAAATAATCCGGGATTGCAACTGTTTGACAGCCGGCAGATATAGCGGCCTCAACACCTGCATTGGAATCTTCAAATACCAGAATATGTCGGGGTTCAATGCCTAATTTTTCACTGGCCATTAAATAAGGATCGGGTGAGGGTTTTGCATTTTCGACCATATCACCGGTCACAATCACATCAAAGTGCTGTAAATAATCGGTTTGGCTGAATGTTAAAATCGCGGCATCATATACAGCAGATGTGACCAAACCTAAAGGTATATCCAGTTTGCTGGCTCGTTGTAAAAATTGATCAAAGCCTTTTTTAATGGGTAATCCGCGCCATTTATGATGGTTGATAAATTCTCTTGTTTTTTCAGCAAATTTATCCAATGGAAAATCCGGGCCAAAGATATCTTTAGCCATTTGGTAAGATTCGGTTGCACGAACACCGACTAAAGGATCGTACATATCCGGGGTGAAATTAAAATTAAATAAACCAGCCGCTTTTACCCAGGCATCCCGGTAAGCTGCTTCACTATCAAAAATAGTACCGTCTTTATCAAATAGAATTGCTTTAATTTCTGGTCTTTGAGTCATAATTAAATTGAAGTTATGGTTAAATTTTTTGATGTCGTCGGGCTAATCGTGACCGGAATCGACTTGGAGGTAGGTGTATAAGAATACTCGCCTACGCTTTCAATTGAAAGTAGTGGATTGGTTTCCGGGTAATAAGCAGCAAGGTTTCCGCGGGGAATATCATAAAAAACCAGCGTAAAATTTTGCACCTCTCTGGTGATACCTTGATTGCAACTTGACCTAATGTCCACTGCCTGACCTTCAGTTAATGACAGCTGCGCCGCGTCTTCAGCATTTATAAAAACCACACTTCGTTTTCCCTGTATGCCTCTGTATCTGTCATCCAGTCCATAAATGGTTGTATTGTACTGGTCATGGGAGCGAAGGCTTTGCAGGACAAAAGTGATGTTTTTTCTGTCATCATCAGCGCGCTGTTCTGATTGGTAGCAATCGGACAAGATATTCTCCGGCAGCATTGCAGAATTAAAATGTGCTTTTTGAGTGTTTGTCTGCCAGTTAAGCTCAGCTGCGCTGTTTGTTAAATGGAATCCGGTAGGTTGCTCAATTTTAAGATTAAAATTTTCAAATCCATTGAGTGTTCTGGCCATTAAATCCCGGATTTTCCGGTAATCCTCTTTTAACTCAAGCCAGTTAAGTGATTTCGGCAAAACCGCATTGGCTATTTGCGCAATGATTTCGGTTTCAGATAAACAAAACTGACTGACCGGCTCTGTCATTCCGGTTGAGGCATGTACCATACTGAATGTATCTTCGACTGTAATTTTTTGTAAGCCTGTGCTTTTTTCATCTTTTTCGCTTCGTCCTAAACAAGGCAAAATGAGCGCATCTTCAGATACTAATAAGTGGCTTCGGTTTAATTTGGTACTGATTTGAACATTGAGCTCGGCACTTTTAATTGCCTGATGCGTAAAATGTGTATCGGATGCGGCTTGAGCTAAATTGCCACCGAGACAAATCAGAACTTTACTTTGTTTGTTATGGAGTGCTTTTAATGCCTGATACACATTATGCCCGGGCGAGTAGGGTAATCTTTGATTAAAGTTTGCTTCGAGACTTTTAATAAATTCTGCTGAAGGTTTTTCATTGATGCCGACTGTTCTGTTGCCTTGAACGTTACTATGTCCGCGAACCGGACATAAACCAGCGCCGGGTTTAGCAATCTGACCGGTTAACAAGTGCAGATTAACGACTTCTTTAATCGTATCAACTGAATGTTTATGTTGCGTTAACCCCATGGCCCAGCAGCTAATCACACTATTGCTGTTTACAAATATTTCAGCTGCCTGGGTGAGTTGCTCGCGACTCAAGCCTGACTGACTTTCAATTTTGAACCAGTCTGTATTCTCCACCGTTTTTTGGTAAGCAGAAAAATCTGCGGTATGAGATTGAATAAAATTTAAATTGAGTCGCTTTGGATATATTTCAAATATGACTTTAGCCATACCCCGAATAGCCGCCATATCGCCGCCTAACTTAGGTGATAGATACAAGTGACTAATTGGGGTAGCGGCGTTTGTAAGCACTTCAGCCGGATTTTGCGGACTGGCAAATTTTTTCAGTGCGACTTCTTTTAAATTATTAAATGAAACAATTTTACAGCCTTGTTTGGCCGCTTTCCGCAGCGCATTCATCATTCTTGGATGATTGGTTCCCGGATTTTGACCCAATACAAAAATAGCCTCAGCTTTATCAAAATCGTCCAGGACAACAGTACCTTTGCCCACACCAATAGATTCAGTAAGGGCTATGCCACTGGCCTCATGGCACATATTAGAGCAGTCCGGAAAGTTATTTGTGCCTAAAAACCGCCCTATTAACTGATACAAAAAAGCGGCTTCATTACTTGCCCGGCCAGACGTATAAAATTCAATTTGATTGGCGTCGGACAGTGAATTGAGTTTGTCCGCGATTAATTTAAACGCATCCTGCCAACTAATGGCTTCGTAGTGGTCCGTTTTTTTGTTATATCTTACAGGTTCGGATAAACGACCCTGATATTCGAGCCAATAATCGGATTGATTCAGTAGCTGGCTGACACTATGTTGTTTAAAAAACTCAGCGCCGACCGTTTTATCTGTCGATTCCCATGCGATTGCTTTGGCTCCGTTTTCACAAAACTGAAAAGTACCGTGCTGATTATCGCCCCACGCACATCCCGGGCAGTCAAATCCATCTGATTGATTTACTCTCAGTAAATTTTTTATATTGTCTTTGGTCCTATGGCTGCGCAATAGATGTTTAATGGTTGACTGAATGGAAGGTAAACCACCGGCTTTTTCCGGTAAATTGTTTGAATTTTTCATACTTGTTTACTCAGGGACGTTGCTGAAAATGGACCTGTGTTTTGGATGACAGGCCGCTAAATTCAGGTTGCTTTTATCTTTTGTTGGCAAAAAATAAACGGGCGCTTGCTGGCGCGGGATATGAATCAGGGTTAAGCCGTATTGATTAGCCATTTTGACCGCTAACTGGCTGGGCGAAGCTAGGCTTATCAGTGTTTTTACACCAATATTAACCACTTTTTGAATAAGCTCTGCGCTACAGCGGCTGGTAACCAGTAATGCCTGATTAGCCAGAATGATTTGCGATTTAGTTGACGTCCCTCTTTTTATTGCGCCAATCACTTTATCCAGCGCGTTGTGTCGGCCAATGTCTTCTCGGCAGACTATTACCTGATTGTATTCATCCAGCCAGAATGCAGCGTGAATTGCACCTGTTTGTGCCGCTTTAATTTGATGAGCTGCCAGCACTTTTTTTAAATTTTCAGGGTTTTTAAGTTGATATTGAGGGCCGGGTGTCAGCGGCTTTAATTCCGGGAACGCAAATTCAAGTGCACTGGCACCGCAAATACCACAGCCACTGGTGCCTTTAAGTTGACGTTTTTGTTGGTTAAATCGCTCTTGGCAGCGGTTTGCCAGGGTCACATTTATATTTAGCCCCAAATCATGTGGCTGAACCTCAATATCCTGCACATCATAATTATGCCGGATAATGTGCTCACTGAATAAAAAACCAATGACAAAATCTTCAATATCATCGGGCGTTATCATCATCACTGCATAATTGATTTGATTTAGATTTATGGCTGCGGCCGTTTCTTCAACTAAAAGCGTCATACCTAGCTTAATTTTAGGGTTAATATCCTAAAGGCTAGCGAAGTTATACCTGACTAGCCAATTAAACTAATTTATCGTTTAATAGGCTTTATCTATCAATAATTCTGTTTATAGCCAATTTTAATGGGAAAATTGCTTGAATATTAAACATCTTGAATACTTATATACGCTGGCTAAAACCCGGCATTTTGCCAAGGCGGCTGATTTGTGTTGTGTTACTCAGCCAACCTTATCAGCGGGGATTGCCAAGCTGGAACAAGCGCTCGGTGCTGACTTGGTTATCAGAGATCGCAGGTTTGTCGCGCTAACCGAACAAGGTAAACTCGTGGTTGAACATGCGCAAAGTATATTATTTGAGCAGCAGAGCATTAAGCATAAAATTAGCGAAATGCAATCCGGTCTTTCAGGTACATTAAAATTAGGCATAGTGCCGCAGTCTAATGTTGATATTATGCCTTTGTTAAAAGCGTTTAATCAGCATTATCCGGATATTATGATTAGTTTATCTGTGATGACAAACCAACAAATGATTGTTGGTCTGACTGAGCATCAGATTGATTTGGGATTAGGCTTTGAAGATGCCGCAGTTCACCAACTGAGTAATCAGTTTGAAATCTATCGGCAGGGCAGTAATCCATTAGCGGTTTTATTGACAGAGCAGCAGGCTATTTGTTATCAAAAAGCAGAGCATTTAACCCCCCAGCAAGTCGCTCACTTACCTCTCTGTCTATTGAATAAAAATATGCAATTTCGACAGACGATTGATAACACCTTTTTAAGTTTAAGCTTAAAACCCAATTTAGTATTTGAAACAGACTCTTTGTTTCACCTATTAAATGCCGTTAAACAAGGACTGGGTTGCGCATTGGTTACGCTAGAAACTGCAAAAACTGCGTCTGATATGTTCACCATTGATTATAAGCCAGTCGAGCGTACTCAAACGCCTGAAACCCTATTTATCAGTCGCAGGGCACATGTTTCTGTAATTGCCAAAGCCTTTATCGAACAACTGAAATAAACCCTTATTAATTATCGTAAAAATGAGGCCAATTTTGAGATAAGCTGCTCTTTGATAATAGGTTTAGAAAGGTATTCGTTCATACCTGCGCTTAGGCATTTTTCTCTGTCTCCTTTCATTGCATTTGCGGTCAGCGCAATAATAGGTATTGCCTGATAAGCGCGTCCTGCATCGCCGTTTCGGATAGCTTGAGCCGCCTGATAGCCGTCCAGTTCAGGCATTTGGCAATCCATTAAAATCAGATCATACTCGATATCCGAGCGCTTAGTTAATTGCTCTAGTACCTCCCGGCCATTGCTTACTGTATCCACATTCACATTCAGCGGATCCAGCATGGCCTTGGCAACGAGCTGGTTTATTTCATTATCTTCTGCCAGCAGTATATTGCCATTAAGTTGTAATGTATGGTTTGCTGCCGGACTAACTGTGGTTTTATGATTGCTGATTGTATCAATGAGTTGAACAGGCGTAATGGGTAATTGGATAACTTTATCTAATGCAAAGAACTGAGCATGCAGTGATGGAATAATGTCTGAATCCCGAGTGATATACCAAATTTTGGCAGAGGGCACAGTTTGTTTCAGCTCTGCTTCCAGAGCCAAAAAGTCGGAAACTTTTTGCTCATCCACAAAAATATAGTCAATTTTTTTGTCTGGCATTGTCGATACGCTTTCACCTGTGCTGGCGCCTAATCTTTGCAATAAGGATTTAAGCGTTTGTTTAATGTTCTCCTGGTCGACAAATAAAAGTACGTTAAAGTCTTGCCAGACACGCTTTAGGTTATCTTGTTTATGTTTGTCTGAGTTACGCAGGCTAATCGTAAATTTAAACTGGCTGCCTTTACCCGGTTCACTGTTTACCGATATTCTGCCATTCATTAACCGGCAAAGTTTTTGTACTATCGATAAACCGAGTCCCGTTCCCCCATAAAGTCGTGTTGTCGAACTATCAGCCTGAGTAAAGGCTTCAAACAATTGCGACAATTTTTCTTTTTCAATGCCAATGCCAGTGTCTGTAACCTGGCATTGCAGTTCACAACCTGCTGACTGAGTGAGTTTTAGCTGCGCCCGTAAAATAATTTGCCCATGGTGAGTAAACTTTATTGCGTTGCTAATTAGATTATATAAGATTTGCTTAAGCCTGGCCGGATCACCGATAACCCACTCAGCTTCAAGCTGTGACACATCTAAAATCAGTTCAATTCGCTTTTTATCGGCAAGATTGGCCAAAGATTCAATCACGCTACTAAACACTCTGAACAGGCTAAATTCGGTATATTCCAAATGCAGTTTACCGGCTTCTATTTTAGAAAAATCAAGAATATCATTTAAAATATGTAGCAAGGAGTTGGCGCTGGAATGCGCAATCTCTATTTGTTGGTGTTGATTATCAGGCAGATTGCCGGATTTTAAAACAATGTCTAACATGCCTAAAACACCATTCATCGGTGTTCTGATTTCATGACTCATATTGGCTAAAAATTCACTTTTAGCTTGAGCCGCCACTTCGGCAGCTACTTTGGCTTCTACCAATTTTTGTTCGGCGAATACCCGCTCTGTGATATCCCAGTTTGTGCCTATCATTTTTAATGGTTCGCCATTTGCGTCGGTGCGAACTTCTGCAGCCGCTTTAATCCATCGGATATCCCCATTGTTTTGTTTAATTCTGAACTGAGTATCAAATTTTTGTTCTCCACTAAGCGCCAGTTGAACCTGTTTTTGAGCATTTTCTCTGTCTTCGGGCACGATAGCCTGACTCCAGGCTTCTACATTACCGCTAAAGTTTTCTTCAGGCACTGCATATATTTTATGCATGGTGGCATCCCACAGTAGTTTATTCTGCTGGATGTCCCATTCCCATATACCTACACCGGCAGCATCTGTCGCTATGGTTAATCGGGTCGATAAATCAGCTAGTTTTTGTGCTTGCCGTTTACGTTCTGAAATGTCTTCAACGATAGACCAGATTAACTTTTTACCAGAAGCATCAGTGATCAACATGCCGCTTAATAAAACCGGATAGCGTTCTCCGTTTTTATTTATATATTCTTTTTCGTACGGACCGTAGCGGTTTGTTTCAATCATTTGATTGAGTTGAGCTGCTTCCTGCTTTTCATAATCTTTTGGCGTAATGTCCCAATAACTGAGGTTAATAAAACTGTGTTTATCGTACCCACTGGAATTTAGCAGAGACTGATTAACATCAATAAACTGACCGGTTTCAAAATCGTTAAGTGCTATGCCTATTGGTGATAACTCAAATAATGCTCTGAGACGGGTTTCACTTTGTTTTAATTCAGCTTGCGCCTTTTTTTGTTCGCTGATGTCACGTGCTATGCCTAAGTAACCATTAATCTGTCCGTTTGCATCTAATAAACGGGTAACAGATAAAAACACAGGGACCCGTGCACCATCTTTTCTGATATAGGTCCATTCGTTTTCATCAACTACGCCGGTTTTACACTTTGCAATAAAGGTTTCAAAGCCAGGTTTAATGTGTCGCCCTAACGCTTGACTCAATACTTGTGCGCGTTCAATCACTTCATCAATATCATGAAAAATGGCGGGTGTTTGTCCGACCATTTCTTCACTGGTATAACCTAACAGATTTTCTGCTGCTTTAGAGAATATATTTATTTCGCCACTCGGGTTTGCCGAAATAATTGAAAAGTGAGCGCTATCTAAAATCGCCTTGAGCCAACTATTGCTTTGTTCGAGCTGAATTAAGGCGAGCTTTTTGGCTGTAATATCCGCATGAGTACCTGACATCACTAATGCTTTACCCTGTGGACTCCATTGGCTGACTTTTGCTTTTGCCTGAAACCACAGCCAATGACCATTTTTATGGCGCATTCTAATCTCGTTTTCGTACAGAGCCGATTCACCCTTAAAACATTGATTAAGCAGTGGTGCGGATTTAGCTAGATCATCTGGGTGGGTGAGTTCTATCCAGGTATCATAGCAAATGGTCTCCAGTTGATTTTTTGAGTAGCCTAATAATTCAGCCCACACCTCGTTGGTTTTTACCTGATTGTTGGTTAAATCCCACTCCCAGGTTGCGATTTGAGTGGCGTTTAAAATTTCCTGAGTTTTGGCTTGCTCAAGCGCTAAAGCGCGTTGGCTTGCATTGATAGCTGTGACATCGCGAATCAGAATCAGATTTTCATTATTTGTGATTCGATTCATTCTTAACTCAAAATAGCGAATTTCACCGTTAATCGCCTGCTCAAAATGAATGAGGCAGGATGTGGTTAACGAGGTTGAACTTTGCAACTGAGTTAAAACGCCGTCGCTGGCTGAAGTAGAAATAAAAGCGGAAATGTGTTCACCCACAGGGGCGCTCACTTCAAATAAGGCATCAAAAGTTTCGTTTGATTCTAAAATAAAACCGGCTTGGTCAATGGCTAAAATACAGTCTGGAACAGACTGAATAATATTCTGAGTTCGCTCACTTTGCACCAGTAAAGCTTTACTCAGTTTCAGCGCATTTCTGGCATTAATTTCTTCAACCACACAATCGGCAAAATCCCGTAACCTGGCCTTTTCTTCTTGATTTAATTGACGTGATTTACTGTCAATGATGCACAAAGTACCAATAGACTGCTTGTCAACGACGAGCGGAATGCCGGCATAAAATCGAATATTTGGTGCTTGCGTAACTAAAGGGTTATCAGAAAAACGTTCATCTTCAATCGCATTTTTAATTTCAAAAAGACCATTTTGACAGATTGCATGACCGCAAAATGAGATATCTCTGGGTGTTTCACAGGCAGTTAATCCCTGTTTGGATTTAAACCACTGCCTGTCCATATCAACCAGTGAGATAAGCGCAATAGGTACATTAAAATACGATTTTACCAAACGGGTGAGGCGATCAAACCTTTCCTCTGGTGCAGAATCGAGTAGCTGGGTGTGCTTAAGTGCTTTTAAACGCACATTCTCATTTTGAGGGATTGGTGCTTTGAGCATCCACTAAACCTTATGTGCAATATAATAGAAATAAATCCGTATCCTAGATATAGCTTAAACCCCAACTGAATGAAAGTATTAGCTGATGTTTTAGCGCGGATATTATCAAGCTGAGCTGACTACCTTTGGTGCAAGCTGAACCAAAAGTTACAATTTTAACGCATTTTAATCTTAATGTAATATTGAAAAGTCCTTTAAAAACAACATTATAAAATATTGGCATGTATGTTGAATGTTGGTTAGCATCCAAAGGCGGGTAAACAACAACTCGAGCGTTTATGTTGTTTTTTCAATGGCGAAGAATCAACCAAATTTAGGTAAAATTTGATGAACAAAAAAGCAGTTAATTTAAAACAGACCACTTGTCCGTATTGTGGTGTTGGGTGTGGCATCGACGTAACAGTTGATGATTCAAAGCTAACTCGAGTGTGTGGCTCTTCGGAGCATCCCGCCAATTTTGGACGTTTATGTGTTAAAGGCTCATCTGTTCTTGAAACCAATGACATGTCAGGGCGATTACTGCAGCCTATGATAGGGAGTTCTGAAGTTTCCTGGGATGATGCAACAAGATATGTTGCGGATGAATTAAATAATACCATAGCTAAATATGGTGCGGATTCAGTCGCATTTTATGTATCAGGTCAGTTATTAACTGAAGATTATTATGTTGCCAATAAACTGATGAAAGGTTATATCGGCAGCGGTAATATAGATACAAACTCCCGTTTATGCATGTCATCAGCTGTCGCTGCGTATAAACGAGCGTTTGGTTCAGATACTGTACCTTGTAACTATGAGGATGTTGAAGATACAGATTGTTTAGTTTTGCTTGGGTCAAATGCGGCCTGGACACATCCTGTGCTGTATCAGCGCATGGAAAGAGCAAAACAAATTAACCCGGATATGAAAGTTGTGGTGATTGATCCACGACAAAGTGCAACCACTGAACTGGCGGACTTGCACCTGGCAATTAAACCGGGCACAGACGTTGCCTTGCTTAATGGCTTATTACATTACTTGTCGAGCAACCAATTGTTAGATAATGAGTTTATTTCATTGTCAACAGAAGGGTTAGAGGCGGCTTTAGAACGCGCTCAACCTTGGACGCTGGATAAAGTTGCGACTTATTGTGACCTACCTGAAGAACAAATCGAACAATATTATCAGTGGTTTGCAAAAAGCCCGAGTGCAATTACCTTTTATTGTATGGGTGTGAACCAATCCAGTCAGGGGACTGATAAAGCTAATGCTATTATTAACTGTCATCTAGCGACCGGGAAAGTGGGTAAAGCTGGCTCTGGTCCGTTTTCTATTACCGGGCAGCCAAATGCTATGGGTGGCCGGGAAGTGGGTGGTCTGGCTAATATGCTGGCCGCGCATATGGATATTGAAAACTCAAAACACACTGACTTAGTGCAAAGATTTTGGCAATCACCACGCATTGCCAAAAATGCCGGACACAAAGCCGTTGATATGTTTGAAAAAGTCAAATCCGGTGAAATTAAAGCTATTTGGATAATGGCCACTAATCCGGCTGTTAGCTTGCCAAACGGCAATGAAATTGCCAAAGCGCTTGAAGCCTGTCCGCTAGTCGTTGTTTCTGATTGTAATATGAATACCGACACAACTCAGTGGGCAAATGTACGTTTCCCTGCAACAACCTGGTCGGAAAAAAATGGTACTGTGACTAACTCTGAGCGCAGAATTTCTCGTCAGCGTGGTATTTTGCCACCACCGGGTCAGGCTAAACATGACTGGCAAATTATATGTGAAGTAGCGAAAGCAATGGGCTTTAACCGTGGCTTCACGTTTGAACATCCGGTCGATATTTTTGAGGAACACGCCAGATTATCCGGGTTTGAAAATAATGGCACACGTGATTTTGACATCAGTGGTTTAGCCGGTATTAATCAAACTCAATATGATAAATTGCGCCCGATTCAGTGGCCAATTACTAAAGAATACCCCAATGGTCGTGCGCGATTATTTGAAGACGGTAAATTCTATACTCCGTCAAAACGTGCACGATTTGTCTCAGTTGAAGCGGCTTTGCCGGTTCAACAAACGTCTGATGCTTATCCTTTTGTTTGTAACAGCGGCCGTATTCGTGATCAGTGGCATACCATGACACGCACCGGTAAGGCAGCTAAATTAAGCGCTCATATCAGCGAACCTTTTGTTGCCATTCACCCTGAAGACGCCGAAAAACTAGAATTAAAAGAAGGCGCAATTGCACGTGTATTTTCAGAATTAGGTGAGACTCTGGTTAAGGTTAAACTGGATGCGGGTCAGCGTAAAAATGAATTATTTGTGCCTATGCACTGGAATAAACAATTTGCTGCGAATGCGAACATAAACCGCTTATTTGCAAGTGTGGTTGACCCTATTTCAGGCCAACCTGAATCTAAGCATGCTGCAGTAAATATCGAATCCTATCCAGCCGATTTCTACGGCTTTATGGTTGGTAAAAATCCGCTGTTTGTTGACTCTGACTACTGGGCAAAGGCGTCAAGTAGCGCAGGCTATTCAGCAAGTTTTGCGGGTCAAGGTGAAGTCATAGATTGGCTGGATTGGTGTCAACAAAGGGCTAATAGTCAAGGCGAATGGATTCGGGTAGAAAATCAAAACGATAAACAATTCAGAGTATTTTGTTATAAAGAAAATGAATTACAGTTTGTTTGTTATATCCAGGCACAGCCATTTGCTGAAGATACTAATTGGTTGACAGAAATCTTTGGATTAGAGCAGTTTGATCGCGAAGAAATAAACGCATTAATTACGGCAACACCGACACCTGAACTGGCTAAGGGCCGACAAATTTGTAGTTGTTATCAGGTAGGCGAAAAACAAATTATTGAAGCCATTGTTGATTATGGCGATGACACGGTTGATAAATTGGGTGAACGTTTAAAATGCGGCACCAACTGTGGTTCATGTAAAACAGATTTAAGTGGTTTAATTAAACAGCATTGTCCGGCGCAGGTGGCTTAGTACTGTTTTCAAAAAATATTGATTGTTTTAGAGCACCTTGTAGATCGGCGTAAACGCCGATCTACAGTAAAAAATTTGAACTCATCAAAATTAAATTGAAATGGTACCAGTCACCAATAACGTTTGAAGGGTTTCACTAATTTTAAGCGATAAAAGTCGATGGTATAATGAAGTACCTTCGACTTAACTCAATAAGACATTTATGAGCGTACCATTTAAACAATACATTAATCTGATTGCCAAAGGGCAAAGAGCGGGTAAAACCCTAACTCAGGAACAAGCTTTTGATGCCATGCAGCAAATTATGCAGGATAAAGTGACACCTGAACAGTTAGGTGCCTTTTTGATGTTACTGCGGGTGCGTGAAGAAACCGCTGAAGAGCTGGCGGGTTTTGTTCAGGCCTGTCGTGACTATGTTAATCCCGAATTTGACGGATTAAGTGTTGATTTGGACATGGGATGCTATGCAGGTAAACGCAGGCACTTACCTTGGTTTTTACTGGCGGTGTTAGCATTGGCCGGTCAAGGTTTAAAAATTGCGATTCATGGTACAGCTGAACCAGATTCAAAACGTCTTTATTTAAAAGATTGTTTAGCCGAGTTTGGTTTTAAACCAGCTCAAAATAAAACTGAGGCTGAAGCTCAATTAGCAAATTTTGGTTTTTGTTATCAGGAGCTGGAACAGGTTCATCCAAAGCTGGATAAACTGATTCAGCTCAGAGCATTATTTGGTCTGAGGTCGCCAGCTAATACCCTGGCCAGAATGCTAAACCCGTTTTCAGCACCTTACAGTTTACACGGTGTGCACCACAGACATTTTGATGAGCGTCATATTGATGCAGCTCAAATTACCCGCGATAACAATGTGTTATGTTTTCGCGGAGAAGGTGGTGAAATTGAATTTAATCCAGAGCGTGAAGCTAAACTGCATTGTGCCCGAAGCGGGGAACGAGCGTTTTATAATGTACCGCCAGGGCTTGAAAGCTGGCAGGTAAAACCACGCGAGCTGGATTTAAATTCAATTAAACAGGTGTGGCTAAAGCAAGAACAAAATGAATATGCGGAGCAAGCCGTGATTGGCACAATCAGCATTATTCTGTTACTGACAGACAGTGACATATATAAATTAAATGGCAGCGAGGAAGCTGTTAAACAATCTAAGTTCAAAGCAGAGCAAATATGGCAGCAAAGAAACTCGGCTAACTGGCCGCTGAAGTAATTTTTACAAACAATTCACCTGTTTAACAGCAAGGTTTACAAACAACCTTGCTGCTTTCTTGTATTCTATTTTGTTTTAATTAAGTTATTGAAAAATATATAAAAATACCCATAAAACGCTTGACTTAGGCAATCAAACTAGACTAATCTAATCACAGCTTTACACATCCAACATCACTTTCAAAAGATTTATTTTTAACCTTAAATAAACGTTACTTGGGAGTGACACATGGAAAACAAAAAAACTAAATTAGCATTAGCTATTTTCTCTTTAATCAGCACTGGCGCTGTTTCTGTTCCGAGTTATGCGGCGGATACGATCGCTGACGCCTTCAAAGAAGGTAAAGCGTTTGGTAACTTCCGTTTACGATACGAGGACGCAGAAATTGGTGATGTCGACGGCACAGCCATGACATTGCGCACTCGTCTTGGTTTTAAAACCGCAGATATCTCTGGTTTCTCTGGCTTAGTTGAATTTGAAGACAACCGCGTTGTATTAGGTGAAGACGAATACAATGTTGGATTGGCGGGTGTTAATAAAGGCGCTGCTGAAATTTCAGATCCTGAATTCACTGAATTAGAACAAGCTTACCTTGCCTATACTCATGGTGGATTAACTGCAAAATTAGGTCGCCAGGTATTAACCCTGGATGGTCATCGTCATGTAGGTCATGTTGGCTGGAGACAAGACAGACAAACATTTGATGCATTAAATGTGGTATATGGCGCAGGCGACTTTAAAGCTAACCTTTCATATGTATATAAGCACAACCGAATTTTCGGTGAAGTAAGAGATGTTGATGCAGACACTATTTTAGTTAACCTATCTTACAATACAGCATTTGGTAAAGCCGTTGCTTATGGCTATCAGGTTGCACCTGAAGCGACTCAGGAAATGGATACTTATGGTGTTAGCTTCACTGGTAAAACAAGCGGTGATGTACCTTTCTTGTATGCTGCTGAATACGCGACTCAAGACAACAAAACAGCTAATGTCGATACAGACTACATGATGTTTGAAGTAGGTACGGTATTAAGTGGTTTCACCTTTAAAATCGGTCAGGAAACCTTAGGTTCAGACGATGGCATGGGTAACTTTGTTACGCCATTGGCAACTTTACACAAGTTTAATGGTTTTGCCGATGTATTCTTAGGCGGTACGTTTAACTCAAATGCATTACCTAATGGTTTAGTTGATACTTATGTGAGCGCTGTCACTAAATATAAAGGCGTAGCGTTAAAAGCTTTCTATCATACTTTCGAATCTGACGAAGGCGGCATGGATTATGGTGATGAAATTGATTTAGTTGCAGCGACTAAATTTGGTTCTTTCACCACTGGTATTAAATATGCGGCATTCAGCGGCGAAGGTGCACGTCCTGATGTTGACCGCTTATGGTTATGGGTTGAAACTGGCTTTTAATCATTAACCAATATGTTTAAAAACTAAATGGTGCTTCTCTCAATTAAAAGCGCAGCTTCGGCTGCGCTTTTTCTTTTGTATTGTATTTATTTTTAAAACCGCTTATAGCCCGGATTGTCGTTCTGTAAATCAAGGCACTTAACGGGCTGAAGCCCGATCTACATTGTCCCCTTTGCTCTGCCATATATGTTTATTCATTATCCCCTCGACAGCGGAA
This sequence comes from uncultured Alteromonadaceae bacterium, assembly GCA_913056495.1. GTDB lineage: Bacteria > Pseudomonadota > Gammaproteobacteria > Enterobacterales > Alteromonadaceae > Catenovulum. Next base: position 87,484 of record CAJXMO010000006.1, on the reverse strand, counting down.
ATGTAGGTCGGCCTTTAGGCCAAAAGTCTCTATTTGAGGTGAAGGATAGTTAAACATAGGGTGGCCACGTAGCGCGTGGGAAGCAGTAATCTGACCCAACTATGGATTCCCGCCTACGCGGGAATGACGGAAATAACGGAAATGTAGGTCGGCCTTTAGGCCGAAAAGTGTCATCAAACATTCATTATTCAGGCAATTTAGGTTTTAATCGGGCTGAAGCCCGACCTACATTGTCACCTAAGCTCTGCCATATGTGTGTATTCATTATCCCTACGTAGAACACCGTTATCCCGAGTAGAACACTATTGTCCTAAACATAGAGTTACCACGCAGAGCGTGGGAACCAGTAAAAAACCTTGAACGAACAGCATTACGCCTGCGCGGGAATAACGGGAATGTAGGTCGGTCTTTAGGCCGAAAAGTTCCCAACAAATATGCTTCATCCAGCCGGATTTTAATTGGTTTCATTTTAATCAAAACTAAAATCTACGAGGCTCAAAATGTCTTAAAAATGTCATAAAACATCTGCTTGTAGAACCGGGGTCAATTTGGCTCAGTGACTTGTGTGTTTTTATGATTTTAACAATGAAAAGCTAGATATATCGCTTTGTTTATTTATTTAAGTTTATGATTATATTGAATAATTAGTTGGGGTCGAATTAGCTCAAACTGACCAAATAGTGTACATTTTATTAATTGGTTTGGCGTAAAAAGGCTTGATGTCACAAAAGTTTAATAGCAAAACAGAAGCTGTATCCGTTTAATGCGTTCAAACGCGTTAAACAAGTATTTAATTATAAAACTTCAAGGATACAAACAATGAAAATGGCTTCGTTTAAACTGAATAAGCTGGCTGTATTATGCGCAGCCGCTATGCTCACACCAACCGCTTTTGCCGGTGATATCGTGGGTAAAGTATCAGACCAAAATCAACAAAAAATATTTAAGGGCGCTAAAGTTAGCCTGGTTGAGCTGAATCGCTCTGTGGTAACTAATTTATCCGGGCAGTATCGTTTTGATAATTTGCCTGCAGGCAATTACACGTTAAAAGTTGAGTACTTGGGTGAACCTACTAAAACTTATTCAGTCAGCGTGAATGAATCCGGTGTGGTAGAGCAAGATCTATTTTTAGGTGAGCCACTGACTATTGAGCATATGATAGTCAGCGCGCAACGTTCAGGTCAGGCCGGTGCATTAAACATGCAAAAAAATGCTGACAGCATCAAATCGATTGTATCAGCAGATGCGATTGGTCAATTTCCGGATCAAAACGTATCAGAAGCCTTACAACGACTGCCTGGTATGTTTATTGAGCGAGATCAGGGTGAAGGCCGGTTTGTCGGTATTCGCGGCATAGATCCAAACCTGAATAACGTCACCATTAATGGCTTAAATGTGCCATCGCCGGAAGCGGGCGTGCGCTCAGTCGCGCTGGATGTGATCCCATCTCAACTGGTAGGTGGTTTAGAGGTGTCTAAAACCGTTACGCCTGATATGGATGCCGATGCAATTGGTGGCTCTATCGCTGTTAAAAGCTTAAGTGGTTTTGACCGACCGGTGCAAACCATGTCTTTTTCCGGCCAGATTTCACAAAACCAACTTAGAGACGAAACCAGTCCTAAATTGTCGGCCAGTTTTACCGACAGCTTCGACGATACTTTTGCTATTGCCGCGGCACTATCGTATTCAGAGCGTAATTTTGGCTCAGACAATATTGAGTCAAACGGCGATGATGAAGTCGAACAAAGATTTTACGATATTACCCGTGAGCGCACCGGTGCTGCGGTAAATTTTGACTATCGCCCGGACTTTAACAACCAATATTATATCCGTACTTTATATAGTGAATTTTCAGATAATGAGTTCAGGCTAAGCAATACTTTTACGTTTGATGATGAAACTGAAATTGAACGTGCGACCAAAGACAGAGAAGAAACTCAGGAAATTACTTCAATCACCGCAGGTGCTGAGCATTTACTGAATAGCTGGAAGTTGGAATACCAGTTGGGCTATTCAAAATCAACCGAAGAAAATCCGAATGCTTTGTACTACACCATAGTGGCTGAAGAACTGGGTATTAGCAGCGACATGATGGGTCAAAAGCCAATGGTTGAACAAGCACCAGAGGTTAAAGACCTGGCTAACTATGAGTTGGATGAAATTTCAGATGAATCTGAAAGTGCAAAAGATGAAGAAACCAGCTTTAAAATTGATTTAACCAAAAATGCTGAAATTAACGGCCAACTGGTTGAATTTAAAGTAGGTACTAAATACCGTCAACGCGAAAAGTCATCGGATGCCAACATTATTATTTATGACGGTGGTGATGCGTTTGATAATTTTAATGCTGCTGAATTTGCAGTATCAGATATGGACTGGAGCTTAGGCGATTTTGGTCCGGGTTTAAACCGAAGTGCTTTGGCTAAGCATTATGCAGGGTCAAAAGCGAATTTGGATATTGCCGATTTAGATTCACAGGCAGAATCACAAGGCGCCTCTTTTGTGATAAACGAAGATATTTTTGCGGCGTATGCGATGGCCAAATTTGATATTGGTCAGCTTGGGGTTGTTGCAGGTTTACGTTACGAACAAACTGATTTTTCAACTCATGGTCAACGCGTTGAAGTGATTGAAGATGAGCAAGCCGATGAAGAATATGTAGATACAACCCCATGGACAGGCGAGCGTGACTACAGCAAAGTATTACCCAGCGTAAACGTAAAATATCAGGTATCGGATAAAATTATTGCACGTGCCGCTTATACTCAAACTCTGGCTCGACCTAAGTTTGAAGATGTGGCTGCGTTTCAGATTATTGAAAGCAAAACCGAAGAAGACGATGGCGTATTTGAAACTGAGCGTGAAGCGGAAGCTGGCAACCCAGAGTTAAAACCTTACTTTTCGGATAACTTTGATTTATCCATTGAATATTATCCGGGCCATATTGGGGTATTATCAGCAGGTTATTTCCACAAAGAAATTGATAACTTTGTGATTATCACTGACGTAGCGGGCAGTGGTGACTGGGTAGAATATGACGAAGTATTCCAGCCGGTAAACGGTGAAAGTGCAACCTTAGACGGGATTGAACTGGCTTGGGTAAAAAGCTTTGACTCTGGGTTATTAATGGCTGCTAATGCAACCTTAACCGACTCGGAAGCGACAACCATTGTCGATGGTGAGGTGTTTGAAACCCAATTGCCTAATCAGTCAGATACCACTGCTAACTTTACCTTAGGTTATGAAAGCGACTTATTAAGCCTGCGCTTAACCAGCGTTTATAAAAGCAAAAATTTAGAGGAAATTGATGACGGTATGCTGCGATATGAAGACGCACACACCCAGTTTGATTTCACCGCTAAATACTACATCAACCAACAAACTCATGTGTATTTTAATGCAGTTAATTTAAATGATGAGCCTATGTATCATTATTTTGATAACAAAAATACCAATGCACAGTATGAAACCTACGGCCGTACTTTTGAGTTAGGCTTTAGCTGGACATCATTCTAATGAGGTTAATTAAAACAAGCTTAGTGCTACTTCAGTTTGTTTTACTTTGTACAGCGCACGCCGCGCTGTACAAAGATGAACACTGGTATCAGCAGCGCCCGGTTGAAAACCTGACAATTACCGACGATGCCATTAACTTTTTAGTGGTAGGTGACTGGGGACGCAATGGTCATTTTCAGCAAAAAGACGTGGCTGAACAAATGGATAATTTAATGTATTGGCTGGACGGAGATTTTATTATTTCTGCCGGTGATAACTTTTATCCTGATGGCATCGCCAGTGTGAGTGACCCTTATTTAAAGTCATCTTTTGAAGCAATTTACACCGGCCCGCACTTGTTTGAACCCTGGTATCTGGTACTGGGTAATCATGACTACCGCGGGAATGTTCAGGCTCAAATTGATTATAGCCAGGTCAGTAAACGCTGGAATATGCCGGCCCGTTACTACTCAAAAACCTTTCAGCTACCGGAATCTGATGAACAACTATTGATTGTATTTTTAGATACCAACCCGTTTGAAGCCAAATATCAGCATGAAGCTAAATATGCCAATGTTCGTTCTCAACTAATTGAGCCGCAACTTGAATGGTTGAATACGCAACTGTCAGGCAGTCAGGCTAAATGGAAAATAGTGGTTGGCCATCACCCTATGTACAGCAGCGGTAAGCGTTATGGCAAAACGGATTCAGTAAGACAGAAGCTGGAGCCCATTTTAGAAAAATATAAGGTAGACGCTTATTTTGCCGGACATGAGCACGATTTGCAGCACAATAAAATTAAAGGCAAATCTGTACAGCATTTTATCTCGGGTGCCGGCAGTGCGGTCAGAGATGTCAAAACACGCGAATTTACCGAATTTGCCGAAGCTCAGGCTGGCGTAACTGCGTTAACCGTGACTCAAAATCAAATATTGATCCAAATGGTGACCGCAAAAGGCAAACTGATTTATCACACCCGAATTATTAAATAGAGGCTATTGAGTCAGCAACTCGGTTTAGCCCGTTAAAAGTAAAATGAAGGTTAGTCATTAATGAATTTATTTAAGTATTCAATGCTGATTACGGCATTGGTATCAGGCTTGTCGGCCTGTGGTAGTACCCAAAATACAGACACACAAACAACAGCTCATAAAACTCGCCATTCAAGCACTGTCTTGCTTGCTAAAGAAAAACTAAATGGTCATAAAGTAATGCCTTTTGGTGATAAATTCTGGGTTGCAAACAGCGAAAACTATGGCGTTATGTTACTGAATTCAGATGGTCAAATCATGGCTCAGCACAGTGGTAACTATGAAGGACTGGATGTTCGCCCGCTGGGAAAAGCGCAATATTTAATTGCCAGTATAGAGAAAGAGCAAGGCCAGGTTAACTTGTTCCGTAAGTCTGCTAAACAAGCTGCGAGCGAGTTCGAACTGTCAGCCAGTATCAAATTAGAGAAAGCGTCCATTAATAATGTTTGCTTATATCAGTCTGCTAAAACTCAGGATATTTATGCGTTTATTTTAACCGCTCAAAATACAGTTGAGCAGCGTATGGTCTATCAGGCCAATTCAGAGCAGGTGGTGAATTATTTAATTCGTCAATTTTCTGCACCACCTGAGAGCTCGGCTTGTGCTGTGGATGATCAAACTGCGCAGCTTTACATTGCAGAAGAAATGACAGGTGTTTGGCAGTATTCGGTTAATCCGGAACGTGATTTATCACGTAAAGCCATCGCATTGCAAAAGCCATTTGGTCAACTGGAAGGTGAAATAAAAGATATCAGCTTGCTTGCTGATGGTAGCCTATTGGTCGCATTGCCAGAAATTTCAGCGGTGCAGCACTATCAGATACCAGCGTCTGAATCAGCAAAATGGGCAATGCAAGAATTTAAGTTTGCGGATGGTATCGCTAATGAAAGCGTTAGTGCTAAAGTTTTATCGCAAAACAAAGTTTTACTTGCGTTATACGATGATGAAAGCATGAGCTATCAAACCACAGCGGTTCCATTGAAGTTAAAAGCGCGTGAATTGACAAAAAATGCAATTACTGAAATTACCGCTGATGCCCAAACCCAACCGGTAGCTCGCTTTGGTGATGCTGCAGATGATCCGGAAATTTGGGTTAATCCAAACAATCCTGAAGCGAGTCTGATTTTAGGCACAGATAAACGTTATGGGTTATATGTTTATGACCTTCAGGGTAACACCCAAACCAGTATTGATTCTGGACGAGTGAATAATGTTGATATTAGTTATGGAGCCACATTTAAAGGTGAGCAGTTTGATATTGCCGCGGCGAGTAACCGAAGTTTTAATACAATTTCACTTTACAAAATCAGCCAAAATGGACAGGTATCGGCTTTAGCTGATTTGCCAACCAGCTTGCCGGATGTGTATGGATTGTGTACATACAAATCGCCTGAAACTCATAACCACTATGTATTTATCAATGACGAAAGTGGTGTATTCCATCAGTATTTAGTTGATTTTTCGGGTGAAAAAATAACCGGTAAATTAGTACGCGAATTTAAAGTTAACTCCCAGCCGGAAGGCTGTGTAGCTGATGCCGATACGCAAACTTTATATTTAGGAGAAGAAGGTTACGGGCTTTGGAAAATTTCAGCGGAAGAAAATGGCGGGATTCAACCTACTTTAGTGTATAAAAATGACCAAAAAGTGATATTTGATGACTTGGAAGGCATGTCAATTTACCATGGTAAAAATGAAAAATATTTGGTTGTATCCAGCCAGGGTAATGACTCGTATGTGGTGTTTTCATTAAAAACTGAAAAACCACTGGTACAGTTTTCGGTGGGTGCAGATCCGGCGAATGGCATAGACGGCGCATCAGAAACCGATGGATTGGCCGTAACCTCAGCATATTTAGGGCCTCAATATCCAAATGGATTATTAGTGGTACAGGATGGGCGTAACGTAATGCCGGCTCAACCACAAAACTTTAAATTGGTTAACTGGGATAAAATAGAAGCGCTTATAAACGCGAAATAAGCGAAAGGTTTTACTTTAATTGTCGTAAAAATATCACCGTTAAAGGCGGGGCAGGGTAATAGCTGCTCCGTTTTTTATTGTGATATCCTGTGTTAGGCTCAAAGTCTAGAAAATGGGCTGGTTACGCCATTAGCGCCAAACCCTGCTTAAGCCATAGCCAGCAATTACTGAGCTATATGGCGAGATATACCCGAAAAGGCATGATGTCAGAATCAAGAATAGTTAAACATACAAGCCACTCAGTGAACTTTAAATACAAAGACTACCGGGATAATAACCAAAACAAAGTGATGACACTTAAAACGGATGAGTTTATCCGGCGGTATTTGCAACACATACTGTCGAAAGGCTTAATGCGAATACGCCACTATGGTTTTTTAGCGAATGCGTGCCGAAAGCGTAAAGTGAAGCTAATTAAAGCACAATGAAAAACAGACAAAACCAGCACAGTAAAACCAAAGGCAGACAAAGAAATGCATTGGCCGTGCACAGTGTGTCAGGCAGGTGAGTTAAAGCAGGTGAGTTGAAGCTGGTGAGTATTTTATTGCCAGGCCGGAAGTTAACGGAGCCAGCATTAGCCGGCTGAAAATTTTAAGGCAATAAAATCAATAAACGAATACAGCCCGTTGAGTTGGGTCAAGCCTTGCTGCGTGTATGGAAAATAAAGTTGCAAAAAATGGCTAAATTGGCTTAAATTACCGTTAATACAGGCGCATAACACAGCTAAATGGATTGATGAAATGCCAATAAAAGGGAAATAACCTGCCATGCCAACTGAGCTTAAAAAGCAAATTTCACACTTATTCATTAAAGCATAAATCAAACCAGAAAACAGTGTTGTTTGCCCGTTCAACAAATGATTCATTTACACACAAACTACGTGTGCATGAATACTAAAGCGTTATGCGTCAATTAAACTTTCTAATTAACAATCAAGGAGGAAGATTATGAATAAAATATCTAAAACTTGGATGCTCGCAATACCTTTGCTTCTATCAGCATGTTCAAGTACAAACCAGGAAATTAATAATATCACTACGGAGAGCAGTAATTTCTGTATCTATAAAGGTAAAGAATACTCTACAGGGGCTAAGAAAAAATCTGAACAGGCTATTTCAACTGCTCAAGGAATTGAGGTTATAGAAGATCCCGAAGGTATTATAATGACTTGTGTGAAGGATGAAGCAGGTACACATCGATGGAGTGTGGCCAGTAATTAAGGTCTACGCATAACAAAACCATAATGAAGGGACGCAAAAAGTTTGGCTAGCGTCACTTCGTGCCTAATTTTAGCCAAGCATTTTCCGCCACCATATGGTGGCGGAAAATGCTTTAAGCAGTACCATTAAATATACGGAGATAAAAATGAAAAAATTAATCGGATTAGTTGCTTTACTGGGCTTTGTTACAACTGCTCAAGCAAATGACAATTTTACAATAAACGCAAAACTATATGATGATGAAAAACTAATTGGATCACCGACTCTAGTCGTTAACCCAAATGGAGAAGCATCTATTTCAGTTGGTGACTTATACATTTTTTCTCTTACTTTGACACCAGTCGACGGTTCAATTGTAAACTTAGCAACCGAATTAAAATTAGGTGGAGAGCGTATAGCGCCAACTTTATCTGTTGAGCTAGGTAAAGAAGCTACCATAAATATTGGCGGCAAAGAGCTTTCAGTTGTAGTCAATAAATTAAGCAGCTAACAAGCGCCTTAAATCAATTTTGCTAAGCTGTCATGCTTTTAGCAAACACGCAAAAAGCCCGCCAGCGCAAAGCGTATTAGGCGGGCGTTGGTGAGCAAATGAAAGTATTACTGTTCGTCTTAATTATCGGGTTTGCAATTTTTGGTGGTTATCCAAAGCTTTGGTTTTCAAACGACATTGATTTTATTGTTTTTAAAAAGAATACACTTGATAAAAAAGAACCTCATGCACCAGTAATTTTGAGTAGCGAAGAAATTAAATTATTATCCGAAGAAATAGGGTATGTTTGGTGTAGTTTTTTTGGATTAAATTCTTGGGATGGCTACCCATCTTATAGTTTAAAAATTACTTATACAGATGGGCATTCGGAGAAAAGTTTTTTGAATGAAGAAGAGTTCTTAAGTAGCTGCTCATCATCAAAAGAAGTCTTTGATAAAGTTGAGATAATGCTCACTAACCAGTCATTGCAGCAGGACAAATAAGAGTTGCTATGCTCCTGCGTCGCTATTTTAGCCAACAATTATTTGCCTTTACACGAAGGGATTGGCGGTTATATTGCGTTTGTAACGGAAACATACACCGGACATGTAGGGCTGGATATTGTATGAAAACTAAGGTACAAACATGACATTCAGTTGAGCTAAAGTTTGGTTAAGTGATTATCGGGTGAAATGGAGAAAATGAACAAATTAAGCAACTTTGCGAAGGCAACATACTGCGCGGTAAATAATATAATTGAGGAGTCGGATGCGGTGCTAATTTTGATAATGGGGCAAGTCCGGATCTGTATGGGGGCGGCCCAGCAATGGGTCGTTCTACCATGACGATTAAAAAAATAGGTAACAAATACAAATGGACAGTGTCTTAGAAACAATTTTCAACTTCTTCATTGAAGTAATGAAGTTGATTATCTACACAATAGTTTGGAACTTTGTCCTTTTCTATATTGGCGTCTTTATCTTAAAGATACTTTCTTTAAATAAGTACCCAGTTGGCTTGCAATTTGAAAAGCACGTAAATGTAATTAGCTTTGTTGGTATTAACGCCATATACATTTTATGGTCATCTATTGCCACATATAATTACAGCGAAAACGTGTATTTTTTAGCAGTGGGTTTAGCAGTTGCTAGCGTTCAATTTGTTTTGATAACAATGAAGTATTATTCACAATTTAGAAAATCGTATGATTTATAGGCTTTGCATAGCACTGTGTTTATGCGAGCTTTTCGTCGCTCAAATCTAATAAGGCCAATCACACCGACCTCACTACTTGGCTAAAATTTGAAATTCCGCTATGCTCCATTTTATTACAAATTTTAGCCAAATGCGTTCAGCGGGTGGTGGCGTTATATGCACAGGTGAGTTCAGTGACCAAAAGGATTAAAAATAGAGAAGTCAAAGTGTGTCCTGTTGTACTTCGAAACTCACTTGCTACTCTAGAATTACTGCTATTTGAACATCCTTTAGCTGATGTGCAGTTGGTAAAAGGGACATTAGAATTAACCGACAGCTCAGTGGAAAGTGCAGCACTTAGGGAGCTTAAAGAGGAATCGGGTATATCCAAAGTTTCCAGTACCAAGTATCTAGGTATTTGGGAAAGCGGTTTTCAAAATCAACTTTGGCATTTTGTTCTTTGTGAAGTTACGGAAGACCTGCCGAATAACTGGAGTTTTTACACGCAAGATGATGGTGGCCATGAGTTTAACTTTTTCTGGCATAAGCTCGGAGATAGTCCGAAATTTAAATGTCATAAGGTGTTCTCTAACGCCATTAAGCAAGTCGAAATTTTGTGCGTATAATAAATAAGGATAGGTTGCGCGAAGCCGCAACTTGATCCTATTGTTGGGCCGTTTCCTCTGCATCCTGCAGTCACGGCATTAGTGCTTCCTTGCACGTCACAAGTCCGGTGTCGGGTTCTGCTTATATAGGAAATAAATTTGTTGTCATGGCTGACCTTTTTTCAAGGCGAGTGAAGCTAGACCGTTTTCGGCCGTGATGTTTAATGCATTGTTTTATCACCGCATTTCAATATCGACAAGATGCACAGCTGTTTTATCGAATACTGGGCAATAGATTAAGAAAGTTTAATTTAGAGCTGGCAAAAGATAAAACGCTCCTCATAAGATTCAGCCGCTTTCACCCAAGCGGAAAACCAGACAGAAGAATTAACTTCTTAGGGTTTGAATGTTACTGGGGCAAAGACCGTCAAGGCGAGCCAAGATTAAAACGGGTTACGAGTCGGAAAAAGCATAAACTTATGCTGAGTGAGCTATACTAATGGGTAAAGCAAAATCGTTCGAAAACGACTGAATATAACCATGCCGAGACTCAAGCGAAAACTGGTAGGCATTCAAAATTACTTTGGGCTACCGGACAATAGTAAAAGTATTAGCAGGATATACAACTTTGTACTGCATACCTTATACAAATGGTTAAATAGGCGCAGTCAAAGACAGAGTTTTAACTGGTTAGGTTTTAAAGATATGTTAGGATATTTTCAAATAAAACCACTACGGGTCAGCAAGCGGTTGATTGCAGTAGACTGGTATTAGGGGCTTTGTGTTTTACACGGGCAATGATATTAATGAAGAGCCGGATGCGGTAATTCCGCACGTCCGGATCTGTATGGGGGCGGCTCAGTACTGGGTCGTTCTACCATGACTGTTTTTATGATTTACATTCTGCTCTTATTAATCATTTTAATTTGGATTTCCTGTTCAATTGGCTTTTTTAAAAAGCTGCTGATGGTTTTTGCCAAAAACGAAAAAGATCCTCTATTTGCCAAGCTTTTTTCAGGTGATTTAGATGAGCATAGTAATGCTTTAAATGAAATTATTGAATTGAGAGATGTTGGTAGGCTCAAATCTCTTTCTAAACACTTGAAGCCAATATCTGAGGCATCAGCTCTTATTCTCGGTTCTCGAATTGGTCATTCTGATTATTTTTATGATGGAAGGCGATATCCTCATTTTGCAATATTTAAATTAGACTTTGTTAAATCTACAGAACAGTGTCTTTGTAATTTATATACAATGGCTTCCCTGTATACTCCGTTGAAAGAAGAAAGGCTAGGGTATATAAAGGTCGTGGAGAAAACAAAGCTCGAAAACGGCTGGCCAGATTATGAGCTTTGTATATGTTGTTATTGTCAGCAAAATTATAAGGCTTACTACCGAGAACACCATGGACCTTGGTACAAGTGGGAAAAAACATAATAAATAAGGATAGGTTGCGCGAAGCCGCAACTTGATCCTATTGTTGGACCATTCCTCTGCATCCTGCAGTCACGGCATTAGTGCATCCTTGCACGTCACAAGCCCGGTGTTAAGTTCTGCTTATATAGGAAATAAATAAAGTTGTCGTCATGGTTGACTTTTTTCAAGGCGAGTGAGTCTAGACCGTTTTCGGTCGTGATGTTTAACGCATTGTTTTCATGTTAGTTTTTTCTCCTGTCAGTTTGTTTAATGCCTTAGGTGAGCCATCATCCATGCAGCCGTACACACCTCCTTGTTTTACCTCGTCGTCATATTCATTCGTTTACGCACCACGCCGGTACACACCATTTCATGATGGCAGCAAGGGCACATTATCTTGGGTCTTGGTTTTAGTGTTATCTCAGATAGTTTCACTTTTAACCAGAGTTGAATACGCCTGAGCTTGAGTTTGGCATTGCCATGCAGCAAACCCATATTGCGGCTGCGGCGAAAGCCTTTTGGTAAAGTGTGTTTTATCACGCGCCATAAAAAATCAACGGCGTTATCTATGCGCGAGACAAACTGTTTCGTGTTGCTGTCTTTATATTGCCAGGTCACTTTGTGGTTACTTAGCGCTAGCATATTTTTTTCAGCAATCACCCCGCGATATAAGTAACGAGATAAATAAATGAGGGCTTGTTCACCCTGACCAACATGCTGGCAATCAGCCACCCAGTGTTTAGGGGAATGAGGCGCTTTGAGCTTTGCATCGGTTAAGGCTTGGTGCATTTTACCTCTAAAGACCTTGGCTAAGTTGTCAGCATTAAACAGGTAACGTCCGCTTTTTTGCTTAATCAGCTGACCTGACTTATCCATTGCCAGCGCAGGCACGATACAATGAACATGCGGATGAAATTCAAGTTGGCGTGAATGGGTATGCAACACCATACAACAGCCATGTTGAGGCCCAAGTTGTTTATCACGGTTAAAAAAGCTGGCTAAGGTATCGGCAGCACTTTGAAATAAAGCATTAAACACGGTTTTCTGATAGCCATAACATAAGCCACGCCATTGTTTGGGCAAGGTAAAGGTCACTAAATAATATTGCGCAGGTAACAGTCGTTGTTGCTGGCGTTGTAACCACTGCGCATTATGATGCTGTTGGCAACCGGGGCAATGTCGATTACCGCAGGATGGGTAACTTTGTTGATGCTTATCGCAATCACGGCACCGGTATTCAATATGACCGAGTAATGGGGTATGACATAATTGAATATCATCCAGCGCACGCCTGTGCTCAGGTCGCATTTGATTGGCGTATTTTAACTGCATCTGCTCACCATATAAGCGAGCAATAGTGGCAAGATTAATCATGACTATCACCACTATCACCCCTATCACCACATAATTCACCCTGCCAATGGATGGATAAGGTATCCATTAAATCGTTTAACATCAGCGCCGAATTTTGCGCGGTTTCCTGAGTCATCCGAGTGTATTTGGCGGTGGTATCGGGATTGGCGTGGCCTAAAAATAATTGAATGCTGCGCAAACTTAATCCACGCTCAAGCATGTGGGTTGCAATTGAATGACGAAGGGTATGAATATGGACATTTTTACTGATACCCACTTCTTTTGCGACTAACTTAATGGCTTTTTGCACGCCGCCTTTATCCATGACCATAGGTTGACCGTTACGCTCATAAGGCGCTTTACCACCGGGAAACAACAAAGTGGGATGACGATGGGTTTTCCAATAACGGCGCAGCGCGAGCAAGGTGACTTGAGGCAGAGGAACAAAACGGTCTTTTTTAGATTTAGTAAAGCGTAAATGCACGCGCATTAAATGACTGTCAATATCTGAAACTTGTAGATTCAGCGCCTCACTTAAACGCAGGCCTAAACTATAAGTGACTAAAAAATAAGTTTGATAACTGAGTTTGCGCGTGGCGTTAATAATGAGCTCAATTTCATGCAAGGATAAAACATCCTGAGCGGTTTGCACTTTGGGCGGCTTAACAATATCGACCCAAGTCCACGGGCGGTGCAATACATGTTTATAGCAAAACTGAATGGCATTGCGGGCAATTTTAACCGCGTTCCATGACTTATTATCAACCAGATAGAGAAAGTAGCGTTTTAAATCTTCAACGGATAAGTTATCCGGGCAGCAATCAAAAAAGTGGGCAATTTGGCGTAAAGCGTGAGAATAACATTCAATGGTTTTATCGCTTTTACCTTGCAATTTTAACTAGTTGATATAAGTTAAATATAAAGTATTAAATTGAGTTTGATCGTGGCGGTTCATAGTGGACTCCAATTAAATAGCGGCCGGTATTAGCCGTTATTTAATTAAAGCCACGATCTCTTTATTCTGCCGCGTAGCGGCTTCGTCCAACAAGCTAATGCAGCCGACCGCTAAAGCGTCGGCTGATTAGAGCGTTAGTTACCTATGACACCATGCATCATGTTTAAACTTTCACAATTTCTAAAGCCTCATCTGTGGCTTGTGCTTTTGTGTGTGATTCTTTTCGGTGTGTCTGCATTTTTGTATTTGCCTAGAGCCGAACTTGGGGAAAACATTCCAATAACAGAGCTGCCCCATGTACTTATTCTTTTAGGTTTATTTTGGAGTACTGCATTACTTTTTCTACTAATTTTTTGTCGCGGTTTACCTAAAAAGCCTTTGCCTAGCAGTTCGGTTTTCCTGTTACCAATCTATTATTTTAAATTAGTGTTTTCTTGGTTCATCTCTATTTACATGTCATTATTTCTTGGAGGACTTGTTTATGGAACTTTCGCTTATCCAATCAGTAGGTTAATCGGTAACTAACAAGAGACTATGGCGTCAATAGTTAATTTTAAACTTTTGGCGCTTCCCACCAAACACAGTCTCTAAGCATTGAATTCAGTATCACAGCCATCTTGCCAGTTTTTTTGATATGACGATAACGAATTCGTTTAATGCGCTTTTTAAAATTGCCAGTCTACAGATTTGAGCTGTTCGATGAACCAATTCAATGCATTGCCTTGCTGTCCTTTATTCCAGGCTAGGTATAAATCTATATCGGGTCTTGGAATGGAGCAGGTTTTTTCAACCAGTTCACCAGTGCTTAGATAAGGTTTGGCCAGGTGTAACGGTAAAAAACCAACGCCAATTCCTTGAGCCTGAGCTGCGACTTTTGTGGCCATATTATGTACGCGAATTACCTGTTTGCTGTCAAACAGGCCAGAACTTCGACCGGGTAGAATTTGTGCTGTATCGGCTACGACTATCGCCGGAAAAGCTTGTAAGTCGTCAGCGTCTAGTGTGTGTTTAATTTGAGCCAGTGGATGTTTGGCTGCAACCATAAAACTAAACCGAATTGAGCCCATTTTATGCAGGTTAAATAATCCTTTGGGGAGTTCGCCGGAAACGCCAATGGCAATATCTGCCCGTTTATTCTGCAGTGCATCCCAGCCACCGGCCAGCACTTCTTCACTCAAACTGATATCAACATCTTGTTTAAGCTGATTAAATTCATTTACCAGGTTAAAAAGCGGTGTAAAAGGCACAACTGTATCGCGAGCGATTTTAATTTCCAGCTCCCAGCCGGATTCTAATTGTTTAACTGAATCGAACATGCGGTTTGTCGCCAATAAAATCTCGCGTCCCTGTTCGAGCACTAACTGCCCGGCTGGTGTTAAAACCGCTCTTTGTTTTGAACGATCAAACAAGGGAACGGCTAATTCCTCTTCCAGTTTTTTGATTGTATAGGTGAGCGCCGAGGGGACTTTATACAAGTGTTTGGCTGCTGCAGCAAAACTACCGGTTTTGTCAATCGCATCTAAGGCTCTGAGTGCGTCTAATGTGATAGAAGAATGCATTATTTATTATGTTCAAAATATTTGAATTAATAGCTCAAAATGTTTCGGTTTTTTGTTTAGCTTAGCATGACTATACTCAGTATCAACCTTTTCAGGAAGCACTTCCTGTACACTTATTGAAATTTAAAATTATTGAGGAAACATGATGAAAAATTTAATGAATAAACTTGTAGAATCCAATGCTGTGTTAGCGCCATTGGCACTTAGAATTCCGGTTGGCATTATTTTTATGGCGCATGGCGCGCAAAAACTATTTGGTTGGTTTGGTGGCTATGGCCTTGAAGGTACGGGCGGCTGGATGGAGTCAATTGGTCTGGCACCAGGTTATTTAATGGCGCTGTTAGCCGGAAGCGGTGAGTTTTTTGGTGGCTTGTTTATTTTGTTGGGTTTATTAACCCGTCCGGCAGCTGTTGTACTGGCGTTAACTATGGTTGTTGCGATTTTTTCAGTACATTTTGCGAACGGTTTGTTTATGTCAAACAATGGTTATGAATTTGGTCTGGCGTTACTGGCGGCAAGCGTATCTCTGGCTATTTCGGGCAGCGGCAAGCTGGCGCTTGACTCTGTAATTAAACAAAAATTGCTTAAATAAAACCTGAGGTGAATTTATGATTCAAACTCGAAAAGCAAAAGATCGCGGACAAGCCAGCTTTGGCTGGCTTAACAGCCGTCATACTTTCTCCTTCGGACAGTATTATGATCCAGATCAGATGGGGTTTTCAGCGCTGCGCGTAATTAATGATGATACAGTTAGCCCAGCTGGCGGATTTGCAACCCATGGTCATCAAAATATGGAGATTATCAGCTATGTGCTTGAAGGTGAAATTGCGCATAAAGACAGTACGGGTAATATAGAAACTGTGCCTGCCGGAGAGTTTCAGTTAATGTCTGCAGGTAAGGGAATATATCACAGTGAATATAATGCATCTGATACTCAGATATTAAGATTTTTGCAAATTTGGATTGAGCCAGATGAGTTTGACGGTGAGCCGGGTTATCAGCAAAAAGCATTTGGCCAGCACCCCGGGTTGACTACTATTGTTTCGCCGGGTGGGGACAATGACAGTTTGAAAATTAAGCAAGATGCGCAATTGCATCAGCTTATTTTACCGATTGGTTCAGAGCTGACTTACAGGATTCAAACCGGACGTAAATTGTATCTTCATTTGGTTAAAGGCGATTTAGAGCTGGATGGTCAGGTTTTAGCTGAAGGTGATGGCGCTAAAATCACAGATCAAAATACAGTCACTTTTTTAAATACTGGCCAAATACAAGTGACTGCGTTAGTGTTTGATTTACCCTAAGGCCTGTTTATCTTTCGCGCCGTGATTTGAGGGCGCTCAGTTAGAATAACATTTGTACTCGAAAGGTAAACATGCCCTAAATTTACAAACTTATCGGAGGTATATTGTGGGATTATTGATTGACGGCGTATGGCAGGATGTCGGTTATGATACAAAAGCCAATCAGGGTAAATTTAAACGTGAAGCGTCACAGCTGCGTAATTGGGTAACCGCTGACGGACAGGCCGGACCGAGCGGCAAAGCAGGTTTTAAAGCCCAATCGGGTCGTTATCACTTATATGTTTCGCTGGCTTGCCCCTGGGCACACAGAACACTCATTGCCAGAAAACTCAAAGGATTAGAATCACATATTAGTGTGTCTGTCGTCAGTCCGGATATGCTCGAAAACGGTTGGACATTTGATCAAAAAAGTTACAGTAGCGGTGATGCTCTATTTAACAGTGACTTTTTACATCAGATTTATACCCGCCATAATCCCAAATACAGTGGGCGGGTGACTGTGCCTGTGCTTTGGGATAAACAGCAAAATTGTATTGTGAGTAATGAATCTGCTGAAATTTTGCGGATGTTTAATTCAGCATTTAATCAGATTACGGGTAATACATTAGATTTGTATCCGGCTGAAAAGCAGGAAGACATAGACAGTATCAATGCTTTTATTTACGATAATATCAACAATGGCGTTTATAAAACCGGGTTTGCAACGACACAGGATGCTTATCATAGTGCATTTGAAAATTTGTTTTCAGCCTTGGATGAAGTAAATGCATTGTTGGCGACAAAACGTTATTTAACCGGCGATGCGATTACCGAAGCAGACTGGCGTTTATTTACCACGCTTATTCGCTTTGATTGTGTTTATTTTGGTCATTTTAAGTGTAATAAAAAACAAATTGAGCAGTATCAATACTTATCAGCCTATTTGAGAGATTTATTCCAAACACCGGGCATTGCTGAAACGACAAGTTTTGAACAAATAAAACGTCATTATTATTTTAGTCATAAGCATATCAATCCAACACAGATCATTCCCGCCGGACCTGAGATAGATCTTAGCAGACCACACGGTCGTGAATTGCTGTAAATAACCTCAGCTGAGCATAATAAAAATTGCCCAACGAGTCTATTTTTCCGCCTCTCAGCGTTATTTTTCTGACTAATAGCTCGCTATTAGGTACACAAAAATGCCTTGATAGACGAAAAGCTATCCACATTGGAACGTAAAATAAACAAGATTGTGGTTATATTTAGAAAATTAAAGTCCAATTTTACTTCAACTATTCTTATACGCAGCTGAGGTTAAATAACTTCTTAACCAGAGTTGAGGTTAAATAGAGCCGGCTGATATTAACCTGGCCCGTTTTGTTGGCGGGCTTTTATTTCATATTGCCTCATTGGCATTTGATCGATAATTTCAAATAAGTCGTTCGGTCGCAACTGATGATGCCTGACTTTGATCCCGCCGTCTTTTCCGATAAGCAATAAAGTGTGCTCGCCGGGTAGATAATCGCGGGTCGTATTTGTGACAAAAGTATCCGCAATCAAGCCCCTAAAATTACTGGTTATTTTTGAACCATTGAAAATAAACCAAACTATATCTCTGTCTTTCATCCCGGCGCTAAACTGTTTTAGGGTATTTTGATAAAATGCAGGGCTATCTGTCCAAATTAAAATGACCCGGTTTTTCCAGATTAATTCTGACACTCTGGTTAATGTATTTTCGGTGTCAGCTTGGCTGTGTGTAAAACAAAGCGTCAGTAGTATCGCTATCAAGAATTTCATTAATTCGCCTGTTAAAAGCAAGCCGGTATTAGCTTACTTTTAAATACGCGAAAAATGAAATCTAGATTTACTTTGAATGCCGATAGCTTTGTTCTATAAATGATGCTTTTTAAGCCAGAGCGGATATTCTTCGTTGATCAGTTTTGCCGGCCAGCGCCCGTACCAATCGTATCCGGTTCGGCGCTCTCTCGAAATGTCTGCCAATGATTGAACCCGTTTGCCTTCACGTGTTGCAAGTAAAGGCAAATTGCTATCGGTATCATAAAACCGAGCCCAGATAGGCTCAGCGTGCTTATCTTCAATAATTATTCTGTCCCAGGTTGAGGTGTGGTATTTGTATCGAACCGGTTCAGCTTCAATTTTTACCATATCAAATCCGCCTAATGCTGCGTTTTTGAACCAGCTAATCGCATGATTTATGGCGTTTATTTTTGTCTGCGTTGGATTAGGGTCACTCATTAAATAGCGGACCACATCCACACTTTCCCGGCTGACAACGCTGGCCAGCTCAAACGCGCGGCCCTGAGTAGGTTTTAGGGTTTTGGCATCATACTGACCAGCCCATATTGCCGGTTTTTGTTTAATACTCACCTGTAATTTAAGTAATAGATGATCGCCTTTTGTGTGTGCCAGACTGATTCGGTTAACTAAATCGGCTGATAAAAACGCAAAGCGCGGGCTACCCAATTTTATTTCCTGGAGTAATCCCAACACGCCAGATGTCACATCGTCCATAATGGTGATGTGTCCGTAATATTTATCTGTGCTGGGTGGCGAGTGCGTAAAACCACCGTTATCCAGTTGCGCGGCTAATATAAATTCAAGACCACGGATAACAGCCTGTTTATACTTATCCTCTGCAGTTTGCAGGTATGCCTCGGCCAGATAGCGAATTTGAGGGTAAACATTGCGATTATCAAAGCTCGTATCGGTAGCGTTTTTTAACGATTGTTGCAGCTTTATCTCTTTTGGTGTCATTATTCTGAGCGGATTTTTATTTTCCGGCCAACCTCCATTTGATCGTTGATATACCAGTATATTGTCTGCAATTTTTGTAATTTGTTTGAGCTGATATCTGGGCTGTGGATCTTTATCGTTTTGATCGTTCCAGTGTTTGATGACATCTTCAAAACCAGCCACATCAATTTCTGTATAGGTATTATCCTGAAGGTTTTTGCAACCGGGCAGGCAAGCACACAAAAGCAGGCATGTTATCGTTTTTTTTACTGACATTTGATTTCCTTTTGCTTTCACTTAAATTACTTTAGATTTAATCACTTGCAGCGTTTTTTGGCAAATTGAAAGCGCCAACTTAAATTAATCTGATTTTTGTCGCCTGAACTATTGTATAAGTTTTTAAACTGTATGATAGTTAATACTTGGGAAAAACTTGAGGATCCTATATGTTTGTTTTAAGTGCAAAATATAATCAGCAGTTAGCCAGTAATAACAGTCTAGAACAGAGAATTGAAACTTTAGAAACTCAGCTTGCGCAAGAAAAATATAAAAATAATGAGTTAATGATTCAAATACAGGAAATGGAACAAAACCTGAGCGGTTATTATGAACAAAAGTTGGCTGAAAGTGTGATGAATTCACTTGAACAGGTAGAGGGCATTCGCCAAACCGTGCTTGAGTCTTTCAAACTGATTGACGCTGAAACAGACTCAATTTCTACCGTAAATAGTCTGTTTGATACTTCTCAGGCTTCATTGAGTGGCATCGTACATTCAATGGATACTATGGGCGACAAAATGCGTTGGATGTCTGATAATATTTCGGGTTTGTCTGATACAGCTGACAGTATTAACTCTTTTGTTTCGACTATCTCAAGCATTTCGGATCAGACAAATTTGCTCGCGTTAAACGCGGCCATTGAAGCTGCGCGAGCCGGCGAAGCCGGGCGAGGCTTTAGTGTGGTTGCAGACGAAGTGCGTTCACTTGCCAATGAAACCAATAAGTCAGCAAGTGAAGTGGCAGAGTTGGTGAACAATATTATCGGTTCGATAAAAAGTGCAGTGAGCTCGGTTAACGAAATGAAAGAAAACAATACCAGTTTATCTGACAACATTACACAGATGAATGAAAGTTATACTGCTATTGTAAACTGTAGTGATTCAATGAAAAACGCGATAACTTCGGCTTCAATTCGTTCGTTTGTTCAAACGGTTAAACTGGATCATATTGTGTGGAAAACCGATATTTATTCAATTTTATATGGCTTTTCGACAAAAAACAGTGAAGATTTTGTGGATCATACCAGTTGTCGCCTAGGCCAGTGGTGTCAGAGCCAGATTAATGAATCCGGACAATTTTCAAAGCTACCCGTATTTAAGCAAATCGAAAAGCCTCATGCGTTAGTTCACCAACAAGGTGTTGAAGCCGTTAAAGCTTATAATGCCGGTAATAAATCGGCTGTTGTTGAACACTTAGCGGCGATGGAAGATGCTAGCCGACAGGTGATGCATTTGCTAGATGATTTGCGTTAACTTTTCAGTGAAATAACGTTGAATTTTTGCTGGTTTTATAAAAATAAAGGTAATTTAAGCTTTATTTAACTTGATGTGATGGTTTGTGATTGTGTATGATTTAGTTTGACTGAATGTTAAGTCTACTTCTTATTCATAACAAAATGGCAAATTATCTATGTTAAAAACACGCTTGAGTTGTTTTTTTGTCGGTTTGGCACTGGCCTCAAATATGGCTATTGCCAAAATCGGTGATACCTTCCCTTCTGAACGCAAAGTTGTTCAGGATCCTGTTACTGGCGTAAAAATTGCGTTTTTAACCAGTAAACCGATTGGTGATTCAAAAATTTACCAAACTCATCCTCAGTGGACAGCTGACGGTGAATGGCTGGTTTTTCGTTCTAACCGTGTGCCGGGAGAGGCGATAGCAGTCAATGAGGCAAACGGGACTTTGGTTCAGGCAACTGAAGGCGGTTATTTTGGCATGCTGGTTAATGCGCAAAAAAGCAATAAGCTTTATCTAATGCGTGATCCGGACTCGCCTGCAAATAAGCAACCCAGATATGGTCATAACCAGAATGATAAACAGATTATTGAAGTTGATATGCAAGCTTTATTGGCTGATGTTAACGCGAATAAAGTAACTTCAGTCGATAATTATCAACGTATTGTCGGCACAGTACCTGCTTCTATGGGCGCGGGTGGCGACATGGCGCTGGATGCTAAAGAAGATATTATTTATTTTAGAATCGGCCGGGAAGAAGCTGCACGTCATATCAGCCCGGATGTTAAAATCGAAGCCAACTATGGTCCGCGTAATATGGGGGCTGGCCCTACCGGTATTGCCAGTATGAATATTAAGACAGGTGAAATTGATATTGTAGTGGCTTTGCCGTTCCAGTTAGGGCACATTCAGACTAACCCTTGGGTATCCCGGGAGTTAGTTTTTTGCTGGGAAACCGGTGGTAAATCACCACAGCGCATGTGGACAATGAAAGTGGGTGAAGCGCCTAAAATGCTGTATCCTGAAGCGGATTATGAATGGGTAACCCATGAAGCGATTATTACACCTGATGAGGTAGCCTTTGCCATTATGGGACACAGAAAAGTCGGGACTAATGATGCTTGGGGTCCATCGGCTACACGTGAAAAACCAACGGGTTTGGGTATTGTTAATTTGAGAACGGGTGAAAGCCGGATCGCAGGTCAGACCCGAAGTGGCAGTGGTTTATGGCATGTTCATGGTTCACCTGACGGACGATGGGCGGTCGGTGATGATTTTGAACGTGATCTGTATTTAATTGATCGTACAACAGATGAAATGATTTTATTATCTTCAGGCCATAAAAAAACGGCTAAAGATCATGTTCATCCAACTTTTAGTCGTGACGGTACTAAAGTACAAATTCAGTCAGCGATGTTGTCTGAAGACGATCGTACGATGAACATAGCCGTTGTTTATTTACCGGAAAAATTGCTCAATAAAGCGTATAAAAAGGTAAAACGGAAAGACTGATTAAAAACGCAAATAAACAGAACTTATTAAAAAGCCCGGTTCGCTGTTTAGCGGTGCCGGGCTTTATTTTTTGACTTGCCAATTGTCGCAATTGCTCTGTTGAGGAAACCTTATCTCAGTTTATTTAGTATCTTTTTCGATATTGTCCAAACCTTGGGTTTTATCAACGGCTTTTAATTTATGATGAATCGCAGATTTTATTAAGATATAGCCGCTTATAGGCGCGGTAATTAATAAAAATATTGTAATCAAAATTTCTTTTAAACTGTAGCCTGTTTCAGTGGCTGAAAAATAAACCATAGCAGCAATCAGTAAGCAGGCCATGCCTAATGTCGTCGCTTTAGTTGGACCATGTAAACGCATAAAAAAATCAGGCATTTTGACTAAACCGACAGAGCCTATCAGAATCAAACTGCCACCAACCAATAAGAATATTGAAACTATCCATTCATACGTCATAATTATTCGATTAAATCGCCTCTTAACAGATATTTACATAAAGCCACTGTACTGACAAAACCCAACATAGCGATTAATAACGCGGCTTCAAAATATAAGCTGGTATTATTGTGCAGGCCATACAAAACAATAATTGCGATTGTATTGATATACATGGTATCCAGCGCAAGAATTCGGTCCGGAATAGACGGGCCTTTAATTAGTCGCCATACGTTTAGTAAAAGCGCGATACCCAGCATGGCAAATACAATAATAATGACAGTGCCTAACATTGGAAAATCTCCTTTAATGGCGCTTCATAACGGGTTTTGATCTGGTGGATAAGCTCGGCTTCATCTTTTAAATCCAATACATGAATTAGCAAGAACCTTTGTTCGTTCGGATCGGCTACATGATGCTCTTCGCTCACCGGATAAACTTCAGCACTGACAGTACCTGGCGTTAAAGACACTGTACTGGCCAGCAGGGTAATTGGCAGTGCATCTGTCATATCAAGCGGTACTTTGACAAACGCAGGTCTGAGCTTTTTATTAGGGCCAACGATTAATATCGCAACCTGAATATTAGCAGTAATAATGTCGTAAATGACGATCAGCAGTTGTTTTAACGCCAGTAAAGGCTTTTTAACCGATGAGTGCTCATCACGAAACCTTTCGGTTATCAATGGGATCAGGATTGCGAGTAGAGTGCCCAAAATCAGGTGGCCAGCCGACAGGCTGTTATTTAGCAGTAACCAGACTACCAGTAAGAGTACGCTGGTTGCGGGTGCTGGAAATAAACGCTGTAACATGATTAAAGCCCTCCTGCTGCTTGGGTCATCCAACTTACGTTATGCAGTTGCATGGCCGCTTGCTGACAAAACTCAGTCATGGGTTTAGCAAAAATAACTAAAAGTGGTGAGGCTGCAATCAACAGATAAGTTGAAACCAGCTTACTGATATGGGCAGGTTTAAATTCGCTTTTATCAGCTTCGGTTTGTTTGTTTTGCCAGAATACGATTGAGCCTGCTCGGGTAACTGCAACTAATAATAATAAGCTTGATACCAAATATACCGGCCAGAATAACTGATATTCGCCCAGTTCATAGGTCGATTTGAGGATCCAGATTTTACCGACAAACCCGGACAGAGGTGGCATCCCTATGACGGTTAAGGCGGCTATGAAAAAACCAAAACCAAGGACAAGCCCCTGTTTGACCGGACGGCCTGTGGTAATTCGATCAGCGAGTTTTCCTCGCTGATTTGATACTAAATCAATCACTAAAAATAATGCCGCGCACACTAAAGTGGAGTGGATCAGATAATAAATTGCAGCTGCAGTTGCTGCCGCTTGCTGAAGGCTGACCAGAGCAATTAAGGTACCTGCAGAAACCACCACTAAATTTGCAATCAATTTACGCATATTCTGGCTTGCTAACACACCAAATGTACCGACCGCAATGGTTGCCAGTGCTGCATACCAAAGCCAGTCCTGACCCAGTGCAGCCAATGGCCCTGAATCCGCTGCAAATAACAAGTTATAAACTCGCATAATCGAATAAATACCGACTTTTGTCATAATCGCAAATAATGCGGCGATGACCGGCATTGCGGTTGAGTAGGTATTGGGTAGCCATAGGTGAAGCGGCAGCAGGGCCGCTTTTAACGCAAAAACGATTAAAATCAATGAACCACCAATTTTGGCAATTTGAATATCGTCTCCGCTGAGTTGCGTGATACGCACCGCCATGTCCTGCATATTTAAACTGCCGATGACACCGTATAAAGTGCCTAATGAAATTAAAAATATGGCTGAACCAACCAAGTTAATGATGACATAGTGCAATGCAGCCCGAGTATTCCGTTTGTCACCGGCATGCATAAGTAAGGAGTATGAAGCGATTAACAAGACTTCAAAAAATACAAATAGGTTGAAGATATCGCCCGTTAAAAACGCGCCACTGACCCCCATTAATAAAAAGTGAACCAGAGGATGGAAAAAATTGCCTTTTTCATCATCACCGGCGCTGCTGTATAGGATACAGCAAAAACTTAAAAATGAGGCCAGACTGGTGAGCGTTAAAGATAAAAGGTCTGCTGTTAATACAATTCCAAATGGTGCTTGCCAGTTGCCGATTGCATAAGTGGCGGGTCCATTTTCTAATACATTTGTTAACAGGACAATGCTGATAGCAAATGAAATCAGAGCAAATAACGATGAGGCCCAACGGCGTATTTTCATATTTTTGCCACAGGGCGGCAATAATAACAATAGAGCGCTTAAAAGCGGAAATAAAACAGGGAATGCGACTAAATGTTGCATGGTTATTTTTTCACCCCAATTCTAGCCGAAGGCTTTTGTTCCGAATTAACATAGTCGTTACCTAAGTCGGCACGTGCCCGAATAGATAAAATGACTGAGAAGGCTGTCATCGCAAAGCCAATGACTATCGCTGTCAGGACCAAAGCTTGTGGCAGTGGATCGGCATATTGCTCATTGGTACCCAAAATAGCTGCATGATTAATAGATAAACGACCCGATGCGAATAAAAACAAGTTAACGGCATAAGAGAGCATGGTCAGGCCTAACACGATAGGAAAACTTCTGGCCCGCAAAATTAAAAATACACCACAAGCAACCAATACACCGACACAAATAGAATACAATAACTCCATTAACTGTCTCCTTTAAGTTTAGATTCAGGTTTAACCTGATCGTTTGCCGTGAGTTTACCTAAACTTGCAAGTATCATCATAGTTGCACCTACCACAGTCACATAAACACCTAAATCAAAAATCATGGCGCTGGCCAGCTCAGTTTTACCTACTAAAGGTATTTTAAAATAATCAAACCAACTGGTTAAAAATGGTCTTTCAAATAATAAACTGCCAACACCGCATAAAAATGCGATCATGACGCCAATCGCGATAATTTTTCGGTAGTTAATGGCCAGGCGCTCAGTAATCCAGTTTGAGCCATGTGCAATATACTGAAGGATAAAGGCCGTTGCTGTTACTAAGCCTGCAATAAAGCCGCCCCCCGGCATGTTATGACCACGCAGGAAAATAAACGCAGAAACCAAAAGCGCAAGCGGTAGCAGGGTTTGAGAAATAGTTGCCAGCAATAACGGATACTTTTCTTTGGCCCATTTACGACCTTCACTGTCACTGGCCGGCATAAACAGGGGCAGGTTCACCAGAAGTTTATAAATACCTAATGCAGCTATGCCTAATACAGTAATTTCACCCAGCGTATCAAATCCTCTGAAGTCGACCAAGATCACATTGACAACATTGGTCCCGCCACCGCCGGTTTTGGCATTTTCAACAAAAAACTGTGAAATAGAATCAAGCGGTCGGGTGATTAAGGCATAACAGACGCTGGCGATAACTACACCACAGGCGGATGCTATGCCTAAGTCACGTAGAATACGGATTGAACTGGATTCTTTTGGTGTACGTTGGGGTAAAAAGAAAAGCGCAAGCATTAATAATACAATGGTGACAACTTCAACACTTAACTGCGTCAGTGCCAGATCCGGCGCTGAAAACCGGGTAAAGGCAACTGACACCATTAAACCTACAACTGAAATCATTAGCAGAGCCACCATTCGGTGACGATGCCAGATAACCGTTGCTAATGCACCTGCGATTAACAAGCCGGTTCCGACCGCATTAAACATGTCGATATTGTGTGGTTTATTTTGACCGACCAACTGATGCATTTCAAACAAGGGCGCGCCGGCGGATACAAGAACAACGATAATCAATAAAATGGTATAGCGCTGCAAAGACCCGTTTTCAAACTGATTAATTCGGTTCTGGCTCCATTTAAATAAGTAATTTAAGCTTTGTTCAAACATGAGTTTTGCACTTAAATTCGGTAATGACGCTTGGAATTGAAATAGGTGTCGGCGCTGAGCATATATGGTTAAACCGCCAGCCACAGCAAGCGCGCTCATTAATAAAGGCAGATTAAAGCCATGCCAGATTGCAATTTCAAATACAGGTGTGGCTTCAGTTAATACTGCCATGGATGCAACCTGCAAAATCCCGTCAATGATGAAATTCGGGAACATGCCAACCAACAAGCACAGGGCGACCAGTACTTCAATTGGCACACGCATGTAGCGTGGCGCTTCGTGTGGTTGCTTTGGTAAATCTATCGGGTCGCCGTTAAAAAAGACATCATGAATAAATCTCGCCGAATAGGCAACTGAAAATGCACCAGCCACAGTTGCTAATACCGGAATTAACCAAGACATAGATCCCAACAACTGAGCGTGCAGGGTTTCTGCAAAAAACATTTCTTTAGATAAGAAACCGTTTAAGAGGGGCACACCGGCCATCGCCGAGGCAGCCACCATGGCTAGCGTGGCTGTGTAGGGCATAAATTTCCACATACCATTGAGTTTACGCATGTCGCGTGTACCTGTCTCATGGTCAATTATACCGGTCGCCATAAACAGGGAAGCTTTAAATGTAGCATGGTTGATAATGTGAAAAATTGCGGCAACGGTCGCCAATTCAGTATCCAGACCTAATAGTAGCGTAATTAAACCTAAATGACTGATGGTTGAATAAGCGAGTAACCCTTTAAGATCATGTTTAAATAAAGCGACATAAGCACCAAGCAACAAAGTTGCCAAGCCGGTTAAACTCACCAGAATAAACCAAATCTCAGTGCCTGCTAAAGCCGGATAAAAGCGCGCCAGTAAAAATATACCCGCTTTAACCATAGTTGCCGAATGAAGATAAGCACTGACTGGCGTTGGTGCTGCCATTGCATGAGGTAACCAAAAATGAAACGGAAACTGTGCTGACTTGGTAAATGCACCGAGTAAAATTAAAATCAGGCTGGTTTCATACCATTGGCTCTGTTTAATGATTTCACCGCTGGCTAACACAACATCTAACTGATAGCTGCCAACTATATTACCTAACAAGAGTAAACCGGCTAATAATGCCAGGCCGCCTGCACCTGTAATCGTTAAAGCCATTAATGCGCCTTTTCTGGCGTCACTCTGGTGGTTCCAGTAGCTGATTAATAAAAATGAGCTGATACTGGTCAGTTCCCAAAAGAACCAGAGCTGGATGAGGTTATTCGACAGCACTATGCCCAGCATGGCTGTCATAAAGAGCATTAGATAAGCGTATAATTTAGCCAGAGAATCATTTTGGCTGAGATAATAACGGGCATAAAAAATAACTAAGCAACCTATACCCAGTATCAGTAAAGCAAACAGAAAAGATAAGCCGTCCAGTCTGAAACTCAGGTGAATATCTAAAATATCCAGCCACTGAATTTTGTTATAGAGGATTTCACCATTAAATACGGCCGGAGCATGATAAATGCAAATTGCCAAGGCTGCCAGAGGTGCCAGCAGGGTAATGGCTACACTTTGATTTCGGCTGAGTTTGGCCGTAAATGAGGAGATCAAACTGCCGATTGTTGTCAGTAGTGGGATCCAGAATAACGCCATAGGGTTAAATCCATTAATAATTATATAGATATGAGTATATTATTACGGATAAGCGATCCGCTTGTCTATTTATTTACAACTCGATAACGAGTTTAGCCAATTGACAGATTATGTCAAAATGACTGTTTTCAGGCACTTGCACTAAAGTATAGTCCACGAAAATTGTGACAATTTAATTTGTTTATTCCGGTTAGGAAGCCGATGTTTTAGTTCTAGTTGTCTTTTTATTGAGCAAATACTCATTAATCAAAAGCGCAGTGCCGATAATACCTCCACCAATTAATAGGCGAATCACATCAGCTTCCCGGTTCCATATTAATACGTTTACGATAATGCCTGCCGGAATGAGCAGATTATTCATAACCGCTAGTACGCCTACATTGACTAAAGTTGCGCCTTTGTTCCAGGCAAAATAACCAATGCCGGATGCAATGAGTCCGAGGTAAATTAAAACACCCCATTGAGTTATATTTTGCGGTAGCTTGTCAAAGTTGCCAAATAAAAGCAAACACACTGTTGCCGTTATAAAAGCTCCGATAAAAAAGCAGCCGAATATCTGATGCTGGGCAAGGTGAGTATGTTGGCTGATCAAACGTTTGTAAAAAACCTGCCCACTGGCAAAACACAAATTTGCCCCCTGAACGATTAAAAAACCAATAATAAAACCTGTATTAATACCATCAAAACGAATGGCAATTGCGCCTAATGTTGCCAATGTAGCAGAGATAAAGAAGGTTGTATTAAAGTTTCTGTCTATTAAGTCATTCAGCAAAGTAATGTAAATGGGTGTCATGACAGTGAATAATAAAACTTCAGGCACAGTTAAGTATAAAAATGAGTGGTAATAAAATGCATACATTAACCCTAATTGCACTGAGCCTATTAACATGAGGTGAAGCGCCAGCTTCAAATTAAGCTGGCGAAAGCGTAAAAAGGGTAAAAAAAGCAGACAGGCCAGACTGATTCTTGTCCAGACAGAAAACCAGGGATCTACCTCGCCGGCCAGATAAACGCCTATTAAACTAAAAGAAAAAGCCCAAATTAGAGTGATAGTTAATAAATAAGACACTGAAAATCCGTGTAGCGATAAAATGAAAATGCATTGTGCAAATAATTAGTTGAGATGTCGACTTTAAATTGATGATTAACCCGGATGCATTGAGTTATCTTTCTCTATATTAACGGGATAAATCCGTGTTGTATGTTATGTTTGCTTGCTTAAATGATGAGCCTTTAAAAATGTTAGCCCTTGCATATGCTTGAACACGGCTTTGATAGGGCGCTGATAGTGAAGACGAATATCTTGTATTCACATACAGTAAAGGGCGAACAGGGAACCTAAGTTCCCTGTTCAGGGCCAGACTAAAAAGTGATGCCAACAGCATCCAGATAATAATCTGTATAGGTATTAAACTGGCCTTGTAACCATAAAATTACATTATGATCTTCACCATTCACTATCATAGGTCGAAGGTTTTCATTATGCGGATCATGGGTTAACTGCTCCCATTTTATGCTGTCCGTATTATCATTTAACTGAACGTTTGCACGGAATATCTGATGGGGCATATTCAGTGCTTCACCCGTATTGGGATTTACATTGGTTGAGATAACAAGATGACTTGGATCGTTTGGCTCAACCGACACTAATCCTGTATAACTGGCTTCTCGCTCATACAAACGGCTACCGGCATAGGCGATTTCTCTGTCGTGCCATTGTTTACCGTCCCACGAAGCTAAACGATACCTTTGATCCTGATTATTTAAATAATAGGTGTAAGCAATGTGAGGGTAGCCATTTTTATCGAAAGCAACAGCACTCGTCCAGGCGCTTTTCTCAGCACTCAGCTCATTGCCGCGGTATTTGCCACCGCCACCTTGAAATAGTTTTTCCGCTTCAGATGGCTTAAGTGGACCGTCTTTTTTAAGGTTTTTGATAAAAGTACCGTCTACCTTATAAAAGTTTCCGTTTCTGAACTCAGCATAATAAATGCTGTTGCCAAAGTCTCTGGGGTGCGCATCAGTAAAAGATAAACCTATGGTATCTTTGCCATTACCTGCATAGCGAGCATAAGGTCGCTGATAACCTTCGACTTCATTTTGAATTAAATGAACATGTTGATCGCTCCAGCTTTCGCCGCCATCTGTAGAGGTGACATAAGTTGGATTCCAGTCAATACCACGATATAAATTATATAAAGTATCTTCTTCAGATAAATTATATAAGTTCATATAAGTGACATTTGCCGGGCTTTCAATGGTTTTTTCTTCCCCCCAAGTTAAATAATTTTCATCGGTTGAGATGCGGTAATAATGTACTTTTTCGGTATTGTGTTTGGCGTACACAGTTAACAAACTGCCATCTGGACGTTGGTAAAAAACCGGTGAGTTATGGTCGTCACTTTCGAAATTGGCTTGCAGCGTGGTTCTGCCTAACAGTTTTTCATTTTCTAAATCATAGACACCAACCGCGGCATCGCCAATGCCGTTACCGGCCACACTGCCGATAACAAGTTTTCCGTTTTGAATCACGGCGCGAGGATCTTGAAACCAACACCAGCCCGCATTGTGCATTAGAGTGTTAACCGGGCTGGTTGCCAACTTTTTTGAAGTATCTTCCGCCATTAGCATTTTATACATTTCAGTACCAGCTGCTAAAAATGCGCCAACACCATAAACTTCAGTGAAATCTGGGAATGAATCACCCGGTGCTGCGCCAACAGGTTGAACAAAGCCTAACATGCCTTCATCGGTCACTGACTTTCTCAGTGCGCGCCATGATTTCATAATCACAGGTCGGTAGGTTTCTTTATCTAAATAACCCTGATTGATACCCCAGGCAATACCATACGTAAAGAATGACGTTCCACTGGTTTCTTTAATTGGATAACCTTCAGTTCCGCCTAACAGACCCATAGACCAAGTGCCGTCTTCTCGTTGAATGGTTTTTAAACGCGCAGCCATTTTTTGGAATAAATCAACGTAGAACTGACGATGTTCCCATGTTGGTGGTAAATCCGGGATCATCAGTGCTAAACCACCAAATACCCAGCCATTGCCACGTGCCCAGAAGATATCTTCGCCATTTTGTTCATTTTGGGTAAAGTAACTTGAATCACGCCAGAATAACTGATCTTTTTCGCTCCATAATAAATCATATGTAGCTTTGTATTCCTGATGCATAAATTCTAGGTATTTTTCTTGTCCGGTCAGTTTCGCTAAACGCGCCCAAACTGGCGGCGCCATAAATAAGGCATCACACCAACCCCAGCGGTCATGGGCATGAGTATTTTCAGCTTCCCATTCTAATGTGCCGGTTTTTGGGTTTTGTAAAATCCAATCAAATTGTTTACGAGTGGGCTCAAGCATTTCAGCTTGATGAAAATCTTCATAAAATGAAAGGTAGAATTGACCAACAGTATGATCGTCTGCATGATAAGGTCTTTTATGTAGTGTCCAGTTATTGCGTTCGCCAATCGCTTTTAACCAATTGGTATATTTAGGATCGTCGGCAATTTTTCGCCATTCGTTCATACCTGCATATAGAGCGCCGTGGTGCCACTCAAGATCATGGTAACGATCGCGGTTCATCCACCAAGGCGGAACACGTGGAATGGCCCTATCTTCACCCTGTTGTTCATGATTCTCAATCTGCCAATCGGCTACTTTTTTGGTTAATGATTTAACCGAAGTAGGGGTAATTGGGGCGCTATTATCACGGGTTTCTAAATAACCATCTGCATATTCTTGCCATTGCTCAAAGCTGGTAATATCACCTGCTTTAGACCAGGCAAAGCCTGCATAATAAGTAATTTTCCCCTTTTTATCTGTATCAGCCACTAACAAGGCATGCGATCTGTCTTTAGTGTCTGTTGTTTGTTCAATGAATTGAGTGTGCGTAAATTTAGGCAGGGCTACTGCAGTACCAAGCTGACTGCCGTCAATAGTTTCCCAGGTTGTTACTGTATCGCCTTCTGAGTTCACTTTTGCTGTGGCTTTGCCGTCGTGCGTTGCAACGCCCACTGCGATTTCTAACTGTACTGGTTGACCATTTTGGGTAAATTGACTTTCTGCCTGATAAAACTGACTACCCGATTTTAATGTTATGCGTTTGATTTCTTTAATGTTTTTCGGGTAATTATATTCAAGTTCAAACACCACTTTGTCTGCGGTTTTTTCGATAACTTTGTAACTGGTATAAACATTGGGTTGAATCAACTTATCGGTTGATTCTGAATTCCGGTCATATAATGCAATACCACCACAACCTAATGAACTGCCAACATGATAAGGGTCATAGCCTTCACCATGATCTTCATGGTATGAAATACCTTCAGTGTGTCCTTTGTACCATTTATCGACAATTGGATAATCGACGCGCTTTAGCCAGCAGTCTGTGCCATTATTTTCTTGTGAATCTTTAAGTGCCGGCCCATATACCCGAAAGGCTACTTTATCATTTTCAAAAGCAAAGTCATCCATCCGTTCCGGCACGAACCGGGCCTGCACAGATGTTTGCTGTTGCAAAGCACAGCTGGCTGATACACCGATCAGCGCCCCTGCAAAAATAAACTTTAATAACTGATTCATTAGGTTTCTCTCCAACAACCTCTAGGTTTGGTTTCTATTTTAACCCATTCCTGAAAGCACTGATCGGGTTAAAATAAATTGCTTTAATGCCCATTTACACCTTTGAAGTGTGCAAATGCCAAAGTAGTACATATGTTATAATATTACTAATTAACTTGTCATACAAGTTAATTTTACGCATCAAACTTTCACATTTGAAGCCCATAAAATATACATTTATTAAATTATCTCAGATTTGCTGTATTTTTATTCGTTACACCAATTAACTGTCTGTTTTACTCACGAATGATACAAGTTTAAATAAAAATAATCACACTCTATCAAAAAACGTAATTGTTAATTAATAAGTGTTAATATAAAGTAAAGTTCTGTGAGTTTGCTAACAGGTGAAAAGGAAATATGAAAAATAAATTTTTGCTGTGTTCTTGCATATGCGGCTCTCTTTTTTTGTCAGGTTGCAGTGGTAGTAGTGATACTGACACGAGTAACGAGTCAACTAATCAGCCCGAAAATGCACCTAATACTGCCCCGATTGCGAATTTTAGTTATGAAATTGATGGTCAGACTGTTAAATTTATCAATACCTCATCTGATCCCGAAGGTGATGACTTAATCCACAATTGGGCGTTTGGATCGGCCGGCCAGTCAACGGAATTTGAACCGTCAGTAAATTTTGCCACCGGTAGCCATGTTGTTGTGCTAACTGTAAGCGATGGTAACTTGTCTCATTCATTTGAGCAGTCACTACAAGTTGATTCTGCCAATAGTGGAAATATCATACAAGCAGAAGATTATAATGAGCTAAGTGGAAGTGGTAAATTAAGCAATGACGGTACTAGGGTTACCCATCTAAAAACCGGTGATTATCTGGTTTTTAAGGCAATTGACCTGACCGATATTTCTCAAATATCCAGCACTTATTCTAGTGAGAGTGAAGGAGCTCATATCGAATTCAGGTTAGATAATAGCGATGGGCAGTTGATCGCATCAACACCTTTACCGCGCACTAACGACTGGCAAACCTTGCAAACAGCAAAGGCTTTGTTGTTAAACCCGATAAGTGGTACGCAAGATTTGTATGTTGTGATGCAAGGAGCACCTAATAAGGCAGTAGCAAACTTAGATCATTTTGAGTTAAGTGATGAACAGATATTGGCTGTAGAGAATACGCCGTATTTATTGGATGAAGACAGCCATATTTTATGTACCATTCATGGCAAAATAGACAATAAACATTCTGGTTTCCGAGGATCTGGTTTTATTGATACAGATAACTCATTAGGTGCCTCTATCGCGTGGAATATCTGGGTTGATCAAACGGGTATTTACCCTTTAGAGTTAAGGTTTGCTAATGGCAGTGACAGTGCAAGATCAGGTTCGGTTAAAGTAAATGGTGTAGCATCGCAAGCTGTAGAATTGCTGGCCACCGGTGACTGGGACCAATGGCAGACAGAATATTTGCGAGTGTCACTTGAAGCGGGCAATAACCAGATTAGCTTGACTGCAACGGGTGTGAATGGCCTTGCCAATTTAGATCAAATTTTAATAATCGGTGAGGAAAATGCGAATCTTCTGGTGCATGATGGAGAATGTCAAACTGTTGAATTCCCGAATCATTCAGGAAGCACATTGGCTCAAACCGGCAATCCAGTACATAGCCAGTTTAACAAGTACAAAACTCAGTGGAATAAAGATAAAGCCGATATTATCTTATCCTACCAGTATGACAATGGCGGCTGGCCAAAAAATAATGAATATACTCAAATGGGCAGTGGTGGTTCCGGTGTAGGCTCAACAATAGATAATGGCGCAACCACTTTAGAAATGTCATTTTTAGCTGACTTATATCGTCAGGAGGGTGATGTAAGATACAGAGACTCGGTGCGCAAAGCCATGGATTATTTATTGGCTGCTCAATATGATACGGGTGGCTGGCCACAGTTTTATCCGTTAAAAGGCGGGTATGCTGATCACGCTACTTATAATGATGATGCAATGGTCAGAGTATTAACGCTTTTGCATTATGCGGCGCAATCAATGGCCCCTTTTGATACTGATATCTTTACCGATGCTGATAGACTGAAATTTGAAGCGGCAATCAATAAAGGTATAGATTACATTTTAAAATCACAGTGGAAACAAAACGGAGTATTGACGGTTTGGTGTGCTCAGCATGGTGCGCTTGATTATCTACCTAAAAAAGCACGAGCTTATGAGCTTGAATCTTTAAGCGGTAGTGAGTCAACCGGGATTATCGGTTTTTTAATGACACAACCTCAGTCTGAAGCGATTAAAGCTTCGGTTGACGCTGCGCTTGCCTGGTATCGTAGTCCAAATACGATTCTTGCCGATCATAAATACGATAAAAGTACAGAGGAAAAAATCGTACCCTCTGAAGGCGACAGAATCTGGTATCGCTTTTATGATTTAGAAACGAATCAGGGATTTTTCAGTGATAGAGACAGCGGCACCTATTATGATTTAATGGACATATCTGAAGAGCGCAGAAATGGCTATAGCTGGGGGGGAGGCTATGCCGAGAGCATTTTAAATTATGCTGATAGTGTTGGGTATTAAACACTACACAAGCCCATATAAGAATGCCTTTGATGCCACAATAATTGGCATCAAAGGTCAAGTGTTTCAATCTCAATGAAAGCTATAACTTCAGACTCAGGTTATTTTACTAATTCCGGTAAGCTTTTTGCCATTTCTGTTGCGGCCAGATTTGCAATAAAACGTGCGCCCTTAATAGAAGGATGTGAAATGTCTGAGGCTCCATTCGGAAAGTTCTTGTATTCGCCCGGTTCATAAAACAAAAATAGGTCTTTGGTTTTTTCTTCACCTAATTGATTAAAAGTATCTTCGGTCAGTTTATTCAAATCAATTAATACCACATCCATCTGTTTTGCTAATTGACGCATGGCATTTGGATATTCTCCCAGGCTGGGTTCTATTTTACCGCTATCGTTAAATGTAACCCGGTTAATTGAAGTTAATAATACAGGTGTAGCGCCACGTTTTCTGGCAAATTGAATATATTCAGTCAGGTAAGCCTGATAATCTGTGTAAGGGGCCACGTAAAGCTCATCTCTGTCTTCTTTTTGATCGTTATGCCCAAACTGAATAAACAAATAATCACCAGGCTCAATGTCATGTTTAAATTCGTCAAATCTGCCTTCCTGCATAAAACTGCGCGAACTGCGACCAGAACGAGCGCGGTTTACGACCGTAACATTAGAAGCAACAAAGTCCTCTAATGCCATTGCCCAGCCGGTTCTTGGAAACCATTTTTGTGGGTTATAGTAGGAGGCAGTCGAATCACCGATGACAAATAAATTAATATTTTCGGCTATTTGTGTTGCTTGATTTTTGTGCGTAACTATACATGCAGTCAGAGAGAGAACTGACAATAGGCTGGTAACTAATTTAAAATAAAGTTTCATCTAGATTCCTGTTTTAATCTTAGTTTTACTGAAATTCAGATATAAAAAAATCCCGGCATTGATGGCAAATTGGCCTGACGGGATTTTTATCTGGTTATGGATTCAGTTAGGACTGCATAAATCTGCTGACGAGATCACCATCGCCGATTAATACCGGTACTCGCTGATGCAGTTCTGATAATTCAGTTTGCATTATGCTGCCATCTTCGGTATTTGCTTTACCACCGGCTGCTTCAACTAACATGGCCATTGGGAAAGCTTCATACAAGAGACGTAATTTTGCTGGTTGAGCGGGGTTTTTAGTATCTGAAGGATACAAAAATACACCGCCGCGGGTTAATACACGGTGGACATCTCCGACCATAGCACCATTCCAGCGCATATTGTAGGTTTTATCCTGTGACTCAGGCTTAATTAATCCTGTAATGGTTTTTTGATAAAATTCTGACCAGTAATGATAATTTGCCATATTTATCGCAAATTCTCGAGTGCCATGCGGCAGGCTTACATTGGCTTTAGTTTGATAAAATTCTTTGTTGATTTTATCAAGCGTAAATTCATGAATTTCGCCCTGGACTGCAATTAATAAAATGGTGGCCGGGCCATATAATACATACCCGGCACAAACCTGATCATGACCGGTTTGATAATACTGTTCAACAGCACCGTCTTCGACATTATCTTTTGCCGGTAAAATCGTGAATATAGTCCCGATTTGACCATTGATATCAATATTTGAACTGCCGTCTAATGGGTCATAGGCGACTAGATAAGGTGCGCCGGACTTACAGGCTACAGGCAGATCTTCTTCTTCTGATGCAACTGAACGGACATAAGGGTTTTTGGCTAATATATCCAGTAAAATCTGGTTAGAAATAATGTCTAATTTCTTTTGTGTTTCACCTTGAACGTTTTCGGTTTCAGCTGCCCCATGTACACCAGAGATGGCACCCATACCGACTCGGAATGAAATTTCTTTTGAGGCCGATAATATTGAATGGATGACGTGTTGTAGTTTAGCATCGACATCCAAATCAACTAGTAAGTCTTCAAGTGATTGCATGATGTATCCTTATAATCGTCCAATACAGTTCAATTCTTCGAAAGACTGAGTCAGTCGTTTAACAAACGAAACTTCTGCATGACGTAACCAGTTACGAGGATCGTAATACTTTTTATTTGGCTTATATTCGCCTTCCGGGTTGCCTAACTGGGTTTTTAGGTAATCAGATTTTTCTTCGTAAAATTGTTGAATACCATGCCAGAAGGCCCACTGAGTGTCTGTGTCTATATTCATTTTGATCACGCCATAGACAATAGCTTCTTTGATTTCTTCAGCTGATGAACCTGAACCACCATGGAATACAAAGTCCAGCGCATTATCGGCTAAGTTAAATTTTTCACATGTATAAGTTTGAGAATCACGTAAAATTTTTGGCGTCAGTTGTACATTACCCGGATTGTACACACCATGAACATTACCAAATGAGGCGGCAATGGTAAATTGTTTACTAATGGCTGAGAGCTTTTCATACGCATATGCGACATCTTCTGGTTGAGTATAGAGAGCTGATTTATCCAGGTGCGAATTATCCACCCCATCTTCCTCACCACCTGTACAGCCTAATTCTATTTCGAGCGTCATCCCCATTTTTGCCATACGTTTTAAGTATTCAGCACAGGTTTGAATGTTTTCTTCAAGTGGTTCTTCTGAAAGGTCTATCATATGTGAGCTAAACAAAGGTTTTCCAGTTTGCTCAAAATGGGCTTCTGATGCATCCAGTAAACCGTCTATCCATGGGAGTAACTTACGCGCCGCGTGATCAGTATGTAAAATCACAGGCACTTTATAAAGCTTGCTCATTTGATGCACATAATGTGCAGCTGCCACAGCCCCGGCAACTGCTGCTTCATGTTTATCTATTTTTAAACCTTTGCCAGCAAAAAAAGTTGCACCACCGTTTGAAAGTTGAATAATAATCGGAGCCTTAACTTCAGCTGCGGTTTCTAACGCAGCGTTAACTGAATGCGTGCCAATGACATTAACTGCAGGCAACGCATATTGATTTTCTTTTGCATGTTTGAATATGGTTTGAACATCTTGCCCGGTCACAACGCCTGGCTCAATATCACTTAATATAGTCATTCTGTTTTACTCCCGAAATCAACCTGTCGAAGGATTAATTTGATGATCGTTATAAACACTCTTTTCAGCACGACAATAGTTATCTAATGCTAAAGATTGATGAAATTGGCCAACCTCAAAACCGTTTAACTAACGTCATGTGTATATGTCTGATTTATTGACATCAGTTGGTTCAGTCGGGTTGTAGCCTGAATCAGCTACTTTTTAATAATTTTAGTCAATATTATTAAACTCGTCAGTGCGATTAATTAAGCTCGCGTGACTGTATGTGATTGTTGCTGATTAATTTAGCATTGTTGTGAATGGGCTGCAAATCTTTTTATTTACAATTTTAATGAAATTTAAACGCCTGTTAAGGATTGATAAAGTAGTACAATAAGGGTTTTTAACTGAAAGTTAGCAGATTTTATACGCTATTTATTTTAACTGTTAAAATCTATATACACTGCGCACATATTGATTAGTTTGCCAAAATAAGCATATTGTGAGAGAATTCAACGCTATATTGATTGCAAATGCAGGTTTATGAACTACTCTTACTTGTAATGGATTTGTTAACCAGAGTTTTTTAATTATTGCTGAAGGTAAATTGAGCATTAATTAAAACATTTTTATAATTTATAAATTGGAATCATTAATGTTAGAAATACAAAGACAGCAATTATTGCTCGATATACTGGACGAAAAAAAATTCGTAACAGTATCCGAATTAACCCAATTGTTACGAAGCTCTGAAGCCACAATTCGGCGTGATCTGGTTAAACTCGATAAACAAAATAAGTTAGTCAGAGTCCATGGTGGTGCACAGGCATTGGAGTCTGGCAGAGAAGGTAGTAAGTTAAAACATATTGCAGGCGATGCATTTTGGGTTTCTAAAGAGACTAAAGCCGACGTGAAGCGCATGATTGCTAAAAAGGCAGTTGAATTATGTAGCGAAGGCGAATCTATCATTATCAATGGTGGTAGCTCGACTTATATGATGGGCGAGTTTTTACAAGAGCGTAATCTCAATATACTGACAAATTCGTTTGTGCTTGCTCAGGAATTGGCAGAGCGTAGCTCAAATCAAATTTCTTTGCCGGGTGGGGAAATCTATCGTAAGCAAGGAATCATTTTGAGTGCATACGATAATGATACAACGCAACACTATAGCGCGAGCAAAATGTTCATGGGCACACCGGGCATTAGTGAGTTTGGTGTGACTGAATCAGATGCTTTATTAATCCGCTCTGAGCAAAAACTACGTCGTCAGGCAGAAAAATTAATCGTATTAGCTGATAGTTCAAAGCTGGATCAACGTAGCAGTTTTATATTCTGTCCGTTAACTGACGTCGATACGCTAATCACAGATGCGGCTGCAGATGAAAAAATATTGGATAGTTATCGCCGTTTAGGTGTTGATGTTATCGTCGCTGACGAGGAATAATCATTCATTAAGCAAATCAAAAATCCGCGGTGATTTGCTTAACTAGCGAAATGTTTACAAACCATTCATTTCTTTTTTAATAAAATGTCCACTCTCTCTTGCGCTAGATTAACTTGTATGACAACATACAACCAAGTTGTTATCCAGTACAAGTTATTAAAACAATCTGTTAATTATTGGTATTTGGGTAAATTTAGCTTTAATATGTAGCTTTCGTTAACTTGTCAGATAAGTGAGTTGTATTTGGAATCGCTGGTATTTAGCAAAATTCGTCGTTCAAGTAATTTAACATCCGAATTAGCCGATTTGCTCAGAGAACAAATTAAAACCGGCCAATATGTGGTTGGTAGTAAATTACCTTCGTCCAAATACATTGAAGAACAGGCCGGTGTCAGCCGCAGTGTTGTCCGGGAAGCTGTTGCTCAGTTAAAAGCTGAAGGCTTTTTAATTAGTCGGCAAGGTGTGGGTGTGTTTGTCGCTCAAGCTAAAGTATCTAATTCCAATACATTTGAAATTGATGCGTCTGAATTTGCTTCGATTACTGATGCGATTCAAATACTGGAACTTAGAAAAGCCGTTGAAGCTGAAATGTGCGCAATGTGCGCAGAAAAAAGAACAGAAAAACAACTGGATAAGATAAAAAGTTGTTTTGAATTAATAAATGATAAAAATGCCAGACAAGAAGATTCTATGCACGAAGATTTTGCTTTTCATCGTTCAATAGCAGAAGCCTGTCAGAATCCTTATTTTGTGCGATTTATTGATTTTATTGGCTCAGGTGTCATCCCTGCGAGGGAAATCATTACCCAGGGGCATAATGTAAACACCAGTGAGTATTTAGAACTGATACAAAATGAACATCAGAAAATACTCAGGGCAATTGAACTAAAAGACAAAGAGTTTGCCAGAGCAGCTATGAGGGCGCATTTAGAAAATAGCATTGAGCGCCATCAGCAGAGAATTAACATTGGCAAACTGGAAACGACTGACTAAACTCAGATCATTAAATTTTTAGTCAATTAACTTTATTATAACTTGTCATATAAGATGACATCTCGACAGTGGGGAAACTATGAAAACCTTGGATATCTTTTCAGTTGAAGACAAAGTTGTTTTGGTTACAGGTGCAAGTCGCGGTATTGGCAGAGCCTTAGCGGTTGGTTTTGGTAAAGCGGGTGCAAAAGTTATTTGTGCGAGTTCACGAGAAGGTGGTACGGCAGATACTGAAGCTGAGATTAAAGCCGCTGGTGGTACTGCTGTTGGTGTATTTGCGGACTTAGCAGATCATCAAGCGGTTGAAAAAATGGCGCAGGATGCCCTGGCTGCATTTGGCCGAATCGACGTACTGGTTAATAACGGTGGCACAATTGCACGTTACCCTGCTGCTGAATTCCCGTTTTCAGAATTCCAGAAAGTAATCGATGTTAACCTGAACTCTCTATTCTTGTTGAGTCAAATTGTTGGTAAAACCATGTTAGAGCAGGGCGGTGGTAAAATTATCAATACGGCTTCAATGTTGTCTTACACAGGTGGCTTAACGGTACCAGCCTATACTGCAAGTAAACACGCAGTTGCAGGTGTAACTAAAGCTTTGGCTAACGAGTGGGCTAATCAAAACGTTCAGGTGAACGCTATCGCACCGGGTTATTTTGCAACAGATAATACACAGGCATTACGTGACAACCCAGAGCGTAATCAGGAAATTAAAAAACGTATCCCTTCAGGTGAATGGGGTCAGCCGGAGCAACTAGTTGGCGCTGCAATCTTCCTGGCAAGTTCTGCCAGCGATTATGTTAACGGCCATATTTTAGCAGTTGACGGCGGTTGGTTAGCCAGATAATCCAGTCATCCATATTGAGAGGATTTTAGAATGAGCACAAATTACGAAACGCGCTATGCAATTGGCGCAAATGAAGCAAAAGCCTTTGATACAGAACAATTAAGAAGTAACTTTTTAATTGAAGATTTGTTTAAGCCTAATGAAATCAAGTGGGTTTATACCCATTATGACCGTCATATGGTTGGCAGTGCACTACCGGCGGATAAGCCACTGGAGCTTGAGTCAATAGATTCACTAAAAAGTGATTTTTTCTTATCGCGTCGTGAGCTAGGTATTATCAATATTGGCGGTGATGGTGTCGTTGAAGTTGATGGCGAAACTTACACTTTAGCTAATAAAGAAGCTTTATACGTAGGGGCGGGTGATAAGAAAGTTGTTTTCTCTAGTGTAGATGCAACCAAACCTGCGAAATTTTATATGAACTCTGCTTGTGCACATCATGCTTTCCCGGACAAAAAGGTCACGAAAGCGGATGCGAATGTTTTAAACCTAGGCAGCCCGGAAACAGCTAATGAGCGTGAAATCAATCAGTTATTGATTCACAGTGTTGTTCAAACCTGCCAATTACAAATGGGTTTAACGATTTTGAAACCTGGCAGTGTCTGGAATACCATGCCATGCCATCAGCATGATCGCCGTATGGAAGCTTATTTATATATCGACTTACCGGAAGATCAGGCCGTGGCTCACTTTATGGGTGAACCTCAGCAAACCCGTGTAATGTGGGTTAAAAATGAGCAGGCAATCGTTTCTCCGCCATGGTCAATTCACAGTGGTGCCGGTACATCTAATTATGCCTTTATCTGGGGCATGTCAGGTGAAAACCTGGATTATGATGATATGGATAAATATGGCCCTGCTGAAATAAAGTAACCTTTTTTCAAAACCCCGTGTGTGTCAATGGACAAGGAAGTTCATTTTTCAGTCATACTTTAATTTTAAAAGTATGACTTTTTTGGGTTTTTCTCTTCAAAAATCAATTTGTTATTTAAGGTTACAAAATGACTGTCAGTGATTGAATTTGCTTGATAATGTTTCTTTGATGTGTATATTAGGTGATATATTTGTATCAAAGGATTTATCAAAATCATGACATTCAAACAATCCAATCTATTTAAGCAAATGGCGCTGGTATTTTCTTTTACACTGGCCGCTTGTCAGCCCGCGACTGAATCTCAGGTTTCACAGCAACGCCCTAATTCCACAGAATCGCAAGATAAAAAGATCGAAACCAAACAAGCTGACTCAGTTTATTTATTTTCCTCTTTCAGAGGGAATGGAGAAGGTGGTTTACATCTGGCTTATAGTCGTGATGCGTTAAACTGGACCGCCCTGAATCAGGATAAATCGATTTTAAAACCGCAAGTTGGTGGCAAACTCATGCGTGACCCTTGCATTATTCAGGGGCCAAACGGTGAGTATCATATGGTTTGGACCAGTAGTTGGGAAGATGGTGGCATTGGTATCGCACATTCAAAAGATTTACTGAACTGGTCCGAACAAACATTTATCCCGACTATGGCTGATTTCCCAACCGCTAAAAATGCCTGGGCACCAGAGATATTCTGGGATGATAAAACTCAGCAGTACATTATTTTCTGGGCATCGACGATTCCGGGATCTTATCCGGAAACCGAAGCTAAAGCAGATAAAGGCTGGGATCATCGGATGTATGCGGTTACCACAAAAGACTTTGAAACTTATTCGGATACTTTTTTATATTTACAACCTGATTTTAATGTAATCGATTCAACTATCATCTCTGTTGATGACAAGTACATTAT
Organism: uncultured Alteromonadaceae bacterium; assembly: GCA_913056495.1. Taxonomy (GTDB): domain Bacteria; phylum Pseudomonadota; class Gammaproteobacteria; order Enterobacterales; family Alteromonadaceae; genus Catenovulum. Next base: position 43,985 of record CAJXMO010000006.1, on the reverse strand, counting down.
GATTTTAAAAGATGAAACCCGGTATCCACCGGAAAAAAACTTACGTGTCGCTGTTGCCGAATCTATCATGGGTCCATGGCAAGTAGACGAAAAGCCCTTTACGCCAGAAGGTGTCTGGGTTGAAGGGCCAACCATAGCAGAACATCAGGGCTGGCATTATGTTTATTACGATGAATATACTAACCATGAATACGGCGCTATGCGCACGCAAGATTTTAAAAACTGGGAACTGGTTTCAGAAAAGTTAAGCATGCCCGAGGGTAGCCGTCACGGTACCATTTTAGAAGTGTCTCAAGCCACTTTGAATGCTTTGATTTCAAGTTTAGAAAAAACGGATTCGTGAGATGTCATCAAGTTTTAATCTGCTGAAGTTTATAAGGCTGGTTGTTTTACCGGTAATATTGTTTGTTAATGCCAGTTGTTCGCCGATTGAGTCCGCCGAGAAAAAACAAAACTCGGTTACTCAATTTATGATTGTCAGTTCATCAACGCAACAAACCGTCTTTATTGATAGAAAAGCTGATCCATTAATTAAATGGGCGGCTACGGCATTTATTGATGATATTCAGGCTTTATCCGGGACACAGCTTAAACTTGAGTTGACACATCGGGCCGATAAGCCGGGCATTTATGTGGGGCAAATAGGTTCTGAGTTAATGTCAGTTCAGGGCTTGCTCGCAACTGAAACCCAAACTGAGTTAAATAATGCTTGGGAGACTTTTGCCGTGCAAAAACAAGCCGATAAACTTGTGGTTGCCGGCAGTGATATCCGGGGCACAGTTTATGGTTTATTTGAACTGTCAGAACGCTTAGGCATTTCACCCTGGCGTTGGTGGGCAGATGTTGCGCCTGAACTTCAATCAGAAGTGGTTTTAGAGCTGGAAGATGGCGGTTTTCAGTCAGGGCCTTCGGTTCAATATCGCGGCATATTTTTAAATGATGAAGACTGGGGATTACAGCCTTGGGCGGAGCACACTTTTGAGACAGAAGTTGGTGATATGGGGCCAAAAACCTATGAAAAAATCTTCCAACTCTTACTCAGGTTAAAAGCCAATACAATCTGGCCGGCTATGCATCCCAGTACCCAAGCGTTTTATATGATAGACGGCAATCAGCAGATGGCGCAGAAATACCACATAGTAATAGGTACTTCGCATGCGGAACCTATGCTGCGCAATAATGTGGATGAATGGGACAGAAACGCCTTTGGTGATTATAACTATTTCACCAATAGTGAAAAAATTAACGAGTATTGGCAGGGCCGGATTAATCAGGTCAATAATGAAAATGACCAGTTTATTGCAACCTTAGGTATGCGAGGCGTACACGACAGTCATATGGAAGGTTCAGAGAGTATTGAAGATAGTATTAAAATTTTAGACGACATTATTAATACTCAGCGTAATATGCTGGAGACCACGCTTGGCAAACCGGCTGAATCAATACCGCAAACCTTTATTCCATACAAAGAAGTACTTGAACTGTATAACAATGGCTTAACAGTACCCGACGATGTCACTTTAATGTGGACAGATGATAACTATGGTTATATTCGTCGGTTAAGTGATAAACAGGAGCAGGCGCGCTCCGGCGGGAGTGGGGTATATTATCATTTAAGCTACTGGGGTCGTCCGCATGATTATTTATGGCTTAGCAGCACTCAACCTGGGTTAATCTGGTTTGAAATGAAAAGAGCTTATGATAATGGCGCCAAAAAGATCTGGATAGCGAATGTTGGTGATATTAAACCCGCCGAATATAACATGGAATTCTTTTTAGATTTAGCTTGGGATATTGATTCAATTCAGGCAGATACTATTGATGTGCATATGCAAACTTGGGCTCAGAGAGAATTTGGCAAGGCAGTTTCTGAACCGCTAGCTGAAGTGATGAGCGAATATTATCGTTTAGCTTTTTTGCGTAAGCCAGAATTTATGGGGTGGAGCCAAACCGAGCCAACACGGCCGACAAAATTAACTGAATTTTCTAAATCAGAAGCCAACAATCGGCTAGCGGCTTATCAATCCTTGGTCACTAAGGTAGATAAACTGGCCGAAACTTTGCCAGATAATAAGCGAGATGCCTGGTTTCAGTTGGTTGCTTATCCGGTAAAAGGGGCGGCATTAATGAATGAAAAGTTCATATACCGTCAGTTTGCCGTGAATGCAAATAAACCTGTTGAAGAAGCCAAATATAGAGCGCTATCGACGGCGGCTTATCAGCAGATACAGACTTTAACCCTGAACTACAATGAGCATATGGCAAAAGGCAAATGGAAGCATATGATGTCAGCCAAGCCAAGAAATTTACCTGTGTTTAAAGCACCGGGTTTTGATCTTGAACCTAAACAAATGTCTCAGCCACAAGCCGGTAATCTCTACATTCAAGCTGCAGATTTTAATAAATCTAGTGGGCGTAATGGTTTTAGCTGGCATCGAATAGAAGGTTTAGGTTATAGCAATCAGGCAGTTACCCTGTTGCCACTTGAAAATGTATATTTTGAACAGCAACAACCTTGGCTGGAATATCAGGTAACGGTGCCAACAAGTGGACAATATCTGCTGGAGTTCAGGTTTTTACCCACGCATGCCAATCAGTTTGATCATCAGGCCAGCGTATGGGTGAACGGGCAACCGATAAAAACCTTAAGTTTAAATACCAAAGGCAGAAGTGAACAGTGGAAGATTAATACATTGCGTAACAGTCAAATAATGCAGCTGGCAGTTGAACTCGAAGCGGAACAGCCTCAAACAATTCGCCTGAGTGTTAATCAAACCGGGATTGTACTTGATCAACTGGCAATTTACCCGGCTGACGCCAAACCTACCTATGAAATACCGCTAAAACAATAAAACCGATATAAGTGAGGTTTTTTGTTAAACACCAACAGAGCTGATGAGTTCCAGCTCTGTCTTTTAATATGACTGAACAGGTGATTGTTTACACTATTGTCATTTTTGTTTTAATTTTATTATTGTTATGTCAAATTCAATCATTTACAATCATAAAATATCAATTTAATCTGATATTTCACAGAGGATAAAATGAAATTAAACAGTTTAAAGTTAGTTTGTTTTGCCTGGTTGCTTGCAACCTTGAGTCAGGCAGGGTTTGCAAAAGAAGCTGACTTGCAGCCACAAACGATTTTTGTTGCCGGCGATTCTACTGCAGCAGGCTATGGTAAGCCTGATCAACAAGGTTGGGCCGGTGTGTTACAGACCTTTTTTGATCCGGCTAAAACGACCGTTGACAACCGTGCTCGAGGTGGACGTTCGACCCGTACCTTTATTGCAGAAGGATTATGGGACAAACTGATAGATGATGTAAAACCGGGTGACCTGGTATTGATTCAGTTTGGTCATAATGATGCCAGCCCGATTAATGATGACAGACGTGCACGCGGCACTATTGGCGGCATTGGAGATGAAAGCCGTCATATTCATAATCAGCTAACCGGTAAAGAAGAAACTGTGTATAGCTTTGGGCATTATATTCGAAAAATGGTAGCTGATGTAAAAGCAAAACAGGCAACCCCGGTATTAATGTCTTTGACGGTCCGTAATCGTTGGCATAACGGCCGAATTGAGCGAGGGTCAGGTCAATATGGTTACTGGATGTATCAACTGGCTTGGGAATTAGACACTCAGTTTATTGATGTCAGCAATATGGTTGCGGATAAGTTGGAAGCTTTGGGTCAGGCAAAGACGGCAGAAATGTACGTTAAAGATTATGTGCACTTTAACCCTAAAGGCGCAGAATTACATGCCAGCACAATAGTGAGCTCGTTAAAAGGCATTCGCCCGGCAATTGATAAAGCTTGGTATTCAAAAAAAGGTCAGTCGGTCGAAAATTATGACTGGACTTGGTTAAGGCTGCCTTTTGTTGCGGATAAAACCCGTCAAAGCGTATTTATGGTGGGTGATTCTACCGTCAGAAATGGGGCCGGTGATGGTTCAAATGGTCAATGGGGCTGGGGCGATTTTGTTGGTGATTATTTAAATCAAGACCATGTTAATTTAGTCAACCGAGCAATAGGGGGATTAAGTAGTCGGACATTTATGACTGGTGGTCATTGGCAGCGTGCCCTTAACATGATGCAACCGGGTGATATTGTTTTGATTCAGTTTGGCCATAATGATGCCGCTGCACTCAATGACAAATCCAGAGCTCGCGGTACTATCCGGGGTATAGGTCAGGAATTTGAAGTCATTGATAATATGCTGACCGGCAAAACTGAAACTGTGTATAGCTATGGCGAATATTTGCGTAAAATGATCGGTCAGGCAAAAGCTTTAGGCGTTACCCCAATTATTTGCTCTCCGGTACCACGCAAAACCTGGCAGGATGAAAAACCGCTGATTAAACGTGCCGAAAGCAGTTATCCGCAATGGGCCAATCATGTTGCACGCCAAAGCGGTAGTGATTTTATTGATTTACATAATCTCATTTCATCAAAATATGACCAATTAGGCCCGGATGCAGTTGACCCTTTGTTTGGAGACAAGCATACTCACACCAGCATGGCAGGGGCAAAACTAACAGCAGAGGTAGTTGCGGAGCAACTGAACTACCTTTTAGGTTTATAAAATTATCGGAAAACAGTCTATGTGGAATTTAGGTTTACGAGCACATGATTTTGGTCAGGGTACGCCTGAAGAAATCGCGCAAGCAATTGGTCAATACAAGCCAGCTAAATGTATTCAACTGGCGTTAGCCAAATCCTTCCCTTTTATTAAAGAGGAAGCGGGTCAGTTATCACCGGGTTTTGCCAACCATGTGCGTGATGCATTCAGAGCTCAAGATATTCAAATTGCCGTATTGGGATGTTACATCAACCCAATTCATCCGGACCCGGAAATTAAAGAGCAATCATTATTAAGATTTGAAGAGCACCTAAGGTTTGCCCGTGATTTTGGCTGCGCAATCGTAGGCACAGAAACCGGCTCTAAAAATCCGGACTGTACTTATCACCCGGAATCTCAAACCGAAGAATCATTTTTAGAGTTGGTTGAAGCGGTCAAACGTTTGGCTAAAACAGCTGAAAAATACGGCTCTATTGTCGGTATTGAAGGCGTTGCCCATAATCATACAATTCACACATACGATAAAATGTTACGTATGTTGGAATTGGTTGACTCACCTAATGTACAGGTGATTTATGATCCGGTTAACTTTTTCCCACCGGATCAAACCCATAATCAGCAAGCCTTAATGGATGAAGCCTTTGAAAAGTTTGGTGACAGAATAGTCGCTATTCACAGCAAAGACTACATTTTAAAAGACGGTTTAAAATGGGGTGATTTACCCGCTGGTACAGGCGAAATGGACAGTGCCCACTTATTTAAGCTGTTAAAAGATAAAAAACCGGGCATTCAAATTATTTTAGAAGCAACCGGTCACGAAAAAGCAGAAGAAACTTTGGCTTATTTAAGCCAGTACTGTGAAGCCTATTAATTAACTATGGCACCTGTATTAATTTGCAGGTGCTTTAATCCTCCTCTTCAACTCTCTTCATACTAGATGATTTAAGTCCTTTGTAAGTTGGGCTTTAGCCCGTTAAATTTAATTAATTTAATAAATTAGCTTGGACATCTCTGGTGCGCATGCAATATTTTTTGTCTGGCTAACACTCAAATGCCGCATGGCGATAGCCCAAGGGTTAAGCCTTTGTAGAGCAGGCAATAAATACCTACAACGCTTTAAATTACCAAAAGTATTCAATCGCCTCTGAGTATGAAAGCCAAGCGCTGGAAAATATAATTGCTAACCGTAAAACAATAAGAAACGAGGCGATAAAAGCAAGCTTGAAGCCGGGGTTGTTGGATCCTGAAATTATCCAGCAAGAAACCAATAGGGAATTCAATAAAATTAATGACTAACTTGATCTAAAGCAACTCAGATTTTAAACGCCGATTTATAATTTACAAAACCTAAATACTGTTTAAATTGGTGAAAGCGCAATTCACTATGTTGAATTTTTCCCAACATAGCTAAAGTGGGCATTAATATCATGGGCTGTTGTCAGTTTGGTAATCTTGGTTTGTTTGTATTGCTAAACTCTGGCGTTGTCATCACTATGCCAACTAAAACCAATCATTATTTGATAAGCGTTTTATTGAGCTGATAGGGATTGAACCTGACATTAGACTGAAAGATAAGCAGGATGGATTTAAGTGAGTAGCAGACATGTAGTTGTCTATTATTAAAGCAATTAATCAGTACGTTTTATTTGCAGTACATAACTACTAAAGTACCCGTATGGTTATCCGAAAAAGAATCGTCATTAAACAATTTCAATTTTGTTATTTTGTTCTATCTTTAAATCCAATTGTTTATGTTTAGAAAATAAAGCTATTATTAACCACCTCCGACCAGTATGATTGAATGGTTGGAAAAATTAAGCTTGTATTTTTTTAGAGCCAGTCTCACCTGGTTGTGGGTTAATTCAGTTAGTAAGAATAACTGTTCACCCTGTTGCTCGCTGTATACAAGCGAAAAGAGAATATGTTACATGCAAAAATATTTTTTTAATTCAGGTTTGCCCAGAGCTGGGTCTACTTTGCTGGCAGGTTTATTACGCCAAAACCCAAAATTTTACGCGGCAAAGAAGAACAGTTTGACTTGGCGTTAGGAGCTAAGGATTTACATACGGTAAAAACAAAAATGGAATTTACCGCAAGGCTTTCTATTTTACCGCCTGAATTGTTTCAAAAGTACAGTGAAATGGCTTCTTGGACAGATAATCAAGGCACGGAAGCCAGTTTTATTGGCTAAATTTAAGTATTTATTCTCAACCACTTTAATTTAAAAATCGTTGGACACTATTTGGTTGTCACTTATTAAAGGCACATTATGAACAAGACCCTGTTAACGTCAGCAATTGCTGCTGCATTGCCCACGTCATCATTTGCATCTTGGCAGACTTTGAGTTCGGTTGAGCTGACTCAATCGCAATATATATTTGGTGCAGGCGAAAACAAGCCCATTGAATTAAAGCGCTCTGAAAGCATAGATTCGACAGAACACCAGCTTAAAAGCTTAAATGATGATCAGTTAATAATTAAAAAAGGCAGTCAAATTAGTCAGCTAGTTATTATTGACCGTTCGGTTCAAGATGCGAGCGTATTTAGCAAAAATTTAGCGGCTGGTTCGCAAGTGGTTTATATTGAAGCAGGGCAAAATGGTAGTACACAATTAATTAAACTATTGGCGGATTATTCTGATTTAGACGCAATTCATATTATATCACATGGTAGTTCAGGTAGTTTGCAATTGGGCAACAGCCTATTCGATTTAAATCAATTAACACCAGAGCTATTCAGTGCTTTAAATCAAGCAAGTAAAAGTGGGGCAGATTTATTGCTGTTTGGCTGTGATTTAGCCGCCACGGCAGAGGGGGAACATTTTCTCAATATCCTTAAACAAAATACCCATTTGGATATTGCAGCATCAACCGATAAAACGGGTAATCCAGCGCAAGGAGGGGATTGGGAACTTGAATTGGTTAAAGGTAATATCGAAATTACCAGACCTTTTAGTGCTGCCGCACTAAAGGATTTTAGTGCGCTGTTGGCGACTCTTGACTATTCAGCTCAATCAAGTATCGGGCCAGTAGCAGACTATACTCTGTCTGCAAGTTTATCTTCAAATATTGACTTCACTATAGATTGGGGAACGGGGACGGAAGGTAATAATTTATATACAGATCATCCCGTACAGTTGGTTGGAGGTATTGCTATAGCCCCGTATGACAATAGTTTTCCAGGTATTTTCAACAACAGCTCTGGTGGTTTGCAAATAACAGCCGACAGCTCTTTTGCTCTGGATGCGATGAGACTATATCGAAGAGGTTCTGGGGGGGGGACTGAAGATTTTACTGTAACTGGGTTTAAAAATGATGTTCAAGTAGTCTCTGATACATTGACTTGGACGGTCTTAACTACTAACGGTGAGGAAACTTTTACCCGAGGCAGTGGAACTTGGGCGGACGATGATGCTTGGTTAGACATAGATAAAGTTGTTGTTAGCTGGCCGACTGCATTGGATTCTGAAGGTGAAATATATGGTACAGCGGCATTTCAAGAGTTAGCTGTTGTAAATGTAATTGTCTCGGATGCGACTGTATCGGACTCAACCGCACCAACGTTTGAAAACACAACACCTTCTGCAAGTAATATTGATACATTTGGTTTTCAATTAAATGTAGATATTAGTGAAGTTGGCACCATTTATTATGTTGTAACAGAAAGCGGTGATTCAACACCAAGTGCTGCTCAAGTTCAGGCAGGGCAAAATTCATCAGGTACTTCCGCTTTAGCTAGCGGTAGTCAATATGTTAGCTCCGGGGGTTATGCACATACTTTTGACATTACCGGGCTATCTGCAAACACCAGCTATAAAGTGCATGTAGTGGCAAAAGACGGCAGCTCGAATGTTAGCTCTGTTCAGACTTCAAGTGTAAGTACGGTAGCAACACCTACGATTGAGTTTGCTACATCATCTGATTTAGATAATTATTTCGATGATTCGTATACAGGTAGTAACCCAGTTATTTTTAGCTCTACAGGCGGGATCAATGATTCAGGTCATTTAGTCGCGAACACCTTAACAGCAACGCAATTGTTAACATTTTCAAGTCCTTTTTCACCGACATTATCGAGTTGGAATGTTAGTTTTTTTGCCAAGGATCAATATGGTATCCGGTTTGGCTTTACCGATGCTAGTGCACCTAAGAATTCTGCAGGGCTTCCTACCAATGATGCGGTTACCGAGTATAGGCCTAATTTATCAATAGCACTCGGTGGAACAGGTGGAGGGACTATTGGTTATTACAATAAAGATATATTGACTTCCCTGCAAACCAATCTTAATTTTAGCCGTGAATGGTATTATTATGATTTAGCCGTTTCGTATTTAGGTAGTAGCCAATACAGTATTAGAGTTAGAATATATGCAGCTAGTGCTTCTGGTCTATTAGATTCTAATACACCATTGGTTGATAAAAGTTTTAATGCAACCAGTATTGAGCTAGCAAGTGCAGACAACGCCTATCTCTTTATTGGTTTTAACGATCAGGTGGATAGCGTTGATAAATTTTATACTTCAACTTATATAGCTAACAATACACCTGATATTACGGTTAGCAGTAATACGCTTGTATATACAGAAGGTAATATAAGCCAGATTGCTCCCTCGGCAATTGTAACAGATACAGATGGTGACGCAGACTGGGATGGTGGAACTTTCAAAGTTCAAATTACAGAAAATGCAGAAAGTGGCGATGAAATCAGTATTTCAGATACCGATGGGGATGGTACTGCAATTACCATTAGCGGAACCGATATATTGTCAAACTCTGTTGATATTGGTGATTTAAGTGTGTCTGGCGGCACAGTTACTAATAATACTGCTTTAACGATTACCTTTGATAGTGATGCAACCAATGCGAATGTTCAGGAAGTATTGCAATCAATACGTTATCGCACAACCAGTGATAATCCAGGTACATCTAATCGAACGGTCACTTTTACCGCCACAGACAAAAACGCAGCAAGCGCTTCAGATACCAGAACAATTGCAGTCAGTGCAGTAAACGACAATCCAGAAATCACCAGTTTACCGGACGATTTAACTGTGACCGAAGATTCAAGCGGTAATCTGGATTTATCTGCAGTTGTACTGAGTGACTCAGACAGCGGCACGATTACCGTGACCTTGACGTTAAGCGGCGGTTCGTTCGCAACGCCTGCAGATGGTTCTGGTGTGGGCAGCGGTGTGACTGAAACCTTAGTCAATTCAACGACCATAACCCTAGTGGGTAGTGCCGATGACATTAATACTTACCTTGATACAGCGTCGAACATTCAATATACAGGGTCAAGCAATACCAACGGGGACAATGCAGCGACCTTAAATATCAGTGTGAATGATGGTGATGGCAGTGGTGATGTCAATTTAGGCAGCGCCAATATTGATATTACTGCGGTGAATGATGCACCCACGGTATCTACTAATGCAGGTTTAACACTAGATGAAGCGGCGAGCAGTCAAATCAGCAGCGCAGAATTAGCGGCGAGCGACGTGGATGATGTTGCCAGTGGTATTACGTTCACCGTGGCGACACTACCGGCAAACGGCAGCCTGAAGTTAAATGACAGCGTGCTAACTGTTAACAGCACCTTTACCCAGGCGGATATAGACAACAATTTAGTCAGTTATGAGCACAATGGCGGCGAAAGCACCGCAGACAGTTTCGAATTCAGTGTAGCCGATGGCGGAGAAGACAGTGCGGCAGCGGTAACCGGCCAAACCTTTTCAATCACAGTGAATCCGGTGAATGATGCACCGAGTGTGGCAACCAACAGCGGTTTAACCTTAAACGAAGGCGCTAACAGCCAAATCACAACCACCGAACTCAATGCGAGTGATGCAGACGATTCAGGTACAGGCTTAACCTATACAATTACCACAGCGCCGACTAACGGCACCCTATTTGTGGATGCCAACAGCAATAGCACACTGGATAGCGGTGAAGAACTTGCAGTTAACGGTACCTTTACCCAACAAGATATCGAAGCGCTGAATAACGGTGGTTTACGGTATGAGCATGACGGCGGTGAAACCACCTCAGACAACTTTGAATTTGACTTAGCCGATGGCGGCGAAGATAGCGCGGCGGCAGTAACCGGCCAAACCTTCTCGATTACCGTTAATCCGGTGAATGATGCGCCAACAGTGAACACTAACACAGGGTTGACAACAAGCGATATCAGCGAAGGCGGCAGCGCCAGTATCACCCAAGCCAAGTTTGAATATACAGATGCCGATGATGCAGCTGCGAATTTAACTTACACAATCACGACATTACCAACCAATGGTACGCTAACCCTCAACGATACCACGCTCAATGTAAACGACACCTTTACCCAGGATGATATTAATAATGAGCTGGTTAAATATATTCATAATGGCACAGACAATTTAACTGACAGCTTTACGTTTGATTTAAAAGATGATGAAGATGCCGGCGTGACCGGACAGACGTTTTCAATCAGCGTTACGAATGTCAATGACAATCCAACCGGCACAAGCTTGCCAAGCGATATCAGCTTTACAGAAGACAGCAATGGTAATCTGGATTTATCACAAATTGTATTTGCAGACAGTGATAGCGGTGCCAGTATTACGGTTACGCTGACGTTAAATGGCGGTACCTTCTCAAGCCCTGCAGATGGCTCAGCTGGAAATGTGACCGCAACACTGGTTAACTCAACCACAATTACTTTGGTCGGTACACCTGCAGACATCAATGCGTATTTAGATACGGCGTCTAATATTCAATATACAGGGTCAAGCAATACCAATGGGGATAATGCAGCCACATTAAACATTAGCGTGAATGACAACGCAGGCAGCGGCGATATTACAGTTGGCGATATTAATTTAGACATTACCGCAGTGAATGATGCGCCAAGTATGGCAACCAATAGCGGCCTGACTTTAGATGAAGGTGGCAATAGTCAAATTTCGACCAGTGAACTATCAGCTTCGGATGTCGATGATTCAGGCGCAGGCTTAATTTATACAATCACCACAGCGCCAGGCAACGGCACTTTATTTGTGGATGCCAATGACAATGGCACACTGGATACGGGTGAAGCCCTGGCAGCAAACAGCACCTTTACCCAGCAAGACATCGAAGCGTTGAATAATGGTGGCTTGCGCTACGAACACAATGGCGGCGAAACCACCTCGGACAGTTTTGTCTTTAACTTAGCAGACGGCGGTGAAGATAGTGCGGCAGCGGTAACCGGCCAAACCTTCTCAATCACGGTGAATCCGGTGAATGATTCACCAAGCGCTATTCAACTGAGCACATCACAGATCAACCAATCACAAGCGCTTGACTCTGCATTTGTAATTGGTATTTTGTCAACCTCTGACGAAGATGCCGCTGACACCCACAGCTATAGTTTAGTTGAAGTCGCATCCAGCGATAATGGTAATTGTACTTCAGCAGCGAATAACAGTTTATTTGCCGTTGAAAACGACACCTTAAAAGCGAATGCTGGGATTTTGCCGGGTAATTACCAGGTGTGCATAGCCACTAATGATGGCACGACTAATTATCAGCAAACTTTTGCAATAAATGTAGTGGATGATGTTGCGCCAGATGCACCATCTATTACTACGCCAATAGAAACAGATGGCGTTGTTAACGCAGCAGAAGACAATGATGTGTTAATAGCAGGTACAGGTGCAGAAGCGGGTAATAGTGTGACCATCACCATCACTGATGGCGCGAACAGCTCAGATCAAACGGTGACCGCAGACGGCTCAGGTGCTTGGACAATCAATGGTTCTGAGTTTGACGTTAGTAGTTTTAATAATGGCAGCTTAACCGTCTCTGTGACCCAAACGGATACCGCGGGTAATACCTCAGACCCGGCCAGTACCACGATTACCTTGGATAATCAGGCACCGGCTGCTCCCAGTATCAGCACACCAATTGAAATTGATAATATTGTTAACGCCAGTGAAGACGATACCGTATTAATATCAGGCAGTGGCGCTGAGCCGAACGCAAGCTTAACCATTACGGTTGGCAGTGTATCGATTCAAACTACAGCAGATAGCAATGGTGACTGGACGATTGAAAGCAATGAACTGGATATCAGTGCATTGAATAATGGCTCATTAACGGTGACGGTGACACAAACAGATGCCGCGGGTAATGAATCCAGCAGTGCAACGCAAGGTATCACCTTAGATAACACAGCACCGGATGCGCCAGTGATTAATACGCCGATTGAAAGTGACGGCATTGTTAACGCAGCAGAAGATGAAGATGTGTTGATAGCAGGTACAGGTGCAGAAGCGGGTAATAATGTGACCGTCACCATCACAGATGGCGCGAACAGCTCAGATCAAACGGTGACCGCAGATGGCAGCGGCAACTGGACAATCAATGGTTCTGAGTTTGATGTCAGTAGTTTTAATAATGGCAGCTTAACCGTCTCTGTGACCCAAACCGATACAGCGGGCAATACCTCAAGTGCTGCAACCCAAAGCATTACACTAGACAATTCAGATCCGACTGCACCGACGATCACCACTCCGGTTGAAGGAGATGGTTATGTTAATGCAGCAGAAGATAATGATGTATTGATTGCAGGCTCAGGCGCAGAAGCCAATGCCAGTGTCACAGTTACCATCACTGATGGTGCGAATAGCTTAGATCAAACCGTGACAGCGGACGGCTCAGGGAACTGGACTGTTTCTGGTAGTGAATTTGATGTCAGTGCCTTTAACAATGGTACGTTAACAGTCACGGCAACACAGACTGATGCGGCGGGTAATACGTCAACGGCCTCAACGCAAGACATCACACTCGATAATTCAGCCCCAAGTGCAGTGACGATTACCACCCCAATAGAAACAGATGGTATCGTCAATGCAGCAGAAGATGCGGATGTATTAATTGCAGGCTCAGGCGCAGAAGCCAATGCCAGTGTCACAGTGACAGTTACCGATGGTGTTAACAGCTTAGATCAAACCGTGACAGCGGACGGCTCAGGGGACTGGACTATTTCAGGCAGCGAACTTGATGTGAGTGCCTTTAACAATGGTACCTTAACAATCTCGGCGACCCAGACCGATACGGCTGGCAATACCTCAACGGCTGCAACAGAGGCCATAACTTTAGACAACTCGGCACCAAGTGCACCTTCGATTACCACACCAATAGAAATTGATAATATTGTCAATGCAGGGGAAGACGATACCGTCCTGATTTCAGGCAGTGGTGCCGAAGCGAATGCGACCTTAACCATTACCATTGGCAGTGTATCGATTCAAACCACAGCAGATAGCAATGGTGACTGGACGATAGAAAGTAACGAGCTTGATATCTCAGCCCTGACGAACGGCACGCTGACTGTGACTGTGATACAAACCGATGCAGCGGGTAATGAATCAAGCAGTGCAACGCAAGGTATCACCTTAGATAACACAGCACCGGATGCGCCAGTGATTAACACGCCGATTGAAGGCGACGATGTTATTAATGCCAACGAAGCCTTAAACCTGATATTGGCAGGTACATCAGAACCTATGGCTGATATTGAAGTGATAATAACGGATAGTGATAGCGGTTCGTTTGAAATTCAAACCTCCGCCGATGAATCCGGCGAATGGGTTACCGATTCGGCAGATTTAAGCAGCCTGATTGATGGCGAGCTCAACATTACGACTGTTCAGACTGATCAAGCCGGTAATATGTCAGAGCAAAGTCAATTGCAGGTAATGAAAGATACTTTGGCACCAAAAGTATCAACAATTAGTTTATCTGACGGTAACTTTAAAGCTGGAGAGACGATTGTATTTACGCTGACCTCAGATAAAGCAATCAGTGTATCCGGCGATAATTTATCCTTGTCACTGGACATAGGGGGCGTTGATAAACAAGCTGAGTTTGTTTCGGCAACTGAAAACAGTTTAACTTTCCATTACACAGTGCAGGCAGGCGATACTGATGACGATGGCGTTGTTGTACTGGCGAGTGGCGTTATTCTCAATAGTGATATCATTGAAGACGCTGCTGGTAATATCGCTGATCTTACCTTTACGAATGAACAGAATGTTGCAACATTAGTAGACACAACAGCACCGGTTCAGGTTGTGATTAATGAACCGGCCGAACCTGTCACTGTGAATGCGAGTAGTTTTGTGATTTCAGGTACACACCCTGAAGCGATTAAAGTCAAATTGTATGCGGATGTGGATAATAATGGACAGCCAGATAGCAGTGAGGCGCTTTTATCAACAGGTGTGGTAGAGGGAAGCTGGTCATTTGAGGTTAATCTAACTGAAAATACAGAGCATAACTTTGTTATTCAGGCAGAGGATGATGCGGGAAATGTATCTGGCTTTACACCTGTGTCAACCATAACTGAAGATTCTACTTCACCGGCTGATTTTGAAGTGGTAATAGAACAAAGCTTAATTGATTTAACGAATGATACCTCAGCAAGCTTTGCACTGAACGGCGCAGAAGTCGGTAGCCAATATCAATACATAATTACTGACAGTAATAAACAGACCGTCAGTGGCTTTGGTACAGTTAACCAGGCAAACCAACTGGTTGATGGCATTGACGTTAGTGGTTTAGCAGAAGGAGAGCTAACCATCACGGTTATCTTGAGCGATGATGCAAATAACCAAAGCAATAGCTTTAGCGATACTGTGAATAAGTTATATCAGAAAGCACCTGTGATTATTCAAGGTGAAGCTGTCGTAGTAAGTATGAGCGAAGACAGTAGCCCGGTTGCTTTTGCGCTGTCTCTGGATGCAACAGACGAGAATGGTGATGAATTAACCTGGACCGTCTCAAGCAATGCATCGTCGGGAACCGCACAAACTACGGCGTCAGGTAACACGGCTAACATCAGTTATACGCCGGATGACAATTTTAACGGTAGTGACAGCTTTGTTATTCAGGTGAGTGACGGAGTAGACTCAGATACGGTTGCTGTTAACGTCACAGTTGATGCAGTAAATGATGAGCCGACCGGCCAGTCAATGCAGGTCAGTGTAGTTGAAGACAGCAGCGCTGTGATTATTCCGGCAACTGATGATTTGGACGGGGATACGCTAAGCTTGCAGGTTAAACAGTTACCGCAAAACGGTGTATTAACCACGCAGAATGATGGCTGGATTTATCAGCCGGAACTGAACTTTAATGGGTCAGACCGTTTTGTCTATACGGTTTCTGATGATACTGCCGAATCAGTTGAATATAGCGTTGAATTGACCGTTACACCGGTAAACGATGCACCGGTTGCGCAGGCTGATGCCTTTAATCTGGAGAAATCTGATGATGATTCATATAGCCTGAATGTACTGGCAAACGATCTTGATGTAGATGGTGATACGCTAATCATTGAAGGCGTGAGCGCCTCTGTTGGTGAGGCCACTATCAGTGATAGTCGGGATACAATTAATTATCAGGCTCCGGATAACTTTACGGGCAGAGTCACACTGAATTACTCCGTCAGAGACGGAAATAAAGGTCGTTCTCAAGCTCTGGTCAACCTTCAAATTACAGGTGTTCAGTTTGGTGAGCCACCCGTTATTTCAGTACCGGACGATGTTGTAGTCAACGCAACTGGCTTGTTTACTAAAGTTGATTTGGGCGTGGCGACAGCCGTTGATGCGTTAGGTAACCCGCTGCCCGTATCATTGGTGGATGGCTCAACTCTGTTTAAACCGGGTGAGCATATCGCATACTGGCGAGCAGTTGATAGTCAGGGTAATGAAACAACTGAGCAGCAAACGGTTACCGTACATCCATTGGTTTCAATCAGTAAAAACCAAATTGTGAGTGAAGGTTCTGATGTGACAGTTACTTTCTTGTTAAATGGTCCGGCACCACAATATCCACTGACGATACCGTTTAGCGTGAATGAAGCCAGCACAGCGGACGTTGGAATCGATTATGATTTGAGCCAGACCAGTGTGGATATTGAGTCAGGAACACAGGCAAAACTGACCTTTAGTCTGCTAGCGGATGCTGAAGTTGAGCCGGATGAAACGATTATTATTGATCTCGATTCGAGTTTAAATCTGGGTGCAAAAAATACGACCAGTATTCGTATTAGTGAAGATAATATTGCACCGGAAGTTGGCTTAACGGTTATGCAGGATGACGAAAACCGACTTACTGTTAGCCAGCAAACCGGCTTGGTGAGCATAATGGCAGCCGTGAGTGATCCAAATCCTAACGATACAGTGAGTATCAACTGGACAACTCAAGACGATATTGTGAATTTAAGTGCTGATGCTCAGGTGTTTGAGTTTGATCCTCTGGTAGTAAACCCGGGTGTTTACCCAGTGAGCGCTATTGTTACTGATTCGGGTTTGCCTGCATTGAGTGACAGCCAGACGGTTTACATTGAAGTACGTGAAAGCTTACAACAATTGGATGAAAATCTAGATACTGATGGCGATTTAATTCCGGACGCAGAAGAAGGTTATGCTGATAGTGACGGTGATGGCATACCGGATTTCCAGGATGCCATTTCTGATTGTAATGTGGTTCCTGAACAAGCATTAATTCAAAATGGCTTTTTAGTAGAAGGTGATCCAGGTGTTTGTTTACGTAAGGGGTCGACAGCTGCATTGAGTGATACAGGGGGGTTATTGCTAGATGAAGATCTTATCAATGCCGGATTGACACATGATGATGATGCAAATTTAGTTGGCGGATTAATTGATTTTATTGCCTACGGTTTACCGGAAAAAGGTCAAAGTTATCAGCTAGTTTATCCACAAATTGCGCCTGTTCCACAAAATGCCGTTTATCGTAAACTGAGAAACGGTAATTGGAGCGACTTTGTTGTCAATGACAGTAATCAAATCGCCTCTTCGTTGGGTGAACCCGGTTACTGTCCACCACCGGGAGACGAAAGCTGGATCGCTGGATTGACCGAAGGCCATTGGTGCGTGCAGTTAACTATTGAAGACGGCGGTTCGAATGATGATGATGGTATCGCCAATGGTTCAATTGTCGATCCGGGCGGTATTGCTGTGATGAACAATGGGAACCAGCCACCTGTTGCAATGGATGACCAAGCTGAACTTGCATGGAATACCAGCGTTACAATCGATGTACTTAATAATGATATCGATCCGGATGGAGATGAAATTACAGTCAGCAGTGTGACGGCTAGTTTCGGGCAGATTGTGGTTGAAGCTGATAATCAGGTCACCTACACACCAAATCCTAACTATGCGGGCAATGATACGATTGAATACGGGATCTCAGATAGAAATGGCGGCACAGACTCAGCCATTGTTAATGTCACGGTTAAACCTAACCGTTCTCCTGAGGCTGTGAGTGACTTACTTCAAATTGATGGCAGTAGTCCGGTCACGATAAACGTATTGGCTAATGACAATGATATTGACGGCGATATACTCAGTATTGAGTCAGCCAGTGCCCAGTATGGCAGTGTCAGTATTGTCAATAATCAACTGGTGTATAGTGCAGACGATTTCATTGGCGAAGATACAATCAGTTATTTAATTTCTGACGGAGAAGGCGGGCAGGCTAGTTCACAAGTGACAGTAACCATAACGGGTCCTGAGCAAGTTACCGTGAACAACAAATCTTCAGGCGGTAGCCTCGGGGTTTGGAGCTTGTTGGGTCTTTTATTTACTGCACTGAGTCGAAAAAAACTTAGCGCCATATTTAAACGCCAGCAAAAAGGACAAAAATAATGAATCTGTTAAACCGAGTAGAGTGTGTACCTGTACCTTTAAAACTGGCGGTGATCTTTGGGCTGAGCTTGAGCTCAGTTCAGGTCGCGGCAAAGCCCTATAGTGCTGCTGTTACGATAGGGCAATCAAATACAGATGTTACGCAAAACCATCCGGATATTGAGTCAATTGATGATTCTGATACGAGTTGGAGTGTGGAATTAGGTTACGATTTTGACGTGATTGGGATCCGTTTGGGTTATCTGGATCTGGGTGAAGCCAGTGTTCAAATTACCGGTGAGTCCTATACACCACAAAACTACCATCAGCTTGTCAGTCAGGTCGCACCTGTTTTGGTAGAAGGGGTTACCTTGGGTATTGAGCTTCCTATTATCAACAAAGACGGCTGGCAGGTTTCTGCTCAGTTGGGTGAAATTTTCTGGCAAAATGAAATTCAAAGCACTAGAGCATCGGGGCAGACGATTAAAACCGATACTCAGGGCCGTGAGGGTTATTTTGGTGCAACATTAAATTATAGTATTGATAAACATTGGAAAATCGGTAGTCAGTTCCGACAATATATGTTTGAGCAGTCAATAAACGATTTATCTTTCAAGCTTATTTATCAATTTTAAAGGGGCTAATGTGTTGATGGT
This sequence comes from uncultured Alteromonadaceae bacterium, assembly GCA_913056495.1. GTDB lineage: Bacteria > Pseudomonadota > Gammaproteobacteria > Enterobacterales > Alteromonadaceae > Catenovulum. The sequence goes on along the minus strand of CAJXMO010000006.1, from coordinate 25,071 downwards.
AAAGCCGCCGAATCACATTTGGCGGCTTTTTTATATTTGTATCTGCTTAATATGTCTCATTTGGTGCACTATGCTTCAACAAAGTGAAGCTTATTTTGCACCATTAATTTAAAATTGACCTGTTTTTCCTATTTTTAAAACTCAATATAAAAAATAAAAGTTAATAAAAACAAATAAATAAAAATATTATTTGTTTTTGTGTAAATTTTGGCACTCCCATTGCATTTAGCTCTGTATCTTTAAAATACGAAGCTTGTGCAATGATGTTTAAGTTAGTAAAACAAAACAATGGTGTTGGCAAAGTGTCACTTGTGGGCTCAGGTCCGGGTGATGCAGATCTACTTACAATTAAAGCGTTACGTTGTATTCAGTCAGCGGACATTATCTTATATGACAGACTGGTCAGTGAAGATATTCGTGCTTTATTCCCTTCTACAACGCCTGCATTTTATGTAGGTAAAGCAATGGGTAACCATTGTATTCCTCAAGATAAACTAAACGAACTCTTAATTGAGAAAGCACAAAAAGGTTTTTCAATTTGCCGTTTGAAAGGTGGTGATCCTTTTGTTTTCGGTCGCGGTGGCGAAGAAATGTTAGCACTGCGAGAGCAAGGTATTCAGGTTGAAGTGGTTCCGGGTGTTACTTCAGGTATAGGCGCTGCTGCTTATAGCGGAATACCGGTCACTCACAGAGGTTTATCACAGTCCTGCACATTTGTTACAGCCCACGCTGAAAAAACATTAAACATTGATTGGCAAGCTTTGGCTAAGTTGAATAACACACTTGTTTTTTACATGGGTTTAAACAAGTTGGCTGAGATTACAACTCAGCTTACTCAACATGGTTTAGCTGCTCATACGCCGGCTGCATTAATCGAAAATGGTTGTCGCGAAGAGCAGAGAGTTTTCACGGGTACTTTAGCTGATCTGGAAGCTATGGCAGAACGCAATAACTTAACATCGCCAAGTTTAATTGTGGTCGGCCAGGTGGTCGAGTTAGCAGAGTCGCTACATTGGTTTGGCAGTTTAACAACCGCCGATTCTCAATTGACACAATTATCAGCTTAATAGAGGGTTTTAAAAAATGAGCAAACAAAAACTAGTTGTGATTGGTAATGGCATGGTTGGCCATAAGTTTATCGAAAATATGGTTGAGCATCCTGAATATGCACAATATGAAGTTGTCACTTTTTCAGAAGAGCCTCGTTTAGCTTATGATCGTGTACAATTATCTTATTATTTTTCAGGTAAAACGGTTGAAGATCTAATGTTAACTTCACCGGATTATTACAACGAAAACGGTGTTCGTTTTATTGTAAATGATAAAGTTGTAGCGATTGATTCATTAAATAACAAAATAGTGACTGAAAGTGGTCGCGAAGAAAGTTATGACAAGTTAATTATGGCAACCGGTTCGTATCCGTTTGTCCCTCCAGTTCCTGGTCGTGAGCAGGAACATTGTTTAGTGTATCGCACCATTGAAGATTTAGAAGCTATTACTGCATCTGCCGAGGGCAGCAAAGTGGGTGTAGTTGTTGGTGGTGGTCTATTAGGTCTTGAGGCCGCAAATGCACTTAAGAACTTAGGTTTAGAATCTCACGTTGTTGAATTTGCGCCTCGATTAATGGCTGTACAGTTAGACGAAGGCGGCGGTGAGTTACTGCGTAGTAAAATCGAATCTTTAGGTGTGGGTGTTCATACCGAGAAAAATACGACAGAGATCGTTGAAGGTGAAACTTGTCGTTATCGCATGAACTTTGCTGACGGTACTCACTTAGAAACCGATATGATCGTATTCTCAGCGGGTATTCGTCCTCAAGATGAATTAGCCCGTCAGTTCAATATTGATATCGGTCCACGTGGCGGTATTCAAATTAATAACTACTGCCAAACCTCAATTGAAAATATTTATGCAATTGGTGAATGTGCGCTTTGGGACAATAAGATTTTTGGTTTGGTTGCCCCGGGTTATCAAATGGCAAAAGTAGCGGTTTCTCATATTACCGGCGAGCCAGTTGAATTTACCGGTGCGGATATGAGTACCAAGCTTAAATTATTAGGTGTTGATGTTGCCAGTATAGGTGATGCTCAAGGCAGAACGCCGGGCGCTTTAAGTTACACTTATTTAGATCAGCATAAAGGTGTCTATAAGCGTTTAGTTGTATCACCGGATAACAAAAAAGTATTAGGTGCGGTTATGGTAGGTGAAGTTGAAGCCTATGGTAACTTATTACAAATGATGTTGGGCGATATTGAAATCCCTGGCGAGCCAGAAGCGCTGATTTTACCATCGCTTGATGGCGCTGCACCGGCTTTAGGTGTTGATGCCTTACCTGATACTGCACAAATCTGTTCATGTCACGATGTTTCTAAAGGCGATATTTTTGAAGCAGTTAAAGGTGGTTGTACAGATTTAAGCGGCATTAAATCCTGCACAAAAGCGGTAACTGGTTGTGGTGGTTGTGCGGCTATGACTACTCAGGTTATGAACGCGGCATTAACTGAGATGGGTGTCGAAGTTAACAATAACCTTTGTGAACATTTCGAATATACGCGTCAGGAAATATTTGACATTATCCGCAGCAAAAAAATTAAGACCTTCGATCAGTTAATTGCTGACCATGGAACAGGTAAAGGCTGCGAAATCTGTAAGCCTGCAGTGGGTTCTATGTTGGCAACTCACTGGAACGAATATGTATTGTCAGATGATCATCTGCAACTGCAAGATACTAATGACATCTTCCTGGCGAACATGCAAAAAGATGGTACCTATTCAGTTGTACCTCGTATGCCAGCCGGTGAGGTTACACCAGACCAGTTAATTGTGCTGGGTCAAATTGGTAAAGAGTATAATCTGTATACTAAATTAACCGGTGGTCAGCGTGTTGATTTCTTTGGTGCACAGTTACACCAATTGCCTGATATCTGGTCAAGGTTAATCGATGCCGGATTTGAAACCGGTCATGCATATGGTAAATCATTGCGTACGGTTAAATCTTGTGTCGGTTCAACCTGGTGTCGATATGGCATGCTAGATTCAGTATCAATGGCTGTGTTGCTTGAAATGCGTTACAAGGGCATGCGCACGCCTCATAAAGTTAAAATGGCGGTTTCGGGATGTACACGAGAGTGTGCTGAAGCACAAAGTAAAGATGTTGGTGTTATCGCAACGGATAAAGGTTGGAACCTATATGTGTGTGGTAACGGTGGTATGAAACCACGTCATGCAGATTTATTCGCAAGCGATCTGGATGATGAAACCTTAATTAAATATGTTGATCGTTTCTATATGTTCTACAGCCATACCGCTGATAGATTACAACGTACTTCGGTATGGATGGATAATATGGAAGGCGGTTTAGATTATCTTAAATCCGTTATTATCGAAGACAAACTAGGCATTTGTGAAGAGCTTGAAGCAGATATGCAGCGCATTATCGATAATTACGAATGTGAGTGGAAGAAAACAATTGAGAGCAAAGAAAGACTTAAGCGTTTTGCTCACTTTATTAATTCAGATGCAACCGATGATTCACTTGTTTATCAGGCTGACCGTGGTCAGGCTCGCGCCCGAATTGATATGAACGCGAGAGCAAAGTTAGGTAAAGGCGAATTAATTGAAACCCTTGATGTAACTGATGTTACAGAGCCAGTATAAGGTAGGAGATAGATATCATGAGTCAAGTTTGGAAAGATATTTGTGAGTTTTCTGACTTAGTAAAAAACACAGGTGTTTGTGCACTACATAACGGTGAACAAGTTGCAATTTTTGTAGATGATGCAAATCAAGTCTATGCAATATCTAATTATGATCCATGTGGCAATGCATATGTATTATCACGCGGGTTGGTTGCAGACTATAAAGGCAAGCTAACCGTAGCTTCGCCTTTATATAAACAACATTTCGATTTAACAACTGGTGAGTGTCTGGAAGAACCTGAGAACTCAATTAAGAGTTATCCGGTTAGAGTTGAATCAGGCAAAGTTCAGTTAGCATAAGTTTAAATTAATTAAATTAAGCCGTTGTGTAAACGGCTTAATATTTATGGGGCAAAAGTAGTGGATAATAGTACTAAATTTAACCTGTTTTCATTTACCGGAAAAATGAAAATATTACATATGTCTTGGATGGCATTTTTTATTACCTTTTTTGTATGGTTTAACCATGCACCTTTGTTAGCCGCAATTAAAGACAGTTTAGGTCTGACTGCTGCGCAAGTTAAAACTTTACTGATTTTAAACGTCGCGTTAACTATACCGGCACGTGTCATTATCGGTATGTTGACTGATAAATTTGGTCCACGCCGAGTTTATTCAACCTTATTGTTTGTGAGTGCCTTCCCTTGTTTTATGTTTGCATTCGCGCAATCTTTTGAAGTTGCGGCATTATCGCGTTTATTACTGGGCTTTATTGGCGCCGGTTTTGTAATCGGTATCCGTATGGTCAGTGAATGGTTCCCACATAATGAATTAGGTACAGCGGAAGGTATCTATGGTGGCTGGGGCAACTTTGGTTCGGCTGCGGCTTCATTTATATTACCTTGGGTTGCTGTTTGGATTGGTGGTGACGACGGCTGGCGTTATGCAGTAGCGATTACAGGTGCCGTATGTTTATTCTGGTCATTTGTTTATTTCAATACAGTTTCAGATACACCAAAAGGTTCAACGTATTTCCGTCCTAAAAATATTGGCGGTATGGAAGTAACCAGCAAAGGTGACTTTGCATTCCTGATTGTAATGAAGCTGCCTATGTATTTTGCACTGTCTTTATTAACCTGGAAATTATCACCTGAAGGTGTATCTTTGATTACGCAAACAACAGCAACAATTGCTTATGCGTGTTTGTTTGTATTATTCCTTTACGATACTTATAAAGCTTACGACGTTAACAAAGAAATTTTTGTTAAGCCGGTTCCTGAAATTCAACGTTACAAGTTTAAGCAGGTTGCAGTATTAAATATCCTTTATTTTGCAACTTTTGGCTCTGAGCTAGCGGTTATTTCAATGTTACCTTTATTCTTCTCTGAAACATTTGGTTTATCAGCCACTGCAGCGGGTATGGTTGCCTCTGCATATGCCTTTATGAATCTAATGTCACGTCCAGGTGGTGGATTAATTTCAGATAAGTTTGGTCGTAAGAAAACATTATTGATTTTAACAGCTGGTTTAGCGGCGGGTTATTTCTTAATGAGCTTAATTGATGCGACTTGGCCAATTTGGGTTGCAGTGGTAGCTGCTATGGCGTGTTCTTTCTTTGTACAAGCGGGTGAAGGTGCAGTCTTTGCGGTTGTACCATTAATCAAACGTCGTTTAACGGGTCAAATAGCGGGCATGACAGGTGCATATGGTAACGTTGGTGCGGTAACCTATCTGACTATCTTCTCTATGGTTGATGCTTCGACTTTCTTCATGGTGATTGCTGCTACAGCTGTACTTGGTTTCGTAACTTTATTATTTATGGAAGAGCCGTCAGGTCATATGGCTGAAGTGCGAGAAGACGGTACTTTAGAATTAATTAAAGTCAGCTCTTAATTTAAAAATCATTTTTGTATAATCTTAAGGCGGGGTTTTAACTCCGCCTTTTTTATACCCAGCTCTGCTGCTTGCGACTGTTAATCAGTTTGGGTATGTCATTGTTAATTAGAGGGAAAAATGAAGCCGCAACTAAAAGTTGAATTAGGGGGTTATAGCCACGAAGGTGTTAAACCAGTTAATCAGGATGCATTTGCCGGCCAAAACCCAAAAGGATTGACCCTGGATCATAAAGGGGTCGCACTGGCTATTGCAGATGGTGTAAGCAGCAGCAGTCGCTCGCAAGAAGCTTCACAGATTTGTGTTACTCAATTTATAACAGATTATTATTCAACCCCGGATAGCTGGAGTGTGAATAAATCATCAGCCCGTGTACTGACAGCGCTAAATAGCTGGTTATTTAATGAGAATAATAAATCAGATGAAGATGCTTTGGTATGTACATTTAGCTCACTGGTTATTAAGTCCTGTACCGCGCATATTTTTCATATCGGGGATAGCCGAATTTATCGCTTAGAAGGCAAAAAATTAAGATGCCTGACCCGGGATCACTTATATCCCTCTAGTCGGGAATCTGTTTTGGCTCGGGCTATGGGTATTGATAGCCACCTTGAAGTGGACTATCAGGCGATTGAGGAGTTGAATGTCGGCGATGTTTTTATCCTGACCACAGACGGTTTCCATCAGTTTGTCAGCAGTCAGCAAATTGTCCAGGCACTCAATCAGGATAAGCCTTTAACGGATGTTGCTCGTGAGTTAGTTGAACTGGCGATTGAAAGTGGCAGTGATGATAATGTTTCTTGTTTTATTGTTCGTATTAATGAATTGCCGCACGAAGATGTTGACGAAGCACATCGCAGGTTAACCAAACTGGTGATCCCGCCGGTGTTAGAAGTCGGGCAGAATATAGATGGTTATAAAGTCTGTCGGGTATTATTTAGCGGAACCCGAAGCCATGTATTTTTAGTGGAAGACAAGGATGGCAAACAGTATGCGCTCAAAATGCCGTCTGAAAACTTTCGAGAAGATCCCGAATATCTGGATGGCTTTTTACGTGAAGAGTGGATAGGTAACCGACTGACCCACAGAAATATTATGCGTATTTTCCCAAGGCCTGAAAATAGTCCCTTCATGTATCATTTATGCGAATATTTAGGCGGTCAGAATTTACGTCAGTGGATGGCGGATAATCCTAAACCGAATCTGGATGAAGTTCGCAAGATAGTGACTGAGATCGTCCATGCAATGCGCTTTTTCCAGCGCAATGGCATGGTACACAGAGACTTAAAACCGGAAAATGTGATAATTGATAAGTTCGGTCAGGTAAAAGTAATAGACTTTGGCACAGTTTCAGTTGAAGGTTTGGATGAAATTAATAATCCGGTTAGTGAAACCTGTCCGGTAGGATCGGTTGACTATATTGCACCGGAATATTTGATGGGACAAAAAGGGACTTTCCAGGCTGATTTATATTCAATAGGTGTGATTTTTTATGAGTTGCTGGCAGGTAAATTGCCGTTTAATCTGGGTGATTTGCGGAACAAGATGCCAAAAAACTATCAATACTGGAAGTATCATTCGCTGCATTTAGAGCGTCCCGAGTTGCCCAGATGGATTGATTTAGCGCTCGAAAAAGCCACCAGTCCGGATCCTAACTTAAGATACACATCGTTTTCTGAGTTTTTGGCCGATACCACATCACCAAATCAAACACTGATGCGGAAACATCAGACAGCACCGCTAATCAAACGAGAGCCCGTCAGGTTTTGGAAAATCACCAGTTTTCTGTTGATGCTCACTCACTTGTTCTGGGCTTATTTAATGTTTAAATAAGCTTTTCGATGAATTAGATTTAAACTAATTCGAACGGCTTTAACCATTGATTTGTTTTAATGGTTAAAGCTTGTTCAATTGGCGCTGGACGAGCAATAAAATAACCCTGTGCATAATCAACACCAAGCTCAGATAATAGCTGCAAAGTTTCTTTATCTTCAACAAATTCAGCAACCGATTTTTTATCGAGCGACTTGGCAATGTCATAAATTGCTTTTACCAAAGCTTTATCAATTGGGTCGGATTTCATATCTTTGACAAAAGAGCCATCAATTTTTACACTTTGAGCCGGTAGATCTTTTAAATAACTGAATGTACTAAAGCCTGTGCCAAAATCATCAATTGAGAAATCACAGCCCAGTTGGGTTAATCTATTGATCATGCGCTGTGTTGCCGATAAATTAGTTAAACTAGCACTTTCAGTCAGTTCAAAGATAAGGCGTTTGGGATCAACCTGATATTGCTCCAGTTTTTGCTCAATTAACGGTGTCAGCTTGTCATCACTAAACGCATGTGCCGATAAATTTACTGCCAAGCGCTTTAATTCAGGATGGTCGGCTAACATTTTAATTGATTTTGCAATGACCTGATGGTCGAGCAGTTTAATATCTTCCGCTCGTTCTAATGATGGAATAAAGTGACCCGGAAAAATAATTTTGCCATCAATTATTAACCTGACCAAGGCTTCAAAATAAGCTACCTTGCCTGTTTTTATTTCTATAACTGGCTGAAAATGAAGGATAATGTTATCTTTTGCTATCGCCTGTTGCAGTTGGTGAATCCACTCTATAGTATCTCTAAGCTTTTCACTGTCCTGATCATCCTGAGAATAAATATGAACCAGGTCGCGGCCTCTGCGCTTAGCCACATAAAGTGCAATATCAGCCTGTTTAAGATACTCATGGCCGTCTGCTTCATTGCCGTCAATGCAAGCCACTCCAATACTACAGCTAATCTTATAAACCTGTTCATTAAACTGAAAATGACTGAGTTTAAGAGCATTGCAAATCGCCTCTGCTGCTTCAAAGGCCTCGAGTGCACTTGAGTCATTTAGCAAAACGGCAAATTCATCGCCGCCGATTCTGCACAGTAAATCACTTTTGCGCAGTCGGTTTTTGATGACTTTGGATACTTCTCTTAATACAGTATCACCCTGGTGGTGGCCTTGAGAATCATTGATGACTTTAAAATGGTCTAAATCAATATAGAGCAGGGCATGATTCGCCTGTTGACTTTTTGATTCATGACTTAACCGATTGAGTTCATTATCAAAATGATAACGGTTATGTAAACCTGTCAATGGATCGTGGAGTGCCAGATGCTCCAGCTTAAATTCAGCGTCTTTACGTTTACTAATATCATCCATAGTCGCAGTGATGATCAGCTTATTGTCTTTCGTCTGAATTGCACTAAATCTGGCTTCAACCCAAACTTCGTGTCCATTTTTATGCTCTAATTTAAATTCGAGCGAACTGTGTTCGATATGAAAGCTTAATAATTGCTCCAATTTAGCAAGAGTTGAATTGGGACTTACATCGAGTTTATCCCATAAGAAGGTTTTTAAATGTTTGTCTTTACTCTCACCTATTTTGTAACCGGTTAAAGCCTGCCAGGCTTTATTTAAAAACTGAATCTGACCGTGCTCGTTTAATTCGACAATAACCGTACTTAAATTATTAAGCAGTTGTTGATGTGTATATGAAATTTCTCGGTAGGCTTCTTCGCGCTGTCTGAGTTCATTGACTTTGTCGGCAAATTGCTGATTGCTAATCATAAAATCTTCGCGGCGCGACGCTATCTCACAGACTTTTCTCAGTTGCTCAGCGCGAAAAGGTTTACTGATAAAATCCGCAGCGCCCTGAATGATCATTTTTTCAGCGAGCTCAATTGAACCATGGGCAGTCATTACAATAACGGGTTGTGCTGGGTTTTCTGCTAATATCTGTTCTAGGACAAATTCGCCCGAAATGCCGGGTAACATGACATCCAGCAAAATGATGTCATGCTTTTTCTCACGCCACAGTGCCAACCCCTGCTCGCCGGTTTGGGCGATTTCTATATCAAACCTTTGTCTTAATATGCGTTCAACAATTTCCTGGATTTCCGGATTATCTTCTATTGTTAATAAGCTGACTTTATTGCTTTGAACAATATCGCTCGACATTGCATCCGCTAATATTTGGGGCAGTTCGCTAATTGCATTAAAAGGTAACATATAATTGATACCAAATTCGCGCGCGGTTGTTTCGGCAATATGTTCACACCAAGTGGATGCAACTATGATAATCGGAATATCTTCAGGACATCTGAATATGCCGGAACGAACCATACGAGATAGACGCCAGCCGTCGAACCCGTCGATGTCAATGTCTGATACTATGACTTCAATTGCACTTTGGCGAAGGTATTTAATTGCATCTGTCGCATTGTTTACATGAATCACATCAAACACTTGTGTTTGATTAATCTGATTGAGCAATGCATGCGTCTGATCTTGATTGCTATTGACTAGCAGCAATTTTATTAATCGACTCATAACGGGTAGGTGTTCCGGGTATTTATTGTTATTTTAATCAGTAAACCAAAAAGCCTCCAGACAAACCGTCGCTGACAGTTGCTCTAAACGCTTTCTAGCTATCCGAGACTAACAAATTTTCCATCCGAGTGCGATTAAATATTTCGACCTTTTCTTATGATTTTTGAGCTAAGACAAAAAACTGGAATGGAAATTGAAATAAGGCCTTTAACAAAGCAGGTTTTCAGTTTGAACTGATAATTTTTTGACGAAATTTAGGGTTAACTATGCCAAACTCGTATTTCCAGCAGTCCAAGAGTGCACTTCGGACTGGTTTTATCGTCACTTTTATGACACTTATTGTAGGTTGCTCAGGTTCACTTGAAAGTGAAGATACCTCAGACAATACTGAGGATACTTCGCTGCGAGTATCCCTAGGCGATGACTTAAGCATTCCGATTGGCAGCCCGGAATTTGAATTATCTGCGGTTGTAAAAGGGGTCAACCCGCCATTTACCTATAGTTGGAGTGCCCAGCCGTCAGCTTTTAATGAGTCTTTATCTGCAACGGATACAGAAACCGTTACTTTTTCAATACCCGAAACACAAACGGCGGCTGAACAAGTCTTAATTACACTCAAGGTGATTGACGCAAATGGTACCAGCCGGACTGACCAAATGTACCTGAATATTGAAAGTAACAATACCTTGCCGATAATTGACTTTACTATTGATGATGAAGATAAGGTCATAGATTCCGGCAAAGGTTTCTCTTTTACAGCTAGTTGGCTGGATGCAGAAGATGGAGAGTTGGTTAACACTGCACAGGTACAGGTAGAACAGACTTCAGGCGTGACACTCACCGGCTTGCCTTCAGACGGTATTGTTGCCACTTTTCCTATTTCATCCGGGGTAACGCCGGCGCTGGCCCTCATAGCTGACGGACAGTTAGTCAATTCGAGTTCCAGTCTGGCTACTTTAAGTTTCACTCTGGTCGTTGAAGATACGCTTGCTGGTATCAGCCGAAAATCAATTGAAGTGGATATTTTACCAGCTGCGCAATCAGCTCCAGTGGTTAATGCGGGCCAGAATCAGGTCGTTTATCAGGGTCAGCAGGTTAATTTAACCGGCTCAGTGAGTAACGGCACCACAAATCGGTTTAAGTGGACCCAGACAGGAGGCGCGTTTATTCTGGATTTGACCGGTACGGATAAAACCACACTTGAATTTGAAGCGCCGGACGTATCTCAGGCAAGCAGTTTTGAACTTCAGTTCACTGCTGAAAATCTCTCATCTAACCGTCGCAGTTCAGATTTTGTGACAGTTACTGTGCTACCGATTTCTGCTTTTGACGGCATTAATGATACCGGGATCGTCAATTGTGCGAATGCACTGAGTAATAACCTGACCTGTCCAATCAGCAACTTCCCAAGGCAAGATGCCGAATTCGGCCGAGATCCGGCCAATGCTTCATTCAGCTTAGATAAAACAGGCGAGGGTGAAGCAGGGTTTGATTTTACTTTGCTAAATGATGCCGGTGAGGAAATTTTTGATGATGAGGTGGCAACCTGTGTTCGTGACAACGTAACCGGGTTGATTTGGGAAATTAAAACGGATTCCGGGTTTCGCTCGCACACTCACACATTTACCTGGTATCAGCCGGGCGATAATAATGGCGGAGATGAAGGGGTACAAAGTTCTCCAGCAAATGCGGAGTATCCGGCCAGTTGTTTTACCGATTCAAATTTAGCACTCTGTAATACACAAGCGTATATTGATGCTGTGAACGCGCAAAACTTATGTGCTGGCAGTGATTGGCGTTTACCTACAGTTAAAGAGCTGGTTTCTATTTTAAATTATGCGCAAACCACTCATAAAATGGCATTGGGTGGCAGCGACTTACAACTTTGGCCTAATCATGCCCAGCCTATTAATAATGCTGATCCAAATATCCCGTACTGGAGTCAGTCTTCAAGTTTATTTGGGGTGAGCGATCCGGACAGCCCAGTTACACCAAGAGCTTGGGTGGTTGATCTGTCAACCGGAAATGAATATAGCTATAAAAAGCGCAATGCTGCTGCGATTTTATTAGTGCGATAGCTAAGGAAAATTAGATGAAACTTAAAACTTATGCCGCTGGATTATGTTTATTGTTCAATGCCGCTAACGGTTGGGCTTTTTGCAGTGATACTGTAGCGCCGACTGTAAATGCCGATAATTTTGTCATGGATTCTGAGAGCGGTGTGATAACTGATTCAGCGACCGGGTTAATGTGGTCTGTCTGTAATTTAGGTGAAACCTGGTCAGAAAGTAGTGCTGCGTGCGAAGGCACAGCCAAAAGCTTTAACTGGCAAAATGCACTGATGCAAGCTAAAACTATCACTTTGGCCGGCTATAGTGACTGGCGTTTGCCTAATATTAAAGAGCTTATGTCGATTATTGAACGGCAATGTGCTGAACCAGCTATTAATCTAACTTTATTTCCAACAACTAAAAATGAGCCTTACTGGAGCTCGACGCCAGTTTTTAATGAAAATTCTGACAATCAGGTGTGGGCTGTTCAATTTACTGAAGGCAGTAATCATCAGAGTCTGAAATCCAGAGTCGCGCTATCCAGGCTGGTACGAAAAGTAACCACTTCTGATTAATTGGTTTGATAAGGTTTAACAACAAACTGGACTAAAGCGTTGGTTTTTTATTTTGTCATTGATAAAAATAAGCCAAAAATTTAATGGTAATATGTCTAATTTATTGCTAATAATAAATTGATAGTGGTTTTATCGGGTCTAAAACAATAAAAAGGATTGCTAATGGATTATAAAAACCTGGCTATGCATACTAAACCTGAAAAAACTTATGGGCGCGTTACTTGGGTGCTGGTATTGTTAACGCCTATCTTTATTGCGGCTGCTTTGTTACTGCTCGTTCCTGATCTGACTACAACCCAACAGATACTGATTATATTGTTAGGTTTGGTGATCCTCTTGGTGGTGCAGCTTTATAAGGTTTACCGCGAATATCAAGCGCATATCAATAATTAATGCTCTGTTTTACGGTTAAAATAATAGTCTGGAATATTAATTTTTAGATTCGCATTCGGACTATTGTTAAATATAACTTTGGGCGTGTAGTTAACCCAATCAGTTTGTCGGGTTATTTTCATATCTTCATTAAATTCAAGGTGGGTGGTAAATCGCCAGGGGCCGAGTTTAACGCCCTGATAAATAAAAGGCATAAAATATCCCTGAATAACGGCTTGGTTGCCATCTATAATGATTTGTTCACTAATTAAATGGCTTGCGGACATGCCCAGTGAAAATTCCGGGTCGTGCCAGTTTAAATGGGATTTTATCGCATCAATACCGACAAACTCTTCCCCGCGGATCACATCTTCAAGGACGGCATTGCCAGCATAAAAGCTCAGAAAATAGTCAAAGTCTTCTCTGAATGCATAGGTTTTAAGATATGAACTCAGTGTCTCCTGAACCGTGTCGCGATCAAAAGCTTGTTTTTCAGGTGTTGACTGGCAGGCAGCCAGTAAGCCTAAAGTCATTAGTAAAATCAAGCGGTAACCGATAATTTTAATCATATAAATAGCTCTAATAAGTCATTCAGATATCTGTGGCCATGAGGTGTAACTTGCCATTTGCTGGCAGTTTGGCTGATTAAGCCTAAAGATTCGGCTTTATCCATTAATGGTTTTAGCTGGTCAGGCGAAACGCCGGTCAGGTTCTGATAATCTGATTTAGGACAGCTTTCTTTTAACCTGAAGCGATTCATAAAAAATTCAAATGGCATGTCGTCAGCATCAATCTGATGTGATTTGTAGGTGTACGGCTGAGCAGAGTCTAAATAGCCTTTCGGATGTTTGATCTTTTCGTAACGCATAATCGAATTATCTTGCGAAGCGGTAATTTTACCATGAGCACCGCACCCTATTGCCAGGTAATCACCAAAACGCCAGTAATTTAAATTATGTGCAGATTCGTACCCGGCTTTTGCATAAGCACTGATTTCATACTGATGATAACCATGTTTAGCTAATAAGGCCTGACCCTGCTGTTGTATTTCCCAGAGCGTATCATCCAGTGGCAATATTGGTGGTTTTGATGCAAAGAGGGTGTTTTCTTCAATAGTTAACTGATACCAGGATATGTGCTGAGGATTCAAGTCTATTACTTGCTGCAGATCTGACATCGCTTGTTCGACAGTTTGATTGGGTAGGCCATGCATTAAATCTAAATTAAATGAATTTAAACCTATCTCAGCTGCGGTTTTAGCGGCTGTTTTAGCTTCTTCAGGGTTGTGGATCCGCCCTAAAAGATTGAGCTGTTGACTTTGTAAACTCTGAACACCAATTGAAAAACGATTTACGCCAGCTTGTTTAAAGCCTTTAAATTTTTCAATTTCAAAGGTACCTGGATTGGCCTCAAGTGTAATTTCACAATCAGCAGAAAGGGTTAAAATTTGTTTTACGCCACTCAGAATTTTTTCGATACCTGATGCACTAAATATACTCGGTGTGCCGCCCCCGAAAAAAATGCTTTGCACAGAGCGGCCCTGGGCTAAATGACTATCATTTTTTAAATCGTCCAGCAGACATTGAATATAGTCATCTTCCGGTATTGGGTTTTTAACCGCATGTGAATTAAAGTCACAGTATGGACATTTCTGAACACACCAAGGTATATGTATATATAAACTGAGCGGTGGTAAACACATATTTTAAACCAGCTGATCCAATTGTTGTTGCAACTGTGCGAGCGCCTGACCTCTGTGACTTAATCTGTTTTTGGTCTCAGGCGGTAGGTCTGCGCTAGTACAGTTTTGTTCTTCGACCCAAAATACAGGGTCGTAGCCAAATCCGTTATTACCACTGGCATCTGTGGTTATCCGGCCGTGCCAAGTGCCCTGACAAATTAATGGGGTAGGGTCATTTTCATGACGCATAAATACAAGTACAGATTGAAAACGGGCGCTTCGTTGGGCTGCCGGTACATCCTTTAGGGCATCCAGTAACTTATTCAGGTTATCCAGATCACTGGCGTTTTCGCCTGCATATCGGGAAGAATAAATGCCGGGCGCCCCTTTTAAGTAATTAACTTCTAATCCAGAGTCATCTGCTATTGCCGGTAAACCTGTTTGTGCACAGGCATTTCTGGCTTTTAAAATCGCATTTTCGACAAAAGTTAAGCCAGTCTCATCAGCTTCACTGACATTCAATTCAGTTTGTGCAATGATTTGAATATCAACTTGCGCTAACATTTGATTCAGTTCTTTGACTTTGCCTTGATTTCCGGTTGCGAGCACAATTTTTTGCATGGTTATATATTGTATTTACGAAAAATGATGCCAAGTATACTGATAAGATTTATTTAAGTCATTTTTAAAGCTAATTAAAGGGAAGATTATGTCATTAAAACTTTATGGTTCAAAACCCTCACCTTATGTTCGAAGAATCAGAATGTTGCTCGAAGGGCAGGACTATCAGTTAGAGTTGGTCGATTTGTATAATGATGCAGCTCGGGCTGAATATGAAAAACTGAATCCACTTAAAAAAATGCCCATGTTGGATGATAATGGCCAAAAGCTCTACGACTCGCATGTAATAGCCCAATACCTTCAGCAAAAATTCAACTTAGCACAAGCTTCATTTAATGATTTAAATTTAGTTAGTGCGGTAGATGCTGTAACGGATTCATTGATTGTTTTATTTTATGGTAAAAAGTCTGGTTTTGAATTGGATAGCGACAAACTCATCTTTCAACTACAACTAGAACGCATTCCGAGTGTTTTAACTTGGCTGAATAATCAAGCAAAAGCGGGGGCCTTTAGTGAATGGGGTTATGCGTCCATTGCGTTAATGTCATTGGTGAACTGGGTTGAATTTCGTTCTTTATATGATCTAAGCCCATATACGGATTTATTGGCCGCGGCTGATAAGCACAGAGACAGAGCTATCGTTCAATCCACTATGCCGGAATAGCTTAGTTTCATCAGGTTTTATTCACAGGTTAAAAAATGGAACATGAATTTTGGCATCAAAAATGGAAGTCCAAGCAAATTGGCTTTCATTTAAGCGAAGCAAATCCGCATTTAGTGAAGCATTTTACACGGCTTCACCTGAGAACCGGACAACGTATATTTTTACCGCTGTGCGGCAAAACAAAAGATATAGGCTGGTTATTGGCTAAGGGCTGCGAAGTATCTGGTTGTGAATTAAGTGAGCTTGCGGTTAAAGAACTCTTTGCCGAACTTGAACTGACGCCTGACGTTAAGCAGATCGGCAATATTAAATTATATAGTGCAGATAAATTAAATCTTTTTGTCGGTGACTTTTTTGATTTAACAGCTGAAAACCTGGGGCCCGTGGATGCGGTGTACGACAGGGCTGCACTGGTCGCTTTACCGGCTGAAATACGCTCAGATTATACAGCCCATTTAAGAGACGTGACTAAAAATGCACAGCAATTGTTAGTCTGTTACCAGTATGATCAGAGTCTGATGTCCGGACCACCATTCTCCATATTAAATGATGAAGTAAAACAACATTATCAGGCATATTATGATTTAACTTTATTATCGCAAATGAAAGTAGAAGATGGGCTTCGACCGCATTGTCCTGCTGAAGAGGCCGTTTGGTTATTAGTTAACTGCAGCCGCACGTAATTCTAATTACCCAACAGGATTTATTTGTCTTACTCATATCAAGTTATGAGTAAGACAAATAATGCTGGAAAGACAATGGAAAGGATAGTCGTTAAATCCTGTTTGAAATAGGTTGATTTTTACTTCAACCATTCGGATAGTCATTCTTATGTTTGCGATATAATCCCAACATGCAATTTTGTTAACCTGCATATTATTCCTTAGCTCAATCTTATACTGACTTTAGCTTTGAACATTTTCCTAGTATCTCAAAGCCCGTCTGGCGCTCATCCGAGTTGTTAGAATATAAATGATCGCCTAATTTTAAACTGTTTAATAAATAAAAAGCTTATTATCCTGAATTTGCTACCCGCACGCTTTTTAATTAAGGATAAGGTTTTGTTGTATAGCTGCGATGTGATTTTTGTTCAATTAAAGAGACGAACATGGATAACACAGCAATTGCACGTAAATACACACAGTTGTACCCGCATTTTTGGACAGTACAGTTTCCTGTTCTTGGCCTGTGCGTATTGAATTTTTTATCCGGCAAAACGAGTTCTGGTACTACTCTTAACAACCATCACCTCCTAGGTTTAGCCACTCGCTTCTCTAATCTTTCAATATTCAGCTTTGCTCAGCCGAGAGAAAACTATATCCGCTTAGCGTCTATATGGTCTGATAAGTTTTTCACGATTCGCTCGTGGTCAATCAAATATCAAATCGGTTCAAAATTATGAAATGGGAATTTATAGGTAATGTTATTCAAAAGGTAGTTGTACCTCTGGTTACAGTTGCAACGGCGACTATGGTTGCCTGGCTAAACGCCAGCATTTCAAAAGTAGACAGCGAGCTGAAAGCGCAAATTGCGTTAGTTGATATTGCTGTTAAAGAAGCCCAGGCTGAGCGTGAAAAATTGAGAGCAGAACGTGAATTTAATTTTAAAATTTATGATTTGGTTCAGCAATCACTCGAAGAAGGAAATCAGCAAAAACAGGAAGTCGCTAAACAATTTGTACTTGTGATGGTAGATGGTGAGCTCAGGCAGCGACTGTTAGGCGTATTACAAGAAGGCGGTACGCCTAAAATCAAGCGTGATACCTCGCGAGTGCTTGCACAGGAACGAGAGTTTGCAATTGAACAAAATACGGTATTAAAAACGGTTCGGGTACAAGCACCTTCATTTAACTGGGAAGACTGGGACTATGACATTTTCTGGTGCTCATCGTCAGGGCGCATTGCAAATACACAAGCAAGCCTAATCAAGCAGCAAATGGAAAAAGAAGGGGCAAAAGGCCGGATTAGAGTACGGGAGTTATATGATTCGGTGAATGCCAGAAGCGGGTATCAGATTTCAGGTTATGTCATACGGCGCAGTGAAAATGAAGTTAGGCAGGCTGGGGCATTAAAAAAATTATCAGAAAAAACCTTAGTTGATAATGGGTACCGGGCTGTGTTTGAACAGCAAATGACAAGTCAGACTACTCAATGGTATTTAAGTGCTTTTATTTGCCCTTAACTCATTGTCGCAAGATAAATAGCAGATTAAACGGAGACATATCATGAATATTCCTTTAGTCGGACAGTTTGTAAGTTTGATATCAGACGGATTAAAAACCGTATTTGATTACAAAACGGGTAAGTTACAAAGCGAACTTAAAAAACGCGGTATCGAGTTAGATGAAAAAAAACTGGAAGTGGTAAGAGAAGTTACAGAGATTGAATTTCAAAAATTTCTGCTTAATAACTCACTTGAAATAGATAAAAATTTTCGGGGCTTTGTCACTGAATATGAAGGCGCTGCAAAAGATGTTCACCCCTATGTTCAGATATTACGCGCGATAATCCGGCCAATGATTACGATTTGGGCGGTGGGTATTATTTCCTATCTGCTATTTGCAAACCCCGAAATGATTCATTCAGTTGCCAAAAACATGGAGCTTATTCCAGATAAATTATGGGATATATTTTTTATTGTTTTTGCATTTTGGTTTGGTGGTCGGGCTGTTCAGCACATTATTGATAAATACACCCAAGGCCGGGCCAATGAAAAAAGGGAGGTGGCCAAAGGTGATATTGAAGTGGCGGTTGAATATACAAAACGTGAGCAAATAAAACAGCAAGCGAGCGGTAAGGATCTTAAGCCGGATACTCATTTTACGGAAGAAGAAGTGTATCAGGCGATGCCTAAAGCGCGGCGAATAGGCGGGCGCAGGAGATTTTAATATGGAAATTCAATTATCAAATAATTTCTGGTTAAGTGAGTTTTTGCATTCACAAACTGCTCAGCGCCACCCAGATATTGCCGCTCATCAGTTTGCACCGCCGGATGCGATTGTGACTAACTTACGTTATTTGTGCGAAAATAGCATTCAACCGCTAAGAACTTTGCTGAACGTACCTATGAGAATATCCAGTGGTTATCGGTGTGAAGCGCTAAATCAGGCAATTGGCGGCAGTAATAAAAGCCAGCATATTCAGGGAGAAGCGGCGGATATTGTGATGTCAGACAGAATCATTCAAGACCCTGACTTAGGCCGTGAAAAAACTGTGATTGAAAACATGTGTTATGAACGAGTCGGGAAATATTTTCGAAATGACGTGAACGCGAACTTTTATTTGTTCGCTGCGGCTTGTTTATTTTTAGATGAACTGGATATTGATCAACTGATACATGAATATGGAAATCAAGGTCAGCCTGCGTGGATTCATATCAGTGCCTCACAGCGACGGAATAACAGACAGATTTTATTGTTGCCAGACAAAATCACGTTAACCCTGGAAGAGGCTATCTTGTTAGGATGCTAACAAAGTTAATATCACAGGGATTAATCCTTGTTTGAGCGAATTTAAGAGTCCGTCGTCTATTAACTGAAGCTATCTGTCGCGAGTCGCTTTTCTACTGCTTTTAAATGCGTTTCAGTCATGATTCTGGCTGCTTCACCGTCTTTTTGCATCAGAGCGGTCAAAATTGCCTTATGCTCGCTGCTGACCGCTTCTGAGTTTTGTTTTCTTAATTTATGATGGAATTGTTTATTGATACGGGATGTTTCTCTGGCACGCCATAGCCACTCGTACATGGCCATTAGCGCATTGTTGCGCGTGGCACGCATTATGGTTAAATGAAAAGTTTTATCTAACTGTTCAGCCTGTTCGACATTATTATCGTCAGCTGCCTGTTCCATCGCCGAGATCAGTTGTTTTAACTCATGAAGTTCCTGATTGCTGATGCGTTCCGCTGCTATTTTGGCGGCTTGAGCTTCCAGAATCAAACGACTTTCTAAAATCTCAAACGGGCCAGGCAGTTCACTGGCGGAATCAAAGGCCATTTTATTTGCTTGGGGCTCAAGCGCATAAATGCCAGATCCCAGACGAATTTCAACGAGTTGGTTAACTTCAAGCGCTATCATGGCTTCGCGTATTGTAGAGCGGCTTACATTATATTTTTGAACCAAATCGCGTTCGGACGGAAATCGTTCACCCACTTTTACTTCGCCACGAATAACTGAATCAGCCAGCTGTTGAGCAATTTGTAAATAAAGTCTTTTTTGCGTATTTCCCATTCGTGGTTTGTTGCGGCCTAAATTGAAGATATGCCTATTATGGCGAATTTATTTATAATTTAAAACCGAAAGCGGCCTGACCAATTGAAAATTGATATTCTAGTCTACTTTATAGTCGTTGACCCTGAGCTTTTTTTTAACTTATACTAAATTGGTCAGGCCGGTTTTGGGGACTAAACCAATTGGATCCATATTCAGGCGGTTGTACCTTTAAAAAAGGGGATTAAGGGTTAAAGGGATACTCGGGTGTTTGCCTGTTTTTAAATGCGATCAATAGCGTTCTACAAATAATTTAACCATTCAAATTAACATTAGATTGTTTTACAAAACTAAGTTTTAACTGGTAGCGAGATGGAAAATAAACATATAAGAATTGGAATAATTGGGTTAGGTAATATCGCTAAACAGCATATTAATAACATCATAACAGGCGAGGTTGCTGATTGCTCTATTACTGCGATTTGTTCGCGCCAGCCAGCTCAAATTGAGGGATTGGCGCAGGTTCAGCATTTTACCCGCTATCAGGATTTAATTGACTCAGGTAGCGTGGATGCCGTGCTGATTGCTACACCTACTTTGTCACATTTTGAAATTGCACAATATGCGTTGCACAAGCATCTGCATGTGATGCTTGAAAAACCCATAGGTTTGTCTTCTTATGAAGGGGAGCAACTTGTATCCAGCGTCGGTGAAAATACAAAATTTGCGCTTATGCTTAATCAAAGGTGCGATCCGACTTATGCCAAAATTAAGCAAGTAGTAAAGTCCGGTATCCTTGGCAAAATGACTCGTACACACTGGACAATGACAAATTGGTTTAGACCTGAAGTGTATTTTCAGGTCAGCGACTGGCGCGCAACCTGGAAAGGCGAGGGTGGAGGCGCTCTGGTCAATCAATGCATTCATAACTTGGATATTTTTCAGTGGGTTTGTGGCCTACCCGAACAAATTATCGGTTTTTGCGAATTTGGCAAATACCATGATATTGAAGTTGAAGACGAAGTTACGGCTTTTTTACGTTATGACAATCAGGCAACAGGCGTTTTTGTTGCGTCGACCGGTGAAGCGCCGGGTGTCAATCGCTTTGATATAATTGGAGACAAAGGCAGTTTACATTATGATTCTGGTCGGCTTATCCAAAAATTAAATAGCGAAAGCACACATAGGTTTAATAAACAAACAACGGATATGTTTGGCATGCCAGACGTGATACAAACTGATATTACACCGACTGGAAAAGTGAATCAGCATGCCATGATAATGAATAATTTTGTTCGCGCGATTTTATTTGATGAACCTTTGCTGACTCCGGCACAGTCGGGGCTGGCTTCTCTGGATATGGCTAATGCAATGTTAATGTCTACCTGGTTGAATCAGCCAGTCAAACTCCCATTAGACAGAAAACGCTATCAAGCTGAATTAGCAACTAAAATAGCTCATTCTCAGTTACGGGAAAAAGCCAATATTGAGGCGACCGTAGATATGAATAAATCGTACCGATAAAAACAATAACTACAAGGTAAAGAAAAATGAGCCAGTCGAACTCAATGCAAAGTTCAGCAGATACTGAACTGTTGCAGGCATTATCCGCTAAAGCCTGGTACAGAAGGATTCCGGGTTACATTAAACTCAGTGGACCCGGTTGGCTGCAAGGCGCAATGACGCTGGGCGGTGGCAGCGCCGTAACCTCTTTGACAATAGGCGCAAGCTTTGGTTACGAACTGCTTTGGGTGCAGCCACTGGCGATGTTAATTGGTTGTATTATGCTATTTGCATTATCACACCAGACACTTCATACCCAAATCAAACCTTTTACGGCTATGAAACAACATGTCAGTGTTTATCTGGCTTGGGGGTGGGCAATAGCTGCATTTGCTTCATCTATCATTTGGGGCTTTGCACATTATCCGCTCAGCGCAGGCATGATGGAAGAAATTGTATCTGTATCAACTGGCTTCAGTGTTTCTGAATCTTCTGCGATTGGGCGTGACATTTATTTATTATTCCTGGCTATTCTGGTTTGGGCTGGCTGTGCTTTTACTGCATGGCGCTACGGTAACCATGGCCGTGCGGTTAGAATTTTCGAGAACGGGATAAAATTATTAAGCGCAATGATAATAATTGCATTTGCCTGGGTTGTCATCAGTGCTTCCGTTAACGGAAAAATAGATTGGGGTGCGGTTCTCGCCGGATATGTTCCTTCATCACTGCCTGATGACAGCGCGGGTGTTACTTTAATTATGGCGGCGCTTGGCAGTGCCGTAGGCATCAATATGACCTTTATTTACGGTTATACTTTATTGCATAAAAAATGGAATAAAAATCATGCTGAATTGTCCCGCTACGATATCGGACTCGGCTTAGTATTGCCCTATTTTCTGGTGACTAGCTTAATTTCAATTGCGGCGGCGGGTGCTTTTTATGGCTCGGAGATGGATATACAAGGTAAACTCAGTCCAACTCAGGCCGGAACCTTGTTTATGTCGGCCGGATTAGATGAAGTGACCAGTCGTTTGATTTTTGCATTCGGCATTTTGGGGATGGCGGTCGGTTCATTGGTTATGCATATGCTGTGTTGTGGTTCAGCGGCAGCGGCCATGTTCAACTGGCCTGAACATGGTTTTAAATACAAACTGGCGCTACTGGCGCCCACTCCGGCAATATTAGGCGTATTTTTTTGGTCGAGCATGGGACCTTATTTGGTCGTTCCAACCTCTGCAATTTGTGGTTTTTTATTGCCTCTTGCTTATGTTGGTTGGGCTATTTTGAACAATAAAAAAGCCTATTTGGGTCAGGCGACACCTAAGGGGACAAAAAAACTGATTTATAATTTTTTAATGGCGCTGTGCATCCTGATGGTTTTATCCAGTGTTATATATTCTACTTTGATTAAACTAGGGTAAAGGTGAATGACGAATCAACCGAATATTAAAGACGGGGCTAACTACGCACCAGTAGGCCAATCAGTTAAAGTGGTCGAATCCAATCAGTTTTATTTTTCAGTGGCTTATTTAGATCATGGTCACATATATGGCCAGTGTAATGGCTTGTTGCAAGCCGGAGCAACCCTTAAATATGTATACGATACGGATCCCAAAAGACTGGCCGCATTTTGTGAAAAATATCCTCAGGCTCAGGTAGCCGAGAGTTTTGAGCAAATATTGTCGGATCAAGATACGCAATTAGTTGCATCAGCGGCTATTCCAAACCTTAGAGCTGACGTCGGTATACAGGTGATGCAGGCAGGCAAAGACTATTTTACTGACAAGTCACCCTTTACCACACTAGCGCAATTAGAGACGGTGAAACAAGTTGTTGAGCAAACCCAGCGTATTTATGCTGTTTATTATGCAGAGCGGTTGCATAATGAGGCTGCGTGGCGCGCCGGGGAGTTAATTCAAGCCGGTAAAATAGGCAAGGTGATTCAGGTGATTAACCTGGCGCCACACCGATTGGCAAAAGCCAACCGCCCGGACTGGTTTTTTGACAAAAACGCTTACGGGGGCATATTAACCGATATCGGCTCACATCAGGTTGAACAATTTTTAACTTACGCAGGTGAAACTCAGGCAACAATTAATTTTGCCAGAGTGAGAAATGCCAATAACCCGGATAAACCTGGACTAGAAGACTTTGGTGAAATATCAATGACAGGCGCCAATGGCTGTTCTTTTTATACCCGGGTAGATTGGTTTACGCCAGAAGGTCAGGCTACCTGGGGAGATGGGCGCAGTTTTATTGTCGGCACAGAAGGAACCATTGAAATTCGTAAATATATGGATGTTGCTCGACAGGCGCCTGTGTCTAAAATCTTTTTGGTCAACCAGCAACATGAGCAGGAAATTGACTGTTTTGGTCAGTCAGATTTCCCGTATTTTGGTGCATTGATTTTAGATTGCATCAACCGCACTGAACAGGCGATGAAACAATCTCATACTTTTAAAGCCGCTGAGCTGAGCATGCTAGCACAAAAAATTGCTGACGAAAAAAGGGCATAAGATTTTGAGTACTGCCATATAGTGTATTCGCTCAGACTTGATCTGACAGTTACCCGTTTTTCAATTGGTGACTATCAGTTAAGATTTGAGCTAAATTCAAGCATGGTATTTCTGCTTATAAATTGCGCTAACGGCCTGATGGCAGTTTGATTGACATCTGAAAACTTGATGGTCTGAGCGCATAAAATTCGCGCTTAGCAATTATACCGTCAGTATATCTTGGTAATTACACCCATTCAGAAAAACGCTTTTCTGACAGTTATCTAATTTAAATCCGGGAAGGTCAGAACAAACGTAAGCTGGTCATCAATAAATTCTAGTTATCAATTGCTAAGCCCAATGGTCTTATAAAGGCATTTTTACCATCTTCTTTTATTTTTCCTGTACAATTTACTTGATTGCAGGCAACAAAAATACCACTTACTAAATATTTTTCACCGTCCTTCACCTAATTGTGTTGAGGGTTTCCTGGTGTAATTGAAACAATGATACTGTTTTCATAATCTAAGAATTCCTTTTGTAAAGATAAAAGATACTCTTTTTCACCTGCATAATTAAGTTTCTGATGCAGGTAGCCCCTTACAACAATACTTTTTTTATCAAACTGTTTAGGTAAAACTATAAGTTGAATTATTGAAACACCGCAATTGACATTATCATAACCGCACCCTTCAGATGCAGAACTTACATTTGATAATAACAATAGCACTACACATAAATATACTATTTTCATGAACACCCACCTCCTTTTATCATATTATAATTGAACTGGTTTAATTTGACTCACTACTTCCGTTTACCCTATGCCATCTAAGTCTTGCATGTAGCTGAGCATATCAGCAACGTACATTCGGCCATT
This sequence comes from uncultured Alteromonadaceae bacterium, assembly GCA_913056495.1. Classification (GTDB taxonomy): domain Bacteria; phylum Pseudomonadota; class Gammaproteobacteria; order Enterobacterales; family Alteromonadaceae; genus Catenovulum. The sequence goes on along the minus strand of CAJXMO010000006.1, from coordinate 125 downwards.
ACCGTCAAAAGCTAGTTCTTCAACCATAGGCTCATGGGCAACGAGTTGCATCTTTATCGCAGAGCCAAAGCACTGTTCAAACGCAGTAGAGAAAGTTTAGGCTACCGTGAGTTATGTAAGAACTT
>CAJXMO010000005.1 GCA_913056495.1 uncultured Alteromonadaceae bacterium | reverse complement strand
AACCGCACTCATTCTGCTTTGTTAATGATTAAAATCGCCTATTGCTCAAAAATAACACAAAGATAAACAGGCTCTAGGACCAGTATTTAACTGTTATTAAGTATAAGTCGCTAATAAATAAAATCTTATTTTCAAAAGAATTGGCGCTAATTTGATTCTTTGGTGTAAACTGAAAACCATATACACATCTTAAGTTTACCTTATCCAGAGGCTGCAAAATGAATAATATATCTATCAAGCAGAAATTTTTGCTGCTTATTTCAGTTGTTACTTTGATTTATCTTGTAGCTATGCTGGCACTTAAATTTTCAAATACAGATTTGGCTGATAATTTTAATCATTTTTACGACCACAATTATATGCCAGTTCGTTATCTTGATGACATTCAAACTGAGCAAAATTCAATTTTATCTAATATCAGAGCGCTGCAACTGGGTTATATGATAAAAGTGCCAGAACAGGTCGATAATAGTAATCGATTAATCGCTAATTCATTTAAACATACCTCAGTGCTGTTAAATAAACTTGAACAATATTACTACGGCGATTCAAAACTCCTGACTGACTATAACCAGCGAATTAAAACATTTCACCAGAAAGCTCAGGTTTTTGTTGAGGAAATGAATAACAGCGAGGATCATGTAGCGACCAGAGAAACTTATCTCGCATTTGTCAGTTCAAATAAATCACTTATTGACTTTCAAGATCGCTTTATTAGACAGGCCCAAAATCAGGCGAATGAGAATCGAGACAGGGCAGAGCAGAGTATTGAGCAAGCCAACTTTATTTTCTATTCTGCATTGATAATAGCGACCTTACTTTCTGTTAGCTTTATTATCTTTATTTCCAATGCACTCATTAAAAATATAAAGAAAGTCAGTCAGGTTGCCCATGCAATGGCGAGTGGCAATTTAAAGGTAAAGGCTAGCATTAGCGGTAGTGATGAAATTGCTCAGTTAGGTAATGAAATGAACATGACCATTGCAAAACTGGCAGAAGCCATATCGGAAGTGATTCATTCATCAGAGACTGTGACTGATAATAGTAAAAAAGTTTTAGACTCCACAGCTGAGATGGAAAATATAACGACTGAAGTGACCGAAAATACAACTCAGGTCGTAACGGCTATTGAAGAAATGGCTGTTACGAGTAAAGAAATTGCTGAAAATACAACTCAAACCGCACATGCAGCTGAAAATATGGCAGGCTTGGCAGATGAAGGGATAAAAGAGTCTGACATTGCGATTGGCCGGGTTAATGATTTAGTCGGTAGCCTCGAAGACTCATCGAGCGCTGTTAAACGTCTTCAGATTGAAACGAAAAACATTGAAGGCATATTAAATGTTATCAGAGGTATCTCTGAACAAACGAATTTGCTAGCTTTGAACGCAGCTATTGAAGCCGCCAGAGCTGGCGAACAGGGGCGTGGGTTTGCCGTTGTTGCTGATGAGGTCAGAACGTTAGCTCAACGATCGGCCGAGTCAGTTAATGAAATTGAAGCTTTATTGAATCAAATTGCACAGGTGGGTGAAGAGTCAGTGCAAAAAATGGAGCAAAGTCAGAGTTTAGTTATTGCCACCAAAGCGCAAATAGCATCAAGCTTTGATAAGGTTCGCGTAATTTTAGGGCACATAGACGACATTAACGCTAAGGCTCAACAAATTGCCACCGCAGCGGAAGAACAAAGTTTAGTGGCCGGTCAAATTAGTGAAAATACGCATTCAGTTCAGTCTTTAACAGATAATTCAGCTCAACTCGCGGTAGCTTCTAAAGCATATAGTGAGCAAATGAGTCAGGCCAGTCATCACTCAATTGAGAAGCTCAGGTTTTTTAATACTTGATTAAAATATCCAGAGTTTAAAAAGGGAGTGGTTACACCCGCAACGCTTTAAGCGCGGCATACTGACTTTACTTCGCGTGCATTTCAGATATTCGAGTAGTGAAACTGTATAAGGCCCGATTTAACGGGCCTATTGGAATCATATTCAGCTTAAATTGACGATTTGCACCGGGATTTGCTCATCGGCAGATGGACCTTCGTCATCTGCATACAATTCAGGATCTATGCCCGGCATTTCAATGCCAGGGGTGTCAAACGCAATATCGCCTTCACCGTTAAATTCATTCATTGAATCAGAAACCAATCCTTTAAAATCATAGAGTTTAGGATCTGCCAAATGAGACAGTGTTACATTTTGAACTGCATTAAACATGGTTTCTAAACGGCCCGGATGTTGTTTATCCCAAGACTGAAGCATTTCTTTAATGATTTTACGCTGCAGATTTTCCTGAGAACCACACAAGTTGCACGGAATAATGGGGAATTCTTTAATCGTTGAATACTTTTCGATATCTTTTTCACGGCAATAGGCAAGTGGTCTGATAACAATATGCTTTTTATTATCACTAATAAGTTTAGGTGGCATACCTTTTAATTTACCGCCATAAAACATGTTTAAGAACAAGGTTTCTAAAATATCATCTCTGTGATGACCCAGTGCAATTTTTGTAATCTGGAGCTCTTCGGCTGTGCGATACAAAATACCGCGGCGTAGTCGGGAACAAAGAGAGCAGGTCGTTTTACCTTCAGGGACTTTTTCTTTAACTATGCTATAGGTATCTTCATTGACAATTTTAAAGTCGACACCTAACTCTGTAAGATATTCAGGCAATACATGCTCAGGAAATCCGGGTTGTTTCTGATCGAGGTTGACGGCTACGATATCAAAATGGATGGGCGCGCGCTTTTGTAAAAATAACAGTATATCCAGCATGGTGTAACTGTCTTTGCCACCGGATAAACAGACCATAACCTTATCGCCGTCTTCGATCATATTAAAATCTTCAATGGCTTTACCAACACAGCGGCGAATACGCTTTTGAAGTTTATTAAAATTATATTGTTGTTTAGCGGTTAAAGTTTGCATACGCACCTCATAGATTACAAGGCGCGGATTATATACCCATCAATTACTCAGCTCAAGAAAAGCTGATATTACTCATCATCCAGGGTTATCGGACTGACAAAGCCTGCTGGCTTAATGGCCAAGACATCGCAGTTGGCCGCATCTAATAAATGCTCAGCGGTGTTACCCAATAAAGCAGCAGATAGTCCGGTTCTGCCCACTGTCCCTATCACAATCAGCTCTGCATCGATTTCTTTAGCTACATCATTGATTAGGCTCTGCGGTAAGCCTTCTTTAACCATGCAGTTTTCTTCATTTATGCCATGTTTTTCCGCATACTGATAGGTTGAATTTTCATGATGTTGACGAATTGCGTGACGGTATTGTGTCGGATCAAATTCGGGTAACTCAACCGTTAAATTGACAGGCGTGCCGGGGTAGCAATTTAATAAATGTGTTTTGGCATGAAGGTATTCAGAAAATAGTTGAGCTGTTTCAATAATACTGTGATTCAGATCAACATGATGTTTTTCTTCATTTGCTGCATTGATTGCGGCAATTACCTGACCATTTTCTGGCCATGCGTGATCTTTGACTAACAAAACCGGTGCAGGTGCCTTGCGGATTAGGTGCCAGTCAGTCGGGGTGAAAATAACAGAATGAAACAAGTGGTGTTTATGAGTGGCTTTAATGATTAAATCAAAATCCTCTCGTAATACATGTTTTATAATACTTTCAAACGGACGGCTATGCCATTCAACCAGCGGGTGGAGCTGGGAAACCTGGCAGGCGAAAGGCGCAAGAATTTCATCGAGCCAGACGGTACGCTCCTCAACCATACATCTGCGCATCAGGTCTCTTTCCTGCTGCGATAACATGGTGGTCATTTCATATGAAAAATCATAGACCACTAACAAAGCAGTAATGCTGGCATTGGTTTTTTGAGCCAGCTCTACTGCTCTTTTTAATGATTTTTGTTCTTCATCGGCTGGATCAATAATGGCAAGAATTTTTTTTAGGTGTTTCATCACTTACCTCTGAAATAATGCAAATCGGATTATTTTAATTGTAGGTGACTTTGCTAAAAATGCTTATGATCCAGAACAAATATTTAGGATTTAGCTAATTCGGCTAACTCATTTAAGTTGATGATTTTTATGAACTTAGCTTCTACTTGAATAAGATTTTGTTTTTGAAACCGACCTAATAAACGGCTAATTGTTTCAACGGTTAACCCAAGATAGTTTCCGATTTCAGCACGTGTCATGGTTAATCTGAATTCTGATTCAGAAAAGCCGCGTTCTTTAAACCGTTGAGACAGGCTATATATAAAGGCCGCTAACTTTTGCTCCGCTGTTTTTTTATTGAGTAAAAACATCATTTCTCTGTCCACTATGATGTCGTTACTCATTAAGCGCATAATTTGCTGTTTTAATTTAGGTAAATCCGTACTGAGTTCATCAACTACATTAAACGGTATTTCGCAAATCATCGCGGTTTCTAATGCGACTGCATAAGTAGGGTGGCTCTGGTTATTAATCGCATCAAAGCCGATAATGTCACCGGGTAAATGAAAACCGACAATTTGTTCTTCACCAGATGCAGAAAGTGAGTATGATTTAAATGACCCTGAACGAACGGCATACAGTGCGTTAAATTTATCTCCGGCTTTAAACAGCTTATCGCTTTTATGTAGTGGCCGTTTACGTTGGATGATGTCGTCTAACTTTTTGATTTCTTTATCATTTAATGAGAAAGGTAAACACAGCTGATTAATGCTACAGTTTTGGCATGACACCGCATTTTTAAAATTCATTCTTTAATCCGTCACCTTTGATCTAAGTCAAACCTAGTCTAACTTTTTTTCCTAAAGTTGCAACAGCCCAATATAAACTGTATGCATTCCAAAACTTATTAACGCTATTCCGGCTATTTTTTGACTGAGTTTATGTTTTACCAGTTGGCTGATTTGCTGACTTAACCCGGCACTTAACAACAATGCTGGCAATGTACCTAAACCAAAACTTAACATAGTTAGCATAGAACTGACAGGTGAAGCTTGAGCAGCAGCATAGGTTAATGTGCTGTAAACGAGTCCACAGGGAAGCCATCCCCAAAGCATACCACTGGTAAACCTTGCAACCAGTCCTTTTTGAGTCATCTTTTTTTGCGCAACGGGTGCAATCAATTTCCAGAACAAACCAAATACTTTTTCAATTGCGGTCAGTCCCATATACCAGCGTGCAATATATAGTCCCAGTAATATCAGCATGATACCTGAAATAAAGCGCAATGAAATTAAAATAGCATCAAAACTGCTGGTCAGCAGGTAACCTAAACTGCCCAGTAATAAACCCGCTATTGAATAGCTGATAATTCGCCCGGCATTATAGGTGAGGGTGGCTAAAAACGATTGATTGAGTCCCATCGCAGCAGATAAGCCGCCACACATTACCAGACAATGACTGGCACCCATAATACCTATCATGAAGGCACTTAAATAGTCGATCATTTTTCGTCAGTACTGGGCTTTGCTTTGTGTTCGTTTTGTGTATTCTTAGATTCTGGGTTTTCATCTTCATCAAACAAGATTTCGTACCCTTGGCGGTCTAAATCATCAAACTGGTTTTTTTTAACCGCCCAGAAAAAAATAGCTATTGCCACTAAAACAATAATGATGGCTAGCGGAATTAAAACGTAAATCACACTCATATTTTTAATAATCTCATTGAATTAATCACAACAATCAAGGAGCTGGCTGACATACCTATCACTGCCATCCAAGGGGTTAATATACCGACTACCGCAAGCGGCAACACTATCAGGTTATAGCCTATTGCCCAACCAAAATTTTGCTTAATAACATGGTTTAGGCGGTTAGACTGATTAATCAACAAACTAATTTTATCCAATTGAGATCCCAATAAAATCACATCAGACTTTTGTTTACTCAGTGTGGCTGCTTCATTCATGGCTATACTAATATCGGCTTCAGCGAGCACCAAAGCATCATTTACACCGTCACCAACCATTGCAACAGAGCCGTATTGTTTGCGCAGTTGAGTTAATGCCGATACTTTTTGCTGAGGTGTTAAACCAGCCTGATAATCTAAATTAAGGTGTTCGGCGACTGATGAAAGCTGAGGGCTGGTATCGCCACTCAAAATACATTTGTATAGTTCGAGCTGGCTTAGGCTGTCTTTTGCACACTCTCGGATTGTATCTGTTAACCAGACAGCACCAGCAAATTGCTCATCAATGTAGATATATATTTGAGCACCGTCGAAACGTTCAGCGAGCGGTTGCTGAATCAATTTATTACTGCCGGCCACCACTTTATGATTATGTATGCGGGCACTGATACCAATTCCGGCGATGACTGAAAAATCGCTAATATCGAGTTTAGATTTAGGTTTTTCAAACGCACTGGCCAGAGGGTGATTTGCCCTTAGTTCCATATGGGCGAGCCAATCTAAAATTTTATTTGCTTCAAATCCGGGTTCAAATAACACATTAGAAACACTGAATTGTCCGCTTGTTAAGGTACCGGTTTTATCAAAAGCAATCGCGTTTAGCTGACACGCCTGCTCAATCGCCCGACTATTCTGAATTAAAATCCCTTTGGTTTTTAATGCACTAGAACTGGCGGATAATGCGGTTGGTAATGCCAGTGAGAGTGCACAAGGGCAGGTTGCGACCAATACAGCAACAGCATACCATAATCCATTTTCGCCTAACCAAAACTGCCATATACAATAAGTTAAACCGGCTAAAATCAATACGCCCAGGGTGGCTTGTTTGGCAACTTTATCTGCTGCATTAATAAAAGCGGATCGGTTTTCACTAATCTGTTCCTGCTGGTAAGCGATTTGAGCTAATGTTGTGGACTTTCCAGAACTGCTGACTTTTATTTCTATTGAATGATCAACCACAATACAACCGGCCAGACAGACATCGCCCGAATTTTTTGAAATCGGCAGGCTTTCACCTGTGAGCATAGATTCTTCAACCGAAACGGAATTTGATAATAAAATACCGTCAGCGGGTATTGTTTGTCCCTGTTTAACCAGAATAATATCACCTGGAATTAAGGTACTGGCCGCAACAGCTTCAAATTCGCCGGATTCATTTTTTTTATTTGCAATCAAAGGCAGTAATTTAAGCATATTGGCAGATAAACTGGTCGCCTTTGATTTAACCTGATGCTCTAAATAACGGCTGGTTAGCAATAAAAATACAAACATAGCAGCGGATTCAAAATAAACCTCACCGCTTTGGCTAAAAGTCGCGTAGCAACTGGCTAAATAAGTACCTATTATCGCAATCGATACAGGCACATCCATATTCAAGGACTTGTTTTTCAGCGAGATCAGGCTCGAACGGATAATGGGTTGGCTGCTGTACAGGACAACCGGTGTCGCCAGCAAAAGACTGATCCAACGAAAAAATTCATTATATTGGGCTTCGAGCACGTCGCTGTACATCGCAAAGGCCAACATCATAACTTGCATTGTAAAAAAGCCGGCAACAACCAACTGGCGCATAAATTCTTTATTACGCTTTGAATAATAGGATTCAACTTCTGATAATTTAAAAGGCGATGCCTGATAGCCTATTTCTTCAATTGCCTGAAAGATTTCACTCAGTTTTAATTGAGTTGGATCCCAGCTAATACTCGCGCGCGATTGAGTCAGGTTGACTGTGATTTTGATTAAGCCTGTGAGATGTATTAAACGTTTTTCAATTAACCAGGCACAGGCAGCGCAGTGCATGCCTTCCAGACTTAAATCGGCTTGTTTGAGATTTTGTTCAATTCTGACAAATTCAGCCTGTACACTGGCCTCATCGTAAGCCTGATAATCTGCATTTATTTGCATCAATCCGGCCTCAGCTTTATCTGCGGGCTGCTCGCGGAATTTGTAGTACTGACTCAATCCTTCATTTAAAATTGCTTGAGCTACTGCCTGACAACCCAGGCAGCATACGGGTTTTGTATTACCGGCTACCTGAATCGTTAAGTGACAATCTGAAGGTATGGTTTCACCGCAGTGAAAACAGGTATCTGTCATGCGCTGGGCGTGATAATGATCTGAGTGCGAGCGGGCAATTGGATATTCTTTTGAATTTTCCATTTTTTATCATGCGGCTCTATTGTTAACTGCCACTTGCCATCCAGATTTTTATTAGGAAGTTCGGCACTGAATTTGCCGTCTGCACGTGCAGTTGCCATTAAATTAAAATCTTTAATGCCCTGAGTCGAATGATAAAAAGAGATAATCAGGCTAGCCAGTTTAGGGGCCTGGTTATTATGATTCACATCCAATACAATGTTGTGATCGGTAAAGTTGACCAAAGCACTGATATTATAACTTGATGCCAGCTTTTCGCGAGCAAACTCCTGATTGATGCTTTTTCCTTTTTTGTAGTAATCATCAACCACCATTTCAACTTTATACTCTTTGTAAATGCTAATGCGAACAACTGCGACCAGCATAGGGATTAGAATGATGGCGATTAAAACCCATGGCCAAGGCTCTTTGTACCAAGGAGAACTGGTGTTTGTTTGCATTAAAAAACCTAAATTGAAACGATAAAAATTGAGCAATATTATATCGTGAATTGATTGAATTTGCACAGCGCTAATAGGGGATTTAGTGCTTTAAAATAAAAAGCCCGGTGAGAACCGGGCTTTTCAAAAAGCGAATATAAGCGCTTATTATTTATCCTGTGATAAGCTATAAACGTATGCGCTAATCAAGTGAACTTTGTCTTCACCCAGAATATCTTTCCATGCTGGCATTACGCCGTTTCGACCATGAATCAAGGTTTCTTCAATCGCTCTGACTGAACCACCGTATAACCAGATGTCATCTGTCAGATTAGGTGCACCAAATGGTAAGTTATGCGCAACACTACCTTTACCATCTGCACCATGACAAGCTGAACAGACCGCAAATTTAGGTTTAGCAGCTGCAGCCATGCTCGCATCAAACTCACGACCGGTTTCACTTAGGCTTAAAATATATTGAGCCATTTGCTTAACACCTTGCTCTCCTAATGCAGCAAGTTGTGCCGGCATTTGTGCATTTCGACCGTGTAGAAGTGTTTCTTTAATTTTTTCAGGAGAACCGCCATATAACCAGTCATCATCTGTCAGGTTAGGGAAGCCAGTGCCACCACGAGCATCAGAACCGTGACATTGTGAACAGTTTTGAAGGAACAAACGCTGACCGATTTCTAAAGCTTCTTCATTGTGAGCAAGTGCTTCAATATCCTGAGCAGCATACTGCTCAAAAATCGGTCCGAATTTTTCGTCTGCAGCTTGAACCTCACGGTCATAAGCGACATACTCACCTTCAGCAAAAGCTTGTTCGGTTGCTGCTTTTGATTCAGCGACTGAGGTGACACCCTGATTTGAGCTTTTCCAGTCAAAGAAACCTGAATAGCTTCCTAAACCTGGATAAGCCAATAAATAATATACTGACCAAATTGCGGTTACCCAGAACATTTTGGTCCACCAGCCCGGAAGAGGGTTGTTTAATTCTTCAATGCCATCAAATTCATGGCCCATTGAATCGCCTTCTTTAATCCCGGTATAGTTTTTCATGTTTAGGTATAAACAAACAAATACAAAAACTAAAGTGACTATGGATAGGATGGCGATCCATAAACTCCAAAAAGTACTCATGTTTTATCCTCTAAATCTTGTTGAGCCTGTTTCGCTTTCTCACTCGTCTTTTTGTCCTTAATATCATCATCATCAAGGATTGAATGAGCAGCATCATCAAATTTCTTTTTACTGTGCTTGCTGTACGCCCACCATATTATGCCGGCAAAAACCAGCAACATAATTATGGTGTATATACCGCGATATGTACCGTAGTCCATAATAATTACTTAAACGACGTGCCCAGAGATTGTAAGTAAGCAATTAATGCTTCCATCTCTGTTTTGCCTTTAACTTCAGATTTCGCATTCGCAATATCTTCGTCTGTATAAGGCACATCATAGTATTCTTTAAACACAGTTAGTTTCTTCTCGATTAATTCACCGTCTAGGGTGTTTTCTTCTAACCAAGGGAAACCTGGCATATTTGATTCAGGCACAACATCTCGAGGATTAATTAAATGCACTCTATGCCATTCATCTGAGTAACGACCGCCTACGCGAGCTAAATCAGGACCTGTACGCTTTGAACCCCATAAGAAAGGATGTTCCCATACAGATTCACCGGCTACAGAGTAGTGACCATAACGTTCAGTTTCAGAACGGAAAGGTCGGATCATCTGGCTGTGACAACCAACACAGCCTTCACGAATGTAAATATCCCGGCCTTCCATTTCAAGCGCAGTTAAAGGTTTCATATTTTTAACCGGCTCGTTTGTTTCTTTTAAGAATAATAGTGGCGTGATTTCAACTAATGCACTCACACTGATTACGATGATGACCGCAATCGAAAGCAAACCAATATTCTTTTCTAGCAATTCATGTTTATTTGCCATCTAAAATACTCCTTACGCGTTTGCTTGAGACAAGTTAGCTGATGATAAACCTTCGTCTGCAGTTTTGTCAGAACGAATCGTTTTAATCACGTTATAAAGCATGATTACCATACCAGCGACCACACATACACCACCAACCCAGCGGATAAAGTGGAACGGGTAAGTTGCAGCAACTACCTCAACGAAACTATAAGTTAGAGTACCGTCAGCATTAATTTGACGCCACATCATGCCTTGCATTACACCTGAAATCCAAAGTGCAACAATGTAAAGCACCACACCTAGTGTCGCTAACCAGAAATGAATGTTAATGAGCTTAATGCTATACATTCTTTCACGGCCGAACGCTTTTGGAATTAAGTGATATAAAGAACCGATTGAAATCATAGCAACCCAGCCTAATGCACCAGAGTGAACGTGACCAACAGTCCAGTCAGTATAGTGAGATAAAGCGTTGACTGACTTAATTGCCATCATAGGGCCTTCAAACGTTGACATACCGTAGAAAGATAATGAAACAATCATAAAGCGTAAGATAGGGTCAGTACGTAATTTATGCCATGCACCGGATAAGGTCATAATACCGTTAATCATACCGCCCCATGAAGGTACGAATAATACAACTGACATCACCATACCTAAAGACTGAGTCCAGTCAGGTAATGCTGTGTAGTGTAAGTGGTGAGGACCAGCCCAGATATATAAAGCACAAAGCGCCCAGAAGTGAACTACTGATAAACGATAAGAATAAACCGGGCGTTCAGCTTGTTTTGGTACAAAGTAGTACATCATGCCTAAGAAGCCAGCTGTTAAGAAAAAGCCTACCGCATTATGGCCGTACCACCATTGCATCATGGCATCCACAGCACCTGAGTAAATCGAGTAAGATTTAGTCAAGCTGACCGGAATCGCCATGCTGTTACCTATATGTAACACTGCAATCGTGATAATGAATGCACCGTAGAACCAGTTTGCTACATAAATATGCGAAACTGTACGTTTTACAATGGTACCAAAAAATACAATTGCATAAGCAATCCACACAATGGCAATCAAAATATCAATTGGCCATTCTAATTCTGCGTATTCCTTAGAGCTGGTTAACCCTAATGGAAGCGACAATACCGCCAAAACGATAATGGCTTGCCAACCCCAAAATGTAAAATTAGCTAATCTATTACTAAATAGAGCTGTTTTACAGGTCCGTTGAACGACCCAGTAAGAAGTTGCAAACAGGGCACAGCCACCAAATGCAAAAATTACTGCGTTAGTGTGTAATGGTCTGATACGAGAATAAGTAATCCATGGCGTATCAAAATTTAATTCTGGCCATACTAGCTGAGCAGCTATTAAAACGCCCGCAGACATTCCAATTAGCCCCCAGACAACGGCCATTACCGCAAATTTTTTGACAATGTCAAAATTATAATTCGGAGTTATAGAACTTGTTGCGCTCATTGTTAAATCATCCAAAGCGAGAAACTAAAAAGTTTTCTCTTATATTTGTGTGGTTAAAGTATAGATAATAGCCAGTTTTGATTGTATTTTGAACGCTTGGAACAAAAACTAATCAATCAGGCCAGCCTATTGCTAAAATCGAGCAAATTGTATGGTTTTTAGATAAAAAAATATAGTGCACTTTAAAAAAAACATGATTTAAGTCAATATCATCATTACTTTTGTTTAAATTGAATAAAATAGGCGAATATTTGAAAAAGTATTTTGGAATTTCATTGACCCTGATTGCCTTTGTCAGTCTTCTTATGTTTTCGGTCAAACAAAATAGCCCAAACAAGCTTGCCCAAGGCAGTCATTGTGAACCCTTTATTTTAAGCCACTGCGAGTTTAAATTGCCTGAAGTCGGAACCATTAATGTAAGGGTTAAACCTTATCCTTTTATGCCTGAGCAATCACACAAGGTTTGGCTTGAAGCGGAAAGCCCAATTCAAATCTTACATGGTGAATTGGTTGGAATTAACATGAATATGGGAAAAATTCCGTTAATTGCCAGTCAAATAACCCATACCCAAGTTGAAATAGAAGTCATCCCAGTGAGTTGTATTAATCCCAACATGCAATGGCAAGTGCAATTATTACTGCAAAGTAAAGAAGACATATTTCCGGTTTCATTAAACTTTGAGATAAACGAGTAATTAACTGTATTTATTAAGATAACAGGGGCTTTAGTCAGCAAATTTACAGGTTTGGGGTAAAACGTTTTACTTTTTGCTTGTTCTTGAATAAATTTCGAGATAACCTATGTGAAAATTTTAGTTGAATTGCTAACAGAAAGTTGCAGTTCGATCAGATAATCAGAAAGAATAGGTTAGTATATGACGACAGAATTTGACCCAACCGAGCACCCGCACCGTCGTTTTAATCCAATGATTGGTGAGTGGGTTCTTGTATCTCCGCATCGGGCAAAGCGTCCTTGGCAGGGGCAATCAGAAGTATTAGACGATGAACAAAAGCCTGCCTACGATGAAAAGTGTTACCTGTGTTCAGGCAATACCCGGATTAACGGCGAGGTAAACCCTAAATACACATCTACGTTTGTATTTACGAATGATTTTGCTGCGCTGAAAGATGATACGCCACAGGTTGAGTCGAATGATCCTCTGTTTAAAATGTCAACCGAGCAGGGCTGTAGCCGGGTTATTTGCTTCTCGCCAGATCATAGTAAAACATTACCTCAGCTGTCTGTTTCAGAAATCAGTGCGGTAGTGGATACCTGGATGGATGAAACAGCGCAATTGTCAAAGCAGTATAAGTGGATTCAGGTATTTGAAAACAAAGGCGCTATGATGGGCTGTTCTAACCCTCATCCGCATGGCCAAATTTGGGCACAGAACCAGTTACCGACTCTGGCTGAAAAGAAACTGGTTAACTTTAATAAATACCAATCTGAGCAAGGCTCTAATTTATTAGAAGATTATGTAACTCGTGAAGTTGAATCAGGCGAACGCACAGTATGCATCAATGATGATTGGATCGTGGTCGTGCCGTATTGGGCTGCATGGCCGTTTGAAACTTTATTATTACCTCGTTTTTCTGTATCGCGTTTAACCGAGCTGACAGACGAGCAAAAAGTCACTTTGGCCGACATTATTAAACAGATAACGACTCGATACGATAATTTGTTTAATTGCTCATTCCCATATTCTATGGGCTGGCACGGCGCACCATTTGACGGTGAAAACCATTCAGAATGGACCTTACATGCCCACTTCTTCCCGCCATTATTGCGTTCAGCCACAGTACGCAAGTTTATGGTGGGTTATGAAATGATGGCCGAAGCGCAGCGCGATATTACGCCAGAACAAGCCGCCGAGCGTTTACGTGCGGTGTCAGCAACACATTACAAAGAGAATTTATAAAATGACCAGACAAGCATTAGTGACTCAAGCCTATCAGACGTATTTTGGAGCGGCGCCTCAGATGGTTTGCCATGCCCCGGGTCGTGTTAACTTAATTGGTGAGCATACCGATTATAACGGCGGTTTTGTTTTTCCTGCCGCAATCAATTTTGGTACAGACATAGCGGCGAGTGCTCGTGATGATCGCCAGGTAAATGTAAGAGCGCTTGATTTTGATAACCAACTCGTTAGTTTTTCTCTGGATGACATTCAATTTGATAATACGCACAGCTGGAGCAACTATATTCGCGGTGTATTAATCGCACTGATGAAAGATTATCCACAAATTAAAGGGGCTGATTTTGTGGTTTCCGGTAATGTGCCACAGGGCGCCGGCCTGAGCTCTTCTGCATCATTTGAAATTGCAGTTTTAAAATGTTTTGCCAGTTTAAATGAATTGCCTTTAGATGGAATTCAAGCTGCATTAAAAGGTCAGCAAGCAGAAAATGAATTTGTTGGTTGTTCTTGTGGCATTATGGATCAGCTGATCTCGGCTATGGGCAAAAAAGATCAGGCTATGTTGCTTGACTGTCGTTCATTAGAAATTAAATACAGTGAGTTACCAGCCGGGTTTAACCTGTTTATTGTTAACTCCAATGTAAAACGTGGTTTGGTAGACAGCGAATATAATCTGCGTCGCCAGCAATGTGAAGAAGCTGCTGAAGTGATGGGGCTGGAATCATTGCGTGATACTGACCTGATTAAACTTGAAGCTGACAAAGATAAAATGTCTGAAAAAGCCTATTTACGTGCCCGCCATGTTATCACTGAAAACGAAAGAACGTTGAAAATGTGCGAAGCTCTGAATAATGGTGAAACCGCAACTGTGAGTGAACTCATGCGGGCTTCTCATATGTCGATGAAAAATGACTTTGAAATCACGACGTCTCAAATTGATTATCTGGTTGAAGTTATTCATCAGGAATTAGGGGCGTTTGGCGGTGTTCGTATGACTGGTGGCGGTTTTGGTGGCTGTGTTGTCGCTCTGGTGCCTGATCATTTAATCTCTCAAGTGCAAAACGCCATTGAAGCTAAATATCAGGCTGAAACCGGCTTAAAAGAAAGTATCTTTATTTGTACTGCAGAGCAGGGCGCATTTGCTTAACCAGATTAAAAACAAGCATTAAAAAAGCCGCTTATGATTTAATAAGCGGCTTTTTATTTTTGCGTATCCCGTAATATTAATTATTCACAGGCTTAGCGGGTTTTTAATACAGATTCACGTTTAATAATTGTGGGTGTGTATTTGTAAGTTTTTTGTCTGTCTTCTTCAGAAAACTGCTTTTTATTCGCATTGCTCAGCGCTAGTTCGGCTGCCTGTTTAGCCATCATCTCGATTGGATATCTCAAGGTCGTTAATTTGGGGCGACAGTAACGCGATAATAAAACATCATCATAGCCAATCACAGAGACATCATCAGGTACCTGATATCCTTGATCAAGCAAAGTGGTCATCGCACCGGCTGCCATTGCGTCATTATAACCAAGCACAGCACTGAACTCACAGCCTCGGGTGAGTAAATTCTGCATCGCGATTTCACCCCCTTCCTGATCCGGGCTACTGTATTCAATCGCTGAATCAGGTAAAGTTATGCCGGCTTCACCTAAAGCATTTCGAATGCCTTCAAGTCTCAAATAAGGATCATCAATCTGGTATTTACTGGATACAACAACAAATTTTTTGTGTCCCAGAGACAACATATGTTTGGCCATCAATTGTCCACCGGCAATATTGTCTAACCAGACACACTGATGTTTTATTTCCTCAATGTAGCGGTTTATTAAAATAAAGCCTGGGGTTTGTCTGGCAAATTCAATTAAGGTTGCTTCATCCAAAGCCTTACTGTGAACGACCATGGCTTCAACTCTGTGCTCGAGCAGCGTTTCTATCGCTTTTAATTCTGTGGCGGCTTCAATTGAACCTGAACTTAACAAAACCTGAACACTTTTTTCTCTGGCAATGGCTTCAATACCATGCGCCAGCGTGGCAAAAAAGGGATCTGACAACTCGGCCAACACCACGCCAAGTGATGCGCTTTTTTGATTGACCAAGGCTCTCGCATTTGCATTGGGGCGATAACCCATCTCTTTCATGATTTTTTTTATTCGGGCGCGCGTTTCATTGCCGACTTTAGGCCCGTCATTGATAACGCGGGAGACGGTTGCCAATGAAACGCCGGCAGCTTTTGCTATATCTTTTATGGTTGCCATTGAAACTGTACTTACCTAATTTAACTATTTGAAATTTGCAATGTTTTTCGTGACGACAAGCAAACAATTTAGACCATATTATCTTAAATTTTGTGATGAATCATTTTTTTAAATAGTTATTTTACGAATAGCTAACAAAAATGATTAATAAATGCTTTTATTTTGAAGGGTAAACGTATACCCTGTATGCAAGTGACACTAACACAGGTGAAATATGAAAATATTAGTAACGGGTGGAGCTGGCTATATAGGCTCTCATACGACCATTGATTTAATTGAAGCCGGGCATCAGGTTGTGGTCCTTGATAATCTGGTCAATAGTAAACAGGAAGCTTTGGCGCGTGTTGAAAACATTTGTGGCCAGCCAATTCCTTTTTATCAGGCTGATATCAGAGATGCCGCAGCGCTCAATAAAATTTTTGAAGAACATAAAATTGATTCAGTGATCCATTTTGCCGGTTTAAAAGCCGTGGGTGAATCAACTGAAAAGCCACTGGAATACTACGATAATAATGTCAACGGTTCACGTATTTTGGTTGAGTGCATGTTGAAAAATGGCGTTTATAGTTTGATTTTCAGCTCTTCAGCGACCGTTTATGGTGATCCGGCCAGTGTACCTATTTTGGAATCCTTCCCGTTAAGTGCCACTAACCCTTATGGCCGAAGCAAGTTAATGGTCGAAGAAATCCTTAAAGATGTTTCGTATGCGAACGATAAACTCAGTGTCGTTTTATTACGCTATTTTAATCCGGTTGGTGCTCACAAAAGTGGCACAATAGGTGAAGATCCAAATGGTATCCCCAATAACTTAATGCCTTTTATCTCACAAGTCGCAGTGGGTAAACGAGATAAGCTATCTGTTTTTGGTGATGACTATCCAACACCGGATGGCACCGGCGTACGTGATTATATTCATGTTCTGGATTTAGCTCGCGGCCATGTTCAGGCTTTAGAAAAACTCCATAATACACCGGGAACGCATGTTTTTAATCTGGGCACGGGTAAAGGCTCAAGTGTACTGGAAATGGTAAAAGCATTTGAAGCGGCTAGCGGTAAATCTGTTCCTTATCAGATTGTCCCCAGACGTCCGGGTGATATTGCGCAGTGTTATGCCGACCCTTCATTTGCAGAAAAAGAACTGGGATGGAAAGCTGAGCGTGGTGTTGAAGAAATGGCAGAAGATACCTGGCGCTGGCAGTCTAATAACCCGAACGGTTATGATAGCTAGTACAAAATTTTTATCATTTTTTCTATCACAGCCAAAAGCCGCTTATATTAGCGGCTTTTTTGTTTTATTGGCAATCACAGCAATTTGCCTCACCTGCCAGATGAAGGTAAGCTAAAGCTCTTTTTAAGTTTTCAATTAAGCTGTTATGGCAAAAAAGAATAACGAACAATATCAGCAAATCATTGAAGCCGCGATATTTGCATCAGATAAACCGCTTAGTGTTGAATATTTACTTGAAACCGTATTAGCTGAATTTAATCTGACAAAACGAAAAGTCAGTCAGTTAATTAAACAAGTTCAACTTCAATATGAAAATCATGGCATAGAACTGGTGAAGTTGGCGTCTGGATATCGCTTTCAAACCCGTTCAACTTTAAGTCCCTGGGTCAGTTTATTATGGCAGGAGAAAGCACCTAAATACTCTCGTGCCATGTTGGAAACCTTAGCACTGATTGCTTATCGCCAACCTATCACTCGTGGTGAAATAGAAGCGGTGCGAGGCGTTGCGGTCAGCAGTCAAATAATCAGAACATTACAGGAAAGAGGTTGGGTAAAAGTTATCGGACATAAAGAAGTTGCCGGCAGACCTGCTTTATTTGCAACAACTCGCTCGTTTTTAGATTATTTTGGGTTACAATGTATCGAAGATTTGCCTGCTCTGAGTGAAACTGACTTTGCAGAGCAAGTTGAATCAATCAATTCAAATCAACCTTTATCAGATTCGGGAGAATCAGATGTCAGAGAAAATTCAGAAAGTATTAGCAAGAGCAGGTAAAGGCTCTCGTCGTGAAATGGAACGCGCCATCGAAGAAGGCCGTGTCAGTGTAAACGATAAAACGGTACAGATTGGTGAACGAATTAATCCAAATGATATTTTAAAGCTGGATGGCCATATTATTCGTTTTAAAGCCGAAGATGAAATTCCTTGTCGAGTTTTAATTTATAACAAACCCTTAAGTGAAGTATCAACCCGAAATGATCCTGAAGGTCGAAAAACGGTATTTGATCGCCTGCCTCCACTGAATTCAGGACGTTGGGTATCCGTCGGTCGACTGGATATAAATACAACCGGTTTAATGTTATTTACCACAGACGGTGAACTGGCTAACCGTTTGATGCATCCAACTCATGAAATCGAACGTGAATATGCGGTGCGTGTATTTGGTGAAGTCAATGACGCTATAATTCAAAAGTTACGCATGGGCGTTGAACTTGAAGATGGCCCGGCGAATTTCACCAAAGTCAGATTCCATGGTGGTGAAGGGATTAACCGTTGGTACCATGTTACGCTGGCTGAAGGGCGAAACCGTGAAGTCAGACGTATGTGGGAATCGCAAGGCGTTCAGGTCAGCCGCTTATCGCGCATCCGATATGGTGAAATTAAGTTACCGCGTAATTTACCTCAGGGTGGATGGGCTGAGCTTGAAACCAAAGATATTAATTATTTAAGAAAATTGGTCGATCTTAAACCTATCTATATGGCCAAGGCCGTTGATGCTAATAACAAAATAAAAAATATTAAAGCCAACCGAATTCGTAAAGCAATTCGTAAATCTGAATTGAGAAAAACCCGACCGGCTAGTAAATCCAGAAGTAGAAAACGTAGTTAACCTATATTCGGCTCAGGTTATCGCCTGAGCCGAAACCCTTTAAGTGATATGAAACAAAAATTCCAAGCCGACATTGCCTGGCATCCTGATATATTTGAGCAAGCTGTTTTTAGCGATTTGAATAGCGTATTAAATCTAAGCCATTTTTCACGAATGCCAGATTGTGAACGTTTATCAAAAGGACTCTTTTGCGAAACTCAGCGCAATCAAGCGCTAAGCGATTATCGCTTTATTGCACAAACAGATGAGTTTGACTGGCAGGGATTGAGTTATGAGAGCCTGATCTTCGAACACAATACAATTCCAACCCGGATTGACAACTGGCATGACTTATTTAACGCTTGTATCTGGCATTTGTTTCCTGAATCTAAGCAGGTTCTTAATCGCTTGCATGTCTCTGATATTAATCAGTTTGGTGCTAAAAAAAGAACTAAACAAAGAGATGCATTAACTTTGTTTGATGAGTGCGGCGTTGTACTTGCCTATCAGGACGAAGCGCAAAAGCAAGCTTTGCAAAATCATAACTGGCTACAAGCCTTTTGGCACAATAGAGCTGACTGGTTTGAGTCTATCCGGCCATTTGTATTTGGGCATGCCATGTATGAAATGAGCTTAAAACCATTCATTGGTTTAACCGCAAAGGCTTATTTTGTAAAAGTCGACGAAGATTTTTTTAAATTAAGTTTAGCCGAGCAGTATGCTTATTTAGATGGGCAATTAGCAAAAGAGTTTGCTGATGATCTCAAGCTCTCAGACAATCGTTATTTATCGCCATTGCCAATATTAGGTATTCCGGGCTGGGCGCAAGAGAACGGCAAAATTGAATATTACCAGAATACGGACTATTTTCGCCCTAAAAGAATACAAACAAAGATCAGAGCCTGATAAGATCTGTGCTTAAAAAGAGGGCAAAAGGCAGCGAATTATGGTTTGGCACCTGTCTTTTTATCTTTTTGGCTATCTGCTTGTTTCTCAGAGCGACTATCCGGCCAGTCATCATCTTCTTCGTCCTGATCGTACCCCTGTTTATTTTTAAAGTCTTTAGGGATATTAAATTTCCCATTGCCATCTAACATAAAAAGCGGTCCAAGTATCATTGCGATAACTGCAACGACAATTAAAATGATCGTTAAACTAGACATGGTATTGACCTATGTATTTGGGATAAAAGTAGTCGATATACTTAAGTATAACATCTGCCAATAAAACAGGCTGAGTACTTAGAATGTCAATCAGCAGATGTTTTGAGTATTGCTTTTGAGCCAATTCACTAACGGGCTTAAAACTGATGTGCCAAGGCTCAGGACAAACGCCGTCATGCGTTTGGGTAAACGGAAAATAAAATCCGAAATCCGCTGCATGTTTTAGTAGCCATTGATAAACCGGAAAGTTTTCACCACCGGGTGTGAATTCACTTTGCTTTAGTTGTGGTGTTTTGCCTGCCGGGTAAGCATTAAAATCAAAGATATCAAAATCGCAGCCCCAGTGATGGCGGCTGGTACCTGGGATAGCACTAAAAAAACAGATAGTGTCAGCTAATTCAAATGGAGAGCAGGCCGAGATATCAAGCGGGCGTTCATTTTTATCAAAACAGGCTAGCTGACCTTTAGCTTTTTTATTCCAGATTGTCTTTTGGCGCTCAAATGAACGAAAACTACTGGCCAATCTTAGATCGAAGCCAGCTTCACGGCTGGCTTTTTGCAAGTCTGTTATGGCATTTACCACATCAATATGAACTTTATGATTAGGGTAAAGTTCAATTAAATGAGACTCAGTTAATCCTAATAGTTGCTGTTTGGTAAACGCCATAAAATACTTATTATTTTGCTAACAGTTCTTCTAACATTATTTCGTACATATCGGTTAGAGCCTCTATGTCCGCCATTTTGACACACTCATCGACTTTATGAATGGTTGCATTGACAGGGCCTAACTCAACTACCTGAGCGCCGGTAGGCGCAATAAAGCGGCCATCAGATGTACCGCCAGTGGTGAGTAGCTCAGGTTTGTAGCCAGCTACCTTTTGAACGGCTGTATTAGCAGCTTCAACTAAATAACCACTGTCTGTTAAAAACGGCAGGCCGTTATAAGTCCAGTCCAGATCATATTCTAGTCCATGGCTATCAAGGATAGTATGCACTTTTTGCACAAGCTCATCTGCGGTCACTTCAGTTGAATATCGGAAATTAAACTGTACCGTTAATTCACCCGGGACAACATTGGTGGCGCCTGTTCCTGCGTTTATATTAGAAATCTGAAAGCTGGTTGGCGGGAAGAAGTCGTTCCCTTGATCCCACTCAATTTGACTGATCTCAGTGAGTGCCGGAGAGGCTAAATGCACTGGGTTTTTCGCAAGGTGAGGGTAGGCAACGTGCCCCTGAATGCCTTTTACAACCAAGTCACCACTTAAACTACCACGACGTCCATTTTTAATCACATCACCGACTTTGTCTGTGCTGCTGGGTTCACCAACCAATGCCCAAGTTATCTTTTCATTACGCGCTTCTAAAGTATCAATGACTCGTGTGGTACCATTAATAAAAGGACCTTCTTCATCACTGGTAATTAAAAAGGCTATTGAACCTTTATGATCCGGATGTTTTGTCACAAAACGTTCAGTAGCCACTAACATAGCCGCAAGACTGCCTTTCATATCTGCTGCGCCGCGACCATGCAGATAACCATTTAATTCAGTTGGCACAAAGGGTGGTGTTTTCCAAGCGCTAAGCGGCCCTGTCGGCACAACATCGGTATGACCAGCAAAACAAAACACTGGATCCTGGTCACCTTTACGGGCCCACATATTGGTCGTATCATCAAAAACCATAGATTCGATATTAAATCCAACGCTGGCGAGTCTATCAGCCATCATTTTTTGACAGCCGGCATCTTCCGGCGTCACAGATTCGCGCTGAATTAAATCTTTTAATAAATTAATTACTTCACTCATCACTTTCTCACTTAAGATTTATTCAGCAATTTCAGATTGCCATTGTTTATCATTAAAGCCAATTAAGACTTGATTTTGCGTTTCAACAACAGGACGCTTAATTAAAGTTGGATGCTCAGCTAATAAAGTAGCAAGGTTATCCCGGTTAATGTTTTCTTTGACATCATCTGTTAATTGGCGATAGCTAGTGCTGCGTTTATTTAAAACTTTGGTCCAGTCGAGCTGACTCAGCCAGCTTTCAATTTTATCCTGAGTTAAACCATCTTGCCTGAAATCATGAAATTGATGTTCCACATTATGATCTGTGAGCCATTTTCTCGCTTTTTTAACTGTATCGCAGTTTTTGATGCCATATAAAGTAATCATGTTAAAACCTTTTATTGTCTGACAGTAAAGGCTGTGTCAGTTTTTGCCTTCACTCTGTGGTAATAGGGGATAAAATCAAATTTTTCAATTAGATTCGCAATACCGATAAATGATTGGGTTGAGGTTAATTCGGCATTGAGCATAGGTAAGTTATAGTCAAATAACAGGTCTCCCGGCGTGACCTGATCACCTTCAGCTTTATAACGGATAAAACTCTTTCCCATCAGTTGGCGCGTATCAATGCCAAATTCCAGATGGATTAAGAGTCCACTTTGATGTTGAATTCTGATTTGATCACAAGTTGCCGGTAAGTGGATAATTTTACCCTGAACCGGGCTTAAAATTTGACTGCTGAGTGGATAAAAACAGACGCCCTGACCCAAGAGACCATCTTGTATCATCGGATTGCAATGAGTATTCAATGGAGTCAGTTTGGCATTACAGGGGGATAATACGTCCAGTTCAAATCCCGCTCTTTGATTTGGTATCGAATCCTGTTGCACAAACGCTCATTATTAATAATAAATTGAACGGATTATTTTATATAAAATACGTCTGTTTGTGAACCTGCAATAAACAGACTAATTGTGTACAAGTTATAGATAAACATGGACATTCTGGTTTGATTTTAATTGATTAATTTTATTAACATTGGAATATCAGGCGTTGGATGCGTGTTTTTATACTAGTCCACAAAAACTGTAGATAAGTCTGTTGAATAACCAGTGAGTATCAGTTATCTAATTGATTTTAATAGATAATATTATTGTTTATTTTTTAACCTAGTTGATCTTTTTACTCACTGTAAGCGCAATTTTGTGTCATCCCGGCTTGTATATTCAGTACGTTAATCAAAAAAACGAATTTAAATTAACTCATATTGTTTATTAACCCGGATAAGTTATCCACACGCTGTTAATAAGTGGATAATTTAGTTAAAAATTAACTTTTTCTAAAACTATCCAAACCCGGATGTTAATCGGGTAGATTTATTAAAACCTGTAAAATAAGGGTTTATTCAAAATGCCTGTGAATAAACTAACAGATAAGTGAAATTTATATCAAAACTGTTCATATTTTAACTTAGATATTCAAATTGTCTGTGAGTAACTTTTATGAATCAACTCATTATTTGTATTTTTTATAAGCAACCCGTATTAAAGTTATGTGTTTTTATCTATTTTGTGATTAATCCACAAAAACTGTAGATAAGTATGTGAATGACTAGGTGGGTAAGTCTTAAGTTGTTGAAATGTAAATTGTAAATATTAGATCAAAAAATGATCGCTTTAGCTTTTTAGCTTGTGCACAGCAAGCTTTTCTGTTTTTATATCCAGTGAAATGTACTGGTTTACGGCTTAAAATTTGGTATGCAAATTAGCTATATTTTAATCAGGGTGTTGATTAACCAGTTATCGTCAGTTTAGATTAAAAAAACGACTAGTTTAAATGCCTTTAAACTTGATAATTTACTTTATCCACTTAGTTTGTGGATATCCCTGTTAGTTTCTCTAAAGTTTTAATTTAAGGTGTTGAAATAAAAGGTAAATTAGTTGGTGTTATTTTTTGATCAATCGAGATTAAGCCGTGTTTTAGGGGATGTAAATACAGAAATAAATCCTGTTTATTCCGAGCTTGCACCGAACTATTGAATAATTGGGCTTAACCCACCATATTTAACTATGATAAGCTTTGCACAATCGGTTAACACAGTTAAAAAGAGAGCTCGGATGGAATTTTTGTATGAATATGGATTGTTTTTGGCAAAAACAATCACATTTGTCATGGCTTTTGTTGTAATTGTTGCAGTTGCAGCAAATGCAAAAAAAGGTAAATCAGGTAAAAAAGGCGAATTGGAAATTAATAACCTGAGTGAAAGCTACCGGCAAACTAAATCCGCTATTGAAGGTGAATTGCTAGATAAAGAAGCTTTAAAACAAAAGCAAAAACAAGAAAAGGCTGAAGCTAAGGCGAAAGCTAAAGAAGCTAAACAAAAAGCCAAAAAATCAGAGGGTGTTGAAAACCAACAGGAAAACACAGCCAAGCGGGTGTTTGTCATTGATTTTAAAGGCAGTGTGGATGCTCACGAAGTAGATTCACTGCGTGAAGAAGTTACAGCAGTATTAGCAATTGCATCCGCTCAGGATGAGGTACTGGTTCGTCTTGAAAGTGGCGGTGGCGTAGTGCACGGCTATGGGTTAGCAGCCTCACAGTTAGCCAGAATTAAAGCGAAAAATATCCCGCTGACGATTGCAATTGATAAAGTTGCAGCGAGCGGTGGATATATGATGGCTTGTGTTGCCGACAAAATTGTATGTGCACCTTTTGCGATTATTGGTTCAATTGGGGTGATTGCTCAATTACCGAACTTTAATAAAATTTTGAAGAAAAACGATATTGAATTTGAACAGATTACGGCTGGGGAATTTAAACGAACTTTGACCATGTTCGGAGAAAATACTGATAAAGCACGTGAAAAATTTAAATCAGAACTGGAAGAGATCCACCATTTGTTTGTGGCTCATATCAGTGAATTCAGAGATGAACTCAACGTTGAAAAAGTAGCAACCGGCGAACACTGGATGGGGTCACAAGCACTATCATTGGGTTTAGTGGATGAACTTAAAACGAGCGATGATTATGTGATAGAGCAAATTGCCGATCACGAAGTGATTCAGTTTAAATATAAAACGCAAAAAGGGGTGATGGAAAAGTTACCTTTTGCCGCTTCGGCGACATTTGAACGATTCTTTATGGCAATTTATAACAAAATTTCTGAACTTAAATTCAGGTAATTCTGTTGTATTATATCTCTGATATAAACCCGGATTAGCAAATTTTATCCGGGTTTATTTTCATCCTTTTCAAGGTTTTACTCGCCGCTTGCTAAAATACCTGCCTCAATTAAAAACTCAATCAAATTGATAAACAAAATTTAAAGCCGTGTCATTATCAAAATTTAAGAATTGAAAGTGATATCCTGAACTATGTAAAAAAGCTGCGCCCATCTACTGCCAAGTCGTTTTATTGATAAACCTCAGCTGCACATAATCAGAATTGCCCAACGAGTCTATTTTTATACGCAACTGAGGCTAATAAGAAAAGGTGAATGAGCAAACGCTAAAGCTTTTATGCATTTAGCGAATGCTCTGTTAATGACGACTTAGCTGACTAGTTGAATGCTGGCACTGGCGGTAGGCGTGAGTAGATTGTCTATCGGGCTGGGTTTATGGATATAAAAGCCTTGCAGGTAATCGACCTGAATAGATTCGAGTGTTGTTTTAATCTCTGCATTAGAAACATATTCTACGATCGTTTTTAACTGCATGGTATGACCGATATTATTTATGGCCTCTACCATGGCCTGATCAAACTTATTTGTATTGATTTCTTTGACAAAAGCGCCATCAATTTTTAAATAATCAATTGGCAGATTTTTCAAATAGCCAAACGAAGATAAGCCACTGCCAAAGTCATCAAGCGCAAAGCGAATGCCGACTTTTCTAAGCTGTTGCATTACATCACTGGCTTTTTGTAAATTAGCGATCGCAATCGTTTCGGTAATTTCAAAAACAATTTTACCGCCATCTATCTGATATTCATCTAACATCGCCATAATAAAGCTTTTTAGCTCGGGTTTGTTGACAGACTCCCCGGATAAATTAATTGCACAAGTGGTTTGTTGTGGCAGTTCATCTTTATGTTCAGCCAGCCACTTAAAGGTATTCTTAATCACCCATTTATCGATAGAATGCATCAGGTTATAACGTTCAGCTGTTGGAATAAATGCACCTGGCATATAAACTTGACCGTCTTTTTCGAGCCGGATTAACACCTCAAACTTTAACCCTGTATCCTGACTGTCTACCGGTGCAATACGTTGAAAATATAATTTAAAACGATCCGCTTCTAACGCATTATTAATACAGCTAACCCATTTAACCTGGCTTTTTCGGGCATTGATTTCTTTATCATCTGGTTGATACAAGTAAACATTATTACGACCCAGATCTTTAGATGCATAACAAGCGGCATCTGCCAATTGAATGACATCTTGTACGCTACTGGTGAATTGATCTATCGGGATGACACCTATGCTCGTAGTCACACTGAATTCTTTTCCATCCCAACTAAAACGAAATGATTCAATTCTGTCGCGGATGCTTTCGGCCACTTTTTTACCTTTTTCTAAACTACACTGATACAAAATGGCTGCAAATTCATCACCGCCAAGCCGGGCCATTAAGTCAGTATTTCTGATTTTTTGTTTCATCTGGCGGGCAACCTGACGCAAGAGTTCATCACCGGCCTGATGTCCACATAGATCGTTTACAATCTTAAAGCGATCTAAATCGATATATAACAAGACATGCGATTCATCTGCACGAAGATTATTATCAACCAGATCGGATAACTGATTATCAAATTCATTGCGGTTAATTAAACCGGTTAAGCCATCGTGTCTTGCCTGATGAGTGAGCTGACGCTGGATAACTTGAGCCTGAGTGACATCCTGAAAAACGACAACCGTACCAGTGACGTTTTCTTCTAAATCCATCATAGGCGCAATCGTGTGTCTAATCGCTCTTACGCTACCGTCACGGCAATATAATAATCTGGGTTTGTTGGTTACATGAGTCTGTTTATGTTCAACGACAGAGCGAATAATGGAGTCACCCGGTCTTTGATCCGGTGAATCCACAACTGCAAATACTTGATAAATCTTTTTGTTTTTTGCTTTTTCTAACGGCCAGCCAATCAGTGATTCTGCAATTGGATTCATATAAACGATATTGCCGCTCGCAGTTGTCGTAATCACACCATCACCGATTGAATCCAGAGTTTTATGCATTTGCTCTTTTTCTGCATGGAGCGCGGTTTCTATTGCTTTGTATTCAGTCATATCATTGATTAAGCAGGTCAGCTCAATAACTGCATGACTGCTTTGGGTAATCACTATATCTAGATATTTAGTGGTATGATGCTGATAGGGGGAGCCTTGCAGCCTCAGATGACCGGGTTTATTAAATATTTGCCCGCAATCGCCTATAAACGGAATTTCATTACCATTAGTCAGCTCAGTCACCAGAGCAATCGAAAAAATATCTGAAATTTTATAGCCAATAGCATTGGATTCTTTAATGCTGAAAATGGCTTCAGCAGCTGGGTTCATACCAACAATTTTATGAGCGCCATCTAATGTCACCACACCGGCCTGAATATCTCTGACGATGCTTTGTGTTTTAGCTGACGTTTGTTCAATGACATCCATGAGTTGATTATATCTGTCTGCTATCAAACCAACTTCAGTATAGGGTTCAACCGGTACCCGGTGAGATAAATCCGTTTCCTGTTTTTTGATATTGACTAAAAAGTCATGTAAATCCGTTTTTGCATTGTGTTCAGCAATATTTAACCCGGTTTGTTCATCCTGACCACTGACTCTAAGCGGATAAAATCGGTTAATTAAACTCAGTAATAAAAAGGCGACAGTAAACGACCATAAAGCGCAGGTTAATATGCCTTCAAACTGGGCGATAAACTGCTCACCGCGCGTTAATCCTGTACCTAAAATTGACAAATCCCCAAATAGAGCGACAGCCAGAGTCCCCCAGATGCCAGCGCATAAATGAACCGGGATTGCAGATATAGCGTCATCTAACTTAAATTTTGCGAGAAGTGCACTACCTGATAGCATCGCCAAACTACCGATAAATCCAATTAGGATTGCCTCTAACTGATTGACCGCGTGGCAAGAAGCTGTAATTGCAACCAAGCCAGCTAAAATACCGTTTAACATGACAATACTTTTTTCAAGGTAGGCCGAGGGTTTTACTAGATTGATTAGATAAGCCCCCATACCACCAGCGCAGGCTGCGAGCAAAGTATTTATTATGATTAGCGGAATATCGGCTGTGAAGGCCAGTGTACTGCCAGCATTAAATCCAACCCAACCAACAATAAACAGAACCACCCCCAACATAGCTGATGGCAAATTACTAAATGGAATGGATGAAGGTTTATTCGAGGTAAAGCGACCTAATCTGGGACCGATAATAATGATAGCAGCAAGTGCCACCCAGCCCCCAACGCTATGAACAACCGTGGATCCTGCAAAATCAACAAATCCACTTTCCGCTAAATAGCCAGGACGGGTTTCGTTTAGCCCGCCCCATGTCCAATGACCGAACACGGGGTAAATCAGTGAGACAACAACCAAAGTAATGAGTTTGTAACCAAGGTATTTTGTGCGTTCCGCTATCGCACCGGAAATTATAGTTGCTGCTGTGGCACAAAACATGGCCTGAAAAATAAAGAAGGTAGCGTTGAAAGGGTTTTGTCTGCTGACTTCAAACATAAAGCTGTCTGTACCGACTACACCTTGATAACTGGCACCGAACATAATACCAAAACTGATCAACCACCATATCAGAAAGGTCAGGGCAAAGTCAGCTGCATTTTTTAAGGCCACATTAATTGCATTTTTTTTCCGGGTCAGACCTGATTCAAGAAAAAGAAAGCCGCCTTGCATGATAAGTACGAGCACAGAGCAGAATAGCACCCAAAGGATATCAATCGTCATTAGTATCTCCCTTGATTTAATAACTGACTGAAAGTTAGCAAGTGTTATGCCAAGAATTTTGGGCGTTTTTGAGCCTATTTTAATGCAAATTTATGCAAAAAAACGAGCATTGTCGGAAATCCGTTTTTATTATGGTGCTTTATGACCATATGCGTGCATAAATGACAAAGGTAAATGATTTTATTTTATTGATTTTAAGTGGGTTTGTATGTTGAGTGAACTTTAGTTGATTGATATATAAAGAAAATAATTTATATTTATAGTAGTTGTTAGTGGGCTTAAATGGTTGATTTGACCATGCGATACAATAGTAAAAGGACAATAAAAAAGGAGGTCCAAAGACCTCCTTTTTAAAATCGATATTAAATCAACAAATTAGAGTGTATTTAAGGTTTGGTTTAAGGTAGCGCTTGGACGCATTACATCGCTTGCTAACTCATCGCTTGGCTTATAATAGCCACCAATTTCGACAGACTGCCCCTGAACACCATTTAATTCTTCAACAATTTTGGTTTCATTTTCAGTCAGTGTTTTAGCAACCGGTGCGAACGCAGCGGCAAGCTCGGCATCGTCTGTTTGAGCAGCCAGTGCTTGTGCCCAGTATAACGCAACATAAAAATGGCTGCCGCGATTGTCCAGACCACCAATTTTACGTGAAGGCGACTTGTTATTATCTAATAGCTGACCAGTTGCTTTATCTAACGTAGCTGCTAATACACTTGCTTTAGCATTGCTCATGGTATTAGATAAATGCTCTAAAGAGGCAGCCAATGCCAAAAACTCACCTAATGAATCCCAGCGTAAATAGTTTTGGTTGACTAGTTGCTCAACGTGCTTAGGTGCAGAACCACCCGCGCCAGTTTCAAATAAACCACCGCCATTCATCAGAGGAACAATTGAAAGCATTTTTGCACTGGTACCCAATTCTAAAATCGGGAATAAGTCAGTTAGGTAATCACGTAATACGTTACCGGTCGCAGAAATTGTATCTAAGCCAGCTTTAACGCGTTTTAACGTTGCTTTAGTTGCTTCAACCGGAGATAAGATTTGAATATCTAAACCTTCAGTATCATGCTGTGGTAAATAGGCTTTTACTTTTTTAATCATTTGCGCATCATGAGCACGGTTTTCATCTAACCAGAAAATAACCGGTGTATCTGATAAACGTGAACGGGTAACAGCCAATTTGACCCAATCCTGAATTGGCGCATCTTTAGCTTGTGACATACGGAAAATATCACCCGCTTCAACCGCTTGTTCCATCAATACAGTACCTGAGTTATCTACGACTTTAATGCTACCTGTGCCGCTTGCCTGGAATGTTTTGTCGTGTGAACCGTATTCTTCTGCTTTTTGAGCCATTAAACCAACGTTAGGGACAGTACCCATAGTTGACGGATCAAATGCGCCGTTTTCTATACAAAACTTAATGGTTTCGTCATATACGCCAGCATAACAGCGATCTGGGATCACAGCTTTTGCATCTTGCTCGTTACCGGCTGAATTCCACATTTTACCGCCACCGCGGATCATTGCTGGCATAGATGCATCAATGATTACATCACTTGGTACGTGCAAGTTGGTAATGCCTTTATCAGAATTTACCATTGCCAGTGAAGGTGCATCTTCATATAACTTTTCAAAATCAGCATTGATTTCAGCTTGCTTAGCAGCATCTAATTTTTCGATTTTTGCAAATACATCGCCAATCCCATTATTTAAATCAACGCCAAGTTCAGCAAAAGTCTCTGCATGTTTTTCTAAAACATCTTTGTAGAATACAGATACACACTGACCGAAGATAATCGGATCAGATACTTTCATCATAGTCGCTTTCATATGCAGTGAAAAAAGAACACCTTTTTCTTTGGCATCTTTAATTTGCTCAGCTAAAAAGGCTTGTAATGCTTTAGCACTCATGACAGATGAATCTATGACTTCGCCCGCCAACAAAGGCGCAAAGTCTTTTAATAAAGTAGTTGTGCCGTCTTCTGATGTGAATTCAATGTTAAACTGGCTGTCTGATTCGACAGTGACAGATTTTTCACTGGCATAAAAGTCGCCTTCAGTCATAGAAGCGACATGTGCTTTAGAATCTTTAGACCAGCTACCCATACGGTGTGGGTTTTTCTTCGCATAGTTTTTAACGGCAGTTGGCGCGCGACGGTCTGAGTTACCTTCACGTAATACCGGGTTTACCGCAGAACCTAATACTTTTGCGTAGTTCGCCTTAATTGCTTTTTCTTCATCAGTTTTTGGCTCTGCCGGATAATCAGGTAAAGCATAGCCTTTCGCTTGTAGCTCTTTTATTGCAGCCACTAACTGTGGAATAGAAGCACTGATGTTAGGTAATTTAATAATGTTAGCTTCAGGTTGTTTTGCTAACTCACCCAATTCAGCCAAATCATCGGCTTGTTTTTGCTCGTCTGATAAATATTCCGGGAAGTGAGCCAAAATACGGCCTGCTAATGAAATGTCACGAGTTTCTACTTTGATATCAGCTTGATTCGCGAAAGCTTTTACAATTGGCAAAAACGAATAAGTTGCCAAAGCGGGTGCTTCATCTGTAATCGTGTAGATAATTTTAGGCGTTTTGCTTGTCATTGACGTTTCCTTTTAATGGCATTTCACTCATAGTGAGTTTCAAACAAGTTAATCCAACCAGCTTAGCAAAAATTAGATATATAACTAAATATAAAATGCTTAAACAGTGTACAGAAGGCTTAACCGCTTGTCTTAATGCAAGGTTAAAGTTTAAATCTAGCTTGATTCTATCAAGGAAAACAATAACTACAAGGGCAATTTTATTAGGCTCAATTATGGTGATTATTTACCAAATCATATATTTAACCTCAGTGGCTGCTAGATAAAACTTCAAGCTGGGCTGCTTTTATACTGTTATTGGTTAATTTTGAACCTGCTCCAGCCAACTAATGGATAAAAAACGACAAATATCCTAAATAACCTCAAGCACGTACAAGAATAGTTGAAGTAAAAATGATTCATTTTTTAAGTGGAATTTAACACTTAACCCGGATCTATTTTGATTGACGGTTTAAGGTGTGGATAGGGGGAGCTACTTTTTCTATCAAAAGATTTTGTCTGTTTAATAGCAGTTTATTAAACAGACAAAATGACGTTCAGAGGCAGAAATGAGACCCATTTGGCCATTTTAATTGTGCGCAGGTAAGAGGATTAAGTAATTTGCGCTTATATCCGGCATTATTTTCGGTTAAGCTGTTAAGTCCGTTATTGTAGACTATTCATATTTTGTGGCCATAAAGTGACAGCTAAACCAACCGGTAATAAAGCAAGACCCTTTAAACTTGGGGGTAAATCGACTGCAAAACCTAAATCAGGTAAACAGCCTGCCAATCATAAAAAGCGTAATCCGGTATTCGACCACTCCCGCACTCAATCTGGTCGAACACAAGCTAATCAGAAAGTGCCGGTTCAAACCCGGGTTATCGTTTTTAATAAACCCTTTAATGTATTAACTCAGTTTACTGATGACAGTAATCGGCAAACGCTTAAAGACTTTATTGAGATAAAAGAGGTGTATGCGGCGGGGCGTCTGGACAAAGATTCTGAGGGTTTATTAATCTTGACAAATAATGGTCAATTGCAGCACCAACTGGCCAACCCCGATAAAAAGCAAGGTAAAACCTATTGGGTTCAGGTTGAAGGTGACGCCAGTGCTCAACAAATAAAACAATTAGAACAAGGTGTCAGGCTAAAAGATGGCTTAACCAAACCGGCAAAGGTTAAAAAAATACAAGCGCCTTTAGGATTATGGCCGCGTAATCCACCGATACGTTCTCGACAATCTATTCCAACCAGTTGGCTTGAAATTACTTTGTTTGAAGGAAAGAACAGGCAGGTTAGAAGAATGACTGCACATGTCGGATTGCCGACACTCAGGTTAATCCGAAATCAGATTGCCAATATTAGACTTGGCGAATTACAGCCGGGTCAATGGCGCGAAATAAATGTAAACGAAATTCAGTTAAAATAATCATTCGAAAAAGCATACATCTAATAAGCATAACTATAAAAAGGACAGTGAATGTTTAAACCCAACACAACCGTGGCTTGCATCGTTAAATGCGGTGAATATTTTTTATTGGTTGAAGAAACCGAAGACGGCAAGCAAGTTTATAATCAACCGGCCGGACATCTTGAGAAAGATGAAACATTATTGGCTGCAGCCAAAAGAGAATTGTATGAAGAAACCGGTTTATGTCTGGAACCGCAAGCTCTGGTCGGCATTTATCAAAGTGAAATTAAGCATAAAAATATTCAGTACCTGAGGTTTTGTTATTTAATTGAACTGGAACTGGACGCCTTACCACAACCCCAACCTCAGGATGATGACATTACTGCGGCACACTGGCTGACCCTTGAGCAAATTGAAAACAAAATGGATCAAATGCGTAGCCCAATGGTTAAAATTTGTCTGGATGATTACCTCGCTGGCAAACGTATCCCACTTTCTAGTGTTCAAAGTTATTTATAGCGCCGGGAAACAATGCTAGAATAAGCGCCCATTTTTAGCAGTAGGTTTAATAAAATATGTCTAATAACAGTGATAAAAAAGTCATTGTTGGAATGTCTGGCGGTGTCGACTCTTCAGTTTCAGCTTATTTATTACTTCAACAAGGTTATCAGGTTGAAGGCTTATTTATGAAAAACTGGGAAGAAGATGATACAGATGAATATTGTGCGGCCGCTCAGGATTTAGCTGATGCGCAAGCGGTAGCCGATAAACTAGGCATAGAATTGCACACAGTAAATTTTGCCGCGGAATACTGGGATAATGTATTTGAATATTTTTTAGCAGAATATAAAGCCGGACGTACACCTAATCCGGATATCATGTGCAATAAAGAAATTAAATTTAAAGCCTTTTTAGAGTTTGCCGCAGAAGCATTAGGCGCTGATTATATTGCAACTGGTCATTATGTGCGTCGAGCCTGTGTTGAGGGTGAATGGCAAATGTTACGTGGCCTGGATAATAATAAAGATCAAAGCTACTTTTTGTATACACTGGCGGCAAAACATATCGCACAAACCTTATTCCCGGTTGGCGAGCTTGAAAAACCTGAAGTCAGAAAAATTGCTGAAGAGCAAGATTTGATTACCGCCAATAAAAAGGATTCCACCGGTATTTGTTTTATTGGTGAGCGAAAATTTAAAGACTTTTTACAACAATATTTACCGGCGCAACCAGGTGATATTGAAACGACCGAAGGTAAAGTGATCGGTCGTCATGAAGGATTAATGTATCATACGCTTGGTCAGCGAAAAGGTCTGGGCATAGGCGGTTTAAAAGATGCCGGGGAAGACCCATGGTACACAGTAGATAAAGATCTGGAGCGCAACGTACTGATTGTGGCTCAGGGCAGCCAACATCCGAGATTATTTTCAAAAGGCATGCTCGTTAATCAGGCTCACTGGGTGGACCGAAAAGGCCCGGACGGGCAATTCGAATGTACCGTTAAAACCCGTTACCGTCAGACGGATGTTAGCTGCATAATTGAAAAAATTGATGCCGACAACTATCAGGTTATGTTTAATGAACCGGTTGCTGCGGTCACGCCGGGACAATCAGCCGTGTTTTATTCGGGTGAAACCTGCTTAGGTGGCGCCATTATTGATACCTTAATTAAGTAACCAGATATAATGGCAAAAGTAACATACCAACAAACATTAGCGTTAGCAGGCGTCTGTCAGGCCTGTTATATGGTTCAGACGATAGCGCGCCGTGGTGCGCTGAATGAAGATGAATTGAGCACTATGCTCGAAAGTGTCCTTAATACCAATCCGGATAATACCGAAGCTGTATATGGTGGTCCTGCTAATTTATTATCCGGGTTTAAAATTATTCGCGAACAACTGGGTAATAATTCAAACGTCAAAGATGCCGAGTTAACCCGATATGTATTAAGTGCATTAACATTAGAGCGCAGATTAACTAAAAGGCAGGCTAGTTTGCAGCAACTGTCGCAGCAAATTAACCTGATTGAACAAAAACGAGCTCATTTTGAGCTGACACATGAATTAGTGTTAGAAGGCTTTGCCCAAGCTTATAAACAAGTCATTAGTCCACTGGGATCTCCAATTAAAGTATTAGGGAATCCAGACTTGCTGAAACAAAATGCAGTGCAAAATAAAGTTAGAGCTTTATTGCTGTCTGCAGTACGTTCGGCTGTTTTGTGGCGACAGTTAGGCGGTCAGCGTAGAAATATTGTTTTGCGCAGACAACATTGGGTGCATTTTGCTGAACAAGCCCTAAAACAATACGCATAATCTTAACAGGAGATTTCAATGGAATTATCCAGCTTAACTGCAATTTCACCAGTTGATGGCCGCTACGGTAGCAAAACAACTGAATTGCGTCCTATTTTCAGTGAATTTGGCTTAACCAAATATCGAGTTACAGTTGAAGTTCGTTGGTTACAACAGATGGCTCAAATTGCAGGAATTGAAGAAGTTCCGGCATTTTCTGAAACCGCTAATACGGTATTAAATAATATTGTTGACCAGTTTTCAGTTGGAGATGCTGCGCGCGTTAAAGAAATTGAACGCACCACGAATCATGACGTAAAAGCAGTAGAATATTTCTTAAAAGAAAAAATTGCTAATAACGCAGAATTACACGCGGTTACAGAATTTTTCCATTTTGCCTGTACATCAGAAGATATCAATAACTTGTCACATGGTTTAATGTTAAACGAAGCACGTGAACAGGTTATTTTACCTTATATTGATAAAATTTTAGCCGAACTGAAACGCCTGGCTAAAGACTATCGCGACGTTGCTATGATGGCACGTACTCATGGTCAACCCGCTTCACCGACGACCATGGGTAAAGAAATGGCAAACGTCTATATGCGTTTAAAGCGCCAGCGTGACCAAATCGCTCAGGTTGAAATTTTAGGTAAATTTAATGGTGCTGTAGGTAACTATAATGCTCACTTATCAGCTTACCCTGATTTAGATTGGAACAGCATCAGTGAAAGTTTTGTCACTTCATTAGGATTAACCTGGAATCCTTATACAACTCAAATTGAGCCGCATGATTATATTGCTGAATTATTTGATGCAATCGGTCGTGCCAATACGATTATCCTGGACTTCGACCGTGATATCTGGGCTTACATCGCATTAGGTCACTTTAAACAAAAAACAGTTGCCGGTGAAATTGGTTCATCTACTATGCCGCACAAAGTTAACCCGATTGATTTTGAAAACTCTGAAGGTAACTTAGGCATTGCCAATGCTATCTTTACGCATTTAGCGCAAAAACTGCCTGTATCTCGCTGGCAGCGTGATCTAACCGATTCAACGGTTTTGCGTAACTTGGGTGTAGGCGCAGCTAATTCAATTATTGCTTATCAGGCCACTTTAAAAGGTATCAGCAAGTTAGAAGTAAACGAGCAAAGTTTATTAAACGAGCTGGATCAAAACTGGGAATTGCTAGCTGAACCAATTCAAACAGTTATGCGTCGTTATGCCATTGAAAAACCATATGAAAAGCTTAAAGAATTAACTCGTGGTAAGCGTGTTAACAAAGAAATTATGGCTGATTTTATTGAGAAGCTTGAAATTCCGGCTGAAGAAAAATCACGTCTTAAAGAAATGACACCAGCCAGCTATATTGGCCGTGCACAAGCATTTGTTGATGAAATTTAATCCATAATGTTTGAGCAAGAAATATTCATTTATAATGAATATTTCTGATAAGTGTTATTTACACATAATAGGGCAGCTAATTGGCTGCCTTTTGTGTTTTTGAATTCAGTTTAAATTAGCCAATGAGGTCCTTGTGATTGATAAAAGGCATCAGCATAAAGTATTTGCGTTTGTGATGGCATTGACTATGTCCTGCATTATGTCATTTGTGATCACTTTATTTAATTTAGGCTGGGTAGACGGCATTTTGCAAATCTGGCTTAAAGCTTGGGCATTTGCATTTGTGGTTGCTTTTCCAACGATTATGATTGTCGGGCCTTTTGTGCGGAAAGTGGTCAGTTTATTGCTCACAGAATGAGGATAAAACATGAATTATCAATTTTCAGAGTTTAATGTAGAAGCGTTTTTGGCAGAATACTGGCAAAAAAAACCAGTTTTGATCAAAGGCGCATTCAAAAATTTTGTCGATCCCATAGATGCTGATGAACTGGCAGGTTTAGCCTTAGAAGATGAAGTAGAATCAAGGGTCATTGCCAAACAAGGTACTCATTGGCACGTTGAACATGGACCATTTGAAGACTATAGTCATTTCGGTGAAAGTGACTGGACTTTGTTAGTTCAAGCAGTTGATCACTGGTCTACGGATGCCGCAGCTTTAATGAATCCTTTTAGGTTTATTCCAAACTGGCGAATCGATGACTTAATGGTCAGTTTTTCAATGCCAGGTGGCGGCGTGGGCGCTCATGTTGATCAATATGATGTATTTATATTGCAAGGTCAGGGTAAACGTCACTGGAAAGTGGGTTACAGACAGGCTTTAACCGATACTATCCCTCATCCGGACTTGCTGCAGGTGACCGGTTTTGAAGCCTGTATTGACGACATACTGGAACCTGGAGATTTACTCTACATCCCGCCGGGATGTCCGCATGAAGGCTATGCTATAGAAGCCGCTCTGAATTATTCAGTCGGATTTCGGGCACCAAACCAGCAGGATTTATTATCTGCATTTGCCGATTATGCACTGCAGGAAGAATGTTTTAAACAAAGATATGCAGATCCGGATTTGGTATTGAGAACCAATAAAAGTGATGTTTTGCCAGATGAACAGGCTGACTTAAAACAATTGATATTGTCAACAATCAACGATAAACATCAATTTGAGCAATTTGTCGGTCGTTACCTTAGTCAGGCAAAACATGACTTGGATATTCAGCCGGTTGAACCCGGATATGAAGCCGAAGATTTAAAAGAGTTGTTAGTACAAAGCGACGCAGAGTCGATTAACTGGCACAGATTAGGCGGACTTAGGTGTCTATTTGTTAATAACCAGTTGTTTATTAATGGTGAGTCAGTGTGTTTGTCGGAACCACAATTTGAACTTGCACGCTTGATTGCCGAGCAAGACAAATACCAAGCTCAGCAACTCATTAAATTCGTGAGCCACGCGGAAGCATTTAATTTACTGTTAGCTATCGTTAATGAAGGTTTTTTATTTCCCGATGCAGATGAGGCGTTTTAGCTTTTTAATTTTTCAAAAAATGAAATTTGCGACTAAAAATTAAAACTTTAGTTGCAGTAAAGCTAAGTTAGCTATACCAAATAGGCGTAAATTTGGGTACAATTTCGCGCTTATTTTGAAACCAGAATTAATAACTTTTAAGTAGCAATTGGATGTTTGAATTAAACCCGGTACATACCAAAATAAAAGATATTGCAGAGCGTACTCAAACGCTTAGGGGGTATCTTTGACTATGAACAAAAATCAGAGCGTTTAGAAGAAGTTTCCCGATTATTAGAAGAGCCCGATGTGTGGAATGAACCCGAAAAAGCGCAAGCACTCGGCAAAGAAAGATCCACACTTGAAACCATTGTTAAGACAATTGATGCACTCGAGCAGGGTGTTGAAGATGTTGAAGGGTTAATTGAGTTAGCGGTTGAAGCTGAAGATCAAGATACATTTGATGAAGCCGTCGCTGAACTTGATGAGCTAGAAGTTAAAATTGGCGAGTTAGAATTCAGGCGTATGTTCAGCGGCCCTCAGGATACGGCTGACTGTTATATCGATTTACAATCCGGATCAGGCGGCACTGAAGCGCAGGATTGGTGCAGTATGTTGCTGCGCATGTATTTACGCTGGGCTGAATCTCATGACTTTAAAGCCGAATTAATCGAAGTCTCTGACGGTGATGTTGCTGGCATTAAATCGGCGACAATACGAGTCTCTGGTGAATATGCATTTGGTTGGTTAAGAACCGAAACCGGGGTTCACAGACTTGTCAGAAAATCTCCGTTTGATTCAGGTAACCGACGTCATACGTCATTCGCATCTGCTTTTGTTTATCCGGAAGTTGATGATGATATTGAAATTGATATAAACCCGGCAGATTTACGAATTGATACCTATCGCGCGTCCGGGGCGGGCGGTCAGCACGTAAACCGAACTGATTCAGCGGTTCGTATTACTCACTTGCCAACCAATACAGTTGTTCAGTGTCAAAATGATCGCTCTCAGCATAAAAACAAAGATCAGGCGATGAAACAGCTGAAAGCTAAATTATATGAGCTTGAACTACAAAAACAAAATGCTGAAAAACAAGCTATGGAAGAAGGTAAATCCGACATTGGATGGGGCAGTCAGATCCGCTCTTATGTACTGGATGATTCCCGCATTAAAGATTTAAGAACCGGGGTTGAAAACCGTAATACTCAAGCTGTATTAGACGGCGAACTAGACCCTTATATTGAAGCTGCACTCAAAGCAGGTCTCTGATTTATGGCTTTTAAAGCCCAGAATACAGAGTTATTTAGAATCGAATTTAGTCATTACTGGAATACTTATGTCTGAACAAAACGCATCAAATCAAACTGAAAGCGCACAAGAGCACAATAAACTGATTGCTGAGCGTAAAGCTAAACTCGCCAGCATTCGTGAAAACTGCTCGGCAAATGCACACCCAAATGATTTTCAGCCTGAGCATTATGCTGCTGATCTTCAAGCTGAGTTTGGTGAAAAAGATAAACCAACGTTAGAAGCTGAAGATAACATTGTTTCAATTGCCGGCCGTATCATGGCTAAACGCGGTCCTTTTATGGTGATTCAGGATATGACTGGCCGTATTCAGGCCTATGCCGATAAAAAAACGGTACAGGCTGATTTAAAAGAGCGCTATGGTGTATTGGACATAGGTGACATTATTGGTGTTAAAGGTCCGCTTCATAAATCAGGCAAAGGGGATCTGTATGTCCACATGGTTGAATATAAATTATTAACTAAATCCTTGCGTCCCTTACCTGAAAAATATCATGGTCTGGCAGATCAGGAAACCAAATACCGTCAGCGTTATGTCGATTTAATGATCAACCAAGAAACCCGTGATGTATTCCAAATCCGTTCAAAAGTAGTAAGCGGTATCCGCAAGTATTTAACTGAGCGTCGTTTTATGGAAGTGGAAACACCTATGTTACAGGTCATTCCGGGCGGTGCGACGGCTAAACCATTCGTTACTCACCACAATGCTTTAAGCATTGATATGTTTTTGCGTATCGCGCCAGAGTTGTATTTAAAACGTTTAGTAGTAGGTGGATTTGACCGTGTTTTTGAAATTAATCGTAATTTTAGAAACGAAGGTTTAAGCACGCGTCATAACCCAGAATTCACTATGATTGAATTCTATCAGGCGTATGCTGACTACAAAGATTTAATGAATCTAACCGAAGACATGCTGCGTACCATTGCACAAGATGTGTTAGGAACAACGACGGTAACCAATACCAAACGTGACGATGAAGGTAATATCTTAGAAACCATAGAGTATGATTTTGGTCAACCGTTTGAGCGTTTATCTATGGCCGATGCTGTGATTAAACATGCGCCCGAGTTAGATGCTGCAGTATTAAAAGATCCTGAAAATAACTTTGATGCAATTCGTGCAATGGCCAAACAGGTGGGTGTTAAAGAGCCTGAGCAGGAAGGTATCTGGGGTGCGGGTAAATACTTGTGTGAAATCTTTGAAGAAGTGGCAGAGCATAAATTAATTCAGCCCACATTCATTACAGAATATCCGTGGGAAGTATCGCCACTGGCACGTCGTAACGATGAAAATCCGTTTGTAACAGACAGGTTCGAATTCTTCGTCGGTGGTCGTGAACTGGCCAATGGCTTCTCGGAATTAAATGACGCTGAAGATCAAGCAGCACGTTTTCGTAAGCAGGTAGAAGAAAAAGATGCAGGTGATGAAGAAGCCATGCACTATGACGATGATTATATTACTGCACTTGAATATGGTTTACCGCCAACAGCAGGTCAGGGTATAGGGATTGACCGTTTAGTGATGTTATTTGCGGATTGTCCAACCATTAAAGATGTTATTCTGTTTCCGCATATGCGTCCGTTAACCGATGCATAAAACGATTCAATAATTTGAATATATTAAGCCACTAAAGTTCTGCTTTAGTGGCTTTTTTTATGGCGGATGAAAACTGTTTTCCAATTTACAAAGTATCCACGAGGCGAAAATGACCGATAAAATACTCATCCTAGTCGATGTTCAAAATGTGTATTACACGAGCCGACAGGCATTCAAACGAAATTTTAATTACAATCGGTTTTGGGCTGAAGTAAAAAAACAAGGTGAAATTGTTAAAGCCTTTGCGTATGCGGTAGACAGGGGCGATCAAAAGCAAACTGAATTTCAAAATATTCTGCGTGCGATAGGCTTTGAAGTGAAACTTAAACCCTTTATTAAACGCCTTGATGGTTCTGCTAAAGGGGATTGGGATGTGGGGATTACCATTGATGCACTGGAATACGCCCAACAGGTAGATAAAATCGTTTTGGTGTCCGGCGACGGCGATTTTGCGATTTTAGTTGATACACTCAAACAAAAAGGGAAAACCGTTGATGTTTATGGCGCTGAGCCCTTAACCGCAAACGCACTTGCTCTGTC
This sequence comes from uncultured Alteromonadaceae bacterium, assembly GCA_913056495.1. Lineage (GTDB taxonomy): Bacteria > Pseudomonadota > Gammaproteobacteria > Enterobacterales > Alteromonadaceae > Catenovulum. The sequence goes on along the minus strand of CAJXMO010000005.1, from coordinate 217,323 downwards.
AGCCAATCGTTTTATTCCGTTTGATGATGGACTTTTATTGTAAGTTTGTTGCCGGATACGCTATAGTTCAAGCAAAAAAATAGTTTAAATAATAATACAGACCAAGGATGCGTGTAGTGCGATACCCGTTAATTATTAAATGTCTTTTCATCATTTTTTGTCAGTTTACGGCCAGTTTATCACTGGCGTTTGAGGCCCCACCAAAAGTTAATATTTCAGCTGAGCCCGACTGGGTTCAACTGAGTCAAATCACTGAACAACCTCTGGCGGATATGAGACGGCCTAACCACTATTATTTGGTTGAAGAGCAGGCGAATGCTGGGGATATCAAGCAAGCTTTTTATCGCTACGCCTATTCACCAACAGATTCATCCGGGCTAAATGATTATTCGGATGTATCAATTTATTTTAATCCGGCTTATGAAACCCTGACAATTCACAAAGTATCGGTTATCCGAAATGGTCAAACTATTTATCAGCTCCGCCAGGAAGATATTCAGCTACTAAATGCAGAGGATGATAAAGACAGCAATATTTATTCCGGTGAGTACCAAGCCCTGATTCAGCTCAAAAATGTGCAAATAGGGGATTTAATTGATTATAGTTACAGTATTATCGGTATCAACCCTGTTTTTGATGGCCATTTTGATTATTCAAACTGGTTGGCCTGGGGCATTGATGTTGACGAGGTTCATATCTTAGTTACAGCTCCGTCGGACAATCATATTCGTTTTAATGTGTATGGTATGGACAACTCAATTGTTGATGTATCGACTCATCATAATCAGCAATATTTTCAAATTAGGTTAACCGATATCCCGGCTTTGCCCGATGAGGATAAAGTGCCGGGTTGGCAGTACACTGCACCATATGTTGAGTTTAGCGATTATCAATCCTGGCATGATGTAGCGCGCTGGGCAGATAAACTCTTTAAGCTTGATTCCTTAAATTCAACGGCCTATTCAGCGTATATCTCTGAGTTGAAACAACTGCCGGTTGAACAGGCACTCAATAATGCAATTAATTTTGTACAAAATGATGTTCGATATCTTGGTCTTGAGTTGGGCGTTAATTCGCATAAACCGCACCATCCGGCTGAAGTATTTGAAAACCGGTTCGGTGATTGTAAAGACAAATCTTTTTTACTGGTTGATTTACTCAAAGCAATTGGCGTTGAAGCTAACGTAGCTTTGGTCTCAACTCGCAGGAAACGGGCCCTAGATCAGCGACTGCCCGGTCATTATGCATTTAATCATGCAATTACAAAAATTAAGTGGCGGGATCAAGATTATTGGATTGATCCGACGGTAACGCATCAAGGCAGCAAAATTGAAAATAAACACCAGTTTAATTATGAAAGAGCGCTTGTCGTTTCAGCAGATTCAAAGGCACTGATAGATGCAACGCCAATACAGAATATTCAGACCCGTGTGGATGTGATTGAAACTATTATTGCGCCGGATTATTTTTCACCTGTTTATTGGCGCGTTAAAACGACTTTTAGTGGTGAAGAAGCTGAATATATGCGTTACAAACTGGCAACTAGCGGCATCCAAAAATTAGAAAAACAGTATATTAACTATTACGCTAAAACCTATCCAAAAATCAAACCTATACAAAAGCTAAAAGCGATAGACAACCTTGAGGCTAATACGATTGTATTTGAAGAGCGCTATTTAGTGCCTGGATACTGGTCATTGACTGAAGATAAGAGTGCTGAGTTTAAGTTAACAGCGAACTATGTCAGTCAATATCTGACTCAGCCGGAAACCATTATCAGACAGCACCCGCTCTCGATTGGTGAACCGGTTCACTCCAGTCATAAAGTGACCATTCAGTTTCCGGAAGACATTGATTTCAGTCAGTCTTCATCTGAAAACGTCATTAATAATGAATACTTACTATTCAAATCAAAAATTGAATATGACAGGCGTAGACTGACCTTTATCAATGAACTGAACATTAAGCAGAGTTTTGTCCCTGCTGCTGATGTTGCAGATTACTTATCGGTCGCAAAAACGATAGACAATCAGATGATGTATACCAATAGCATCACCAATGTGACGCAGGAATATGCAATCGAAGAAATGAAAACATTATTATCTGCTCTTAACCAGAAGCAATTAGCAGATTAAGGTTGAACCAGAATGATCAATTTTAAATTTACTCCGTCTATTTTTATTGCACTCTTGTGTTTGATTCTTTCGGCTTGTGGTAGTACTCAGCAACAGACGAAGCCGGCTCAACTGGTTAAACAGCAGGCCAAAACCAAAGATTTAGCCGTCTTAAACTTTAACTTAAAACTAGAGCAAAGTTTAAACAATAAACAACTGGACCTATTTAAATCCAGCATCGATGATGAAAAAATATTGACTGAAATAAAGCGCAAATATTCAAGTCCGTATTTAAAACCTAAAGACTATCAATTGCGTGCCAAAACCGTATCTGGTGCTATTACAACGCTGGTCGCCAATCATATCAATAAAGGGTCAAGTGAATGGTATTACCTGTATTCGACACAGATAGGCAGCAGCGATTATTTAAGCCATTATCGAATCAGTTTTGGGGATGCCGGATATATCTATATGGATTTTTATCTGGATTTGAACAGCTTAAAAATTTACGACGTGCAGAACCTGTATTCACCTTATTCAACGCTTGATTTTTTGATCCAGTACACTGATTTTATTGAAATAGAACTGACTAATTTTGATAACCTTGAACATAAGTTAAAAGTGATGGAGCTGATTGTCTCACTTGAGCGGGGGCAGATAAAAAAAGCGACTTCTGCGTTTAACCAGTTAGTTGAAACTTATCGAAATAAACCCATTTTACTGGACTATGTGCAACGAAAATTGGCAACCATGAGCGCTGCTCAGAGCCAGCCTATACTGGCAGATTTAATCAAAGCGTATCAATCTTTTGGTGAATTTCCCGGTATGTTAGAAGCTCACTTTGTTGAATTCGAAGCCTATACATCTGCCATTCAATCCATTCTGCAATTACCAGATAGCGCGTTGAAGGATGTTAAAATGCAAAGTGAGCTGGCTATTTTGAACGCTTATGAAGGAAATTATAAGCAGGCTATCCACCATAGTCATCAGGCGGTTCTGGCTGATCCGCTTGACTTGGAAGCCTATGTTGCCATGCTACAAGTTAGCCTGTATTCGCAAGACTATGAGTTGGCCGTTAAAGCCATGGATGTGATTAATAGTAAATTTGACGCAACACTTGATCAGGCAATTCTTGCAGATTTTGATAAGAGCGATGCATTTATTATGTCTGCTGAATATAAAAACTGGCTTGAAAAACAATCAGGCTAACAGGTAAGGACGGTTGTTAATTAACCTCATGCACATAATTAAAATTGCCCAACTAGTCTTATACGCAGCTGAGCTTGCTTATAGCGAGTGCTTTTGCGGATATCAAAAAATCAGTATCTTGACCTATTCACAGTTTTAAAAAGGGGGATGGACAAGGTTTGGTTATTTTATATTCAGCTGTTACTATGAAGGAAACTCGTTAGAAAATTCAAATACATGGAACAGACGTCATTTGCACTCGATAATGAAGATTCTGCTAATAAAAAAGGGCAGTCAAAGCAACCTCATCAACAAAGTAATACGCAGGGAAAAGGGCGCATTAGCGACCCGATAAAGGATTCTGGTCCAGTCCGCTCAGACCATTTTTCAGCGCTTAAAAATATTAACAAGCGGCTGAGTGATAAAAAGTCGATAGTGTTTAAAATCGTCATTCTGCTGATGTCTGCCAGTTTATTAGTGTTAAGTTTAACACTCTGGCTAGCTGAGAATGAGCAGGCCGAACTGCTATCCAGGTATCTGAATAGCGCGCAGCAGGCTGAAACTCAACTGGCCATTCAAAGTTATTTATTAACAGCAGACAATAATGAATTGAATCTGAAAGCTATCAATCAAAACCTGAATCAACTTCAGATCCAGTTAGATAAGATGATTGAACTGCCTATTGCACGGCAAAATTTATCAGAGTTTGCACAGCGTATTCGCCAAGCGCTGGACGGAGATGAAGGTCTGATTCGGTATTTAACCAAATTAAATTCATCGGATCAGCAGGTTTCACAGGCATTAGCTTTAATCAATGAAGCTAAGTTTAAGCTAAAACAGACGCTGGCTCCAACTATAGAGCGACTTGAAGCTTATAAAGCCAGCACCGAATTTGACAAATTAACCGCAAATGCTAATCGAAGCGACTTGTTTAATGCGTTAAACCAAAAGCAGGGCGAAGAAAAGTTTGATTCGCTGCAAGCCAGTGCGCAAGCGTATTTGCAAGCGTTAGAAGCTGGCTTTTATATTCAGCAACTGGCTGAATTGGATTCAGTGAGTGCTTCAGTAAAACAATTGCATGATGAATTTACTCAACTGAGTCGGGATTTCTCCGATATTCCAACCAAGCTGGCATTGAAGAAATGGTCAGATTGGCTGGCCCTGCAGCCTGAATTATCGTCAGAATCGGTACATTCAACCAACCGGGATAGGTTAGTACTTAAACAAAATGTTAATCAGGAAATAGACAACTGGTTGCAACAAATTGATTCATCACAAGTTTTAATCACTAAAATTAATCAAGTTGTGATAAATGATTACTTAAATCGTGAAAATAAAGCTATATTTGTATTTATGGCTCTGATGAGCTTGCTTCAGTTATTGGCATTGAGCATTTATTTTTATAAAAAGGGTTTTAAATGGAAATAACTCAAAATCTTAAAGCGGTTTATTTATCAGCAGAAGACATTAATATTGCAAGTTCACTGTTATATTTAGCTTATTTTGATGATCCGTTTTTTATGGATTGTTTTCAAAGTAAACTTGAAGGGTATGAGCAAAGGCTCAGAGCCGCAATTCGTGAAGAGTTATTGATATTTTGGGATAAATCCCAGCCAATGATTGGCATATATGACGAAGAAGAACACTTATTAGCTGTAGCCTGTTTGATTGAACCCGGTTCGAATTTCGGGGCAGAGCGCTTTTGGCACTGGCGCTTAAAAATGATGTTAACAACCGGCTATGTCTCTACCCGAAACATGATAGAAAAAGAGCAAAAAATCCGTGAAGCAATTCTTTTTGAAAACTACCATTTGCTTGCTTTTATTGGCGTACATCCTCATCATCAGCATCACGGTGTGGGCCATTATTTAATGCAGGCAATCGATACTATGATAGCTGAACATAAAAAGACAGAAGGAGTCGGCGTACTGGTGACAGTTGAAAAATACAGAGCCTTTTTTGAGCACGCAAACTACAAACAATTAAAAACGCTCTCAGTTGGACAAGTCCCTTGTTCCCTTATGTTCAAACAAAAACAATAATCTTCCGGATTGCTTTATAAAGTGTAAAAAAGCCGTTAAGCAAGTTAACGGCTTTTTTATTTCCATTATAAATCAGGTGTTTATTCGTATTCTAATGGGTCTGTTAAGCCATTTTTTTCAAAAGCTTCTAAGCGTTCCTGACAGGCGCCGCATTTGCCACAAGCTCTATCCCGACCATTATAACAAGTCCAGGTTTGGCTATAATCTAATCCCATTTTTAAACCATGGGTTAAGATATCGATTTTTGAATCATTTAAAAATGGCGTCACAATATCAACCGGTTGATAGTCAGCAATGGCACAAACGGCTTTCATCTTTTCTACAAATTCGGGACGACAATCCGGGTAAATCGCATGATCGCCCGAATGTGCACCATAAAAAACTTTTTTAGCACCGATTGATACCGCGTAACCGACAGCAAGCGATAATAAAATCATATTACGGTTTGGTACCACAGTAGATTTCATACTATCTTCTTCGTAATGACCTTCCGGAATATCGATATCATCGGTTAACGAAGAACCGGCTAACAAGGTATTGATAGCTGAGATATCAACAATTTTATGAGGTAGATTTAATTTTCGACATGCCTCACCGGCAAATTCGAGTTCTTTTAAGTGGCGCTGGCCATAATTAAAGCTTAACGGATAAACCTGATAGCCTTCGGCTATTGCTTGGTTAAGCACAGTAAAGGAGTCCATACCTCCGGAATAAATAACAACTGCTTTTTCAGACATGATTTCCTCAAAAAATAGCCTATAATGCGCGCTAAGTTTACTGATACCAGCAGAGGTTACAAGCCTGATATGAAATATCCCGTTAATGAATTATTTGAAACCATTCAAGGTGAAGGCAGTATGACGGGTATACCGTCTATTTTTATTCGCCTGCAAGGGTGTCCGGTGGGCTGCGCCTGGTGCGATACCAAACATACCTGGGAAGTTAAACCCGAGCTTAAAGTGGATGTTTCAAACATTATCGATGTTTCTAATGAATCCGAAGCCTGGGCTGAGCAGACAAGCGATGAAATTCTGGCAATTATTCAAAACTACAAAGCCCGTCATATTGTGATCACTGGTGGTGAACCCTGTATGTATGATTTAACCGAACTGACTCGGGTTTTACATGATGCCGGCTGTACAACCCAAATTGAAACCAGTGGTACATTTGAGGTGAAGACGCATCCCGATACTTATGTAACTGTTTCGCCAAAAGTAGGTATGAAAGGGGGCTATACAGTGCTCACCTCTGCATTAGACAGGGCGGATGAAATTAAACATCCGGTGGCAACAGAGCAACATATTGATGATTTAAAAGCCTTGTTAAAGCAGCGCCAGGCGAGTCGACAAATTAGTATTTGTCTTCAGCCAATCAGTCAGAAACCCAGAGCGACTCAACTGGCTATTCAAACCTGTATTGAAAATAACTGGCGGTTATCTGTGCAGATGCATAAATATTTAAAAATTGATTGAGACTTGTTGACATATTGTTAATTCTGGCAAAAGCTAAATAAAGAATAAGTTTAGTTTACTCAAGGCAATACGTTATTTGTCTGAATGAGGAGGAAGGATGTCAGAATTAGAATATGTAACTGTTGATGTATTTACGGACCAGAAATTTCAAGGGGCACAAATTGCGGTCGTAAGAGAAGCCGAAGGGCTAAGTGCTCAGCAAATGATGCAAATTGCGGCTGAGTTTAGTTTATGGCGCTGCGTTTTTATCTCATCGAGTGAAAAAGCAGATAAAAAAATTCGCATTTTTAACAGTAAACGAGAATTTGATTTTGGTGGCCATCCGACCCTAGCTGCCATTTATGCACTGGCGCATTTTAAACAATTAGACCTTAAAGATGGCGATAACCAGTTTACGATTGAAGAGCCGCATGGATTAGTTGAATGCCATGTTCGGATGGATAATGGCAAACCTGTGTTTAATGAGTTTGTGGTTAACGCCAGACCTGAATATGATAGCTTTGCACCGACTGAAGAGGAGCTGTCTAATTTTTTAACCGTGCCGGCAGAAAACCTGTTTATTCCAAATTTTAAACCCATGTTGGTCGCCAGCGAAATTCCGTATCTAGTCGTGCCGGTTGACAGCCTGGAAACGTTAAAACGGATCCGCTTCAGTTATGATGCCTGGGCTTCGTCAACCGCACCGGCCACCTGCGCGAATGCGATTTTATTATATTGTCAGGCTGATGATGACCATGACGCTGATTTTCACTGCCGTTTAGTCGGTCCTGTGTTTGGGATACATGAAGATCCTCCGGTTGGTGCTGCAATGCCTGCGTTTGCCGGTTACTTACAACAGTTTGATAACCCGCCCGGTGAATTTATAGTTGAGCGCGGGGTGCACCAAGAACGCTATAGTTACCTGCATATTGAAACCAAGTCTGTTTCAGAGCAGGGGATACAAGTTAGCTTAGGTGGCCGCGCTGTCTTATCCAGTCAGGGCAAAATGTTTTTGTAAAGAGCAAGCCTGTCCCGGGCTTGCTCACAGATTATTAACCCGGCTTGCTTAACGGGGGATTGCGGTTAAATAAGCTGTATAGCACAGGCAGGACTATCAAAGTAAGCAGGGTTGAAGAAATAATCCCGCCAATCACCACAGTCGCCAGCGGCCTTTGAACTTCGGCACCGGTCCCTGTATTCAGTGCCATTGGAATAAACCCTAAACTTGCTACTAACGCGGTCATTAATACCGGCCGCAAGCGGGTCATGGCACCGCTGATAATTGCTGTGGTTAAGTCCTTATTTTCCAGATAATGCTGGCGGATAAAAGATAAAAGCACCAGCCCATTTAATATTGCTATCCCCGACAAGGCAATAAAACCAACGCCTGCTGAAATAGACAATGGCATTTGCCGCAACCAGAGCGCAATCACTCCCCCTGTGAGCGCAAGCGGCACGCCAGTGAAAATAATCAGCGCATCTTTAAGCGAGTTAAATGCGAGTACCAGTAGGGTAAATATGATAGTCAAAGTCACAGGCACAAGGATACTTAAACGTTTGCTGGCCGATTCAAGCTGCTCAAACGTGCCGCCATAATCGAGCCAGTAACCCGCCGGAATATCCAGCTGTTGCTGAATTTTTTGCTGCGCCTGTTGAACAAACGAACCCAAATCAGTTCCGCGCACATTGGCAGTAACCACGACCCGGCGTTTGCCGTTTTCACGGCTAATCTGGTTTGGTTGCAGCTCAGTGGAGATACTGGCAACTTCTGCCAGCGGAACATATTCGCCTGAATCGAGCAAGATTGGAAAATCAGCCAGTTGTTCGACTTTTATACGTGTCTGTTCGGGCAGGCGAACACTGATTTGAAAACGGCGATCGCCCTGATAGAGCAGGCCGGCCGGCTGACCACCAATGGCTGTACTGACTGTTTTTTGGAGATCGGCTAGGCTCAGTTGGTAGCGGGCCAACTGCTCGCGTTTTGGCTTAACACTGATCAGGGGCAGGCCTTCAACCTGTTCAACCTTTACATCTGATGCACCGTTAATTTGCTGCAATGTCTGGCTGATTTGTTCTGCAGTCTGCAGTAAAACCTGAAGGTCATCACCAAATACCTTCACCGCAAAATCCGCGCGCACACCTGAGATCAGCTCATTAAAGCGCATCTGAATCGGTTGAGTAAACTCATAATTGTTACCTGGAATTTGCTTTACTTTGGCTTCTATGGTTTCAATCAGATCTGCCTGAGTTAAGCTAGGGTCCGGCCACTCTGATTTGGGTTTGAGCATCACCAGGGTATCGGCAACATTGGGTGGCATAGGATCTGTTGCGACATCTGCTGTCCCAATTTTGCTGAATACTTTATCAACCTGAGGTAATTGTAAAATCTGAGTTTCAAGCAGATCTTGCATCTCGACAGCCTGATCTACACCTGTGCCCGGGATACGCATTGCATGCATGGCAATATCGCCTTCATTGAGCTGTGGGACAAACTCACTGCCCAGTTGAGTTGCAAGCCAGCCACTTAAACCAACCAGAACGAGGGCAGCTGCCAAAACCCCAAATTTAAGCTTAAGCGCCAGTTTTAACACCGGATGGTAGGCTGATTTGCAAACGCGAATGATCGGGCTTTGTTTTTCGCTAACTTTCCCTTTTACAAAGATGGCGATCGCCGCCGGGACAAAGGTAAATGCAAGCACCATAGCGGCCAGTAGCGCCATCACCACAGTGGCAGCCATCGGATGAAACATTTTGCCTTCAACCCCGGTTAAACTAAATAGCGGAATATAAACCACAGTAATAATGGTCACACCAAACAAACTGGGCCGAATGACCTCGTTTGTGGCGTCAAACACTAATGCTAAGCGCTCCTTTAAACTCAGGTTGGCCGGGTTTTGTGAGAGCCTTAAAATCGCATTTTCAACAATAATCACGGCGCCATCAACAATTAAACCAAAATCGAGCGCGCCTAAACTCATCAGGTTGGCCGACACCCCGGTTTTAACCATACCTGTCACTGTTGCCAACATAGCCAGCGGTATCACAGCGGCTGTTATCAGCGCGCCACGCAGATTCCCCAACAATAAAAATAACACCAAAATCACCAATAGAGCGCCTTCGATTAAGTTATTTTTAACGGTATTGATTGCCCGGTTAACCAGATGTGTCCGGTCATACAAGGTTTCGATATAAACGCCTTCAGGTAACGAGTTTTGCACTGATTTAAGCTTGCTCGCTACGCTGCGCGCGACTTGTTTGGAATTTTCGCCCACTAACATCATGGCCGTGCCGATAACGGTTTCCTGGCCATTTAATGTAGCAGCCCCGGTGCGCAGTGTTTTGCCGATTGAGACTTCGGCAACATCTGAAATTCGCACCGGCGTTTGCCCGAATGTTTTAATGACAAGTTGCTCAATTTCTTTGATTTGGCTTAACTGACCGGGCGATCGAACTAAAAACTGCTGGCCGTTGCGTTCAATGAAACCGGCACCTGTATTTTGATTGTTTTGTCTGACGGTCGCAGCTATGGCATCAAAATCAACCTGATACTGCAGCATTTTTTGGGTATCCGGGGTGATGTGGAATGCTTTTTCATAGCCTCCAATGGTATTGATTTCGGTGACGCCTTTTACCCGAGCGAGCTGAGGTTTTACTACCCAATCATGAATTTCACGCAGGGCGATGGCGTCATAAGCTTGCCCGTTTGCCTGCACGGCATCGGATCTGGCAGAAACCGAATAACTGAAAATCTCGCCAAGCCCGGTGGCAATTGGACCCATTTGCGGTAATATCCCATCCGGCAACTGAGCTTTTAGCCCGGCAAGTTTCTGATCAATCAAACTGCGCGCAAAATAAAGGTCTGTACCTTCTTCAAACACCGCAGTAACCTGAGACAACCCGTATCTTGAGAGCGAGCGTGTATAGTCCAGTTTTGGTAGACCAGCCAGTGCATTCTCTACAATAAAGGTAATTCGTTGCTCAGTTTCAAGTGGTGAATACCCGGAGGCATGGGTATTGATTTGTACCTGCACATTGGTAATATCCGGCACGGCATCAATCGCCAGTTTGTGATAATTAATCATTCCGGCCAAGACGACAAACAGGCAGGCAAGCATGACCAGCCAGCGTCTTTGAATAGCAAATCTTAAACTTGATTCAATCATACTGACCTCGCTTTAATGATGGTGACCGGCAGCAGACTTGCCTAAATCCGCTTTGACTAAATAGCTATTGTGGCTCACATACTGCTCTCCCGGTGCCAGGCCGTGCACAATCTGACTATAGGCATTATCCTGTAGGCCGAGTTTGACCGGGCGGGCAAAAATCTGGTCCTGCTCGCGGACAAATACCACAGTTTTACCTTCATATTGCTGCAAAGCTTCATTATTTACCCGCACTGCAACCTGAGTCCGGGAGAGTTGAATATAGGTTTTCAGCACCCGGCCGTTGAATACTTGTTGATGACGCTCGGTTAAAGCCGCGCGCGCTATCAGGTAAGGCTGACCGCTTTCATCTGCTAGCAGGTGTTGGATCCGGGCGCTGGACCATTTGCCATCTGTGCTGGCTTGAAACCGGATTTGCTGGCCGGGTTTTATTTTTTCAATCTGCGTCGGAAATACTTTAAGTTCAAGCCACTGAGCACTATCGTCCATAATGGTAAAAAGTATTTTCGCTTGTGTCAGTTCACCTGGATTGGCATGGCGTTTGGTTATCCGCCCGGCAATAGGCGCTTTTAGCTGATAAGTTTGCAAACTTTCATTGGATTCAATTTTCGCCAGAACCTGGCCTTGTTTCACTGTATCTCCGATATTGACGGTAACTTGCTCAATAATCCCACTGAATCTGGCTCTAACATGACTGACTTGGCTTGGGTCATAGACAACTTTTGCATAACTGGTCAGGGTGCGGGCGATTGTGCCGGGCCCTGCACTTTCAAATTTAAGCCCGGCTGCTTGAGCCATTTGGCCCGTTAAGTGGATACTATCATGGTGCTGCGTTGAATCCGCTTCATCCGTATGGCTATTTGAAGCGTTGACGGCCAGACTCAGGCCGGATAAAGCGAGTAGGGTGATAAAACGGGTGATTTTAAAATTCATTATTCTGCCCCTTGAGAATTGGGTGAAAAAACACGGGTGCCGGTCAGGCGTTCTAATTCAATATTGTGTAAAAGTATTTGTTTGGCGTGTCGGATCCGCGCTTGTTGCGCATCAATCAGTGCCTGACGGGCGCTTATCCATTCGCTATAGTCATAACGTCCCGCCTGATAAGCTGTCCGAGTTTGAATCAGCGCCGTATTAAGAAGCGGGAGGATTTGTTCGTCTAAATCGGTCAATGACAACAGGTGGAACTCGCGGGCTTGATAAGTTTGATATAGGCGTGCGTGCAACTGCTGACGCAAAGTCGCCTGAGCAACCAGAGTTTGATTGCGGGTCGCTAAAGCTGACTTAATTTGGCCTTGGTTACGACCGGCTTGATTGAGTGGTAAACTCAACCCGGCGACAAACCCCAGATCTTGTGGCCCATTGTCGTATTTAACCCCGAGTGACCAGCCGACATCGGCACTAGACTGAGCTTCAATTAAGGCCAGATCTGCGTTTTGTTGTTGCTGACGTGCAATCAGGGCTAATATTTCGGGGTTGTTCGATAACTGATTGAGGAGCTGGTTGAAATTTTTTGCCTGGCCAAATTCAAATAAATTGCCTGTCAGCTCAGAAAAATACGGCTTAGCAGACCCTGCTTGATTGCTTTGCCAGAATAAACTGAGTAAAACTTTTTGCTGGTCTGCTTGCTGCTGTTTTTGTTTGAGCGCGAGCCGGGCCCGTGCTAAATCGGCTTTGGCGCGGTAGACCTCAGCTTGCGGGCTGGCCCCGGCCTGGTAGCGGTTGTTGACTTTTTTGACCCGGGTTTGAGCCAGCGTCAGGTTTTGCCGGGCTAGTTTTAAGGCTTCCTGCGCAGCGACCGCCTCCACAAAGCGGCGGCTAACTGCGGCGATTAAATTGAGTGCCTGCGCTTTTTTATCCAATTCAACTTGTTTAAATTTTTGTTGAACAGAAGCGCGTCGTTTGTCTCGTTTGCCGCCTAATTCAATCACAGATGATAAAGCTAAGCTCAGCTCGGTTGATTTTAACAGGCGCATATCGCCGCTGCCGAGTATATTTTCAGCTTCCAGCGAAATTGTTTTTTCAGGGGTGAGAGCTGCACTTTTTAATGCGCCCTCGAGTGATTTAACCCGGTAATCAAATATTTTTAAACTCGGGTGTTGAGCCAATGTTTTTTCGATTGCCGTTTTTAAATTAAGCCGATTTTTACCCGGTTGATCCGGAGCGGCTTCGGCAAGCCTAAGGGTAAAAGCTGAAACAACAGTTACCCAGATTAACATGCGGGCAGCTAGCACAAGCTGCCGGCTTAATAAACGAATAAGCATAAGTAAATCCAATTTATTCTAAAAATGAACCACAAATGACAACGGCGAAAAGCCGTGACTTGAGCGTGGCTGCGTTATGAATTGTTTGAACTGGCTTAGCTAATTTTAGGGGGGCGGTATAAAGTCGTTGGTGGTCGTTTGACGATCAGCTCGCTTAATCCGGGTTTAAGCCGGAAATAATGAGCGAGTCTGCGCGAATTGATATCAGATTGAATTTTAAAGGTTTTTATTTTGTGACAATGGCAGCAATGGTTACAGTCGGGGTCGTTTTGGTGGTGAGATACTTCATCCGGCTGAGTGCTGTGGGCCTGTGACAAGGTGCTGGCCGTCATACCTGCTTTTTCAAGTTGCAAATGGTGAACTTCAACCACGGCATTCGTGGTTTGCATCATAAGTGCAGCCATCAATATCAATAAAAAAGCGTATTTCACGGTTCGTCCGGTTATCAGTCATGGCATTTAATAAAAACTTGCTTAAATTTTAACATCATAGTTTATAAAAAAGCAAAAGTGACTCCGCGGGCAGTGGTGAAAAATAAACGCATTGCACATACTTAGTGCAGCCGGAAACCGGCTTTGCATAAAATAACCCCAAAATATATCAGGTTAAAAAGCTAAGCCGCATTGGGATTTTAAAAAAAATAATTAATTTCAATTAAAACAATTACATATGATTTTGGCACTTGGCTTGCAAAGCCTATCTGGCAACAAAGTTAAAACCCAAAGCAATAATACAATGTTGTATTTTTGAACACACTTCTATTTCAACGAGGAATGAAAAATGGCGTATATAGAACCCAGTGAGTTTGTAACAAAAATGGTGGACTCAGGCGAACAAAAAGTCTTTATGTCGACCAAAGATACCTTTATTCGTGCGTTTATGGCGGGCGCGATTTTAGGTTTAGCTGCAATTTTTGCAATTACCGTTGCGATTAAAACCGGTAGCCCTTTGGTTGGTGCTGTATTGTTCCCGGTTGGTTTCATTATGCTGTACTTAATGAAATTTGACTTATTAACCGGTGTATTTACTTTAGTACCTTTGTCGTTAATTGATAAGCGACCAGGTGTGACCGTTGGCGGGGTGATGCGAAACTGGGGGCTGGTATTTGTGGGTAACTTTGCCGGTGCACTCACCACAGCATTTTTTATGTCATTTATATTAACTTATGGTTATTCAATCGATGGTGGCGCAATCGCGGCTAAAGTCAGTGCCATCGGTGAATCGAGAACTGTGGGCTATCAGGAACACGGTGTAGCGGGTTGGTTTACAATTTTTATCCGCGGCATGTTATGTAACTGGATGGTGTCTATGGGGGTCGTTGGCGCTATGATTTCAACCTCAGCAGGCGCAAAAATGGCGGCGATGTGGATGCCGGTTATGCTGTTCTTCTTCATGGGTTTTGAACATTCAATTGTAAACATGTTTTTATTCCCGTTCTCAATGATTATGGGCGGTGATTTTACAGTAATGGATTATTTAATCTGGAATGAATTACCAACAGCTCTGGGTAACCTGGTTGGTGGCTTCTTATTAGTGGGTTTACCGCTTTATTTAACTCATGTCAGAACGTCTCCGGAACGCAAACTGGCTTAATTCAGTTGCCGATAAAATGATGCAACTAGAATCTAAAAGCTCCGCTTATTGAGTGGAGCTTTTTTGTTTTTATAAAAAATTAATTCAGAATAAAAACAAATCAAAATTAACCATTATATTGCTTAGGGATTACCGTGAACCAGAATTTAAGCTTATCTGTTGGGCAGGCAACAACAAGCGGCATCAAACCTATTAATCAGGATTTTTTGGATTTTCAGATCCCACAGGATCCTGTGCTTAGCTTTAAAGGTGCATGTTTTGTGATGGCTGACGGGATTAGCTCAAGTCAGGTCAGTCAGGTGGCCAGTGAAGCATCCGTGCAGGCTTTTATTGAAGATTATTATTGCACGCCGGATGCCTGGTCGATTGAGAGTTCGGTTAATAAGGTAACTAAATCCGTTAATACCTGGCTGTATGCTCAAACGCAAAACAGTCCATTTAAATACAACAAAGATAAAGGCTATGTCTGTACATTCAGCGCTTTGGTCATCACACCTCAGGACGCACATATTTTTAATGTCGGTGATACCCGGATTTATCACCTTGCAGGCGGAAAGTTAAATCAGTTAAGTACAGATCACAGAAAAGTCATTTCATCAGAACAAAGTTATTTGTCGCGAGCTATGGGGGTTCAGCAAACGCTGGAAGTGGACCATACGTGCATAGAAATCCATCAGGGAGATTATTTTATTCAGGCCACGGACGGGGTTTACGAATTTATTTCGCAAGCGGACATAATGGATGCGATAAACCGATATTCAAAATTGCAATCAGCTGCGGATTATCTGGTGAAGCTGGCTCTGGACAAAGGCAGTAATGATAATCTGAGTATTCAGATTATCCGGGTTAATCAGCTTAATCAAAAAGCGATTTTGAAGAAACAGGGCGATATTTCAAATTTACAGTTACCGCCTGCGTTAAAGCCCAGAGTTGAATTTGACGGATTTGAAATTGTTCGCCAGGTTTATATCAGTAGTCGTAGTCATGTTTATCTTGCAATTGATTTGCAAACTCAAAAAAAAGTAGCGCTGAAAGTGCCATCTACCGAGCAGGCAACGGATAAACTTTACCTTGAACGCTTTATGCTGGAAGATTGGATTGCCAAAAAGGTTAATCATCCGAATGTTGTCAAAGGGATTAAAACCGATAGCCAGAAACAGTACTTATATATTGCGACCGAGTTTGTTGAAGGGCAAAATCTGGACCAGTGGATCCGTGATAACCCTAAACCACGATTAAATCAGGTGCGTCAAATAGTGAATCAGATCGCCGATGGTCTACAGGCTTTTCATCGCAATGAAATGGTGCATCAGGATCTGCGCCCACACAATATCATGATAGATGACAATAATACGGTCAAAATAATTGATTTTGGCTCAACTTATATTGCGGGTGTAACTGATGTAGAAACACAAGAAGTGATGAGGGGGACATTAAGATACTCTGCGCCTGAGTATTTTTTAGGCCAGGTGGGCACACAAAGATCAGATATTTATTCATTGGGGGTCATTGCCTATCAGATGTTAAGTGGCAAATTTCCCTATTCAAATCAAATTTCTCAGGCGCACAGTCGTAAAGCGCAAGATAGATATAAATATAAAAGCCTGTTAACTGAGGAGTCTGAAATACCAGCTTGGGTGGATGATGCACTGGCTAAAGCGTTGGCCAAAGATCCCTGGAAACGATACAGCGAACTATCTGAATTTATCTATGATTTACATCACCCGAACAAAAACTTTTTAAATAAAACCAGACCACCGCTGATAGAGCGGGATCCGGTGATGTTTTGGCAGGCGGTTAGCGCTATCTTATTTATGGCTTTAATTGCGCAATATTTATAAAAACGATTATTTCGCTTGCCCTTATTTGAGGTATTGAATTTCTACAGTTGAATGCGAAATTTTATTTAGGCGATTGCTCAAAAAGTCTTTTACCTGTTCAATTGTCAGTGGATTATCTGTTTCCACCTGAAGCGAGATAATTAAAGCATTGTGTTTATCCGCTAATCGCCAGATATGAAAGTCCACGACTACAGCGCTAAATTCATCCGAAACCGCTTGTTTAATCGTCTGGCTGGCATCCAGTTCAACAGCTTTATCCAGTAAGGTTTCGCTGGTTTGAACAATTAAATTGTAAGCCCATTTTAAAATAATGACACCGCCAACAATCCCCATTAACGCATCCATCCAGATAAGGTTGTAGTATTTTCCAGCCAGCAGAGCAAATATCGCGAGTAATGAGGTGAGGGCATCTGCCAGAACATGGAAATAGGCGGCTTTAATATTATGATCATGGTGATGATCGTGTGAATGCCCATGGTGATGATCATGTGAATGCCCATGGTCATGCGAATGATGATGATCATCATGCAAAATGAATACGGAGGCTATATTGACTATCAAGCCTATGATGGCAACGCCAATTGCTTCATTAAACTGAATTGAATTTGGATTAATGATCCGCTCAACTGATTCTACAGCCATTAATAATGCGACTATCGCCAGTCCGATTGCACTGGCAAATCCACCTAGTGCAGTGACCTTACCTGTACCAAAACTGAAAGCCTGATTGCTTTTATGTTTCGCGGCATACCAGTATGTAAAAAGGGTGATACTGAATGCTGCGGCATGAGTCCCCATATGCCATCCATCCGCCAACAGGGCCATCGAACCAGACCAAAGGCCAACAAAAATTTCGATAAACATAGTGACCAAAGTTAAAGCAAGCACTAGCCAGACTTTTTTACTTTGTGATTGATGATCGGCATAAAAGCCCGAATGATGAGGGCAATTTGGATTTGATTGGTTTGTGGGCATTTTAATCGCTCTGAAGACTTTTAGGGAAAATAACAAATGACTATAGTATACTATACCCCAGTATAGGTTCAATTAAATAAATCAGGAAAAATATGGCACATACCATTAATAATAAAAAGCTTTTAACACGAATAAGAAAAATAAAAGGGCAGGCGCAGGGAATTGAAAAAATGCTTTCCCCTGAATCAGACGATGAAAATGCTGATTGTATGAGAGTATTACAACAAATATCAGCACTAAAAGGTGCGGTAAACGGATTAATGATGGAAGTATTAGAAGATCATTTACGCGAACATTTGGGCGCTGAAAGTATTTCAAGTGAACACAGGTCACAAGAACTTGATCAAGTTATCAATGTTTTAAAAACTTATGTTAAATAATGCTTTATTGGGATACACTTTTTTGGCAGATAAATAAACAGAGGCTGGGAAGCTGTGCAGGCTCAAAACCGTATATATCGAAAAAAAATGTGTCCTTGGGGACAAAAAGCTGTTCAATTGCTCGACCAACACAAAATTGAATACACAGACCATTTATTTGAAAGTAAGGAACAGGAATTAAGGTTCAAAAAAGAGTTGTCGGTTTCTACTACACCACAAGTTTTTTTAGATGGTAAACATATTGGAGGCTATCGGGAACTGCAGCAATATTTATATGCGCCGGTTCAACACACCGAAAATAAATCCAGTTATTTAAGCTTTTTTGTACTTATCAGCATAAGTGTATTATTAAGTTTAATGTTATCTCTTGGTTTAAAAGGGTTTTTAGGGTTTTCATTGGTGCTGATGGCCAGCTGTAAACTAATGGATATTAAGGCATTTGTTTTCCGATTTAAACAATACGACATATTGGCTAAAAAATTACCGGCTTATGGATTTGTTTATCCTTTTTTAGAACTCGGACTGGGTTTGCTCTTACTCGCAGGATTGCTGACTTCTGTATTAGCCGTAGCTGCTGTTATTATAGGCCTGCTCGGCATTTGTGGTGTAGTAAAGAGTTTATTTATTGATAAACACAGGTTTAACTGCGCAAGTCTGGGTGGACATTATCCATTGCCACTATCAGTATTAAGTTTAACTGAACACCTTATCTTTGTTTTTGTCGGTGTCATTTTATTACTGTAATTTGCATCCCGGCCTGACTGGACATTCTCTTATTCGCCAGGCCGTTGAGAGTGTTAAATAAAATCTTTGAGGTAATCTATTGCCACTTTAGCTTTAGCCGTTAATGGCCATTCAGAACGATAGATTAACCAAATGGTATCTTCTACCTGCTGCTCCTGATTTAATACATTCAACTTAGACTGGTCATGGTAGGCCTCACGCGCATACCTTGGTAATACTGTGAACCCAAATCCGCGGGCAACCGGTTCTAAAATTAAACTGATTTGATTGCTAAAACCAGAAACCGGTAGTTCTGATAAAGGATGGTTTTCTGTACAGATTCTACCCAGTAAGCGACTGGCCATCGCTTTTCCGTCCGGATGATCAATAAACCCCAACTGACATAAATCATCCCAGTTTTTAGGTTCCCGGCAACAAGGGGCAATCAATTCCAGTTGTTCTTTGCAAAAAGGCTCTGATTGAATTCTGGGATCATCCGGCTTAGTGCCGATAAATCCAAATTCATACTGGTTAGCCAGAATTAGATTTAAGACTTCTTCATCCGGTGCAAAAGCATTATGAATCTGAATATTAGAGTTGGCTTGCTGAAAATCTAATAAAATAGGATAGAGCCTTAGGCCGATACTACCCGGACAAATAAATTTTATGGCGCCTGAAATATCGCTTGATTCAGACATTCTTACATTCAACTGGTTATTTACTTTAAGTAGCTCGTGGCAGTATTCCAGTAGAATATTACCTTTGGGTGTTAACTCTAATGATCTGCCCTGACGCAATAACAGCTCGCCATATTGTTTTTCAAGATGCTTTATATGCTGACTTACAGCCGCCTGAGTAATATTTAATATTTCAGCTGCTTTGGTAAAGCTATGCTCTTCCGATACTTTTTTAAACGTTTTGAGCCACTGAGGGTTAACCATAATATATTTTTATCATACTAATAATTTAAGATAGGTTTATCTTATGATAAAAACGAATTAAAGTACAACAAAAATGAAAACGATTATCATTTGTTTTGTTTTCTAGTTTCTTATAAAATACGCCGCGTTTATATTTTCTTTAGGATGACTTAAGTGAGTTTTAAATTACCCCGCAGTTTCAATGCCAAAAACTTGCATTGGATTAGTTCTGCTATTTGTTTGATTGGAATGGTTTTATTTTCGCTTACCGGAATTACTTTGAACCACGCTGCTGATATTGAAGGCGAAGCTCAAATTACTGAAACACATGGCCAGGTGCCAAATGCCATTTTATCCCAGCTTCAAAAACAGAATTTGTCCCAGGGGTTTGTAAGCTGGTACAAACAAACAACAGAGCAGAGTTTGTCAACTGGAGTCACACCTCAGTGGAGTGAATATGAACTTTACATTGCAATGCCAAATGCGGGATCAGATAAGTGGTTTACTGTTGACTTGGATAGCGGTGAATTTTATCAGGAACAGACGAACCGAGGTGTCGTTGCTTATTTAAACGACCTACACAAAGGTCGCAATACTAATGTTATATGGGGGTGGTTTATCGATATTTTTGCAGTTGCCTGTATTTTCTTTTCAGTCACAGGTTTAATTTTATTAAAACGTTATGCCAAAGGGCGTAAATCAACCTGGCCTCTGGTCTTATCCGGGCTAGTCATTCCGGCTGTCATTTTAATTCCAAGCTGTGCACATGCCAATGAAATTCAAGTCACCATACCCAGAATTAAGGTTGCAGAATACCATGCACCTTATGTTGCGGTTTGGGTTGCCGATGCGCAGCAAAAAAGCGTTTTGGATATTGCTGTTTGGTATGACCACAAGATGAAAGATCAGGAAGGAGAAAAATGGCTAAAAGATTTACGTTTATGGTGGCGTAAAAGTGGTCGTAGTCTGGATTTACCAATTGATGGTTTAACCGGTGCTACCAGACGACCCGGTACAGCCGTTATCAATTTAACCCCTTATAAAGACGAATTAAACAAATTACCAGCTGGTAAATATTATCTATTTGCTGAAGCAGCGCGTGAACTCGGTGGGCGAGAAGCGATAAAAGTTGAATTTAATTTACCTGTGCAACAGCCTATTAATCAAACCGCCCGTGGTAAACGCGAACTTTCAGAGTTAACTCTTATTTTGGAGCCATAAATGAAGATTAAAATGACAAAAACAATGAAAAGTCTGGTAGCGACAACGCTTGCTCTGGGCCTGTTTACCACGCAAACTGCTCAGGCTCACCGGCTTTGGGTTAAGCCGAGTACAACGGTTGTATCAGGTGAAGAAGCCTGGGTTACATTTGACGCCGCTGTTGCCAATACCATATTCTTCCCTGATCATTTTGCTTTGGGGCTGGATAACTTTAATGCGGTTTCACCAAGTGGAAAGGCCGTTGAACTTCAAAATAAAGCCAAATTAAAATACCGTTCAGTGTTTGACTTGCAGCTGAATGAACAAGGTACTTATCGCGTGTATAGTGCAAGCAATACCTTAATGGCATTTTGGAAAGATGAGGAAGGCAACCGTAAAATGTGGCCCGGCAGAGGTAAAACAGGGACAATTGCTGAGTTTCATCAGCAGGTACCAAAAACGGCAACAGATTTAAATGTGGTTAACGCTTCAAGACGAGTTGAAGTTTTTGTTTCACTCGGTGAACCTAGTAACGAATCAATAAAGCCAACGGGACAAGGTATAGAGTTAGCACCAATCACGCATCCGACTGATTTATACACGGGTGAAACAGCCCAATTTAAGTTGATTTTAGATGGTGAAGCGATTGAAGGGGCTCAAATTACGCTTGTAAAAGAAGGCGAAAAGTATCGTGATGATCCGCAAGTGGTCAAGCTAACTACAGATGCAAATGGTCAGTTTGAAGTTAACTTTGACGATGCCGGACAATATTGGTTAGAAGCTGAATATAGTGATAAAAAGGCGAAAGCACCCGCTAAAGAAAGACGCGCAACCTATGTTGCCGTTTTTGAAGTCCAGTCGTTATAAACAGGATGAACTAACATTTAAGGTAAGCTAGACGCTGGCTTGCCTTAAATTAAGCGCTCAACATTTTTGAAAAAACAATTATCCCCTTTACCCCCAAGCTATTGAATTTTAACAAAATTTATCTATACAAAACCAAAGTTAAATGCTTTGGGTTTAACTTTGGTCAAGTTTAATCAAGCAAATTTAATAACCTCAGTCGTTAATTGTCGGTTTCCTTCAATTTTATTTTAGTATAGGCAAAACGCGTGTTTTAGATTTTTGTTGAATTATTGTGAGTAAGTGTGATTGAATGTGGTTATTTAGGATGCCATTAATCTTTGTTTTTTAAGGAGTTGTCCGTGACAAAAAATTTTATTTTACTCATTGCTAGCCTACTGCTATTTGGATGTGCATCAACCGATACAGGACTTAGTTCTGCCTATGATAAACAATGCGTTAGCCGAAGTGGTCATCCTATGACAACGCCATTTCCAAAAGCAATTGTGCGTGCAGATCCAAACTACCCTGCAAATTATACAAAGTCAGCG
Organism: uncultured Alteromonadaceae bacterium; assembly: GCA_913056495.1. Classification (GTDB taxonomy): domain Bacteria; phylum Pseudomonadota; class Gammaproteobacteria; order Enterobacterales; family Alteromonadaceae; genus Catenovulum. Next base: position 195,078 of record CAJXMO010000005.1, on the reverse strand, counting down.
CAAGTAAATTTTAATTTTATTGTCGATTCAAATGGCAAACCCAGCAATATTAAATTTACAGGTGAGAAGCCAAAAGCCGCTTTAAAAAATGAGATTTTAAGCGCCCTGAAACAATATTGGATTTATGGACCCGCTTGTAATCAAGGCAAATATATTGATGATCTAAAGCTTCAGTATGTGGAGGTCATTATTCGCTTTGACGAATTTGGGCAAGTGGAATATGTTCAGTGATAGCAATGAATATCTTTACCTGGATGAAGTATAAGTGACTTGCCCGGTTTCAAGTGGCGAGCCTCTGTGCCAGCCCAGGTGTTGATAAAAGTATTCAGCTTGACTGTTAACCGCGGTAGAGAGATAAATTTTGTCTATGCCATTTTGGTTAAGCCAACGCGTTGCAGTTTGCAGTAAGGCTTTGCCAATGCCCTGACCCTGATAATTTTGTTCAACAAACAGCGCCCATATGGTGCTTTCTTTTTTTGAACTGATGACGTAACCGCAAATTCCGTGTTTGCCAGTATGAACCCAGCCTTTTCCGTATTTGGTTAAATACTGCTGATAACAGAGCATTGGGATGGGTTTAGATTGATCTAATGGGTTATCTGAAGGTTGCTGGCGTATTCTGATAAAGTCTGGAATGTCGGTTAACCGAGCTTCACGGATCATAGCGATAAATCAATGAAATAGATATATCACTATTTTATATCCACTTTTAGCGGTTTATACAAGGACAAATAAATGAATTTTTTATTCACTTTAAAATAATCAGTATAAATTACAAACTTTCTGCAACTGACGAATCATCACTTTTTACTTGAGCGGGTTGCGTAAATTCGGGCTCAAGCTGATGATCCGGGCCAAAAAACCAAACCAGGGAATCATAATAACGGCGAATATTTTCAACATAGGTGACCGCTTCATTACCACGGGCATAACCATAACGGGTGTTTTTATAAAACCGTTTTTTCTGTAACAGCGGCAAATACCGTTTTACCTGATGCCATTTATCCGGATTTGCCCCCTGAGACTGGGCAATTCGGCGTGCATCTTCCAAATGACCTAAACCAATGTTATAGGCTGCAAGTGCAAACCAGGTTCTGTCCGGCTCGGTTATTCGGTCGGGAATTCTCGAGTGCAGCGAAGCAAAATAACGAGCGCCACCGCGAATATTTTGCTCGGCATCTAACCGGCTTTTAACCCCCATCTGTTTTGCCGTTGGCAAAGTCAGCATCATGATACCACGCACCCCGGTTGGCGATTTTGCTCTTGGATCCCAATGACTTTCCTGGTAGCTTTGGGCCGCCAACAATCGCCAGTCTATTTCATATTGTTTGGCATAGGTTTCAAACCAAGCCTGATAATCGGGCAGGGTATGTTCAATTGACTCAATAAAACTTCGGGTATCCACATAATCAAACGTCTTAACATGTCCAAAATATTTATCTTCAATACGGGCAAATTCCCCATTTTGATGAAGCGAACCAAAAAAGTCGATTAAAAGCGCATACAGGCTATCATCTTGGGTTTGGGCGATGGCCCAGCCCAGTTCGAGTTCTTCTGAAACGGTAAATCCTATGCTTAAATTTGGGAAAATACGTCGGTTTATCGCCAGCACATTTGAGTCAACAATGGTGTAATCAATTTCATCATTCAAAACCGCCTGAATCAGCTCTTCCGGACCTTGTTCTGTGGTGGTTTCCCAGTCAATATTTTCAAGGTTTAGTTTTTCCAGCGTTTCCTGATGGCTGCTTTTTGCGGTGATAACCAATTTACCCTGTATATCAGCCCAGTCTCTTGGCCTTTCATTTCCTTGTTTAAAGACCAGTTTTTCGCTGATATTCTGATAACTGGGCGCAAAACGGTAGGTTTTTTTACGGGCATCTGTTGCGGTCAAGCTGGCGGCAAGAATGTCAACCTGATTTGTATCCAGTAGATCAAATAATTCCGCCAGGTCATAAACAGGGACAATTTCTAATTCAACATTTAAATATCGAGCCAGCTCTGACGCCAGTTCATATTCAAATCCGGCTGCACCTTCTGATGTCAGATAATAGCTGGTTGGGCCATAAATAGTGCCGACGCGAATTTTGCCAGTCTCGCCGATAATTTCAGCTTGTGATTTTGGTTGTTCAAACTGACATGCCGTCAGTAGAAAAAGAACACTTATACAAGTAATTACGCGGTAATACTTTGACATTATCGTTTTAGTGGCGGCCATATTAACTAATTAATTGAAATTCTGACGCTTAGATTAGCTGAATTGAACCTGATAGGTCAATTATCAAGGATTTATAGGGCTAGGTTTTGTGCTGAGTTTTTGTTGCTGAAAATCATTTCACTGAATTTCAGTCAATGGATGGTAAATTTGTTAAATTTCACTATAATATGCGGCTTTAATCCTATCTTCTAAGTATTTCAGGTGAATCTGCTTATGGAAATCTTGCGTGGCGCTCCCGCACTTTCTGATTTTCGCGTAAATAAACTGCTTGCCAGTTGCGCAAAAATGAATCTTGCTGTTAGTGGTATCTATGCCGAATATATGCATTTTGTTGACTTAACAGCTGACTTGTCAGACGACGAACTCGCTAAATTAAATAAGTTGCTTGAGTATGGTCCAACCATTGAAGAGCATGAGCCAAAAGGCCAGTTAATTTTAGTGACGCCACGACCTGGTACGATTTCACCTTGGTCTTCTAAAGCGACTGATATAGCCCGTAACTGTGGTTTAGCTCAGGTTAAACGCATTGAGCGCGGCATTGCTTATTATGTAGAAACAACTGAGTCTTTATCAGCAGGCCAGTTAACTGACTTACAAGCTATATTGCATGACCGTATGGTTGAATCTGTGTTTTCACAAATGCAACAGGCACAAGCTTTATTTACCAAATCAGAACCTAAACCATTTACGACCATTGATGTTTTAGCTGGCGGACGAGACGCTTTAGCAAAAGCAAATGTTGAGTTAGGTCTTGCACTTGCAGAAGATGAAATTGATTATTTAGTTGAAAGCTTTATTAAGTTAGATCGAAATCCAAACGATATCGAACTCTACATGTTTGCACAGGCAAACTCAGAGCATTGTCGCCATAAAATATTTAATGCTGACTGGGTGATTGATGGGGTGGCTCAACCTAAATCATTATTTAAAATGATTAAAAACACCTTTGAAATCACACCTGATTATGTACAGTCTGCTTATAAAGATAATGCAGCCGTTATGGACGGTTCAGTAGCAGGCCGTTATTTTGCTGATGCTGATACAGGTATTTATAACTATCATCAGGAAAACATTGAAATTCTGATGAAGGTAGAAACGCACAATCACCCAACTGCTATTTCTCCGTTCCCGGGTGCAGCAACTGGGTCAGGTGGTGAAATCCGTGATGAAGGCGCAACCGGTCGTGGTTCCAAACCAAAAGCAGGTTTAGCCGGTTTTACCGTATCTAACTTAAACATTCCTGATTTTACGCAGCCATGGGAAATTAACTATGGCAAACCAGAGCGCATTGTTAACGCATTAGATATTATGATTGATGGCCCGTTAGGCGGCGCTGCGTTTAACAATGAATTTGGTCGTCCTGCATTGTTAGGTTATTTCCGTACATTCGAAGCTGAAGTGAACAGCTTTAATGGTCAAGAAGTTCGTGGTTATCATAAACCAATTATGTTAGCGGGCGGCTTAGGTAATATCCGTACTGACCATGTTCAAAAAGGTATCATTCCGGTAGGGGCCAAACTGGTTGTGCTGGGTGGTCCTGCGATGAACATAGGTCTTGGTGGCGGTGCAGCGTCTTCAATGGCATCAGGTCAGTCAAGTGCAGATTTAGATTTTGCGTCAGTTCAACGTGAAAACCCGGAAATGGAACGTCGTTGTCAGGAAGTTATCGATAAATGCTGGCAGATGGGCGATGACAACCCGATAGCATTTATTCACGATGTAGGTGCGGGCGGTTTATCGAATGCAATGCCAGAACTCGTTAATGACGGCGAGCGTGGCGGCATTTTCAATTTACGTGATGTGCCGAACGATGAGCCAGGCATGTCACCACTTGAAATCTGGTGTAACGAATCTCAGGAACGCTATGTCATGGCGATACCTGCAGACAAAATTGATGTGTTTGCAAAAATCTGTGAACGTGAGCGCGCATTATATGCTGTAATTGGTGAAGCGACCGAAGCGCGTCATTTACGTTTGGATGATCCTCATTTTGGCAATAAACCTATTGATTTACCATTAGATGTTTTATTAGGGAAAACGCCTAAAATTCAAAAAGATGTAAAATCAGCACAATTAAATGCTGTCGCTTTTGATACCTCTGATGTTGAGATTAAAGAAGCGGCTGAGCGGGTATTGAGATTACCAACTGTTGCTGAAAAAACCTTCTTAATTACGATAGGTGATCGCTCTGTTACTGGTATGGTTGCACGTGACCAAATGGTTGGCCCGTGGCAGGTTCCGGTTGCTGACGTTGCAGTGACAACAGCCTCGTTGGATTCATACCATGGTGAAGCTATGGCTATGGGTGAGCGCACGCCGCTTGCGTTATTAAACTTTGGTGCTTCAGCTCGTATGGCGGTAGCTGAGAGTATTACTAATATTGCAGCCGCTGATATTGGTGATTTAAAACGCATTAAGTTATCTGCAAACTGGATGAGTGCAGCAGGGCATCCGGGTGAAGATGCAGGTCTTTATGAAGCGGTTAAAGCCGTGGGTGAAGAATTGTGTCCGGCACTAGGCATTACGATTCCGGTTGGTAAAGATTCAATGTCAATGAAAACGGCATGGAATGACAAGGGTGAAGATAAAACCGTTACAGCGCCAATGTCACTCATTATCACTTCATTTGCTCGTGTTGAAGATGTCCGTAATACCTTAACGCCTCAACTGCGCACTGATAAAGGTGAAACTCAGTTAGTGTTAATTGATTTGGGTAATAAACAAAACCGTTTAGGTGCTTCTTGTTTAGCTCAGGTTTATAAAGCGTTAGGTGAGCAGGGCCCTGATTTAGATTCTCCTGAATTACTAAAAGGCTTCTTTAATTCAATTCAGGCATTAATGGCTGAACAAAAATTATTGGCTTATCACGATAGATCGGATGGCGGTTTATTCTCAACGATCACAGAAATGGCCTTTGCCGGTAAAACCGGTGTAAGCCTTGATATCTCTGAAACGGGTTCTGATGCGCTATCTGCCTTATTCGCAGAAGAGTTAGGTGCTGTGATTCAGGTTAAATCTGAAGATTTAGCGCAAGTTCAGGCGGTATTGGCAGATAACGGTTTAGCTGATAATGCTCATGTTATCGGTACTTTGAATTCAGATGATATCATCAAGATTCAATTTAACGGCGAAAACGTGATTAATGAAAGCCGGGTTAAGTATCGTCAAATCTGGGCTGAAACCACACGTCATATGCAAGCATTGCGTGATAATCCGGAATGTGCGCAACAAGAATTTGATGCCAAAGCCGATGCAAACGATCCAGGCATGCAACCGGTACTAAATTTTGATTTGAATGAAGATGTAGCAGCACCATTTATTAATAAAGGTGCTGCGCCTAAAATGGCTATTTTACGTGAACAGGGTGTGAACTCTCATGTTGAAATGGCAGCGGCATTCGATCGGGCCGGCTTTGAAGCACACGATGTACATATGAGTGATGTATTATCTGGTCGTATCACACTTGAACAATTCCAAGGTTTAGTTGCCTGTGGCGGTTTCTCATACGGTGATGTATTAGGTGCTGGTGAAGGTTGGGCAAAATCAATTCTGTTTAATGACAGAGCGCGTGATCAGTTCCAGAGTTTCTTTGAGCGTGAAGCGACTTTTGCGTTGGGTGTATGTAACGGTTGTCAGATGTTAAGTACCTTAAAAGAGTTAATTCCGGGTTCTGATCATTGGCCTAGATTTGTTCGCAATAATTCAGAGCGATTCGAAGCACGTTTCAGCATGGTTGAAGTTCAAAAATCGAACTCAATCTTCTTTAATGGTATGGAAGGCTCTCGCATGGGGATCGCGGTTTCTCACGGTGAGGGTCGTGCAGAGTTTGCCAATGCGGATGCATTAACGACTGCTGAAAACAGTGGCACAATTGCACTGCGTTATGTTAATAACTATGGCGATGTTACCAGCCAGTATCCGGCTAATCCGAATGGTTCACCAAATGGTATTACATCATTGACCACAACAGATGGTCGTGTAACTATTATGATGCCTCACCCGGAACGTGTATTCCGGGCTGTTTCTAACTCTTGGTATCCGGACGACTGGAAAGAGGATAGCCCTTGGACCCGTATGTTCCGTAATGCCCGCGTATTTGTGGGTTAAGCAACACCATAGTCGGATTTAAAAGGCGAACTTAGCAGTTCGCCTTTTTTGTATCCTTTGTTGTGTTTTAAAGTGTTTTATCCCAATAAGTTTAAACAAGGAAAATATATGTTAGATATCTTAGTTCGTTATGCCCACTTTATCGGTATTATTGTATTTAGTTCGGCTTTGGTGGCGCAGCATGTGTTATTAAAACCGGAAATTACAGTTGCACAGTTTAAACAGTTAAAAATTATCGACAGAGTATATGGCATAAGCGCAATTGTTGTTTTAATCGCGGGTATCGCTTTGCTACTTTGGGTGGGTAAACCTGCAGAGTTCTATTCTAAAAATCCGGTATTTCATATTAAAATGACTTTGTTTGTTTTAATGGCCCTTGCTTCCATTGCGCCTACGGTATTTTTTATTAAACACAAGCCTCAGCAAGACGTTATTCAAGTGCCAAAATATCTGATACATATCGTACGTTTTGAGTCTTTGTTATTGGTATTCATGCCACTTGCTGCCGTTTTTATGGCTGCCGGATATGGCTTAGCTTAGAAAGTGCATTGCTTAAAGTGATTAATACCCAAAAGCCTGTGGATATAATCAGGCTTTTTTAGACACAAAATCACGCTGACATTTATTATTTTTGCATAAACAGATAAAATCTCACCCAGGCTTCAATCTTAACCATTATAAAGTCTGTTGATATTGTCAACTTTTAAAATCAAGCGTTTATCGACTATCTACGCGGCTCAAACCCGACATTGAATCTAATATTATGGCTTTACGCATATCTTAATTTATCCCCCCTGATGTGAATAACTTTTATGTAGCTTGGGTATATTGGTTTTACCGTTGAATATTTATTCAAAATGATGAATAAATGAAGCTATGTATCTAAAATAAATGGGTATAAATATTTTAACTTTTTTATAAAAAATATTAGTTTAACGCCATCTTTGGGCTACTATTAAAGTAACCATAAAACATCAGCGGAAACTGGAGAAAAATAATGAAATCATTACTTGTACAAGATTTTATGACGAGAAGACCCATTACATTTTCTGTTGATATGACTATCGCAGAAGCAGTAGAACGTATCCTGGAAGTCAATCAGTCAGGCGGACCTGTATTGGACGAACAAGGTAAATTAGTCGGCTTTTTATCCGAACAGGATTGTATGACCCAGATGATTGAATCTACATATTATCGTGAGCAGGTTGCACGGGTTGGTGACATCATGAGTCGTGAAGTGCTGACCGTTAAACCTACAACCAGTGTATTGGAAGTGGCTCAACAAATGGCAATGAAACGCCCAAGAATTTACCCTGTAGTTGATGAAGAAGGACATTTGGTTGGTAATATTCACCGCCATCAAATCTTAAAAGCAATAGATACTCACTTGCAGCAAGAATATAACATGGCAGTTTAACGGTTAAGTGGCCAAATTAGCGGGTTTTGCTCGCTAAAATAAGCTTGGTTTGGTAGCATTAGCCCCCGTTGTATATACGGGGGTTTTTACTTTTGTCCGAGCTGAATCGTCAATCTTTAGAGTTACTTAAGCAAGTTTACCAAGCAGATTTTTACCGTCTTAAAAAACGCTTTTTCAATATAGAAAAACAAAAAGATCTAAAAAAGCGTCAACCTCAATTTGAAAACTGGTTAAAACAGGTCGAATCCTCCATTCTGTTTAAAAAGCATAGAGCTGACAATCTTCCCCTGCCTGAATATCCTGACTTACCCGTGTCTGATAAACGCACGGACATCATAGATGCAATTCAAAAAAATCAGGTCGTTATTATTGCGGGTGAAACCGGTTCAGGTAAAACCACTCAGTTACCTAAAATGTGTCTTGAAGCTGGTTGTGGTCTTAAGGGGTTTATTGGTCATACTCAGCCTAGGCGTCTTGCGGCCCGAAGTGTTGCCAGCCGGATAGCGGAAGAATTAAAAACGCCTTTGGGTGAGCATGTTGGTTATAAAGTCAGGTTTAATGATCATACAAAACCTGAATCCTATATCAAACTGATGACTGACGGTATTTTACTTGCTGAAATCCAGCAAGACAGATTTTTAAATCAATACGATACCATCATTATCGATGAAGCCCATGAACGTAGTTTAAACATAGATTTTATTCTGGGTTATTTAAAGCAACTGCTGCCTAAACGTCCGGATTTAAAAGTGATCATTACGTCAGCAACGATAGATGTTGAGCGTTTTTCCAAACACTTTAATAATGCGCCTGTATTTGAAGTCTCAGGTCGAACTTATCCGGTAGAGATTAGATATCAACCTATTGTTGATAATGAAAACGGGGATGAGGATCAGCTTGAATCCATTTTTACTGCCGTTAAAACTTTATCAAAAGAAGGGCCGGGCGATATTCTGATTTTTATGAATGGTGAGCGTGAAATCAGAGACACAGCCGATGGCCTTAATGCATTAAAATTAAGAGATACTGAAATCCTGCCGTTATATGCCCGGCTTTCTAATGCTGAACAAAACAGAGTATTTCAGTCTCATACTGGACGCCGGATTGTATTGGCGACCAATGTAGCCGAAACCTCTTTAACCGTGCCCGGTATTCGCTATGTTATTGATCCCGGAACAGCTCGAATTTCGCGCTACAGCGCTAGAACCAAAGTTCAGCGCCTGCCGATAGAAGCCATTTCTCAAGCCAGTGCAAACCAAAGAGCAGGGCGCTGTGGTCGTGTTGCTGCGGGTATCTGTATTCGTTTGTACAGCGAAGACGATTATTTAGGTCGGCCTGAATTTACAGACCCGGAAATTTTAAGAACGAATTTAGCATCCGTTATCTTGCAGATGCATGCCTTAGGACTAGGTGACATTTCCGCATTTCCGTTTGTTCAACCACCGGATAACCGCCATATTAATGATGGTATTCTGCTGTTGCAGGAAATTGGTGCGCTTGAGCAAACCAAGAAAAAGGTACACGCAAAACTGACTCAGGTTGGCCGGAGTGTCTCTAGATTGCCGGTTGATCCTCGTCTTGGCAAAATGGTATTTACTGCTCAGGAACTGGGATGCTTAAAAGAGTTAATTATCATAGTGTCAGGCCTGAGTATACAGGATCCCAGAGAGCGCCCGAATGATAAAAAACAAGCGGCAGATGAAAAACATAAACGATTTGATGATGAAGCCTCTGACTTTTTAAGCTACCTGAAATTATGGCAGTACCTGGATGAATCCCAGCAAAATGAATCCCAGAATCAGTTCAGAAAACGCTGTAAAAAAGAGTTTTTAAACTACCTGAGGATCCGTGAATGGCAGGATGTTGTTTACCAATTAACCGAATCGATAAAGGAACTTGGTTGGAAACTCAATCATCAGGATGCTGATTTTAAAACCATCCACCAGGCCTTAATATCTGGCTTGTTGAGCCATATTGGTAATAAAGATAATAAACAAGGTTACAATGGCGCACGTAATACTAAGTTTGTTGTTTTTCCGGGCTCAGCTTTGGCGAAAACAAAGGCCAAATGGGTGATGGCTGCTGAACTGGTTGAAACCAGTCGGCTATTTGCTCGAACCGTTGCGAAAATTGAACCCGAATGGATTGAAGCGTTTGCCACGCACTTAGTGAATAAAAACTATAGCGAACCTCATTGGGAGAAAAAACGGGGCAGTGTAGTCGCGTTTGAAAATCAGGTTTTATATGGCTTAACCATAGTCCATAAACGAAAAGTACAGTATGGCAAAATTGATCCTCATATTTGTCGCGAAATTTTTATTCGCGAAGCTCTGGTAAATGGTCAGGTCGTTTTAAATGAAAAATTTCTAAAGCAGAATCAGGCATTAATCGAAGAAATAGAAACGCTGGAAGCAAAAGCCCGGAGACGGGATATATTGGCTGACGAAGAAGAACTGTTTGCTTTTTACGATAAAAAACTCCCATCGGACATTATTGATTTAGTTAGTTTTAAATACTGGTGGAAACATCAAAAGCAAAAACAACCGGATTATTTAACACTGCGTCAGGAAGATTTGATGCAGCATCAAGCTGAAAATATCACTCAGAATCAATTCCCGGATAAATGGCAACAAGGCAATTTAAGTTTGCCACTTGAATATGTATTTGAGCCCAGTCAGTCGGTTGATGGGATCAATGTTATTGTACCACTGGCTCTATTAAATCAGGTTGAAAGTAGCGGTTTTGACTGGTCGATTCCAGGTTATCGTCACGAGCTCGCAGTTGCGTTGATCAAATCTTTACCTAAAAACATTCGTAAGAACTTTGTACCTGCGCCAGATTATGCATCGGCAGCATTGCAAGCCATCAAACATAATGATGGGGATTTTATTTCAAGTTTAAGTCATCAGTTAAAACGCATGTCGGGGGTTATCATTGATGATGATGCCTGGGATTTAAGTCAGGTGCCTTCGCATTTAAAAGTTAATTATAAAGTGACAGATGAAAAAGGTAAAACCCTGGCAAATGGCAAAGACCTGGACCAATTAAAAGTGCAACTGCAGGATAAGGTCGCACAAACTCTGACCCGGGTTGCTGAAGACGGAATTGAACGAAGTGGCATAACAGACTGGGATTTTGATGAACTCGCAAAAGAATATTCGACCAATCAGAGTCAATATGAAATCAAAGCTTATCCTGCGTTAGCTGATGATAAAGATTCAGTCTCAATAAAACTATTTGATACTCAGGCTCAGGCAGACTGGTCTATGTTAAAAGGGTTAACCCGTCTCATATATTTAAATGTGCCGTCTCCACGCAGTTATTTGCAGGACAAACTGCCAAACAAAGCTAAGCTAGGATTATACTTTAATGCGTTTGGACAAATAAAAGAACTAATACAGGATTGCATTGAAGCGGCCATTCAGGATTATTTATTATCACTGGAACAACTGCCAAGAACGCGTGAAAGCTACCAATCTGCAAAAGAAGTTTTACGGGCAGACGTAGCTGAACGGGTACTTGAGGTTGCAAAACAAGTAGAGCGAATTTTAACTTTATCTAATCAGATAAATAAAAAACTCAAAGGTAAATCCAGCTTTGAGTTAATTCAAGCGCAAAGCGACGTAAAAGCCCAAATGAATGAGCTCATTTTTAAAGGGTTCGTCAGTCGTTTTGGCGTTAAAAAACTTCCGGATATTGAACGTTATATGCAAGGCATTGAGCGAAGGCTCGAAAAGCTTGCCATCGACCCTGTACGCGACAGACTCAATCGGGCTCAGATCCATAAACTGGAAGAGCAAGTCTCAGGCGAACTTAAACAGTTAAAAGAAGCTGGGCCACATAACCCGATTGCTGAACAGCTGCGTTGGATGTTGGAAGAACTCAGAATTAGTTTATTTGCACAAAATTTAGGAACCGCTTATCCGATATCGGTTAAAAGAATTAGCCAGTTTATTGACCAGTCTAAAAAAGAAGGCGGTTTGAACTGATAAATGTTCTACAATTAATAATAAATCGATTTTATAGACTGATAATATGATTAATTTAAAAAACTGTTGAATAAAAGTCATTTGGTTTACATAATGAAAACATTAGATATAAAAAACCATTGGCCTAATATGAATGCCAGTATTTGGGAGATATTGTAGATGATTGGACGTGATGACCAACGCTCGTACTACAGAATGATGATTAACGCGGATTGTTCAATAATGATTGACACAGTCGAAGCCCCTCAGGAAATTGCTGCGACCTGTCGTGATTTAAGCTCTAATGGTATGGCAATTGAAATTGAGCAAGCCTTAGATGTAGGCCAAACGATTAGTTTTATCGTACATTCAGCCAATGACCAAATTCCATCGCTTACTGGAAAAGGTAAAGTACTTAGATGCAGTGCAGAAGCCAGTTCCAGCTTTTTATGTGGTGTAGAGATTATTGAACTGGTCTAAACTTAAAGTTTAATCATAAAATAAAACAGGTTTCAAAAGGATTTGAAATTATGAAACAAAAATACCTTAAACTATTATTGGTAACCTTATCTTTAGTAAGCTTGAATATTGAAGCTGCCGGTTTTAGATGTAAAACTGGCCAGCATGTAAAAGATGGTATGACAGTTAAACAGCTTGTAAGTTTATGCGGCAAACCGGATCAAAAATTTAAAGCGATTCCTGAGCATTTAATAACAGAACTTAGCTCTAATAAAAAAACTAAAGTCTGGCTTTACCTTCCAGCAAAAAATGCCTATCAACAATATCTGATTATCCGTAAAAATAAAATACAGCAAATTATTCGCGGGACTAGAATATAGATTTTATACTTCATTTAAAAAATCACATACGACAAAAACTACTAATGAAAACTTAATGCTGGAAGACTTGCAGTGACCTGTGTTGGTCTGAAGCCAAGACGTTTATAAGACTAGTTTTTTTGTATTCGTTTTAATTCAATGCAATGCCGGTGTAACTAATTTGGATTAAACTTTATTTATATTCATTCAGTCGATGCAGAATAAAATTAGACGACAAAAAAGAACAATAGATTACGCTGGTAAGAGTGATAGGCATAACCAATGTAAAAACTCAGCACAAATATAAAGGCATTGGTTTTGTAAATACATAAATAGAATGGAGTAATGATCAGATTACCTCATGGAATAAACCGACAGCCTATTATTATGGTCATTATAAGTCGAGCCTTTATTAGGCATTGATCCTGTGCAACCGCTAATATTCACAATATGCTCAGTTGCTCTTTGCAACATTATTCAAGTACTTGGTTTCTCAAATTTTTATTAGCTTGTAAAACACAGTTACTGACTAGCGCGTAGATCACAGCATACATTTACCTAGCACTAAATACCCTATAATGTATGATAAGGAGTCTGGCATAGGCTTCTTTTGTGGGTTACAAAAAAGCGGGTTAGCGTCCCCAAGGTTTACGAATTTCAATCCCGCGCTTTGCCAGTTCCCGAGCGTGACGATAAAACGTTTCACGACTCATCAGGAAATACGGGTCAAAACCCATACGCCATGTAATATAAGTCCCTCTAAGATTCTGCGGCAATCTGATAATTATTAGCTGTTCTTCTGGTTCCAAAATTATCGGGTCTACTGTTGCCATTTTTCAAACCTAGATTGTTGTCAAAAACTGGCATTATAAGCGTGTCGAATTCATGCGAATAGTACAGCGAGTTAAACGAGCAAATCTTTTGCATTAATTTGATATGCCAACAAGCAAAGCGCGTTAGGTTTGGCTCATTTTGAGCCAAAAGGCGGTATTGTTTATTTATACAGTGGTTTTATATTCACAGGGTTATCAACTGTTTTTGTTGATAACTTGGGGAGGTGGGAAAGTGCAGTATAGTAATACTGCACTTTAGTCTCACTTTTGAGACTTTTCTACTATTAGGTCTTCTACTGCATCATTCAGATAATTATCTATTAGATGGTGTACCAGTTCAGATTTTTTCGTTTGTTGTTTAGTCTCTATAATTACTTTTATTACTGCGTCATCCAGCTTTTTATTTCTTATTGCGTTTATCGCTACAGTAGTGTCACTTCGCTTCATTTTCATACAAACCTTACAAAAAATAACTTATGTCATTATAAGTCATGTTAAAAATAATTATCGTGATATGTTTACATGTTTTATATTTTGGTTTATATATAGAAATATAAATTTATTACATGTAAACATGGATTGATTCGTGATTGATTGGATTAGCGCAGATTTGCCGCTCATACATAGCCCGATACCAGCAGGCCGAACTATTCGTCTAGATAGTGATGGCTCTGTCGTATTTGATTATTGCGAGTCCGTAAAAGTGCAGGGCAGTTACGATTCATCTATTCATGTTCGTTCGTACGGCTCTGATGGTAATGGAAAAGCTACGATTCTAAGAATTGATGGTAACCCGTCTAAATTTCTCCAAGGTCACAATGTCTTCGGTTGCGAAGATTTAATAGGCCTAATGACTTCCCTTTATACATCAATCGCAACTCGCTTAAATCTTAAGTGGGATTATGAGCAATTACGGATCATTAAAACTGGTGAATATGATATTCGCAGAATCGATATTAATCGCATGTTTGAAGTTGGTAGTTTAGACCGTGCTCGAGCTTGGCTTCGTGCTGCTGAATTACAAAGCTCCACACGCCATGGTCGATGCACTCGTAAAGGTGGCACCGCTTATTGGGGGATGAATTCAAGAAGATGGGCTTTGAAAGCTTATATCAAATCAGAAGAGTTGGCTGCGGGCAAATCTCATTCATTACCGACCATGTTTAACGATATTTTATTAGACAACGAAAATTTTAAGACTCGAACCGAATTGTTATCAAAATCAGAATTTACTGAAACTGAAACTAAAAAAACATCACAACCGAAAATTTATGACGCATCACTACCCGAATCAAAACGTGGTGATCACATAAAATCAATAGCAGCGTCAACTGAATTGCCAACCAAAAAAAAAGCAAATTATAAAACATCAAAATCAGGCAGCACTCAAAAAACCTTGGCCGAAGCAATAATTGAATTCGCATCAAGCAAAATCAGATTAGAGCTAGTAATGCGTTCTATGGAAATTAAAAAATTAGGTCTTACAAAAGCTAAAACTTGGACTAAAGAAAAAATTAACGAAATTTACGAAAAATACGTGGGGCGACTCAATATGACTCATAACGTACAGATGACAAGCGAAAAAATGATGAACTTACCACGGTCTCTACAATCCTCGTACATGCTGTGGAGTCAGGGTACCGCCTTAAAAGATATTTTACCAAAACCAACTTTTTATCGTCATAGAAAAGGTCTTCTCAAATATGGCATAGACATTAATTTCATGTGCGAAGACGCTCAGCCCCGCGAAAACAAAATTTATTTAGCAGAAGTTATCACAGCTAAGCCCGTTGAAGCCCCATCTTGGGCAAACGTCCATAAGCTTATTTTTAATTATCAAGACCCCGATACGGTCAAAACTAACGCAGCGTAGGAGAAAAACATGGATATACAGTCAGGCGAATACATCATCGCTACATTGGTCGATGTGAAACAAACACCGTGGAAAAATGATGCTTCAAAATTCAATCGTGATTTGATTCTCGCTCGTGAGTATCAAGATCAAAATGAACTCACTCAAAATGAAGTTTATCAAGTTGGTCTGAACCCAGAGCAATTCCAAATGTTAACCGCCTTGAAAAATACTCATCAAGGTAAATTAGTTATGGTTCCGGTTCGCAATAACACTCGTTCATATAACGGTCGAGCTTTTATGAACCGTTTCATCCCTAGCGATTTGCACGTTCAACCACTTGATGCCGTTTTTAGTCGCGAGCTAAAAAAGGTCGTTTAATATGAAATCATTTATAAGTGAAAATAAAAAAGAAAAATTGCTTGATACTTTAAAGGTCATTGGATTTTTAACTTGTCTCGCTGCTTTTATTTCCACTGTTTATTTAATCTGCACTTTTTTAATTAACTCTTATTTTAAGTTTAATTATGTTGAGCAAGTTCAGGATTGTTTTGAAAATCCTGACTCATACCAGCAAAACTCATGTATTCGTGAAGTCTTTAAAATCGATATGGCTGATTATTGTTACGACAATACTGACACGCCTGAAGATTTCAAAGTCTGTTACGAGAGTAGGAGGTAATTGTGAGAGCAGGGACGCACTACATCGTTTTCCCCAGTGGCGATTATTTCCCACTAAACGAATTTGATTTAGATGATTATCAAGGTGATGCAGTACTGATATTCGTCCCCCATGCAGTACTGGATACTGAAACATTTATCGAGCTTTCAGTCCCTCATTTAATGTTCAGACCATCACATACAAATTTATTAGAGGTTTTATCATGACTTATGACCAACTTTTTACCCTGTTATGTTTCGCATTAATGGCTTGTGCATGGCTGGCTGTTTCACTCAGTCAGTCAAAAAAACAAGTTGAGCAGTATCGAGATACAGTAACCGATTTATCAAATCAAATTGATTCATTGAAAAATGACAGAAGCTCAATTTGATTTACTAGTTTATGTCCTTGTCGCGATTGCATATTGCTATGCTTTCGCGTCTGGATATAAAGCAGGCCTGCAACGATGAACGAGATTTTACCAATTATAATCGGTGGTTTCTTCATCTGCTGGCTAACAGGCTTTGGCGCTGGGGCGATTGTTCGAGCAATAAAGCAATTCATTGAAAAAGCAACTAAGCAATAAGGAAAAATATTATGAGTGAAATCCGAACTCCTCAAAAAGCAAAACTACCAAGCAAAGCCAAGTCTTTGTTAACTAAAATGACAACCGGTGCTGTTGTACTGGCTGGAACTGTCGCAACCACTGTGCATGCAGCACTTGACCAAGTTGCGGTTGATGCAATTGCAACAGAAGTTGTTGCGGATGCAGGTATTGCGGCAGGTGCTGGTTTTACAGTTCAGGCAACTGTATTGGCAACTTCAATCGGTATTGGCTTAATTGGTCGCTTTGTATCTAAAGGCGCTAACTAGTCATAACATAAACAAGCCCCCTTCCGAACGGGGCTTTATCAATTCATAGGTGAACTATGAAAACATTTCATAAAATATTAATATCAATAATTTTGTCAATTTTGTCTGCGTCTTCTTATTCGTCAGTAGTCCCTAGCAAAGTAATTTCTGTTACAAGTACTGCACCATCCCTTACAGACGTTGGCTATAAGCTCGGCACTATTGAACGAGGCTTTGCTGCAAATGACCCTTACAGACAATCAACCCATACAGTACCTAAAAAAACATTAGGCGGTTTTATAAAGAACAATATTAAGAGTATTGCAAAATTACGATATGGAGCCGTTGGTCTAGCATTAATAGCAGCAGATTATGTAATCGAAAATTGCCCAAATGGATTATCTGTTTGTCTCATACCAGACCAGAAAATGGGATATTGCAGCATCGCAAGCTCCTCAATGCAACCCAGTTATCCCGCGTCTGTTTGCACGGGCTATGTTCAACAGTATTATCATGAGCAATATATGGAAAGTGAAAGAACCTCACAGGCTAACGTTACTGTTACACAAGCAGAGCTTTCATCAGGAAATTTAGAATTAACTGTGGTTATTGATTATTACTTTGCCACTGCTTACGGTCAAAATGGATGGGAAAATTATCAATGGCTGACAGATACAAAAACTGAATATTTTAATGTTACAGGTTTAGAGCCAGACCCAGATAACGCCACAGAGCCTAGCGATGAAGAACTAGCAACAGCCCTAAATCCACATATTCAAGCACAGCAATTTCCAGTTTCAGACTATTTCACTGATGCAGCTGGTAATCCATATTCAGATTTATTTGAAGGAGCAACTTATAATCCAACAGCTAATCAAACCGATTTAGATTTAGCAAAAGCCTATAATCAGGGGCTTACTCAATCAACCGACCCAAATGCAGATTACTATATAGACCCCGCAAAATTACCAGAGATACAGCAGCTGGCTTTAACACTCCAGCAAGCAAGTCCTGAAAATGACGCTGACAGTCTCAATCAATCTTCCGGATTAGATATTGAACAACCCATCACCCAAGCACAATATGAGGCTTCAAATGCTGCGTCCATGCAGGAATTAACAGGCTCCCTGTCTGAATTAGATTTCAGCGGTGTTCAGGATGCGTTTGATGATTTCGATAATGAAGTTAATGAAATAAATAATGAAGAGTTACCTTATGAACTTCCAAGTGTTTTCAAATGGGATTACCCAGTAGGTAATTGTGTTGGTTTTACATTGTCCACAGCTGCTGTAACAGGAAATGATATCGTAGCAGATGCTCATTGCCCACCTTATGACCGCTGGGTAGAACCATTACTTAATTGGTCTCTAGGTTTGATTACTTTGCTTCATTTATTCCATATATTTAGAATCACAATTGAAAAAGGAGTTATTGCATAATGGCAGCTTTAGGCGCTTGGATAATGTCAGCTTTTGGCGGTATTATCAGTTTAATTACCATGTTCACTGGTCGAAAGCTCGGTGTTGCTCATGTCCTCATAGCCGCGTATGCCGCTATAGTTATTATATTTGCTGGTACAATGAATGGTTTAATTAGTCAAATTGTACCCGGCCTACCATCCGATAGTTTTATACTCGCTGGTCTTTCACTTGTTCCATCCAAAGCACCGCTTTACGTTAGCACCATTGGAACAGCATATGCAACTAGCTGGCTATATCTGCACAAAGAAAAAATTCTTAAATTTTACAAGGATGCTTGATGGCCGATTTTTTCCAAGGAACGCGTGGTTCTGGTAAGACAAAGCTAGCAGTTTCACGTATAGAAGATAGACTAAAACGTGGCTGTCGTGTGGCGACAAATTTGGATTTATTCCTAGATAAGCTTGTACCAAATAGTTCTACAGTTGTAACTCGCCTCCCTGATTTTCCGCGTTCTATTGATTTAAAAGACTTGGGTCCAGCTTATCCAGAGCTAAACCCTGATAACCCTGATACTTACGATAAAAAACGTTTCGGTCTTATTGTTCTTGATGAGGTACTAACCTTTTTCAATTCTAGAAGTTGGAATGACCCAGACCGCTTAAATGTCGTTAACTGGCTTGTCCAGTCTCGTAAAATGGGGTGGGATTTAATACTTATAGGGCAAGATAACAAAGCTATAGACAAGCAGATGCGCGCTTCCCTTATCGACAATATGTATTATTGTTCATCTGGTCAAAAAATGTTTGGTGGTCTATTTGGCAATGTGTTGATGGGCTTTTATGCAATACTAACGTTTGGTCGTCCATTTCCCAAATTTCACAAGTATAGTTGTTATGCATCACTAGAAAAAAAGAAAAGTACTTACGACAGTTTCGGCTTTTACAAAAAAGATTATTTACATAGTTGCTATAAAACATCACAGCAATTCACTAAAGATATTACCGTTAACAAAGCCGGAAAAGTCATTGATATGCGTGCATCGTATAGCCTAATTCCGGCATCAAAATTAGCTGAAATTTACGATTGTAAAAAATCAAAACCCACAAAAAAAATAGAAAATAATAAAGACACTAATAAGAAAAACTGGCGGTTCTGGGTCGCTAAAGCCTGTTACCTAACAGCTATCTTAGTGCCACTTTTTGGTTTTGGTATAATAGACAACCCGTTTGCAGCTGAGTCTGAATCAGATGTAGAAACTCAAACCGACCAAAATCCAAAACCACAAACTCCGAGTAGACCTCAATCAGCTCCTGATAATCATTCGCCTACATTAGAACCAGTAGATTATTATATTTCAGGTTCAGTTCGTTCAAACAATGGCGGGGATTATGTATTTCACAACTCAGACGGGCTAGTTTTCTATCCTGAAAATGTCGGTTACAGCGTAACATGGGTAAACAAATGCAAAGCTTTACTCTCTAAAGACAACCATCAGTTCTTTGTCTACTGCAACCCAACATTTGATTATTCAGAGCTAGAGCTTGCACTTAAAAATTAAAAGACGCCAAGCATTTTTAATTTAATTCCAATCAATGCCAATACAATTAAGACCACCATTTTTTTAGTCAGCTTCTGAGGCTTTCTATAATAGTGCTCTCTTGGATTTTCCACTTTCCGTTTAGCTACAGGCATAATATTTCCTTAATTTTGGTTTTAGAGTCCGGGCGTTACCGCGCAGCGTGTAGGGACTGGACTCTGAAACCAAAATCATATTAAATAAAATTAATTCCAACAACCGCCCATAATGTATGTTATGTTAAATTAAGGCTATGGTTAATATGATCTTAAAAGCCTGCTCTTGCAAGCTAAAGCTTAAGCCATACTTCTATTACCTCTTATCGCCTTTAATATTTTAAAGCTGCATGAATATTATCAACAAAGACTCACTGAAAATTTATTTCCATAACATTAGGCGTTATCAGTAGCAATTCTGGATAGGCTTTCAATAAACACTTGTTTTGGTTGTGCGCCAGTTATTGCGTACTTTTGGTTTATGATAAATGTTGGCACTGAGCTAATACCTAACTGGCGAAGTTCAGCTTGCTCCTGGCGAACGCGCTCAGCAAATTCATCTGATTCTAGTACTTGTAAAGCTTCAGCTCTATTTAACCCCTGACGTTCGACAATATCTAACAGTGCCGTTTTTTGATTTAAATAAATACCATCTTGAAAATGGGCCTTGAAGAATGCGAGCTTTAGCTCGGTTTGTTTTCCGTATTGTTTAGCCCAGCTCAATAAACGATGACAGTCAAAGCTGTTAACCATAATGCGCTTACCGTCAAAATTAAATTTAAACCCAGCCTGGATTCCGGCTTGTTGCAAGCGCGTTCGGTTCTCATCACCCTGCTTACGCGTTAGCCCGTATTTTTGCATCAGGTGTTCATCTAAATCCTGTCCTTCATCGGGCATATCAGGGTTTAGCTCAAAGGCTCGCCAGCTAATTTCAGCATCAAGTTGGTCTTTTAATTAGTCTAAAGCCGCTTTTAAATTTTGATATCCGATAATGCACCAAGGACACATTACATCAGATGCAATTTCTATTTGTACTGTCATAAATCACCAAATATTCTGTTAAGTTCTAAAATAAAACTTTCATTAATTGTATACCCACTGAGGGTGAAAATATAAATTATATCCATTTCACTCAGGCTTCTTTTTCCTTAGCTTAGATGATTAGACTATCCGAATACAATTCTTGCTGTCGCTAACTGGAAAGTAATCCAGTGCAATTAATTAAGGTGTTTCAATAATACTTGTCTGTTTTATAGTTATCGCAAGCCGGGTTCTGGCTAAAAGCAAAGTTCGCTTTTTGAATAAACGGATTCAATCACCATGTTAATTAAAATTAGCTGATAAATTTGGAGAAATAATTGTGAGTCTAGGTTAATTTAATTTATAGTTAAAATATATTAACTTTAAATTGGGATAACCTAAAGTAATGCAGTTGAATCTTCATCTACTGAAAATCTTTTACACGGTAACTGAAAAACAAAGTTTTTCTTTGGCCGCTAAAAGCCTTTTTATTAGTCAACCTGCTGTCTCAAAAGCCGTTAAAGAGTTAGAGCATCAACTGGGCTTTGCACTTATTGAGCGAGGTCAGAGCCGTAATAAACTCAAACTGACCCAATTCGGTGAACGGATTTATGAACATGCAAAAGGGATATTTGCGCTTGAAAAAATCGCAGTTGAAGAAATTGAATCTTTAACCGGCGTGGTTCGTGGTAGTCTGATTATTGGGGCCAGTACGACTATCGCAGGCTACCGACTGGGCCATTTGATTCAGCAGTTTTGTCAAAATCACCCGGATATTGAAATTAAAATTAAGGTTGGGAATACCCAACAAGTTAAAAACTGGCTGATTGAATGTGAAATTGATTTGGCATTTGTTGAAGGCCAAGTTCGCGATCCCAGACTTGAATTAATTCAGTGGCAAGCAGATGAACTTGTGATTATCGGCAACAATTCGCTAGATTTATTGGACGATAATTTAACTGAGCAATTATCGGAAATGACCTGGATTATGCGAGAATCGGGTTCTGGAACAAGAGATTGGGCTGATCAAATTTTAGCTCGGCAAGCGATTAAACCGAAAAAAACAATTGAAGTAGCAAGTAATGAAGGTATTTTGCAAATGGTGCGGCTGGGCTTAGGTATGGCTTTAGTGCCTAAGGTTGTTGCAGCCGATTTGCTATCGTTACAAGCAATCCAGCAAATTCACTTTGAAGGACAGATGCGCTTTAGCCGGGATTTATATCAGTTAGTACACAGGGATAGAGCCAATTCGCCAGCTGCAGCAAAATTTTTAGCTAATTTAGAGTAGGTTAACCCTACCCTAAATTTAGCCCCTTATATCTGGCTTTATTCCATACGCGATTTTAAATCAGCGTAAATCGGAGAACCAGAATAACCGTTTGCATCAGCCCAGGTTAAATCCCCTACTTTTTCAAGCGTTGATTTTGAAACTTTACTGATGATATAAGTACCTATGTCAGTCGCTTCATTCTCAAAAGCAAGTTGTACCAAAGATTTGTCGTTACAACGCAAGTCTTCATAAATACTACGTAGCTTAAACCCACCGGATCTAAGCGCTAACCGTAAACCGTGCTTGTCATTACCAATTACACTTTGACAAATTGCAACACCAATATCGTTAGCTTGAGCAACATTTGGTGAAATAGCAACCGCGAATAAACTTGCTAATAATAACTTTCTTTTCATACTACTTCTCTTTTTACGACTTCAAGAATATTAAATTTTAAATTTTTGAACTGAGTTTAATAGTTGTCCAGACAGTCGTGCCACTTCCTGGCTAGATTCCGAGGTTTGTGCGGCCGCATCTGAATTACTATCTGTGATCTCAACAATTGACATTAATTTTTGATTAATTTCTTCGCTGACTGAGTTTTGTTCATTTGCTGAATTAGCAATTTCATAACTTTTTTCATTAGCAGTTGTAATCGCCCGGCTGATGTTCAATAGCGCATCTGAACTTTGTTTCGCTAAATCAACCACTTCAATCGCCTGAGCTTTACTACTTTGCATTACACCAACCGCTTCCTGAGTCCCTTTTTGCAGGCTCTCAATCATATTCTGAATTTCGCTGGTCGATTCTTGAGTTCGACTAGCCAAAGTTCTGACTTCATCTGCAACTACCGCAAAGCCTCGGCCATGTTCACCCGCTCTTGCTGCCTCAATCGCTGCATTCAGCGCAAGTAAGTTAGTTTGTTCGGCAACGCCACGGATTACGTCTAAAATACCGCCAATTGCATCTGTACTGACGCTGAGTTGATCAATTACTTTTGACGCGGATTCAATTTTTTCAGCGAGCTTTTCAATGGTCTCTGCATTATAGTCTGATATCTTAATCACATTATCTGCTTCAGATGAAACTATGCCGATTTGTTCTGATGACTCTTGTGCTGAGCGCGCAACCAATTCTGACGCCGAACTCATTTCCATAGTGGCAGAGGCAATTTGATCAACTTCCTGTTTCTGACGTTGAATTTCAGAAGCTGTTGCCGTAGTGATATTTGACATTTGCTCTGCTGCCGATGCGGTTTGCGCTGAGTTCGATGTAATTTCATTGATGACATCCCTTAAGCCCTCAACTACCTTATTACAGCTTTTGGCTAACTGGCCCAGCTCGTCGTTGTGTGAGTCATCCAGTCGGGTACGAAGATCGCCAATTGCAATATCTGACAACGCAGAATTAATACGCTCTAACGGACTGGTTATGCTGCGCAGGACAATTACCGTAATGGCAATTGCGACAATTAGCGACAACCCAATAACCCCATAGGTACGTAATTCTGAATTATTAATACTCGCAGTCATATCGAGTTCAGACTCTGCTACAAATTTTTCTGAAGCCTCTGATAAATTACTTAAAGACGCTGTCAATTGCTCTAAAAGTGCTTCTGAATTATGAAGACTTTGTTCTGCAAGCTCATCAGAATTTAATTGCGCTTTCTTAGAACTTAAGAATCCGGAACTTGAATTGAACGCATTAACAACCTGCTTAGTTGCATCCTGAAACTCTTCGCCGTAATCGGATAAAGCTTGATTATCTTGCAGTGCGCTTTTTAATTCACTGGCAGCACCGGATAAGTTGTTTAAATAAATATTAGTCGCTGCCTCGTATGTTTCATACATAGACATATTTTTTACATTATCGACTTCATACAGGTAATTCAGCACGACTTCTAAACTGGATTCTGCTTTTCGGATAGTTGCTGATACATTTGATTCTACCCCTTCATCTGCTAAGTCAATTAGCAATGAAGATGCTGTATCTGTCGCATCCTCAACATCCATACTTTTATCAGATAAGGTGGCGTTAGCTTCGATGCTCGCTTTTCTGTGAGCAAAAACATTAAGGATGAGTGTTTTATACTGAGTCGCTAGCTCGTTGATCTCGCTGTAGCCCTTGATTTGTAATTGTTTAATCAAGCCAAGGTTTTTATCAAATTTGGCATCTTGCTCAGCTAATTTTTCTTGAATTTGTGATAGGTTTTGCAAATCCAGTTCGTAGTAGCCTTTCAAGCCTAGCTTACTGATTGCCAGCGTAGTACTCTGCAATCCTGTACTTGCTTGTTGCATTGGATAAGCTTGTTTGGTGATTTCATGTGTTGAACCCGCTAAGGTGGAAACACTCATTAATGACGAAATACCAATAAAAATTAAAAGCGCGGTTATAATGGCAAAGCCAAATATTATTTTATTTGCAATAGTGAACTTCATAAGTAAATCAATTCTCTTTAAGTAAAACAACCACTTCCATTGGCTTTCTATCACCAAGCTCAAAGTAGAAACATTCTGTTTACATTTGCTCGTTTGGAAAAATAGCAATATTAATTCGAGGTGTAAAGCTTAATTATCATTTTATCATAATTATCCTCTTATAAATTGATTAAAACCAATTTATAGCTGATAAAATCAGCTAACCCTGTTTCATCATTCAGTATTATCAAAATACTTCATTGAAATACTTGTTTTGTTAAACCTCGTATTGATGATGATTTTTCTATTCAGAGTGTTATCTCATTGTTAACATCTTTTAGTCATCAATATCAGAGATCGGAAACCCAAATATAGGTGTGGTAAATTTGTCTGTTTTAACTCTAGCATTTACTGTACCAGAACGAATTACTTTATTGCTTTTGATGTCTTGTAAATAATAATTACATTCGGCGATGCCGTGGTACATGTCAATTGCCAGTACGCTTATTGAAGTACTTCGTTCTGGCTCGGCAAGATTAATGATAGGCACTGAAAACCCGGCTTGGTCTCTGTCAGTCCCAAGCGAAGTAAAAAACAGTTTTAGTCTGTATTGAGGCTGCTTAGATGGTTCGGTTTCTGTAAACTCGGACGATGAAATAAATTTCACGTTAAATTTATCTGTGAGCTCTGTTTTTACACGTTCTTCAGCATAGTGCTGAACTTGGTTGTGAATGACAAAATGGCTTTCAAAAACAACTGTTTGATCCTGCAATTCTGATAGGGATTCACCCGCTACATTTTTTGCCATTTGCTGAATACTGTATGTCACCAGCCTTTGCTCTGTCGAGCCGGTAAAGCGCTCCCCTGCCTGACGGGTTGAGCATGCACTCAAGGTCAATAAGATTGAGAAGATACAAAAAAAGTGGGTTAATTTGGTCATATTAAACATGTATTTATGAAGCGATATCAACATGCTAATACAAAAAAGCCGAGATAAGAATATCCCGGCTTTTTATTTTTTAATAATTTAACGAATCAGCTTGCTTAAGCCGCGTCAAATTATTTTTTTAATACAGCAGCAACAGCATCTGCAATATAGTCAACATTTGAGTTTGAGATACCGGCAATGTTGATTCGGCTGCTACCCGCCATATAAATTGAGTATTCGTCACGAATCGCTTGCACTTGCTCCGGGGTAATCCCTAAGAAAGTGAACATACCATTTTGACGATTGATGAAATCAAAACTCTGATCAACATCGCGAGCATGTAATTTATCAACTAATAATGCACGTAAAGAGCGCATGCGTGCACACATTTCAGCAAGTTCATATTTCCATTCAGCCGTTAATGCATCGTCAGCTAACAAAATACCGACAGTTGCACCACCATATGAAGGCGGCATTGAGTAAATTTCACGCGCTATGTTTAATACGTGCGTTAATGCAATACCGGCCGCGACTGAGCTTTCGCTGATAGTTGTAATTAACCCCGTACGCTCACGGTACAAACCAAAGTTTTTAGAACATGAAGTTGCAATTAGTGCTTCAGGGACTTTACTTAATAAATGGCGAACGCCTTGAACGTCAGTTTCTAAATCAACCCCAAACCCCTGATAGGCAATATCGATAAAAGGTGTAAACCCTTTTTCAACTGCTAAATCGGCAATTTTTGGCCATAAATCGGCAGGAATATCTTCACCTGTCGGGTTGTGACAACAACCATGAAGTAAGACTACATCGTCTTTTCCAAGCTTGGCAAATGCTTCAAGCATTTCTTCAGCTTTTAATTGGTTGTTTGCTTTGTCATAGTAAGGGTATTCTTCACTGGCTAAACCAGTCGCTTTAATTAACGCATTGTGGTTTGCCCATGTTGGACCACTCACCCAGATTTTTGCATTTGGGTTGCCACGTTTAATTAATTCAAAACCTAATCTTAATGAGCCGGTTCCACCAGGTGCCTGCACTGATTCAACACGACCAGAAGCTAATAAAGGATTGTCAGCACCTAACACTAACTTTTCCATACCGTCCAGGAATGCCTGATTACCGCGAGCCTGGATATAAGACTTAGAGTCTTCACTGTCTAATAAAACTTGAAGCGACTTTTTAACGCTTGTCAGAATTGGGGTATTACCCTCTTCTGTTTTATATACACCAACACCCAAATCAACTTTTTTTGGATTGCTGTCTTGACGATATGCTACCGCAATCCCTAATAAAGGATCCGGTGGTAAAGCTGTTAGTTGTTGAAACATGAATGAGCTTCCTACATTGTAAGGGTAAAAAATAAACGCGTGTATAATACACCAGCTAAATCAAAGTTAACAGAATTTAGATAAGTTTTATTTTAAAAATGTGATTATTTATTCGATTATACTGAATAATAATTCACAACAAGCATTGATGGGTTAATCCTTTTAACCCATCAATTCAGCTCAGTTTAGAACGAATAATTGACTGAGACCTGAGCAAAACGCCCACTAGCACGGTAATTATTGACAGTGTAATAGTCTTTATCCAACAAGTTTTCGATGCGACCTGTTACTCTGAATTGATTATTGACCTGATATGCAACTGAAGCGTTAAACAAACTAATGGTAGGTACGTAACCGCCACCATAATCTGTGGTATTGCCACGCACACTGGCTTCAAGAGAATAATCCAGCAGCCCGCCTGAATAATTCAGACTGGTGAAGCTTTTTAAACGTGGACGACGGATTAAATCCGTATCTGTTTGTTCATTTTTAGCTGAGGTGTAGCTTAAGACCTGGTTGATACTATAATCTCCCCAGATATAATCTAACGCTAATTCAACGCCTTTGGTCGTCGCTTGCTCAACATTTTGCCAGGTTGCAATTGTGCCGTCATACCCCCCATATACATATTCAATCAGATTATCGAATTGAGTTTCAAAAATATTCAGTTCAACATTTAATGCCTGAGAGCGATATTTGGTAAGCAGCTCCCGGTTAAGTGAGGTTTCAAACATCAAATCAATATTACCAATCGAGTATGGACCCAGTGGCGAATACAATTCGTTAAAGCTCGGCGCTTTAAATCCCGTTCCCTGAGTAAACGCTACTAACCAGTCCTGATTAAGTTGGTAACCTAATGACCAGTTATAGGTATTTTCGGTACTGACACTCTCTACACTGTCACGGCGCAATGCAACTTCAGCTTTTATTGCGTCTAACTGAGTTTTTGCAGCAATAAAGCCACCATAGGTTTCACGTTGAGATTCGGTGTAGGCATTTGTACCGGAGACTTCATCCTGAAAATAATCAAGGCCGGCTGTTAATTGCGTATTTTGTGAAAAGTTCAGATGGCTTAACAAGTTAGCCTGGTCTCTGGAGGTTATGTATCTATTAATCCCCCAAGGTGAAATGGAAGTCGAATCGTCTTTAGAAGTCGCTACTTTTATTTCAGAGCTGGTTGAACCTGTTGTATAAACCCCGGAAAGGGCCAATAAATTGTTTTGGCTATTGGTTATCCCATCATCATATTCGGCAAAGCCTTTTTCTACCGATAATAAGCTTTTTAATGTAAATGCCTGACTTAACTGGTTAGAGCCTTTCAAAATTAATGAGTTTTTTTCAAAACCATCATTATCTGTTGAAGTGCTCTCTGAAGAACTGACGTCATAGCCTGATTCAGCTTCAGTAGACAATGCAACCGTCAAATTATGCGCCTGATTACCCAATCCCGCAGTGACACTGGCGCCACGATAATCATTCGAACCAACAGAAAGCTCAATGTTTCCATCTCCACTTTGTTGCTCGCGGGTAAAAATTTGAATCACGCCGGCCAATGCATCAGCCCCCCATAAAGCGGCTCGCGGCCCACGAACTACTTCGATACGCTCTATCATATCAACTGGTATATCAGATAAAGCTTTATTACCTGTCGTGGCAGAACCGACGCGAATGCCATCGACCAATACCAGAACATGATCAGAATTCGCTCCACGGACAAATACACTTGAAGTCTGGCCGTGTCCGCCATTATTAGACACACTTACACCTGCAATTCGGTTTAATAAAGCGGTTACATTAACCGGTTGAATAAGTTCAATATCTTGTCGTTCGAAAGTATTGATACCCGCCAGTACATCAAAAGATTGTGCTAAAGTTCGGTTTCCGGTTACAGTCATAACTTCTATGTCTGCTGTGGAAGTTTGGTTTTCTGCAAATGCAGTCGTTGAAACAAAGCCAGTGCTAATTGCAAGGCTAATCGCTAGTGATAATTGTGAAGTTTTCATTATTTCCTCTGGCAAAATGCCCACCGCATTTTGTTAGATTAATTTTAATATTAGGCCGGTCTCCGGACTGATAAGCGGTTGTACGCGAGTACAACGAGCTACCGCCTTCTCATTTATACTCGGGTATGAACCGGTATAAACAATGGCTATGGCGCTTTACGCTTAATCACCGTTGCGGGGGCAGTGCAAAATTCTCATTTGCTTCCCGTTTCACTCAACTATTTGAGCACCTAATACCTCTATGGTTTTCCCTGCATCAACCTTTAGTTGAATATCATCCTTAATCTGTCCTATCGTTTCCTTTAATTTTTTTGATAAAACGCTCGAGCTTGATCAATTTTATTGCACATGACGGCCAGTTCATCTAAAGATCTGGGCGTCATTCTATGTAACTTGTCAGAATTGACTAATTTAATTTGGTGATTGTTAACCGCTGGAATTGTGTTAAATTTTTGCCAGTATCCTTTTATTTCGTTAGGTTCTGAACTGGATGTCGGGATCACAATAACTTGGGGCTGCTTAACCAGTACATGTTCAATGCTGATTTGAGGGTAATCCCCTTTTAATTCAATAAAAGGATTATCAACCTGACAGACTTCAATCAATTTTTGTGGCCAGGCTTGATTTGCAATTGTGGTTAAGGGTGCCGCCCAAAGCTGGTAAAAGACACGAATTTTGTCTTTACCTGAATACTGCTTTTTTAAATTATCCAGTTGCGTTAAGTATTGCTCTGCTGCAAGCTTAGATTGATCAATATGGCCACTGAGTTTACCCAGCATAATCAACTCTTTAGCAACACTTTCAAGTGAAGTCGGATTTGAATAAACGACGGGAATACCAAAGGTTTCCAATCGTTCTAAATCCTGTGGTGGATTACCGGTTTTCCAGGCAATAATATAATCCGGTTTAAGCGCCAGTATTTTCTCAACCTGCAGACCTGCGTAGTTGCCAATTCTTGGAATTTGATTTGCGGCTTGCGGATAATCAGAATGCTCAGTTGTCCCCAGGATTTGATCGCCAGCGCCAATCGCATAAAGCATTTCTACGATATGAGGTGCAGTCACCACAAGTTTAACGTCTTTGGCAAATACACATTGCGTAATGAGCAAGCCCGACACGAATAAACTGCTTTTAAACCAGGTTCGCATTTACCAGTCTATCCCTTTTTGCGCTTTGATACCGGCCTGAAAAGCATGTTTAACCGACTGAACTTCACTGACAGTATCCGCAATTTCAATTAAATTACGGTGTGCACCTCGTCCGGTAATGACAACATGCTGGTTAACCGGACGATTAACAATCGCGTCCAGCACTTCATCTATATCAAGGTAGTCATAACTTAGCATATAGGTTAGCTCGTCGAGTAAAACCAGGTCTATGGTTTCATCCGCCAACAGCTTCTTACCTTGCTGCCAAACAGCTTCGGCAGCCGCTATATCCGCTTCTTTGTTTTGAGTTTCCCAGGTAAAGCCTGTCGCCATTACATGAAACTCTGTTCCATTTTTTTCGAGCAATTCACGCTCACCACAAGCCCAGGTACCCTTAATAAATTGCACCACAGCGGTTTTTAAACCATGCCCAACGGCTCTGGCGACGGTACCAAAACCAGAAGTGCTCTTACCTTTACCATTGCCGGTAATAACAATTATGATGCCTCGTTCTTCGGTAGCGGCACTGATTCTAGCATCTACTTTTTCTTTTAACCTTTGCATTCGCGCCTGATGACGTTCTGCTTTTTGAGTTTGGTCAACCATTTTATTACCTTAATTTATTTCTGATGAATGGCAGTTTCTATTGCCTGAAAGTCTAGATGTTGCTCGCATGCATCAGCCAATTTATCCAAAGCATTGAGCTGCTGCTGGCGATATTCATGCTGCTCGGCGTTAGTTTGTGAAAGATTAATACCACACCAACTTGCGAGCTGAGCTATAACCGCTTGTGAATCGAGCACACCATGTAAGTAGCAGCCGGCAATCTGGTCGCTTGCTGTGTCAATGCAGCCATCTTCACCGTTTGATAGTTGTAGTAAAGGACGAACTTTTTTGGACTCAATAATTTGGCTGCGGCCACAGTGAATTTCGTAGCCGCTGACCTCAAGTGGGATGCCATTTAGATTAAAATGCCCCTGATTTTGCTGCAACAGCTTATTGTTGGTTAGTTCCGTTTGAATCGGCAAGTATCCGAGGCCGGCAGAAGTGCCGGGCTTGTCTTCTATTCCACAGGGGTCATCAATGCGTTCACCGAGCATCTGATAACCACCACAAATGCCGAATAATTTGCCTCCAAACCTTAAATGAGTCGCAATTTGTTTATCCCAGCCCTGCGCTTTTAAATGAGCTAAATCTGCACGTGTATTTTTACTGCCGGGTAATATGATTAGATCGGCTTTAGGCAGCGGCTTGTTGGGGGCGGCATAAACTAAATTAATATTTGCATGCTGTCTTAGTGCATCAAAATCAGTGTGATTACTGGTTCTGGGAAATACGGGGACAACAACGGTTAACTCACTTTTTTCTAAAATTTGTTCTGTATGAATGGCATCTTCTGCGGCGATATCCAACCCCTGAAGGTAAGGTAAAACGCCCAAAACGGGTTTACCTGTCTTTTTTTCAAGCCAGTCCAGCCCGGGTTGCAGCAATGCAATATCGCCTCTGAATTTATTAATAACAAAGCCGATAACCCGATTTCGCTCAGATTCAGAGATTAATTCTAAAGTCCCTACAATTTGAGCAAATACCCCGCCTCTGTCAATATCTGCGACCAGAATGACCGGGCAATCGGCAGCTTCGGCAAACCCCATATTGGCAATATCGCCTTCACGTAAATTGATCTCAGCCGGGCTACCTGCCCCTTCAACAATAATTGCTTCAAATCTGTTTTTCAGTCTGTCATGTGATTCGAGTACAGCTTGCATCGCGACTTTTTTATAGTCGTGATAGGCCTTTGCCTGCATATTGGATATAGCTTTACCATGAATAATAACCTGAGCGCCAGTATCTGAACTTGGCTTTAACAAGATAGGATTAAAATCAGTTTCAGCTTCAACGCCTGCTGCCAGCGCCTGAACGGCCTGAGCTCTACCTATCTCCCCCCCACTGGCTGTAACAGCACTGTTCAATGCCATATTCTGTGGTTTAAAGGGGGCAACTTTAATTTTTTTTCTTGCCAGTACGCGACAAATGCCAGCAACCAGCATGCTTTTCCCGGCATCAGAGCTGGTCCCCTGAATCATGAGTGTTTTATTATTCAATTGATAACTCTTAAGACTCGCTTGTAATTAATCCGGCTGGTTTGGCGCCGATACATTTAATAATCGGTGAAGCACTTTTATGCGAAGCAATTTCAACCTGACTGATAGACGCATAATCTACTTTGAGCTTGCTAAACCAGTTTGCATTTTTCCAGTCTATGTCGAGAATACAGGCTAAAATAATGCGGATAACCCCACCGTGGCAGACCAGTAAATAGTGCTGGCCTTCATTATCTTGTTGCAGTTCCTGCCACATAGATTTGACCCGAATCCCAAACTGTTTCAGTTTTTCTCCTTCAGGCGGTGTGTTTTTGTAAGGGTTTGCCCAGAAAGCTTCTAATTTATCCCAGTGTCTGCGCAGTCTGTCATAAGGAATTCCGTCAAAACGACCAAAATCCATTTCTGATAATCTGGGATCTAAAATAATGTCCTGATTTTTTTCTTCAGCATAAGCTTCGGCAAACATAGCGCAGCGCAATAATGGTGAGGAGACGATTTTGTCTATCGGATCGGCTTTATCCAAGGTTTCAACTGCAAGATACATATCTTTTAATCCCTGCTCGCTTAGACCAACATTAGTTTGCCCATACAAAGCCGGCCTGCCGGAAACGGAACCGTGTCTTAATAAAGTAAATCTGGAAGGTTTGATTTGTTGTGTCATTCTGGCTTTCCTTTTAGATGCAATGGTAAGCCGGCTGCCAAAAACACAACTTCATGCGCTATGCGCGCAATGAGCTGATTCAGTCGCCCTGCTTCATCTACAAATTGACGGCTGACTTTGCCATTTGGAACTACCCCTAATCCTACTTCATTTGATACTAAAATAATATCACAGCTTAATGACAACAAAGTTTGTTTAAATTGTTCAAAGCATGTTTCAATGTTTTGGTCAGGGTATTTAAAGAGTTGATTATTCAGCCATAATGTCAAACAGTCAATTAGTATTACTTTTTTATTTTTTATATCATTTTGTAAATATTCAGTGAGCTCGTAAGGCACTTCTGCTAACTGCCAGTGTGCGGGTCTGTCTTGCTGATGTTTTTTAATACGTTCGGCCATTTCTGTATCAAAAGCCTGAGCCGTGGCAATATTCAATACGTTACACTGATGCTGCTCTGACAGCTTATTGGCTAACTCAGCGGCATATCCGGACTTTCCCGAGCGTGCACCGCCCAAGACAAAATAAATCATATTTGAAACCCTATACAAGCAATCAATATCAGGTAAATTATGAGCTCTGAGATTTGCTGAGCCGCGCCCAGACAATCTCCGGTATAACCTTTAAGCTGGCGATTTAAAAACCCTTTAAATACAACCCTGAATATCATTAAGGTAAGGATTAGAACCAGACTCTGTATCCAGCCTAAAAAGAAACAAACCGGCAAGGCCGTGAGCAAAGAAACCAGTAAATCAGTGCGACTTTGTTGGTTGGCCAAAGGTTTAGATTTACTCACCCTATCCAGAGTCTGATACGCCATATCAAAGATAAAACTGGATGCCACTGCACGTGATATCGCATAAGCCGCCGGCAGATACCAAATAAAAGCATTAGGATCTAACTGGCTCAATTCGTTTAATAATAAAAACTGCCCAGATAACGCAAAAAACAAGATGCAGGCACCATAGGTACCTAGCCTGCTGTCTTTCATAATTTCCAGCTTTTTTTCTATTGTGAAACCACCGCCACAGCCGTCAGCCATGTCGGCTAAACCGTCCTGATGAAAACAACCGGTCAATAGTAAATTACACGCAATGCATATCCATATACTGATCTGGACGCTAAATATCTGATTTGAGATCCAGAAAACAAAAGCAACAATAAAACCAAGCCCCCAGCCAACCAGGGTAAAGTAACGACTGGCTTTGCTTAAATTCTCAGCCGAAAAATCCAGCTTAAACGGGCTGGGTATCCGGCTAAAAAACGTTAAAGCCAGCGCCATTAAATTAAGCTCTTGTTTAATTAATTTAATCATTTAGCGAATATCAGACTGCTTCTACACTGGCACTTTCAAACGTAGCCATCTGGTTATAAAACGTCACTGCACTTTTAATTAAGGGCATGGCTAGCGCAGCGCCTGTGCCTTCGCCTAAACGCAAATCAAGTTGTAACAAAGGCTGTGCATTGAAATGATTTAAAATAAGCTGATGAGCCTGTTCATTACTGTGATGTGCAAATACAAAATAATCACAAATATTGGGATTGATTTTGCTTGCAAGCAGCGCCGCAATTGAAACAATAAAACCGTCAACAACAATCGGATACCCCATTTCTGCGGTTGTCAGCATAGCACCAACCATTTGAGCAATTTCAAAGCCGCCGAATTCAGCAAGGATTTGCTCAGGTGTTAACCGGCTGCTGATTTGCGATAAATCAGAGAGTTCGTATTGATTAATGACTCGTACCAATGCCTGTTCTATTAACGCTTTTTTCAGATTAAACTGCTCATCTGTAATACCTGTCCCCCGGCCTGTGGTTTGCTCCGGGGTTAAGCCTAATACGGCCGACAATAAGGCGCTGGCGGAGCTGGTATTGCCGATTCCCATTTCGCCAAAACCAAGTATGTGTTTACCTGATTCGATTTCTCTTCGCGCCATTTTGGCGCCTTTTTTTAATGCTTTTTGCAATTGGGTTTCACTCATCGCGGCTTGTTCCGCAAAATTAAGTGTCCCTGCACTGATCCACTGGTTGATTAAATTATCAGCTTTAATATTTGGCGGGAATTTAACACCGGCATCTATTACTTTTAAATCGACTTGATTGGCACGGCAAAAACAATTTATCGCGGCCCCGCCATTCACAAAATTGGCGACCATCTGGCCGGTTACTTCACTCGGCGCTATGCTTATTCCAGCCTCGGCAATGCCATGATCGGCAGCAAAAATTAAAATGACTGTGTGCTCAAATTTTATATCGTCGCCTTTGTGGTGAGTCAGGCTAATTTGAGCTAATTTTTTGGCAAGGGTTTCTAACTGACCCAAAGCACCACGTGGTTTGGTTTTCTGGTCAATTTTTTGCTGCACTTGCTCTGCACAAGCATGATCAATTTTTTTAATGTGCCAATCCATAAAGGTTCCTAATTATTTTTTCTTAACATTAACGTTAAAAAGAAAATGCTGCCTAAAATTGAAGTGATGATACCAATTGGAATTTCTTGTCCTTCCACTATGGTTCTTGCAATAACATCAACCCATAATAAAAAGGTACTGCCCAGTAAACAGCAACCGACCAAAAGCGGAGCTGTGGTTGCGCCAAACCAGTGTCTGACAATATGCGGGATCATTAACCCCACAAATCCAATACCGCCGCAATAGGCAACCAGAGTTGCGGTTAGAGCTGCGCACACTGCGAGCATAAAAAGACGCAATATATTGACATTAATCCCCATGCTGACTGCGTTTTCATCACCGAGTAATAACGCATCAATATGACGGTGAAATAATAAAACCAGACTAATACCAATTAAAATGACAGGTGAGATTATGCTTAAATCCGCCATTTCAACCCGAGCCAGTGATCCCATTAGCCAGAACATCACCCGGTTAGTTGCAAAAGGGTCGCCCATATAAAGTAAAAATTGACTGACTGCACTTAACATAAAAGAAACCGCGACCCCTGCCAGAATTAAAGATTCAACTCGTCTGGCTTTTGTACTTATGCCAACCAGCATGACGATGCTGATTGCCAGGATAGCGCCTAAAAACGCAGCAATCGGTAATACAAGTCCAATATGGTCCACAAACCAGATACTGGCAATACTGGCACCTAAGCCGGCGCCAGCCACTACACCAAATAAATAAGGCTCAGCGAGCGGATTACGAGTCGTATTTTGTAAAATTGCACCTGCCACAGCCAAACCTGCACCGCATAAAAGCGCAACCAGCACGCGCGGCATCCTGATTTGCCAGATAAGTGTTTGTTCAAGTGGATCGCTACATTGTTCAAACAAACAATAAAATACTTGAGTAACAGATATCTGTGCAGCGCCAAAAGTCAGAGAAGCCAATAGACTGGCAATAAGAACCGCCATGGCAATTAAACTAAGCCTAGTTTTATTACGTGAAAAATTTAATCCCGACATCAGGGCTTTGCCTCTTCAGCCAACGCAGAAAAATAGACATGACGTTTTCGATTCAAAGGGTTAGTGCCCAGCTCAACCGGTAAATTAAAAACCTGATTAATCAGGTTCGGCGTTAAAACCGTATCGGGTTGACCATGAGCGACCAGTTGTCCCCGGTCTAATAATAAAATTTGCTGCGCATAATAAGCGGCCAGATTTAAATCATGTACAGTCATTAATACACAAACATCCAGCTTACTGATTAAATCTAATATCTGATGTTGAAAATGAATATCCAGATGATTAGTCGGCTCATCTAAAATCAATAATTTAGGTTGTTGTGCTAAAGCTCTTGCTATGAGCACACGCTGTTGTTCCCCGCCCGATAGCTGATTAAAAACTCTGGCTCTGAGATTTGCAATTTCAAGTTGCACCAAAATCGTTTCAATAAGTGCTTTTTGTTGTTTGCTGATTTGGCTGAATAATGAAAGGTGCGGGATAAGCCCTAAACAAACAATATCATAAACCGTTAATGTAAAACTCAGCGGCATATGCTGATTCACAACCGCTATTTGTTTGGCCAGATATTTAGCTGATAAATTTTTAATATTCTCATCAGTCAGTAGGACATCACCAGAGTAGTTATTAATTTGTTTGTAAAGACAACGCAATAAGCTGGTTTTACCTGCCCCATTAGGGCCTACAATCGCATTCACAGACTGCGGGCATAATTCAAAGCTGATTGAATCCAGAATAGTTTGCTGGTCGGTTTGCCAACTAAGGTTGGAAACTTTTAAAAGCGAAGATGCCATATATTCGTTAAATTATGCGCCAGAGAATCTTAATTAAAAACCAAGTTGCGTCAAAAAACGAATAAATACACCCGGTGGGTTGCAAAGTTGCAGAAAATGCCGACAGCATTTGCTAAAAATAAGCAAGAAAGATGCATTCATCATAAGCGTTTTCCCGCACTCAATGAACTCAATAAACTGACGGTATCTGACTTACAAAATTGTATTTTGTTTACAGTTGCGGGTACAGTTATGGGTTCTCACCATATTCCCAGCCAGTTTATTGCGCGGCATTTTAACAGAAAGCACTAAAAAGCCAAGTGAGAAGTGCTCAGTTTACACACCGTTAAACTTAAGTGTTTTGCCTTCTGCCTGACTTTGATAGCCTAGTTCAATGACTTTAATCACATTTATAATTTCTCGAGGCGGAACAGGTACCGGCCCCTGATTAAGAATTGCTTTAGACATTAAGCGATAATATTGAGCATACTGGCCATCTTGAGTTACGATACTTTGCTCAGCATCCTGAGTAAACAATGAACCGAAGCAATCTTGCGACTCTTTGGCAAAGCTGTCATTTGTTGGCAAGATGCCTGATTTTAACTGACCTTCCTGTACATCTAATCCGGCTTTGAGATAACTGCCTTTGCTACCATCGATTCTAAATCTTTGATTGGGTATCGCCGAGAGTGTTGTCATATGCATCACAGCTTCTAAATTGTCATAGTGCAAAGTAACATGCGCATAATCAGCGGTTTTGGCATTTTCTCGCATGGTTAAAATGCGCGCGGTGACAGCCTCAGGTAAACCAAATAATTGAATCGTCTGATCAACCAGATGTGGGCCTAAATCAAACCAGATACCGTTACCCAACCCGGCTTCTTCTCGCCAGCGAGTTTCAACAATGGGTCTGAATCTATCAAAGTGAGATTCAAAATGTTTTATTTTGCCGAGTTTATTATCGTTTAATAACTTTTTAACCGTTAAAAAGTCACCGTCCCATCGTCGATTCTGGTAGATACTGAATAAACGATTTTCTTTTTCAGCAATTCGAACCAGCTGCTCGGCTTCTTCGCTGGTATTGGCCATCGGCTTTTCCAAAACGACATGCTTGCCATTTTCCAGCGCCAGTTTGGTCAAACTAAAATGAACATGATTGGGCGCAGTAATAATCACAAGGTCAACATCAGCCTCTTTAATTAAGGTTTCTGCGCTGGCATAACAGACAGCTTGAGGATACGCAGTGGCGACTGCTTCCAGCTGTGAGCTGCTGATGGCAACTAACTGGTATTCACTTTGTGTTGTTATAAAAGGTAGATGAAATGCTTTTGCAGAATTGCCAAAACCGACAACACCTACTCTGATACTTGAATCTGACATCTTAACTCCTTTGTGATTAAATTTAGTTGAGGTTATAAACTTAAAACTGCCAAGCTAATATCCGGCTTTGTTTTTGTCCTTGCCCCATTGGGATAGTTTTTACCTGCCTGGCGTTGTGGTGCGCCAAGCGTTTTTGCAATGGGGGCAGATTTTCCTTATTTGAGACTAAAGTGGTAAACCAGACAATCTGTTTAGCATATTCTATGCTTTCATCCACCATGTTAAGCAAAAAAGCCAACTCTCCACCCTGACACCAGAGCTCTGCATTTTGACCTCTGAAATTTCTATTTTGCTCAATCGGTTTAACCCGGTTACCTTTTTTAACTCGGTTTTTATTCAGCTTGTGTTGCTTGGTTAAGTTAACCTGCATGGCTTGTTTTGCTGACTCGTAAAATGGCGGATTGCAAATACAGGCGTCAAATTGCGCGATATCCGATGTTAATTGAGTCTTCAAAATCCCTTTAAAAATATTGGATTTATTTTTTTGCCATACAAGTCGGCTGGATAAATGGTTAGTCGAGAGGTTTTTTTCAGCTGATTCCAAAGCAAGCTTACTGATATCCGTGCCTACAAACTGCCAGCCAAATAAAGACTCACCAATCAATGGATAAATACAATTAGCACCTGTGCCTATATCCAATATTCGTACATTTGCATCTTTATTAATTTTTTGTTTAGGCGTTGAACCTGTAATCAGGTCAGCCAAATAGTGTAAATAATCCGCGCGGCCCGGTACAGGCGGACACAAAAAGTTTTCTGGTATTTGCCAGTATTGAATCTGATAGTAGTAGCTTAATAAGGCTTTATTCAATAAAAAAACAGCTTTTGCCTGACTAAAATCAATACTGGTCTCGCCTTGGGGGGTTAACTTGACATAAGATTTCAGCTCAGGGCAAACTTTTACTAAGTCTGCAATCGGATAGCGTTTATTATGAAGGTTTCTGGGGTGCAAGCTTTGCTTTTTAATGACTTTTCTGGATTTATTTTGCAAGTTAAACCTGTTTCAGTGCGTGTGACTTTTGTCAGTCTATTTTAATGGTTTGCAGCCAAATTCCCAGTCGAATTATACAAAACCGTTAAGCTGATTTACCAAGTTTTGTATTTTAATGTAACCTACTTGTAATTTGTTGTTTTTTCAATAAGAATGAGCCTAAACAAAATTAATAAAAATTGAGCTTTTTACGACCAGTTATACTGTTTCCTACACTCAGTTTTTATTGGTAATAACATTAAAGGGGCAGAAAATGTCAATTATTCGCAAAAGAAGCGCTCAGCACAAACTGTTTATTCCTGCTAATACACGTGAAAACCAATATTTATTAGCTAAATTTGAATTAACCGACGAACTGGTTAAAGCTTACGCCGGTAGTGAAAATCCGGAAAACTATAAAGCTTGCTATGAAAAGATGGCACAGGATTTTTTTGAAATTTGTGCAGAAATGGAATTAGAAAGCTGTCAGTTTGTCGCCAATGACAAGTTTATTCGTGTCAGATATAGCCCTGAGCGTTTAACGTCTCAAACCGAACAACAAATTTTGTTTTTATATAGCCCTTGTTATCATTTCAATTCAAGCAGTTATTATGATGAGAACAAACGCGCTAAAAAAATCAAACTGCTTTTTTTAGCGAATGGCCGTGATATCAGAGCTAACTCAGCTCATTTCCATAAGAAAGTCGAAGATGCTATTGCTAAGTTCTCAGCTAAAGCAAAGTTAACTGAAGGTGCAGTCAGAATTTGTGATCATCAACATTTAACGTTCGATTTATTCGCAAAAGAAAAAGGTCACGATGGCACACAGGCTCATAAACTACGCTCTATCCGTAACCGTTTTAAAGTAGACGAAGTTGAAGTGCCTGAAATTATTGATGCACAAAACTATGCGGTTGTAACTATGCCGGTTACCCGCCGAATTCGTGAAATGGCTGATATTGATACGACCGCAGAAGACTTATATAACCCGCTTTATACTATGATTTCTGAAGCCTTTATCAATAGTGCAAAAGAACATAATTTAAATAACGGATATATGTTGGCCAATGATCTAGTGCCTGTGGTTAGAAGTCAGGATGATGAAAGCCTGAGCAAAGACGGTGAGCTTTATCGAATTGGTTACAACCCTAAGCAGGAAATTTGCGGTTATACCTGTAAATGGTCTGCTAAAAAGCTGGTTGATAGCATACAGTTCGTTTTTGTCGCCGCTGAGTCTGATATGACCAGCTATGGTTATGGTAAACACTTTAACCAGATTTTAGCAACCATACGTGCAATGGCTGCTAAACTGGATTATGTTTACGATACTGAAACCATGTCAGTTAGATTACATCAGCATATTGGTTTTAATAAATAAACGATAAAGTTAAGTTTAACCAAGTATAAAAGCCGCTATTGATAGCGGCTTTTTAGTTTTTGCTAAATGAACTTTGAGTGCAGAGCTGACGTCTTTGAATCACTTAAATCCGTTATTCTTAAAGTCAGACTGAAGTAATTTGTATATCGGGCTTCTGTCGGTTTTACACCAGAGATTTGAACGCCACAAATGGCGGACTAGACTTGATTACCAGTAGATGGTTAATCATTCATTGCTGCGCCTGCAAGCTTGGCGTTTAAGGTTAACCTTATGTCTGCAACTAGTTAACTCTTGTGTGAATATACGCTTGCGTGAATATAAATAGAAAATGCTATAGGTAAGCTGACTGGCTGACCTTTTATCTTAATTGGCAGCTCACCGCGGCCACTGCTACCCCCTGCACCAACTGCTTTATCCGGGCTAAATGTAAGTCGCCGTTTACAGCGAAACAACACTATTTTTTGGCTTACGGCAATTGAATGGCTGCGTCGATGCAGGCAAAGCTGAACGGACAAGTAGCAAACTGTCAGTTTTTAGCTCTAGTACAGGATCAGGCTTAGAGTTTATCCAGATAACTTTGCACATCGACTTCATCTATTTGTTTAGGATCTAAAAAGGTGTTGGCATAGTCTAAATAAATTCCCGAAGTTAAAAAGAGTTTAAACACATCCGCATCAACATGATCATCTAGTACCATCTTATAAAGAATATCAATCGAAACACTTAAAGGTTTAGCTTTTTTATAGGGCCTGTCGGCTGCGGTTAAGGCTTCAAAGATATCCGCTAATACCAATACTCGTTCGGGAATGGACAAGTCGTCAGCAGTGAGCTGTCTTGGATAACCTGTACCCTTTAATGTTTCATGGTGTGTTGAGGCGTATCTGGGCACTTTTGATAATTCGGCTGGAAAGGGGACCTGATCGAGCATTTTTATGGTGCTGATAATATGTTCGTTTATTTTAAATCTGTCTTCTGCGGACAAAGTTCCACGGCCAATTGATAAATTATATAGCTCACCCTGATTATATTTATATTCTGGTACTTTAGTTTTAATACCCAGTTTAGCGTCGTATTCAATTTTTTTATCGTGTGCAATCAGATGCTCAGGCTTATCTGCTAACAAATTTTCAGTAATCGGTAGCTGCTCATCATCGTCGTGCGCTCTGAGTTCCTCAACTGGCGATAGACCAATTTTATCGTCAAAGTGGCGCAGCCAAGTGATTTGTGCGAGTTCATTCAGGCGCTCAATATTGGCTTCATCCATAAATTCACCACCCACATTGCAGCCTGCGATAAAAGCAAAATCTTGCCTTAATTTATGTTGTTCACGGTTCAATTTATTCTTAAGTTGTACTGGATTATTAACTGGCTTTGCCAGAGCTTGGTAATATTCAATTTCAGCGTCGCGCCATAAGACTTCAAATCGCATTCTGATTTCATGAATACGGTTATAAATGGTCTCAAGTTTTGTGCCTTTATCAACTATGTGTTCAGGGGTTGTTATTTTGCCGCAATCATGTAACCAGGCTGCAATTCTGAACTCTCTGAACTCATCTTCGTTATTAAATTCAAAATCAGTAAACGCCTTATCTTTAGACTCAGACGCCGCTTTAGCCAATAATATACCTAATTGCGGGACTCGCTCGCAGTGCCCTGCTGTATAAGGCGATTTATCATCAATGGCCTGTGCAATCAGTTGAATAAAAGATTCAATGAGCGCTTTTTGATCTTTCTCATGTTGCTCTACTGAACGGCCCATTTTGACCATGTTTTTAGCCAGCGCTTCAATTTCAATAATGTTGCTCTTTAATGTTGTGATTTTAGAAAATTCGCGATTTTTAATTTTTTCTGTTTCTTCGGTCAGTCGTTTAATCGGCATCACAATAGGTGATGCAAAATACCAGGAGACAGGAATGATTAAAATCAGCGCTATAGCGGTGATAAAAATAGAGACTTTAATTTGATCGCGGCTGTGTGCCAACACCTGCTTTTTATCGACGATAAAAGCCATATAGTCGGCCGTATCGAGTTGATGATTCTGATAAAGCGGAGAGATATAAACATATTTTTCTTTGCCCTGAACCTTAATCAAATTAATTTGGTTATGTTTTAATTTTTGCTTACTTAGGCTAATTAGTTCAACATAAGGAACAGTGCCTATCGTTTCAACCTGGCTGCTTTGTTCAGCCAACCATTTTTGTCTTAACCAATCTTTATAGTCTGCAGAGATGTTATCAAGTGCCAAGTTAATCAGTGAATGCAGCGCTTGTTTATCCGGATGGATTAATAGATGTAATGAATCGGTAAAATAGGCTTTAGAAAAGTCCGGTAAATCGTGATATTGAATATTTTTTATAAAATACTGACGTTCGGTATATTCAAGCACGGCTCTATTGTCTAAACCTGCGTCTACTTCACCACGCGCGACTTTTTCCAATAGGTCTTTAGTGTTTTTAACCAGTATGAGTTCAATCTCTGGGAAGTGCTCTTCAACTGCCGGAACCACAGACCAGCCAGCTGGTATTGCAAGCGTTTTACCATTTAGCTGTGATAATTTTTCGATTTGGCCCGGTCCTTGTGGTGTGATTACCGCAAACGGCAGGTTAACAATAGCCTGGCTTAATAACCCCTTATCGTGATTTTCAACGCTATTGAAAACAGGTTGTAAGATATCGATTTGGCCTTGGTCGAATTGCTCGATGAATTCAACCCAGGTATAGCCGTTTACAAAATTAAATCGGATATCGAGTACTTGGGATACGCGCTTTAACAAATCTATACTATATCCTTGAGGCTCACCGGCTACACTAAAGTCCATCGGAGGCCAGTCCATTTCGTTCGATACATTTATCACCGGATATTTGCTTAATACAGCTCTTTGACTTTCATCCAAATTGAGTTTTTTCGGCGGTAGAAAGTTTTGATCCATTTTAGGATCCCGGTTAGATGCAACAATTTCGCCGTTTGGCTGAAAAACATAAATTTCGCTTTCGAGTCCGTCTTCATATTGCAGCCCCTGTTTTTGCAAATATTCAGAAACAGCCGACAAGGCTATATCGACGGCAATAACACGGTCATTTACTTTAATTGAAAATGTTTGGCCTGGCGCTTGTAAATGCGTAAATAAATAAGGTGGCGTTTTATTGACTCTGTTTTGGTTCGCCTGGGTATACCAGATTCTTTGTCTGGGATCGTATTCAGTAACTTCGCTTTGTTTGATCCTCAGGTTAAAATTTTCGTCAT
The DNA here is from genome assembly GCA_913056495.1 of uncultured Alteromonadaceae bacterium. Lineage (GTDB taxonomy): Bacteria > Pseudomonadota > Gammaproteobacteria > Enterobacterales > Alteromonadaceae > Catenovulum. The sequence continues at coordinate 151,326 of CAJXMO010000005.1, read as the reverse complement.
AATATAAAAGCTGCTTAACTCTTTGCCCGCCGACTTGCTCGACTTTTATTTCAACCCAACGATCACTTTGAATCGCATTAAGCTGTTTTCTCACCGTTTGACTGGTATTTAAATTGACCAATTCATAAAAATCGCCATCCTGTTCAGCCGTATACAATGCATAAAATAAGGGAGTAGATTGCATGACCTGAGCAAACTGCTCTCTTAATTTTGTATCAAAATCTACATTATCTTCTGCAAATAACGGGTTTTTTGCCAGTATTTTGGCAATATTTTTTGCCTGGTTGTCAATATTGGCCAAATGGGTAATTGTATTGTGAGTGGTTAAATCAAATAATTTAACGGTTGAATTAACAGAGAGTTTTTCGCTGAAGTAATATTGAAGCGAAATGGCAATCGCAGCTGTGATGGTTGTTGCTAAAACAAATACGCTCACGACAGTTAAACGTATTGAGAACTTTAATTTCCGTATCGTCCATTTAAGCATGGTTTTTCCAAATTTTGACTGCCTATGATTAAATCCTAGCAAATTGATTTTGTTTTGCTAGATCATAAGCGGCTTTATCTTCATTTTTTGTCTAACACCTGCTCACGCTGTTTTTGACATGTTTCATAATTCTGATTGTATTTGGCAAGGCATTTATCTCTTTCTGTCACATCTGCAATCAACTCACATTGAGCTCTGTTTTTACCGGCTTCCTGTAGTGCTTGGTAGGCCATTTTTTGACTGCATCCACTTGATGAAATTATAAAATACAAGCAGATAAAAGCCATATGACTTTTATACCGACTTTTATATGCTAAACTGAGTGTCCTTTTCATTTTTAAATCCTATTTAGTATGTTATGTCCCTGCCAATCAGAGCGAATCTACACGGAATGTTGTCAGCCCATAATTGAACAAGACGAGATAGCGCGTTCGCCTGAAGACTTGATGCGTTCAAGATATACCGCCTACTATTTGAAGCATATTGATTATTTATATCAAACTCAAGCGCCAGAAACTCGCACTGAACATTTATACGCTGAAATTGAAGCATTTGCCAATGCGGTTCAGTTTATTAATTTGTCTGTATTATCCAGCCAGATTATGACCGAACATCAGGGGCAAGTGGAATTTATTGCTAAATACATCGACCATCATGATTTAATAACGATGAGAGAGTGTTCTGATTTTATCAAAATAGACCAGCTTTGGTATTACACGTCCGGTGACGTTCGTTTTGAAAAAACAAAAATTAACCGAAACCAATTGTGTGTTTGCGGTTCGGGTAAAAAATATAAACGTTGCTGTGGTTAATTAGCTTTTTAGATGCTTGAGATTAAAAAAGCCGGGAATTTAACTTCCCGGCTTTTTATTTTCTGCTGTTTTGAATTAGCTATTTTTAAGTGCCTGAATGCGTTTATCCAGTGGTGGATGACTGGCCATCAGGCGAGACAGTTTTCCACCATTAATACCAAATGCCATCATAGAACCTTCTAACCGACTTTCCTGGCTTAACTTGAGCCGTTCAAGGGCAGCAATCATGGCTTGTTTATTGGTTAACTGAGCACCGCCTGCGTCTGCTCTGAATTCCCGTTGGCGGGAAAACCAGGCAACCACAAAGCTGGCTAAAATGCCAAATAACATTTCTAGCACAAAAACGATTGCATAATAGGCGAGACCACCTAATCCCCCACTTTGTTGATCATTACTGCGCGTTGCATTATCTATGATGCCAGCGATTACGCGTGCAAGAAAGATAACAAAAGTATTCACCACACCTTGAATTAACGTCAGAGTAACCATGTCTCCATTGGCAATATGGCTAACTTCGTGGCCGATGACAGCCTCTGCTTCTTCACGCGTCATGTTATTTAACAGCCCGGCACTGACCGCCACCAAGGCGTTGTTTTTGTTTGCGCCGGTAGCAAACGCATTCATTTCAGGAGAATTAAAAATGGCTACTTCCGGCATGCCAATTTTAGCTTTTTGAGCTTGGCGGCGCACGGTTTCCAGCAACCATTGCTCAGTTGTATTAGTCGGGTTTTCAATCACCACTGCACCAACTGACTTTTTTGCCATCCACTTCGACATGAGTAACGAGATAAATGCACCACCAAAGCCGAATACAGCAGCCATGATCAGCAAACCACCCATTCCTCTGGTATTAATGCCAAAGACGGAAAATATAATGCTCATCGCAATGCTTAATGTCAGCATTACCGCAATATTTGTGATCAAAAATAAAATTATACGTTGCATCGCTCACTCCAGTTAATTCGCAACCTCAAAGACATAATATGTCTAATTGCGGTAAAATCAAGCGTTCGATATGGTATTTTTATTATATTTTTAAGCCCGTATGTTTTTCACAGGCAATTGCAATCAGGTTTTAATATAACAGACAGATCCGGATGCAGCTTTAATCCAGACCCAGAAGTTTTTGGCGAAGTTCTGGCTCACTGGTTGCGTGGCTCAGCCAGATAGCTAAAAATGCAAAAGCAAAGTCATCGCTGTTTATCTGCCCAATACTTTTTTCATTATAAAAAAATGTCTGGCTGGTTTTTGAACCTGAGTGAACAGAAAAAATAAGCTCGTCCCCTTTTTTAAGATTGGGCCAGATAGTCCCCAGTGTCTTCAGCCAACGGGCCAAATCACTATGCTTAATACCTAGATGCTGCCACTGCTTTTTTGTTTCTTTAATTAAGTCGTCTTTATCAATATCTCTTAGGTAGTGAATCTTTAATGCAATCTGGCCGCAGTGAGCAACAAGCTTATTTATTTCATTGATCACATCGCTTGAGTCTTGACCGGTACGAGCCAGCAAAGACTGAAGATTATCTGTTTGCTGACAATAAAATGAACTGTCGTAAACTTTCCACCATAAATAAGTCAATCTGGCTGAACCCAGCGGTTGCTGTTGCCAGATTTGTTTATTTTGAACGCTGGCCTCAAGGTTAAAACTTAGAAAGGTTAATATGATTAAAGGCAATAAGCTTTTAAAGGACAAAATGTGACCGACCAGCATATGTTTACCCTCAGATATCCTTGGATTGGGGTTTGGCCATTAACACTTGAACAGTTGAAATGGCTCTTTCTCTAAATCCACCTTCACAATAACATAGATAAAAATCCCACATATTTATGAAGTCCTCACCATAACCGAGTGCTCTGACTTGCTCAATGTTATCAAAAAAGTTGTTACGCCAGTCCGCCAGCGTTTGAGCATAATGCAAACCTATATCTTCTAAATTACGGATAACCATATCAGTTGAACGACTGACATGGCGGGATATTTGCTCGATTGAAGGTAAACAACCGCCCGGAAATATATACTTTTGAATAAAATCAACATGATTCAGATAATAGTGATAACGTTGATCGGCAATCGTAATTGCTTGGATCAGCATAGAGCCGTTAGGTTTTAGCAAACCTGAACATTTATTAAAAAATGTTTGGTAATACTCATGACCCACAGCTTCTATCATTTCAACCGAAACAATTCTGTCGTACTGACCAGATAACTCACGATAGTCAAGCATCACCACATTGACTTTATCTTGCAACCCCGCCAGTTTTACCTGCTCTTTAGCATATTCGAACTGAGCTTTGGAAATGGTAGTTGTCGTTACAGTGCACCCTGTATACTGGGCTGCATAAATGGCCATGCCACCCCAACCTGTACCAATTTCGAGTAAATGGTGTTCATGGCTTAATGCAAGACGGTCGCAAATATGTTTCAACTTATATTCAGCCGCTTCATTCAGGGTTGTGGATGAAGTTGGATAAATAGCACTTGAATACATCATTTTGGGGTCTAAAAACAGCTTGTACATTTGGTTTCCCAAATCATAATGTGCGGCTATATTACGCTTTGAGCCATCTTTACTGTTTCTATTGAGCCAGTGAGATACCTTACTCAGTGGCGCCAACAAAGTTGCTAAACCGGATTCTATTTTATCGCTGGTCTCTAGATTTGCGCTGAAAATACGCACCAGACTCGTTAGATCGTCTGCCTGCCAGTAGCCTTTGATATACGCCTCACCTGCGCCAATCGAACCACCGAGCAATACCATCTGATAAAAGCGAATATCTGATACAGTAACCTGTACTGACAATGATGCTTCGTTCTGATTCGCATTTTGACCATAAAATACCTGCTGGCCAAGAGGATCAATAATATTGACCGAGCCGCTTTGTAGGTTTTTCAGTTTCTTAAAAACCAGATTTCTGGCCAGTTTTAACAGCCAGGAAACATGCGTCCTTTCTTCCTGCGTTGAGTCAGACTTAGTTGGGTAATTAGAGTGCTTATAGTTTGAATCCAGTTCGTTAGATTGCATGCTCTACTCCTGATTATTTTTGTTTATCTGCAACATAACCATAAAACGGCGTGCCCTTAAGCCACAACTTTAAAGCTTGCCAATATATTGAAATTACTGTTTTTACGCACATGGCGGGAAAACTGATCAAAAGCTGATTAAAGTTTTTATTGGTTAATGGTTTACGTTTAAGCGATATACCGGCATGAAAAATTTTAGATTGATTCGGATCAAGATGTAGATTATCCAGATGAAGATTAAGGCATTCATCTGGTTCGCTGGTTTTCCAACGGTATTTCATGTCCAAATCGTTAAAAGGCGATACGTGAAAATCTTTATCACAAATATAATCTTGCGATTGAAAAGGTACGCGATAGAAGTAGCGTTCGTTCCAGGGCGTATTGCTAACCTGAGCCAAAATAGAATGCAATTTATCTTGGCTGTAACAATAATAAAAATTGACCGGGCTAAAATAAAGCCCCCAGGTTCTAAGCTGGCATAACAAATAAATTTTATCTATTTTTTGGGTCTCGCCTAATTCAATTGATTTGTTCAGAATTTGTTGTTTCAGCGGTAAAGCAGAAGTTTTATCTGGCAAATAATCCCTTTGTTTAAAACAGGCCATTGATAGGGGTTTGTCTGAAAAGTGGCGGATAGTTGCGTGGACTTGATCGATCTCATCCAAATCCAGATATACAAAATATATCGGATAACTAAAACAGTGCAGTTTAGGTGTATAACGTTTGTGATAGGTCGTGCCCTGATAAATGCAGGAATTTAAGTTATTTTCCTTCATAAAAATCATCCACATCTAGCATTTTGCAAACATCTAGCGCGCTTTTGATTCCATCTTCATGAAATCCGTTATACCAATATGCGCCGCAATAATAGGTATTATTATGACCGTTAATTGTGTCTCTTTGTTTTTGAGCTTTGAAACTGGTCAGGTTAAATACCGGGTGCGAATATTGGTAATGGCCAAGAATTTTATCAGGATCAATTTCTTCAGTTTGATTTAGGGTGACACAAAACGTGGTTTCACTCTGGATGCCCTGTAATATATTCATATTATAGGTCAGTGTGGCCGTGTCCGGATTCTGCTCAGATAAATAATAATTCCAAGCTGCCCAGGCCGCTTTACGTTTAGGTAATAAGCTTGAGTCTGTATGTAAAATCACCTGATTGTTTGAGTAAGGAATATTACCCAACACCTGTGTTTCATCTGTGGTTGGCGTATCTAATAACTGTAAAGCATGATCTGAATGACAGGCAAAGACCAACTTATCAAAGGTTTGAACCTGTCCGTCGGTTATTATCTCGACGGTATCACGGGTACGTCTCACTGTCTGGATGTTCGCATTGAGCTGAATATCAACAGTCTGCATCTCTTTTAACAACGCCTGAATATATTGTTTTGAGCCGCCTTTTACAACTGACCATTGAGGCCTGTGACTAATATTTAGCAGACCATGATTATTAAAAAATCGAAGAAAGAAACGCAGCGGAAAGGCTTTCATTTCCTCAAGGCCTGACGACCAGATGGCCGCGCCCATAGCAAGAATATAGTTTTGTTTGAAATAATCAGAAAATTTAAATTCAGCTAAAAATTCACCCAATGATAAATCAAGCACTGAACCACTGTTATCTATCTGCCCTGCCAGTAGTTTTTTACTGAGTTTGTTGAATTTAATTATCTCAGCCAAAAAGCAATAAAACTTTGGGTTAAGCCAGTTTCGTTTTTGAGCAAACAGAGTCGACAAAGTATGACCGTTGTATTCAAGACCGCTTGCTGTATTTTTTACACTAAAGCTCATGGTTGTCGGCTGGTGTTCGACATCTAACAGGTCTAAAAAACGGTTAAAATTAGGATAAGTCCAATCGTTAAATACAATAAAGCCTGTATCTATCGCGTACTGTTTTCCATTGAAATCAATATCTTTTGTTGCAGTATGGCCACCCAGCTCAGCATTTTTTTCAAATAGCGTCACCTGATATTTTTTAGATAATTGCCATGCACTGACCAAACCAGAAATACCAGAACCGATAACGGCTATTTTCATTTTTATCTCCTTAAGATAACCATACTATTTCATTTTTTTTGAAAGATGGATTTGAAGTTTTACCGGCAAACACGCCAGCAATTTCAGAATAATGGCAAACAGGCCTGGAAATCGAATCAGGCTTTTATTTTTATATATGCCCTGTGTTATCGCTTTAACCGCAGCATCCGGTTCAATTAAGAAAGGCATATCAAATTTATTTTTATCGGTAAGCGGGGTTTTTACAAAGCCAGGCTGCACCAGTTGTACACGTATGTTGGGATAATCAACTGCGAGCGTTTTAGCGAAATAGCCAACTGCCGCTTTTGAGGCACCATATCCCTCAGCTTTTGTAAACGGAAAGTCCGATGCTAAGCTCCCCATTAAGACTAAATTGGGGCGGCCAGAGTTTTTCTGTAAAAATGGAAGTGTCAGTTCAACAGAATAAACCATAGATAGAAAATTTTGTTCTAAGCCTAGCTTTACAACATCACTTAATGTATCCGGATGCTGCGCATCAAAATAATGGCAACCGCCAGCATTTAAAATCACAATGTCCAATGCATCACAAATGGCGTCTATCTTGGGTTTTAATGCTAATACAGCTGATTTTTCGGTTAAATCACAAGCCAGTACTTTAGCACCGCCAGCTTTAAGCTCTGCCAGCTTAATTTCATTTCGGCCAATCGCGATAACATTTGTTGTTTCGGGTTGTTCTAAATAATAGCGCGTTAATGCGTGACCAATACCCGAAGTTGCACCTGTTATTAATATATTCATCACTGAGCTGCTTTGCGTTTAACATACTGAGTTATACCACCTATCAGGGGTAAGTGATCAAATATCATTTCACTTAAGTCAAAATAATCTCTGTGATAGATGACTAAATCGTCCTGTATTTTCAATTGGCTAAGTCCAACGACTTTAATTAACTTTGCGCGACCAATCTTTTTATGTCTGAACTGCATAGTCCAATTTAAAAAAAACTGATTATCGACGCCATTTATTTCATCAATATCAAAATCGCAGCTAATCATATTTTGATACATGCCATCGAAATACTGGATTAAATCCGGCAAACCAAGAATGTGATGAATCGGATCAATAAACTCAATATCCTTGTGATAGATTGATGTTAACTGAGATAAACTCTCACTATTCAATGCTTGATAAATCTGAATAAACCGGCCAATTAAGGCTGGCAAATCTGATGTTTTCTCACTCATGATAAAGGCCTTATATTGTTATTCGGCTTTGTACATTTTCAGGGTAATTTCCCGAGCTGATTTATGATCAACAATTGCATCAGGGTATGAACTATTGGCATTAAATACTTTCAGATAGGCTTGCGGTTGATGAATGTTTTTGTCCGGGACCTCGCCCAGTTCAGGGCAAAAACGGCGAATAAAACCGCCCTTCTTATCAAAGCGTTCACCCTGAGTTGTCGGGTTAAATATTCGAAAGTAAGGCGCAGCATCATGTCCGGTAGAAGCGCTCCACTGCCAGCCACCATTGTTTGCTGCATAGTCACCGTCAATCAAAGTTCGCATAAAATATTGCTCTCCCCAGCGCCAGTCTATTTGCAAATCTTTAACTAAAAAACTAGCGGTAATCATTCTAAGTCGGTTATGCATCCAACCCGTTTGATTCAGTTGACGCATAGCAGCATCCACAATGGGAAACCCAGTACGGCCTTCACACCAGGCGGCAAAATCAGCCTTATTGTTTCGCCATCTAAGCGTCTGATATTCTTTTTTAACCGCAAATCCTTGACTAATTCTGGGATCGTCAGCGACATGATGACGATAAAATTCTCGCCAGATAAGTTCACTTAACCACACTCCTGCCCCTGAATCCGGTTCAAACAGGGAATCGCCCTGCTCTGCCAATAAACGATTGATAGCTTGTCTAGGACTGAGGCTACCAATAGCAAAATAAGCTGATAACTTGCTGGTTGAATCCAGTAAAGGGAAATCCCTGTTACGCTGATAGTCTTCAACGACTTCCTTACAAAAGCGCCTCAGTGCATTTAAAATAGCCTCTTCAGAGCCCACAAATTCGGCTTGCCAGCTTTTTACCGATGAAACGCCAGGATAACTGAAAGGTATTTTTAGCTGATTCAGTTTGTCTTCGATTTTTTGAGGTTCATGTTGAGATTGTTCAAGTTGCGTATTCAATTCAGCCTGACTGAAACTGGCTGTTTGCGCTTTGGGTTTGGGATAGCAGCCTGGAATTGCTTGCTTAAACTGTTTGAGCCATTGCTTTTTGTAGGGGGTAAATACTTTATATAAAGCGCCGTCGTTTTTAGCCACATGACCTGGCGGAAAAATAACCGAGTCATGATAACTGGCAACCTTGATACCCAATGGGTTAAGCGAGCGCGTGCAGTATTCATCCCTTTTTTGTTCATTTAGCTCATAATCTACACACATATGCACTTGTTTAACGCCATACTTTTGGCATAGTTTGGTAATTAAACCAACAGAATCTGTATAGGTATCAACGGCTTCAATTAAAAGTGGTATATTTAATTTGGCCAGTTGCTTTGATAAATCAGCCACTCGGGTAAATATTAAATCTCGCTTAACCTCAGCCATATCATGACGCTGCCACTGTACTTGTGTTGCAATAAAGACTGCAACAACAGGTTCTTGTGTCGCCAGAGCATGTGTCAGACCTGCGTGGTCAAAACTGCGTAAGTCATTTCTGAACCAAATTAACTGCATAATGATTTGCCTTTCTACCCGTTCAGACCCATTTCCAAAGGGTAAGGTGAAAAATAGCTTTGCTTTTCCAGATATTCATTTGGGTGAAGTTTTAGAAAATGTTTAATCAGGGTCAGTGGTGCTAACAGAGGGATCAACCCCTGACGATACTGCATGATTAGATTATTTAATTCCTGTTTATCATTACCGCTAATGTCTCGTTTGAAGTAACCTTGCAAATGCATTAGGACATTGCAGTGTTTTTTCCGTCCGGCGAGATTTTTTAGTGCTTTCATTAATCGAGTAAAATAAAGCGTCTTAACCTCTGCGTAATCCAGTTTCTGGTGATTAGCAACCAATTGGCCTAAATCCCGGTAAGCCTGATAACTGTGAGCCATAATTTGATATTTATGACGGCTGTGAAACTCAACTAAGTCTTTAAACAGATCACTGGGCGCCACTGATTTCTGCCAATCGGCATGAACAAATATTCTCGAAATAAAGTTTTCCCGCAGTGCGGCATCATTGAGACGGCCGTCTTCTTCGACAGGCAAATTTGGGTGGCTCTCCATTAATTTCTTGGCAAATAACCCAACACCTTTACGATGAATCAGATTGCCATCAGCATCGTAAACTTTCATTCGCTCCATTCCGCAACTGGGTGATTTAGACGTCAGAATAAAACCGTTTAAACCACTCAAATTTGAGCACTTATCTGTTGCAAATTTGTTCATCGCTTGAGTGTAATCTTTGTTGATATCACGCGAATCAACCAGTCTGACCCCGCTTTCATCCTCTACAAGGCGTATCGGCTTTCTCGGAACTGACATGCCAATCCCGACTTCGGGGCACACAGGTTTGAAATTAACATACTGAGACAATATTTTGTTGGCAAATGTAAGCGCCTTGTGACCACCGTCAAAGCGGACTTTTTCGCCTAATAAACAAGCACTGATGCCAATGTTTAGTTTTTGATTTGAATGCATTTTTTAATTCCTAAACCAAGCCTGATGAGTCTTAAGCATATAACGTATGGAATTAAATGTTAGATCAATTAAAAGAAAAAATTTTGGCTGGTATTTGCCTGCTAAAACAAACAGGCAAATGAGTTTGTTAGTGGTTAATGTTAAAAGCTAACGAATTAAAGCACTGACAATAGCTGTTACCAATATTGGACAAAATCGCTGATGTTTTTGTTCGGTTTTACAGGTACTTGTGATTTTGCTGTGCCTATATATAAGTATCCGACAATTTGATCTGCTGATTTTAATTTAAACTGTGATTTAACATGCGGGTGATAAGCAAATTCACCGGTGCGCCAGATGCCCTGATAACCTTGAGCCACTGCGGCCATTTGCATACCGTGAACACAGCAACCGGCGGTAATAATTTGCTCAATCTCAGGAATTTTGTGCGCTTGCGTTACACTGGCAATCACGGCAATAACCAAAGGTGCTCTAAGCGGCATATTTTTCGCTTTTTCTACCTTTTCGGCTGGCGCGTTTTCCTGCTCTGCAGCTTCTGCAAAAATTTCGCCCAAATCATTTAACGCCTCATCTTTAAAAACGATAAACTTAAAGGGTGATAAGTTGCCATGGTCGGGGGCACGTAATCCGGCTTTTAAAATATTATTCAGGGCTTCGTCTGAGGGAGCCGGTCCGCCAAGCTGATTAAACGAACTTCGGTTTAATAATAAATCTAATGCTTGCATATAAAATCCTTAATTCTGATGCTGCTAAACCATAAAGCTGCCATTTTGATCTTCATCATCCGTGGGTTCATCGGGTAAAGAAAATCTGGCTTTATGTCTGAATATATCTTCATACATGGCAAAGGTTGTGCAATGCATAACAGGCAATAGCAGTAATAACCCTAATCCAAAAGGAATAAGCGCTACTAAAAACGCAAATAACAAAATAACCGTGAATACGGTCAGCGATAATGCGTTTTTAAAACAGCCTGAGAATGACATTTTAAAGGCATCTAGCGCATTTAACTTATCAAAAATGATTAAAGCTGGCGCAAATGCAACGCCCATTAATACAGGGATATATATCACAAATAAAATCCCTAAAAATTGAAATACTTGCTCAGGCTGACCACTAGCGGCGTCTATACCTTGCACGCCTGCCACTTTACTCGCAATAAAACTGGCAACCATAGCTGCCAGATAATTAATAATAAATAAATGCAATAATGGCTTTAAGTGCCGTTTAACGGGTTCAAGCATCTGCATTGGATCAAATTTGTTTTGCTGTTTAACCACACTCGCAACAACAAAAAAACCAGGTAAAAGCAAGCTAACCATTAACTCACCTAATACCGGAATCAATGACAGACCTGCTACCATAACATAAATAATTAAAGTGAAGACAACCCACTGTACCTTAAAGCCTTCAAACAGTCTGAAACCACGATTAAACCAGTCAAAAGCGGCTTTTGCCGGACGGCTGGTCGGAATAATTCTAGGAGACTGGTTTGTTTCAAAATCTGACATATTACTCTTTCATAAATCGGTTTTAATAAAAATCAATCGGACTCTTCGCGAACAAATTGAATCGCTTCAAATCCCATTCGCTTAAATTCAACTTCACGATAATTTTTGGTTGCAGCGCCCTGCTTTGGAAAATTTTTCAGCTGCTCTTCCATTTGTAAAAAGCGCGTCAGGTCTATGCCTTCCGCGGCTGCAACAGCTTCATGTTTATCTCGGTAGCGGTCAAAAGAAAATTGAATCTCTTTGTATTGACCCTTAAATTTATAACTTACTTTACGTGCCATAGAGTACCTCTGCAATTGGGTGGCTATTATCAAAAATTTATTGATAAAAAACAAAGTATTTTATCAATTAAGGTTTGGGCTAAGCGATTAAGTTCGTTAAAATGTGGCTTTTATTCGCTGAACTAAGGGTAACAAATGCTCGAATATCTGCCGCAAGCTAATTGTTTGCAAGGTAAAGTCATTTTGGTAACCGGTGCAGGTGCCGGAATCGGTAAAGCAGCCGCAATCAATTTTGCACAGCAGGGTGCAGAAGTTATTTTGTTGGGTAAAACAACAGAAAAACTCGAAAAAGTCTACGATGAAATTCTAGCCTCTGGCGCAAAAGAACCTGCGATTGTACCTTTAGATATGCAAGGCGCAACTAAAGACCATTATTTAGCGATGGCGCAGACCATTGAAGATACCTTCGGTCGATTAGACGGTTTGTTACACAACGCATCGCAACTCGGTACGTTAATGCCGTTTGAGCAATGGCCGCAAGACAAGTTAGAAATGGTGATGCAAGTCAATGTAAACGCTCAGTTTATTATGACTCAGGCATTATTACCACTGCTAAAAAAATCTGACTCGGCGTCAGTTGTATTTACTTCTTCCTCTGTCGGTCGAAAAGGTAGGGCTTTTTGGGGCGCGTATGCAATATCCAAATTTGCAACAGAAGGAATGATGCAAGTATTGGCTGATGAATTTGATAATACTCATATTCGATTCAATGCAATCAACCCGGGGGCAACGGCAACCAAAATGAGAGCTGTAGCTTATCCGGCAGAAGATCCCGCAAATATTGCCCAGCCCGATGATATTATGCCTGCATACTTATATTTAATGTCCGATGAAAGCCGTGATATAAACGGCCAAAGTATAGATGCACAGCCAAAATAATTTAGTCGCGGGTTAACTTTAGTTAACCCGCCTATACGGGCTGTTTGATGCTAAGTGAAAAGGGTTGGATGAATTAAAATAGTTCTATATCTGTCGTCAGCTCTGCCGACTCTATGAGCTTACTGTCTATTAGTTGATGATAAATAGCAAATTGATTGCGGCCATTTTCTTTACAAAAATATAAAGCTTTATCTGCCTGTTCGAGTACTGTATTGGGATCTAACTTAGGATTAATAACGGCGGCGCCCATACTGGTTGTGACTTGTCCTACTTGTGGAAACGGATAAGACTGAATTGCTTGTTTTACTCTGTTTAAGATCATGCCAAGATATTTTTCGTCTGCGCTGCGAATAATAACAACAAACTCTTCTCCGCCATACCTAAAAATAAGATCTGAGCTCCTGAAATTCTGCTTCATTAAATTTGAAAACAACAATAAAACCTCATCTCCAAAAGTATGGCCATAGATATCATTGATAGATTTGAACTTATCGATATCCAATATGACGAGCCAGTCAGCTTCGTGAGTATCACTGTCGTCGTCTTGTTGCTCATAAAAGAGTTCATCAAGTTGTAGTTCAAGTGTTTTCCGGTTTAATAAGCCGGTTAAAGTATCAACTTCACTTTCATGAATGGTATTTAATAAATTAGCACTAATCTCGCTTAACTGCTGTATTAACTCTATTGTCTCTTGTTGTGGCTGGCGTAAAAACAGCGAAATCACAGCATGAGCGTGTTTGCCAACCCATATAGGGATCAGTATTCGGCTCGGCAAACTACCGGCATTGGCATGCACAATCGTTTGCTGAGATTCTATGCATTGTTTGACAAATATGTCAGCTCTGCTCGCACAAGGCAGTAATTCAAGGTTAAGCCCTTTAGTTTTTTTTACCAAGCACTCCAGCGGACCTTCGCCTCGATTCGTGATTTTATGAAGAGAAACAGATTCGCATTCAAACAGCTTATCAAGCTGTTCTATCAGGGCGTGTAAAACTTTGGATTTATGATGGTTTTTAGTAATTTCAGAAACAGCAGCCAATAAATCAAAATTAGAAAGGTTCAATCAGTCGTATCCAGTTAAAATTTATCTTTTATCCAGGCTTTATCTAATTTTTTAAATGCTGTATTTAACGCAGTAGCCAAATCTGAATAGGTTGGTTTATGAGCAATACCTTTAAAATCAATGCCCTGCTCAATAAACTTATTTTCAAGCTGATAATACCAAGATGCGAGGGTTGCAGGCAACAAGGCTTTTGCTCTTTTTCCTAACCAGATATAACCTTGTACTGGCAGGCTTAATAACAATCCACACATTGCAATCGACTGAGCGACAAAAGATTCGCCAAGATACTGATATTGGAGAAAAAAGGTTAATAAAGCGATCACGGGAATCACCATAGTCGCGAGCTGAGTTGCTTTGATAATCCTGCATTCCGGGAACAAAGCATACAATTCGGTCCTGACTGGCCAATCCTTGCTGTAAGTGTATCCCTGCTGAATGGTGGTAAAAAGATTTAAACTCATAATATAGCTACCTCGCGCACTACAGCATGTTATAACGTAAATGATGCTGTAAGTAAATAAACAGGCGTTACATCTGGTTTAACGCCTGTATTTAATAGTATAAATGAGTTTTTACCATACGGCTAAACGCCGGGTTAAATTAACTTAACTAATCGGCAATCAGAGCTTCATTTTCAAATTGAATAGAAGTGCCTTCTGATGCAAAAAAGTGTGCGATTAACCTTTGCATTTCTCCAGTAACCGCCGGGTTGCTATTTGGTAAAAACACAGAATTATGCTCACCTGAATTAAATCGGACTAAGCCAGAAATGCCTTCGCTATTTTGCACTGCCTGGCTGATTACAGATAAGCCGGATATTCTTGCTAATGCTTCTGTACCGGAAAGCGGCGCTGCTTCAACTATCGGTGGAATCGTTTGGTCCCAAGTCTGTGAAGTGCCGTCTCCCCATATTTCAGTCAGTAAAACCGGTGTATTCGTTTGTTTTAAACGGTCAGCATACTGATTTGGATCAGCACTATCGATAGCGGTTTGAAATGCAAATCTAAACTGCTGTATCTGTCCGGAAACGCGGGCTTGTTCATTCTGAGCTAAGTTAGTGACAAATCCTTTGTAATGTGCAAGATGGTCTGCTTCGCCGATTGACTGAATATTCACATTATTCTGTAATAAATAAAATAAATAAGCTTCGCCAAGCTCAAACAACTCCGCCTCTTCTAAAGCCAGATTTGATAAAGCTAAAAACTGAGTTTTTTGAGTTTGGTATGCTGCTGCATCCGCCAGTAAATCCGCCAGCAAAATTTCATTTTCAGCCAGGTAATTTAAAAAAGGTCGGTAGTTAGATAATAAAATATTGCCCTTGATAAAGTCAGCAAAGGAATTTGAACTTAATAAAAAGCTGGCAATACCGCCTGCCGTATTGGCAAATGCAGCCGCTTTGATTTTAAACATGGAATCAATGCTTTCATTAAGCTGAGTATTAGCAAGCGCGGTAAACGGATAGCCGACAATGCCGCCCAAAGAATGACCGATAAAATAAACATTATCATTGTTTAACTTTTGCCCTGCAAATTCAGTTGATGCCAAATTTGCCACGCCCAGTCTTAGCCCCAGTAAATCTGCAATGCTTTGCCTAACATTATCACGTGTGGCCAGTGCATTTTCTAAATTCATAAATGCAGTGACATCGGTTGCATTTGCCTGAACGTCATATTCGCCATCATTATTAATATCAAATCCACGACTGCCATGCAGTGTCATATCTATGCTTATCGTTGCAAACCCAGCATATCCTAAGGCGCCCGTGAGTGACAGCATATATTCTTTCTGCCCGCCAATGCCGTGTTGCATTATCACAACCGGCCAGCCAGCCTCAGGCATCTGCGTCACAGGTGACCCGCTTAATGCGAGGTATTGCGGATCCGGTATCGTTATTTGAATTTCGATATCGTCATATGCCCTAACCTTAGGCACCGGATTAAACTGAGTTATATTTCTTTCTAAATCAAGGCCTAAATCCCGTAAACCAAAATTCATACACACAGTATCA
Source organism: uncultured Alteromonadaceae bacterium (assembly GCA_913056495.1). GTDB lineage: Bacteria > Pseudomonadota > Gammaproteobacteria > Enterobacterales > Alteromonadaceae > Catenovulum. The sequence goes on along the minus strand of CAJXMO010000005.1, from coordinate 135,553 downwards.
TTGTCACTTTGTGGTTGCTGCGGCAGTTCAGCGCCTTGAGCAACAGCACCCGCTAAAGTTGCGCCACTATCACAATTTGCTTGCCACCAGGCATCAGCGCCCGTAGCACCACCGGGGTTATCTGAATTTGCAATGCCGCTATAATAAGGTAGTTGAATAGAAGCGCTATAGAGCTTACTGATACAAAACGGTAAACTTTGTTCAATTAATGCCATCTGTTCTGCATTTGCCGTGCCCGAGGTCGCTAAAGCTGCAAGTTGCGGACAGCTCAGGTCACTTAAGCCAAGTGCTTCTAATGCCGTTATATTCAGTCCTTGGTTTTCGACAGGTAGAGGTTGAGATATCACAGGTAAATTTTGCGGATTCTGAACAAGTAAGCCTTTCAATAAAGGCAAAGTGCTGGCTGATTGAGTTGTCATGGCTGCCGTTAAAATCAACTCATCCTGTTTAACGCCAAATCCGGCAAGCGCATTCTCAAACGAATTAATCAGCGCCTGAAGACTTCTTTGTGCATCTGTTGCGAGCGGATAATCAGTTATACTCTGGCGGACAGAGCGATAAGTATCTGACATTTCAATCGGACGACCTTCAGAGTCTGTCAGTAAGCGACTAACAGAAAGCAAATAATGGCTGTCGAGCTTGAGTGGTTTGAGCGGAATGACAGCAACCTGAGTTGAACTTAAGGCTTGCGTGATAAAATCCACGCCAAATACAAGCTCGTTAATGACTTCACAAGCCAGTCCCTGTTGCACTGTCTGACACTGAGGATATTGATTGTCTGTGCTCCCCCCCATGACAGTTTCAAACAGTCGAATAATACCCGGTTGTGATGACGTATTTGGATCAATCGACTCGACTCGATTATCCAATTCAAATTCAATTAAAAATGGCTGTTGAGTTGACCATCCGTCGAGCGCACTGATAGCAAGAGTCGGATCGGTAAAGTCACTGGCATCCAGCACAGGTAGGTTAAGTGTACCATCCTGACTGCCACTGAATAGTAAGTCATTGGGAACGGATATATCACCATCTGCAGGCGAATAAATCAGCTTTGTTGCTGGAATTAATGTTTGATTATCTGAATGATTCTCCAGATCAGATAATGTATCTCCTTCACAACCCGCTAGCCCGAATAAAGCCAAAGAAATTGCACAATAACTAACTCTATGCATACAGCACCCTTTTTACATTCAACTGATTAAACCAGACAAAAATAGCCCATTAGTGACAATCAAGCTAGATATAATTAATGATTTTTTAACAAGCAACATTAAAACACTCGTTAAAAATCATAGCTGTTAAAACGATTATTAGCGAAGACTGGTTTATTTATGAGGTTGAAAGCAGGCGCAATTAACAATCATTACGCCTGATTGTTAAATTAGCTTTTATCATCCTCGCTGATGCGACTGGCGATGGCACCGTCCTGGCCTTTATATTTAGCATCCAGACGTTTATTGTAAGGTCTTTCTGCCCGCCCAGACATGGTTTCAAAGTTGAGTGCGCCAATTTTCATTTTCGGACGCAAGGCCAATGGCAATTTACCACTGTTAAAAAACTCTAAAACAATATTACCTGACCAGCCCGGATCAATACGATGAGCAGTAACATGCACCATCAAGCCCAGCCTAGCAAGCGATGAGCGGCCATCCAGCCAGCCCACAATGTTATCCGGCAGATTGACAGATTCGTAAGTTACCGATAGCGCTAATTCCCCCGGATGGAGGAAAAAAGCTTCACCGTCTTCAATATAAATTTCATCAGACATGACACATTCAAGCGCTTTATTGACCTCCGCTTTGGGGCCGCTTAAATCGATAAAAGGCGCTGAATGTTCCTGAAATACCCTGAATTTATTGCCCAGCCGAATATCAACGGTAACGCCGCTGATCATGTCTTCAGTTGGTCTGGGTGTAATTTCAATTTGTTTGCTATTTAATGCTTCAATTATATCTTTATCACATAAACGCATGTTTATTCTTCTTTGTTAAATAATTAATCAGTCAAGCTGAGTAATTGAAATCGTTTGACTCGCTGGTCTTGCTTGCGCCAGACAATAAAGTTCTTTTGCTAATTTTAACCCTATTAACTGGTAACTTTTGTAAAAAGACGCGTCATAAAAGCCAGCACTGTCGCCATTATCCATAATTTCACGTAAATTAATATCTAAAGGTGTAAAACCCAATACCTGAACACCTTCATTTTCCGCCAGTTGTCGCCCACCGTCACAGCCAAAAATATGCTCAACATGGCCGCATTGACTACAGATATGCACACTCATATTTTCGATTAACCCGACAACTTCAATATCCACCTTATTAAACATGGCTATCGCTTTTTTAGCATCTGCCAAAGCTATGTTTTGCGGTGTTGTCACCACTAGCGCGCCACTTAGCGGCAAACTCTGAGTTAGCGTCAGTTGAATATCACCTGTGCCCGGCGGCAAATCAATTAATAAATAATCCAGCTCGCCCCACTCTGTTTCATTGAACAGTTGAGTCAGGGCCCGACTCGCCATAGGTCCTCGCCAAATAGCTGCTTCGTTCGGATCAACCAGAAAACCGATAGAATTACATTTAATCCCTTCATCGGTTTTGAGTGGTTGCATGATTTTTCCATCCAGAGTATCCGGTTGCTCGCCTTGCAAACCAAACATAAGCGGGATGGAAGGTCCATAGATATCAGCATCCAACACCCCAACTTGAGCGCCTGATTTAGCTAATGCTCTGGCCAGATTAACCGTTGTCGTGGATTTACCAACACCGCCTTTACCGGAGGCAATAGCGACAACATGCTTTATGGTTGCTAACTTATTTTGATGCGGTTTATTTAAAGAGGCCAGTTGCAGCTGATATTCGATTTTTATTTGTTTAAAGTTTTGACGAATAAAGGCTTCCAGCGCTTTAAACTTAAAAGGTAAAATAACCTTAGTGACCTGTTCAGGTGTTTTTTCAGATTCAAACTGAATGAGTGACCATATAAATTCAGCTTGTTGCTCTGCTAAAAAGGTCTCTATCTTCTCAACAATTTCGGTTTTCTTTTCGCCATTTGTTTTAAAAATCGATTTAAACACAATTATTTTATCCTTGTAGACGATAAGCAGATGAAATTAAGCGCCAATTTCAGTAGTATTCGCAAATAATTTTATCCGCAGCTTAAGAAATACAATTTAAATGACTGATACCAGAAAAATACTCGTAACCTGTGCGTTACCTTATGCCAATGGCTCATTACATTTAGGCCATATATTAGAACATATTCAAACCGATATTTGGGTAAGATTTCAAAAAACACGCGGTCATCAAACGCATTTTGTTTGTGCATCTGACGCGCATGGCACCCCAATAATGCTAAAAGCCGAAGAACTAGGCCAAAAACCAGAAGATATGGTGAGTGCGATTCGTGACGAGCATATGCAAGATTGCAGTCGGTTTTTAGTCAATTTTGATAACTTTCATTCAACTCATTCTGAAGAAAACAAAGCGCTGGCACAACATATATATACGCAATTAGAGCAAGCAAACTGTATTACTAAAAAGACAATAGAGCAGTTATACGATCCGGAAAAACAAATGTTTTTGCCTGACCGATACGTGAAAGGTGAATGCCCGAGTTGTGGCGCGCCCGATCAATACGGTGATAATTGTGAAGTCTGTAGTTCTACCTACTCTCCGGTTGAACTGAAAAATGCGCGCTCAACCGTGTCAAACGCTACTCCGGTATTGAAAAAAAGTGAACACTACTTTTTCGAACTGGGTCAGTTCCAAGGCATGTTAGAAAACTGGACTAAATCAGGGACTTTGCAAGATCAAATTGCAAATAAACTAGGCGAATGGTTTGAAGCCGGCCTGCAAGCCTGGGATATCAGCCGGGATGCACCGTATTTTGGTTTCAATATTCCAGGGACAACCGATAAATTTTTCTACGTTTGGTTGGATGCACCAATCGGCTACATGAGCAGCTTTAAAAATCTGTGTGACAAAACTGGTTTAAATTTTGATGAATTCTGGGCGAAAGACTCAAGCGCAGAGTTACACCACTTTATCGGAAAAGATATTATTAACTTTCACGGTTTATTCTGGCCTGCCATGCTTGAAGGTGCGGGTTACCGTAAACCAACCGGCGTTCATGCTCATGGTTTTTTAACCGTGAACGGTACTAAGATGAGCAAATCTAAAGGGACTTTCATCAAAGCACAAACCTATCTTGAGCATTTAGAACCTGAGTTTTTACGATATTATTTTGCAGCTAAACTAACCAACCGGGTCGATGACTTAGACTTAAACTTAGAAGACTTTGCGCAGCGCGTTAACTCAGATTTAGTCGGTAAATATGTCAATATAGCCAGTCGCTGTGCCGGATTTATCACAAAATTATTTGATGGCAAGTTAGCTGATGAGATCCTTAAACCTGAACTTTTAGCAGAATTTACGTCTGCCTCAGAAAAAATTGCGGATCTTTACGAAAAGCGTGATTTTAGTAAAGCCATTCGTGAAATCATGACACTTGCTGACAAAGCAAACCAATTTATCGCCGATGAAGCGCCTTGGGTTTTAGCAAAAAATGATGAAACCAAAGCAAGATGTCATCAGGTTTGTTCTGATGCCCTCAATTTATTCCGTATTTTAACGATTTATCTAAAACCTGTATTACCGGCATTAGCCGATAAAGTATCTGAATTTTTAAATGATGAACTTATCTGGGAAAATATTGAGCAATCACTTAGCAATCATTCAATTGAAAAGTTTAAACCTTTATTACAACGGTTAGATTTGAAAAAAATTGAAGCTATGGTAGACGCTTCTAAACAAAGTCTGGCAGCAGATGATAGCTCAACTAAAAAAGCAGCTAAAACAAAATCCGCAAAAACAGATAAAAAACCGCAGTCTGGCTCTGATGAAATCGAAGCAATCGCACCTGAAATTGAATTTGATGATTTTGCCAAACTGGACTTACGTATTGCTAAAATTGTCAGTGCTGAGCACGTTGAAGGCGCTGATAAACTGCTTAAAATACAAGTAGATTTAGGCGGTGTTCAAAAGCAAATATTTGCCGGCATCAAGTCAGCTTATCAACCGGAAGATTTAGCGGGTAAATTGACTGTCGTTGTCGCCAACCTAAAACCTCGCAAAATGCGTTTTGGCATGTCAGAAGGTATGATTCTGGCGGCTGGTCCGGGTGGTAAAGATTTATGGATCTTAAATCCGGAAGATGGCGCTCAACCAGGTATGCGGGTTAAGTAAACATAGGCTTACTGGCCCCTTCTATTGGCAGGATAAAACAGCCGCAAATGCGGCTGTTTTAGGTTATAAATTAAGGCATTTAAAATGGCTCAAATTACATTAGCAAAAGGACGTGAAAAATCTTTATTACGTCGTCATCCGTGGATATTTTCCCGCGCAATCGCAAACATCGATGGACAACCTAAATCGGGCGATACAGTTGACGTTTTCAGTGCCAAAGGTGACTGGCTGGCAACAGCGGCTTATTCCCCTCAATCACAAATCAGAGCAAGAGTTTGGTCTTTTAACCGGGATGAAAGTATAGATTTAGCTTTTTTTGTTAGCAAATTAAACAAAGCTCTGGCAATGAGACAAGAATTGCTTGTTCCGTCTACAAATGCGTTTCGGTTAATTGCAGGCGAAGCCGATGGCATTCCGGGGTTAACATTAGATGTTTATAATAACGTCATTGTTGGTCAGTTTTTATCTGCCGGTGTCGAAGCACATAAACAAACGATTGTTAAAGCACTTAATCAGGTTTTCTCAGATTATCCCGTTTATGAACGTTCTGATGTTGCTGTTCGCAAAAAAGAAGGTCTGTCACAAACAACAGGCTGGCTCAGTGGGCAAGCTGATTCAAAAATTTGGATTAACGAAAACGGGCTTAAGATATTAGTTGATATTGAACAGGGTCATAAAACCGGTTTTTATCTGGATCAAAGAGATAACCGTCAGATAGCGGCTAAATATTGTAAAAATAAGCAAGTGCTGAATTGTTTCAGTTATACCGGCACCTTTGGTTTGTACGCGCTTAAAGCCGGTGCAGATAAAGTAATTAATGTAGATGTTTCAGATAAGGCATTAGCCACAGCCAGTTTACAGTACCAGGAAAATGGCTTTGATGATAAAAATTATCAGCAAATTAACGCAGACGTATTTAAATTATTGCGTCAGTATAAAGAGCAGGATATTCAGTTTGATACTATTGTGCTTGACCCGCCAAAATTTGCTGAAAATAAAGGTCAGGTGATCCGGGCTTGTCGAGGATACAAAGATATTAATATGCTCGCGCTTCAATTGCTAAGGCCAGGTGGCACTTTGTTAACTTTTTCTTGCTCTGGTCTGGTGGACGCTGATTTATTTCAAAAAGTGGTAGCCGATGCGGCTGTTGATGCCGGTGTACAGGCTCAAATCGTTGAGAAACTGACGCAAGCCAAAGACCATCCTATATCACTGAATTATCCGGAAGCTTTCTATTTGAAAGGACTGGTTGTAAAAAAATCCATTTAATCTATTAGGATTCATGGTCAGACTGAAGCGAAAGCATTTTCGCTTCAGTTAATAAACTCTGATTGCTTCGGATCATGCTAATAATATCCTGAACATAATCTGCGCCTCTTTCGGAATAATTCATTAACCCGGTTGCCAGTACTTCTGCTGACGGTACCTGCCCCATTTTTCGATAACTGGCTCTCATATCCCGTAAAATACGATAAGCTGGATTCGTATTCATATTGATAAAATAACTATCCAGTGCTTCGTAGGCATGCTCGTAAGCGGCCACTTCATGATTCATGCCTTCAATTCTCTGGTTAGGCACTAGTCCACATCCCGCCTGATAGCACCACTGACCAAAATAATTTTTGCCTTCGCGAGCAAATCTGGATGTCCCCCAGCCGGATTCATTTGCGGCCTGAATTAAAATTAACTCTGGCGGAATTACATCCATACGTTTGAGTAATTGTTTTATCAGAATGGTCAGCTGCTTTTGATTGGCCTGCTCTGCGTCAATCTTATATCGCCCAAATAATTCAGCCAAATACGTTTGGCTTACCGTATTTATCTGACGGTTCTGGTTGAGGGCTGTCTGATAATCCTGAACAAACTTTCTTGCTTCTAATATCCAGGCGTTATGCGCACTAATTAGCGGATAAAAATAACTGAAAAATGTTAACTTTTTTTGTTTAACGTCTGAAATCTTTGCAAAGTCAACCGGCTCAGGATAATCAGTGAGCCAGGTTGCCAATTCAGGTTGATTCACTTTTGCAGTTTTCTCATTCGTTTTATCTATATCAGGTTTTGATAACTGGGTATTTTGATAAAACGGATAAGCCAGTGCCCATAAAAAAAGGCCGGTAAGAGCCCCTTTTAATAAATATGTTTTCATACTAATCGTCTATTTAAATTACTTTTCGCTGCGCCATAATACCTGACCACAGTGACTGCAGCTGTGTACTCGTTTTTCATCATCACGAGAGGTCAATCCCCACTCTTTAATATCCTGACTTTGACAGTCTCTGCATACTAAATGATTGTCATTGCAAAAATTAGGGAATTTGGTCTGATATTCCTGTCGCGTCAGGATTTTATCATAAGCCTGAGCTTTTGATTGATTAACTGTTAAGTTTTTATTTACTACCGGTTTGGATTTGCGTTTACCGACTAAATTGGCAAGCATTAGATTGATTTGGCCTAGAATATTAATCATATAACCACTTGGTTCTTTTTATATCCATTTAACCAGATAATACTAGCATCCAGCCACTGAGTGAAAAACCCTGTTTGTGTGACAAAGCTAACACTTCAAATAAAAATAAAGTTTAAATGTACTTATATGATTACAGAGTTTTTCAGCATGAAAGCAGACTTAAATATTAAAAGGTTTAGGACAACGAGCCTGGGTATAATTTCGATCAACATAATTATAGGTACGAAGGTATAACTGATACCCAATCACCTTTCGCCAGAAATCAATATCATCTTTTTTCGGACAAATCGTTTTAATTAAATAATCTTTATGCTGTTCATCCGAAATATCGAGCCGCTCAGGTATCTGAATATAAATGGCAATGCCCTCATCGACTGCTCTGGCACCGCGATAACGCCAGTTGCCTTTTACAAATTCCTGCGCCATTTTGCGATCAACTTCTTTCAGCATAGCAACCGGTGCATATTCAAGTTGACTGTCACCGCATGCAAACAAACCGGGTATTAAAAAAAATAACGCCCGGTGTTTTAGTTTTATGCCTGCCAGTAATTTTTCGAAGTTCATTCAGCCAGCTCATGTTATGTCTAATAAATTAGAGTATAACAAAGACTTAAAAAAGTAACAGACGTTAGTTGCTTACCGAATTCGGCGAAACAAGCAAGTTATTTCTTCACGATCATGATACAGGTGTTTGGCTCTTATTTCGGTTTGAATACCCGCCTGATACAATTGTGCTTCAGCATCTTCCAATACCTGCATTACATTTTGAAACCTTTGTTTCATGGGCAGCTTTAGGTTAAAAATAGCCTCTTCACACCAGCCATTAATGAGCCACTTAACCATTAATTTTGCGACTCTGCTGGGCTTTTCAACCATATCGCAGACAAGCCAATAAACATTATGTTTTTTGGGCTGATATTTAAAGCCATCTTCTTTGAAATGTTTAACCTGCCCGGTTTCCATTAAGCTATCCGCCATAGGCCCGTTATCAATCGCACTTACCATCATGCCTTTTCTAACTAACTGATAAGTCCATCCGCCAGGTGCGGCACCCAAATCAACAGCATTGAGTCCGGGCCTCAGTCTGTCATCCCATTCTGATTTTGGTATAAAATGATGAAAAGCTTCTTCCAACTTTAATGTAGAACGACTCGGCCCGTCAGCCGGAAATTTAAGGCGGCGAATGCCATTTAGCAGTTCACTGGCATTGTTTTTTAAGCTTTTGCCCAAAATCATTTGGGTAGAGCTGAACATAAATAAATGAAGTACATGATTGGCTTGCTCATTGATGAGCAGATTCTTTTTTAACGCCTGTCGAAGTGGTACTGTAAATTTTTTCGCAAATCCGGCTATTTCTTTGCCTGAGTTGGTATCCGGGTATTCTAATTTGAGTTCACAAAACTCGTGCCCCAGAACAGACTCTATGATGGGCGTAATTCTGTCTGATTCACTCATGCCCTCTAGTTTTGCTATTACTTTAAACCATTGACGGCTGAAAATAAGCTCGTCTAATTTAATTTGGTTGAATAAACAGGCATCGGATGGCTGTGTTAATTCAAATTCGACATAAGCCTGATTTGGCTGAGTCCTGCAAAAACCATACAACCCAGCTTCCGAGGCTTTGTATTGAATTTCAGCAGCGCAGTCATTCTCAAACCCGGCGCGGCAATATAAAATATACTGACTCATGTTTATCCTTTAAAGATCAAGTGTGACTGGTTGACTCTGATTGCAAAAAAGCCCAAACACAGCCAGCCAATAATAAATAACAATCCACCCATAGGGGTCACTAATGCAATCCCGTGTATTTCAGTTAAAGTCAGCAAATACAAGCTTCCGCTAAAACACATAGTGCCAGTGATAAATAAAAAACAGGCTAGTTTAAGTGCAATATGTTCAAACTTAAGTGCCAGTATTGCAATCAAAGCCAGAGCAAAAGCATGCAGAAACTGGTAATTAACACCCGTTTTAAACGCCTCTAGTGCGCTGGTTGATAGTACAGATTTAAGGCCGTGTGCGGCAAATGCTCCTAATCCAACCGCCAACCCAGCAAAGACAGCGGTAAACAATAAGCTAATCTTAAACAAGCTGTTCATTTATATACTCCAAAATACTTTCGGCTGCCTGCTGCAGTGTTTGTGCGTGCGTCATGCCGGATGATTTCAGTGGTTTTAAACTGTGATCCCCTGTATCAATCCATTTAACTTTGTAATTAGAATTTAACGGATAGGATTCTACTTCAGCCTGCTTGCCAAACGTATCCCGGGTGCCTTGTACAATTAAGCCATTAATATCTACCGAATTTAACAATTCTAAACGTAATTTTTCCGGTTTACCGACCGGGTGAAAAGGATAGCCAAGTGCGCAATAGCCCCTAATATTTACGACCGGTTTTTGTCGGTGATTTAAAATTGTTTCCAGCGCAACTCTCGCGCCCATTGACTTACCACCAACAAATACAGGAATTTGAGGATCACAGGCTTTCAGTTGTTCACGATAAGCTTCGACCAAAACCGGCATTTTATTTGGCGGCCTTTTTTTACCCGTTTGTTCAATTAGTTGCATATAAGGAAAATCAAATAGAATGACTTTGATCTCAGATTGTGACAGTTCTGTAATTTTATTACACATTTGTTGCATAAATTCTGAGTGTTTTCCGGCACCGGCGCCATGCGCCAGTATAAATTGTGCTTTAATCTTAGGTTGTTGGCTTGGTAACATCTAATCCTGCTCTTCTTCTTTGGCTATTAAATCAAGCACCCAGTCTATAAAAGTTGATATTTTAGCATCATCAACGTCAGATTCGCGACAAACAATATAATAAGCATCCTTGGTGATTAGCTTTTCTTTAAAGGGTTGAATTAAACGGCCTGCTTCTATTTCAGGGCGAGCTAATACACTATGCCCCAACGCAACCCCCTGCCCTAAAACGGCAGCCTGCAACACCATAGAGGAATGACTGAATATGGGTCCATGCCTTACATCTAAATCTTTTGGCCCCATTTTCTGTCCCCACAAGCGCCAGTATTTTCGACTTTTGTCATGTAAAAGAGTATGCTTTCTGAGATCTTCGAATGTATCCAATGGTTTGTTTTTATTGATAATATTAGGAGCGCAAACCGGCGCTAAAAATTCAGTATGAAGCTTATAAGCGGTTAAACCTTTCCAGTTTCCCGAACCTAAATAAACGGCTACATCCACACCTTCAGTCAACAAACCTTCATCCAGATCAACGGCTTTAATTCTGACATCAATATCCGGATATTGCTGTGCAAACAGGTTCAGTCTGGGTACAAGCCACTGAATTGCAAAACTGGGCGGTACACCCACAGTCATTGACCCCGTATTCTGTTGACTGATAACAGCTTCGGTTGCATCTAAGATAGTTTCAAATACATCCTTAATATCAGCGAAATAATTTGCACCTACATCTGTTAACACTAACTTTCTGTTTCTTCTAATAAAAAGTTTGCTATCTAAAAAACTCTCGAGCGACTTAATCTGCTGAGAAACCGCGGCCTGAGTAACATACAGCTCCTCAGCTGCTTCAGTAACGCTTAGGTGTCTGGCAGCAGCTTCAAAAGCTCTGAGTGCATTTAACGGGGGTAATCGTCTCATCTGGTAACTTGAATACCTAAATTTAATGGAAATACATTAGTTTTTCTAATGCATTTATTATATTTTTTCTATCTTGTAATTTTATTACACCAAGCCTATACTTACAAACATCAGATAAACAAAGGCTTTATAGCGAATCTGATACTAAATGTTAAAAATATTATGTTATTAAATTACAATTATATATAACCTGTTTCATAAGGTTAAGGAGTTATAAATGTTAACACTAAAAAGATTCATACCTACTGTATTAGGCGTATCATGTGCATTAATCATTTCTTTTTCGAGTTTTGCTGCGACTGAAAACGCAATCGAAATTAAACAAGCGGTTGAGAGCAACATTCAATTGACAGCTGAAACTGAAATCAAAAAACTGGTTGAAGACTTTAATGCTGATACTGTGAAAAGTTTAGCGGTTAAAATCGATGTATCAAATGCATTAAGCACAGACAAAAAAGAACAACCTTCTAAAACGCAAACCCTGATTGCAGAATAAGCCCTGCTTTTTTCTGCAACAGGGCTTACGCCTTGTTGCTTATCTTTCTATTTCAATCGTTTCAAAGCTTTTGACTAAATCATCTACGGCTTTAATTTGAGTCAGGAAAGCTTCTAATTGGGTAAGTGGAAATGCTGACGGACCATCACATTTTGCCTGTGACGGATTCGGATGAGCTTCCATAAATAAACCTGCAATTTTAGTTGCCATACCCGCTCGGGCTAATTCAACTGTTTGGTGTCTTCTGCCACTTGACGCAGACCCCATAGGATCTCGGCACTGAAGCGCATGTGTCACATCAAATATAATCGGACTGCCGTTTGTGACTTCTTTCATAACCGGGAACCCCAGCATATCAACGACTAAATTATCGTAGCCATGACAGCTGCCACGCTCACATAAAATGACTTTGTCATTACCACTTTCTTCAAATTTCTCGACCAGATTTTTTACCTGTGAAGGCGACATAAACTGTGGCTTTTTGACATTAATAATCGCTTTAGTCTCGGCCATCGCTTTTACCAAATCAGTTTGACGAGCTAAAAATGCCGGTAGTTGAATAATATCAGCGACTTCTGCAACCGGGGCACATTGTTCTATTTCGTGAACGTCTGTAATAATTGGCAAATCAAATGTCTGTTTGATTTCTTCAAAAATTTTAAGTCCCTCTTCCACGCCCGGGCCTCGGTATGAGTGGATAGAAGAACGATTTGCTTTATCAAATGATGCTTTAAATACGTACGGAATACCTAACTTTTCAGTAACGGTTTTATAAGACTCTGCGATTTGCATCGCTAAATCGCGAGATTCCAGTACATTCATGCCACCGAATAATACAAAGGGTTTGTCATTGTTAATTTCAATTTGATTTAATTGAATGGATTTTTGAGTCATTTTAATTTGCTCTTATAGCCTGCTAAAAACCGTTATAATACCATTTATAAACAAAAAATCAGGCAAATTAGTCCGAAGTCAGGTAAAATACGTTAAATATTTAATTGATACTAGTATCACTAACTATATGAGCAAATTAGATAAAATTTATTCAACCCCACAGAATAAAGTAAAAGATTTTGTATTTGATGAGGCGGTTGTAGACGTATTTCCGGATATGATCCAACGTTCTGTACCCGGATACCACACGATTATTTCAACCATTGGCCACCTGGCCCGAGAATATGCTCAGGTGGATTCAAATGTTTACGACTTAGGTTGCTCATTAGGCGCTGCAACATTGGCTATGCGTCGTTCAATTGAGGCTGCAAATTGCCGAATTGTAGCAGTAGATACCTCCACCGCTATGGTAGAGCGCTGTCAGCTGCATTTAAAAAACTTTAAAAGTGATATTGAAACTCAGGTAATAAATGCAGATGCTTCAGAGTTGGACATTGAAAATGCATCTGTTGTTGTTTTAAATTTCACCTTGCAATTCATCGAACCAGACAAACGTGATCAGCTAATCGGCAAAATTTATCAGGGTTTAAAACCCGGCGGTATCCTAATTGTTTCTGAAAAACTTAGATTTGATGTCCCGAAAATACATGAAACACTCGATGAATTACATTTAGATTTTAAACGGGCTCACGGATACAGCGAACTTGAAATCAGTCAAAAGCGTACCGCAATAGAAAATGTGATGCTAACGGATACGCTAGCCCAACATTATCAAAGGTTTGAACAAGCCGGTTTCCAACAATTTAGCCAGTGGTATCAGTGTTTCAATTTCACCTCTATGCTGGCAATCAAATAGCACCCCAGGTTTTCATTTATGTCTAAAAACGCATTATTTTCCGGTTTTTATCAAAATTTACTCGATCATCAAATAGATGAATGGCTGGAAACTATGCCGGCTTTACTCAATCAGTGGCAAAAACAAAGCCGCCATGGTGACTTTGCTAATTGGCAAAAAACGATCAAAAACCTGCCTTTTGCTAACCCCAGCCTGTTAGATTTAAAACATAGTGTTACGATTGGCAATCCGGACGATCTGAGTCGGGGAGAACAAATCCGGCTTGAAAAATTATTACCCAATTTAATGCCGTGGCGAAAAGGCCCATACCAGTTATTTAATATTAATTTAGATACAGAATGGCGAAGTGACTGGAAGTGGGATCGGCTGTTACCACATATCAGTCCGCTACAAGGTAAAAAAGTGCTGGATGTAGGCTGTGGTAACGGCTATCACATGTGGCGTATGCTCGGTGAAGAAGCTGACTTTGTTGTCGGTGCTGATCCAACAGAACTATTTGTTGCACAGTTTCAGGTGATGCAGCACTTTATCCGGCAAAATAATATCCACCTGATTCCCCTAGGCGTTGAGACCCTGCCGGAATCTAATGCCTTTGACACTGTGTTTTCGATGGGCGTTTTATATCACAGAAAATCGCCGATTGATTTTCTTCAGCAGCTCAAAGCTCAGTTAAAGCCGGGTGGTGAACTAGTACTAGAAACTATCGTCATACCGGGTGATGAACATCAGGTATTAGTGCCCGGTGAACGTTATGCCAAAATGCGAAATGTCTGGTTTATTCCAAGCAGTAAAGCCCTGATGCACTGGCTAGAGCGATGTGGTTTTAAAAATATTAAGCTGGTAGATGAGACCGCAACCAGCTTGCAGGAACAAAGAAAGACAGACTGGATGCAAAATGAATCGCTGGCAGACTTTTTGGACCCGACTGATAATTCAAAAACAATTGAAGGCTATCCGGCACCGATTCGTGCCGTTTTAATCGCCAATAAATAGCGTTTTATTTTGTCAGACATTTTGCTAGTCTAACCTAGCCCTCTAATTTTGGATTCAGACAAATCAGGATAATAAAATGAATCAAGTTGAAATAACCAAGTTAATGGAAGAGTCGTCGATTGATGCGGTCAATTACATTCGTGAAGAATATGATCTTGAACTCGACTTTAGTTTAGAGAGCATTAATCAAATTGATAAAGTATTACTGTGGAGCGTTGCCAAGTTAAAAGATCAGGCGAAAAAAGATGAATTTATCTTCGTGATTTGCAATATGTTGGGCGCTTACGTTGGTGAAACATTCCGTAAACACATAGGTGGGGAATGGTTATATGATGAAACCGATCCTCAGGCACCGACTGTATTATTAAGCTTTTCAAGCCATACCTTTGCTTTTCCGGGAATTTGCTATCAAAAACTAGTGAATGATATTAATACCAGCGTCAAAAAGTATTTTGAATTAGCTATCTCTAATGTCACACAATAGCCAGTCTGACTCAAGCTTATAATTTATAGTTTAAGTTAATTTTATTCCCAGATACATTCGACAAGCCTTTCAACCTGTTGTTTACAACAGCCAGAACCATCTGTTGCATAGGTTTGTCGCCTCACCTCTTCCACACTCATAGCGCCATCGGCAATGGCCGATATAATGTCTGCTTTAATCACTTCATTGCAGGTGCACAAGTTTTCATCCATATCCTTTTTTAAAATGTCGGGTAATTTAGCGAGCGCTTTATCTAAAGGCGTTGTCATAAGCAAATAATTAAAAACAATTCAATTGTACTATTATCGATAAAAAGTCGGCGATCACCAACAAGTGATTTTAATGCCTAACATAGTTTGAATTGATGGCCGCTGTGCTCGCAGATATCAACCATCAATCCGGTTTATTGATTTTAATATTATCCTGATTATCTTTGTAATACTGACTCATATTGAGTCCGTCAACCAGAGTTTTCAGCGAGCGCGATTTGAATTCTCTAAGATATAAAATACGCATCACAGCCAGAGCAAACACAATAAATAACAATGGATGAATAAACCAGCCAACAATAGATAATGCAAAATAATATGAGCGCATACCCATATTAAAGTTATGCTGTGCCTGATCAATCAGTTTTCCGGCATTCACTGCAAATGACTTTTTCATTTCCTCTGTCGCAATCTCATCATCCGGATTAGGTGCCGCCCCTATCATCACAGATGCAAAACCGTACTGGCGTAATGCCCAGGTATATTTAAAAAACGCATATACGAGTACAAAAATAATCGTCAGTATTTTAATTTGAATACTGGTCACTGTCTGTGGCCATACCCAGGGAATATGCTGGACCATTTCATACACAGTTGGCGCAGACGTTAGCGCAGTCAAGGCACCGGCAATAATGAATAGCGTGGTCGAGGCAAAAAAATTGATATTTTTTTCAATATTGCCCATTAGTGCTGCATCCAGAATCCGATTTTCCCGTTGCAGCAAATGCTTCATCCAATCAATTCTTAAAATAATGAGCACACTGGATAAAGTCGCTTTCTTTTTAGACATACGACGGGCGAAACTGGCATAGCCAAACCAAATCGCTAAAAATAAGATAACAACAGATAAATCAATGACCTCTGCACTCAAAAAACTCATAATACTCCAACTTGATTCATGTATGGAAACGTTAACTATTTAGCCTTTTGGCCAGCCCTGAAAACCTTTGCACACGCCCTTTAATAGCCGTAAACCAGACATCCGCATTTGCGGCCAGATAGAGTTTCTTTTTAGCCCGGGTTATCCCAGTGTAAATTAACTCGGGAGAAAGCAGCTGATTACTCTGCTCCGGGCAAATAATTGCGACATCTACAAATTCACTGCCCTGAGTCTTATGGATTGTCATCGTATATACAGTTTCCACTTTTGGCAACCGGGCTAAACTCACTTTTATTAATCCACCATCTGTTTCAAAATAAGCAGCAAGGCGCTTATTTTCATCAGCCCAAATTAAGCCTACATCACCGTTAAATAAACCTGTCG
The DNA here is from genome assembly GCA_913056495.1 of uncultured Alteromonadaceae bacterium. GTDB lineage: Bacteria > Pseudomonadota > Gammaproteobacteria > Enterobacterales > Alteromonadaceae > Catenovulum. Next base: position 118,969 of record CAJXMO010000005.1, on the reverse strand, counting down.
TATAGCAATTTTCTGTCACCATCACAGGACGGCCATGATAATGCTGATTTGGCCTGACCCGAGTTGAAAGCTGCGACAGTAATAGCTCAACTTTTAAATTAAGAGACTCAACTCCGAACGGACCGCGGCGGTTAGCCACTAAAATTCTAAATTGAGCAAGTGCATTAAAAGCGCTCTTAACATCTACAGCTTTAATTATAGCTAAAAAATAATGCCGACAGACGGCTTCTAAAAATGCATCCAACTGGGTCTGTTCAATGTAATTTATTTCATTGTGATTGGTATCCAGCGGTGCTTCAAGTGGATACTGACATATCAGTTGCCATGAAGTTTTTGCCTGACCATTAATCACAGCTTTTGCTATTTCACCAATCCGACCGCCAAAGCGATGCGTTTTGGTTAAAAAGGTGATATGACTGGTTTTGTTTTCCGTTGAAACATCCAGGCTCTGAGCGCTAAGCTGTTTAATAATTTGTGCTGACGCTTTATCATAGGTAGCACTATAATCAGAGACCAAATCGGCCAACACATTACCAGTTTCTACCGAAGGTAACTGCTTGGCATCTCCCAATAAAACTAAAGTTGCTGATTCAGGTAACGCTCTTAATAATTTAGCCATCATAGCGATATCTATCATAGAAACTTCATCAACCAATAGCAGATCACAATTGAGTGGATTTTCTTCGTCATGTTTTAGCTTTAAGCTATTGGGTCTTATCCCCAATAAACGATGCAAAGTACTGGCCGAATCGGGAATAGCCGCTAATACAGCGTCGCTTAAACCGAGTGTTTGCAATTGTGTTTTTGCGGAAACGATTGATTCTTTTAACCTCTGAGCTGCTTTACCCGTAGGTGCAGCCATCAGAATTTTTAATCCGGACGATGGCCTGGACTGCACCGAATCTGGTGATGAAGGGACGGCTAATTTTGCAGCCTGCAACACAGCCAATAAACGCGCAACCGTATAGGTTTTGCCCGTACCCGGCCCACCACAAATAATGGATAAAGAACGAGTCAGTGCATTGGCAACGGCAATTTGCTGCCAGTCTGTTTCGCTCGGATCTGGCTGAGTAAAGATTTGACTAAAAGTGACTTTAGCTGCCTCAAGTGCGATATCAGATACAGGCGTAAACTGAGATTTTTGTTGTATTTTTTGTGCAACTTCAACTTCATACTGATGATATCTTCGAATATATAAAGCCTGATTTTCAAATACCACCAAATCAACGACTGAATCAGACGAAAAATAAGTTTCACAGATGCGCTTTAATACTGCCAATGCTGGAAACTGATAACCGGTTTTTTGAGTATCAGCCAAAGCCTGGCCTAAACTCGACTCAAGATTGATATCATTTGTTTTTTGCCACAAGCTCTGTTCGCTGATGTGAGATAAAGGAAGACAGGTATGGCCCTGACGGACAAAATAATGAAGTGCAATGAATAGATGAAATACAAGTTCCAAATCCGTTGATTCACTTGCCGCCACTTCAAAATCTAATGACATCTGACAATTTTGATTCTGAGCAGGCGCAAAATGATAAAGCGCAATCAGTTTTTGTGCGAAAAAATAGTCAATGGCTTCAACCGCATCCAGCGAATTTAAACAGGCGGGTAAATTCGGGTAAACCGTTTTCATGATAAATACGCCTCTTCATCGACTTCAAAAACGCTTTCCAGCATAGTCATTTCATCGGTTGTAATCTCAGTTTGAAATACACCAAAAGCCTGCTGATTGTCTTTATCCATGCCACGCAAATAAAAATAATAAACCCCACCAAAGTGCGTTTCAAAATCATAATTTGCCAGCCTGCCGGCTAGGTACTTATGTAATGCATAACTGTAAATCAGATATTGTAAATCATAAAAATGTGTCTGATTATTCAATTTCATATCGTCATGCTGGTAAGCGTTAAAATCATCTCCCAGATGCGTTGACTTATAATCTGCAACATAAAATTTGCCCTGATACTCAAAGATTAAATCGATGAAACCATGCATCATGCCCTCTAATTCGGCTTCAGTCGGTAAATAAATACCCTGCTCTTGCTGCCTGTGATGTTTGAGCAAATTCATTAACAAACCAACCTGAGTTTTTGCCAGTGGAAAATAGAATTCGGCTTCTCTAAGTGTCTGCTGCATTGGTAATTCAGCTAAGCTGATAAGGTGTTCGGGTGTATCTATAAGCGGGAATTGGGCATGAATTAAAGAATCCAGCCATTCGATTAATGCCTGAATTTCATCCTCTGACAGTTCACCAAACCGGGTTAATGGTTCGGTTATCGTATCCTGCCAATTGGCGCGGCTAAAATCTGTGTATTCTAAAATATCATGCAATAAATTACCGGCGGCAGCCCCCTTTTTCAAAGTAAACTGAATACGCTGAGCATTTTCCATCAACGCTGGATTGTCCTCTGTCTTAACAGGCTGATCTAACCTTTCATAGGCTTTATCATTTAACGATGAATGGGCATTCCTTGTCATTTTAGAAAAAGAGTATAAACGCCAACTATCATTTAACTCGCTGCTGAAGGATTGTGCCTGCAGATTGTTTTGTTGTTGATCGGCTTGATTAAAAAGCTCAACATGAATTTCTTCGGGTAACGCTAAAAATGAACTAGACCCCTGACTGGATGTCACCACTTTTTTCAGGGCCTGTGGCCAGCTTGTTGCAGCGTCCAAGCCAATTGCTTTGGCCAGTGCCGATTGCTCAGCCTGTTCAAAAGGTGCCAACCCTAAATAACATCTATGTTCAGCCCGCGTTATTGCAACGTATAACAGACGAATGGATTCGGCAATGCCTTGCCTAATGGCATATTCAATCACCTTATCATCGGCCCCAATTTGCTGAGCACTTAACCCATTTGCTTCATCATAAAATTTAAAATACTGTTTAGTCTGCTTCCCGACTTTACTCGGATCGGTATAAATATTGGCAAACGGAATAAATACAACCGGATATTCCAGTCCTTTTGAACTGTGTTGAGTAATAATTCTGATCAGGTTGGCTTCACTTTCAAGGCGTTGCTCGGCTTCACTGCGGCCCTGCTCTCGTTGATGTTTATACCATTTTAATAATTGCTGAGGATGCTTAAACTGACGTGAAGCCTGTTGTAAAATTTCTGCCAGATGCATTAAGTTGGTTAATTCTCTTTCAAATGAATCTGAGTTGGCTGCATAATAATGATGAATTAAATGTAGCAATAACGACATGACGCCTTTATATTGCCAGATAAGTTTTAATTCTGTTGCCAGATTAACCGCATCTTCCCACTCATGTTGGAACTCAGGATCCTGAAACCGGCGTAACTGTTCTGCATCAAATGAAAATAAACGCGTTGAAAATGCCCGAATCAATAAACTTTCGTTATCCACTTCCAATAAAGCCGCCAGCAAATATTCAATCTGACGTGCTTGTTCGGATAAAAATAGGTTAGAACGATCGCTTAAATAAACACTGGCTAAACCACTTTGCGCCAGCGCCGACTGAATAATTGCAGCTTCACGCCCGGTTTTAACTAAAATGGCAATATTCTGTTGCGTTAAAGGCGATGTACCTAACTGAGCATCATTTAATAGACGAATAATTTCATTGGTACACCAAAGCGCTAGATGCTGGCAATAGTCTTCTTTTAAGGCTTTTCCTCTCGCCCCCCCCGGATTTTCTACTGCTTCCAGCCAGATATAATTCAGTGCCTTTCGCTCCGGGTTCACATCGGATAACGGGTATTGATTGGCACTGGCATGGTCTGTTGATTTGATTTGTTCATAGTTGATGTTATAACCAAAAACAGGATTCGCAGGCGAATTAAGCGTATTTCCCCAAAACAGCCGATTATAAGCCGTTACCATGTCTGCAACTGAGCGCCAGTTTGTATCCATTACCCAGAGATAGTCAGCCTGTTTACGCGCGGCTAAATATGTAAAAATATCACCGCCTCTGAATCCATAAATCGCTTGTTTGGGATCGCCTATCATCAATAAACATTGACCGGCAGACTTTGCACCTTGTTTTAAGCTTGGGTAAAGGCAATCTAAAATGGCATACTGAGCCGAGTCTGTATCCTGAAACTCATCTACTAGCGCAACCGGATATTCCTGTTTTAATGACAGTGTCAAAGCTGCCAGTGATTCAGGGTTTTGAGACTGGTTTGCCAAGTCTTCAAGTTTTGCTTTTTCTGCTAGCAAGAGCTGACTGAGCTGAACGACTAAGTCGTCAAAATCCATTAAACTATTTTTTAATTTGCTCTGTGCAAACCTGGCTTTGATTTGTGCAATTCCTTTTAACACCAACTGACTGATATCCACATTAGCAGCTTGTTGCTCAGCTCTGTTGCAAATCGCATCAAGCGTTTTTTTAAACTGGTCTTTAAGCTGCTTAAAAGGTTCAAATAAAACTTTTAAGCTTTCATTTTTGCGATAACGATTACCATTGACAAAGTCAACAGCCGCTTTTGGCGTTGGGCTGTCATCTCGAGATTCAAGCCACTCTAGCAATAATTGCCATTCCTGCTGTCGTTTATCTCTATCTTTATGATTTTCAACCAAAGCATCAAAAATTTCATTTTTTGCGGCCAATAATTCAGCTTTAACCTTATTTTTTTGCAGGTTAAATTCATCGAGTATGTCATTCATGCTCGCCTGAATTCCTGCCTTGACTTTGTCTGAATCAACGGCTGATAAAGGTTCACTTTGGCGGATAGCCACACCAAACTGATTTAAAAACTGCTCAGGTGTATGCCAGTTATTTTGCTGAAGTAATTCAAAATTTTCGCTCTGATCGTTTATTTGCCGGAGCCAGTCCTGAGTCGCAGTTAATAATAATTCACTGGTATCTGTTTCCATTTGGGTATCAAAATCAATACCGCTGGCAAATGCCTGAGCAGACAAAACACGATTGCAAAATCCATGAATCGTATAAATGGATGCTTCATCCAACTCCAGCAAAGCCAGTTTTAAAACTGGTTCAACTTCAGATTTACTGAATCTTGATTCCATTTTGGCAAAAAACGGATCGCCTTTTCCTAACGCTCCCCAGTGACTTAATGCATGTCTGAGTTCTTTATCAATCCGGCCTCTAAGCTCCTGTGTCGCAGCTTTAGTAAATGTCATGACCAGGATTTGCTGAACACTGAGTTTTTTCTCAAGTAAAAAACGAATATAAAGGCGCGTAATATTAAAGGTTTTACCTGTGCCTGCGCTGGCTTCAATTAAATGACGACCGTTTAGAATCAAATCCGCCGGCGCAAGATTATTTGCTTGCTTCATTATAATTTCACCTCATTTACCGCCTGATAAAGTGGCTGAAACAAAGTAAGCAGCGCTTGGTGGGTTTCTGCCTGATAGGCCACACCTGATGGAAAAAACCAGTTAAAATATTCATCTTCGGCCAGTGTATCCTGCTGATATTTTTGCCAAATTTTTACCTGTTCCGGATTGCCAATTAAGTCATTTATATCCTGTCTACTATGCTTCTTAAGCAGACTTTTAGCCAGCTCAACATAATAAATCTGAACCTGCTCCCGACCATGGCAATAATAAAGCAACAAAGACTCTAACAACTGGCGAGCGGTTTCCTGAGGCTGAGGCATTACCTCAATTAAACTCGTATTATCTTTTTTGCCGTTCAGAAAAATTCCGATACTTTTTAAACCGGACTCAGTTGGTTCAGCCCGGTTTATGGTCAATTGTGCCATTAAATGTTGTAACCAGAGGCGGATATCATCCTTTGCTTTGCGACTCGCACAGCGCCAGCTAACTAAGGTCGCTTTTGCTGAATCAATTGATAATTGTCCAGTCAAATTCAGTTTGATGCTTTTATCTGCGGATAACTTAACTAAAAAATTTAACTCAACGATCTGCTTTTCAAGATTATATTGTGTGACTTGTTCAGCAAGCATATCGGCCGTTTGCACAACCTCTTCAATAATCTGAACCTGAATCGGTGATTCGGGTAACTTTCCGGATAGTTTCGTTTGTTCAATCAGGTCTGCGATATCCTGTTGCTTAATTCTGGCCTCACATACCGCCTGTCGAAACAGGTACTCATCAAGCGCATTAACCGCAAAGGGCTCCACATCATCGAGCACCAAACTGAGATCATTAAAATTAAGTTTAAGATTCTGCCTAGCGAAACTGGCGAGTGGATTCGTATAATAAGCAACCAGGTCTTCAATATCCAAATTGAGCGTTTGCTGCTCTCCTGATACGCAGTTGCTATCAGAGATGGATGCTGATTCTGTTTGTTTATTGTCCGCGTTTTTGTCTGAATCCTGTCGTAGCAATCTGAGCCAGTTTTTATCAAAGCTTGGCCATGGTCCCTGATATGCTTTGGCACTAAATGGATGCAACGGATTCACATTGAGCTGGCTGTTGTCTGAATCTATATCAAATTGCCAGCCATATGCCTGAGTTAAATATTCCATCAACTCTTTTAAAATTAAACTGGGTTGACGCACTTCATTGTTACGAATATCCCGTCCCTGAAAACTCAGATATAAACTTTCTCTGGCCGAAATCAAGGCTTCAAGAAATAAGTATCTGTCATCGCCGCGACGAGATCGATCGCCCAATTTAACCTGAGTCGAAGCCATCAAATCAAAACTAATGGGGGTTTGCTGACGTGGATACTGGCCATCATTGAGCCCTAAAATCGCAATCACTTTAAATGGAATGCTGCGCATAGGCACCATAGAGCAAAAGGTAATCTGGCCTGTCATAAAGTGATTGCTTGCATCGGGCTGACTAAAATGCTGGGTCAGATAATAACGGAGCGTTGCTAAATCCAGTTCTTTGTCAAAACCGGCCTTTTGACACCTTTCTGTGAGCCCGTTAATTGCATTTTCAATGATTAAAAATGCATCCAGTTCCTGTTCATCTTCTGCAAAAAAATCCTGTTTAAGTTCGTTTAGATAGGCGTGCCATTCAAATGGTGTTCTTGGCTTTCTCAACGCTAAACTATGCGCCTGCAGCCGCTCAAGTAAATGACATAAACGCCCTAATAAAACAGCTTGCTGACCCTCAACATGCGGCAGCCATAATTGCTCATTGGCCAAATGCATTTGATCACCCCAGGCAAACCCATAGATAAGCCGTTGCAATCCCCAGTGCCAGGTATAAGTTTCACTCGCCTGATTCAGATCGCTGATCTGAGCTTTGTGCTGACTATCCAGCCCCCAGTGAATTTGTGCCTGCTCTAGCCAGTACTCAATTGTACTGAGTTCCGTTTCGCTAAAACCAAATTTTTGTTGAAGCGCTGGTAAGCGAATATAATCCAGAATTTTACTCACTTCAAAACGGCTGTCTGGTAAATTCAGCAAATCGGTAAAACTGTTAATTAAAGGCTCAGCATCAAGAGAGTTCCGGTCTGCTATCGAGCAAGGCAGTATGATGCTTTTGTCTTGCGGATCGAATTCAGTTTGAATATTCGCTTGTTTAAATACGGCATCAATATAAGGCGCATAATCTTCAATGGCCGGACACATCACCAGAATATCCTGAGGTTTTAGTTGTGGATTTTGATTAAACTGATGAAGTAAATAGTCGTGCAGCGCCTGTATTTCTCGAAGCGCACTATGGCTTGAACTGATCACGACAGACTGATCGATTTTATGTTCAGGGCTTTGTCTGCCATCTTTTAGATTCAGTATATCCTGCTGAATGCAGTGTAAAATTGTCCTATCAGCGGTTTTTTCAGCATCATTTTCTAAATCACTGTAGCCACTAATCTCGAATGTATTAAGCTGTTGTAGACAGTTAAAAAAGGCTTTTCCCTGAGCGCCCAAATTAGCCAGTAAAGGATTAGAAACTAAAGACTCATCCAGCCAGTTTTCGACTTTTTGAGTCCGCATTTTTCTGGCTTGGGCTTTATCAGTTTGAATGTCTCCCCAGAATTCGACCGAAGGATTAAGATGAAATAAATGTACCGGGATATGCGCTGAAATCGCTTCAAAAAAAGCTAAGCTTTTTGGTGGTAACGCATTAATGCCAAAAATATAAATTTGATTGGGTAATTTATCTGTATGTTCGCCGAGTTGTTCAATAGCCATATCCTGTAAATTGGCTTGATGATAGGCTTCCTGCTCTGTCAATAATCGCCAGATTTTCGCCTGCCAGTTTGCAGTTTCTTTTAATTTTTGATTGTTTAATTCATCCGGCATCTGGTTTTGTTGCCACTGCTCTATCCACTGAGGACGGTATAACATATATTGCTCATAAACATCAGCCAGTTTAGATGCGAGCTGAAAACGGCGGCACTGTTTTGAGTTAGAAGCCTTTTGCCAATAATCGAGAACCGCTTTAACATCCGGGTCCTGATTAAAACTTGATTCTGAAATAATCTGCTCAATACGAAATGCCAGGATTTCACGGCTATAAGGCGATTTTTTTGGGATTAATTCATCCCCTAAGATTTGGCGCGCTAAGTCCCAGATAAATCGCGACGGCATTGGAAAGTCAATATTCATCGCAATGCCTTTTTGTTGTGCCAGTTGCATATTGATCCAGTGCTGCATGCCCTGACTTTCGACCAGAATCTGGTCTTTATCAAAGATATGGCCTTGTCTGTTTTCTAGCACTTTATCTAACAGTATGATTAAATCTTCTAATCGGTTAGATGGATAAACAATTAACATAAAATCCTTATCGATTGCATTTGCCCGGTATTGCTTTTATTGACGGCACCAGGGGTTATTTTTGCGGCCACCATCATAAGCGACGGCTAGTTTATGGCTGATCAGTAAATCGGCTAAATCGATCCCGTCAATCAGGACTTTTGCCAAAATACGAAAGTATTTATCGCGCTGGATTTCAACAAGCTCAATTTTTTGAGCCGATTTAAGTTTGGCCAAGGTAAATTGTTTTGCGCGTTTAGCCATAGATTTTTCGTAACTGCATTTTCCGCGAATTTCTGGTGTGTCTACGCCATTAACTCTGATATTTATTTCCTGCCCGATAATGGATGGCCACTCACTCAAATTGACAGTAAAAGTATCACCATCATAAACCCTGACTATTTCACTGACTGTCGCATTACCAAAATGAGCGGGTGCAGAGCTAACTTGAGTCTGAAATAAAAGTCCGGACCATAAGATAAGGCCGGTAAATAGTTTGCGCATAAAACCTAATTAAGTTCTTTATTTTATAGATTACTTTTATTGGTGCATTATAAAATAAATGAACCTGACTCAATAGCCCTGTTTTGATAATTAGGTTTTAGATCCTAAATTTATTATAGAGTTGCGAGTTTCTAGTTTCTAAACAAGACGGATTCACGTTTAAAACAATAGATGCAAAATCCGAGCATTAGACTCGCCAGTCCTAACTGTGAAAACCAAATTAATGCCAGTATCAGAAAATCACCATGACCTTTGAGTATTTCTTTAACCGCCAGAGCAACGTTGCTGATTGGCACAAATGCCCAAGCCAGATTCAGTTCAATCCCGGGCAACATAGCAACGATTAAAGGCACAAAAATCAGTAAACTCAGCGGCCCCATAAAGTTTTGTGCTTCCTTAAAGTTTTTGGCATAAATTGAAATGCTCAATACCAGCGCTGATACAAACAGAATAAGCGGCAGCATCATCCAAAGTGCCAATAATAAATCTGTCACGCCCAACGTTGATACCATGTCGACAATAAACTTCACGGCCAACCCCTGAGCAAAGATAAAGCCCCATAAAATAAAACTGACAATGGCCATAATGGCTGCCATAAAAGCAGCTGTCACAACCGTCAGATACTTTCCTAATACCAATTGGGTTGCACTGACCGGCGAGATAATGATGGACTCTAAAGTCCCGCGCTCCTTTTCTCCTGCACCTAAATCAATTGCTGGATACATAGCACCTAACAAACACAATGGCAGCAAAATATAAGTCAGCGCACCGCCCAGATGACTGCCAATATTTTCTTTTTTGCCAGCAATATTAATTTGTTCCAGTTTAACCGGCTCGACGACCCCTTTTATCTGTTCTGACTGAACCCCAAGTTGAGTTAACTTTGAGCGCGTTAACGCCTGATTAAAATCAGATAATTTATGCCGGACCCGACTCATCACACCATTAATCCCGTCTGTATTATAGGTATGAAGTTGCCATGTCAGCTGATAATTAAGATCAAGCTCTGCCGTAAAATTCGGATTCATAACAATCACAAAATCCAGTTGCCGATTTTGCAGTGCGACCTGCCAGCTATCCTGATTCGGATATAACTCAGGGTCAATCCACTTAAAGCCAGAATCGGCTTTAAGTGATTGTAAAAATGCATTATCCGTTTGATTTATAACTATATAATTCAGTATGCGAGATTGCTCTGTCTGAATTGTTTTAGCCGCAAATAAAGCCAGACTACCAAACAAAGCTGGAAAAATAATCATCGGCAATAAAATCATAAATAAGAGTGTTTTTTTATCGCGGGCAAGCTCTGTCAGTTCTTTTTTATAAACGGTTAGCATAGTGAAACATCCGTCGCATCTTCTGAATGTATTAAACCAAATAAAGCTTGCTGAAGAAAAAGCTCGCCGGTTTGTTGTTTTAACGTTTCAATTGAGCCTGTAAAAATATTATGCCCTTTATCGATAATACAAACCCGCTGACACAAACGCTCCACTTCAGCCATATCGTGTGTTGAAAAAATAATGCTCACATTATCTGCTTGCATAGATTCAATAAATTTAAGAATGACTTCTTTTGCAACTATATCCAGCCCGGTTGTCGGTTCATCTAAAATGACTAATTTAGGCGAGTGCAAAACGCAGCGTGCTATTGCTACTCTTTGTTTCATCCCGGTCGAATAGTCTGATAAACGGCGATTGATAAAAGATTTTAATCCAAGCAAATCCGATAAGGCTTTGATTCTGTTTGCCAGTTGCACCTGATTTAACCCATATAAACGAGCAAAGTAAGCTAGGTTTTCATAACCGGTTAAACGCTCATATAAGCCAGTTGTACCAGATAAAAAACCAATTTTTCGTCGGTAATCCGCCAGGGTTTGCTGAATGTTTTGTCCCTCAAACAGTATATCGCCGGAGTCGGCTTTAAGCGCTGTTGATAAAATGCGTAGCAAGCTGGTTTTGCCCGCTCCATTTGCACCAAGCAACCCAAGGACTTCCCCTTGCTCAAATCTCAGGTCAAAATCCTTTAGTGCATGAAAAAAACGTCCTTTTATTCTCGGATCCTGACGTTGTAATTCTGCTGCCTGTTTTAAATTAAACTTTTTACATACCTGTCTTAGTTCCAGCATTTTTTTCCTTGTTAATTAAGCGCAAAAGTTAAGCTTATGTTAAACTCAGGGTAAGTTTACGTTTTTTCTATTTAATCATGCAAATTCAAATAATTAAAGCATTAATCCGGCGACCTAAATTTGCGTTTTTACAAATTAAAAAATACAAAATGTCAGCTTGGTTGCCATTTATCCTAATTATGGTTTCTCTGCAGATATTTTGGGTATGTTATTTTGCCAATATTGATCTGAACTGGCTGCTAAATGAAAATTTAAAGCAGTTGACGGCGCAAGCTGGTCCAAACGAACGTCAAGCGATTACCGAACAGCTAACGCCCGAGCTGATGCGTTATTCAAGCCACATCACCAGTAGTATTATGCTGATTATGCAGGGGTTGCTAATAGCCGCTTATTTAAATATCGCGACCAAATTGGATGAGAATAATACGGATAGCTATAAAGACTGGTTTGCTTTTTACTGGTGGATTCAACTGCCTATGGTGGCTCAACTGGCCTTATCCTGTCTCGTGCTGATTTTAACCGACAGTTCACAAGCCCGTTTATATGAACTGCAGATTACTTCGCTTAATCAATTAGTGGGACTGAATCCGGGAGATGCGTTTTATTCTTTTTTAGCGACATTTGATCTTTTTAGTATTTGGTCTTTTATTCTGATGTTTTACGGTTTGTCTATAAAAACCCAGCTTAAAACCAGTACTCTGGCGAATATTTGTATGATCCCGATTATCGTCATGTTCAGCTTCAGCTATATTTTCAAATAAATTGGCCGCTTCAATCAATAAAAAACCTTTATTGTATAAACACAATAAAGGTTTTTTTATATAAGTTTCAATCAAATAACGGATTGCTTAAAATTGTGCTGGCTTATTCCGGCTGACTGTCTTCTACATTTTCGCTCGCAACAAATGTTTCAGAAGGATCGACCAAGATTTTATCCTGCATACCTTCACGACCTAATAACATCATGTAAGTCATATCTGAACGGTCAGTTAAGGTAATCGAGATGGGCCAATTTTTCCCGCCGACTTCAAATTCCGTTTCAATCACATATCTTTGTTGTCGGGTGCCGTTTGAGCTTTTAACCCAGCGTATATCTTTAATTTTAGATTCACACTGAATCACTTCATCCACATTATAAATATTAGGATGAATATCGAACTGCACCCAGGGTTTGCCCTGTTTGGTTATTTTTTTTAAATTATCGACATGAATAGATGACGTCTGAGCGCCCGTATCCACTCGCACAGTTAAATCTCTGATGCCAAGTGCGGGTAACTGGCAAACCTCAAGTGCACCAACTAATAGTTTATTTTTCATTTGATTTCAGTTCTCCGGCCGGTGTTTCTGTTTGAGCTAATGATGGGGGTAGCGGGTCTTTGGGATTAATAATGACCGCCTTTTGAAAAACCATACTATTTGGGTAAGTCATAATTTCATTGTTTTCGTTTTTAAGCATGACATGAAACAAACTTATCTCATATATTCGACCTGCAATGCTATTTTCACCATCGACTATTTTGACATTATCACCAACCCGATAAGGGAAAAAGAAAAATACAATAATGCTGGCGGTAACATTGCTTAAAATTGACCACTGTGCAAAAAACGCAACTCCGATGACGGCAAAAGCCGATGAGAAAAATATCGCAACATGCGAATAGTCAATTCCTAACAAAACACTGCCGACAATAATAAACACTAAAACAACTGCAAAATTAACAACCGCGTTTACATACAGAATACGTTTTTTATCTATATGCTTTTCTTCGCCAATTGAAAAAATGATACGCTTAATGCCCTTACGTAGCAGAAAATAAAACAGGGCTAAGCCAGCCATTAACAAAATCATATTTATCGTCATTGAATAATACTCGTATAATCATCCGGTAAAAATGTTTCTTGCATCTGTTCAACTTCACCGGCCACTTCATCAGTCGATTTGAAAAAAGCGATATGAAACATGGCTTCACCTTCATGTACCAGTGGGATATTTGTTTTTCCGATAATAATGCCGCTAAACGTAGAATATAAAGGTTCACATTCAAACCCTAGCGGATCGCCAATTTCAGCCAATAATTCACCTTTTTCGACAAAATCTCCAAGCTGTTTAACGTCTCTGACAATGCCACTGGAACTGGCTCTAACCCAACTACTTGAACGCGCAATATAGGGTTCTAAATTCTTACGCTTGACTGATTTTCGGATCATGCCAAGATGCGTCATTACATTCAGAATACCACCGACGCCAGCTCGAATAGACAGTTCATTAAATCTAAGCGCTTCTCCCGCTTCATATAATAAGACTTTAACGCCCTGCTCTCCGGCAGCGCCTCTGAGCGAACCGTCTCGGATATTTGAATTTAAAACAACCGGCACACCAAATGCTTTGGCAAGTTTTAGCGTTTCTTCGTCATCCAGATTCGCTCTAACCTGAGGTAGGTTTGAACGGTGTATCGCACCTGTATGTAAATCTATTCCATAATCACACTTTTTAACGATTTCATTTAAAAATAAATGCGCAATCCGTCCGGCTAATGTGCCTTTTGGTGAACCGGGAAATGAGCGGTTAAGGTCTCGTCTGTCCGGTAAATAACGACTTTGATTTAGCACGCCATAGACATTCACAATCGGCACAGCAACTAATGTGCCTTTTAAAGACTGTAATGCTTTTTTATCCAGTAATCTGCGAATAATCTCAATACCATTCAGTTCGTCTCCATGGATCGCAGCACTGATAAAAATAACAGGCCCGGCTCGCTTGCCTCGGATCACATGAATTGGCATGGTAATATCAATATCTGTGTACAGTTTCGCTGATGGCGCATGAACGGTTTTAAATTCACCCGGTTTCACTTCCACACCCGCTATGATAAATGGCTCTGACATAAGGCTTAACGATTCACTCCTGAATTAAATACTTACCCCTGACCTTTAGTGCGTGTTGCAAAAGGTTTCGCATTTTTTTCAATAAACTCAATAATCATTTGCGCAACATCTTTATTGGTTGCTTTTTCTATTCCCTCAAGCCCCGGAGATGAATTTACTTCCATCACAACAGGCCCGCGATTAGAGCGCAATAAATCTACACCACAGACATTGAGTCCCATCACTTTTGCCGCATTAACGGCTGTCGCTCTTTCTTCTTTGCTTAAACGTACTAATTCAGCAGTGCCGCCTCGATGCAGGTTTGACCTGAATTCTCCATCTCCGGCCTGACGTTTCATGGCTGCAACAACTTTACCGCCAACAACCAGACAGCGAATATCTGCACCGCCTGCTTCTTTTATAAATTCCTGAACCAGAATGTTCGCCTGTAACCCCATAAAAGCTTCAATAATACTGGTTGCTGCTTTTTCGGTATCGGCTAATACAACCCCTATCCCTTGAGTCCCTTCAAGTAATTTAATAACAACAGGCGCGCCGCCTACCCCCTGAATCAGGTCATTAATATTATCCGGATGATGAGCAAAACCGGTTTTAGGCAAACCGACGCCTTTACGCGATAACAGTTGCAGCGATCTTAATTTATCGCGCGAGCGGCTAATCGCAACCGACTCGTTCACACTGAACGTCCCTGTCACTTCAAATTGTCTAACAACCGCCGTTCCGTAAAATGTAATAGAAGCACCAATTCTGGGTATCACCGCATCATATTTAGGCAAGGGCTTGCCACGATACCGTACAACCGGCTTGTTGCTGGTTATATCCATATAACAGTGTAATGTATCTATGACATCGACCTGATGACCACGCGCTTGGCCGGCTTCAACCAGGCGCTTAGTTGAATAAAGATTGGCATTACGAGATAAAATAGCAATTTTCATTAAATTCCCCAATATTAAATATCCTTACCTCTAGCCTAGTTCATATCTGCCATGCTCGAGGAAAATTTTCGCGTATCATTGCATTAAATTCGAAATACACAATGTTTTTTTTTATTTATTTTAGGCCGATTTAAAACGGCCTAACTTGACGCCAGATCACGGACAACTTCCGCTATTATTTCAACAGCTTGTGTAAGCACATTTTCATTTTGGCAATAAGATAATCGAAGACATTGATTTTTATGAGGCCAGTCTTCAGGCAAGGCAAAAAAGAAGGGCTCACCGTCCATTACCAGCACACCTTTTTGTTTAAGAATTTGGTAAAGCTCGGTAGAGCCAATGCTTAAATTTTCAAACCACAACCAGACGAAAAAAGCACCTTCTGGTTGATGAATTCGATACTGGATACCGGTGAAAGATTGTCTGATTTGAGCGATAACCCAGTCTCGTTTTTGTTGGTAAAAGGGCAAAATGACATCTTCACAGACAGCGTTAAGTTGATTGTTCTGTAATAATTTAGTCAGCAGCGCAGGCCCTAAGTTACCATTGGCCAGGCTCATGATGGTATTAATTTTGACTAATCGCTCGATGACAGGTTTATCTGCAACCACAATACCGGTTCTGACCGCAGGTAAACCTAACTTGGATAAACTAAATACATTAATATGATTATCATCCCACGGATGTTTATTTGGCTGATAACAGATATTGGGGAAAGGCGCGCCATAAGCACAATCTATGATGAGCGGAATCTCATGCGCCCGCGCTAATTCCGATAACTGGTTTAATTCTGAATCCGAGACCATATTACCTGTCGGGTTGGTCGGTCTGGAAATACAAAGTGCAGCCGTATCTGACTGGATATCGAGCGCGCTAAAATCGATTTTATATTTAAATAGATCATCGCCGATGAGCTCAATCTTAGGTTTACAGCCCTTAAAATAGCCTTCTCCTAATGCTTGATCGCTGTAGCCTAAATATTCGGGTACCAGAGGGAACAAAAAATGTTTGTGACTGGCGCCATGCGAACCCGCTAACATATTAATTAAAATAAAAAATGCCGACTGACTGCCATTTGTAATGGCAATATTGTCGCGTTCAACCGGCCAATTGTATTCTTCATTAAAATAATCGACCAGTAAATCAAGCAAGACTTCTGAACCTTGCGGTGACTGATATATCCCTACCAACTGATTTAGCGCTTTGGGATCATCAGCTATCTGATGTAAATACGTTGAAATTAATTGTTCAAACCCGTCAATTTTTGCAGGATTGCCACCACCTAAAAATAATAGATTCGGATTGACATTCAGCGCCTGACCTAAATCAGCCATCAGATCAAAAATACCTGAGTCAGAAGTTAACTGCTGGCCAAATTGAGAAAGCTTCATTCATTTTCCTAAAAGTAAGTTTAAAACAGTCCATAATCCGGGTTAATTGAATCTTTTATTGTAATCAACCTGCCTTTCCATGTTATCATTAGTGTTTAATGCACTCGCGTTCTAATTAAAGCTGATGTCATATACCAGCTTGTATAAGCAATATCGCATTAAAAATCGGTATTTCATACCTGATAAATCAATAAGTTAAACCAAAAGTTTACGAAGCACTACTAATTGAGTGGTGTTTTTTCTATTGGTTTTCAGAATTTTTGGCAACTGTCTGATTTGTTTAAGTATAGTTGCAAATTAGCACCAGTGAAATAAGGCTCACTGCAGCAAACGGGAGAATAAGGTGAAAGCAAAAGTCGCCATTATTATGGGCTCAAAAAGTGATTGGGCTACAATGAAAAACGCAGCTGACGTACTAGATAAATTAGAAGTTGCATACCATGTTGAGGTTGTTTCAGCTCATAGAACACCTGATAAATTATTCAGCTTTTCAGAGCAAGCAGTCGATAATGGTTATCAGGTCATTATTGCAGGTGCCGGTGGTGCAGCTCACTTACCGGGTATGGTTGCATCTAAGACCCGATTACCTGTATTAGGTGTACCGGTTCAAAGCCGTGCATTAAGCGGTGTTGATAGTTTATATTCCATTGTGCAAATGCCTAAAGGTGTTGCAGTTGGCACCCTGGCGATTGGGGATGCCGGTGCTTACAATGCCGGTTTATACTCAGCTCAAATTCTGGCTAATCAGGATGCTGAACTGGCAGCAAGAATTGAGCAGTTCCGTAGCGAACAAACAGAAACCGTTTTATCCAATCCGGATCCAAGAGAAGAAGCGTAAATGTCTGGTTATTTTAACAAAACATTATGGGTATTAGGTGCAGGTCAACTGGGTAATATGTTGCAGCACGCTGGATACCCTTTGGGTGTCGATGTTAAACCTATTGATATAGATGCCGCCAATGCACCTGTATTAAATAAAGATGATGTAGTGACCGCAGAGCGCGAAGAATGGCCTAAAACACAGGTAACCAATGCGCTTTCAGCCCATCATAATTTTGCAAACCAGGATTTTTTTGCAACGATTGCTGATCGCTTTTTACAAAAAAGTTTATTAGATAAACTGGCGTTGGCAACGGCACCATGGCAGTTAGTCAAAAGCGATGATACCGAAGCTGAGATATATCAGAACCTAGGGGATCGCGTTTTATTGAAACGCCGCAAAGGGGGTTATGACGGTCGTGGTCAACACTGGTTAAAACAAGCTGAAAACAGTCAGATTCCGGACGACTGGCATGAAAATGCGATCGCAGAGCAAGCGATTAATTTTGATGAAGAAGTATCTCTAATTGGCGTCAGAGATAAAAATGGCAAATGCTACTTTTATCCGTTGACGTTAAATCTCCATCAAAACGGAATATTAACTGCATCAATCAGTCCATTAGACAGATTAAAATCACTGCAGCCAATCGCTGAAGCTATGTTAACCAAGCTGATGAATGCCGTGGATTATGTGGGTGTGATGGCGATGGAATGTTTCCATGTCGGCAATCAGTTATTGATCAATGAAATTGCGCCACGCGTTCACAACAGTGGTCATTGGACTCAGGCCGGTTGTAATATCAGTCAGTTTGAAAGTCATGTCAGATGCGTTACAGGCTTGCCTATGATTCAGCCAAGTGTGCGCAATACTAACTTTATGATTAATTTGATTGGTACAGAATTAGACAAAGACTGGCTAGCCGTTGAAGGTTCAGAGTTATTCTGGTACCAAAAATCGGTTCGCCCAGGCCGTAAAGTTGGCCATATCAATTTTAGCAAAACAGGTGAAAAGAACATTCAGTCTGCACTTGAGCAAATTGAACCTCTATTGCCAGAGCAATATAAAGAAACCATTGCCTGGTTAAAAGCAGAATTATTAACCCCTGCTTAATCATGATACATTGTTAAATAAAAAGCCCGATTTGATTCGGGCTTTTTTATCTCTAACGATTCATGTTTGAAACCACTAATCTAAATCGACAGTGACACCGTCTAAGAATCCGGGACCGCCCTGTGCCTGTTTGCTCTGTAATTTAATTTTAAGTCTTAAATCGTTTGGCGAATCAGCGTGCGCTAAAGCCTCTGCAAAATTAATCCGACCTGCTTCATAAAGTTCAAATAAAGCCTGATCAAAGGTTTGCATCCCCAATTCTCGAGATTTTTCCATTACCTCTTTAATGCCACCTAAGTCATTACGTGCCATCATGTCAGAAATAAGCGGGGAATTGAGCATAATCTCTATCGCAGCGACCCGGCCTTCCCCATCTATCGTCGGAACCAGTTGTTGTGCCACTATGGCTCGTAAATTCAATGATAAATCAAATAGTAGCTTATCTTTCATGTCTTTCGGGACTAGGTGAAGTATACGGTCGATGGCTTGGTTAGCGTTATTTGCATGCAATGTTGCTACACATAAATGACCAGTTTCCGCAAATGATAAGGCATATTCCATTATCTCAGCAGAACGAATTTCACCTATCATAATGACATCTGGTGCTTGTCGTAATGAACTTTTAAGTGCGGCATCAAATGATTCAGTATCCACCCCAACTTCTCGCTGAGTGACTATGCACTTTTCATGCTGATGCACAAATTCAATCGGATCTTCAATCGTTAAAATGTGCCCTTTTGAATTTCGGTTACGATATCCCATCAGAGCAGCCAGCGCGGTTGATTTACCTGTACCGGTTGCACCTACATATAAAAACAAACCGCGTTTTGCCATGATGACTTCTTTCAATACATTTGGCAGATTAAGCTTATCGACGCTGGGGATTTCAGTGTTAATTTTCCGAATAACCATGCCGGTATGCTCTCGCTGAACAAACGCATTACATCTGAAGCGACCAACACCGTCAACGGCGATTGCATAGTTACATTCTTTGGTTTGCAAAAATTCCTCGCGCTGAACCTCACTCATAGTATCCAGCACCATTTCGTGCATTTTATCTTCCGGATAAATTTGCTCTTCCAGCGTTTGTAATTCACCATTGACCTTTGCACTAATTGGCCGGTTATGGGTAATAAATAAGTCAGAGGCATCTAGCTCAGACATTTTAGCTAAATAAGGTTCTATAATCATACGGCTATCTTTTCTTTAAAACTGCTGGTTGGTGGATTTAGAAGCGGCGACCTGACGGGTAATCAGTCCTCGGTTCATAAGATCAGATAAACACTGATCCATTGTCTGCATGCCAAATCCCATACCGGTTTGAATTGCTGAATACATCTGGGCCACTTTGTCTTCCCGAATTAGATTACGAATAGCTGGTGTGCCTACCATAATTTCATGCGCAGCAATTCGGCCACCCCCATTTTTCTTAAGCAGTGCCTGTGAAATAACCGCTTGAAGTGACTCAGACAACATAGATCTGACCATAGGTTTCTCTGCCGCAGGAAACACATCCACAATCCGGTCAATGGTTTTTGGCGCTGAGGTGGTATGTAATGTTCCAAACACTAGGTGACCTGTTTCGGCAGCTGTCATCGCTAGACGGATAGTTTCCAGATCTCGCATTTCACCGACCAGTATGACGTCCGGGTCTTCACGCAGTGCCGATCTCAACGCATTATTAAAAGATTTAGTATCTCTGTGTACTTCCCTTTGGTTAATCAGCGAGTTTTTATTATGGTGAACAAATTCAATCGGGTCTTCTATTGTTAGAATATGATAATGTTTATTGCGGTTGATATAGTCAACCATAGCAGCCAGAGTGGTACTTTTACCTGAGCCTGTCGGGCCTGTGACTAATACCAGACCTCTGGGTTTGTCGGCCAAATCTCTGAAAATATGCGGTGCATCTATATCATCAAGCGTCAATACCTCTGACGGAATGGTTCTGAATACAGCGGCAGCCCCCCGGTTTTGAATAAAGGCATTAACCCTGAACCGGGCTAACCCAGGTACTTCAAACGAAAAGTCAGCTTCAAAATTTTCTTCATATTCTTTACGCTGCTTGTCGTTCATTATGTCGTAAATCAACTGATGAACCTGCTTGTGATTTAATGCAGGAATATTAATTTTTCGAACGTCTCCGTCTACCCGGATCATGGGAGGTACATCGGCAGAAAGGTGCAAATCTGAGGCTTTGTGCTGAACACTAAATGACAATAATTCGGTAATATCCATAAAACTCACTTCTCATTCTTATATGTTTTAAAATACCATAGCAGAAAGCTGAAAATATTCACGCAAAATCACACAATGAAAAACGAATTTATGCTCTTGGATGGTGGCTCTGATGCAATTGCTGCAATCTTTCAGTTGCTACATGAGTGTATATTTGAGTCGTTGATAAGTCGCTGTGCCCCAATAAACTCTGAACCACTCTTAAATCCGCGCCATGATTCACCAGATGAGTAGCAAAGGCATGTCTGAGCGTATGCGGAGATAAGTCACTACTGATATTAACCCGAATGGCATAGCTTTTTATCCGGTGCCAAAAGGTTTGCCTTGTCATTTGCTGGCCACGTTTACTTAAAAATAATACCGGACTTTGCGCTGTATTCAGCATAGGACGCGAAAATTTCAAATAAGCCTGAATATATTCAAGTGCAACTTCTCCGAGCGGCACTAAACGTTCTTTGTTGCCCTTGCCTATCACTCGGACTAAACCATGATTTAAATTGATCTGCTCGTACTGCAGACTGACTAATTCAGTGACTCTCAACCCGGTCGCATACAAAAGCTCAAGCATAGCCTTATCTCTGAGTTCCAGATAATCTTCTAAATTTGGCGCATCTAATAAGGCTTCTACATCCTGCTCTGATAAAACTTTAGGCAAATATTTACCGCGTTTCGGGGCTTCTATCAGGCGAGTCGGATCTTGCTGGATAAGCTTTTCCAGAATAAGAAATTGATAAAACTTTTTTAAGCTACTTAATTTTCGAGCCACACTGCGAGTACTGACTTTAGCTTCGTTCAGGTTTGCCAGAAACCCTTTAACCTGTTCCGGCTGAGCTGTCTCTAAAGAAACATTTTCATTCAATAAATGCTGTGCAAACTGGCTTAAATCAGTCTGATAAGCTGACTGTGTATTCTGACTTAACCCTTTTTCAAGCCAAAGATGCTGAATAAAATCATCAATTAACGGAAACTGCCGGGCGACCTGATGTTTTATACCATTTTTTTTCATGTGTAATTAACCACTGTTTTGTATCCACTTTTTGGCCTAATCGCCATTGACCAGAATATCCGCCAATCCCGTTTGCCGCAACAATACGGTGGCATGGGATGACAATTGGAATTGGGTTATGGCGACAAGCCCCACCGATTGCGCGCGCACCCGACTCAATTTTTTTAGCCAGCTCACCATAGGTTAAACACTCACCGTATGGAATGGCTCTAAGTTGAGACCAGACTTTTTGCTGAAACTCAGTCCCCTCACAAGCAAGTGGCAAATCAAACTGAGATTGTTTACCCTCAAAATACGCAAACAACTGTTCAACAATATTGTCGGTTAACGCGTTATGTTCACTAACCTGATAAGGAAAACTTTGTGCATATAAGTCGATACGCGTTAAAGCTTTATCATTATTAAAAATCGCGATTTTACCAATTGGTGTTGCAACTAAAGCTTGTGCGATTGGTTTCATTGTATTCTCCCCGGGCTTATTCCCATTTTTCCAGCCCGACTATAAATTCATCCATTTAATTTTGCTCAAGTTTATTCTTTTTTTGTTACAATACCCGCAGTTTTAAACGTTAGGTTGTGAAAATGAAAATAGGTTTATTTTACGGTTCAACCACTTGCTATACAGAAATGTCAGCAGAAAAAATCCAACAATTTATTGGCGAAGATATTGTCGATATTTTTAATATTAAAGATACGCCAATTGAGCAATGTTTGCAGTATGATTTTATCATTTTTGGTATCTCAACCTGGGATTTTGGCGAACTGCAGGAAGACTGGGAATCTCATTGGGATCAAGTTGCCGGATTAGATTTAAATGGTAAAACCATTGCAATCTATGGTCAGGGTGATCAGGAAGATTATGGTGACTGGTTTCAGGATGCGGTAGGCATGCTACATGAGGCGATATCTCATAATCAAACCCAACGCATTGGCTACTGGCCAAACCAGGGTTACCAATTTAATGCATCTAAAGCATTAACGGAAGATAATAGCCAGTTTGTCGGCTTAAGCTTAGATGATGAAAAACAATTTGATTTAAGTGATGAGCGAATTCAGACCTGGTGTGTTCAAATTCTCGAAGAGTATGCACAACAAGCTTAATAGCGCCTGGTGCAGGTAAACGCCTGTGCCTGATTCTTTCTCAATAGACTTACCTGCCTTTTTCTGTTTAGACACTGAGAACTTGACGTCGTTAATTTTATAGGCTTAAATACAACTATATTTTTATACAGTGTATTTTTAACCAGTAGAATTAGTATCGCCATTATTAGTTGGAGGCACGGAAATGTTAACTCAGTTATATGTAAAAGATTTTGCAATTGTTGATGGATTAGATATAGAAATTAACCCAGGCATGACCACAATTACGGGTGAAACCGGTGCCGGTAAATCTATTTCTATTGACGCTCTGAGTTTATGTTTAGGTAGCCGCGCCGAAACCAGTATGGTTAGGCCCAATGCAGATAAAACCGAAATCTGTGCCACCTTCAATGTTAGTAATATTCCGGAAGCAATCAACTGGTTAGAAGAACAAGATCTGTTAAACCCGGATCAGAACGACTGTATGATTCGAAGAGTTATTACGGCTGAAGGCCGTTCCCGTGCTTATATCAATGGAGCGCCGGTGCCGGCACAACTTTTAAAAACGCTTGCGCCCTTGCTGGTTAATATTCATGGCCAACATGCGCATCAGCTCTTATTAAAAGCCGATCATCAGCTCACTTTACTCGACCAGTTTGCTGAACATAAACACTTACTAGCAGAAACCACATTAGCTTATCAGGGCTGGAATAAGCTCAAAAAAGAACTAAAAAAATTAGAACAGGAACAAGCAAATCGTGATGCCAGATACCAGCTATTAGAGTATCAGGTAAACGAGCTGGATGAATTTGATTTGAATGAGGGCGAATTTGAATCTATTGAACAAGAACATAAAAAGCTGTCTAATTCAGTTTCATTAGTCACCGATAGTCAACAGTGCTACAGCCTACTCTCTGAGAATGATGAGCAAACCATTCTCGATATGGTGCAGTTTATTGAAAATAAACTCAGCGATCTGGCTAAATTTGATCCTTCCATTGAAAGTATCATTCAAATGGTGAATGAAGCAGGGATTCAGCTAAAAGAAGCCAGCTATGAACTGCGCGACTATATAGATAGTCAGGAACCCGATCCGGAACGGCTTCAACTCATTGAAGAGCGTATGGCAACTGCGCTGGAACTGGCGCGAAAGCATAAAGTGCCTGCAGAAACCCTCTATCAGGAACATCAAAAACTGGCCGAAGAGCTCAGCCAGATAAAGCAATCTGATGAGGAAAATGAACGATTAAAATCAGAAGTTAAACAAGCCGAAGCCCGTTACTGGCTTGCCGCTAAAACCTTAACGGACAGCCGAATTCAAGCCGCTAAAACACTATCAGCTGAAATTACAGCAAGCATGCAAACCTTAAATATGAAACAAGGCCAGTTTTTAGTTGAACTCAAGCAAACTGAACAGCCTTCAAAAACAGGCTCTGACGACATAGAATTTTTAGTGAGTGCCAATCCAGGTCAACCGCTACAGGCAATGCACAAAGTGGCTTCAGGTGGTGAACTATCCAGAATTAGTTTGGCACTACAGGTATTAACCTCGAGTAAAAGCTCTGTTCCAACCCTTATTTTTGATGAAGTTGATGTCGGTATCAGTGGCCCGACGGCCGCCATTGTTGGTCAAATGTTGAGAAAAATTGGTGAATCTACCCAGGTTATCTGTGTAACCCATTTACCTCAGGTTGCGGCATGTGGACATCAGCAAATGCAGGTCAGTAAAGAAAATGATGGTCAATCCACGACCACGCAAATGGTCCAATTATCAAATGAAGAACGTATTTACGAACTGGCCAGACTCTTAGGTGGAGATGTAATTACCAGCAATACATTAGAAAGTGCTAAAGAATTGCTGGTGAGTTAATCGCAGAACGCTCTCTTCACTCAGATGGAAAATAGTAGGCGAACCAGAATCAAACATTATTTGCCAGATTCTGGTTCACAAAATATGCCATGCAAAGTATCGATTAACTTAGTCACGTTTTTATCATTTAAACGATAATAAATGGTCTGCGCATCCCGCCTTGTTGCAACAAAATTTTCACGTCTTAACCAAGCTAAGTTCTGCGATAAACTGGACTGTGAAATCGGTATCTTTTCGTTTAGCTCAGAAACAGACATTTCATTATTTTGAATCAGACATAAAATCATTAAACGATGCTTATTGCTTAACGCTTTTAATAAAGTTTCCGCCTGCGCTGCATTCTCTTCAAGCTGGTTAAAGGCGACTGTATTATCAAACTCTAGGCTGCTCATAATCGATGGTTATTGGCTTTTAAATCTTGAAACCAATATATTAGCATATTTTGTTGAAGCCATACCGATAAACATTGCAAGGATAAATGCGATAGCTTTGAGTGAATCGCCGGTTAAATTTACGATTGCAGGCCCGGGACAAATCCCAGCCAGCCCCCATCCGATGCCAAATAAAATTGCGCCTGTAATCAAAGGACTATCTATAATACAAGTATTGTTAGCACTAAATGTTTTGGCTAGCACGGGTTTAATCCGTTTTTTAATGAAAAAATAATAAACCGGAATAAAGAGGCCAAGCGCGGCCATCATGACAAATGCTAAACTAGGATCCCAAAAACCAGTAATATCTAAAAAATTTATCACTTTGTCCGGATTAGCCATCTGAGAGACAATTAAGCCAGTTCCAAATATCAGACCTGACATTAGAGCAACTACCAGCTGTAAAACATTGTTCATTAAAGTACCTAATTAAATGAGTTTAAATAGAAAGACGGTGAGCACTGCGGTTAACATAAATATGCAAGTGGCTATGATTGAGCGTGCAGATAAGCGCCCTATTCCGCAAATCCCATGGCCGCTTGTACAACCTGATCCCAGACGAGTCCCAACCCCAACTAAAAAACCTGCAATCATTAAAACAGGCCAGCTTATATCTATACGCTCAGGCAAATTCGCATCAAACTGACCAGCTAAAAGTGGACTCATTATCAAACCAGCTAGAAATACAAGTCGCCACCACTTTTCAACCTGAGTATTGTTTTTTGAAAGAAACGCATAAAAGCCAGTAAAGAAGATCCCGGAAATGCCCGCTATTTTCCCGTTAAATAAGAGTAAAATGAGCGCTGATACTGATATTAAAGCGCCACCAATCAAAGCCTCATACAAGGTAAATTCTGTCATTTAACGTCCTTAACTTACGAAAAATTTCGGCTCATATGAACCGGTGATTTAAAAAATACTTTGCCATATCTGTCTGCCGGCGGCAACTGACCCGCCTTAATATTGACCTGAAGTGAAGGATATAACAATTTAGGCGCAGCGAGCGTTTGATCGCGTTCAGTCCTCATTTCGATAAATTCAGACTCACCAATTAACTGATTAACATGAATATTGTGTTGCTTACTTTCACCTACCGTTGTTTGATACATTAACTGACGTTCATTGGGCTGATAATCATGGCATAACCAAACTTTAGTCTTATCCGGCAAAGCATGAATTTTCTGTATACTGGAAAATAAAACTTGTGAACTACCACCGGGGAAGTCGCATCTGGCTGTGCCAGCATCCGGCATAAATAAAGTATCACCGACAAAAATATGGCCATCAATTAAATAACTGATCCCATCTGGCGTATGCCCGGGTGTTTCCATAATATCTATATTTAAATCACCTAACTTTAGCTGCTGACCCTCTTTTAACAATCGGTCAAATTCAACCCCTTCACCCGATAGCTCCTGCTGACTCAAAGAAAAGACACCCGAGAAGGTTTGCTGCACCGATTTAATATTTTCTCCGATAGCAATTAATGGCTTATATTTATCAACAAATTCATGTTGCTTAATATAGTAAGCCGCAGACAAATGATCCGCATGCGCATGAGTTTCAAATATCCACTTAAGGACCAGTTGATTGCCTTTAATAAAAGCTAATTGTTGATCTGCAAACTCAGTTGATAGCTGGCCTGATGCCTGATCAAAGTCTAAAGCTGAATCTATGATGGCAGCCTGTTTGGTTTTTGAATCATAAATTAGATAGCTTATTGTGGATGTGCTTTTTTGAAAAAAAGCTTCAACTCTGAGCTGACTCATGACAAACCCTCGAAAATGAATTGATTATCTTTATAACCAAATTGAAACTAGATATATATAATTTGCATATTATACATTACTTATATACGATATACAAAGTATATATTTCAGCTTCGACCATTTACCCCAGGTAAAAAGGCCATAACTTAAAAGTGATAACAAACTATGATTTTAATGATCTTCTGTGCAATTTTAATAGGTTTAAGCTTAGGTCTATTAGGTTCTGGTGGTGCTATACTGACCGTACCGGCACTGATTTATGGTGTTGGCTTGAATGAAAAAGAAGCCATAGCAACCGCTCTTTTGATTGTTGCCTGGATAAGCTTGCTCAGTTCTTTGAGTAATATCAGAACGAAGAAAATTGTCTGGGCAAATATAGCTGGCTTTTTGCTGCCAAGTCTATTTTCCAGCTATTTGGGCGCTTTAGCTGGTAGTTATGTTGAAGGTTATATTCAACTGACTGTATTTTCGCTGATAATGCTAATTTCCGGAATAAATACTCTGGTCAAAAAAGAACTGAGTACGCCAGCAAGCGTTAAACTCTACAAAATTGTTTTAATCGGTTTTTTGATTGGCTTTATGACTGGTTTTGTTGGTGTAGGTGGCGGATTTTTAATTGTGCCGGCTTTAATTCTTTTATTAAACCTTTCCATGCGTCAAGCAGTTGCAACTAGCCTGATTTTAATATCAGCCAACTCTTTAATCGCATTCTTGCGTTATGCCATTACATTCAACCGCGAAGCTATCGAGTTTAACTGGTCTGTCATTATTGTATTTGTATTAATCGGTACATTAGGCAGTTATGTGGGCCAGTCACTGGCAAGCCGATTTAAACCAGGCAGATTACAAAAAGGATTTGCCTACCTACTCATCTTACTCGCTATACTGACTTTTTATCGTGCAGTAACTCAATTATAAATGGTTTGAATGGATAGCGGATTAAAGGCTGAAAACAAAAAAGAGAGCAAATGCTCTCTTTTTTATTTGATACCTACTGATTCAAATTTACATCAGAGGGTCCTGATCGGCACCTTCTTTTTCAACAACCGTCGGTATTAAATCTTCACGGCTAATACCCAATTTAAGCGCAAATACACTGGCTACGAAAATTGAAGAGTAAGTACCTATACCCACACCAAATAAAAGTGCGGTTGCAAAACCATGAATTAACGCCCCGCCTTTAAAGAATAAGGCTAAAAGTACAAGCACAGTTGTCACAGAGGTAATTGTTGTACGGCTTAACGTTTGTGTTAATGACAAATCAATAATCTCTGCCGGGCCACCTTGTCTTTGTTTAACAAAGTTTTCACGGATGCGGTCAAATACAACAATCGTATCATTCAGTGAATAACCTATGACGGCTAGCACAGCAGCAAGAACGGTCAAATCAAACTCAATACCTAACAATGAGAAAAAGCCGATTGTAATGATAACATCGTGCGCAAGTGCCAATACTGAACCTAACGCAAAACGCCACTCAAAACGAAATGAAACGTATATCAGAATACAGATAAGCGCGACCAGCATCGCTAATCCGCCCTGCTCTTTGAGCTCTTCACCCACGCTCGGGCCAACAAACTCAATACGTCGCATCTCGGCCTGACCCAGTTTGTCATTTGATATCAGCGCCAGTACCTGAGTACTTAAATCTTCAGCTTTAACATCATTTCTCGGAGCCAGACGAATCAGCACTTCAGTGCTGTTACCAAAGTGCTGTACAACTGCATCCGAGTAGCCGTTTTGATCTAACTCAGTTCTGATTTCAGATAAGTTGGCCGCTTTTTCATAACCGACTTCCAATAAAGTACCGCCGGTAAAATCCAAACCAAACTTTAAGCCATTTATCGAAAGAGACGCAATTGAAGCAATAATCATCGCAGCAGAAAATACGATTGCTAACTTGCCCCATTTCATAAAAGGCACTGTATTTTTTAATTGTAACCACATAATCAATCGCCTTTTAAATAGATAGCTTTTTAACTTTTTTGCCACCAACAGCCAGATTAACAATGGCGCGGGTAACAACAATAGCCGTAAACATAGATGTAATAATACCGATTGCTAGAGTCACAGCAAAACCTTTAACCGGACCAGAACCTACCGCAAACAAAATAATAGCGGCAATAAAGGTGGTAATGTTTGCATCGGCAATCGTTGAGAACGCACTGTCATATCCTTGATGGATCGACTGTTGAGGACCTCTTCCATCACTGATTTCTTCACGAATACGCTCAAAAATAAGCACGTTTGCATCTACCGCCATACCAACAGTCAATACAATACCGGCCATACCAGGTAAAGTCAGTGTAGCACCCGGAATCAGCGACATAACCCCCATAATGAGAACCAGGTTGGTTGCCAGCGCAATGTTAGCAACTATGCCAAAACCTCTGTAATACATCACCATAAAGGCCAGTACTAAACAAAAGCCCCAAAGAATGGCTGTCATACCCAAATCAATATTTTCCTGACCTAAACTTGGACCAACAGTTCTTTCTTCAACAATTTGAATCGGCGCAATTAACGCACCTGCACGTAATAACAGCGCCAGATTTTGAGCTTCAGCTGCACTGTCAATACCGGTAATTCTAAAACTTCTGGCTAGACGAGCCTGAATAGTTGCCACATTTATCACTTCTTTAATGGCTTCAAATTCAACACTGCCGTCCGGCTTTTTTCGACCAGTTGGTTTATATTCAACAAATAAAGTCGCCATAGGTTTACCAATATTATCTTTGGTAAAATGTGACATTTTATTGCCACCCTGACTATCTAAGTCGATATTAACCTGAGGTCTTTGGTATTCATCAAAGCTGGAGTTCGCATCCGTAATATGATTACCGGTCAAAATAACACTTTCTTTCAGTACAACCGGTCTGCCTGTGCGGCGATCATAATAAAGTTCAGATCCCGGTGGAACACGACCCGCTGCAGCGGATGCCGGATCGGCATCTTCATCAACCTTTCTAAATTCTAAAGTCGCTGTCGCCCCTAAAATTTCTTTAGCGCGGGCGGTATCCTGAACCCCAGGCAATTCAACCACTATACGGTCTGCGCCCTGGCGCATAACTAAAGGTTCAGCAACACCAAGTTGGTTAACCCGGTTACGGATAATGGTAATGTTCTGCTGAAGCGCATACTCTTTAACTTCTTTAATACGCGCTTCTGACATAATGGCAGTCACTGTATTATCATCATTCGTTGCCGTATCTATCATTAATTCAGGGAACGTATCAGACAACAATTCAATGGCTTTTTCAGTCGTTTCAGCATCCTGAAAACTCACCTTTACGCCATTACCATAGTTTTGTAAACGACGATAACGAATGCGTTCTTCACGTAACTCAATGCGAAAATCTTCAAGCATTTCTTCTTGTTTTTTCTGCATTGCAACACTCATGTCCACTTCCATTAAAAAGTGAACACCACCACGTAAATCCAGACCCAGTTTCATCGGGCTGCCGCCCACATCTTCGAGCCACTGCGGTTGAGCAGGCATTAAGTTAAGCGCAACAATAAAATCAGAACCTAACGCCTGCATCGCTAAATCACGGGCTTCGAGTTGAGCATCTGTATTTTTAAACCGCACCTGAATTTGATTATTTTCAATGCTGGCAGAGAGGTACTCAACCTGGTCTTGATCCAGTGCTGATTTTATCTGATCAAGTTGACTGACAGTGACGTCTCCACCGCGTGTTGCTGAAATTTGCAACGCGGGGTCTTCACCATAGATATTGGGAAGCGCATACAAAAAACCTGCTGTTACTACAAAGAGCACCAGCAGGTATTTCCATAATGGATATTTATTTAACACTAGATAAGGTCCTTTAGATTGACTTAATCGTACCTTTTGGCAATACAGCAGAGACCGCTGATTTTTGAACCGGAACTTCAACACCTTCTGCTAAGGTCACTAAAATAAAGTCTTTTTCTTCTGAAACTTTAGCGACTTTACCGACTAAACCACCCTGAGTTAATACTTCATCACCTTTACCGATAGATGCGATTAACGCTTTATGCTCTTTCATTCTTTTTGCTTGTGGACGATAAAGCATGAAATAAAAGATTAAACCAAATACCGCCAACATGATGATCATTTGCAGACCACCACCTTGTTGACCGGCTGCACCTTCTGCATAAGCATTAGCAATAAAAAAGTCCATAAAATACCCCTTAATATATAATAAATTTAATAACTATTGTTTATTCGTTTTCTAATGGTGGCACGGGTAGACCGCGCGCACTGTAAAATGCTTCAACATATTCATCAAGCTGACCTTGCTCGATTGCATTACGTAAGTCTTCCATTACTTTTTGATAAAATCGTAAATTATGGATGGTATTTAATTGTGCACCCAAAATTTCGTTACACTTATCTAAATGATGTAGATATGCACGAGAAAAGTTTTTACAAGTGTAACAGTCACAATTTTTATCTAAAGGACCTGTATCCGTCTTATGTCGGGCGTTTCTGAGCTTAACCACACCGTCACTGACAAAAATATGACCGTTTCTGGCATTTCGTGTTGGCATAACACAGTCAAACATATCAACACCGCGACGAACCGCTTCAACGATATCTTCCGGTTTACCGACACCCATTAAATATCTGGGTTTATCTTCCGGCATTTTGTCTGTTAAGTTATTCAGGATATTAATCATATCCTCTTTAGGTTCACCAACAGATAATCCGCCAATGGCATAACCATCAAAACCGATTTCTGTCAGACCGGCTAAACTTTCATCACGTAAATGCGGATACATGCCACCCTGAACAATTCCAAATAGCGCTGAAGGATTTCCTTCATGTGCTTGTTTTGAACGTTTAGCCCAACGTAGCGATAATTCCATTGAGGCGCGCGCTTGCTCTTCAGTAGCCGGATAAGGCGTACATTCATCAAAGATCATCACAATATCCGAGCCCAAATCGCGCTGAACCTGCATAGCCTTTTCCGGCGTCAGTTCAATTCGTTCACCGTTAATTGGCGATCTGAACACCACACCTTCTTCACTGATTTTTCGTAAATCGCCCAAGCTAAATACCTGAAAACCACCTGAATCAGTCAAGATAGGTTTATCCCAGTTCATAAAATCATGCAAATCGCCATGCATTTTTATGATTTCAGTTCCAGGACGTAACATTAGATGAAAGGTATTACCCAAACAAATTTGAGCACCTGTATCTTTTAACTCTTCAGGTGTCATGCCTTTTACGGTTCCGTATGTACCGACCGGCATAAAAGCAGGTGTTTGTACCTCGCCCCGGGCAAATTTTAAGGTGGCTCGCCTTGCTTTGCCATCGGTTGCCAGTTTTGTAAATTTCATAAAATCTGTCATAGGTTATTACCGTTTACTGTCTTTGCTATTTATTCAAAACGCGTTTTGTTTTGAATAAACATAGAATCGCCATAACTAAAAAAGCGATATTTATGATCAATAGCAGCCTGATAGGCTGCCTTAATGGTTTCTGTACCTGCAAATGCAGATACCAACATAATGAGTGTTGATTCGGGTAAATGAAAGTTAGTAAACATGGCGTCTACCACTTTAAACTCATATCCCGGATAAATGAAAATCTGAGTATCACCCTGATAAGGCGCAATAATATCATCGCTTTGTGTTAATTGCGCAGCACTTTCTAAACTTCGAACTGACGTTGTACCAACCGCAATAACCCGGCCACCGCGTTTTTTACAGGCTTTAATTGCCTCAACCACTTGATCCGACACTTCAATATATTCAGCGTGCATCTGATGATCTTCCACCTTATCCACCCGGATAGACTGGAACGTCCCCGCGCCCACATGCAAAGTTACATAAGCCATTTGCACGCCTTTGGCTTTTAACGCATTTAACACAGTTTCATCAAAGTGCAAACCAGCTGTCGGCGCCGCAACTGCCCCCGGCACTTCGCCATAAACCGTTTGATATCTTTCTTTATCTGTTTGTTCATCTGCACGAACAATATAAGGGGGTAATGGCATATGACCGTAGTTTTCTAGCAACTCCAGTACGGCTTCATCATTCAGAACCTGTAAAACAAATAAGTCGTCTCGGCGCTCAAGCATTTCAGCTTTGATTTTATTTTCTAATAATACTTGGGTACCAGGTTTCAACGCTTTATTCGCTCTCACATGAGCCAAAATTTGATTGTTATCTAACAGACGCTCAACCAACACTTCCACTTTACCACCACTGAGCTTCTGGCCTAACAGTCTGGCAGGAATTACTTTAGTATTATTAAAAATCAGCAGATCTTTATCTGTCACTAAGTCAGGCATGTCTGCAAATATTTTATGTTCGATCGATTCAGGGCTTTTGTCAGCGACTACGAGTAAACGGGATCCGCTGCGCTTTTGCGCCGGAAAACGGGCGATTAACTCATCAGGAAGATCAAAGTGAAAATCAGAAACTTGCATGCCTTAACTCTATCTGCTTTAAAGCGCGATAGTCTATTGTGCAGACCATTTAATAGCAAGTTTTCCGTGATCATAAAATGCGCTTTTCATGCGAAGCGCAGCGACTTGACTATTTTATGTTCAACCTTGTCTGTTTGTTGAATGATTCGTCGCGCGCTCCTATTAGAAAACTCAAGAGCTCACACGAGTTTAGTCAATTTAGAGCAAACATTTTGTTTAAAAATTACATTTAAAAGTAAAATTAATGTTAAATAGCGCTGAATTTGAATTTATACGCTATTTTTGACACTTTTATTTCATAAAACCGTTGTAAACTTACAAAACGCAGTTATAATAATCGCATCTTTGAAAGACGCGATTTATCGTTATTTTTCTTGATATCCCTTTGTTAGTGCTTGAGTGCCTTAAATGGCATCATATTTTATGCCCAGTCCCCCAACTGGGCTTTTTTTTGCCCAAATTTCACCCTCTTCTGTTAACCGCGTTCCTAATTAGAAGCATATTGTCTTCTGCTCCATTTATAAATTTTTATGAAATTGAAAACTTGCATGTTGGGATTACTTGATTTTTATAGCTTGATATTCAATTTTTAGTAACCATATTCAATAGCACGATAGATGAATAACATTTTATTTAAGGCATTAAGATGACATTAAAGCTTGGCATAGTAATGGATCCCATTAGCCAGATAACCATCAAAAAAGATTCAAGTTTTGCAATGTTGCTCCAGGCTCAAGCCAGAGGGTATGAAATTTTTTATATGGAGATGAAAGATTTATACCTTGAGAACGGAAATAGCTATGCGGTAATGCGTTCACTGTCAGTTAAAGAAGATCCTAACGATTGGTATCAACTCGGAGAGGCAATCGATCAACCTTTGGCTGAACTGGATGCAATTTTAATGCGTAAAGATCCGCCTTTTGACACTGAATATATCTACGCGACTTACCTGCTCGAACGAGCAGAAGATAAAGGCTGTTTAATTGTAAACAAACCTCAAAGTTTACGTGATGCTAACGAAAAACTTTTCACAGCCTGGTTTTCTGACTGCACGCCTACCACAATAGTGACCCGTAGCGCCGATAAATTAAAAGCTTTTTACCAGCAACATCAGGATGTCATCTTAAAACCTCTGGATGGCATGGGCGGAGCGTCTATTTTCAGATTAAAACCGAATGATTCGAATGTTGGCGTGATTATAGAAACGTTAACAGAGCATCAGACCCGTTACGCGATGGCGCAAACCTATATCCCTGAAATTAAAGAGGGTGATAAGCGCATACTTATGATAGATGGTGAACCGATTGACTACTGCCTAGCCAGAATTCCGGCAAAAGGTGAAACCCGAGGTAATCTGGCAGCTGGCGGACGCGGTGAAGCCAGACCTTTATCCGATTCAGACCGGGCAATAGCCGCTAAAGTCGGGCCAACGCTGAAAGATAAAGGCCTGATTTTTGTTGGGTTAGATGTCATAGGGGATAAATTGACCGAAATTAATGTGACCAGCCCTACTTGTATTCGGGAAATTGAACGCGCTTATCCGGATGCAAAAATTACCGATAAGTTATTCGATGCAATTGAAGCTAAAGTCAACCGATAACGCTCGGTAATAATACGAAAGGAAATAAAAAATAGCGCCATTTGGCGCTATTTTTTTAGGAATTTAAACAATAGTATCAAATGCAAAACTCATTTTACTGTTATAAGTGTCACCCGGTTTGAGTTCAATTGATTTAAACATCGGCTTGTTCGGCGCATCCGGTACATGTTGCGGCTCTAAACAAAATGCTGAGTGCTTTTCAAAAGAGCGACCTTTACCACTTAATGTGCCATCTAAGAAGTTTGCCGTATAAAGCTGAATGCAAGGCTCTGTCGTTTTAACCGTTAGGCGACGACCTGTTTTTTCGTCGATAACGACAGCCGCTTCTTTTAACACAGTGGAATCATCAGATAAGATATAGTTAATGTCATAACCGCCACCAATATTTAGCTGTTCATTATCTGTAAAAATATCGGCACCAATTGCTTTGCTCTCAGTAAAATCAAATACAGTCCCGGCAACGTCTAAACACTCACCTGTCGGTAACTGATCCTGATCTAATAAAGTCACCTGCTCAGCATTTATTTTTAGTTTTTGCTCCAGGATAGTTTTCTGATTCTCCAGATCCAAATTGAAATAACTATGGTTAGTCATATTCAAAATCGTTGTTTTATCCGTCGTCGCTGTGTATTCACAAGTTAATTCGTTATCATTATGGAGCTCATAAGTTGTACGGACCTGCAAATTGCCCGGATAACCCTGATCACCGTCTTCACTCAACAAATCTAAATGCACACCTACACTGGTTTCAGTTTCAAATGTTTCAGCTTTCCAGACCTTTTTATCAAACCCTTCCAGGCCACCATGTAAGTGATTGGTTCCGTTATTCTGTACAAACGTATAGGTTTTACCATCAATCTTGCACTGGCCCTTACCAATTCGATTACCTACCCGACCAATAGTCGCACCAAGGTAAGGAACATTAGTAAAATATCCGTCTAACGCATCATAGCCCAGTACAATGTCAGCCATTTTACCCTGTCTATCCGGTGTAAACAGCGTAACCAGATTAGCACCATAGTTAGTGATACTCGCTGAAGCACCTTGAGCATTGGTCAAAGTAAATAATTGAACTGCTTCACCTTTTGGAGAAACACCATATTCTTCTGCATGTATTGATAGTGTCATTTTTTAATCTCTTATTGATAGTCAAATCATCTATTAGTTTAACACGCAAAGACAGATCAATTGAGTTAATTTTTTTGTTTCGCATCCCTCTCAAAAAGTTTTTATGAGGTCAGGTCAAAATGATTACCCAATCCTATTGTAATAATAAAAACCAAAATGCCCTCACCTAAAATAACGTAACTAATCATACCGAATCGATTAAACAGGTCATAGTCACTGCTCAATCAGCTACATATTTTCATTAATTTGCAAAATACTAAATAAAAATTTAGCCTAACAGAAAGCTAAAAAGCTTAGAGCCTGTTTATCTTCGTGTTATTTTTGAGCAATAGGCGATTTTAATCATTAACAAAGCAGAATGAGTGCAGTTTAGTTGTTCTAAATAAACGAATTCTAATGAAGTTAAGGGTTAAAATAGCCATTGCCCTTCGGGCTGAGGCCAAAATTGTCTTATACGGCGTTAAAAATAATTCTTTTAGACGACTAAATTTCGTTATTTTTGCCTTGTCTAAGACAATTTTTTCTCTCAGCTCAAATTATAAACAAAGATAAACAGGCTCTAGGGAAATAAATATTAAAATATTTATAATGTTAACTAACCAAGATAATTAGAATTTTAATCATGAGCATTCAATACAGCATCAATTTTGATGAAGCAAATAAGCATATTTTTAATGTAAAAATAGCTATCCCCGAGCACGAACAGTCAGTGTTGAATCTATCCTTCCCCGCTTGGATACCTGGCTCATACATGATCCGTGATTTTTCTAAAAATATTATTAATTTAACAGCAAATAAAGGCAGCGAAGCATTAACAATAGACCCCATTGATAAGCAAAACTGGTCGATTCATTCTGGCGGTGAAGCATTCACCGTTGAATATCAGGTTTATGCCTTTGATACTTCGGTCAGAACCGCTTATTTAGATCAAAATAGAGCGTTTTTTAACGGAACTAGCTTATTTATTTGTGTGAATGAATTTCAAGATTATAAGCATGAAGTTGAACTACTCGCGCCTGATTTTACTGATGATTGGAAGGTTGCGACTGGTTTACAAAGAGCAGCAGACACTTCGGTTTATCATTTTGGTCAATATTACAGTGATGATTATGCGCAGTTAATTGACTGTCCTGTCGAAATTGGCGATTTTACTCATTTAGAATTTGAAGTAGCAGGCACACCACATTATTTAATATTAAACGGTAAACATTATGCTGATACTGAACGAGTGGTTAAAGATGTCACTAAGCTTTGTCAGCACCATATCGATTTATTTGAAAAAGAAACAGGTGGTAAACCGCCTTTTGAAGAATATTGGTTTTTAACAAATATTCTGCCAAGCGGTTTTGGTGGATTAGAGCATAAAAATTCTACTGCATTATTATGTTCAACCTTTGATTTTCCAAACATCAATAAACCAGATGAATTATCTGACGGTTATAAAACTTTCTTAAGCTTGGTTTCACACGAATTTTTTCACAATTGGAACGTGTGCAGAATCAAGCCTGAAGAGTTTGTGCCGTACAGCTTAAACAGCGAAAGTTACACTAAACAGTTATGGGCTTTTGAAGGTATTACTTCTTATTATGATGATTTTAGTTTGTTCAGAACGGGCATTATTTCGTTTGAAGATTATTTAAAACTTAAAAGCCAAACGATAAGCCGTGTTAACCGTGGCAAAGGTCAGTTAAAGCAAAATTTAATTGAGTCGAGTTTTTATACTTGGACAAAGTTTTATCAGCAAGGTGCTGATGCGGCTAACAACATTGTCAGTTACTATACAAAAGGCTCATTATTGGCCTTGTGGCTTGATTTAACGATTCGTAAGGCGACCAACGCAACTAAATCATTAGATGATGTTATGCGTGCGTTATGGG
Organism: uncultured Alteromonadaceae bacterium; assembly: GCA_913056495.1. Taxonomy (GTDB): domain Bacteria; phylum Pseudomonadota; class Gammaproteobacteria; order Enterobacterales; family Alteromonadaceae; genus Catenovulum. The sequence goes on along the minus strand of CAJXMO010000005.1, from coordinate 81,168 downwards.
CTGATTATATTAATAAAGGTGCTGATTACAAAGGTACGCAATTAGATACAATAATTAATATTGTAAACAACCTTATTTCTTCAGATACAAAAGCTTCTGATATAGCAAAAGAGTTTTATCAGTTACTCAATGATAAAGCCCCGATTCCATTAACTGAATTATTAGCTGATTTTGGTATTGAGCTAAAGCAAATCCCCTCTAAAGCAACATCATTATTGGAGGCTTCATCTGATGAACATAGCCCTTATCTTGGTTTTATGTTTAAAGAATCAAAACTAGGCGTTGAAGTGATGCAAGTGCTCGAAGATTCCCCTGCCGAAAAAGCAGGTATTAGTGTTCAGGACAATATTATTGCGATTGATAATATTGTGGTGAATAAAGGTAATTTTGCGAATGTCGTTAATAATCTGCCATTGAATCAGGATTACAGGGTTTCTTACATTAGAAATGGTGAATTATTTAACTCAGTAATACAGCTAAGTGACGCTGTTAATGAGCTTAGTCAAATGACGGTTATTGATGCAGAAAAAGCGAAAAGTTGGCAAGCAATTGTTTAACTGATTTGTAGCCTTATATCCATAAGGCTATTTATGTTAAACGATTATTGATTGCACTTATTTCCAGTAAACTGGCTAAAGGTTGACAGGATAACAATAGCATCTGATTATCGACAAGACATAGTTACAGGCCAGTTCTGATAAAGCAACGGATAAAGCTCAAATTAACAGTCGTGTTGAGCAGCCTTAATTAGCAGTTAGCAGTAACTGCGCCAGCTTGTAAATTCTGTGCTAACCGAAAATTGATCTATTTTGGTCTATCAAATTTGTCCTATCAAAGCGCTTTAAAACAAAGCTTGATCTATAATGAATGATTTAAAGTATAAGCAATCACTGAGCAAATTTATTGAATAAGAAGGATGAATCCTATCATGATTAATGCATATGCAGCTTTTGAAGCAAAAGCAAAGCTTAAAGCCTTTAGTTACGATCCAGGCGCTCTTAGTCGACATGATGTAGAAATAACGGTTGATTATTGTGGCATTTGTCACTCAGATTTATCCATGATCAATAACGAATGGGGCTTTTCTGAATATCCCCTGGTCGCCGGACATGAAGTTATTGGACGAGTTAGCGCAGTTGGTGACCAGGTAAAAACGGTCTCGGTTGGAGACTTGGTCGGTCTGGGCTGGCACTCTGATTACTGCCATCATTGCCACGCTTGCGATACCGGCGACGAGAACCTGTGTCAACAGGCCACGCCCACTGTAATGAGCAAAGGTGGATTTGCGGACAAAGTCCGAGCAAACGAGCGAGCGGTTATTGCGCTGCCTGAAAATTTAAACGCCAAAACTGCGGGCCCGCTTTTTTGCGGTGGAATAACAGTGTTCAATCCTCTGGTTCAATTTAATGTAAAACCAACAGATAAAGTGGCGGTTATCGGTGTGGGAGGTTTAGGTCATCTCGCGCTGCAATTTTTAAATGCGTGGGGCTGCGAAGTCACTGCGTTTACTTCATCGGATGCTAAAGCGCAGGAAGCAATTGAACTGGGCGCTCACCATACATTAAATTCTCGCAATCAAAAAGATATCGAACAAGCTGCTGAGCAATTTGATTTTATTATCTCAACCGTGAATGTAAAACTAGACTGGAATTTATACCTGTCTACACTTAAGCCCAAAGGCCGCTTGCACTTTGTAGGCGCAACACTTGAGCCCTTGGATATTGCTGCGTTTGGATTAATTGCAGGGCAAAAGCAAATTTCAGGCTCTCCTGTCGGTAGCCCGGCAACGATAAAACAAATGCTTGAATTTGCGGCTCAACATAATATAGAACCTCAGGTAGAAACATTTAAGATGGATGACGTTAACGAGGCGATAGCCCACCTAGAATCCGGCAAAGCCCGTTATCGCGTTGTGCTTGAACGATAAACGAAAGCCGCCGACTAAACTGGATAGCAGGGTATTACGCCTAAAGCAGACATTTATTGAGTGGGAAAGCGGCAATCATTAAGTTTTCTGATTAAGCATGGGCGCAATCAATCCAGCGGCTAAATTGACCTCTTAAGGACTAAAAACCAAAAAAGCCGTATCATTACGGCTTTTTTGTTATCTGACTCAACTACACATTAGATTATTCATCTGCTCAGTTGGTTTGATGACCTCCAGGCTCAACCCAAAACGCAGGATCTAACCTGACCTGATACCAATTAATTCGCCAGTCTAAATGAGGGCCGGTAGCCCGTCCCGACTGACCAATTTCGCCAATTAGCTGCCCTTGTTTTACCTGCTCACCTGTTTCTACATGCAACTTTGACATATGGATGAAAGTTGAAGAAATGCCATAGCCATGGTCAAGAATAATGGTACCACCGGAATAAAACATATCTGGGTGTGCAACGCGGATAATGCCGTCAGCAGGTGCGATAATCTGAGTTCCTGTTGGCGCTGCGATATCCAGTCCAAAATGAGGTCGTTTAGGCGTGCCGTTAAATACACGCTGACTACCATAGACACCAGAAATGCGACCTTTAGCAGGCCAGATAAAATCCGTTAAAAAATTAACTGATTCAGTTTCCTGATTGCGGGCAACCCAAATTTCACCATTTTCTTTACGAATTCTGTCTAAAACGGCTTGCGGAGGATTAACGGTTTTAGAAGGGACTCCATTAACCCGGTCAATCTGATACTCACGTGGACTGAGTTCAAAGGTTTGGCTAACCCGGCTGCCATCGAATAGTGTAAAAGCCACAGTTTGCTTTAGGTCTGCATCACGTCCAAAGCCAAACAGAAAGAACCCATCCTGAGTACATTTTCCAGCCTGCTTACTCTGACCATCGGATACCTGATAACTGATGCAATCTGTCAAATGACCTTTAACAAAGCCGCCCGGCTGAAGGGCTTGCTCACGTATCGTGATTTGATTTTGCTGTGTCGAATTTGTCGCAGCTGAACTGGCCTGTGCAATATTAAAAAACGCGGCCACTAAACAAAGCTGCTTAACGGCTTTTATCATATATTTATTCGCTTTGCGCGATTGCCCCTTTTGATACACCTTCATACGCCATCACTTTTAAATTTGAAGTTTTATCTGTTTGTTGCATCACTTCTAACATAAATTCTGCCAGACACTCAACCGTTGTGTCTCTGTCTATGACATCGGTCAAACTTGCGGGACAAACTAATTGATAATCGCCCTGACTTGCAGAGTATGAAAAAGCAACATAGTCATCATGCAACAAGGCGTGCTCTTCACAAAATTGGTTGAGTAAGTTTTGATCTAAATCTTCTTCACTACCAATGTAAATATCTTTCCAGCGTTTAGCCCAATAGTCCTGCCATTCTTCACACACTTGCCCATCCCTGAATACATCCACTTTTGAACGATGGCCATGAACAATTCGCTGACAATTACCGTCATGCTTTTTTAAACCATGGCTGTAGTGATAATAAGCCTGTGTGATTTTTTCAGGACGTAAGTTAATTTCAATATCTTTCACGTTCTCCGGCATATGGCGCATAATAGTGGCGCGAATAAGCGGCAGAACTTCTTCTATATTGACCTGCTCAGCTTGCAAAAAGCAATAAGCAGAAGGCGGCGCAGACATAAAGATATGTTCAAGTGCATCTGTTTTATAAACAATTTCAAGGTTATCTCCTTGCATTTGTTTATTCAGCAAGGCACTGGAATCTTCTGCAATATGTAATTTGTGGTCAAATTCCTGATCTATGATGCGTTTTATCTGACTTTTCACGACTCCAAAATCTAACACCATATTTTGTTCATTAAGTTGACCAATTAAGGCCACATCAACTATCCAGCTTTCGCCAACTATGCCGCGCTGCGTATCTAAATATGAAAAATCGATTATGGTTAAGTCGTTTACGAATAAATGCATCGAGTAGAATTGTCCAGCTAATAATGATTAAGCCAGCTATTATACTGGCTTAATCAATTAATTACATAAGATTGTTAAATAAAACCGGGTTTAAACCGGCTTAGCTTTTAGTTTGGCTTGCCAAATAATCAGTACGAGCTGATTTTAAGGTATCACAAATACGAAATGCCATTTCCAGTACCTGGTTTTGATTCAGTCTTGGATCACATTGAGTTTGGTAGCAAGTTGCCAAATCTGTCTCTGAAATTTGATATGCACCACCAGTACACTCTGTTACATCCAAGCCTGTCATTTCAAGATGGATACCACCGGCATAACTGTTTTCAGCACGATGAACCGCAAAAAATTGCTCAATTTCGGATAAAATTGAATCAAAGTTACGCGTTTTATAGCCGTTACCAGCTTTTATCGTATTGCCATGCATAGGATCACTTGACCAGACTACGTGGCGTCCTTCCTGCTTCACTTTGCGAACCAGCGCCGGTAAATTATCTGCCAATTTGTCAGCGCCCATACGGGTAATCAAGGTTAATCGACCCGGTATATTATTTGGGTTCAGTGCATCAATCAGGTTAATCAAATCGTCCGGTTTCATCGTCGGACCCACTTTTACGCCAATTGGGTTATTAATCCCACGGAAAAACTCAATATGCGCATGATCTAACTGTCTGGTACGTTCACCTATCCAGACCATATGCGCTGAACAGTCATACCATAAACCGGTTAACGTATCTTTGCGGGTTAAAGCTTCTTCATAATTAAGCAATAAAGCTTCGTGAGACGTATATAAATCCGTTTCATTTATTTTAGGCATATTATCAGCGTTAATGCCTATCACTTCCATAAACTCTAACGCTTGCTGAATTTGGTGCGCGACATCATGGTATTTTTCACTAACCGGAGAATTACCGATAAAGTCCATATTCCAGCGATTAACCTGATGCAAATCTGCCAGCCCACCCTGAGCAAAAGCGCGCAACAGATTCAGGGTTGCAGACGAATGGTGATAAGCCGTTAACAGATTTTCCGGATTCGGAATACGCGCAGCTTCGGTAAATTCGTAACCGTTAATAATATCACCACGATAACTGGGTAATGAAACGCCATCACGAGTTTCCATGTCGTCTGAACGCGGTTTTGCATATTGTCCGGCCATACGGGCAACCTTGACAATCGGGCAACTGCCGCTGAATGTTAATACGACAGCCATTTGCAATAGTGTTTTAAAAGTATCGCGGATTTTTGGTGCATTAAAATCGGTAAAAGATTCAGCACAATCACCACCCTGCAATAAGAAAGCTTTACCTTGTGCAACTTGCGATAATTGGTCAAACAGTGAACGCGTCTCTTCAGCAAATACTAAAGGCGGATAAGTTTTAAGCTGACTTTCAACCTGTTTTAAATGCGCAAGGTTTGGATAGGTTGGCTGTTGTAATATCGGAAAATTTCGCCATGAACTCGGTGACCAATCAGACACGTTTTTAATCCTGTTTTCTGTTTTAATAATTTATAATCATAACCGATCGAACGATTATAATATATCGGGTTTTATCGTTTGCTCTTATCGAAAAAACAAATCAGGTTTAACTGATTTGTTTAAGTAATCCGTTAGAGGCATCCTCGACTAAGTCTAGTACATATTCAAAGCCCTGCGCACCACCATAATAAGGATCAGGCACTTCATCTTCTTCTGGATAGCGCTCTGCAAAATTCAAAAATAATTGAATTTTATGCTGGTATTCTGGTGGGCAATCACTCATTAAATCTGAATAATTTGCTTTGTCCATTGCCAGTATCAAATCAAATTTTTCAAAGTCATCCGCAACCACTGGCCTGGCTGCTAACTTAGAAAAATCATAACCGCGTTTCACACCGGCCGCTTTGGCTCTTCTGTCTGGCCCTGCACCTTTGTGATAGCCAGCGGTACCGGCTGAGTCAATTTCGATTGGCAATCTCACTTCGCCAGCCAATTGGCGAAACACCGCATGAGCGGTCGGCGAGCGACAAATATTACCTAAACAAACAAACAGAACTGAACGAACTTTAAGCTTTTGAGTAACTGTCATAATCGGGTGTAACTCTCCAAATATTCTTAAACTATATCTCTTTAAAATGTCAGTTTTATGGACAACAAAAGGAATGACTAATCAACTAAAAACGATTTTGCTAGTCGATTTGCTTGCCGCCATCTGTCTGTTTGTTTTAGCTCATTAAAACTGACCGGCTTTTGATTAATCAAAGCCTGTACTTTGCTAACAGATTTTGGGCTTATCCAAGCCTGCAGCGCCTGATGCTGATCTAATATGCTGATCGCGCCTTTCGCGTTATTACAAGCCAGAATCATATCACAACCAGCGCTTAATGCAGCTTCAGCTTTACCAATATAATCACCGGCAATATTGGCCGCCTGCATTGATAAATCGTCACTGAATATGACGCCTTTAAATCCGAGCTGCTGTTTTAAAATGCTTTGCAACCAAAACGGCGAAAAACCGGCCGGTTTGTCATCCAGTTGAGGGTAAATGACATGAGCTGGCATTAGGGCATCTAACTTATTTGCCTGAATCAGTTCAGCAAATACTTTTAAATCTTTTTCAAAAATACTTTGCTTGTCCCGATTGTCAATTGCAGCGGCGATATGCGAATCGGCTTTTACACTGCCATGCCCGGGAAAATGTTTACCAGTCGTTTTCATCCCGGCCTGCTTCATCCCATTGATAAAATAACTGGCCAGTTCAATGACTTTATCCGGCACAGAATGAAAAGCACGATTAGTAATAACGTCTGATATGCCATCGAGATCTAACACCGGGGCAAAACTGATATCTATGCCGCTGGCCAATACTTCCGATGCCATTAGCCAGCCCATCTCTGTACAAACCGTTTTGGGTGTAGATTCGTCTGGCGCAACTTTTAATGAACGCATTGCCGGAATTGGGCTGAAACCTTCCCGAAACCTCTGCACCCGCCCGCCTTCGTGATCGACGGCAATCAAAATAGGCCTGTTGGCAGCCAGCCGGATGGACTGTGTTAAATGAATCAGTTGCTCTGGATCATGATAATTTCGGGTAAATAAAATCACACCGCCCACCATAGGGTGTTCAAGAATTTCTTTTTCTTGCGCCGTTAATTCAAAGCTTTCTACATCCAGCATTAGGGAATTCATATAACCCGGACCAATCCTAATCATTCAGTCATAAAGCGAAGAATGTAACACATACAAAAAAGCCGAGAAACCTCGGCTTTAAATTATTTAATCTAATTCAACAATTTAATCAAATGAGCTGGCTTCAAAGCTATCTACTGCGATGGCCGATTGTCTGAGTTTTTCAGCGCGGCGGATTGCCGTAGCTTCATCTTCAGAGATCACGCCGGCTTGTAAAGCCAGTTCGATGGCTTTGGCATAAGGGACTCTTCTTGGGATTTTTTCTGCTTTTTGTGCTGCTGAGATTTTAAGCTCAACCGGCTGACATTTTTGCATTGCGATAAAGGCAGCTTCCATCACTCCGGTTGCATCCCCTTCTTCTTTGCCCAAATAACACAGTTTGGTCAATCTATCTCTGGTTTCTCCGGGTTTTAACAAGCTACGGCACAAGGTTCGGGCTAAACTATCAGCAGGTAACTTATAAAAAATGCCAAACGGAAATATAATTCGCTTTAATATCAGCGCTAACCATTTGGGTTTGAAGTTATTAAAATACCCTTCAAAAGCCACACCTATTTTATAAAGGGCGGTTTGCATTGCATAATGAACAAAGGGTAAATCACCAACAGGTCGTCCATCTGATTCATATCTTTTTAAAATGGCTGATGCCATATAAATCTGACTCAGAACATCCCCTAATCGAGCTGAGATCATTTCTTTGCGTTTAAGCGCGCCGCCCAAAACCAACATAGATACATCACTGGCAAGTGCCAACCCGGCACTCATCCGATTCAGTTGCTGATAGTATTGTGCGGTTTCACCGGCAACCGGTGCACAGCTGAATTTACCGAAAGTCAGACCGTGGAACAAAGCGTAACCTAAGTTTCGACTGGTATGTTTGATATGTTTAATCAATAAACCATCAAAGGTATGTAAACCATTATGATAATTAGGATCAGCTGCCGCTTTCATTTCAGCATAAACATATGGGTGACAACGGGTTGCCCCCTGACCGAAAATCATCAAGTTACGAGTTAAAATATTGGCACCTTCGACTGTGATAGCCACAGGCGATCCCCAGTAAATATGAGCCAGATAATTTTTTTCACCTAGCTGGATAGCCTTACCAGCGTGAATATCCATAGCATCATTTAAAACCAATCTAGACATCTCTGTCATATGATATTTTGAAATGGCGGTGACAACAGACGGGCTAAAGCCGGTATCCAGTGCCGATGTGGTAAATTTCCGCGTGGCTTCTATCGTGTATGCGTAACCACCGATTCTGGCCAAAGCTTCCTGAACGCCTTCAAATCGACCAATCGATAAACCAAACTGCTTACGAACATAAGCATAAGCTGAGGTCATTCTCGTGCCCATATGAGCAACAGCAGCAGCCAGTGCCGGCAAAGAAATCCCCCGACCTGCAGACAAACATTCAACCAACATTCGCCACCCTTTACCCGCATATTCCGGGCCGCCAATAATCCAGTCTATCGGAATAAACACATCTTCACCAGAAGTTGTCCCATTCATAAAAGCAAGATTCATCGGCATATGGCGATCACCAATCTTCACGCCAGGATGGTCTGTCGGAATCAAAGCACAGGTAATGCCAAGCGCTTCTTCGTCCCCTAATAAGTGTTCCGGATCATAGAGTTTAAAAGCCAACCCCAATACGGTCGCAACCGGTGCCAGTGTTATATAACGTTTATTCCAGGTAAGCCTGATACCTAAGGTTTTTTCACCATTAAATTCCTGTTCACAAACAATGCCTTTATCCGGAATTGCCCCAGCGTCAGAGCCGGCTTCAGGCCCGGTTAGGGCAAAACAAGGGACATCGGTTCCTTTTGCCAAACTGGGTAGCCAGCGGTCCTGTTGCTCAGGTGTACCATAATGCATTAACAATTCACCCGGCCCCAGACTGTTTGGCACCATAACACAAACGGCCGCACTGACACTTCGGGTTGCTATCTTGGTTACAATCGTTGAATTTGCCGTTGCTGAAAACTCACGGCCACCAAATTTTTTCGGGATAATCAGAGCAAAAAAGCCCTCCTGTTTTAAATAATCCCATACCGCTTGTGGTAAATCTTTACGCTGATGGACTATCTCGAAGTCATTTAACATCGCCAGCAGAGTTTCTAACTGATTGTCGATAAAAGCCTGCTCTTCTTCACTTAGCTTAGCATCTTCATACTGATGTAATTTATCCCAGTTAGGTTTACCTGAGAAGATTTCACCATCCCACCAAACGTCACCTGCTTCCATCGCCTCTTTTTCAGTTTCAGACATGGGGGGTAAAATGCGTTTAAACATTTTATAAACAGGCTCTGTGATATAACGCTTTCTAATATCTGCAACTCCAAATAAGATACCTGTAGCGACAATTAATAGAACTAAAAACCACATAAGTGGACCTCCTCCAGCGACTAATTGGTTAACCCTGCTGCAATAAAGGGAATAAGTTTATTCACGATATGCTCTGTTGTTGTTACTTCGGCAAAGTCAGCTTCTGAAATTTCTGCCAGTGCAGTACCGGATGTCATCATAAAAACTAACGCCCCCAGAGAAAAGTGCAATCGCCAGAACAAATCGGCTTTACTCATACCCGGTAACACCTTAGCAAACAAGCTCACGATATGACTCAGTTGCTGACCATAGTGTTCACTAATATAGCGACGTAAGTGACCTTGTGTCTCTGCATAACCGCGTCCTATCATCACCATAAAGTTTCTCGCCCCTTGGGCACTGATACGATTGAGTGCCAAAAGCGGTTCAACAAATGCTTCTAGCAAATCATCTAAACTCAACTGACGGCCATCAATTGACCGCTCATCCAGTTGATTGATTTTAACCGTCAGCTGGGGCATAAACACTTGCAGGTATCTGGCCAGTACAGCCTGAATGAGTGACTTCTTTGAACCAAAATGATAATTCACCGAAGCCAGATTGACATTTGCTTCACTGGTAATTTGACGGAGTGAAGTATTATTAAAACCATGAGCTGCAAATAATTGTTCAGCTGCATTTAAAACCCGGGTTTTAGTATCCAACTTTTTCATCATGATAACCAGACACAAATTCAAACACTTGTTTAAAATTTACGTTTAAAACCAGATCTTGTCAATTAACATTAGAACAATTATTTGTTTACTTTTTTTGAACTTTACGTCGATTAGACTAGTCTTAAAAACGCTAGTGTAAATGTGCTTTTGCCCTATCTTTGAATGTTAGGGCTTTTTTTTACTTATGCCTACCTTATCTCACATGTGAAATCATTAGCTTCCTTTTTATGATTGATATATGCTATTAGTTAACAATTTTTGACAAGCCTATCAGTTAATTAAGTCTGCCCGCAGTTTAAAACTAGGTTAAACCAACTGGCATCAGCAACAAAGTACATTGGAATGCAATTATTCAGACATATAAAATATGCAGTACTGGTTTTTATTATCGGCATAATAATTACATTTATTACCGTTTCGGCAATAGAGCGCATTGAGCAACAAAAAATTCAAAAAACGCTAAACCAGCAGTTGTCAGGCTTAACCAGTCAGCTCAAATCTGAGTTAAATGAGCAAATTTTTTTATACAACTGGCTGGCTAAACAATGGCTGACATTTGGTCAACCGGATGCATTTCTCTGGCACCAGCAAGCCAAGCATATTATCGACAATCACGAATTTTTACAGGCGGTTGTCTGGATTGACCAGGGGAAAACCATTCGCTGGATAGAACCATTAATTGGCAACCAAAACGCATTCAATCTAGCACTGTCTAAAATTCCATTTATCAATGAGACACTCGATAAAGCCATTCAAACCGGACAAGTTGCCACTGTCGCCAACTGGAAGCTGGTACAAGGTATGAATGGTTTATTAATTTATGCACCAATTGGTCAAGCTGATGACCATAAAGGTTTTATCAGTGGTGTGATTCGACAAAATGAATTTCTCGATAATGTTGCCAAACTATCATTAAGTCCGGGTTATCAATTTAAAATCGATTTAAACAACAAAGATATCTACCATTTTTACGGCGATTACGAAGATCAAAGTCACACACAGGTTAAAGCCAGTATACAGCTTTTTAATCAAACCTGGCACTTTACCTTATGGCCTACTCAGGCTCAGCTTAATAAAATTAAAACGACCTACTCCAGTTACATCACCTGGATTGGTCTATTAAGTACGTTAATTTTTTCAATTATTATTCAACTACTTTTTTCAACCCGCAGCTACTCTCGCTATCTGAATAAAATAAACCGGGATTTAGAATTTCAAATCAGGCAAAGAGAAAAAACTGAACAAGATCTGATTAAAACCGCTAACTACGACAAACTCACGGGTTTGCCAAATCGCTCGGCACTGGATAAGCATATTAGTCATCAACTTAAGCATAAAAATAGCCGATATCTAGGTGTTATTCTGGTTGATTTGGACCGATTTAAAGATGTTAATGATGTTTTAGGCCACGCCGCGGGTGATAAACTATTGAGCCAGGTAACAAATAAATTAATTCAACTGGTTCATCCTAAATACTATATGGCGCGTATCGGCGGCGATGAATTTGCTATCTATATTGATGAGCTAGCCTCTCATCTGGTTATTGAGCGCTTGGCTGAAAGCATTCTTGCATTATTGGATACTCACTTCGAAGTCGATAATTATCAGTTTTACACCTCGGTCAGTATCGGCTTTGCTTATGCCAATAATCAGCAAGTCAGTGCCATTGAACTTATTCGAAATGCTGATAGTGCCCTGAATCAGGCAAAAGAAAGCGGTAAAAATTGTATCTGTCAGTATACCCAAAAACTGCACCAAGATATTTCACAGCGGGTCGAGCTCGCTGGTTATTTAAGAACTGCACTCGAACAAAATCAGTTTCAGCTACACTATCAACCCAAAGTCGACAGCGAGCGAAATATTTGCACCGGATTCGAAGCTTTAATTCGCTGGCAGCATCCCAAAACCCATCAATGGGTGAACCCGGAGCAATTTATTTCAGTAGCTGAAGAAACCGGTTTAATCGTTCCGCTCGGTGAATGGATTTTTGAACAGGCCTGTGCCCAATTAAAAGAGTGGCATACTATGGGCTATACGGAACTGACGATGGCCATTAATATATCTGGCCGACAGATTCAAACCAATGATTTATTTGATTTTATATTTAAAACATACAATAAATACGGGCTACCCAGTACCACACTGGAGCTTGAATTAACCGAGCAGGTTTTTATTGAGAACATCATTCAGCATGAAGATTTTATGCAAAAAGTCACGCATGCTGGCCTCTCGCTTTCGATTGACGATTTTGGTGTCGGCTATTCTTCTTTGTCTTATTTAAAAAATTTCCCGGTCGATACACTCAAAATTGACCGCTCATTTGTAAAAGATCTGCCCCATGACTTTAATGATGTCAGTATCGTAAAAGCGATTACTAGTCTGGCTCAAAGCTTGGATCTCACCCTGGTTGCTGAAGGTGTTGAAAACCAGCAGCAATTAGATTTTTTAAATCAGTTAGGTTGTCGCTATATTCAGGGATATTTTTATGCCAGACCGCTGACAGTGGAGCAAATTAATCAGAAACTACTGTCTGAAGACCCCTTGTTTAGAAAGTCAGATAGCTTTGTTTTTTGACCTGATTTGTTATCATATAGCGCTTAACCTGAGTTATACCGAAGACAGTTAGGATAGCTCTTCTGTTAGCGTCACCTGATGAACTAGGATTTGAATGCACACACCTGATTTTATAATTGATTTTAGACATCAGTTTCCGTTTTTTAATAATCAGTTAAATTCACCGATTAGCCAAGCCTATTTAGATAATGCTGCCACCACTCATATCTGCCAACCTGCGCTCGACAGCATTGCTGATTATTATCAATATCACCATGCGAATGTTCACAGGTCATCGCATCAACTCGCATTGGGCACCAGCAATCAGTTTGAATCGATACGTCAAAAAACGGCTGACTGGCTCAACGCAGCAGAAAAAGACGAAATTGTTTGGACAAAAGGTGCAACCGAAGCTGCAAATCTGATAGCCAATGGCTTATGTGAAAGCCACTTACAAGCCGGAGATGAGATTATTATTGCATTAAGTGAGCACCATGCTCACTTTGTCACCTGGCAGCAATTGGCAAAAAAATATCAGCTTGAGTTAACCATCGCAAAACTGGATGAACAGCTCAGAATTGATCTGCAAGCGCTTCACACCCAAATATCAGATAAAACACGGGTTATTGCACTGGCCCACGTAAATAATGCCACAGGTGTAAAGCAGCCTGTCGAAGAGATAATTGAACTAGCCACCAATAACAATATTATCACCATTATAGATGGCTCTCAGGCGATTAATCATATGCCAATTAATGTGCAACAATTGGCCTGTGATTTTTACTTTTTTTCTGCCCATAAAATGTACGCCGGCACAGGTTTAGGTGTATGTTATGGCAAAAAATCTCGGCTCATTGCGTTGCCACCCTATCAATATGGCGGCGAAATGGTAAAACAAGTGAGTTTGACTGAAAGCGAATTTAATCAGTTGCCCTATAAATTTGAAGCCGGTACCCCCAATATTTCAGGGGTCTTTGCATTGGGTGCAACGCTTGACTTTTTAGCCAACCAGAATCTGAACAAACTCAGAGCTTATGAACATAAACTGACTGAGTATCTAATTGAACAACTTAAAAAACGCAGTGCAATTAGTTTACTCGCAACGGAACAATTAACGGGTGCCGTCAGTTTTATAATTAAGGACTTTCATAGTGCCGATGCGGCTGAATTATTGAGTCAAATGGGAATCGCGATTCGCTCCGGCAGTCACTGCGCCATGCCGCTTATTCAGAGTATTGCACCCGGCGGAAGTCTGCGGGTTTCAATAGCGGCCTATACTCTGATTGAAGAAATAGACTATTTTTTATCCTGTTTAGATCAACTGGACGACTTTTTATGAAAACCACTGACTTCCCAAAACATGCTCAGCAATTTATTAATATCAATAACTGGCAGGAACAGTATCGCCTACTGATGAAACTGGGCGGAGATTCAAATAAAACCAGTCAGACGGATAAAACCGAAAAAAGTCTTGTCCATGGCTGCGAAAGTCAGGTCTGGCTGCAAGTTAATCAATCGGGTGAACGCTATCAGTTCAGCGCTATCAGTGATTCAAGGATTGTCAGCGGCTTAATCGTGCTTTTACTCGAAGCGCTCAACGATAAAGATAAAACCTACATTGAGTCATTTGATCTGAATAATTATTTTGAGCAGCTCGGACTCAGTCAGCAGCTCAGCCAATCCCGAACCAAGGGGCTTTGCCATATATTTGAACATATCAAGCAACTTACTACTGAATCATGAGCAAATTTTTATTAAAGATTCGCAAAACATGCAGGCACTTGCTAAGCTAAATTTAACCTGGCTCGAAATAAGGCACTAATGATGTGGCATCAAGTAGAACAAGCGATTAGTGATTTTCAGCAAGACAGCTTCCAGATCGAATCCAAACAAGTCGTTTCCGGCGGAGATATCAGTCAGGCGTACTGTATTAGCGGCCAGAATCAGATGTATTTTGTTAAAATCAATGATTTAACTTTTTTTGATAACTTTCGTGCTGAAGCACTCGCGCTTAATAGCCTGGCTCTGACAAACACTGTCTCGACCCCCAAAGTCATTGACCTTGGATTAAGTAAAGCGCATACCTATCTTATTTTAGAATTTGTTGAATTCTCACAAGGCAGTGATCGAGCCTGGTTTGACGCAGGTTGTCAATTGGCACAACTCCATCAGGTCAGTCGCCAGCCTATGTTTGGTTTTGAAGACAATAATTTTATTGGTAAAACGCCTCAATTCAATCGTTGGCAAAATAACTGGTCCACGTTTTTCTCTGAGCAAAGAATTGGCTATCAGCTTGAGCTATTAGCTGAAAAACAGATCAAAATAGCCGATATTGATGAAGTGGTTGCACTTGTACATAACTTACTCAAACCGAGAAAGCTGGATGCCTGTTTATTGCATGGTGATCTTTGGCGAGGCAATATCGGATTCAGTCAGAACCAATTCTTTTTATATGACCCAGCCTGTTATTATGGAGATTATGAAACCGATCTAGCTATGACAGAATTATTCGGTGCGTTTCCGCAAGCTTTTTATCAGGGTTATTACAGCATAACCGAAAAAGAACCCGGCTATGAGAAACGACGTGATATTTATAATTTTTACCACATATTAAATCATGCAAATATATTTGCCGGCAGCTATATAGATCAAGCAAAACAGATGCTTAGAAGTATAGCTCAGCTGTAAATCCTAACCTACAAAAGTCCCAGCCAGAGGCTGGATAATCTGCATCGCAAGCATGATAAAAAGCTTATATCAGCTATAGTTTAATTAGCCTTTAATTTTCCGGTTGAGTTGATTATCGGCAGCATTGCCGACTTGTTTTGTAATCTGAAATGAGATTCGACGGTTTGCCATACCCCATACTGGTATAGGTTAAAACCTGAACTTTGCCCGGATGCTATTACAAATCAAGTCTTAAACAACAAGATAATGAAGGAGTACTATGATGCATCTTATTGATAAATCGACAGAGTGCCCACATTGTGGTCATCATATTCATCTGACATTAGACGATTCAAACGGTGATCAGGATTATTATGAAGACTGTCCGGCGTGTTGTAACAGTATCCATGTAAGTTTTCATCTGGATGAAAGTGACAATCACGTAGATGTGTTATTAGAAACCGATAATTAACCTAAGGTATATTAAGCCAGTCAACACAGACTGGCTTGCTTAGCCAACTTAACACCATCAAATAACTTCAACGGCCTCACTTAACTGGCTCACGGCAATAATTTCTACCCCTTCGATACCGCCTTTAGGTACATTTTGCTTAGGAATGATTGCGCGTTTAAAACCATGTTTAGCCGCTTCTTTCAGACGTTCAACACCATTTGGAACCGGCCGAATTTCACCGGATAAACCCACCTCGCCAAACACGACCAAATCCTGTGCGAGTACCAGATTTTTGAAACTGGAAACCAGCGCCAGCAATAATGCTAAATCAGCAGCGGTTTCTGATACTTTAACGCCGCCCACCACATTTACAAATACATCCTGATCGCCCAGTTGCAATCCTGCATGACGATGTAGCACAGCCAATAACAATGCAAGCCGGTTTTGTTCAAGTCCTACCGCAACCCGCCTCGGATTTCCCAGCGCAGAATCGTCAGCCAGTGCCTGCAACTCAACCATCAGAGGCCGTGTACCTTCCCAGACCACCATCACTAAACTGCCGGAAGATGGCACTTCAGCTCTTGATAAAAATATCGCAGAGGGATTAGATACTTCTTTCATGCCTTTTTCGGTCATGGCGAACACACCTAATTCATTCACCGCACCAAAGCGGTTTTTATGACTCCGTAATGTCCGGTAGCGGCTATCAGAAGAACCATCTAACAAAATGGAGCAATCGATACAGTGCTCTAATACTTTAGGGCCTGCCAGACTACCGTCTTTAGTTACATGACCCACCATAAAAATAGCAACATTATTTTGTTTAGCATAACGAGTTAAATAAGCTGCAGATTCACGAACCTGAGAGACACTGCCGGGGGCTGACTGCACCTCAGCCATATGCATTACCTGAATTGAATCTATCACCATGACACTCGGCTTAATAGTATTAGCCAACTGACAAATGGTCTCCACATTGGTTTCGGACAAGAGTTTAAGTTTATCTTTGGGCAGGCCTAACCGCTCTGCGCGCATCGCAACCTGTTGCAATGATTCTTCGCCGGTTATATATAAAACTGTCATGTTTTGCGCTAAAAAACACATAGTTTGCAGCAAAACCGTACTTTTACCGGCCCCCGGAGAACCGCCAATTAAAACTGCTGAACCTGGCACTATGCCACCGCCTAAGACCCGATCAAACTCTTTTAAACCACTTGTAAATCTGGGTAATTCAGCCAGTTCAATGGACTCTAACGTTTCGATTTTACTTTCAACCTGACCTGCATAACCGGCATAACGACTCTGAGCACCGGATGCTTTAGCCAAACGCACCTCAGTGACCGAATTCCATGCCTTACATTCGTTGCACTGTCCCACCCAGCGGGAAAAATCAGCACCACATTCATTACACACCCAGGCAGTTTTAGATTTAGCCATAGATAAAACTAGTCGATTTACTTACACATTCCCACAGTTTACATTAAACTTAAATTGAGTTTTAGATAAAAATAAATAATTCAAATGATTAGCCCAAAAGTTAAGCTGTCGTCGGGCGATAACTAATCATAGTAACCAAAATCGTTTAATTGCGGGACATGATGGATAATTTAGACCCAACATTAGCAGAACATAAAACGCTGATCGAAACTTTGAAACCTTTGACCAAGCAAGCGGATTTTGGTCTGGCATTCAAACGCCTTACAGAGCAATTAACCCGGCCGCAAAGATTTTTAATTAAAATGGAATTAACTCGGCTCAGTGCTCCCTGCACCCGACAAATAGACTTACGCGGACATGTTGATGGTCTCTGTCGGGAATATCAGCATAACGGCATCACGCATTATATGGACAGTATTGCCATTGAGCTGTTTGAAAAAGGACTGGATACCTTTGGCCATTATACTCAGGGTGTCTACGAGCAAGTGCAAAATGCCGAAAACAATTTCAAAGTCATGCACAAGCAAGAGCAGCAATTACGCCTGCAGGAGAGCCAACCCGGTTCTGCCACTCAAAACAAAACCGACAGCCGACAAATAAAAAAAACAAGTTATCTTGCCAAACCCGTCTATTTTGGTGATCGCGGGTCGCGTAAAGAAGAGCGCATGAACTATGCGATGCAGGTTGAGCTTGAATTAGATATAGATAACAGTATACAAGCCATTACCACTGACTTATCGGTTAGCGGTGTCAGAATTAAAGTCTTAAAACCCGCAACCTTCTCAACCGGTCAACGCTTTTTCCTTCGCCTTGCCGGTTTGGAGCAGGAATATGCATTGGGGCTGAAAGACAAAATTCAGTATCAAATCAGTCATATTGAAGATAAAAATGATTACGTCTATATCAGTTGCGAGCGGCTGAAAGAAGATTTTAATACAAAAGCCTTTGATCAGTTTTTGAATAATTTTATTAATGGCAATAAAAGACGCTATAAACTGAATTTAGATAATACGATTGAAGCAATAATAACCAAAGGCTATGAGCAATTTTATCTCCCCCGCATAACCAGTTTACCCGTGTTTATTGAGACCACCCCGGAAGGTTATTTAAACTGTCGTTATTGTTTAGTCACAGATAACAATGACCATATCAACAAACACTGGTATGACGAAAAAAATCACAACTGCTTAAATCATTTATTAAGTCACACCAGACTCAAAAAAATGCTGTCACAGCCCGGACGAATTAAACATAGCCTGATATATGCATTTACACATGTTTATAAAGGTCGTATTCATTTTTATTCTGCAACCGATTCCGAGCTGGCAGAGTCTGAAGCCCTAAAGGCCTTATTTTTTGGATTTGCATCGCGTAAAAATAACTGGATGGTTTATAAAGTCCAGATGGTGGATGTTTCGCCGGAACTACTTCAGTTGCCAGATACCCTACCCCAGTCCGAATCGGGTATTCATGCAGAGCCGCCAGCCCGCTTAAAACAGCGACTCAATCGGTTAAGCTACCTTGTTTTTTTAACCGATATAAATGATGAAGAAACAAAACTGAATTATCAGCAAAACCCATTGAATATTGAAAAAGCAAATGTATTAAATCGATTTAAACACGACAGAACACTAGCCGTAAAGCCGGTTCAGGAAGTCGCCATTCGTTATGTCAATCTAAGAAAGGAGTCCAGATTCAGTTATAAAACTCAGGTAGAGCTTAAATTTGCAAAGCAAGACGCACAGGGTGTCACCCGAAATTTTTCGACACAAGGATTGCAAATTGAATTGGCAGAGCCGCTCGGGCTCTCAGTTGGCAGTCAGTTAAAAATCAGCTTTCCAGAGCTCCAAAAAGCAACCAGCTTAAATAAGAACCTGGATTATCAGGTTGTGGGGATTAACCAATCAAAAACGCTGATTAACCTGAAAATCTCTAATGAAACGAATAAGCGTCATAAAGCACAGCAATTTTTCAAAGCCTTGATTAAGCAAAATCAAGGCAAACTAAAGCTCGATGAAGAATCTAACTTAATACCGCAACTGGCCGAGATTCTGCGTAATATTTGCATTCAAAGAATTATAAACACAGGCTACTTTATCCATAAAAATGGCCTTAAACATGAATTAAATACAATTGGATTTTCTCAGTTACCCAATACACTGATTAATATTCTTGAAACCGATCCAGAGCAAGGTTTATTTAATTTACAGCCGCTGCTACAAAATAACCTGTTTAACAATCTCATTCTGGATATGTTAAGACGTCTGCAGCGTGATGACAGGCCTAAATACCATGACTTATTCATTCGGGTAAAATTGTATGAATCTGAGCCAGAAAAACGCTTCACAGCCCGTGCAATCAATAGTTTTCGGGATGATGAAGCGAGATTTAACTTTATTAATCTTTCTTGCCAGAATCAGACTTTATTTTTTGGGTTCAGGCTTTATCTTTCCAGAACCGGTCGTCCGGATACTGACTTTGTTGCCAATGAGCTCATGTATGTCAGCCAGTATGCCATTCACAAAGCAAAACTACTGGAGGAGGAACTTTGGTCAGTTGAAGGTGTGGGCGATATTCTGGACATCAGCCATGAGCTTATGCTCAGATATAGGCTTGCTGAAGGAAAAATAAAACAACAGCTCATCGAGCGACAAAAACAAAAGTTTGATTAAGCGTAAAACAAAACAGCCGATTCACAATTCGACTGAGTATCGAATTGTGAATCGGCTGTTATTAACAACTAATAATAGGTTAGCGTTTTAAAATAAACAGGAGCGCATCTAAACCATGATGGTTAATGGCAACATCTGCTTTTTGCTGAACAATAGGTTTAGCTTCAAATGCAACACCCAAGTCTGCCGCTGACATCATCACTAAATCGTTTGCCCCATCGCCCATAGCAACCGTCTGTGATGACGGAATTTCAAATTTTTCGGCCAATTCAGTTAACGTACGGGCTTTTACTTTGGCATCCACAATTTCACCGGTCACTTCACCAGTTAATTTTCCGGATTCAATGGTCAGTGTATTGGCAACGGCTGCATCCAGACCTAATTGCTGTTTTAACTGATCGGCAAAAAAGGTAAATCCACCCGATGCAATCGCCACTTTCCAGTTATGCCGTTTAAGTACTTTCAATAAACGTTCAAGCCCGTGCATTAATGGCAATTCATCTGCCACTGACTGCAATACTGATTCATCACAGCCTTTTAAAGTTGCTACCCGGCCACGTAAACTTTCTGCAAAATCTAATTTCCCTTGCATCGCAAGTTCTGTGACTTCAGCCACTTCTTTGCCCACACCGGCTAATTTAGCAATTTCGTCAATGCACTCAATCTTAATTGTAGTGGAATCCATATCCATCACTAACAAGCCTGGTTCAGATAAACTAGGACGGCTTTGAACCTGCCAGACTTCAAGATTGTTCGCCTGCGCCCACTCAGTTAACTGCTGGAAAGCTTGCTCGGCCAGAGTATGGGATAAACAGCAACTCACAGCACAGTCCTGTTCATCGTCAATTGCAGTTATGATATAGCTGGCTTTAATTTCAATTTGCTGTTGCTTGCAAAACTCAGTGATGTACTGAAACTGTGACAGGCTCAACTGACTGGCATAAATAATTAATTCAGGTCCGCTGACTTCAACTTGATCAACCACGCGATAAAATTTCGCATTAGTCGGATCTAATTCTATTAACTGTGACGGCTGATGAGGTATTTGAGACAAATATAGCTGCGAGAATAAACTATCAGAAGTTAAAGTTTGTTCGCTAAATTCAGAAAATGGCTTCACGAAAGACTCTTAGTTAAAAATTTTTGGATATTGTACTGAAAAAATCGGATATTTAAACAAGCAAGTTCAGAATATCTGGCTCTAAATTGCCTTATTGCTAACGATTCGATATATTGGCGGTTGAACCTAGCTGTTAATTTAGAAGTTTTAATGAGTTTAATCAGTCGCATATACAAAAGTGATAAACGCTGGATAGTCCGTAAGCTCACTCAGGCAATACTAGCCAGTTTAATTATGTTTATAATTTTTGTGCTTTGGATTGAACAAAGCCGTTACTTTGAGCAGAAATTTCAAACCGCAAACTATCAGACAGCCAAAGCTTTGAGCTCACTGGTCGCACAGCGCTTTCTCTATATGAACGGGTTTGAAGATGCCAGCGCAACTCTCGATTATATCGTGCAGTCAAACCGGGTGATAGATGCCAGTTTATATGATCCTAAAGGCCAGGTGATTGCCAGTTCTTCAAACTACCTGTCAGTCGCTGACTCAACGGGACTGAACCCATATGGTTCAGTCGCTATCATTCCTACAGTTACAGAGTTATTTGATGAGCACAATGAAATCATTGGCTATTTGAGAATGAGCTTTGATAAAAATGAGTTTAATCAACCCCAGCAGGAAATATTAGAAAAGCAAAGTTCAAATGGCCGTCTGATGTTATTTCTGGCGGCGCTGGTCGGTATGTTGTTTAGCAGAGCATTTTATCGCCAGGTTTCAGTCAAATCTAATCCAGATCAGTAATTTCGGTGACAATGCATTGTCCATTTTCAACATACCAGCGAATATTCCAGTTAAATAGTTTCAAACCAAACAATCGCTCAGAATCCTGATTCTGCATATAAGCAGGTCTGGGGTCTTGCAATAATACTTGTTCGACTACCTGACAAAACGCTGGTTCAACCTTTTTAATCCGCGCCAGCGTTAATTGCAAGGATTGACTATAAATAACGCCATTCATGAGTTCCGGCGGCGCCGGTGAAAATTCACTTGTTGCTGCAGTTAAACAATCAGCATAAGGTACATATGGCTTAATATCCACAACAGGTGTGTTATCAACTAAATCTAACCCAGATACCAGTAAACTGACTTCCTGATTTTGATTAACTTCGATAGATTCTAATTTAACACAAGATAATCCTATCGGATTAGGCCGAAACGGTGAGCGGGTAGCAAATACGCCCATTTTCTTATTACCACCCAATCTGGGCGGTCTGACAGCGGCTTTCCAGCCTTGAGCTGCGGTTTGATCAAATATAAATTGGATCCAGATATGGCTAAATTGCTCTAGTCCATTAAAACAAGCTGGCTGATTAAAAGGTGAGAAAAAATGGATCTTACCGGTTACGGCACTCGCTAGATTAGGCTGACGCGGAACTGAAAACTTTTCTTTGAAAGGAGACCTTACCTGACCAATAATTGTCATTGGCCAGGTAGCTGAAGACTCACTCATATGACTATTCAGGTAAACTTATTGCAAACAGGTCACCTTCCCTGCTTTGAACATATAATAAGTCTTTTTCTACAACGGGTTGAGCTAATAGCGCTTCGTTATCAAGCTGGCGCATATAAACTAACTCACCATTTTCTTTATTAAAGAAATACAGATACCCTTCAAAATCACCTACTACATAATAGTCTTTAAACACGACACCGGCCGTGACCTGACGGTTACGCAATTTCAGATTTGACCAGTTTTCAATCCCTGTTCGTGAATCAACCGCATACAAAACACTATGATCATCGCTCAGCAAAATTTGATTGGCATCCAGTGTCATATTTTCGTATCCGCGATATTCGCGCTTCCATATTAAACGAGCATTTCGCAAATCAACTGAAGCTAAAGCCCCGCCTGCTGATAATACATAAAGGTTGTAACCAGAAACGATTGGGGTTGCGTCAAGGTCAACGATTCTCGCCAGCTCAGTGGTACCTTGAGGTTTAGCGACCGGAACATCCCAGGCTAACTGGCCATTTGCCGCAGCATAAGTTAATACTTTGCCATTAGCGCCGCCCACAAATACACCACCCTGAGCATAGGCCGGAGAGGAAACCCCTCGTAATGTTAAGCTAGGCACTTCAGAAACAGAATTCCACAACACTTTTCCATCGTTTGCATCCAGAGCTACAGTATTACCTGAACCCAGGTTAACAATGACTTTGCCTTCCTCTGCAATCGGTGCCGACAAAACTTCACCTAATACTGAAGCTTGCCAGATTTGCTCACCGGTATTAATGTCCAGAGCGATAATGACGCCATTCTCGCAGCCAATGAAAAGTTTTTCGTATGAAGCGATTAAACCTGAGACTCTTGCATCCGGTGATGTATTAATACCAAACCAGCTTAAATAGCTATCCTCTTCATCGCGGATGTCTGCTTGCCAAACTAGCTTGCCCGACTCTTGCTCAAAAGCTTTGATAAGGCCACTTCTGTCTGCTGCAAATACTTTTTCATAACCAACAGCCGGTTTCAGGCGAGAATAAAATGCTTCAACCCCGTCACCCACCGATTTTTTCCACTCTACTTTGGTCGAAAACTGGTTTTGAATTTGAGGTAATTCAGCGGGCAATGAATCCGGGTCTTCATCATTTGAAGCACAACTGATTAAACTGCTCGCAGCCAGAATGGCAATAGCCGTTTTACTCGCTTGTTTGAATTTCATTATAACGCGACCGCTCCGTTATCCTCGGCTAAATTATCTAACTTCATTTTCAATCCAGGGTTTCCGGCTAAACCATCGTTATCAGCCGCCGTTTGATATTCGTTTCGAGCCTTTTCATTGTCACCCTGTGATAAATAGATATCGCCTCTTAACTCAGCAAATTGAGAAATGAAAGCTTCACTTTCTGGTTTTGCTACAGCTTGCAATGCTTTTTCAGCAGAGCCGGATGAAAACTCAATGCGTGCCAGACGATAGGTCGCAAGATCCTTAATTGCAGCATCTTTATTATTTGCAACAACCCAGTTTAACTGCTCGCTTGCTTTATTGAGTTCGCCCGCTTCAACAAAAGATTTAGCCAGCTTTAACGCCGCCAAAGTGGCATAACCTGAATCAGATTCAGCAGAAATAAAAGATTCTACTTTATCGCTGCTTTGCGCCGAAATCCCCTCAACCGCCTGTTGATAGGCCAGAGACTGAGCTTCCTGAGTTGCTTTAACATCATCCTGATACCAGTTCCAACCATATATTCCAGCTAAACCAATAACAACGCCACCAATCATGGCATTGCCGTATTTACTCCAAATCGATTTAATCGCTTCAACCTGTTGTTCTTCTGTTGAATAAATTTCCATCACTGACCCCTTACAGTTCTGCAGCTATTGCTTGAGCAGCTTGGCTCAAAGGCAAAGTTATTTGTTCTTGTTGTTTACGTAGGTGCTTGATACTGACGCTTTGATTTGCAATTTCATCTTCTGCGAATATCAGTGCAATCTCAGCACCGCTTTTATCTGCTTTTTTAAATTGCTTTTTAAAGTTACCACCGCCGCAATTTAACTGAATTCTGACGTCCGACAATTCATCTCTTAACTGTTCAATAACCGCTGGTGCTTGAATCTCAGCCTGTTCACCTAAGGTAACGACATAAACATCAACCGGACGTCTTACATCGTCGGTTAAGTTTAAGGTTTCTAACATCAACACCAGTCGTTCAAGACCCATTGCAAAACCAACAGCGGATGTCGCTTTGCCGCCTAACTGTTCAACCAAGCCGTCATATCGTCCGCCAGCACACACAGTACCCTGAGATCCCAGACTTTCTGTGATCCACTCAAATACAGTGTAATTATAATAATCCAAACCCCGTACCAGTCTTTCATTAACCTGGTATTGGATACCTAAAGCGTCCAAACGTTCACACAACCCTGAAAAATGTTTTTTAGATGCTTCACCAAAATAATCACTGAGTTTGGGAGCATCTTTTAAAATTGCCTGAATGGACGCATTTTTCGTATCCAGCACACGCAGTGGATTGGTCAGCATGCGTCGTCGGCAATCATCATCTAATAAAGACTCATGCTGCTTTAAAAACTCTACCAATGCATCACGGTAGTTGGCTCTTTCTTCATTAGAGCCTAGTGAATTGATTTCAAGTCTGACTTCATCTTTAATCCCTAACGCCTGCCACATACGTGCTGTTAAGGCGATGATCTCAGCATCAATATCCGGACCATTCATGCCAAAGGTTTCAACGCCAAACTGGTGGAACTGGCGGTAACGTCCTTTTTGCGGACGTTCATGGCGGAACATAGGGCCCATATACCATAATCGCTGGATTTGGTTATACAACAAACCATGTTCATTACCTGCACGGACACAGCTGGCAGTACCTTCAGGACGCAACGTCAGACTGTCGCCGTTACGATCATCAAAAGTGTACATTTCTTTTTCTACAATATCGGTGACTTCACCAATCGAGCGCTTAAAAAGCTCAGTCATTTCGACTATTGGCATTCTAATTTCGCTATATCCGTAGCGGTTAACCACGTCTCTTAAAATGGCCTCTAATTTTTGCCAGACCGGCGTTTGGGCAGGCAAACAATCGTTCATGCCTCGAATAGCTTGAATATTTTTTGACACGCTTTTTCTCGCTTTAATTCTGTATTGTACTCAGCAGTGACTGAAAATCATAAAACGTTGGATTATAGAGAAGTTCAGTTAAAACGCAAAGCGCCACCTCTCATCCCAGGCTAATTAGTCAACTTGCTGAATTTTGATTTTATTTTTTTCATCAACGCGAGCCGCTTTGGCTCGTATATGTTTTTCTAACGTATCGACAATATCATTGTTATCGATACGCTCTTTCTGGCGTTCACCATCCATGTAAAAACCACTTTGTTTTGCTGCACCCGCCAGACCGACATCTGAAGCAAGTGCTTCACCCGGACCATTGACCACACAGCCAATAATAGACACATCCATTGCTGTGGTTACATCTTCCAGCCTCTGCTCCAGATCATTAACCGTTTTAATCACATCAAACTCTTGTCTTGAGCAGCTTGGACAGGCAATAAAATTAATGCCCCGGCTACGGATCCTCAGAGATTTTAAAATATCAAATCCAACTTTTACTTCTTCAACGGGATCAGCAGCCAGTGAAACCCTGAGCGTATCGCCAATCCCTTCGTTCAGTAAAATGCCTAACCCGATTGCAGATTTAACCGCACCTGTGCGTGCACCGCCCGCTTCGGTAATGCCTAAATGCAGCGGGTTATTAATTTGTTTGGATAAAAGTCGGTATGCATCCACGGCCAAAAACACGTCGGAGGCTTTGACACTGACTTTAAACTGATCGAAGTTTAACCTGTCCAGAATATCCACATGGCGCATAGCTGACTCAAGTAAAGCCTCTGCTGTTGGCTCACCATATTTTTCCTGTAAATCTTTTTCCAAAGAGCCGCCGTTCACGCCAATTCTGATCGGAATATTCTTGTCTTTAGCACAATCAACCACAGAGCGAATTCTGTCTTCCCGTCCAATATTGCCCGGGTTAATACGTAGACAATCCACACCGTATTCAGCCACTTTTAGTGCAATTCGATAATCAAAATGAATATCCGCAACCAGAGGAATATTCGTCTGTTGCTTGATATGTTTGAATGCTTCAGCAGCGTCCATAGTCGGTACTGAGACTCTAACAATATCCGCCCCTGCCTGCTCAATACGTTTAATTTGAGCAACGGTCGCCTCTACATCTGTGGTTAAAGTATTCGTCATAGTTTGAACCGCGATTGGTGCATCACCACCAACTGCAACCGATCCAACCCAGATTTTTTTAGTTTGTTTGCGCTCAATAGGCGTTTCTTTAAACATAATTACTCATTCTCTAAAGGCAATGAAAAACGTGCCACCATACCTTTTTTAAACTGCTGCATATCAACAGCTTGCTGATTATAACTGACTTCAACATTTTCAGGTGCCCCTAGGGTCACTTGAAACGGAGCGACTCCGCTAACCTGCATTAACCGACCTGCTTTTTTTACACCATAAGCAATACGTTCACCCGTTGCATCTACCACATTAATCCAGCAATCTTGGGTAAATTGCATACTGATTAAAGGGCCTTCTATCTCAACAGTTGCCTGAATACTGCTATCAACTGTTTCAGTTAATCTACTTTCTGTATTTTCAACTTTGTCTGTCACGCCATATTCAGAATCCTGATTTTCTGTTTCACGATTCACCGCCAATTCCGTTTGATTTAATTCAGAGTCAATTTCTGGTTCTAGTATAAATTCAGGCGCAGTTTGCGTTTCAATCACAGTTATATTGTCTGATGGTGAGCTCTCAACAAAAGCTTGTGCTGTGACACTTTGGCTTTCTGAGCTGTCGGTTTTTACATCCTGAGTTGCAGAGTCAAATGAAAAACTATTTTGGTCCACTTTAAACCAGAAAAATAAGCCAACCGCAATGACTATCAATAATAAAACTAACGGAATCAATACAGATTTATGTTCACCTTTTTCTAATTTTGGTTTATTAGAAAAGCTTTTTATTTTAAGTTTAGGATCAACACTTTCAATCCCCATGGACTGATAAGCTTGTAGCACTTCAGATTCATCTAACGCCAGTAATTTTGCGTATGAGCGTAAATACCCTTTTGTAAAAGTGGCAGTTGGCATTGCGTCAAAATCATCTGACTCAATCGCGTTAATAATAATTAACTTTAAATTTAAACTGTCAGCCACATCTTGCTGAGATAACTTATTAAGCAATCTGGCCTGACGCAATATTGAGCCGGGCGTTTGCACTTGGGTATTTGAATCTTCGACCGTTTGTTGTTCTTCTGTTTGAGTCATCATTACCTGTTTAGTTCTTTATATAATTTAGCCTGACCACTTTTTGGAAACAACGTCAGTAGTCGCTCTGCAACCTGCTCAGCTTTAGCTCTGTACCCGGTCGCACTGTTTAACTGATACGACAACCATAAAAAAGATGCGTTCTGCCTTGGAATCACTTTTTCCAGTTGTTCAAAATAAGCCCATGCAACCGGAATATCGCCTTCGTCTAAAGATATCTGGGTTAGATAGGATAAGGATTTAACCAGTCTGGCATTATAACCAAGCGCTTTGATAAAATAATCTTTGGCCTGTTGTTGATACTCAGGTTCACCCGAATCATACAAACACAGTCCCAGGTTTTCGTAGGTTTGTGCCACCCGAATGTAAGAGTCAATCTCAACGGCTTTTAAAAACAGATTTCTCGCTTTTTTAACATCGCCCTGATCACACAAAAAGGCCCCATAGTTATTGTACGCATCACCGTTTTCTTCATCTAGGCTAATCACTTTTTCATAAAAGTATTGCGCTTTTTCTTTGTTATTGACGGTTTGGTAATAATAGGCCAGTGAATAATTTGCTTCTGGTAATTCGGGGGCAAATTCAAGCGCTTTTTCAAGGTTATATTTAGCTTGAGCCGAACTGCCTTTTTGCAGATAAACCAAACCTAATGAAATCCGGGTTTTAGCTGCGGCAATGGGGTCTAATTCTTTTTCGACAACGGGCTTATCTGAACCTATGTAGGTTTTATTTTGTACACATCCCGTTAAGGTTAATAACAAACAAGCCGCTATACAAAGTAGCGGCTTGTTTAAATTTGTTTTTTTATCAGGCCGTACGGATATCAATGCGCTCGCCTTTTTGTTGTTTTTTCAGCATACGTTTCGTTCGGTCAACGACATCTCCAACCAATTGACCACAAGCAGCATCAATGTCGTCGCCTCGCGTTTTACGAACCACTGTCGTTAACCCGTATCCGGCCAGTACTTTAGCAAACCTGTCGATTCTCGAATTGCTCGAACGACCATATTCACTACCCGGAAATGGATTAAACGGGATTAAATTTATTTTAGAAGGTGTACCTTCTAACGTCTTTGCCAGTTCATGAGCCTGATCAGTACTATCGTTAATGTGATCCAGCATTATATATTCAACTGTCACTTTTTCATTCGCTTTAGACCCATCAATATAACGGCGTGAAGCCGCTAAAAAGCTTTCAATATTATACTTTTTATTAATGGGTACAATTTCATTACGAAGTTCATCGTTTGGCGCATGTAATGATATCGCCAGTGCCACATCAATTTTTTCTTTTAATTTATCAAGTGCAGGCACAACGCCCGAAGTACTAACGGTAACGCGTCGCTTAGACAAACCAAACGCCAAATCATCCATCATTAAATCCAGCGCCGGCACCAGATTGGTCAGATTCAATAATGGCTCGCCCATTCCCATCATCACTACATTGGTGATTGGACGTTTATTGGTGACCTTCACCGGCCCAATGTCTTTGGCAACTCGCCAGACCTGACCGATAATTTCAGCAACTGACAAATTCCGATTAAAGCCCTGTTGTGCCGTTGAACAGAAAGTACATTCTAACGCACAGCCTACTTGACTGGATACACATAAAGTAGCGCGTTCGCCTTCCGGGATCCAGACAGATTCAACTTCCTGACCCCCTTTTAGCTTCATCGCATATTTGATAGTGCCATCACTAGAAGCCTGACGTACTGCAATTTCTGGTCCTTCAATGACACATTCATCAGCAAGACGAGCCCGCAAAGCTTTACTGAAGTTATTCATCTCAGAAAAATCATCCATACCATAATGATAAATCCATTTCATAGCTTGATCGGCACGAAAACTTTTTTCTCCGATAGAAGCAAAGTATTCACGCATCGCTTTACGATCCAGATCCAGTAGATTTATTTTGGGTTTATTAGATGACATTTTATCATTTACCTTAGATGAACAAACGGCCAGCAATTTTACGGGATTCGCAGCACAATGCAAACAATAGCAACGGCTTAAGCAAATTTGAAAGTAAAATAATTCAAAAACTGTTGGCTAAACTGAACAAATGCTAAATTAATAGCTGTTCACTTCGTCTTCCGCAAAAAAGTAAGCAATTTCTCGCGCTGCACTTTCCGGGCTGTCAGAGCCATGAACGGCATTTATTGTCACATTTTCGCCAAAATCAGCACGGATAGTTCCGGTTGCCGCGGTTTCAGGGTTTGTTGTGCCCATAATTTCGCGGTAATCACTGATTGCGTTTTCTTTCTCGAGTACCAAAGTGACAACAGGTGCAGATAACATAAAACTCATTAAACGCGGAAAAAAGTCTCGTTCTTTGTGCTCAGCATAAAATCCTTCTGCTTTGGCTTCAGACAATTTAACCATTTTACAAGCAACGATTGTAAAGCCAGCCGTTTCAAGTCTTTCGATAATGGCTCCGATTTTACGGGCGCTGGTCGCATTGGGTTTGATGATAGATAAAGTGCGTTCAATTGCCATTTTATTATTCCTAAAGATTTAAAGATGAAAATGCGAGTAACTGATTTCAATCTTACCAAGATATTAATACCTTTCGTCAAGGTTATTCCTGATTATTTCAGTTAATTCGTTGTAATCGCGCAAAAAAAAGCCAGCTTTTTAGCTGGCTTTAAAAAACTTATCTGTTTAGTGGTTCTCACTCACCATATTAATGGTGTATTTGGGAATTTCGACGACCAGATCTTCATTATCAATACATGCCTGACAACTCAGTCTAGATTCCGCTTCAAGCCCCCAGGCTTTGTCTAATAAATCATCTTCGAGTTCATCGCTTTCTTCTAATGAATCAAAGCCTTCTCGGATGATGACATGACAAGTGGTACAGGCACATGACTTTTCGCAGGCATGTTCGATATCTATGCCATTTTTCAATGCAACATCTAAAACACTTTCGCCTTTATCAGCTTCTGTTACTGCGCCGTCCGGACATAATTCAGGGTGTGGTAAAAAAATTATTTGTGGCATATTAAATCTCGTCTACCTGTTGGCCTTTTAAGGCTTGTTTAATCGATTGATCCATTCTGGCTGCAGCAAAATCCTGACTTAAATGATCAATTTTTTCAATTTGTTTTTTAATGGCTTCTGCATCTGTTTGCTCGGTTAAACGCTGCAAATCAGCAAGCTCATTATATAAGGCTTCACGTGATTCATCAGTCAGCAAATGACCGTCTGCTTTCAGAGCATTACCCAGAGATTCCAGCATACGGGCTGCTTCAACAACTTGCTCGGCAAGGCGTCTGGCCTGGACATCGTCCTGTGCATTATCAATAGACGATTTTAACATAGTTAAAATTTCTTCTTCTTCGAGCCCATAGCTAGGTTTAACCTGAATGCTCGCCTGAACGCCGGTTGATTTTTCCATTGCTGTAACCGACAGTAAACCATCCGCATCAACCTGAAATGTCACTCTGATATGAGCTGCACCTGCAGCCATAGGTGGTATGTCTCTTAATTCAAATCGAGCCAGTGAACGACAATCTTTGACCAGTTCACGTTCACCCTGAACCACATGAATGGCCATAGCCGTTTGACCATCTTTAAAAGTGGTAAATTCCTGAGCTTTAGCAACTGGGATTGTTGTATTGCGGCTAATAATTTTTTCCGTCAGACCACCCATTGTCTCAAGTCCCAGAGATAATGGCGTAACATCCAATAAAACCATTTCTGAATCGGGTTTGTTACCCACGAGTATATCGGCCTGGATACTGGCACCGACAGCCACAACTTCATCCGGATCAATTGAACTTAGAGGCGTCTGTCCAAAAAAATCAGCGACTTTTTCGCGAACCAGCGGCACTCGGGTTGAGCCGCCAACTAATACGACATCTTTAATCTCATCAGCTTTTAAGTCTGCATCTTTTAAAGAGCGACGACATGCAATAATTGTTTTTTGAACCAAAGGTAGAATCAGCTCGTTAAACTCTGCTAACGTCAGAGTTAAAGCAATTGTCTGATGATTATCCAGCAAAAATTCAATATTCACTTGCTCACTATCGGATAATACTTCTTTCGCTTTTTTAGCTTGTTCTTTTAATACACGACGTTCGCGTGACGATAAAGTGTGTGTTAAACCAGCTTGTGCTTTAATCCAGTTAACAATTGCCTGGTCAAAATCATCCCCACCCAGCGCAGAATCACCACCGGTTGCCAATACTTCAAACACACCGCGTTCTAATTTGAGGATTGAAATATCGAAAGTACCACCGCCCAAATCATAAACAGCAATCTCACCTTCCTGTTTAGAGTCCAGTCCGTATGCAATCGCAGCTGCTGTAGGTTCATTTAGCAAACGTAAAACTTTTAAACCGGCAATCCGAGCAGCATCTTTGGTTCCTTGTCGCTGAGCATCATCAAAATAAGCCGGTACAGTAATCACAGCGCCCTGCAATTCATCTCCTAATACGTTTTCTGCACGGTTTTTTAGCTCAGTTAGTATATCTGCCGAAACTTCAATTGGAGATTTGTTGCCCTGGCGGGTTTTAATTCTGCTTAAATGAGTCGAGTCCCCTTCAAACTGATAAGGTAATTCAGGGTAAGTCTGCAATACATCATCTAAAGAGCGCCCCATAAAACGCTTCACTGATATGATGGTATTTTCCGGATCGAGTTCAGCTTCAGCCAAAGCAGGATAACCAACCCGAATATCGTTTTGTTGGTACTGGACCACTGACGGTAACATTTTATTACCCTCATTGTCTGCCAAGGGTTGAGCTTCGCCACTTCTGACCGTTGCAACCAGTGAGTTTGTTGTGCCGAGATCGATACCAACAGCAAATTTCCTCTGGTGCGGGGCTGCTGTTTGACCGGGTTCTGAAATTTGTAATAAAGCCATAATCTGTTTGCTGTGCTCGCTTATTAGTTAGCGACTTGATCTTCAAGACGCTCTAGTTCGTTATTCAGTTTAATCATAAATTTTAGTTTACGAACAGAGTTTGCAGCTGAGTCATAATCAGTCTGGCTAAGTTGCTGACTGATAGCCTGCTGTAGTTGATTGGCCTCATCGGCCAGTGTTTTCTCAAAATCGATAATTGCAGATAGCGGATCACTCATTTGCAGGATATCTTCCAGATGCTCCCTGTATTCCATTTGCTGCATCAGGAATTCAGGATCCTGTATGGTTTTAGTTTCATGAGAAATATCAATACCAGCTAAACTAAGTAGATATTCAGCGCGGGAGACGGGTGATTTTAACGTACTGAAGGCATCATTTATCTGAGCTGATTTTTTAACTGCTAATAAACGTTCTGATTCACTGCCGGAGGCGTATTGATCGGGATGAAAAGCTCGTTGTAATTGGCGGTAATGCGCCGCCAATTGTTTTACATCGAGATCATAACCCACTTCTAAGTTAAATAACTCAAAATAATTCATTGATTACCTATCGATGCGTATTAATTCAAAGAAGGTGAACTTTAGACGTGGAAACTTTCACCGCAACCACATTCGTCTTTAACATTCGGGTTATTGAATTGAAACCCTTCATTAAGCCCTTCTTTGGTAAAATCAAGCTCAGTACCGTCCAGATACAATAAAGATTTAGCATCTACGATGACTTTAACATCTTTATCTTCAAATACCTGGTCATCGGCATTGAGCTCGTCAACAAATTCGATGATATAAGCCATACCCGAACAGCCAGAGGTTTTTACGCCTAAACGCAAACCTATGCCTTTGCCTCGGTTAGCCAAAAAGTGTTTCACTCGGCCAGCTGCGGTTTCGGTCAATGTAACTGCCATTGGGAATAACTCCTAACTCTCAAATTATCTAAATTAACTACGCTTAGATTTATAATCTGTAATTGCGGCTTTGATTGCATCTTCAGCTAAAATTGAACAGTGAATTTTAACCGGTGGTAAAGCCAACTCCTGAGCAATATCTGTATTTTTAATGCTTTGAGCTTCATCAATTGACTTACCTTTAACCCACTCTGTTACAAGTGAGCTGGATGCGATTGCAGAACCACAACCGTAAGTTTTAAATTTTGCATCTTCGATAATGCCGTCGTCTGAAATTTTCAATTGTAATTTCATAACGTCGCCGCAAGCCGGAGCACCAACCATACCAGTTGCAACGCTTGCATCTGATTTATCGAAACTACCTACATTACGAGGATTCTCATAATGGTCAATTACTTTGTCACTATATGCCATGATTCAATACCCCTTATATTAGTGGTGTGCCCACTCTACCGTGTTCAGGTCAATACCTTCTTTAAACATATCCCACAATGGAGACATTTCACGAAGTTTTGCGATTGCTTCCTGAATCACGCTAACTACATAATCAATTTCTTCTTCAGTTGTGAATCTACCCATACTGAAGCGGATTGAACTGTGTGCCAGTTCATCATTTAAACCTAACGCACGTAACACATACGAAGGCTCTAAACTTGCAGACGTACAAGCTGAACCGGATGACACTGCCATATCTTTAAGTGCCATGATCAGAGATTCACCTTCAACATAGTTGAAGCTAACGTTTAAGTTACCGGCAACTCTGTGTTCCAGTGAACCGTTAACGTAAACTTCTTCAATATTCTTGATTCCGTCGAGTAATTTATTTCTTAATTTTAACAGGCGATCGTTCTCCGCAGCCATTTCTTCTTTCGCTAAACGGAAGGCTTCACCCATGCCCACAATTTGATGAGTCGCTAATGTACCTGAACGAAAACCTCGTTCATGACCACCACCGTGCATTTGTGCTTCCAGGCGAATTCTCGGCTTACGGCGCACATACAAAGCACCAATCCCTTTAGGGCCATATATTTTATGTGCAGAGAAAGACATAAGATCAACTTTCAACTTAGATAAATCAATATCTATTTTGCCAGCACTTTGCGCAGCATCCACGTGGAATACAGTTTTGTTTGCGCGACATAATTCACCAATGGTTTCAATATCCTGAATCACACCGATTTCATTATTAACATGCATTACACTGACTAAAACAGTGTCTTCACGCAATGCAGCTTTAAACGTATCCAGGTTAATTAAACCATCTTGCTGAACGTCTAAATAAGTCACTTCGTAACCTTGTCGCTCTAAATCACGGCAAGTATCTAAAACCGCTTTATGTTCCGTTTTTACAGTGATGATGTGTTTGCCTTTTTTACTGTAAAACTTTGCAGCGCCTTTAATCGCAAGGTTATTAGATTCTGTTGCACCTGAAGTAAAAATAATTTCTCGTGGATCTGCGTTAACCAAATCAGCGATTTGCGAACGAGCAATATCAACCAACTCTTCAGCTTGCCAGCCGAATCTATGTGAGCGAGAGGCTGGATTGCCAAATACACCTTCAGGCCCTAAACATTGCATCATTTTTTCAGCAACCCTTGGATCAACCGGGGTTGTCGCTGAATAATCAAGGTAAATCGGTAACTTCATTAATCTCTCCGCGAACTTTCAATATGGTTTAATTTACGCTCAGGCAAATCAAAAAATTCATTAATTAATTTCATCTAATGATATCTGGCCTAATGCAAATGCTGAATGTGTTTGTTGTTTTTTGTTTTGTCTTTCAGCGACCTGCTTCACTTCCTGCTTTTCAACAAGTGATTTTAAACTAATATCATTTAAAAAAGAGGCTATTCTATCACTTAACTCATCCCATAAGCTATGGGTTAAGCACTGTGCCCCGCCCTGACAACCTGATTTACCGTTACAACGGGTTGCATCTACAGATTCGTCTACAGCAGTAATGATTTGACCAATGGAGATATCACTCATCTCACGTCCCAGCAAATAGCCACCACCTGGTCCGCGAACACTGGTGACAACACCTTGCTTTCTCAAGCGAGCGAATAATTGTTCGAGATAACTCAAAGAGATATCTTGACGTTCAGAAATGTCAGCAAGTGGCACAGGGCCTTCTTTTGCATGCAGAGCAACATCTAGCATGGCTGTAACGGCATAACGCCCTTTTGATGTTAATCTCATAACTCATTATTCTCCGTGGTCTATGCGTGCATTATCTTATACCTGAGTATTTTAGTCAAGTATAAACCCGACTAAAACACTCAAGTTTCACACATAAGCCACAGGCAATGAGTCTGGGGGCTTACTGGAAGGTAGAGAAAAATACGCCAAATGGTGGAATTGTCAACTCCTGACCGTTAATTTCTCCGTTTTTATGGCATTTTAACGGGATTTGTACCAGGTTGGGTAACTGAGCAGCCTGAGTTTTAATCAATTGATCAGAAAAGTTAAATGCAACCAGTAACTTTTGACCAGAGTGGGCATCCGTACGTTTAAACATTAAAACTTGCTCTGCTGACTCTATAAACTCAATATCCCCATTAATCAGTGCCGGCTGCTGCTTGCGCCAGGCCATGAAAGTTCGGTAAGCATTTAAAACTGAATCTGGGTCGGCTTCCTGCAGATTAACAGATTTGGCCAAATGTGAAGCATCGACCGGTAGCCAGGGTGAACCTTCACTGAAGCCTGAATTTACTTTTTTATCATCCCAGGGCATGGGTGTGCGGCATCCATCACGTCCTTTAAAAGTAGGCCAGAACTCTATGCCATACGGGTCCTGTAATTTGTCGTAAGGCACTTCGGCTTCAGTTAAGCCCAGCTCTTCCCCCTGATATACGCATAAACTGCCTCTTAACGACCCTAACATGGCTGTAACCATTTTTGGAAAATCAGGGTTCTGAGTATTATGCCCCCAACGAGTGACGACTCGGGCTACATCATGATTGCCGACGGCCCAGCACGGCCAGCCATCAGATAAGGCCTCTTCTAATGTTGAAACCGTTTCTTGGACATAGCCAGTACTGTAGTCATTCGTTAACAATTCAAAGCTATATGTCATATGAAGTCGATGGTCACCTTCACTGTATTCAGCCATTGTTTTTAACGAATCTTCAGATGATATTTCTCCCAGCGAAACCGCGCCCGGATATTTATCCAGTAAGGCTCGAATCTTTTCGATAAAGCCTAGATTTTCAGGTCTTTCATTATTGTAATAATGATATTGATACGCGTAAGGGTTATCTTCGCTAAATCCGCGTCCAGCTCTGAGCTCTTCTGGTTTGGCAGGATTATCTCTTAGAGCCTGATCATGAAAACAATAAGTAATAGCATCTAGCCTTAGTCCGTCTACACCCCGTTTAAGCCAGAACTCAACATTATCCAGTACCGCTTGTTGTACGTCCGGATTATGGAAATTTAAATCAGGCTGACTGGCTAAAAAATTGTGCAGATAATACTGACAGCGTCTTGAATCCCATTGCCAAGCTGGACCACCAAATATAGATTGCCAGTTATTAGGCGGCGTGCCATCCGGATTAGGATCGGCCCATACATACCAGTCGGATTTATCATTGGTTTTGTTCTGACGACTTTCACTAAACCAATCATGTAAATCGGACGTATGACTCAGTACCTGATCGATCATCACTTTAATGTTTAACGCATGCGCTTTTTCAATCAGTTGATCAAAATCAGCTAAATCACCAAAAATCGGGTCGATCTGACGATAATCACTGATGTCATAGCCAAAATCTTTCATTGGCGATTTAAAACAAGGAGAAATCCAGATCGCATCAACACCAAGGCTGGCAATATAATCTAGTTTTTCAATGATACCTTGCAGGTCGCCAATACCGTCATTGTTACTGTCGTGAAGACTTCTTGGATAAACCTGATAAATGACTGCGCCGCGCCACCAGTCTATTTGTTCTGTCATAGCATCACCTCTGGGCTAAATATTACAGGTCAAAGACCGACCTGTTAAACTTTCATTTACATTTATATTAACTGATCAAATTAAACTCGCAGCATGCATACGTATGCAGCCTAAAAATTAATTTTTTAAGTCTAAACCTGCTTAAAAAGCAAACTAAAAACTTTGCTCAAAACCATTGAATACGTATGTAAACTAGGTCTTTTTACTATTTTTTAATCTAAGATAAATGCATATGAGTCATATTAACTTAAGAGGCATAAAAATGACCTTACACTCAAGCCAACAAGTAAAACTTAAATTATTGAGCGCATCAATTGTAACCAGTTTATTGCTATTAGGTTGCACATCGAATGGCCATCAATCGATGCAAGCACCTGTTACACCATCTTTTTATGGTACGACAGAACCATTCGCCAGCGAAGCTGTTTATTTTATTATGACTGATAGATTTGTCGATGGCGACCCAAACAATAACCATAGCAATCAAGGTGGTGATTTCCCAACGTTTAATCTTGAATTAAAGGGAGAAAACGGAAAAAGCGCTTATGTCGGTTATTTAGGGGGCGATTATAAAGGTATTTATCAAAATGCCGATTATATCAAATCCTTAGGTTTCAGCTCTGTCTGGCTCACCCCCATTGTTGACAACCCGGATCAGGCCTTTTCCGGCGGTGAACAGATTCACTATGGCGAAATGTTTAAAGATGGCGGTAAAACTGGCTATCACGGCTATTGGGGGGTTAACTTTTTTGAAGAAGACGAACATCTATACTCAGACGGTTTCAAATTTAAACAGTACAGCCAGGCTATGCGTGACAAAGGTTTAAAGACAGTTCTGGATATAGTCGCAAATCACGGTTCTCCTGCCTACACTATGCCAAAAGACCAGCCTAAATTCGGTGAAATTTATGATCAGGATGGCAGTCTGGTCGCCGATCATCAGAATCTACACCCGACAGAGTTAGATCCAAATAACCCATTACATCAGTTTTATCGAAACGAGCCTGATTTAGCCCAGCTATCTGACACCGATTTTGATAACCCAAAAGTACTGGACTATTTCACCCGTGCTTACCTATATTGGATTGAACAAGGCGCGGATGCCTTCAGGATAGATACCATCCGCCATATGCCGCATACTTTCTGGAAAGCATTTGCTGATAACATCCGTCGTCAACACCCTGACTTTTTTATGTTTGGCGAAAGTTTTGTGTATGAAGCCGATTTTATTTCACAGCACACATTACCGGAAAACGGACGAGTCAGTGTTTTAGACTTCCCGGGTCAAAAAGCCATGACACAGATTTTCGAAAATCAGGATAGCGCCTATTCAGATATTCAAAGTTATTTGTACCTTGAAAAAAGTCCCTATCATAATCCTTATGATTTGATGACGTTCTATGATAATCATGACATGGCGCGGATGAATGCTGATGAAAATGGCTTTATTAACGCCAATAACTGGCTATTCACCAGCCGCGGTATTCCAGTTGTTTATTATGGTTCAGAAATCGGCTTTATGGCCGGTACTAAAGAACATGAAGGCAACCGCAATTACTTTGGTCAACAACGTATCAATGACGCAATGCAAAACCCGATTGCCCAGGCGTTAAAAACAATTGCCCATGTCCGAGCCGAAAACATCGCTTTACAAAAAGGTCTGCAACTTAACTTAGAATTTACCCAGGATACCGCAGCCTTTTATCGGGTTTATCAAAACGATGGAATCAACCAAACCGCTTTAGTTTTGTTAAATAAAGCGAATAGCCAAAAAACGATAGCGTTAACTGATTTAATTCAACCTGGTACTTATACAGAGGCGATATCGGGTGAAAAATTAACACTCGAAGACAGCATAAACTACCCAATAGATGCCAATGGCGTTGCTGTGTTTATTTTAAATCAGCCGGTCACGCAACCGAAAATTATGAGTAAATTGGCTAAACTACAAGAAGTGGTGCCTGAATAAGCGTTCCAATCGTTATAAAAAGCCCTTAACCGGGCTTTTTTATTATCCTGTATAGGAATAGCCCCAACTAAAACAGCCCACAGCCTGTATCATTACAGCCGTTTAAAATTTAAGATAATAGGCTTTACATAAAGTTTTATAGGCAGGTGTGTAAGCATTATCCGTGTCATAAATTTGCAGCGTCTCAATCTGAACTTCATCCAGATTCAGGCTAAAGCCTATAGTGTCGACTTTTTGAAAACGCAAACAGCATAATTTGACCGCGCGTTGCGGACTGGGTTTTATATCTAACCTGGATTTGAGTTTAAGTGAATAATCTGCTGCTAATCCGGTTAACAAACTGGCCACAGAGTGCGGCACCACCAGCTCACAAATAGCTGAAGGTTTTAACATAATGGATATTTGATTTAACCAAGATTGCCAGCTTATCCCTCTGGTTTGACGTGCTAACTGCCTTTGTTCATCCATACAATTATCTGATGAGAAATAAGGTGGATTGGCAATAATCCAGTCATATTTTTTAATATCCGTCAGCTCAAAAAAATCCTGTCGGATTAAGTTTAATCGATTGTGCCACTTGCATCGGCTAAAGTTAATGGCTGCCTGCTCGCAAGCATCCGCATCTATTTCTACTGCATCAATATAGACACGGGTTTGCTCAGATTGCGTTTTTTGTGCCAGCATCAGGCTTAATAAACCTGTTCCGGTTCCTACATCGAGTATCTTTTTAACCGCAAGCTTACCAATTTGAATGCGAGAGCTGTGAGCTTGTTGCTCAACATTGTCTTTGAGCAAACAATCAGCCTGGCTCCAGGAGCCCAAAATCAAACTATCGGTACCGACTTTCATGGCAGATTTTGATTGCTCAACCGAAAACTGTTTGCACTTAAACACTGACATATAATTGGATTAACCCATTGGCTCTGATTCGCTCTGAAACTGGGACAAGTATTTCCCAGACCCATTTTTTAACTGCGGCCATAACCACCACCGCCCGGCGTTTCGATTCTAAATCTATCATTTGGCTCTACTGAAAACTCACAACAGGATGCTAAATCAATCTCTTCACCGGATTGTCTGATTAATTTATTCTTGCCAACTTTTGCTTGCTGACCACCCGCCAAGCCAGCAGGATTAATCACTCTTGAGTTTGTCAACAAATTAACCTGCATTGCTTGTTTGAATTCAATTTCGCGTATCAGACCATTTCCGCCAGTATATTCCCCCGCGCCACCTGAGCCCTGTCGGATTGAAAACGCTCTAACAATAACCGGATACCTTTGCTCAATAACTTCAGGATCAGTTAATCTCGAATTTGTCATATGCGTATGCACGGCATCCGTTCCCTTGTAACCGGGTCCGGCGCCGCTACCACCAGCCAGGGTTTCATAATACTGATAATCCTGATTACCAAATGAAACATTATTCATCGTTGTTTGACTGCACGCCTGAATACCCAGCGCCTGCAATAAACAACTGACAATTGCCTGAGATACTTCAACATTTCCGGCAACCACAGCTGCCGGATATAAAGGCGATAACATACTGCCTTCTTCTACGATGACTTTTAGCGGCCGCATACAGCCTGAGTTTAACGGGATGTTTTTTTCGACCAGGCTGCGAAATACATAAATAACAGCGGCATCTGTGATAGCGCGAGGCGCATTAAAATTGTTATTTTGTTGCCCGGATGTGCCGCTGAAATCAATTTCGGCCTGCGCTCCGGTAATCGTAATTTTTACCTGAATCACAGCGCCATTATCCATTTTTAGTTGATACTGGCCATCAGTCAGTGATTTTAAAGCATTAATTACCGCCTGCTCTCCGTTATCTAAAATAGCCTGCATCATTGTATTTACGTAATCCAGACTATGCTGACGGCAAAGCTCAGTCAGTGCATGCGCGCCCCATTTATTTGCGGCCAGTTGAGCAGCTAAATCTGCGATATTCTGTTTAATATTACGCGCCGGATACTGACCTTCGGCAAAATATTGGTTAATCCATTTTGTATTGAGCACACCCTGCTGGGCAATTCTTTCTCCCTGAAAGATCAGGCCTTCCTGACTGATATGCTGACTGTTTGCCGGCATGGAGCCTGGTGTAATACCACCGATATCTGCATGATGAGCTCTTGAAGCCAGATAAAAATCCGGTCGGTTAGCCTGTTCAACAAATACGGGGGTTACCAAAGTTAAATCCGGTAAATGTGTCCCACCGGCATAAGGCGAGTTGATGATAAAACTGTCACCAGGGTTAATTGTATCTAAATGCTCTACAACGTATTTAACGGAATGAGACATAGAGCCTAAATGAACTGGCACATGAGGTGCGTTTGCAATCAAGTCAGCGTCCTGATTAAAAATAGCGCACGAAAAATCCATTCGTTCCCGGATATTAACCGAATGAGCCGTTTTAGCTAAGGTCAGTCCCATTTGCTCGGCAATGGACATAAACTTATTATTAAAGACTTCCAGTTCGACTGGGCTGATTACATCTGCAACTGGTTTGTGCTGACGGGTATGATTTGCGTCTTCTGTTTGACTGATTTCGAGCATCTTGTATTGATTAAGCTTGGCTTTCCAGCCCGGCTCAATCAAATTGGTTCCGGTTTTTTCTACGATAATGGCAGGACCGACAATCGCTTGGTTAACTAAATCCTGAGCCTGATAAATCCGTGTATGATGCCATTTACCAGCTAAATATGACTGCACTCCAAGACTATTGATTTTATCAACAACATTTGAATTTAAAGAATCCAGAGGGACAACTGGCGTTTCACAGCTCGTACTTTCTTCTTCATTAACTAACCTATGCTCGACGATTACCGCATCTATTAAAATCGTGCCGGATCTATCTAAATAGCCAAATTCCTGTAAATGTCTGGCTTCAAAGTCTGATTTAATCTGCTTAATCTGAGTCAGTTCAACTTCCAGTCTAACTTCCGCGCCCTGATATTTTAGTAAACCCAAAATTCGCTTTTTAATGCTGGTATTTGGCTGGTTCATGGCTGCCAAATAGTCAATTTGTTTATTCGCGACACTTAGATACAACTTGGGTAACTGGCTCAGGCTCTGCTCAGATAACGGCAACTGAATACTGACTTCCTGCATCTGACTTTGTTCAGCAAGGCCAATTCCAAACGCAGACAATACACCCGCATAAGGGTGTATTAAGATTTTTTTCATGCCTAGCTTTTGAGCGATCAAACAGGCATGCTGACCACCCGCCCCGCCAAAGGAAGTAAGGCAATAGTCATTGATATCATAGCCGCGCTGTGTCGATATTTTGGCTATTGCATTTGCCATATTATCGACGGCTATCTCTAAGAACCCGGCTGCGATATTCTCCACAGAAAGGTTAATATCGTCGGCTTTTAAACTCGCCTGAATCTGATGAATTGCATCAAGCGAAGCGTTTTTATCTAATGCTTGATCGGCTTTCGGTCCAAAAACAGCCGGAAACAAATCAGGCTGAATTTTTCCTAAAATAAGATTACAGTCGGTCACCGTCAGCGGCCCCTGATTTCGATAGCACGCCGGTCCTGGAAATGCCCCGGCTGAGTCAGGCCCGACCTGAAGGCGCCCATCCTGATAAAAGCAAACAGAGCCACCACCGGCTGCGACGGTATGGATATGCATCATTGGCGTAGCCAATCGAATGCCCGCTATTTCACTGTGGTAGCTACGCTCATATTCACCGTTATAGTGGCTAACATCGGTAGAAGTGCCCCCCATATCAAAACCAATCATTTTATTAAATCCGGCTTGCTCTGAAACTTTTACAGCACCGACAATGCCACCGGCGGGGCCAGATAAAATCGCATCTTTACCATGAAATTGCTCTGCCAAAGTTAAACCACCGTTAGACTGCATAAAATACAGAGGCACATTTATCAACTCAGCGGCTATTTCATTGACATAGGATTGCATCACAGGGTTGAGGTAAGCATCGGCCACACAGGTATCGCCACGTGGGATCAATTTAATCGTCTGACTGGCCTGATGCGATAAAGAGACCTGATTAAACCCCAGGGTTCGGGCGAGTTTATAGATGGCCAGTTCATGCTCAGGATTGACCCAGGCATGCATTAATACCACAGCGAGAGATTTAAATCCTTGTTCAAGCGCGGCGGCTAATTTAGGTTTGAGTTCGGCTAAATTCAGTTCTTGCTCTACTTCACCGGATACTAAAATACGCTCTTGCGCTTCAACAACCGTATCATACAAAGCAGATGGCAACTGAATATTCAGTGCAAATATATCAGGTCTGTTCTGGTTGGCTATTTTAAGAGCATCAGCAACCCCTTGCGTGGTTACCAGTAGCGTTTTTTGTCCTTTTTTTTCAAGCAGCGCATTGGTCGCAACGGTTGTCCCAACTTTTACACTATCAATCTGTTCAGAATTAATTGCGGCTTGAGGTTTTAAATTCAGTACAGCCCGAATGCCGGCTATCGCAGAGTTTGTATATTGTGCCGGATTAACCGACAATAATTTGTGTGTGACAAACTGCCCCTGCGGATTAATAGCAACAATATCAGTAAAAGTGCCGCCCCTGTCTACCCAAAATTGCCAACCTGCCAACGTCTTTCTCTCTCTAAAAAATTAAAAGTTCAATACAATGATTAATAACTGAATTAACCGCGTTCAGACTGAAGCGGTAAAATTAAATAATCTAAATTTTCCATTTTAATGGTTAAGGTAATTTCCATCAGCCGGCCCAGCTCACCTTTAGGCCAGCCTTTTTTCTGAAACCATAATAAATACTCCTCTGGTAGGCGAATCAGTGAACGACCCGCGTATTTACCAAACGGCATTTGCATATTAGCTATTTTCACCAAATCGGCCTGTTGCATACTTAAAAATCTGTCTTTTTATTTTGAATAAAATCTTCAATTAAAAGCGCACATTTTTCTGGGTCTTGCATATGAAAATGATGTCCGCCAGCCATGGTTTTAATTTTAATTTGTTTAA
Source organism: uncultured Alteromonadaceae bacterium (assembly GCA_913056495.1). Classification (GTDB taxonomy): domain Bacteria; phylum Pseudomonadota; class Gammaproteobacteria; order Enterobacterales; family Alteromonadaceae; genus Catenovulum. The sequence goes on along the minus strand of CAJXMO010000005.1, from coordinate 36,700 downwards.
AACTGGTTTTTCTTCGATTCAACGCACGCGCTATGCTCGGATAACCCTGCTCGGCAAGCACGGCAAGGCAATCGGCCTCTATAGCTTCGATATAAGCCTGAGCCTGATCGTCATCTAATCGTATTGGCGATAAAGTTTTTAATCTGGGATCGCTCAGCCAGGTAAAATAGTCTGCTGAACGTTCTATGTTTCTTTCCATCAGTAGCGCAGCCAAAGTTGGATCAAATTCACTGACCTTTGCCCGTGTCTCTATCAGAGCAGGTAATGCCCGTATACTTCGCTGTTTCTTTTTTAGGTTCACATCCGTTACTTGGTTTCTGCTGACAAAAGCGGCTTTTATATTTTCAACCAGGGCTTGCGGGTTTGATGTAAAAGCGGCAGAAGATTCGAGCAAGACAAGTTTTTCTACCTTAGCCGGCAATATCGCAGCTAAGATAGATGAGATCATGCCACCTATAGAGTGACCAACCAATATACAAGACTGAATATTCAGTTTATCTATAAAGCGCCACAAATCATAGACCCAGTCAATCAGATGGTAGTAACCGGATAAAGGCCGATGAGATGAATAACCATGCCCAGCCAGCTCAGGAAGAATCAAAGAATGATGATTTAAATAGGGGGCAATTTTAAAAAAGCTGGCCGCATTATCCAGCCATCCATGCAGGCAAATAACAGGTCGATTAAGCTGACTGTCAGCATTAATTTCAAAGTTGGTCAGAAAACTGTAATTAATCAGACCTGCAGAATCCAGCGGCAAATAATTTTGCCGCCAGTGCAATGATTCAGGACTCGGCATAGTGAGTATTACTGAACGGCTTTTTTCTTTTTACGTTTAGGCTTTTCTCTATCCGGATTAGGCATATATAAAGGGTGCAGGTAATGATAACGAGACCAGTACCAGCGGCTTGAATATGGCCAGAAAGGATCGCGCCAATGATCATTATCTTTAACTTCTTTTTCTTTCGGCCAGATATGAATTACACTATGTTTGAGCACCGGAAAATAAATTTCCTGCTCTTCAATTTTTCCTTTTTCCGGTTCGGAGACTTCACCTAATGCTGTGACTAACCGTCCTTCCTGATAAATTTTAGGTTCCAGAAATCCGTCTACATAGACTCTGAATCGACCTAAAGAATCATCTCCGGGCTTAGGTTTACTGTTAGATCTGAGTTCGTATTGAACAATCTCCAGCATAGTGTGATTCGGTTTATGCTTAATATTGGCTATCACACCGCCCCAGCGCGCCTTTTCACCGAGTACCTGTCTGGCATTTTGACTGGCTTGCTGATAGTTGACTAAATTGACTTGTTCGCCCACCACTAAATTGTCTGGTACAGAACTGCATCCAACTGCCCCCATAGCGGCCGCTATCACCAAAATGTTTTTCAATTGTTTAATTACGACTTGCATATAAACCTCGCCAACTTAAATATAGCCCGTACAGGCCTGCCAGCATCCAAATGAATATCCAGACCACTTCAGGAATGAAGGTCAGCTCAGCTAAACTGGCACCATCCCCTACAGCTTGACCATCTATCAGGTACCAGGGACTTTTTATTGCATTAAGTATAACGCTAATCCCGATAAACAGCAGTATGGCCTTCAACCAAGTGTGATCCAGTTTCCGAATCATCAATAAATTTAAACTTAACAGACACAATAAAATCAGAATACTCAGAACATCCCTTGCCCACAGTACTAAGCTAATGAAAAATAATATAAAAGTCATGATACTGAATATTCTGGCCAACTGCACTTTTTTCTCTGAAATCGCGATGATGAGCCAGCCCCAGAAAGCCGCGCCTAAATATCCGGACAAACTGATCAGGACAGGCCAGCCGCCCCGACTGATACATAAACCCGAGCCATTCGGATTTAGCCTGATGCTTACAACCGTTCCCCCGGTCGCAATGGCGGCAATACCATGGCTGATTTCATGAAAATAGGTTTCGAGCCATTTGAGCGGAATATTGATAAAAGGGATAAACTCAAGAGCCAGTGCCAATAAAATAAATACAACAAACTGAACTTTACGATTTTTCATAGTCAGACTTGCCTGATCTGTTTAACGAACTCGGCTTATTTACCCGGTAGTTTTTGCCAGGTCACCTGATCCCTGACATAACTGGGGCAAGCTAAATCAGCAGAAGTTGCATTACCGGCTAAATATTCAGTTAATCCCAAATAAGCGATATCTAACGCGTTTGGAAATTCGATTTCAGTGCTAATTTGTGCATTTACCTGTTCAGATAAAATCGTTTGATAAGTTTGCCATCCGGTTCCAACTGCCTGCCAGTTATTTGCTGTATCAACCATTGATAAAGCATTTTCAGGTGCACAAACCTGTTCAGGGAATAACGCTTCAGAATGACCCAGTTTGTGAGTTTGATAAATCCCTAAATAAATTTCATTCATCCGGGCGTCAATTGCACTGATCACAGATTCAGTGCCATCAAGCCGAAAAAGTGCGTGAGCCATTGCAGCCAGACTAGAAACGCCCACGACGGGTTTGTCTGCGCCAAAGGCAATGCCTTGTACGATTCCGGTTGCAATTCTGACACCGGTAAAACTGCCCGGACCTTTGCCATAGGCAATCACATCCACATCAGCAAGGGTCACGCCTGCTTGATTAAGCACCCGCTGCGCCATATCCAGTATTCGTTTATTATGCTCTCTCGGGCAAACTGCATATTCAACATAACTGTCGTTAGGCGTTAAAACGGCTGCCGAACAAGCTTCGGTTGATGTATCCAGCGCCAGTACACAATAATCTTGCTTATCGCTCATTCAATTTACTCTTTAATCACTAAAATTTAATCGTACAATTTTTTATTCTTCAATCAGAGTATCTTCATCTGATCTTGCTAAAAACTCACAAGCTTGACTTAACGTTCTGGTTCTTTTCATATCGGGCAAGCTTTGTAAAAATATTTCACCGTAAGGACGACTGACCAGTCTGGGATCACAAATCACCAATACGCCTTTATCTTTAACATCGCGAATCAGACGACCTGCGCCTTGTTTTAAAGTAATAACGGCTTGCGGTATCTGAATTTTATTAAAAGGATCTTGCCCCTTTCGCCGACAGTTTTCAATTCGGGCTTGTGTTAGCGGATCATCTGGTGCTGCAAAAGGCAACTTGTCGATAATGACACATTTTAATGCATCGCCTCGTACATCCACGCCTTCCCAAAAACTGCCGGTTGCCAACAGCACAGGATTTGATTCAGCCAGATACTGTTCTAACAATTTTCGTTTAGGCACTTCCCCCTGTACAAAAATGGGGTTATCAATGGCCGCTTTTAAAGTGTTTGCCATCAAATTCATCATTCGATAGCTGGTAAATAAAAAGAAACAGCGCCCCTGACTCGCTTTAATAAGCTCAATTGCCGTTTTTTTCAATTCTGCCAGTACACTTCTGTCATGCGGCTCAGGAAAGTATCTGGGAATACATAAAACCGACTGATTTTTATAATCAAACGGGCTTTCTAACGACAAAGATTCAAAGTCGTCTAATCCGAGTAATTCTGTAAAATGATCAAACTTACCGTCTACCGCTAGCGTGGCTGATGTCATCAACCAAGCCTGCTTTTTATCCTTTCTTAAATTTGAAAATTTATCGGCAATCGATAAAGGGGTTAAATTCAGACTCGCATGGCGCGGCGTGGTTTCATACCAAAGGCTCACATTAGGCTGATTCCATTGAGTTAAACGCTCTAGCGTTGCTTTCACAATAACCAGTCTGTCAAATAAACTGTCTGCATTTTTTGTCCGACCGACGGCCAATTTTACGACTTCATAACAAAACTCAATGGCCTGAGATAAGGATTCTATATGTTCGATAAATTCGGGCGTCTGGCCTTTATCACGCCAGTTGCCTTTTTCAGGGTCGATTGAAAATGCTAATCTGAATTGTTTGGCACTGGTTTGAAGTTTGTCTGCGGCTTTTCCAAGCTGGCGTAAATCTTTTAATTCAGTTCGGTATTCAGTTTCTATATCCTTGGCCAACTCCACTAACTGGCGGGTTGATAATCGCTGGCCAAAATATTCACAAGCAATGTCAGGGATCTGATGAGCTTCGTCAAAAACGACAACATGAGAGTCCGGTACAATTTCGCCAAAGCCTGTATCTTTAACTGCCATATCTGCAAAATATAAATGATGGTTAATGACAACTAAATCAGCTTCTGCCGCTTTTTTACGCGCTTTAACCAGATAACAGTCATTATAATCAGGACAGTCTTTGCCCAGACAGTTATCAAGCGTACTGGTTACCAGAGGAATCGCCTTTGAATCTTCGGCTATGCTGGTCACTTCCCCTAAATCACCACTTTGAGTGGCCACCGCCCATCTTGCAATTTGCTTAAGATCTTTCTCAACTGTTTTATCGTTGAGCATCTCAGGTGCTTGTTGCTGCTTATGTCTTAATAAACACAAATAATTAGAGCGCCCTTTTAACAAAGCGGTTTTCGCTTTACTGACCAAAGCTTTTTTAACTAGAGGTAAATCCCTATGATAAAGTTGTTCCTGAAGGTTTTTGGTACCGGTTGAGATAATCACTTTTTTTTCACTCAACAAAGCCGGTATTAAATAAGCAAACGTTTTGCCCGTGCCAGTACCGGCTTCAGCAATCACCAAAGATTGATTTTCGACCGCATCGGCAAAAGCTTGTGCCAGTTGAAGTTGCGCTTGTCTGGGTTGATAGCCAGATATCACGTTTGCAAGTGCGCCTTCACTGGAAAATACTTGTTTAAGCTTTGACAAAATGACCTCTGAGCCCGGTAAAATGAGCCATTATCCAGTTTTTAGGCGATTTAGCTAGGCCCTAGACGTTAAATTAGAATATCGATATGCTTTTCATCATCATCTTCAGGTTTATCATCTTTTTTTGATCTGTCCTGTGTTTTAGCCAGATGGTCCTGAATCAGTTTTTTTTGCTGTTTATGTTCAAAAATCTCATCCTTTTCATAAGTCGGATGTTCAAACGCTTCAATTTGTTCCTCGGATAAGTCAGTGTTTTGTGATACTTCATCATCTGTTGCAAGCACGTCATTTTGAGATGAACTAGCTTGCTCCTGCGCCTGTCCGCTATCGGGTTTACCCTGTCTGGCATTATCTTTTTCGGGCGTATGGCGACTCACCACTATATTGTTTTGATCATAGTGCTCGTATTGGTTTTCTTCCTGATAAGCTTCTTGCGAAATGCGCGGTTCTTTGGAAATCCGCTTGACGTTAAGCTTAGGTTTCTCCAGTCTGTTTTGTACCACTCTGGGTAAAAATGGAATCAATAAATCCTGGCTCATTGCTTCCTCCTCATGGTAAAAACTAAAGCCCGCTGTTTATTTATCGGCCCGAACATCAGCAAACCTTAACTGATTTTGATATCCAAAATGGTAATTTGGCTATCTAAGCGCCTGATCTCAACAGAATATCCTTTCATTTCAAGCCACGCTGGAATATCCTTAACTGAGCGAGTATCTGTGATGCTTTGCACAATTTGATCACCGGTTTGACATTGTTTAAGCAGTAGTTTGAGTTTTAATAGCGGCATCGGACAAACTAAACCTTGAGTATTTAATTGATGTTGCATTTTAGTATTACCACGTCAGTTTTTGAGCCTAGGTTTGAGCCAAATATAACAGTTAACGCAAAACAGAATATTCAGTTTCTGTCAGCAATCCATAAAACTCCAATCATAATAACAATGCAAAAGGCCTTTTAATATATAGACTCGAGGATAACCCAGAGGTTCTTTTTAACTATGCTTAATTCGATTACAGGCTCTGCATTGCCTGAAAATCCCAAACTGAAAGATATCAATAAATATAAAAAACAGCTTAACTGGGGAGAATTGCCGCCATTTTACCATTTAGTCGCGTCATCTGTCAGTGAATTTGAAAGTCAGCATTCGATGGGGTTTGATAATGCGCTAAATAAAATTTGCAAACCAACCAATTGGAATATCAATTTATTGGACGGTTATATGGATGAGTACAACCAAATTCATGTCAGGAAAAAACCAAGGCTTGCAATTCATCAAGTATTTACTGACCGGGGCTTTGAACTGCACTGTTTTCCTTTTGCTAAAAATAAACAAATAGACCAGTATGTTAAAAACCACCGGCTAATGGAGTTCCAACTCTGGGATCCAGGCACAATGAAAGTACTGGGCAGAATGAACCAGTTGCACAAATTTATAGAATATTATTTTAAAAGCGGTGATGATGCCGACAGAGCTCTCATTTTTTATTCGATGAAAGCGGTCGATAATATTATAGAGTATATGCGTGAGCATGTTGATGTAGTGAAATTTGACGGCGTCAGTATTGAGCAATATTTCCGCTCATTAGAGAAAAAAATGGATGATTCTGATCTGGATAATTTATTGTTAGGTGAGTGATAACAAGCTGTTCTTTTTGCCAATTTATCAAAGCTTAGCGCAGTAAATTATCCAATCTGGGAAACAAATTAAATAAATTCCCCTCTAACAGTAAAGATTTAATAGAGAGTAAACAAAGGTATTCGTTTGAAAAATAGATTAAAAAAAATTATCTGTGGTTTGGCAATGGCATGCCAGCTCTGTGTGACACCCGGTGTATATGCAAATAATCTTTCAACTAACAACTTGCCCAATTTAGGTACGGTTGCAGCCAGCACACTGACGATTGAAAAAGAAAAGTTGATTGGTGAAGTTATCCGTAAACAATTGCGCGCTACCTCACCTATAATCAGTGACCCATTATTAGACGAATACATTAATACCTTGGGTAAAAAACTGGTATCTAAAGCGGATGATGTCCGGTACCCGTTTGATTTTTATTTAATTAAAAACCCGCAAATAAATGCGTTTGCTACCTTCGGCGGCGTTGTTGCTATTCATACTCAGACATTGCTCGAAGCAGAAACCGAAAGCGAATTGGTTTCGGTTCTATCACACGAAATCGCGCACGTGACCCAAAGGCACATTGCGCGATCAATTGAAGAACAACAAAGAAATGCACCACTGACAATTGCTTCTTTACTTGGCGCTATCTTAATTGCAATGGCCGATCCGAGTGCCGGGGCCGCCGCCATAACAACCGCACAGGCGAGTTCACAACAAATGGCGCTGAATTATACCCGTCAGAATGAAAAAGAAGCTGACCGAATCGGCCTTAGAACCTTAATCGAAGCCGGTTACGACCCTCGCGGCGCTAGAGATTTTTTTGTACGCCTTGCTGAACAATCCAGATACTCAAGCAAACTACCCGCTATGTTGTATTCACATCCACTACCGGATAGCCGGGTCAGTGATATCCGTGCACGCATAGACGGCTTAACCCCGGTATTTTTACCCGTGAGTTCTGACTTTCAGCTGGCAAAAATCAGAACCGCGGTGCTCTACACCCATAGACCTGAATACCATGTCGATTTTTATACTAATCAACTTAAAAATGCCAAGCCTCGTCAGAAGCCTTATTACCAATACGGTCTGGCTTTAGCCTTAATGAAAAACGAAGACTATCTGGCGGCGAATAAAGTCATTGATGAGCTGTTAGAACAAGAAAGCAGTAACCTGTTTTATTTAGATTTAAAAACCGATGTTATTATTGGGCTTAAACAATTTAAGGTCATCTATAAAATACTTGAGGACAAGCTAAAACTGATGCCAAATAACCAAGTATTGGTTTTAAATTATGCAAACGCATTGCTTCAGGGAAATCAGGCGAATAAAGCAGTTGATATTTTGAAAGATTTTATTATTCTGCACCCACAGCATTATCTTGCCTGGCAAATAATGGCTGATGCCTATAAAGCTTTAGGCAACCGTTCTCAATACCATCAGGCTCAGGCAGAACTTTATGCAATGGTTCTGGCTTATCCTAAGGCAATTGATGAGCTCCATACGGCGTTTAACCATATTGATCGTCAGTCCGAAATCGACAAAAAACGAATTTCGGCCAGGATTAAGCAGTTAAGAAATGAACAAGAAAATCTCAAAAGGCTGTAATTATGTCCAACTACACCATTTATCATAACCCTCGTTGCAGTAAAAGTCGTGAAACACTGGCGCTTTTACAAGAAAATGGCATTGAACCTGAAATAATTTTATACCTGGAAACGCCTCCAAGCGTTGAAACTCTGGCTGAGTTAGCCACTAAGCTGGATGTTGAATCCGTTCATGACTTTATCCGAGATAAAGAAGCAATTTATAAGGAGCTAGACTTAGACGATCTCATGTCTGATCAGGAACTGCTTCCTCTTATGAATGAGTATCCAAAATTGATCGAGCGCCCAATTGTAGTCAAAGGAAACAAAGCCGTAATTGGTCGCCCACCTGAAAACGTATTGTCATTAATTAATAACTAATGACAGAAATTCTCATACTTTATTATAGCCGACACGGTTCTACCCAAGCGCTAGCTTATCAAATCGCTAACGGTGTAGAATCAGTCGGCGCTCAGGCAAAAATAAGAACCGTTGCAGAGCTATCTCCAAATCATGAGCAAACAGCACCTACCATCCCAGATAAAGGCGATTTATACGCAACACAACAGGATTTAACCCACGCTGATGGCCTGATCCTGGGCTCACCTACTCGCTTTGGCAATATGGCAGCTGAGCTCAAATATTTTATTGATCAGTCCTCTCAAAGCTGGCTCAAAGGTGAACTCAGTGGCAAACCGGCCGCCTGTTTTACCTCATCCAGTTCACTTCATGGTGGACAAGAATCTACTCTTTTAAGTATGATGCTGCCGCTTTTGCATCATGGTATGGTCTTGGTTGGTTTACCTTATAGTGAATCCAATCTGCACACCACACAAACCGGAGGCACCCCCTACGGCGCAAGCCATCTGGCAAAAGACAGAAATAATCAATTAGCAACAGAGGAAGCCGAGCTCGCATTTGCATTGGGTAAACGTGTTGCTTTAATGGCGCAAAAATTAGCATAATGACAGATCAAAACAAACAAGCCTTACATCAAAGTCCTGAACGATTAAAAAAAATCAAACAATGTAAAATGATTGCGCTGACAGGCTATCTCGGATTATTTATTTTAATCCCCCTCTGGCATGTTTGGCTGGTACCACCGCTGGAAGGCATGTCGGTCTGGTTTGTATTAGGCCTTTGGTTAACGCCGCTCTTATTCCCTTTAAAAGGCATGCTTGCCGGCAAGGCCTATACCTTCGCCTGGTCAAATTTCATCTGCATGTTTTATTTTTTACATAGTTTAACGCTGATTTATGCATCAGAGTCTGAACGTTTACTCGCGTTTGCCGAATTTATTCTGGCTGGACTTTGGTTTACAGGTGCCAGTTATTATGCGCGTTTCCAAGGCCAGTATCAGGGCCTGGGTTTAAAAAAACTTAAGAAAAAAGACTAGCCTCTAAAATGACAACCCCAGCTCAGGCAATCGAAATAATCTATCAGCACCCTGATTTTTATATCGTCAATAAACCGCATGACCGGGATTTTCACAACGATGGTGAGACAACGGGCTTTTTTAATCAGTTCCAAGCTCAGGTTGACGAATCACTTTTTCCTGTCCACAGGCTGGATAAGCGTACTTCAGGATTAATTATTTTTGCGAGAAACATTCAGGCTGAACATTTTTTTAATCACGCTTTGCAAAACGGTCAGCTTAATAAGTATTACCTTGCTCTGGGCGGAAACAAACCAAAACAAAAACAAGGCCGTATTATCGGAGACATGGTCAAGTCACGAAATAAAGCTTGGAAACTCTTAAGAAGTAAAGATAATCCGGCTAAAACCTTTTTTTATTCGTTTTCAATTGGCGATAAAAAACGCCTTTATCTGCTAAAGCCTTATACAGGTAAAACCCATCAACTTAGAGTAGCCATGAAATCTTTAAGTGTGAGTATATTAGGCGATGACATCTATCAGGGGGAGCAGGCTGACAGGTTATATCTTCACGCATTTGCGCTTTCGTTTAACTACAAACATGAAACTATCCGACTGACGCTTTTAAAGCCCCAAGGGCATTATTTTGAATCACTCGACGCTGAATTACTGCAGAAAATTAGCGATTTTGATTCATTTAACTGGCCGATGCTTTAACCCCCTTTACCTATCAAAAAGCTTTTGGCTTGGTTAAACAATCTAATCAACCTCAGCTGAGGTTAATCAGAATAATTTGCTCAGCAAAGATTCAAGCCATTCTTGCGCGGCGCCCACTGAATCCATAGTTTCACAAGCATCAATTTCAAGCAGTGGCTGAATCTGGCTTGCCATACTCTCGGTTAGTACTTCATCAAAACGACGTCCAGCCTGACAAAACGTATCTCCGTAGGATGAATCGCCCATTGCAATCACTGCGTACTGTTTGCCGCGCAAATCCGGTGTTGTATCTTTGATTTCAAAATAAAGCGCTTCCAGATTCGCGGGCACATCCCCCTGACCTGTCGTAGACGTAATCACCAGCCAGAAGTTTGGGTTATATTCCAGTAAATGAGTCAACGCGGCATCGCTGAACTGCTGAGTTTGATGACCTGCCTGTTGCAGCATTTTTTCTGCATGATCGGCTAATTCTTCTGCACCGCCATAAACAGATCCCACTAAAATTGCGATTGAACTCATATTGCCTCCTCATTGACGCTCAGTTTTGTCATGGCCAGTAACTGATTAAAACTATCGTCTAATCCCGCTTTGATTGAAAGACGATTCCCACTGAGCGGGTGATTTAACTCTAACTTGCAAGCATGTAATGCTAATCGGGTTTTGTCATTTAACGTTTTGAAATACTTATTATATTTATTGTCACCATAGTTTACATCATAAATAATAGGATGGCGAAGATGAGCTAGATGACGTCTAATTTGGTGCTTTCGTCCTGTTTTCGGATTCATTTTTAGCAGTGAAAACCTGGATTGAGGATAACGATTTATTTCAACGTCCAGCTCTGCCTGCATTAAACACTGGTAGGCTGTTTGTGCGTCTTTGGGCAGTGGATTCTGATTTGCTTTTTTATCTGATATTTTATCCAGTTGCTCAGTTAACGGATAGTCAATTAACCCTTCGCCCGATAAATGGCCTCTGACGATCGCCAGATACGTTTTATCAATCTGACGCTGTTCAAACTGAATTGAAATATCTCTGGCTATTTCTGAAGACAAAGCCATCAACAAAACGCCCGATGTTGGTCTGTCTAACCTGTGCACAGGATAAACATACTGACCAATTTGGTCTCTGACCATCTGCATTGCAAAACGGGTCTCATGTTTATCGATAAGCGAGCGATGAACCAGTAAACCCGAAGGTTTATTAACCGCAACCATATAATCATCCTGATAAAGGATTTCAAGTGGCTCTACCTGCGGTTGAAAGCCAGTATCGAATTCGGGTGCATGCATTATCATTCAAATAACCTGTCTATTTGAGTGAGTACCGAAAATAATCCCTGAGTATCAAATTCGGTTTGTTTATAAATTTCTTCGGCTAACGGCATTAACGCCAGATTGTTTGGCAAAGTTTGCTTATGCTCAATTAATAACTGCATTTTTTCGATAAAGATAAATTGCAACCACTGATGAAATTCCAAAGTATCAATGCAAAACGGCTGTGTGCTAGCCAGCGCACTGGCGGGTGGGTGCTGGTTTTGCCATAAACCCAGAATTTTGAGTTCCTGACTTAGCTGAGCTAATAATATAGAAACTTGTTCGGCTTTACTCATATTCAATTAAGGTTTGATTAAAAAGGCTATTATAGCGAGAGTCGGCTTCTGATATAATCCGCTTAACTTAGTTTTATTAGAATTGTTATGAATAATATCTCAACTTTATATCAACTTGTCCAAGCTGCTGGCTGTGACTATTGCATTTATGATATTGGTCGGCGTGTCACCGAGATTTCAAAAATAGAGTTTGAGCAATTTGAAAATGCTCAACAAGCTTACCCTTTCCCAATTCAAAAGACGGCTAGATTTGCATTAGTTTACTGGCCTCTGGGGCAAACCATAAATCCCTATATCTGGTTTATGAATTTACCATTAAATGAAGAAAGTCAGTTAATAGAAGCCTCACGCAATCATTTTGTTGCAATTATTCAAGAAGCCATGGGCGGTAAGATTACTGAAGGTGGAGAAGGAAAACTCCCCGATAACCCTTATATAAAAGCGCCGGATCAGAAAAAGCTGGCCATGGTCAACGCAAAACTAAAACATAAATTAAAGCTGGCACCGTCACATTATATGGCAGATTGCATTAGTTACCTTTCTCATCAAACTTGGGATAACTGGCAGAGTCTAGCGGTACAAGGCTGGGCAGATTTATTAGTGCGATTGGAAGACCCTAAAATAAACCAGCTATTTGATAATGGATTTTTTGAATTTCCGGCCAATATGCAGGCTGAGTTAGCCAGCCTGATTGAACATCAACAACTAAACCGAGCAACAAACAGACGAATTATTCGACAGTTGCAGAACAAAACGTTAGAGAAAACACAGAAGTTAACTTTATTGCGCTGTGTATCCGGTTGCGCTGGTGAGCCTGAATTAAATGCGTATTTAACAGATCTTCTTAATAATGAGCAAGCGCTGGATGCAGATACATTAGCCGTCATCAGTGCTCGTTGTTTTACCAGCCTGACTGATCCCCTTCTACTGAGTTTGTTTTTAGAGACAATTGCCAGACACCCGGCTGAAGGGTTATTTGAAGCTCTGTTTACGGATCTGGTTGCTATTCCGAATTTAAGACGCAGCATTTTTGCCTTGTTGCAAAATCCGAATGCGCTGCCTAATACCCGAGTATCGTTAAGCAAAATGGTTGCCGGAAAATACGATGCAACTCATTAATATACTCGTTTTAATAGCCATTTTTTTATTTGCTTTTCAGTTCTGGCAATTGCGACGCCAGACTGAAACAGCACACGCCTATGCAAAAGATTATTGCGAGCGTAATAACCTGCAATTTATTTCTCTGGCTAGAAAAAAAACACAGATAAGGTTATTTCGTAAAAAACTGCTTGAATGGCGAAGTGAATTTGAAATTGAATTTAGCGGCAATGGTGAAGATTCGAGTACAGGCAGCATGATTTTAGAAGATATGAGATTAGTCGGGATAACAACACAAGCCTATCCTATCAATTAGACACACTCATTCTGCTTTGCAATTACAGATGTTGAGCATGCATTAGAACAGCTCAACATCTGCATCTGAAAATGTTTCACTCGATGCAAAATATTTTTCTTCTGACTGCTTAATTACATCAACAATTGCCGTTTGCTCATCTACTAAATTTTGCATAGTAACTAATACGTTTGCCAGAGTCCGGTTAGTATCGTCTGATGCAATCACACTTTCAGTCACTTCTTCTATCGTATTCATGACACTGTCTAATATATATTTTTCCTGATCATCGTCCAGGCCTAAGGTTGGGATCCTAGCTTCCAGCTCATAGAACATTTTTCGCATTTTTTCATAACCATGATGTTGGTTGTTATTGATACTGCTAGTTAAATCGAGTAGTTGGGTTTTCATATCATGAAAAGTTAAGGTAAGCTGATTTGCTTGTTCTGTCAGCGCTTTTTCCACTTCCAGTGCATGCAATTTGGCATCAATAGCGCCCATCGCAGATGGAAACAAATCTTTTAACCGACCATAATCTTCCGGATTATCGACCGGCATATTCTTGATGAGAATACTAACCTTTGGGTAATTGATAATGGTTCTGGCACCAAAATCGATAAATCTTTCATCATTTTTAGCGCTTTCCATCAGTTTTTGCTCAAGTGGCTTTACGACACCTTTTGTTGAAAAATAATAGTTTTGCGCTGATAGCTTCATATAAACCAAACAGTTTAACCCCCAAACCCGGGTTAAATTTAAAAAGTGCTCAGCCAACTCTTCCGGTGTTGATACACCATAGCTTTTTTCTACAAAGCTAACCACCTGCCCCAATTCACTGCTGCCAGTCATGGCCGTAAATGCGGTATCTTCGGCCAGTTTAATCTTTTGGCTCAATTTCTTACGTTCAGAATAATACTTATTAATAACAGTGAGTTTGGTCTGTAAAAACGCCATATCAAATGGCTTGATCACAAAATCGTCCGCGCCAGCTTCATATCCTTTGATTATCTCATCAACTTTGCTTTTACCGGATAGAAAAATAACCGGAATTTCTTTGGTTTTAGCATCTTGTTTAAGGGTTTGACATACCTGATAACCGTTTTGTCCCGGCATTTCAATATCTAATAAAATAACGGCTACTTGTGTATTTTGGGCAATGCTTAAACCTTCATCTCCATTATATGCATGAATAAGATTAAATTCGCCTTCGAGTTGACTCTCAATAAACTTGTGAGTCATTTTATCGTCATCTACTAATAATACATCTGTGGACATATCGGCTCCCTAATTTACACATTCCTGTCTAGAATTCTTGCCTAGAGTTAATAATAGACGATATCGAATAAAAATCGAACAAGACTCATTTTATTAAAGCTAGATTATCTTTATGATTTATAAAAGGTTAGTTCTCAGTTTTGAGTATAGCTGAACTTGGCAAAAGTTGATTCGGATCAATAAAAGATTGGATTAAATTAAACAGGCATTAAGATTGTGGAAGCATCAGTTGGCAAAACAGCCAACTGATGCGATAAGCATTAGACTTGCTTATTTGATTCGAACGATATCTCGCTCAGCAGACCAGTTTACATGATAGAACTGACCGCGAGGCTCATCTACACGTTCAAAAGTGTGTGAACCGAAGAAATCACGCTGACCTTGCAATAAGTTTGCAGCAGTCGTTTCACTACGATATGAATCATAGTAAGAAAGTGATGATGTGAAACATGGCATAGCGACACCTAAACGCACACCGTCAACAATCGCTTCACGCCAGTTTGCCTGGAATTTCTCGATTTGACCCGCAAAGAAGTCATCCATCAATAAGTTGGCTAATTCTTTGTCTTTATTAAATGCATCAGTAATAGACTGCAAGAATACAGCACGGATAATACAACCGGCACGCCAGATTTTAGCAATTGCAGCAAAATCCAGGTCCCAACCTTGTTGCTCACCTGCTTTTTTCATTAATTCAAAACCTTGCGCATAAGCACAGATCTTCGAACAATATAAAGCATCATGAACACGTTGGATATAAGCTTCTTTTTCGCTCTCTGAAACTTGTTTAACTTCAGGGCCTTTTAAGATACCAGAAGCTTTAACTCGATTATCTTTCAAGCTAGATAAACAACGAGCATATACAGAAGCCGTTACAGCCATAGCCGGTGAGCCAATTTCTAAACTACCTAATGCAGTCCATAAACCTGTACCTTTTTGGCCAGCGACGTCTAAAATGACATCAACAATAGGTTTACCGGTAACAGGATCATCCTGATCTAAAACTTCTGCAGAAATTTCAATTAGATAACTATTTAACGGGCCCTTATTCCACTCACGGAAAATTGCTGCAATTTCTTTTGGTGTCAAACCAAGCGCAGTACGTAAGCTTTGGTATGCTTCACAGATTAACTGCATATCTGCATACTCAATACCATTGTGTACCATTTTTACATAGTGACCCGCGCCAGTAGGACCAATATAAGCAGCACAAGGCTCACCTTCTTTAACCGGGTTACCTGGTTCATTGTTAACCAAAGGCAGACCCGTATTAGCGTCAACTTTCGCAGAAATAGCTTCGAGCACAGGCTCTAAACGTGCCCAACCTGCTTTATCACCAGATGGCATTAATGAAGGTCCGAAACGAGCACCTACTTCACCACCAGAAACAGCACAGCTGAAGAAAATGAACTTACCATTGTATTGCTTTTCGCGTTCAACAGTATCAGTCCATAAGCTGTTACCAGTATCTACAACGATATCGTCTTGTGAAATACCAGCTTCCATCAGCTTGCCACACACGATATCAACTGGTTTACCAGCTGGGATAGATAAAATAATTAAATAAGGTTTTTCAAGTTTGCTCAACATGTCTTCAAATGATGAACAACCTTCAATGCGCGCGTCTTGCTCGCCACGCTCTATTTCGTCTTGCGATAAAATGCCCTGCACTTTATCAGCATCTAAATCAAATGCGGCAACTTTATAACCGTTATCTGCTAGGTTTAAACCAAGGCTTTTACCCATTACACCTAAACCGATTAAACCGATTTGGCAAGTTGAAGTCGTGCTCGACATATATTCTGTTCCTATATTCGTCAGCTTTGTGAAAATCGCGGGCTATTTTAGCTAAAAAGCGAGCACTAGGCTACAAAGATAAGGCGTTGTTTTGACACTTATGGATAACCTGAAATTATAAGCATCATAAAGGCCATAAATGCGATTAATAATATTTAATGAATATGACGAGTCATTTTTTGGATATAGTCTTGGCAGCCAGACTATATCCAGCGGGGGTTTTAAAGCTTATTTAGTATTAAAACAACGACGTAACAAAGAAAGACTTTTACTTTGCTGATTATAATAATCACCGACCGAATTTTCTTTAGAGAAAGGATTCGTTTCAAGCGCGGTATCAAATACCAGAGACCAGGTTTGTTTGTCGGCTAATTCAGGTAAGGTAAAATGTAAATCATGGTTTTCTGAATTAAACAGAATTAAAAACCTGTCTTGCTCCGGACAATGCTCGTATGATCCGCATACCAATTCGACTGCTAGGCTGAAATTGTGCGGTGCGTTCCAGGCCATATCATCCATGGGTTCGCCATTAACCTGAAACCAGTTCACTTTATGATTTATCAAAGTGCCAAAATAATTGTCATCATCCAGCGATAATGAATGAAGCAATAAACTACTATGCCTCAATTTAATCAGCTCTTTAACAAAGGTCTGCAACGATTTATCTGCTTTAGTCAGCTGCCAATTGAGCCAGCTAATCGTATTATCCTGACAATAGGCATTATTATTTCCCAACTGGGTGCGACCAATTTCATCTCCGGCCAATAGATGAGGTGTGCCTTGTGACAAAAATAATGTGGCCAGCAGATTACGTTTTTGCTTTTCTCTGAGCCGATTAACTTTGGCATTTTGTGTTGGACCTTCAACACCATGATTATAAGACAAGTTATGACCGTGTCCGTCCCGATTGTCTTCTCCGTTGGCCTGATTATGTTTGTGGTTATAACTCACCAAATCATGTAGCGTAAACCCGTCATGATAAGCAATATAATTCACACTGGTATTAATTGAGCGTATACCTTTTAGAAATACATCCCTTGAACCTAACAAGCGGGTCGCAAAATCGCCTAAAAGAGATTGACTGCCGTGCCAGAAGCCTTTGACTGTGTCTCTGAATTTATCATTACATTCATGCCAGTTTTCAGGAAACTGACCTAAACGATAACCACCCCAGCCAATATCCCAAGGCTCGGCAATTAATTTAACCTGGCTCAGAACAGGATCCTGAAAGAGAACCTTAAAAAAGGCAGAGTAATTATCAAAATCATTGCCTTCACGTGCTAAGCTGACCGCTAAGTCGAATCTAAATCCATCGACTTCCATCTCTTCAACCCAATAACGAAGAGACGCTGTCACCAGTTGCAGTACATACGGATTGTCCAGGTTAATACTGTTGCCGCAACCTGTATTATTCACTAACTTTGAATAATCATTCTGACCATGCTGATCTCGTTCAAATAAATAAAAGTTTCTGTTATCCAATCCTCGAAAAGACAGCACAGGCCCGTCATATCCGCCTTCTGCACTGTGATTAAAAACAACATCTAAAATGACTTCAATATTATTTTTGTGTAATTCTCTGACCATGGTTTTAAACTCAACCACAGAATCCGAAACCGCATATCTGGGGTCCGGTGTAAAAAAGTTGATCGGGTTATAACCCCAATAATTGCTTAACCCTAGTTTTTCTAATCTGGGTTCGGACATAAATGTCATCACAGGCATCAGCTGTAAACTGGTGACACCCAGATCTTTGAGATAATGTATAACTTCAGGTTCAATCAGGCCCAGGTAAGTGCCTTGGTGTGCTTCTTCCACTTTGGGATGTAATTTAGTAAAACCTTTTACATGCAATTCATATAAGACAGTGTCAGAGTCCGGTATTTTAGGCTTTTCCGTATCCTGCCAGTCAAAATCACAATCATCAATTACCACAGATTTAGGCACCATATATTGAGAGTCGCCTTGATATAGGCGCTCGCTCCAACAGACGGTACGATTTATTCGTTTGGCATAAGGGTCAATTAACAATTTATTCGGATCATGGAAAAGACCGGATTCAGGCGCATATTTACCCGATACACGGTAGCCATATAATTGCCCGGGCTTAATGCCTTCAATAAAAGCATGCCAGACTCGCCCTTTTCTGCCCGGCATAACAATCCGGACCAACTCTTTTTCATCTGAATCAAACAGACATAATTCGACTTGAGCGGCATCCGGTGCCACAACTGAAAAATTGGTGCCCTTGCCTTTAATGTATACAGAACCTAACTGATTTGCGCTGCCCAAAAAGACGTTGTATCCCTTTACGGTTGCTAATTTTGATGCTTGTAGTTGCTTCACCCTAGCCTCCTTAAGCTAAACCTGGTTAATTCTGAGTGGGAAGTGGTGGTGTTTATCCATTAATATTGCACAACCGAAGTCGCATTTTTGACTCCGGCTCGATGAAGAATTCTTGGGTATCAATCAATGAGACATGGCTTAACCAAGATTAAGCCATGTCTTCATTCATTTTTCAGAGCTGAATCATTTAACTCTGATTGTATCTATTCATCAAATACGACATAAACCGTTGCTAACGGAGGTAAGTCGAGCATGATTGAATATTCCTGACCTTGCCAAGCTTGTTTATCGGCCTGATAAAGGTCACCGGTAGAAAAATCACTACCCCAATATTGCGACTGGTCAGTTGATAATAATAATTTATATTCACCCGCTTCTTTAACGCCGAGTCGGTACCCTTCTCGTGGAACCGGCGTAAAGTTACTGATAACATAAACTTTTTGATTACTGGATTCCGCTTTTCGGACAAAAGATAGAATACTCTGACCGGCATCCTGGTGCTCGATCCATTCGAAACCACCGGCTTCATGATCTTTTTCATATAAAGCGGGATACTGGGAATAAAGTCTGTTTAAATCCCGGTACAGGCTTTGAATACCTTTATGTTTATCATAATCAAGTAAAAACCATTCTACTGAACCGGCATGATTCCATTCATTTGCCTGACCGATATCATTACCCATAAAGTTAAGTTTTTTGCCCGGGTGGGCGTACATAAAGGCGGCATATGATCTGTGGTTTGCGGCAGCCTGCCACTCATCACCCGGCATTTTTCGTAACAATGACCCTTTGCCATGAACCACTTCATCGTGTGAAATCGGTAAAATGAAATTTTCGTTATAGGCATACACCATAGAAAATGTAATTTCATTGTGATGATACTTTCGATAAGCCGGATCTTTCGATATGAAATGTAAACTGTCATGCATCCAGCCCATATTCCATTTAAACCCAAATCCTAGGCCACCTTCAAATACAGGTTTAGAAACTTTCGGAAATGCAGTAGACTCCTCAGCAATCGTAAAGGCATGCGGATATTTTTGATAAACTTCCTTATTAAACCAGCGCAGCAAACTAACAGCTTCGTAGTTTTCATTACCGCCATCTACATTTGGTACCCACTCGCCTTCATCTCTTGAATAGTCCCAATAAAGCATACTGGCCACCGCATCCACTCGTAGCGCATCAATATGAAACTTATCTAACCAGATTAACGCACTGGCAACTAAGAATTGACGAACCGTATCCTTACCGAAGTCATAAATGCAGGAATTCCAGTCTGGGTGCCAGCCTCGTCTCGGATCTTCGTATTCATAAACAAAGGTACCATCAAATCGAGCCAGACCATGTCCGTCTTCCGGGAAATGAGCCGGTACCCAATCCATGATCACACCTATGTTATTCTGGTGACACTGGTCAACGAAATATTTAAAGTCATCCGGGCTGCCAAAGCGGCTGGTCGGACTAAACATACCAACAGGCTGATAACCCCATGAGCCGTCATATGGGTGTTCGGTTACTGGCATTAGTTCAATATGGGTATAACCCATGTCTTTAACATAGCGAATAAGTTCGTCAGCTAACTCATGGTAAGTTAAGACTTCACGCCCTTTTTCTGTGTACTTAGGCTTCCAGCTTCCCGGATGTAGCTCGTAAATCGACATTGGCGATTTATAGCGGTTCACTTGTGCTTGCTCAGATAACCACTTTTCATCATTCCACTGATACTTATCATGGTCAAATACGATAGAAGCATGAGACGGATACTGATCCGCATAAAAACCAATGGGGTCAGATTTATGCGGCAACTGATTGCCCATAGGATCTTTAATTTCATATTTGTAACGGGTACCCGCTGATACTTCAGGGACCACTAAAACCCAGTGGCCACATTGGGTTTTGTGCATTGGATGATAACGACCGTCCCAGCAGTTGAAATCACCAATAAGGCTCACAGCGCTCGCATTTGGGGCAAAAACAGCAAAACGGGTTGCTTTAACTTTACCGGCTGAAGTATCTAATTCAATCAGTTGTGCACCCAATTGTCGGTATAAATTTTCTGGTTGTGTATTGACGTAGTGAACCGCATGAAATGCCTGTTCTTTGAATTGGTAAGGGTCTATGACCTTATATTCGTGCTCAGCGTTTTTAACTTTGAAATAATAAACAATATCTTGTGTTAATTTATCAAACTCAGCTTCAAATAATCCAGCTGGATCTGTTTGTTTTAATTGTCCGATTGATTTATCACTTTCGAGGTTATAAACCTCTACTTCGAGTGCATTTGGGATCCAGGCCCGTATAACTTTTGTCTTGCCTTGGTCGTTCGGTTGAGTACCTAAGAAATCGAATGGGTTATGAAGTTTTACGTGGTTTAATTCGTTTGCGAGCATACAAAAATCCCGTTGTATTAGAAAGATATTGATAAACTGCAGGACAGATTCCTTTTACCGCTTGGAACGCACCGCTAAGCCCTACAAAATTGACAAAGCAATATGAATTTATTTAAACACTTAGATGTCATTTTAATTAAATTACAATGCTTTGATACAATTTCAGTGCCAATAAAATCATTTTGAATCAAAACATTATTATTGGCTTGTTTGAATAATCAAACATGAGTCAGTTTGTAACAAATTAAACTGGCTTTCAATCTTTAAATGAAAGCAATTCATCACAAAGCTAATTTTTCACTTCTAACCTGAGTCAGGCGTTCACTCAGTTGCCTTATATTCTCGTCAGCAAAAATATCAGTCAATGATTTACTGAGTTTCCGGCGCCAGTTTGGGTATTCATCACAGGTACCTGGTACATTTACCGGTAAATCCATTTCCAGCCAGTCTTCAAGCTGCAAACTTAACAAAACACTATTGGCGTGGGCCATATGTAGCTGAATATCAAAGTTGAGATGGCGATCCATAGCGACATCGAATGCATCTCTTGATGTATCCGGCTTGATTGCGCCATGACCGTGTAAACTGTCT
Source organism: uncultured Alteromonadaceae bacterium (assembly GCA_913056495.1). Classification (GTDB taxonomy): domain Bacteria; phylum Pseudomonadota; class Gammaproteobacteria; order Enterobacterales; family Alteromonadaceae; genus Catenovulum. Next base: position 15,231 of record CAJXMO010000005.1, on the reverse strand, counting down.
AATATCCGCTGTTTACTGTTGTGGCGACCATGCCTGATTTGAGATAGATTCTCATCATCCGGATAAACCCCTAATCGCTTGCCTAATTCCAGATCTTCACAATGCCAGAAGCCTCTGAGCGTTGGCAAATCATGTGTGGTCAACGCAGCCATCGCCTGTTTAGGGTAATGAGCCGGAGAGTAATAACCGCCGTCGGGTGCGGTTTCAAAAAAGAATACTCGATAAGACAACAGACCATTGTCTTCAAAAATGTCGCGAATGCCTTCAGGCACTGTGCCTAAATCTTCACCCACAATCATGCATTGATTACGCTGACTTTCCAGACAAAGTATAGCCAATAAATCATCTATCGGATAATAAACATAAGCTCCCTGAGTAGCATGCTCATTAGCCGGAACCCACCAAAGTCTAAGAAGTGCCATCACGTGATCAATTCTAAGCGCACCGCAGGCCTGCATATTGGCTCGATACATATCAATTACAGGCTGATAATTTTGCTGAAACAATTGATTCGGATCCATCGGCGGCAATCCCCAGCTTTGGCCTTGAGGTCCAAGTGGATCAGGCGGTGCTCCCACGCTTAAATCAGCACAATATAAATCCCGGTTAGCCCAAACCTCAGCGCTGCCAGAGCTCACCCCTACAGCCAAGTCCCGGTATAAACCAATTAACATATCATTTTGTTTAGCGACTTGCTGGCAGTTCTCTAATTGAAGCTGAGCGATCCATTGTAAATACTGATAAAAATGGACTTTATCTGGGTGCTCAATGATAAATTGCGAGACTTTATCGGTATCATAATTAGCCAAGTGTTCAGGCCAACTTGGCCAACCATAAGCCTGAATATCCTGCTCAATTAAAGATTCCTGAATGGCATCAAAACAAGCTTGCTGCTGCAAAGACTCACCACCGGTTTCAATAAAATCTCGAAGTTGTTGTGCTTGTTCTGTGTTTTTAGAAATATGGTGATGTTTAAACCAGTTAAACAGGGCTTTAAACACCGGCATTTTAAGCTGAGCGACTTTCTGATAACTGACATAGTCAACCCGTCTTGCTTCAGATAATAAAGCTTTATGTGAGTCTGTTGATATAATTGCCTGTACTTCAGCCGCCTGGTCAAACCCATCAACGGCTTGAGGATCGATATAAAATATATTTAACCAGCGTCTGGATGAAGGACTGTAAGGGCTGCAACTATCCGGATTGGCTGGATATAAAGCATGAATCGGGTTTAAACCGACAAAGTGTCCGCCAAGGCGCGCAATATTCTGGACCAAATCAGATAAATCCGAGAAATCACCGATCCCCCAGTTTGTCTCACTGCGCAAGCAATATAGCTGTACGCTGGTACCCCATACTTTATGCCCTTGTTTTATTTTTTCGGGTTGATAACACTGTTTCGGCGCGATAATCAGTTGTTGGGTTGCTATCAACTGGCGCTGTTCATCATACAGTTCAATCTGGTGATAACCCATGTCCGGCGTTTCAGGAATAACAATTAAATATTCTTGATATTCCAGTTCACCGATTTCTTCGGCATCCACTAAAGTGGCATCAATCGGGGAAAACTCATGTTCGATGGACTGCCCCTGCTCTGTTTTGATTAAACAAGTCAGATTTTGCGTGGCCAGAACGATAGGCACTCTTAACTCAAATTCGATTTCTTCGTCACAGCGGATAATTTTGACTGGATTTAATAAAGATAGCCAATAGTCTTGTTTTTCTTCTTCTAATTGAGCCATTAATTGTTCAGCATCATCAACGGCATAACCCATGGCTTTTAATAATTTTGCTTTACTGCTTGGTTCGACTTCTGAATCCTGTCCCCAGGCATTTTTATAACGGGTTTCAATTCCTCGTGCTTTTGCAACCTGATCGATTAATTCGTTATCCATAATTTAGTCCTAAGCCTTGATTTATCTCTAGCATAACTGAATCTTGTTATTTTTCATCTAGCTATTTTCAATTAAAGCGCATTTTTTGATTGATTTACCGATTAAAATAAATTTTTTCGAGTTTTTATCATATATATTTTGTATAATAAGCCGCGATTTTTACAATAATTGGTACTAAAAAGAATTTTCGTTGCGTGAAAGATTCTTTTGATTTTAATTACCGAACCACAAAAATTATATTTATCAACAATCAGTTTAGGAACAACTATGACTATTAAAGTAGGTATTAATGGTTTCGGCCGTATCGGTCGATTCGTTTTTCGTGCTTCTGTTGAACGCGATGATATTGAAGTCGTTGGTATCAACGATTTAATCGACGTTGACTACATGGCTTACATGTTAAAGTATGATTCAACTCACGGTCGTTTCAAAGGTGACGTTGAAGTTAAAGATGGCAACTTGATTGTCAATGGTAAAACAGTTCGAGTAACAGCTGAGCGCAATCCTGAAGATTTAAAATGGGATCAAGTAGGTGCTGAAGTTGTTGTTGAATCAACAGGTTTATTCTTAACTGACGAAACGACTCGTAAACACATCACAGCTGGCGCTAAGAAAGTAGTCATGTCTGCTCCTTCAAAAGATGACACGCCAATGTTTGTTTGTGGTGTGAACTTAGATTCATACGAAGGACAAGAAATTGTTTCTAACGCTTCTTGTACAACAAACTGTTTAGCACCTTTAGCTAAAGTTTTAAATGACAAATGGGGCATCAAAGACGGCTTGATGACAACTGTTCATGCAACTACTGCGACTCAAAAAACAGTTGACGGTCCTTCAATTAAAGACTGGCGTGGTGGCCGCGGCGCGGGTCAAAACATTATTCCATCTTCGACTGGTGCCGCTAAAGCAGTAGGTAAAGTTATTCCAGCTTTAAACGGCAAGTTAACTGGTATGGCATTCCGTGTACCGACTCCAGACGTTTCAGTAGTTGATTTAACGGTTAACCTTGAGAAGTCTGCAACTTACGAAGAAATTTGTGAAGCAATGAAAGAAGCATCACAAGGTGAGTTAAAAGGTATCTTAGGTTACACAGAAGATGATGTTGTTTCTAACGACTTCTTAGGTGAAATCTGTACTTCAGTATTTGACGCTAAAGCAGGTATCGCATTAACTGATAACTTTGTTAAAGTTGTTTCTTGGTACGATAACGAAATTGGTTATTCAAATAAAGTTTTAGACTTAGTAGCGCATATTGCTAAAAACTAAGTTTAGGCTTTAAAGCGATAAAAAAACCGCGACTTGTCGCGGTTTTTTTATACCTGAATAATAATAAACTGCGCTCAGTTTGCCAAAACTCAGGCAAAAAAATAGCCCTGAACAGGGCTATTTTTATAATCTTTAGCTTAACGGATTACGCCTGACTAGCCGCTTTTGCTAATTCAGTAATTTTTTGCCAGTCGCCAGCTTCTACCGCATCATTTGGCACTAACCAAGAGCCACCAACACAGCGAACATTTGGCAGTGCTAAATATTCTTTAAAGTTCCCAGGGCTGATACCACCAGTCGGACAGAAATTAACATTCGGGAATGGACCACCGATTGCTTTTAATGATTTAACACCACCGTTTGCTTCGGCAGGGAAAAATTTAAAGCAATCATAACCATGATCTAAACCTGTCATTAACTCAGATATACTCGCAATACCGGGTAATAAAGCAGTATTACCTTGATTAGCTGCTTCCAATAAGCCTGGAGTTAATCCCGGGCTAATTGCAAACTGAGCACCATTATCTTCAACCGCTTTTAATTGAGCCGCATTAGTTACCGTACCGGCACCAGTGATAGCTTCCGGTAATTTATCAGAAATTAATTTAATCGCATCTAATGCACATTCTGTACGTAATGTGATCTCTAATACGCGAATACCACCTTCAAGCAAAGCTTCAGCTACAGGTAATGCATGTTCTAACTTATTAAAAACTAAAACAGGCACTACTTTACCAGCATTCATTACTTCGAGGGGCTGCATCGACCAATTTCGAGTAGACATAAATCTTACACCTTATAAATTTTGAGCTAAATAGGCAGCAGCGCCTAATAAACCAGGTTGTTCCTCAGTCACTATATAGACTGGGATTTGTTTATTAATAGCTTCGAAGCGGCCTTTCGCCTCAAATCTTTGTCTGAAACCGCTATTAATTAAGTATTCTGAAAATCTTGGGACTATACCGCCAGCGATAAATACGCCACCGCGAGTCAATAACGTCAGTGCTAAATTACCGCCAAAGCTTCCCATTACGTCGCAAAACATATCTAATGCCTGCTTAGATACAGGGCAAGTTCCGTTTAAAGCTCTTTCAGTTACATCCGCTGGCTCTAATACTTTATCGTCTGCATCATTAATCGAAGCTAAAGCACGATAAATATTAGCGATACCTTGTCCAGACATTAAACGCTCAGCTGAGACATGACCAAACTCTTTTGCTAAATAATTCAGGACATCCATCTCGAGCTGATTATTGGGTGCAAAATCAACATGTCCGCCTTCACCAGGCAATGCAGTCCATTTTCCATCCTGATAAATAACGTGAGCTACACCCAGACCGGTTCCAGCACCATATACGGCAATTGGTTGATTAACTTCTGCCGAATCACCACCCAGTTGGATTTTTTGTTCATTTGTTAAAAATGGAACAGATAAAGCAATAGCGGTAAAATCGTTAATCACATACAAGGCGTCAACGCCCAATGCCTGTTGACTTTTTTCAATCGAAAATGACCAACTATGGTTCGTCATTGAAATTTGATCGCTGTTTACCGGACATGCAATAGCCAAACATACATGAGTTGGCCGTTCAATGCCGGTATCCGAAATATAAGCTTCTATTGTTTCAACTGGAGAAGCATAGTCTGTGACTTTGTATTTACGAATGTTGCTAATGGCATTAACGCCATCAGCAACAGCAATACGCATATTAGTGCCACCAATATCCGCTACTAGTTTACTCATTTAATTAATCCTGAAAAAACAAACTACAAGCACCCTCTTCGGCGCCTGTCATGTGTGCACGTAGCGAACCGAAAAACTCACGTCCCATGCCAACCCTTTCTTGTGCAACAAACTGAGGTTTAGCATTTTCTCGCTTATTAAGTTCTTCTTCATCCACTAGCAATTCAACTTTGCCATTTTCTGAATCGACTAAAATCAAATCGCCATCATGGACTTTAGCCAATAAACCACCATCTATCGCTTCTGGCGTCATATGGATAGCCGCCGGAACTTTGCCTGATGCACCTGACATACGTCCATCAGTCACTAAAGCAACTTTCTGACCTCTATCTTGCAATACCGCCAATGGAGGGGTTAATTTGTGTAATTCAGGCATACCAATCGCTTTTGGCCCCTGGAATCGCACAACTGCAATAAAGTCACCTTCAAGCTTATCGTCCTTAAACGCTTGCTCCAGATCGTGCTGGCTTTCAAATACCTTGGCTGGTGCAGTGAAACTCACATCGCCGTCCGGTAATGAAGATGTTTTCATCACACTGCGTCCAAGATTACCACTTAACACTTGCAAACCACCGTGTGAGTTAAATGGCTTTTCAGCTGTTGCAATGATGGTTTTGTCCTGAGATTTAACCGGGTTATCCACCCAAGTTAATTCACCATCCAGCATGGTTGGCGTTTTAGTATACTTTTCAAGACCCTGACCACAAATCGTGTGCACATCATTATGTAAAATATCAGCACTTAATAATTCATTGACCAATACGGCCATCCCACCGGCTTGGTGGAATTGGTTAATATCAGCAGAACCATTTGGATAAATTCGGGTAAGCAAAGGTGTTGCATTCGACAGATCTGAAAAATCAGTCCAATCAACAATAATACCGGCTGCCCGTGCCATTGCCACTAAGTGCATTGTATGATTGGTAGAACCACCTGTAGCCAACAAAGCGATAATGCCGTTGATAACCGATTTTTCATCCACAACTTTGGATATTGGCGTATAGTCGTTACCCAAATGTGTGATTCTGGTAACTTGTTTAGATGCGGCACGCGTCAGGGCGTTACGCAAGACACTATCGGTTTCGACAAAGGATGAGCCTGGTAAATGCAGACCCATCACTTCAACTACAAGCTGGTTACTATTCGCCGTACCATAAAAGGTACAGGTACCCGGCGAATGATACGATGCAGATTCAGATTCTAATAGTGCTTCTTTACCAACCTTACCTTCTGCATGGAGCATTCTAACTCGAGTCTTTTCAGAGTTAGGAATCCCCGAAGGCATTGGGCCAGCTGGAACAAAGACAAATGGTAAATGACCATATGCTAAAGACGCCATCACTAAGCCAGGGACGATTTTATCGCAAATCCCGAGCATTAATGCGCCATCAAACATGTTATGAGATAAACCAACGCAAGAGCTTAACGCAATTACATCGCGGCTTAACAAACTCAAGTCCATGCCTGGTTGCCCTTGAGTTACCCCGTCACACATTGCAGGTACACCACCGGCGACCTGAGCAACACTACCTGTCTCGGCAATGGCTTCTTTAATGATTTTAGGGTAATGCTCATAAGGCTGGTGAGCAGATAACATATCATTATAAGAGGTAATAATACCTATATTTGATTTGTTAAACTGCTTTAATACGCCTTTCTCATTTTTTGGACATGCGGCATAACCGTGTGCCAAATTCCCGCAGGATAATACTTCACGATGCGGGCCTTTAACGCGCGCTCGCTCAACCTTATCAAGATACGCCTTACGCGTTTCCCGGCTACGTTCAATTACTCTTTGTGTTACTTCCTGCACTATGGAATTCATACTGAGGGTGTCTCCTGCTATTTTTCAGCCCAGATGACATCTACAGGTGTTGAATCTTGCTTAAGAACTGCACGAATAGGCATTTCTTTAACGTCATTTCCAGCTAACGCTTTATCTAACACTACTTTTTTACTTTCACCGACCAAATGAATAAAAATTTGTTCGCTGTTAAGTAAAGATTTTAGTGTCAGAGACATCCTTTCATGTGGTGCAGTTGTAGGTTGTACAGCTAAACACACGTCACTACTTGTTAAACCTTGATCAATTTGCTCTGAACAAGGGAACAAAGAAGCAGTATGCCCATCTTCACCCATACCTAAAATCAGGACATCAATAGGAAAAGATAACTGTTCTAAATTAGAAGCTACACTTGCCTCTGCACCAAAAGCGCTAGATTCGCTGGTTTTTAACTCAACAAAAGTAGCTTTCGAGGCCTTATTTTGAATCAAATTATTTAAAACTAGTGCAGTATTACTGGCGTCACTTGATTGCTCAACCCAACGTTCATCCGCAAGTGTTATCGCGACTTTGCTCCAGTCAATATCAGCTTGAGACAATTGCTTGAAAAAAGGCAGTGGTGTACGACCACCTGATACCACTAAACTGGCTTTGCCTTTTTTTTCAATTGCAGCCGCCAGTAAACTGGCGACCCGCTGTGCAAATTGTTCGTTTAATTCTTCAGTACTTTTATATTCAACAAATTGCATTTTATATCCTTATGAATCCCACTGGCGGCCATCTTTAGCCATTAAAGCCGCTGAAGCATCTGGACCCCAAGTACCCGCTGGGTATGGTTTTGGCTTGTCGTTTGTTTCTTCCCAAGCTTTGAAGATACCATCAACAAAAGTCCATGCTGCTTCAACTTCGTCGCGTCGAACGAACAGTGACTGGTTACCTAATAAGGCTTCTAATAACAATCTTTCATATGCGTCAGCAATACGAACATCTTTAAATGCTTCAGAGAAACTTAAGTCTAGCTTAGTTTCTTGTAAATGCATTTTATCGTCCAAACCAGGTACTTTATTCAATACTTGAACTTCAACACCTTCTCTTGGCTGTAGACGAATAGTTAATACGTTTGAAGGTAATTCACCAAAACTATCTTTAAATATATTATGTGGCATATTTTTAAAGTGAATTACGATTTCTGTTAATTTTTCTGGTAAACGCTTGCCGGTTCTCAGATAGAAAGGAACACCAGACCAACGCCAGTTATCAATATCAACTCGTAACGAAACAAAACTTTCTGTGTTACTTTCTGTATTTGCACCTTCTTCTTCAAGATAGCCAGGTACAGCTTTACCTTGAATTGCACCAGAAGTATATTGACCGCGAACCGTCTTATCTGCAACATTCTCTTTGGTGATTGGGCGTAAACACTTCATAACGCGTAACTTTTCATCACGAACGTTATTTGCATCCAGACTAATCGGTGGATTCATAGCAACCAAACTTAATACTTGTAATAAGTGGTTTTGAACCATATCACGCATTTGGCCTGCATCATCAAAGTAACCCCAACGCCCTTCAATACCCACTTCTTCAGCAACTGTGATCTGTACATGATCGATACAGTTATGATCCCAGTTTGAAGCAAATAATGAGTTAGCAAAACGCAATGCTAATAAGTTAAGCGTTGTTTCTTTACCTAAATAGTGATCAATTCGGTAAGTTTGGCTTTCGTCAAAAAACGCTGCAACCTGATCATTAATTACCTTAGACGATGCTAAGTCATGACCGATTGGTTTTTCTAACACAACGCGAGTTTCAGAATTAATTAATTCAGCTTCTTTCAGACCCTGACAGATAGAGCCAAAAATCGATGGTGGAGTTGAAAAATAGTTCACCATCACACGCTGTTCCTGGTCAACGTGCTGTTGTAACTTTGCATAGTCTGCGGTATTTCTTAAATCTACCATGCAATAATCTAGCTTAGCAGAAAACTTGTCCCAGGTTTCTGCATCAATATCTTCTTTCATGAAGGTTTTTAAAGCTTCTTCAACCAAATCTACATATTCTGATTGTGAATGCTCATGACGCGCTACACCGATAATGCGTGTATTCGTATCTAAAAGACCTGCTTTTTCCAATTGATATAATGAAGGTAATAACTTTCGGCGTGCCAAATCCCCTTTGGTACCGAATAATACTAAATCACATGGCTTGTTTGATTGCGAGACCATGATAGCTCCCCGTTAAGTCTTAATATTGAGATTGTAGCTGTTTGCGCTTAGCGCAATATAAGCGCGGTATTGAACACTAAAAAGCGAAAATTTACAACCAATTGACAGAACAAGAGACGCAGAATACCTATTCAATCGGTTTATATTCTAGATTATATCGAAAAATGTTGCCGAATTACATAAAAAGATCAGGTTTTTATAATTTTGTAGTTAAATTACGAACATCCTTGAGGCATAATACTATACTTATATATTTAATTACCTTGGGCTAATTATGAATATTTTGGAAAAAATCGCACAGAATCAAAATAGTTTTAGTAAATCTGAACGAAAAGTTGCTGAAATTATTATGGCGGCACCTCAAAGTGCAATGCATAGCAGTATTGCTACTTTAGCTAAAGCGGCTGATGTCAGCGAACCCACGGTAAACCGATTCTGCCGGCGCATGGAAACCAAAGGCTTTCCCGATTTTAAATTGCATTTAGCACAATGTCTGGCAAGCGGTACCCCCTATGTAAATCGTCACGTTGATGAAGCTGACGGGCCGGATGCATATAGCTCCAAAATATTCGATTCAACTATGGCTGCGCTTGATACAGCTCGCCAGCACTTAGACACAGTGGCAATCAACCGAGCGGTTGACCTACTGACCCAAGCTCGCAAAATATCATTTTTTGGTCTGGGAGCATCAGCATCAGTCGCCCATGATGCACAAAATAAATTTTTTCGCTTCAATATACCTGTTATTTGTTTTGATGACGTATTAATGCAACGTATGAGCTGTATAAATAGCTCCGACGGCGAAGTAATTGTTTTTATTTCACACACTGGCAGGACAAAAAGTCATGTGGAAAGTGCAGCTCAGGCGCGCAGTAATGATGCGACTGTCATCGGCATAACCGATGCTGCCAGCCCACTAGCACAAGAATGCAATCTGGTATTATCACTCGAAGTCAGTGAAGATACAGATATGTACATGCCTATGTCATCACGTATTGCACAACTTGTTTTAATTGATATTCTGGCTACAGGGTTTACGCTTAGGCGAGGCACTAAATTCAGGGAAAACCTGAAGAAAGTAAAAGATGGATTGCGTGAATCCCGCTATAGTAAAGGGCTTAGGGATCATTAATAGAAGCATAATCAGCGTGTTTAATGCGTAAAGTGCGTATGTATTTATGAGCGATAATAGGTCGCCTGCATTAGAGCCTGTTTATCTTTGTGTTATTTTTGAGCAATAGGCGATTTTAATCATTAACAAAGCAGAATGAGTGCGGTTTAGTTGTTCTAAATAAACGAATTCTAATGAAGTTAAGGGTTAAAATAGCCATTGCCCTTCGGGCTGAGGCCAAAATTGTCTTATACGGCGTTAAAAATAATTCTTTTAGATGATTAAATTTCGTTATTTTTGCCTTGTCTAAGACAATTTTTTCTCTCAGCTCAAATTATAAACAGGCTCTAGGACCTTGAAAATATATCTTGTTTATACCGGAAAGTTATCGGATTGTTAGTACATATGTCACAACAGCATATCATTAAAGTACTATTTGTAATATAATTACAGCACACACAAACTGGGAGTGGACGAATGTTTAGAAGAACCAAAATTGTTTCAACCTTGGGACCTGCAACGGATAAAGATAATAATTTAAGAAAGATTATTGAAGCTGGTGTCAATGTTGTTCGCATGAACTTTTCACACGGTGATGCTGAGCAGCACATCGAACGCGCCGAAAAAGTTCGTGAAATTGCAAAAGAATTAAATCTGAATGTCGGTATTTTAGGTGACTTACAAGGTCCTAAAATTCGAGTATCAACTTTCAAAGATGGTCCAATTGTTTTAGCTGAAGGCGCTCAATTCACACTTGATGCTGAAATGGGCAAAGGCGAAGGTCATCAGGATGCGGTAGGGCTGGATTATAAAAACCTGGTCAATGATGTTGAATCAGGTGACATTTTATTACTTGATGACGGACGAGTTCAATTAACGGTTGAACGAGTTGAAGGTCAAAAGATTATTACGTCTGTTAGAATTGGCGGTAAATTATCAGACAAAAAAGGCATCAATAAATTAGGTGGTGGCTTGTCAGCACCCGCTTTAACCGCTAAAGATAAAGAAGATATTAAATTAGCAGCAAAAATTGGTGTAGATTTCTTAGCGGTGTCTTTCCCTCGTTCAGGTCAAGATCTTCAGTATGCTCGTCAGTTAGCTCAGGAAGCTGGTTTAGATGCTCAAATTGTTGCTAAAGTTGAGCGAGCAGAGACAGTCGAAACGGACGAAGCAATTGACGACATTATTGTAAACTGTGACGTTGTAATGGTTGCACGTGGTGATCTGGGCGTTGAAATTGGTGATCCGGCTCTAATCAGTAAACAAAAGAAACTGATTTCCCGTTCGCGACAGCTAAACAGAGCTGTTATTACAGCAACACAAATGATGGAATCCATGGTTGAGAATCCAATGCCAACTCGAGCTGAAGTCATGGATGTAGCAAATGCGGTATTAGATGGAACTGATGCGGTAATGCTTTCTGGTGAAACGGCTGCCGGTAAATATCCGCTTGAAACAGTCACTTCTATGGCCAGTGTTTGTGTTGGCGCAGAAAAACACCCAAGCATTTTGACTTCTCATCACAGATTGAGTAAAGAATTCGATTCTATTTCAGAAACAACCGCCCTATCTGCTATGTATGCAGCAAACCACACTAGTGGCGTAAAAGCGATTGTCTGCTTAACTGAATCAGGTAATACTGCAAAATTAATGTCGAGAATTAGCTCGGGCATTCGCATATTTGCATTATCACGACATGATAAAACATTAACTACGTGTGCTTTATATCGTGGTGTTCAACCTTATTTCTTTGACTCAACTAAATCCAATCCAGCGTCTTTAAGCAATGATTTATTATCTTCGTTAAAAGATGCAGGTCACTTAAATAAAGGTGATTTGGTTATTTTAACCCATGGTGATGCAATGGAAACCATTGGTTCAACCAATACCATGAAACTAGTGAAAGTTAGCTAAACAGCTAAAGTAATTCAGGCTGATAATGGTATCAGCCTGAAGTTTTGATAAATGCTTTAATTTGTTCAATCAGCCAGTCCGGATCATCTAAAGGCAAATCATGCCCTGCTGTCGGGTGAATTTTAATTTCAGCCTGCTCACACCTTTTTATTAATTTTAAACTCGACGTATAGTCAACCAATCTATCTTGTTTACACGCTAATACTAATATAGGCTTTTTTATCAATGGTAATTGATAATTGGCTGCTGCAATGAGTTGTCGAATAAAGTTTATTAATGAAACAGGTCTGTATTTCGCAATTTCTATCCAGATATCAATAACCCTTTTTTTAGTCTGGACATCATTAATCAGATTAGTCGTTAAAGAAAATATCAGCTCTTCTTTCACTTTAACTGAACCGAGTGTTGCTTTTATCAATTTCCAATAATTTTGCCATTTGAGTCTCTTATAAAAAGGTGAAATACCGGAGAAACTTGAATTAATCAATACAAGACATTTTACTTTATCCGGCTCGGCTTTTGCCCATTCTGTTGCTATCATACCACCCATTGAAATCGCAATTAATGCAAACGACTTAACACCCGGATATTCTTGGTTAAGACGTTCAGATAATTTTTCTCTCATTTTAAATACAGATGTATCACTCGCTTGCTGATAAAACACGCCATTACCGGTGATATCCATTGGCAATATGCGTATATCAGGATAAAGTGCTGAAATTTTTTCAGCTATCCCCATCCAATGTGCTTGTTCCCGCCCTAACCCACGCAGCAGAATAATCGCATCTAATTTATTTTCTAACATATATCTTGCCTAGTTGTTATACCAGAGTGCTGTCGCTTTATGCGCCATATTTAAACTTTTTCCATCTTCTACCCAAATGCTGGAAGAAGCTGTGACCCGCATTAAAAATTCCATTAATACTAAATGCGATCTTAGTACACGTTTAATTCTGTGAGGCTTAATTGGATGAAACAAACCTAAACTTTTTAATAATTGAGTTGGATTTTTTCTTACCCAGCGCCAGGAGCCCATTTCTAAAGTTAATGGTAAAAAAGTGACTTGTTTTTTTAAGGATTCATCATATAAATAATCCCATATATCACCGTGGCATAGATAATGTAGTGATTGAGGTTCAAATATATAATTTTGGTAGGGGTAAGCTTGAAACAATAAATCCCGTATGTGATAAATCTCTCCGATATGGTGTATAGGTTGCAGTTTGCTTTTAGCGTACGGGAACCAAATTCGATCCTGCAGTCCGAAACCTGAATGACAGTCTAATACCAAAGAAAATTGTCGCGCCAGGCAATTTTTTTCGATAAATGAAATTAACGCTTTAGTTTCACTTTCAATTTTCTGATCCAAGTGACCTCTGAACCAAGGTAATTTAGCTGAGAACCTGTGGCCACCAACCAAAAAAGCCGTTTTTTCGTGGCTTTCTACCTGAGCATTACGCATTAAATCAACCCCGTTTCCATTAGAGCGACTATGGGTTGCAACGCCAACCGGATTTACAAGTGGTATAAAAGATAATGACAAATGCTTCAATAAATGATTGAGAGAAAGATCCCAAGTTAGCCGGCCCAATAGGCTTTCGAGAAATGCGAGTACAACCTGACTACCGATACGTTCCAACCCATGGATACCGCCAACAAAACAGAGTGCAGGAACATCAGGCTTATCGCTTCCGAGCTTCAGAGCATGAATCGGAAAACTTGAGTTCTTGTAATTTATAGAGGCTATCTTTTCAGATTTTAAGACCGGCGTGTAAGTTTCTATTAAATACTCAATTTTTTTGAGTTCAGGTAAATTATCGTCGGCTAGATTATAAATCAAGATTAGCTCCTATTTAATCTATAAATAGAAGCTAATCTAATTTAATCAAATGACAAAAGAATGACTTTAAATAAATGCTTTGATAATAGAGCCAAAACCGCTTAGCGCAGAAAAGGATAATATGAAATATCTGAGTTGCCTTGGGTTCACATATTTTGAAGCCAAGCTTGATAAATAAAAACCACAGAATAATCCAGGCAATACAGTCACTAATAAATACAAACTGTCTAAATTCAATTTATCAATCCAGATTAAGGTCGTCACGATAATGATATTTAAGAATAAGAAGAAAGCAGACAAATTTGCTTTTAATTCAGCTGCTTTTACTTTTTGATATAAAAGTGCAACAGGTGGCCCACCCACTGCAGTCAAGGTCCCCATAAAACCTGACAGGTATCCGGCAATTGCAGTTGTTACTCGATTTACTTTAGGCGAATAGCCAACAATGGATATCACGACCGCCAATAAAATCAATAAACCAAATACAACTTGAAATTGTTTAAGGCTGACTGAATTGAGGATTACGCCCGCGATAATCACACCGAAAAAGCCACCAAACATAGTCCAGGAAACTTGATCAGCACGTAAATCAGATTTATCTCGCAGCAGCATAATGATAGTTAACACAGTAGAAATCAAAACCATAGGTCCAGGTACATAATCTGGGTTAATCATAAATAGTAAAGGCGCGCAAAACATACCAATACCATACCCGATTACACCTTGGATCAGGGTGCCACACATTACGATACAATTAACTAAAATGATTAATTCAATTGACATTATTTTAATTAAATTCCCCAAACGCAAAAAGCCCGACTCTTTCGAATCGGGCTTTTTAATACTGTCAGTCAGAACTAGTGCTTAGTTAGACTTTAAATTAAGAGCCTGGCAGTGTGCTACTCTCACATGGGAACTCCCACACTACCATCGCCGCTATTGTGTTTCACTTCTGAGTTCGAAATGGGATCAGGTGGTGCCACAACGCTATGGCCGCCAGGCATAAATCGTTACAATCTTGGACTTCGTAATAAAGAATTCAATCAATCTAAACTTTCATTCTAATCACTTCATGTTTTAATAAACATTCGGCGTTGTATGGTTAAGCCTCACGGGTAATTAGTATTGGTTAGCTCAATGCCTCACAGCACTTACACATCCAACCTATCAACCTTGTAGTCTACAAGGGCCCTACAGGACCTTAAAGGTCAGTGAGAACTCATCTCGGGGCTCGCTTCCCGCTTAGATGCTTTCAGCGGTTATCGATTCCGAACTTAGCTACCCGGCAATGCTCTTGGCAGAACAACCGGAACACCAGAGGTTCGTCCACTCCGGTCCTCTCGTACTAGGAGAAGCCCCCCTCAATTCTCAAACGCCCACGGCAGATAGGGACCGAACTGTCTCACGACGTTCTAAACCCAGCTCGCGTACCACTTTAAATGGCGAACAGCCA
>CAJXMO010000004.1 GCA_913056495.1 uncultured Alteromonadaceae bacterium | reverse complement strand
TTCTAAATTCTAAATTCTAAATTCTAAATTCTAAATTCTAAATTCTAAATTCTAAATTCTAAATTCTAAATTCTAAAATGTTCTCAATCCTCCCTCAAAACGGCATTGCATTTCGACTGAAAAAAGAAAAACTTTAGCGATTTTTTTGCCCTTTTTTTCATCTTTTTTTGTATTTTTTTATTAAAGATGTGCCATTTCACTCCGATAACTTAATTGTCAGCGGATGATAATAATAAAAATAAGGCAAAGCCTGAAATTAAATCAGGCCAAAAAAGCAAAAAGTTAAAGCAAACAAAAGTTCAGGAGAGTCAAAATGTCAGGCATGTTCGTAAATACCAATGTTTCATCATTAAATGCTCAGCGTCAGTTAACTAACTCAGGTGGCGCATTAAGCACAGCCTTTGAGCGTTTATCATCGGGTTTCAGAATTAACCGTGCATCAGACGATGCAGCAGGTCTACAGATTACCGACCGAATGACAACCCAGATTGAAGGGTTAAATCAGGCGGTCAGAAACGCAAACGATGCGATTTCATTAACGCAAACGGCTGAAGGGGCAATGCAGGAAATTACGACTTCATTGCAACGTATTCGTCAGTTAGCGATTCAGTCACAAAACGGTATTAATAGCTCATCAGACCGTTTAGCACTGCAAAAAGAAGTCAGTGCGTTAAAAACTGAGATTAGCCGTATTGGTTCAACCACACAGTTTGCGGGTGTAGAGCTATTAACCGGTGGTTATTCAGCTAAATTTTTAGTCGGCGCAAATGGCGGTCAGACTATTTCAGTGAATTTATCCCGTACAGGTGGATTTGGCGCTTCAAGTTTAGTGGGTTCAGATTTATCAGTTGCGACAGAGCAGTTGGCTTCAGCGGCGTTGACTTCAATCGATTCAGCGATTTCAGCGATAGGCTCAGCTCGGGCAGACTTGGGTGCGCTTCAAAACCGTTTCCAGTCAACGATTCGTAACTTAAGTAACGTGGTTGAGAATGTATCAGCAGCCCGTTCACGTATTAAAGATACAGATTTTGCGACAGAAACAGCGTCTTTGACAAAAAATCAGATTTTACAGCAGGCGAGTACTACCGTATTGAGCCAGGCAAACCAAAGACCACAAGCCGCTTTATCATTATTAGGTTAATACACACATAGCCTGAACTCATTTTGTAACTTTTTAGGCCAGTAACAGATTAAAAAATTATTGGCCTGCTTTATGCAGTACCTTATTCGCAATGTAATTTGCGCTATATAAGTCAAAAAGTCGACGTTTGACTCCCTTAATCGAATGTTGACGACTTATATAGATGTTGTTCGGCAGTAGTAGTGGCCTAACCCTCACTACCTCCTGGCATTATTACTGCCGTTCAACAAATTTTTGCTCAACCAATGCATACCAAATAAGTCAAAGCTACTGCTGTTGCACTAATAATCTATCTTCGATTTCTTCATATTTATCAGCGGCTAATCGCTGCGCCAGATTTAACTCTTTGGCGGTTAAATGCTTTTGCAAATCCTGTTGTACAGCTTTAGCTTCAGATGCACCATATATATTGGCAAGTGTCATCCAAATATAGCTGTGGATCACTGATTGAGGTAACCCCTCGGCCTTGATAAACATAGTTCCCAGATAGAACATAGCTTTTGCATGGCCTGCCAGTGCGGCACGTCTAAACCATTTAGCTGCATGTGTATAATCTTTATGTTTAGCGTAGTATACGCCGGTTGAAAATAGTTTTTGAGGATTATCCGGCGCCGCGATCGGTTTCAAGTGCTCAATTCTGCTAGCCAACTGATTAACCTGAGCGGTTAATTGTGCAATTGATTCCAGCAGTTTCTCATTGATTTGCTCAGTTGAACTATTTTTTAATGCTGGTTTATGCGCTGGCTCAGCATCTGGATCAACTTGTTCCGGTTGTGACTTAGATTCTTCGAGTGATTCTAGGTCGGTTAACCCCAATTCATCCAAATCCCGGATATCGGTTGTACTTAGCTCGAGTTCGTCCAGGTCTTCAGTTTCAATCAAAGATTCTGCTTCATGTTTTTTGACAAACGAGAGTTCATCGTCAAACAACTCTAACTCCGGCAAATCCTGCCAGTCAGAAGTCGTTTGCGTATGATTAAATTGATTTTCTTGGTTAATCTCTTTCATTGGATTCAGGCTTTAATCGAGTTTTAATCTGATTTAGTCGGATAGTGAGTGATGTTAAATTTGAGTGTAAACCAAACTTAAAAGAATTACAGCAAACTTGATCACGCATCTTTATATTCAACCTTGTCGTCTGATTTTTTTGCTAAAAAGTTCGACAATTTTTTGATTCTCTGGTTGATTTTTAGTTCAATTTTCTGTTTAATGCGCGCGCGTCTTAAATCAGCGATATGCTGATCTCAAAGACCGGAAGAGGAGCGGTATTCAGGTAACTGATAGTAGAGGGCTAAGCCTTGAAGATTATCAGCCAGGGGGATATTCGCCGAGAGGTTTGATTTCTTAGAAAAGATTAAACTTCGGTTAGGCCGGTTGAATCCGACTAACTGTCACCATTAGGTGGAGAGCTTTCGGCCTTTGCTGTGAAGTCTCATCTTCATTTCAAAGCCTCTGCTTTCCCTATAAATTGAATTTATCCTTGGGGAAAAAATGAAAAATCTTATCGTTGCTAAATTTGGTGGTACGAGTGTCGCCAATTTTGAAGCCATGTCTCGTTGTGCTGATATTGTTTTAGCAGAGCCTAAAATCGGTGTGGTTTGTGTTTCTGCTCAGTCCGGTGTGACTAATCGACTTGTTTCGTTAACTCGCAATGACATCAGCATGCAGGAACGTGAGCAAACGTTAGCTGAAATCCGTGAAATTGAATATGCGATAGTGGATGCATTAGGTCGACCAGAGTGGGTGTGTTTAGCTCTGGATAATTTATTGAACGAACTGAAAACGGTAGCCAATTCAGAGAATCTAGTCAATTCAATGCAGTTGAAAGACCAAATTCAGTCGTATGGTGAGCAAATGTCTTCATTATTGTTTGCGGAAGTGATGCGCCAACGTGGCGCTCATGCAGTCAATTTTGATATTCGCCAGGTACTTAAAACCGATAATCATTATGGCAAAGCTGAACCTAATATTGAGCAAACCCGCTTACAAGCTGAAAAATTAATTGCGCCTGAATTAGAGAAAACCGTATTTATCACACAAGGCTTTATTGGCTCGGATGATGAAGGTCATACTACCACTTTAGGTCGGGGTGGCAGTGATTATAGTGCAGCCCTCATTGCTGAAGCGCTGGATGCGCAAACATTGCAAATCTGGACTGATGTTACCGGTATTTATACAACCGATCCTCGATTGACACAAGCAGCTCGACCGATTCCGGAAATCAGTTTTGATGAAGCGGCTGAAATGGCCACATTTGGTGCTAAGATCCTGCATCCGGCTACTTTGATACCGGCTGTGCGCCGCGGCATAGGGGTATTTGTTGGCAGTAGTCGTGAACCTGAAGCCGGTGGTACCTGGATATTGAATCAAGTTGACGAAAAACCACCCTATCGTGCGATAGCATTACGTAAAGATCAGGTTTTAGTGACGCTAAAAAGCCCGAGTATGTTATTAGCCAGTGGCTTTTTAGCTAAAGTCTTTTCAATTTTGACTGAGCATAAAATTAGTGTCGATTTGGTGACTACTTCTGAAATTTCTGTAGCACTTACAATTGATAGTCCTACCAATTCAACCGTGAATGGTTTAAGTCCACTGGTATTGGATAAGCTGAATGAATTTTGTGAAGTGAAAGTTGAAGAAAACTTGTCTTTGGTTGCTGTCATTGGTAATCATTTGCAGGCTAACTCAGGTGTGGGTGGTAAATTATTAAGTGCGCTGGAAAACTTTAATTTACGCATGATATGCCAAGGGGCGAGTCCACACAATTTCTGCTTTTTAACCAAGTCGGAAGATGCAGGTAAAGTAGTTGAGCATTTACATGAAGAGTTGTTTGATACGATTTAGCAGCAGCTCTTCTCTAAAAACAAAAAAAGCACCTATAGGTGCTTTTTTTGTTTACTTAACTTAATAGATTGCTATTGGCAGCTTTTTTTAAACGAGAGATTCTCCATGGCCTTTTTGCCAGACAATGAGCGGCTCGTCAACCGCGTTGGTGAATGTGTAGCTGTTTTTATCTACTTTCACTTTATTGACTTGCTCATCGTTTGTATCAAACAGCACTCGGTTATTAATACTCAGCATATCTGCATCTTCTAAAGGAGCCTCAAAATTAAATACAACCGTTTCACCGTCCACTAAATCAGCCGATTTAATCGATAGGTTGACCGGCTCACCTTCATTTTTAGTAACGGGTAAATACTCTTGGAAATAGTATTCCAGATAGTCTTGATAAGACTGGACATCCAGAACATCGATTCCGGGTACGTCTTTAGTTTCAACCAAGTCATTTTCGAATAACTTGCGGTTGACTTTTAAAGCCAGCTTAACGGTTTCATCATCAACTGACAGCTCTGTTGAACTGCTTGTTGATTCAGTATCTGCCTGACTATTTAATGGCAATAAAAACATTAGTGCCAAACTGCTTAATAGTTTATTAGATTGTTGAGTCACGATTTACACCAAATAGTAATATTAAGTTGTTAATAATTTGTTTTATTTTTTGAGTAAGGTCAAGTAAAAAAGTTCAATTATATTATAATATTTTTTTATTTCTGAAACATGGCTGAAAAAAGATCAATATCTGATTGTTTTTTATTACAAACCTATGTTCTATATGGGTTCAATTACAAATTATTCAATCTAGTATTATAAAAAAATATGTGATCAAGGTATACTGATTCGCAAATTTTTTTCACTATTAAGATCAAAAAAGGTTAATTAATGTTAAGTTATCGTCACAGTTTTCATGCCGGCAATCATGCCGATGTACTCAAACATCTTGTTCAATTAAGTGTGATTGATAAATTGCAGCAAAAAAATAAGCCTTTTGTTTATCTTGATACACACAGTGGACGAGGCATTTACGATCTTAAATCAGACGAAGCCAATAAAACACAAGAGTATAAACAAGGTATATTTCAGCTGGTTGATCAGCAGGCTGATGCACCTGAAATTGTTAAACAGTATTTATCTTTATTAAACATCCAACCGGGCCGGGCTTTAAACCAATATTTGGGCTCACCTGAATTATCTCGTCTGACGCTTAGAGAAATAGACAAATTAATTTTGATGGAGTTGCATAATAATGAAATTAATGTGTTGAAATCGAATATGCGAAAAGACGAGCGGGTAGCCATTCACCACAGAGACGGGTTTGAAGGTTTATGCGCTTGTGTACCGCCCAAACCGGCACGAGGTTTGGTATTAATCGATCCTGCGTACGAAGTTAAACAAGATTATCAGCAAGTGGTTAAGCAGGTGAGCGCAGCTTATAAAAAATGGGCAACTGGTATTTATCTGATTTGGTATCCCGTGTTGGCCAGTTCACGTGATTATAGTGAAACATTGGTTAAACAGCTAAGCCAGCAAGGGTTTAAAAATTTACTTAAAATAGAGTTGGCTGTCAGCGAACAGTTAGAAGATTTTGGCATGCATGGGTCGGGAATGCTGGTTGTAAATGCACCATATCAGCTTGATCAGCAGATGCGAACTGTCACAGATTGGTTGCTACCAATATTAAAGCAAGATGAACATGCCTATGCTCAGGTAGAATGGCTAATCCAGCCGGAATAACTACTCGCCAGATACTAGGTGTCATTTGTATCTGGCTTTAAATAAGCGCCTGTATTGCTTAGTTAAATAAACCGGCTCAATAATAATTTACTCAGGGCCTGACCCGCGGGTCCGAGTGTATCTGGCTTACTGTTAATTAAATAGACAGGCATTTTACGAATCGCCTGATTGCTTAACTCAATGGGTTTGAGTAAACCTTTATCTAAATCAGCCTGAATCATAGCTTGCGGTAGAAATGCAAAACCAATCCCAGCTTTAACGGCTTGAATTGACGTTGCCGGATGACTCACTGTCAGTCTTTGCTCTGATCCTAGCCAGCCAGCATCTTGCTGCCTTTTTATGCCGGAATCCCTGATCACAATCTGCCTTTGTTGTTTTAGCTCTGCTTCACTGATTGGGGCCTGTATTAAAAAGATTGGATGCGCAGGATGCGCCACCGCCATCATAGTGATAGTGCTGACAGGTGTACCTAAAAAGCCCGGCACAATTTTAGGACTTAATACGATATCAGCCTTTTTTTCCAAAATAGCTTCTTCAGTTGCCGACAAAACGGTTTCGAGAATTCGAATTCGAGTCTGTGGGTATTGATTTGAAAAGTCCTGAATAACATCTAAAACAGGCTCAAGATGCATGACGCCATCGATTGCTATCGTGAGTTCAGTTTCCCAACCTAATGCCAGATGCGCCGCTGCCTGTTCTATGTTGGCTGCATTATCTAATAAGTTATTCGCATGGCGGTAAAGGGTTTTGCCGGCGTCAGTTAATTCAGCCTTTCGGCCTTTTATTTCCAGCACTGGGGTGGGCAACTGTTGTTGTAAATTCTGAATGATGTAGCTGATACTGGACTGACTTTTATTCAGCTCTTCGGCGGCTTTTGCAAAGCTGCCTTCATCAACCACAGTTTTAAAAACGGCCCATTGTTCCAGAGTAATTCTTGGAAGTTTCATATATATCTAAAAAGTTGATTGTTTATAGCAGTATTTTAGTTCAATCAATCGAAAATATCCTTGTATTATTTAAAACAACACGAAAAAACACATTCACAACACAGCAGAGGTGGTTATGAAAACAGTATTAAAAATTGATTCAAGCGTATTTGGTGAACATGGCGTATCAACTCAATTGGCCAACGAGTTAGTTGAGCAACTTAAAGGTCAAAATCCTGAATTAACGGTTATTCAGCGTCGTTTTGCTGATCAGGCTGTTCCCCATGTAGATGGAGAATGGATACAGGCATTAATGACAGATGCAGCCGAACGCAGCCAGGCGCAGCAAGATAAGGTCGATTATTCAGATAATTTAATTAACGAAGTCAAAAGTGCAGATGCTTTAGTTATCACCTTACCTATGTACAATTTTAATGTGCCATCTATGCTTAAAGCTTGGTTTGACCATATTGCCCGTGCCGGTGTTACCTTTAAATATACTGAGACAGGTGCAGTTGGCTTAGTTGAAGATAAGCCAGTTTATTTAATTACAACGCGTGGTGGTGTGCATAAAGGCACAGCTGCAGACACTCAAATTCAGTTTGTTAAAACCTTTTTGAATTTTATTGGCTTAACAAAAGTCGAAGTGGTTTATGCAGAAGCACTTAATATGGGTGATACACGTGAACCTAGTATAGATTCAGCAAAACAAGAGATTGCAGAATTGGTTCAAGCTTAACGCTTAGCAATTGAGGAGGATAAAATGACTCAATCAGAACAGATGGCTCGTAAACTCGTTGAAAAAATTCAGGCTCGACCAACTTCGGATGGTGCTGGCGTCAAGTTACAAAGAGTATTTTCCGGACCCAGAGCTGAACGGTTTGATCCATTTTTGATGTTGGATGAATTTGGCTCCGAATCTGCTGATGATTATATTGCCGGTTTTCCTCCTCATCCACATAGAGGTTTTGAAACCATTACCTATATGCTCCAGGGTAAAATGGAGCATCAGGACCATATGGGAAATATTGGCTTATTAAGTGATGGCGGTGTTCAATGGATGACGGCCGGGCGCGGTGTTATTCACTCTGAAATGCCAAAGCAAACTGAAGGTAAAATGCACGGCTTTCAACTTTGGTTAAATCTGGCCTCCGGTGACAAAATGCAAGCCGCCTGTTACGAAGATATTGAGCCGGATGCAATTCCAAACTTTGATTTTGATGATTTTAATATTACCGCTATTGCCGGACAGGCTCAGGTAAATGGCCAGTCGGTACAAGGCAAGGTTCAGCAAGTCACAACTGAGCCGACTTATTTTGATTTTCAAGTAAGCCAAGCAACAGATATTGAAATTGAAATAGCTTCTGGCCAGAACTGCTTATTGTATTGTTATCAGGGCGCTATTTTGGTCTCGGATGAAGGTTTAAAATTAAATGCTCAAGAACTAGGCCGGTTAACAAAAAACGGCACTGTTAAAGTTAATGCTGAAGCGGGCGCACGGTTTTTATTGATTGCAGGCCAGCCTTTAAATGAACCCATTGCACAACATGGCCCTTTTGTGATGAATACATTTGAAGAAATTGAGCAGGCGATATATGACTATCAAAATGGACAGCTTACGGCATAAATCAGTAAACTAAGCTTATCACATGGTTTAGTCATTATTGTTGAGTGACGCATATGTCATTAAAAATTGCCCAAGTCGGCGAAGCTATATTGCAGACACCCGCAATACAAGTCACTGAGTTTCACGCCGAACTCAAAACTTTTGTTGCAGATCTTAAAGATACCTTAGTTCAAGCCAGTGGGGTTGGGATTGCCGCCCCCCAGGTTTTTGATCCCCGCGCCGTTCTTATCATCGCAAGCAAACCGAATAAGCGCTATCCGGATGCACCGGATATGGAACCGCTGGTCATGATTAATCCAAGCATCCTGAGTCAAAGTGAAACCACTAATCAAGCCTGGGAGGGCTGTTTATCTGTGCCCGGATTGCGCGGTTTAATAACCCGTTCAAATCAAGTTGAAGTGGCCTATTATGATATTGACGGTAATCCCCAACGTATTGAATTAAGCGGGTTTGTCGCGCGTATTTTCCTTCACGAATATGACCACTTAATAGGCCAGACTTGGCTTGACCATATCAGTAGTTCAAATCAGGTGATGGCTGAGTCTTTATGGCTTCAAAACTATGCCAAATAGCCCGTATTTATACCGTTAAATAATGATTATTTTGTACTAAAACTAGCCGAACGGCTTGTTTTTCTGTATGATCTTGGCTCTTAATTTCAAATTTCATTCAGCTCATTGAGGGGATATTGTTAATGAAAAAAGTAGGTTTAGTTGGTTGGCGTGGCATGGTGGGTTCTGTTTTGATGAACCGCATGGTTGAAGAAAAAGATTTTGACTTAATTGAGCCGATTTTTTTCACCACTTCTCAAACAGGCCAGGCTGCTCCTAACTTTGGTAAAGATGCAGGCTTGTTATTAGATGCAAACAACATAGATGAGCTTAAAAAAATGGATGTTATCATCACCTGTCAGGGTGGTGATTATACCAAAGCGGTTTATCCGGCATTGCGTCAGGCAGGCTGGAAGGGTTACTGGATTGATGCGGCA
Source organism: uncultured Alteromonadaceae bacterium (assembly GCA_913056495.1). Classification (GTDB taxonomy): domain Bacteria; phylum Pseudomonadota; class Gammaproteobacteria; order Enterobacterales; family Alteromonadaceae; genus Catenovulum. Next base: position 261,853 of record CAJXMO010000004.1, on the reverse strand, counting down.
TCTTCATTACGTATGGATGATGAAGCGATAATTGTGTTAGATCCGGTGAACAAAAATGTTATTAAAGACGGTTTATCAAATGGTGTAAAAACCTTTGTTGGCGGTAACTGTACCGTATCGTTAATGATGATGGGTCTGGGCGGTTTATTTGCAAATAATGCAATTGAATGGATTTCTTCGATGACTTACCAGGCTGCATCTGGTGGCGGCGCTAAACACATGCGTGAATTATTATCTGGCATGGGTGTCTTAAACCAATCTGTAGCGGCTGAATTACAGGATCCGGCCAGCGCTATTTTAGAAATTGATAAAAAAGTTACGGCAACTTTAAACTCAGAAGGTTTCCCAACAGATAATTTTGTTGTGCCATTAGCCGGTAGTTTAATTCCTTGGATTGATAGCGACTTAGGCAATGGTCAAAGTCGTGAAGAATGGAAAGGCGGGGCAGAAACCAACAAAATTTTAGGGTTGGACGGCAATGCGATTCCGGTTGAGGGTTTATGTGTACGTATTGGTACTATGCGTTGTCACAGTCAAGCATTCACTATTAAGTTGAAACAGGATATTCCGGTCGATGAAATCCACGATATGTTGGCGGCTCATAACCAGTGGGCTCAAGTGGTTGCAAATGAGAAAGAAGCGACTATCAATCAGTTAACGCCAGCAAAAGTAACAGGTACATTAAATGTTCCAGTGGGTCGTATCCGTAAGTTGAATATGGGCAATGATAATATCATTTCTGCATTCTCAGTGGGTGACCAGTTATTATGGGGGGCTGCTGAGCCATTACGTCGTATGTTACGTATTTTGCTTGAAGATTAATCAGGCAGTTGCATTTAGATTTAGATAAAAAGCGCCTATCAGGCGCTTTTTTATTTTCCGCGCATTGTCGGTTATCGGGTTAATCAATTTGAAGAAATGATTTGATTTCATCTATTTTAGCCAGTCCGTCTTCTAATCCAAGTTGAATCAATTCCCGGCAGTAATTTTGCTCAAATAATAAATAACTGATTAAGCTGGACTTATGGGCGGTATTTGCATTAATCCCTAATATTCGTAATAAACTTCTGATTGAAAAGGGCATACTAGCATAATGTTTTGCTGCAATTTCACTAAAGCTTTTGCTGGGGTTAATTTGCAATGTTTGAATGTTTTTTAAGCCGGATTTTTCCCGATATTCAGGTTTAATAAAATTCAGTGTCTGGTTGATGCGCTGCATTCGTTCAATATCACTGGTTAAGACTTCGCTGAATATAGTATCCAATAAGTGGCCGACAATTGCGCCGCCTGCAGGTGGTAGAGCTTTGTCTTCATGATAAAAAAAGCGATTTTTTGGTTGGTCCATTCCGATAATAAAGATTTTTTCAGCACCCAGATGAATCGGCGCACTCAGCGGAGACAACTGGTTGATAGAGCCGTCACCAAAATACTCTCCATGCAATTCAACCGATGGAAAAACCATAGGAATTGCAGAGGATGCCATCAGGTGTTCAATTTTTATCGGGCTATGAATGCCACGCCTTTTAGCCCGGACCCAGGGTTTTATTTCGTCGCCAGATTGATATAAACAAACTGAATCTCCGCTGTGGTAAGAGGATGCAGTGACACAAATTGCTTTTAAGTATTGTCTGTCGATATTACTCTGAATACGGTCTAAATCCAGCAATTGCTCTAATAGGATTTGCAGTGGAGAGTTGTCGAACCAGCTATCACTTTTTACCGAAATATTTTCATCTTTGAGCGGAGATAAGTTTTTTAATAGATTGCGATATAGGGTTTTAAAATTACTTTTGTAGACCATATCGGTTTGAAAGTTCTTCCACACCCATTCGAGCTTTTTCACGCCCAAATGAAAGCAGGATGCGTAACAGGAGAGTGCTGTTGCATTAATGGCACCAGCAGAAGTCCCGGATAAAATGGGAAACGGAATACCATGGTTTCTGGGTAAGCTTTGTGCGAGTGCTTTTAGCACGCCAACCTGATAGGCTGCACGCGCGCCGCCACCCAGTAATAGAAGCCCTGTTTTATTTTTATCAGCCATTTAAATGATTAAATTTCAATAAGGTATAGCTTAATTATATACCCAAATCAGGTTTCAGCAGAATTTAATAAACGACGAATAACAAAAGGCAAGATACCGCCATTTTGATAATAATTAAATTCGTTACTTGTATCTATTCTGACCTGCATTTCTATTGTTTTTTGACTGCTTTTGTCCGGTTGAATCACTGCCACCTGAACTGTCTTTTGGTTGGCGTTGACGACAGGAATAGAGAAGTACTCTTCACCGGTTAACTGATGATAATCAGCGCTCTCTCCGGGTTTAAATTGCAGTGGTAAAATGCCCATGCCGATTAAATTTGAACGATGGATACGCTCATAGCTTTCAGCTATGACAGCTTTTATACCTAAAAGTGCAGGTCCTTTCGCCGCCCAGTCCCGGCTTGATCCAGTACCGTATTCTTTTCCTGCAATGACAATGCCCGGCGTTTTTTCTGCCTTATATTTCATTGCTGCATCGTAAATAGATATAATTTTTTTATCCGGAAAATAGCAGGTGTAGCTGCCCTCAGTACCCGGAGCTAACTGATTTTTCAGACGTACATTAGCGAAAGTACCTCTCATCATGACTTCATGATTACCGCGTCTTGAACCGTAAGAATTAAAATCCCGACTGTCTATTCCCAAGCGGGTTAAATATTTGCCTGCCGGACTGTGTTTAGCAATTGCTCCGGCCGGTGAAATATGATCAGTTGTAATGCTATCGCCCACTTTAACCAAACAACGAGCCTGCTCAATCGGTTGGATCTGCTCTGCTATTGCTTTCATACCTGTAAAAAAGGGCGGATGTTTAATATAAGATGACTCGGGCCAGTCATATGTTTTTTGATTTGAAATAGTTAGCTCATTCCAGTTTTGATTACCTTCAAACACATCGGCATATTTCTGACTGAAAATATCCTGGGTTACAAATTGCTGGCTGATATTTTGAATTTCCTGCTCAGTTGGCCATAAATCTTTCAGGAAAACCGGATTGTTACGCTGATCATATGCAATTGGGTCCTGGGTAATGTCTATTTTCATATTGCCGGCGATGGCATAAGCGACAACTAAAGGCGGTGACGCCAGATAATTGGCGGCTGTATCCGGGTGAATTCGTCCTTCAAAGTTACGGTTCCCGGATAATATTGAACAGACGGGGAGTTTTCCAATTCTGATTGCGTCGCTAATTTCACTCGGTAAAGGACCTGAATTGCCAATACAAGTGGTACAGCCGTAACCAACCAGATTAAATCCCAATGCATTTAAATCATCCATAAGACCTGCATTTTCTAGATATTGAGTGACGACCTGTGAACCGGGCGCAAAAGAGGTTTTTACCCAGGGTTTGGAAGTTATACCTAATGCTTTTGCTTTTCTGGCAATCAAGCCGGCAGCAATCAGAACTGAAGGATTTGAAGTATTCGTGCAACTGGTTATTGCCGCTATCACTATGTCACCGGCAGACAGTTCAAAGTTTTGGTTTTTATAATGAACCTTTACACCGGATTCGGTAATCGTATTTTGGCCTGCATCCAGTTCGTCTCCGCCTTCTGCGGCAAAATCTGAATTTTCTGCCGTTTCGATCACACTGATTTTTTGTTCTAACCAGGTGGTAAATTTATCAGCTGCTGTATCGAGCGAAATTCTGTCTTGCGGACGAGTCGGGCCTGCTATAGAAGGCACAACTTGTGCTAAATCTAATTGAAGTGTTTCATGGTAAGTTGCAGTTTGAGCATCATCCTGATGCCAAATGCCTAATGTTTTGGCATAGCTTTCTACCAGGTTTACCTGTTCATCACTGCGACCGGTTAGTTTTAGGTAATTAATCGCTTCCATATCGAGCGGGAATATACCGCAGGTGGCGCCATATTCCGGGGCCATATTGGCAATGGTTGCGCGATCGGCTGTGGATAAATGTTTTAATCCACTACCAAAAAATTCGACAAACTTTCCTACAACACCGTGTTTTCTTAACTGCTCTGTTACGGCCAAAACCAAATCAGTCGCAGTGACGCCCGCCTGCAGCTCACCGGTTAATTCAAAGCCAACTACGTTGGGCACTAGCATACTCACAGGTTGTCCCAACATGGCAGCCTCAGCTTCAATGCCGCCAACGCCCCATCCGAGAATACCTAAGCCATTAATCATAGTTGTATGTGAATCTGTGCCGACCAGAGTATCCGGATAGGCCCACACGCCATTGTCTGTTTGTTTTGTAAAAACACAGCGTGCCAGATACTCCAGATTGACCTGATGAACTATGCCACGACCCGGCGGAACTACTTTAAAGTTATCAAAATTTTGCTGACCCCATTTTAAAAATTGATAGCGCTCCTGATTGCGTTCAACTTCGGTTTGGGTATTTTTTTCCATCGCGTCCGGCTGCGCAAAATAGTCAACCATAATAGAGTGGTCAATAACCAGTTCAACCGGGTTAAACGGATTAATTTTTTGTGCATCTCCATTTAGTTTCTGCATTGCGTTGCGCATGGCTGCCAAATCGACAATTGCAGGTACCCCGGTAAAATCCTGTAGAATCACGCGCGACGGAACAAATGCAATTTCGGTCTCAGACTTATTTTCTGTATCCCAGCGGGCAAGTGTTTCAATGTCTTCAGCTTTTACAAATTCGCTTTTTTCATGGCGTAACAAATTTTCTAATAATATTTTGATGCAATAAGGTAGCCGATTGATATCAAATTTTTTGTTGAGTTTTTCAAAACTAATGCACTGGTAATTTTGATTGCCTACTTTAAGTGATTTGACTGTTTGCCATTGGTTTTGCATTTTGTTTCCCTCGTGGCTGGCTGATTATAAAAATCTCAATTACCCTTTAGTTCATCACCCTGCATATATTTTTTGTCTGGGTCGGTAAACGGATCTGCATACTATTAACCTTAGGATGCTAAGCATGACTTTCAACCCTGATAATTAAATTTATGAATAATAATTGCTCAGGCTGGAAGCAAACTTGTCCAAGCGTAAACTTAATAATGGGAGGAAAAATGCCAAATCAAACTAAATTCAGAGAAATTAAGGATAGTTTTGGTTCTTTATCTATTCCGCAAGACGCTTTGTATGGCGCTCAAACTCAGCGAGCTGTCGACAACTTTAATTTCTCTTACCGACCAATGCCGAGCGCATTTATTAAAATGTTAGCCCGTATTAAACAATGTGCGGCCAAAGCTAATGCTGAGCTAAATTGCATTGAGCCAGTACAGGCTGAGTATATTGAAAAAGCAGCCGCTCAAATTATGCACCATGATTTTATCAGTCAGTTTCCGGTGAATGTATTTCAGACGGGTTCGGGCACCAGTACGAATATGAATATGAATGAGGTGCTGGCAAGCCTGGCCGAAACCTTAGCGGTTGAAGAAGGCCAGCAAGTTCAACTGCATCCTAATGATCAGGTTAACTTTGCCCAAAGTAGTAATGATGTGATTCCCGCCTGTATTCAGCTCTCTGCATTGTATGCCATTATTCACGATCTGATACCGGCAATGGATAAACTGATTTGTCGTCTGTCTAAAATTTCATCTGAATATCAATCGGTTATTAAAACAGGCCGGACTCATTTAATGGATGCTATGCCTTTATCTTTGGGAGATGAATTTAAAACCTGGCAGTTTCAAATCGAAGAAACAAAAAGTCGCTTATTGGAAAGCTTGCCCCGATTGTCTGAATTATCATTGGGCGGCACGGCAATTGGTACAGGCGTTAATGCACCGAGGGAATTTTCTGAACTGGTTTGTCAGAATCTCAGTGCAGAATTGGGTGTAAAAGTTCAGCCTGCTGATAATCTGGCAGCTAGGATCAGTAGTCAGGATGTTAACCTTGAGGTTCATAGTCAGCTTAAATTATTAGCAACCGTATATATTAAACTGGCCAATGATTTACGTTGGATGAATTCAGGTCCGAATGCCGGCCTAAATGAGTTACAGGTAAAGGCCCTGCAGCCGGGGTCCAGCATTATGCCGGGTAAAATAAATCCGGTTATACCGGAAGCGATTATAATGATGGCCACCGAAGTGCTCGGCAATGATACCTGTATCACGCTGGCGAATCAGAGTGGGAATTTTCAGTTGAATGTGATGTTACCTTTGGTTGCGGATAAATTACTCAATTCAATTCAAAATTTAACCGATGCGAGCAAGGCTTTTGCTGAAAAAGCGCTGTCAGAACTAACCATAAATAAAGATAAATTAGCGCAGCAGGCCGCTGCCAATCCAATATTGGTAACTGTATTAAATCCGCTTATTGGCTATGAAAAAGCGGCTGAAATAGCCAAAGCCGCTTACCGAGACAATCGCAGTATTCTAGAGGTCGCACTTGAATATACAGATTTAGACAGAGCAGAGCTGGAGACATTATTAGCACCGGATAAGCTGGCTAAACCAAATCCTTAAATGTTATTGATCACAAATTCCCGGCAATAAACTCAAGCGCGCGTTTTTCGAGCCAGTACTCGCCTTTAAATAAGCGATTACCGCTGATAAAACCAACATGCCCCCCTTTTTGACTTAACTCAAAAGTGACTGCATCGGACAGCTCATCATTTGACGGAATGCTTTTGGGGGACAGAAAAGGGTCGTCCTGAGCATGGATAATCAGCATGGGTTTGGCAATTGATTTTAAAAATTGCTTACCGCTGGACTGGTTATAATAATCTTGCGCACTTTTAAAGCCATGCAGTGGGGCTGTCACTAATTCATCAAACTGCCAGAGATTTTTTATATTTTTAAAGGCTTCAGGCGTAATTTTCACATAAGGGTTTAAATTAATTCTCTGTAGTTTGCGGGATAGATTGTCCAGCAACATATCCAGTAGATACTTTTGATAAATTTTACTGGTCCCGGTTTGAATATACTTACAGCTTTCGGCTAAGTCGAGCGGCGGACAAATTGCTACACAGGCTTTAAACGGGTTATTATGATGTTGTTCACCGGCAAATTTGCTCAATACATTTGCACCAAGCGAAAATCCTATCGCGGCAAGAGGCGCCTGCTTAAAGTGGTGCTGAAGCCACTGGCAAACAAAATCCAGATCTCCGGTTTCGCCAGAATGATACGATCTCGGCAAACGATTTGCTTTTCCTCCGCAGGAACGAAAGTGAACTAAGAGCCCACACCAGCCCTGTTGTCGAATGGCATTCATCATGCCTTTCGAATAAGTGCTGTTCACTGAACCTTCAAGTCCGTGTAATACAACAACAATAGTTTGTCTGGTATCGCTATCGGGTCGTTTTGTCCAGTTAAGCTCAAGAAAGTCGCCATCATCGAGCTCAATCTGCTCTGTTTCGACAGGGCAGGCTAAATGATGCCTTTCAATTTTTTGCCATACTGTTTGCAGATGTTTATTTCTAAGCCACCAGGCGGGTTTGAACTGACTTTCAATAATCATTTTTTATTATTTTTGGATTTTTGTTTTTCAATTAAGATATCACCTTTAGAGCGCAATACTTTTTTGTCTCTCAGGTGAGCAAAAGGGTCCGGTTTATGACTGGTATCTTTACCGGACGGCGTTTGTGACTTATTTTGGGTTTGTACTGACGATGGCTTAGCTTTTTTACCCAATGAGAGTTTAAGATAAAACAGGTAGCCAAAGATAAAGCTTAAAATGAGCACCCATTTAATCAGCAGTACATGGCCCAAATAATGAGTTTGATTTGTTTGACTCAGATACTCATTGATGTCCTGCGCAATAAACTGGAATAAAATGATAGCAAGTATCAGGGCGATGGCTAATAATATCTGGCGGCCGAATTTGAGCCAGATAGTTGCCAGAATACTGAGTCTTAACAGAGGCTTAAACACAGATTCATCCTTAAACCATACATCTTAAATCCACCAGCCTAAACCAAGTAAAGCGGCAACTGCAAATAACCCTTTTTCTTTGATTCGACTGCGGATTTTATCTTCTTCTTCTTTAACTATAATTTCCAGATCATCCGGGTCAAGGTCTTCAGCTTTACGCCCGGCTAAAATAATCCGAGAGTTTGCTGCCTGAATGGCAGATTCACGGATCTTTTTATCCAAATTAGCTGAAATATGTTTAATCGGATTATTCAGTTTCATTTCTTGCCACCGGAAATTCGAATTTGCATAGCTTATTCCTGAATAAAAGCTAACCAGGCTTTAATGACTTTTTCAAAGTCGTCGATACCACAACCATTATTTAATAATTCAGGGTCTAGTTCTGCTTCAGCCTGTTCGCTATCCGCGTCTTCATCACCATCGGCGATATCTTCTAAAGAAGCGTCATCCGCTTTTAATACGGGTTTAGCATTTGTTTTGATGACCACTTCGTCCTGATTTAAGTATAACGTATATTCAGCACCAAGAATTTTATGTTCTTCTATCTGCTGTTTTTTGAGTTGAATGATTAAATTTAATAACTCTACAATCTGAGTTTTATCTGTGGCTAACTGATGCGTTAACCAGTGACCAAAATACTCTTGTTCGGTCGAAAACTCTGCTTCAAATAACCCATCAGGTGTGCGATAAAAATCGTATTCCACTTCTCTGTACCTAAATTCTGAACCAATTGACAAATTTAACACATAGGGGCTAAAAGACTAAGGGGTTTTTACCTGAAGATGTATATATTATGAAGGATTTGCTGTTAGGAATAGATAATTAAATATGATAGAAGGTTAAATTTAAAGCAAAAAAAAACAGCACAAATCAAACAGACATTTGTGCTGCGGTGTGGGTAGTGCTTTGAGTGTTTAAACCGGATCGCTGGTGAATTCGAAGATTTATTTTTTATCTTCAGCGTGCGCTATATTGGTTAAAAATAACCAGACATAATAACCGCATAAAGCCAGCACTGTCGTTAAGCCTAGTAAAGAACCCCAAACGACTGGATCGGCTAATAACATTTGTAAGCTGCTCATATTTCACCTCATTGGATATTTGCTTTTGATGGTTTAACAATAGCTCAAACGGTGAAAAAAAAATTGAGCCAGATCAATAAGCAAAATGCATTTTAGGTGAGCTGAAGGCTAACTTGATTTAGATCAAGTTAGCCGGGCAGGAGTTAGAAATATCGGCTCTGTTACTTTACAGTATCGCTTGTTTTACCTGATGAAAATTGTCGCAAATTGCGTGAGCCTGAGCCTTAATTTCTGCTTCAATTGGTAATAAATCCGGAATCACTATGGTTTGGCATCCTGCTCTAATAGCGGCTAATGCGCCTGGGTTAGAATCTTCAAAAACCAGTGTATCTTGTGGCAGAATGCCAAGGGCCGCACAGGCTTTTAAATAACATTCAGGGGCAGGCTTGGGGTCGTTTACATCGTCGCCTGAAATAACCACATCAAAATCTTTAAGATAAGGCAGATTTTCAAAATTTTCGCAAACAGACGCCTGTCTGGCGGATGTTACTAAACCCAGTTTTATCTCTGATTGCTTGAGTTGCTCAAAGATGGCTTCAAAGCCTGGTTTGATCGGCATATTTTTCGCTTTTTCAGTGCTTAAATAAGATCTGAAAAAATCGATAAAAGGCTGCATGTCAAAAGATTCACCAAATAGCTTTTGTGCTCGCTGATAACATTCTACCGAACGTACGCCGACAAAGTCATTATACATTTCTTTGGTAAAGTATTGATTGAAGTGTTGGGCGCTTGTCACCCAAGCCTGACTGTAAAGACTTTCGCTATCGAAAATAGTGCCATCCATGTCAAACAGAACGGCCTTAAATTGATTGAGAGGGGGCATAAAAAAAGGTATTAGCTCCTTTGCTTATTAAGTGTAGGAATAAAAATTAAATTACTGCTGACTATTATACTCATCCAAAAATGCTTGTATGCCGCTTTGCTCAAATTTTTCAACAGACCAGGGTTGATTATTACAAATTGAATAGAATTCAGGTTTTAAAACATAACAATCCGCTTCAATCTCCTGACCTGTAATCAGTTTACAGAGGTGAGTTTGTCTCTGATAATAATCGCCTTCAAATCTATCTAATTGGCCCAGATCTGCTTGATTCAGATTAAAATATATGAGTCCAGAGGTGATAGCCTGCGACTTTGGTTTAATGCCTGGGTAGCTTTGTGACTTCACCCCATAGCGGGCAAACCCGGATAAACTGGCTGCCTGGCTTTGATATTGTCCAGTAACAATTTTTTGCCAGACCTCTGAATACATGAGTGAGCCATAAGTAAACAGGTTAATCATAGTCGCGAGATCCTAAAAATTTAGTCACGTACGACTTTATGTTTTTGACCTTCTTCGTTAATTGCAACATAAGTAAATTCGCCCTGACATACTTGGAAACTTTCTTTTGATGGCAGATTCTGACGTAATACAGGTTCAACCCATACTTCCAGCTCAATTTTCAAAGACGTATTACCAATATGCAGTACTTTTCCGTAGCAACTGAAAATATCACCAACATGAACGGCTTTTATAAATCGAATATTATCAACAGCAACTGTCACTGTGCGGCTTTTCGCTACGGCTTTGGCCATCATTCCGCCTGCAATATCCATTTGCGACATGATCCAACCACCAAAAATATCACCATTGGCGTTGGTATCTGCAGGCATAGCCTGTGTTCTTAAGATTAATTCGCCGTCTGTTTGAATATCGCCCATTAAGTTTTCCTCGGTTTAGCATTATATCAGGTCACATTTAACCTGATTTAGATAAGCTTATTAAAATAATAAACGCTGATAGTGACTATTTTTAGGTTATTTTAGAGTTGTGAGTTTAATGCACTCACTTTTCTAACTTGGTAAACTATGCGTTTGTAATATTCTGTTTCGATTCTCAGGAGTTAGTTTGAAATCCTTATTGATAAAGTTAGTGCGTGAAGGCTTAGGCCGTTTAATTGTATTTGTCAGCTATCTGACCCGACCCAAAGCGATAAAGCGCTCAGTGCAAGAACAGCAAGAAATTGAGCAAGCTGCAAAAAGCTTAGCTTTATATCAATTTTACGCCTGTCCGTTTTGTACCAAAACCCGCCGTGTCATACACCAGCTTAATTTGCCCATTGAATACAGAGATGCAAAATCTCAGCCATTTCGTCAGCAATTAGAGCAAGGAGGTGGGCGCGTTAAAGTACCTTGTTTGCGAATAGAGGAAAATAATGAAGTTAAATGGATGTATGAATCCGGTGATATTATTGAATATTTGAATAAAAGATTTGCCTGATGGATGCAGACATTCCAATTAAATTAAGGGTAATAAGTCAGTCTGTTTTATCCAGCAAAGCCTTGATGCACTATTTTGGACAGTTAGAAGCCTGGTTGAATTTCAGAGGCATGTCCGCACTTTGGTATCAGGATGAAGCGAATATCATGCATCATGATATTCAAATTATGGACAGTGCCGATTTTGAGGCCGATCTTAAGGCGGCCGCTTCAAGGGTTGAGCTTATGAAAATTAAACAAAAAGGTGAGACGAATACTCAAATTTATCAGGCCGCTTATACAAAAGCGGCCAATCAGGTGAGCATGTCGATTCTGGTTGAACCGCAATTGTTGAGATTCAGCCTAAATCAGGCATTTAATCAAAACAAATTTAATGCTGTGGTATTTGAGTTTGTCAAAAGAACGCGCTGAACGAAACTTAGCAATATAAATTTTCAAACCAACTCATTAAGATAATTTCTGCTGATTTGGAGTCGATTTTGTCTTTGCTTAAATTTTTGTATCCGCCCACTTCGAATAGGTAGGCTTTGGCATCGACGGTTGTCAGCCTCTCATCCCAGGTTTCTACCGGATAACCAAAACGACCCTTTAGTCGGTTGGCGAACTTTTTGGCTCTTTGGGTTATTTCCTGTTCTGTTCCGTCCATATTAAGCGGTAAACCAACGACTAAGAGATCCGGTTTCCATTCGTTAAGTTGTTTTTCTATGAGCGTCCAGTTAGGAATGCCGTCAGTCGCTTTTAAGGCTGACAATGAGCGGGTTGAGTAGGAAATTTCCTGACCAATAGCGACGCCTATGCTTTTAATTCCATAGTCAAAGGCCATAACGGTTCGCTGTCCAATTGGCGTTTTTGTTTGCATTGAATCTGTATCTCGGTAAATGTAATTAATTGTTAGGTATCATTATGCATGGCCGATGTCATCGCTCATTTGCCAGGGTGAAAAGCCAAGTTTTTCGGTAGCTTTTTGCCATCTGTCACGAATCGGCGTATCAAAAATTAACTCTTTTTCAGCCGCTATTGTAATCCAACTATTCTCTAAAAGCTCCTGTTCGAGCTGGCCGGCCTGCCAACCGGCATAACCTAAACAAATCAAATACTGGTCGGGTTCATCTTCAGTTCCGATTGATTCAAGAATATCTTTAGATGTGGTCACCATAAAATCAGTTGAAAGCAGCAGTGAACTTTTCCAGATATCCTGGGGCGTATGCAGAATAAAGCCACGTTCAGCACTGACTGGGCCGCCAGCATAAACCGGAGTGGCCGGATCTATTTCTTTTTCCAGCATATCGCTGTTTACTTGAGTTAACAGCTCATGAATCGTCATATCTGTCGGCTGATTAATGATAATGCCCATCGCACCCTTATCATTATGTTCACAGATATAAGTAACCGTGCGCGAGAAATAGGGATCTTGCATTGATGGCATCGCAATTAATAAATGATTCTGTAAACTTTGCATTGTATTCCTAATTATCAGTTTTTAAGTTTAGGCTCGGTTATATTATTTGACTCATTAATCGTTTAAAGGTTTGACCTGCTTTAAGTTATTTAAGCTGACAGTTTTACTTATTTCAAAAAAAGACCGCATATAAGCCTTATTTTTTTCACGTATTTTGATTGCTGCATATAATTTACTTTGCAGCCCGTTTGGCCCCAGCGCAATTGTTTTAACTAGACCCTGTTGTTCATATTCGTTGACGGCCCAGGATGGCAGAGCAGCGACCCCTAAATCGGCAGTGACCATTTGCAGTATCATTAATGTCTGGTCAACGCTTTTAATTTTGGCTGGCTGACAATTTGCCGGATGTAATAAATATTTAAATATATCCAGTCGGGCAGGTTCAACCGGATAGGTTAATAAGGTTTGCCCGGTTAAATCTTCTGCAGTGATAAATTTCTTTTGAGCCAGAGAATGAGAAGGGGAGGTGACCAGCACCATCTCGAAGCTGAATAATGGCTCAAAATAAAACGCATCTGATTCAAATTTGTCGGCTGTGATCACTAAGTCCAGATCGCCTTGAGTTAACCCAGGCATGGCATCAAAGGTGTATTCATTGTCAAATGATAATTCAACCATAGGCCAGCTTGTGTGAAACTGACTAATGGCTGGCATCAGCCACTGAAAACAGCTATGGCACTCAATTGCGAGTCTGAGTTGGCCTTTATCCTGATGTTTTATATCCTGAATTCTGGCTTCTGTTTCCTGAATTTTTGGTAATACATCATTGGCCAGCTTTAATAATAATTCGCCCTCAACTGTAAATTTAATGGGAGTGGTTTTACGCAAATAAACAGGATTACCAACCCGGCTTTCTAATTCTTTTAACTGATGAGACAAGGCGGATGCTGTGGTATGCAACCAGTCTGCTGATTTAGCTAAACTACCGGTTTGCGAAAGTGCACGTATTGTTTTGAGGTGTTTAATTTCTAACATGAATAATATTCACTTTTAAATTTACAAAGTTGAGCTATATTCATTCTACGCCAGCATTTATATGTGTCAACTTAGAGAAAAAAGCGTTCCCTTTTATTTGTGAAAAAAAGAGAGGTTGAACCAAAATGGTTAATCTATGGTTTTTATGGTGCATTTATTTGCACTGTTTTTGTGAGAAAATCCGTAAGCTTTATTTTGACCTAAATTCAGTTGAAGAAGAACGACCATTTCGCAGAGTAAACAGGGCATATTGTCATATATTCACTTGTTGGCTTTTTTCTTGCTTTATATTTAAGTAGATTAATTATTTTTGCGATACCATGGTAAATATTTGTAGTAAAACGTTGAGTAGTAAATCGCTTTTAGGGATTAAATTTTTATGAGCCAGGCTATATTGATATCGGTTATATCGGGATTAATATTTCTTGGCATAGCTGTGACTTTTATTCGGCATCAGTCACTCAAAACAAAAAAGGAAATTAGTGACGGGTTAACCGCTATAGTGGAAGTTAGGGATTTAGTTGTACAGGTCCAGCGCCACAGAGGCTGGTCAGCAGCATTGGCCAATGGTGATGTTCAGGTAAATCGTAAGATTATTGAGCTCAAACAGAAAATCAAAAATTTAAACAGTGAGCTAGAAAAACGCTACACCTTATATTCTTACGACAGGTGGCAGGCTTATATCGAGCACTGGCAGCGCCTATCTTTTAACTCATTCTCTTTGTCTGCTAATGATAATTTCAAACAACACACTCAGCTGGTGGGCTGTATGTTGTATCTATTAGAAGACATTGCGCATCATTATGGGTTAACCGAAGAACTGGCTGAAAAATCTCATACCGATAAAATGATGTGGCGCGATTTATTGCATTTATCCGAATTTGTCGGCCAGGCTAGAGCTTTGGGCACAGGGATGACCACGTTACATACGGCTAACCGGATTGAACGTAATAAGCTTATTTATTTACGCCATCAAATTACTGAACTGGCGGAAGAAGTTTATCAGCGACTGGCTGAAAGAGGCTTGAACGAAGAGCAGTCTGCTGTGGTTGCCAATGCCAGTAAACATACTCGCTACTTGTGCTCTGCCATGGAGCATGAACTCATTGAAGCCAGTGAAATTATGATGGACAGGGATACTTACTTTAAGTTGGCGACTGAAACCATAAAAGCTATTAATGATATTTTTGACAATGAGTTAAAGCGGATAAGAAGTCACTTTATTGATTAGTAGTTGATTGATAGTCAGCCGATAGTTAAGTCAGGACGCCCTAAAAAGGAGGCTGCTGAAATGTTTCAGCAGCACAGATAAAGGATTATTTCTCGTTTGGAATAATCTTAATTTCAACACGGCGGTTCATCGCTCGGTTTTGGGTGCTGTTATTTGCAACCAGAGGTCGGGTTTCGCCGTATCCCTGTGTTGCCAGTCGGTTTGGATGAACCTGACGATTCAATAAACCATCACGAACACTGATAGCTCTCATTTCCGATAAATTCTGGTTCATTTCAAAGCTGCCTACATCATCTGTATGGCCTTCTATATATAAAATCGTTTTATCATAATGCGTTAAAACAGATGCCAGGTCGTCCAGAATAGGATAAAAATCAGATGTGATGCTGGATTGACCCGTTGCAAAGGTAATATTTGAAGGCATCACCAAACGTAAAGTATCGCCTTCACGAATGACCTGAATGCCGGTATCGCTTAATTCCTGGCGCAATTCCTCTTCTTGTTTATCCATATAACTGCCGATAGCACCGCCAATAATAGCGCCTATACCTGCACCCAGAATTGTTCTTTTGTTTGAATGGTTGGCAGTTGATTTGCCCAGAATAGCGCCGGCAGCGGCACCGATTGCAACGCCTTTTTCAGTATTGGTTGCCGCACAGCTGGCCAGTAATGCCGTTGTTGTTAATGCGATACAAACTTTTGTGAGTGGTTTCGAATTCATAAAAACTCCGTTATGCTTGATACAAAACACATGTGAAACCTTTATCTATCCTTGCTGAGATACTGCAAAATAAAAAGTAAAGGCTAAATTTGGGTTCATTATAACGAGTTAAAATGAACATTGACTGAATCCTTTAGATTTTTTTGCACTAAGTCGCAAATTAATCAGATTTGTAAAGCTATACAGGAACTTAAAAGCGATATGCAAACTTTACCTATTCATGAATATTTTCCCCATGCCAGTCGTCTGATTTATGGCTGTATGGCACTGGGTGGTAACTGGCAGGCAGATGCTCTGTCAAAGGCACATGTTGAAGAGGCAAAACAAATGCTAGACGTTTGTTTGGACAATGGCATCAATATGTTTGATCATGCTGATATCTATGGTCACGGACTTGCTGAAGCTGCATTTGGTGAAGCGTTAAAGTCTCAGTCACACCTGCGTGAAAAAATTATTATCCAGTCAAAGTGCGGAATTCGATTTGCCGATGGAAAACAGCAGGCGGTAACCCGTTATGATTTTTCCAAAGAGTGGATTATCCAGAGTGTCGAAAATTCTTTGACCAGGCTCAATACTGATTATCTGGATATTCTGTTTTTACATCGACCCGATCCTTTGATGCAGCCGGATGAAGTCGCGTCTGCTTTTGAACAACTCAAACGTTCAGGTAAAGTCCGAAATTTTGCTGTATCCAATATGAATGCCCATCAAATCCAATTGATTCAAAGTGAAGCTTCTGTCCCTGTTATTGCAAATCAAATAGAAATGAGTTTGGCGCAGCTGAACTGGTTAAATGAAGGTATCAGTGCCAATCAGAATACAATGGCTTCGGTAGGGTTTAATGCAGGCACGATTGAACATAGTCGTTTAAATAATATTCAAATGCAAAGCTGGGGCAGTCTGGCGCAAGGTTTGTTTAGTGGTCGTGAAAAACTCGATGAATCCAATGAGCGTATTCGCCAAACCAGCGCTCTGGTACGCAGTTTGGCAGCAGACTATCAAACCAGCGCAGAAGCGATTTTATTGGCTTTTTTATGGCGTCATCCGATGAAGATGCAAACCGTGGTTGGCAGTTCGAACACATCGAGAATTGCTGCCTGCTCTCTAGTAGAAGCGGTATCACTCAGCGCTGAACATTGGTACCAGTTATATGTGTCTGCCCGCGGCGAAGCATTACCATAGGGCGAGGTTAAATCAAAAATGGCAAAAAAATTTGATGTGATTGTGTTTGATTTAGGCGGCGTATTACTGGATATTTCAGGTGTTCAGGATATTCTCAATTGGCGTGGTAATTGTGAATCTTTGCCCGAATTCTGGCTAAATTGGATTAACTCACGTTCAGTGCGGGCATTTGAATCTGGCGTCATGACAGATGATGACTTTATCGCCAATATAGTCTCAGAGTTCGAGTTACCTATATCACCCGAAACCTTTAAACAGTCTTATTGCGGTTGGATTAAAGGTATATTTGATGGCATCCCCGAAATATTAACTCAGTTAAAAAGTGAATATCGGCTGGCTTGCCTGACCAATACCAATACACTGCACTGGCCTGAAGTTGAAGCAAGCGGTATTTTAACTTATCTCGATTTGCCTTTTGTTTCATTTAAAATGGGTGAAGTTAAACCTGAGGCGGCTATATATCAAAAAATGTTAGCCATTCTCAATGTACCGGCGGAACGAGTTCTATTTATTGATGATAACCAGATTAATGTAGATGCTGCATTATCATGTGGGATTCAGGCATACCGGGTCGTGGGGGTTGATCAGGTTAAAAATTGTTTGCAGGAGCAGGGGATTATCTAAGCACCCGTGTTTAGATACAAAAAAGGCAAACCAAGTGGTTTGCCTTTTATTCATATCGTCTGCTAGTTACAGATTAAAGTGCTACGATATTTTCAGCTTGAGGACCTTTTTGACCTTGTGATACAACGAATTGAACTCGTTGACCTTCAGCTAAAGTTTTGAAACCTTCGCTTACGATTGCGCTGAAATGAGCAAAAACATCTGGGCCTGATTCTTGTTCGATGAAACCAAAACCTTTAGCTTCGTTAAACCATTTTACTGTACCAGTAGTTGTATTAGACATAATAATATCCTGTAATTTAAATTTAATATTGCCTTTAAGTGGCTCGACTTGCCTGAAAAATGAGACTGAATTTAAAAACTGCAGGACGTGTTACGAATGATACAACGAAATGTAGGATGTAAATGTATAGACTTTCTTTCTAGCTGCTGTGTAATTTATAGACATTTTAGGACAATGTCTACAAATACTTTTATTTATTTTTATCAGGTCTGATTATAGGTGTCCGAAATAAATAAAAAATGCCGGTGATACCGGCATTTTTAGTATTTAACGGTGATCAGCTAAGCTGATTACCGTGCTTTTATTTCCCACACGGCAACTGACCCTGAAATTTCGTTACCAATAATTAATAAGGCTTCGCCGGTCGGGCTGTTTTCAGCTAAGACAAATTTCATACCTTCTGGTGCCAGGTCACCTGTGATATCAGCGCCTTCTGTTAAACCTCGGTTGATAAAATAATCAACATAAAAGGTTTCATAAGGATTTGTAATGTCATAAACAAAAATACCACCCATGCGCTCCAAACCAATAAAGGCATAAGTTCTGCTACCCACCTGACCGATAGTTAAAGCCTCTGGTTCAGGCCCTTTTGCATCTGAACGGGTATCTCCTTCGTTTTCATCTTCATCGTTATTGAAGGCGCTACCGTGGAACTCAAATGTCATGGTTTCAAAATCATCGCCTGAATCAAATACAAGTTCACCGTCTTCAGCAAAGATTGAGAACGAACGAGCACCATATGAATAAAAATCTTTATATTGGTTATCCATTTCATTGTAACCTAGCGCTGTGCTCACAATTAAACGGCCTAAACCATCTTTCCCCCCGTTTGCTGTGACCAGAGCTTCTAAATCAGCACTGAAAGGCGCTATATCGTCCAGATCTTTTATTCGGGATTCTTCTAAATAAGAAAAGCAAACTTCTTCGTCATCATCAAAATCATATATACCATTTGGATGCGCTGCCAGACACGCAGCTTTGTTTTCATCTTCAACTGAACCGCCCGAAAATGCCGGGTCTATATATTCACGCGCATCCCCTTCATTCGCCGTTAAAATATAATTTCGGCCATCTAGCTGATAACTGGCAATGGTATCTGGTTGATACATACCATATAAATTTGAGTACGATTGCAGGTTAACCATATCGTCTTTATCAGAGACATCTAACTTGTAGTCATTCCAGCTTTTAAACCCTAAACCAAATATTTTTAGCAAACTATTGTCAGTTAAATCAATGACTGCAATCGCATTGTTTTCCTGAAGCGATACAAAAGCACGGGCATTGTCCTCAGAAATGGCGACATATTCAGGTTCTAAATCCTGTGACACACGGGTCTGCGTATGTGGGTTAGCAAATTTGACGCCCTGAGTTTCAAGCTCAGCTTTCATTGAATTATAAAAATCAAAATTGATTGTGCTGGCGCTATCTTCCGGAATACCTGCATTAATCTCAATCACAGAGACAGTACCGACAGGGTCAATTGAGTAGTCATCGCTAGGCTCACCTTCATTGGCGACAACGGCTTTTAAGCCGTCGTGGCTGAATGTGACCATATCCGGTAAAAAGCCAACTTCAACTGACTTCATAAAGCGGGGGACAGTAGCGGAAATATCATAAAAAGCAATATAACCGGGTTGGCCCGTTTCTTTAGCAGCCATCGCAACGGCGAGCAGGTTATTATTGTCATCGATTGCGATGCTGTTAGCATCACCTTCAACATCTTCTGAAACGGCTATGGTTTGTAAAATGCTGAGATTCGTATTTGTAATAATACCTTCAGCATCTTCAGTTAAAGCATCAGGATTCATATTTTTGCCATCTAAGATTTCGACTGTGGCAGTATCACCTGAGCTATTTACAGCATATATATTTTGACTGGCTTTATGGTAGGCCACAATTTCGGCGGCACCTTCAGGTGACTCTACGTTCAGTACAGAGCGGCCGACCAGATTGATGGAAAGTGACTGCTGCTCAACAGAGTTATTTTCATCTTTATTTGTGTTATCCAAATTACAGGCTGACAATGATGCAATCACAGCTAGGGGTAAAATCGTGTGTTTAAACATAAGATTCTCTTGTTATTCATTTATTGATAATTAGCGCAGCCTGAAAGGTAGGGATTTTGTGTGACAATAAAGTGAAAACTATTTGAAGGTCAGGTGTCACTTTTATGACAAAAGCTATTGCAAGTTAGAGTGAGAGATTAGGCAGATTTAATTTGAAATTTGACGTAGAATACGCGCTCTTAAATTTCCTCCCCATTTTGGGGAAACGTTATTGAGCAGTTGAACAGGTTGATTATGTTAGAAACTTTTTTATCCAATTTAAAACAAAATCCTGCCAGCATAGGATTTAAAGATACAATGCATGTAATTGAAGAAAATTATCAATTTACTGAAACTGAATTTAAAAATGGCGACACTAACAATGCAGCCGGACAAAACTCAGGCTCCTGTAAAGTCTTTGCTTTTGCACAATTACATCAGTTAACCCAGCAGGAAACGCTTGCCCTGTTTGGTGAATTTTATCGCAAAGATGTTTTAGAAAATCCGGATGGTGATGACCACCAGAATATTCGCAATTTTATTCAGCACGGTTGGCAAGGGATTGAGTTCAAGGGCCAGGCTCTTATTGCCAAATAATTTATTATAGTCGCAAGGTGTTTTTTCATGTTGTCATTTTTTGAACGTTTAGTTAAGCCATTTCCGCCCGAGCAACCAGAGCAGCCGCCGGCTACTTTGTTTGCCTTTTGCCGGCATTACACTAAAGGCATTGAAATTCACCTTGTGCTGATGTCTGTGTTTACAGCCTTGCTTGCAATCATTGAAGCCTCCTTAATGGGGTTTCTTGGTAACTTGGTCGATTTACTGGCAAGCTCTACGCCAGAACAGTTTTTTGATGAGCAGTCAGCTAAACTGATTTTTATGACAGTATTAGTGCTTATTATTGCTCCTGTGTGTATCTGGTTACATACGGTCATCGTGCATCAGACGCTGCTTGGCAATTACCCTATGATTATCCGGTGGCAGGCACACAGGTATTTATTAGGTCAGAGCATTAGCTTTTTTCAAAACGATTTTGCCGGACGCATCTCAACCAAAGTTATGCAAACCGCGTTAGCTGTGCGTGAAAGTGTCATGAAACTGATGGATGTATTTATGTACATCACAGTTTATTTTATCAGTATGTTGGTCTTGATTGCTCAGGCCGATATACGACTGTTAATTCCCATTTTAGTTTGGATGACAGTTTACATCGGGCTACAGGTTTATTTTGTACCTAAATTAAAAGAAGCCTCGATGCAGCAGGCGAATGCGCGTTCTGTGATGTCCGGGCGCATAGTTGACAGTTATACTAATATTAATACCGTTAAGTTATTTGCGCATACGGAGCAAGAAGCTAATTATGCCAAAGAAGGCATGACAGACTTTTTAAAAACCGTTTATAAACAAATGCGTATAGGGACAGGCATGATAGCGCTTGTGCAAATCAGTAATTATATGTCTGCTTTTGTGGTTTGCGCTGTATCTATCTGGTTATGGAAAGATAACTTAATTACTGTTGGTGCAATCGCGGTTGCGGTCAGCCTGGCACTCAGATTAAATGGTATGTCGCAATGGATTATGTGGGAAATCAGCGGCCTGTTTGAAAATATAGGCACAGTGGCTGACGGTATGAGTACATTGGCTAAACCTCGTGAAGTACAGGACGTTGATAACGCCAAACCATTGGATGTGACTCAGGGAAAAATTGAATTTAACCAGGTCGACTTCAATTATGGCCAGGAACATCAGGTTTTTAAGCAACTCAATTTAAGTATTAAGCCGGGTGAAAAAGTCGGTATTGTCGGACGCTCAGGTGCTGGCAAATCCAGTCTGGTTAATTTGCTGATGCGGTTTTACGATATAGATTCAGGCTCGATTAAAATCGATGATCAGGATATCTCGAAAGTACAGCAGGAAAGTTTACGCGCTCAAATTGGTATGGTGACACAGGACACCTCTTTATTGCACCGCAGTGTACGAGAAAATATATTGTATGGTAAAAAAGAGGCAACCGAAGCTGAATTACTCAATGCTGCACAAAAAGCAGAAGCGGATACTTTTATTCAAGGATTAAGCGATTTTGAAGGGCGTAAAGGGTACGATGCACAAGTTGGGGAACGCGGCGTTAAACTCTCCGGCGGTCAGAGGCAGCGTATTGCCATAGCGCGAGTTTTGTTAAAAGATGCACCTATCTTAATTCTTGATGAAGCCACTTCTGCACTGGACTCTGAAGTGGAAGCTGCTATCCAGCATAGTTTATATCAGCTAATGGAAGGTAAAACCGTGATTGCCATTGCACATAGATTATCAACCATTGCGGCTATGGATAAACTGATTGTATTGGATAAAGGGGAAATTGTTGAGCAAGGGTCACATCAGGACCTAATCGAGCAGGGCGGTATTTATGCTCAGTTATGGGCGCATCAAACCGGCGGCTTTATTGGTACGGATACGGATGATGAAGCGAATTTAACAGGGGCGGGCTAATGAGTATTAATTCAGATTATAACGCAATCAGATCCTATTTATTGGCCAAACCCGAAGCTGTTGAAGACTTTCCGTTTGGCCCGGACGCCGCCGTTTTTAAAGTTAAAAATAAACTCTTTGCGATTTTAATGCACAGAGAAGGACAAGTTCAGGTTAACCTTAAATGTGATCCGGCTGAGGCGCTCGCGCTACGAGATATTTTTGCATCAGTCAAGCCTGGTTACCATATGAACAAAGCTCATTGGAATACAGTGATTTTAGATGGCAGTATTCCTGAGAATGAATTAATACGTATGATTGATAATTCTTTTTTACTGGTTGTAAAAGGCATGCCAAAAAAGAACAGACGCTCAATCGAGCTTAAATTATAATCTTGTGACTTTGACCACTTCCACTGCAACTTGGTTTGTTTATATGATTCGGGCCAGTGACAATTCCTTATATACGGGTATAACCACAGATCCCATTCGCAGACTTTCCGAACATCAAAATGATAAAAAACGTCAGGCAAAATATTTTAAAGGCCGTCAGGCATTAAACATAGCCTATCTTGAAAGGGCGGAAAATCGCTCAGAAGCCAGCAAAATAGAAGTTAAACTTAAAAAACTTAGCAAAGCCCGAAAAGAGGCTTTAGTCTCAGCTTATCTCAGTCAATTGAAATAACCGTTTTTAACCTTTTCGCTGCTCATGAATTTTGGGTTCTTTATTTTGCAAAATGCGTTTTATATTGGGCAGGTGGCGGAGTAGGATTAAAATGCTCAGCATGATGACAGGTATTACATACTTGGGTTTTAACAAATACACATAAAGTGGTGCGATTATGACAGAGATAATCGATGCCAGTGAAGAGTATTTGAACTTGTAAGCCGCAATCGCCCAAGTGACAATTAATATTGCCCCCAGCTCCAGACCTATTGGTAACATAGCGCCGAATGCAGTTGCTACGGCTTTGCCGCCTTTAAATTTGTGGAATACCGGAAAGATATGGCCTAAACAACAGGCAATGCCGACAAAACCTAATTCAACCGGTGTGAAATTTAAAAAGTATGAGCCCCAAACTGGAATAACGGCTTTAAAGATATCAAAAACCAGCGTCAGTAAAGCGGGCTTCCACCCTGAAACCCGGTACATATTGGTTGCACCCGGATTGCCTGAGCCAGATTGAGTCGGATCGGCTGTTTGAAATATGCGCTGCGCTAACCGGGCCCCTGACATAGAGCCTATCAAATAGCTAACGATGATAACAACAAACAGCATTATTGACATAGAGTGAGTTTTTTCCGTTTAAAAAACAAGGTAAACTGCCTTGTTTGGAGGAGCTTACCTTATTCTAATGGATAATTCATTATTCTTGTGCTCCAAAATGTGACAGTTGACAAGGTAACTGACCATGGATCTCGTATTTATTCATGATCTTGAGCTGACCACCAAAATTGGTGTATTTGCTTGGGAACATCATATTGAACAAAAGTTAATTTTAGATTTGGATTTGGCTTGGCCAAATCAACCCTCTGCGCAAAATGATGACATTAACTTAGCGTTAGACTATAGCGCCGTAGTTGAGCGAATTGAAATTTTTGCCAAGACCAGACAATTTGAATTGCTTGAAACCTTTGCTGAAGAAATTGCCGCTTTACTCATTGAGCAATTTAAAATTGAGTATATTAAACTCAAGATTCGTAAACCGGGCGCGATTAAAAATGCAGTAGTCGGTGTGCAAATAGAGCGGAGAAAAAATTAAATGCCGCAAATTGCAGTCAGCTTGGGCACCAATGTTAAAACAGAATTTCATCTAAAAACGGCCCTTTTTTTATTAAGACCCTTTATTAACAATTTAGTGATTTCACCAGTGTATGAAACTGAACCTGTATCATTTGGTGGAGAAAATTTTTTAAATATTGTATTTGGCGGAGAGGTAAAGTTGAGTCTTGAGCAAACGCTCGACTTATTAAAGTCAATCGAGCAGCAATATCAACGCAATCGACAAAAATACAATAAAACGGAAATAACACTCGACTTGGACCTGCTTTTTTATGATGATCAGGTTTGTCAGCAACCGGTTGTTTTACCGCGTCGCGAAATTTTAAAAAACGCGTTTGTATTAAAGCCTTTATCGGATGTCTTTGCTGACAATAAACACCCGGAAAATGGCCAGACTTATCTTTCACTCTGGCAAGCCTTCAATAACCCTAAACAAAAATTTTGGCAGATAGATTTTAATTGGAATAAATAATGACACTATTGGAAATTATTGTGCTTGCACTCGTGCAAGGCTTTACTGAATTTTTACCTATTTCAAGCTCCGCACATTTAATTTTACCTTCTCAGATTTTAGGCTGGCAGGATCAGGGGCTCGCTTTTGACGTGGCCGTTCATATAGGTTCGCTGGCAGCTGTACTCATTTATTTTAGAAAAGACGTGGTAGAAATTTTAGCCGCCTGGTTTAAAAGTTTAGCCACCAAAGAACAAACTCAAAATAGCCAACTGGCTTGGTGGATAATTCTTGCAACCCTACCGGCATTGTTTTTTGGCCTGATTTTTAAAGACATCATTGAAGCATACGCGCGCTCGAGTCTGGTAATTGCAACCACAACGATTGTATTTGGTTTGTTGCTTTGGTGGGCCGATGTAAAAGCTAAACAAAACCTGGATGTGAATATGCTAGGCTGGAAAAAAGCCTTAATTATTGGTATTGCTCAGGCGGTTGCCATGATCCCGGGGACTTCTCGTTCCGGCATTACGATTACTGCAGGTTTGCTGTTAGGGTTAAATCGTGTCGCCGCAGCCCGTTTTTCATTTTTAATGTCGATACCGATTATCTTGATTGCCGGCAGTTATGAAACCTTAAAATTGGTGACATCTGAAGAAATTGTTGACTGGACTGCTATCGGACTCGGGACTTTCTTATCTTTTATCAGTGCCTACACCTGTATTTATTTATTCCTTTCGCTGATAGAAAAAATGGGCATGTTACCTTTTGTAATATACCGCCTGATCTTAGGTGCGGGTTTGTTTTATTTTGTGCTAGCCTAGCAGGGCTAATTGCTGTGAGTCACAAATAAAAGGTTATAATCATAGTCTATTGCGTATTAATGGCGCATATTCAGATAGTTCGGTTAGTGCTTGGTTGCGTTAGCCGACACAAAGCGGTTTCTTCAATGAATACAGAGCGGATGTCTGCTAATCACCTAAATCCGTTATTCTTGAGTAAATCAGATTAAAGGGTTTAGTAGATCGGGCTTTAGCCCTTTTTGCGCTTGAGATTTATGATACCTAGAGTCTATATTTGAGTCGCGAAGCTTGCTCGCCTGAATATAAATAAAAATTGATCCGGGTAACCTGACTAGCTAACGTTTTTATCTCAATTGGTGGCTTACGCACCACGGCGCTAAACCATTCTACATCACTGAGTTTGAGCTTATCTAGGCGCTAGGCTTGCTCGCGCGAATTATTTCCGGAGTAAACCCGCTGCTAAGATTCATTATTGGTCGCCGTTTACGGCGATAATAAACGATATTTTTCGGCTGACGGTCATTGTACCTGCATTGCTCTAATACCAACTTCCATGCTGGCAAAGCCGGACCTTTTATCTGCAAATATCTAAAATTCGCTCCAAGTCGACACTCAAGTTCCATAAACTTCTGTATCTGAAAATGGCATTAACCAAAGGTCAGTCGGGTTATTTAGAGATTATATTGAGACGAACTTTTATGATTCGATATGATGCTTTATCCGTTCCAAAATGTGTTTTGTCTTTCGGATTGACTAAACTCGCTCGGGTTTAATGGTTTAATCTTCCAGTCTTCGGGTAAACACAGGTTTAGCTGCGGTAGAAAGTTCATCAGAATACTGATAACCAGCCACATCAAATTTTAATAGGTCAGCTTTGTTTTTTACTTGATTTTCAATAATGTAACGCGCCATTAAACCACGGGCTTTTTTGGCGTAAAAGCTGATTATTTTGTATTGACCATTTTTCCAGTCTTTAAATTCCGGGGTTATCAAAGTTGCGTTCAGTGCTTTAGGTTTCACTGACTTAAAATATTCATTCGATGCCAGATTCACCAGACAATCTGAACTTAATTCAGCCAACTGATCATTGAGTGTTTGAGTAATTATTTCACCCCAAAACTGATACAGGTTATCGCCGCGCTCGTTTTTAAGTTTTGTCCCCATTTCAAGCCGGTAGGCCTGCATTAAATCAAGTGGTTTTAGTACACCGTATAAACCGGATAAGATGCGAAGATGCTGTTGAGCGTAGTCAATTTGTGACTGGGTTAAGCTGGCCGCATCTAAGCCCGCATATACATCACCATTAAAAGCAAACACGGCTTGTTTAGCATTATCTAAGGTAAAATCAGGATGCCACTCGGCAAAGCGGGCGGCATTTAATCCAGCAAGCTTATCGCTGATTTTCATCAATGAAGATAAATCTGCCGGCGTTAGCTGTTTGCATACTTTGACAAGCTGTTGACTGTGTTCAAGTAATTCAGGCTGTGTATAAGTTTGAGTAGGGGCCTGAGTCTCGTAATCTAAGTTTTTAGCCGGTGAAATAACAACTAACATGGTTTCCTCATTTAAATTTGGGTAATATCAACAAGCAGTGCCAGTACTTGTCCGGGCTGTAAATATTTACGGCGATTGATTTTATTCCAGTTCTCAATATCGCGAATGCTGACATTAAACTTTTGTGCAATGCGAGCTAAAGAATCACCTTTTCGGACTTTATATTTTACTTTACGTGTGGTTTCGCCCTGCGCAAAACCAGCAGCTTGCTCATCACTTTGCTTAATGATCAGTGTCTGTCCCGGGAAAATCGCCTGATTCGATGACAGGTTATTCCATTTAACCAGATCTTTTACCGAAATATTGTACTTTTTGCTGATTTCCCAAAAGTTATCACCGGACTGAACTGTATATTCAATCTGGCTAGGTGTGGTTTGTGTAACAGTTTGTGGCTCACCCTGAGACGCAATTTGAGCAATTTGATTATCATTTGCACCCTGGCCCGGAATCATCAGATAACTGCCGGCTCGGATATTGTTCCCTTTGATATGATTGGCTTTGCGAATCACATCTATCGTGGTTTTATATTTTTGCGCAATAATACTCAGGCTGTCTCCGCGTTTTATCTGATAACGGGTCCAGGTAACCAACTGCTCTGACGGTAATGCTTTGACTTTATTCGCCAGCACTTCGGCTTTTTCTATTGGTAATAAAAACCTGTGTGGGCCCTCAGGTGAGGTCGCCCAGCGGTTATAACCCGGGTTGAGGGCTTTTAAGTCATCGATTGTCATTCCAACCAGATTCGCCGCCAGCGATAAATCAATTTGCTGTTCCAGTTCTACTACTTCTAAAGTTTGCACATTTGGAATGCGATACAGTGCAAGATCAAACTTATGCGGACGTTTGATTATATCAGCCAAAGCTAATAATTTAGGTACATAAGCGTCAGTTTCACGTGGCAGTTCAAGTGACCAGTAATCAATATTTTCGCCTGCTCTGTAGTTTTTTTGAATCGCTCGTGCAACCCGGCCTTCACCAGAATTGTATGCTGCCAGTGCATGTAGCCAGTTACCGTCAAACTGCTTATTTAATCTTTCCAGGTAATCGAGCGCAGCTTTAGTCGCAGCTACTACATCACGGCGTCCGTCATACCACCAGTTTTGTGCTAAACCAAAATGGGTTGCGGTTGCCGGAACAAATTGCCATAAACCGGATGCATTGACATGTGAATGTGCATGTGGATCAAACGCACTTTCTACAATGGGTAGTAAGGCGAGTTCCATTGGTAAACCGCGCTTTTCAATTTCTTCCACAATATAATAGAGAAAAGGCTCTGCACGTTTGGCAACCCGGTTTAAATATTCAGGATGTTTTGCATACCAGGCTCGCTGGATTTGCAAACGTCGATTTTCCGGAATTGGGAAATGTAGTTGAGCCTGAATTCGGGTCCAGACATCACCATAAATTTGTGTATTTTGCTCTTGCGCTTTATGCGAGGGTTCACTGTTTGTGACATCAAAAAAGCTTGCTAAATTATCTGACTGAACTTCAGCTGCAATAAAACTGTCCTGAACTTCTTTATTTGTCGTGTTTTGAGCTGACTCGGAATCAGTTTGTTGGATGACAGGCAAGTGTTGACACCCCATCATAACTGAACAAGCGATAAACGCCATTGTCTTTTTATACATAGCAAACCTTCACAAATTTTATTCATTTGAATGGTACTGATTCGTGCTCAGTAAAGCAATTAAAAGGCAGCTTTTATCAACTAAAAACTGTCTTTAAGTTGCCTGATTGCGGCAAATGTCTCAGTCTCATTTGTGAGTTTTTGTCCTGTTAGTGATACAGCTTTATTGATAACGCTCGTTTGATTACAGCGTAAAAAAGGATTGATTTGTTTTTCTAACTTTAGGTTGCTCGGCAAACTGATTTGGTTATTGGCTCTTAACGTTTTGATTTTAAGCGCATACGCTTTTAACGCTGAATTATCCGGCTCAATGGATAAAGCAAAGCGGATATTGGCTTGAGTATATTCGTGTGCACAGAAGATTAAAATAGGATCAGGTAGTGAGCAAAGCCTGTTCAAGCTATTTATATATTGCGCAGGTGTTCCCTCAAACATCCTGCCGCACCCGGCTGAAAAAATCGTATCGCCGCAAAATAACCAGTTGTCATTAAAATAGGCAATGTGATCCAGTGTATGTCCCGGAATATGCCATATCTGAAAATCAAGGCCATAATCAGGTAGTGTTAGTTTGTCGCCATCATTTAACCAATAGTCTAGGTTTGGATAAGGGCAATTAGCCGGACCATAGACCTGAATATCAGCATAGGCATTTTTTAGCTCAGTCACCCCTGCGGTGTGATCTCTGTGGTAATGGGTAATTAAGATATGCGTGGGAGTGAGTTGCGGATTATCGGCTAAAAATTTTAAAACCGGTGCAGCTTCGCCAGGATCAACTAAAATGCAATTAGATTGGTTATGAATGACCCAGATATAATTGTCCTGAAAGGCTTTTAATGCAATAACTTGATTCATAACTGTTTTAATTTAATATGGAAGAATACTAAGTTAATTGTAACTGATATTGAGTCCTTGATGAAACCAGCTTTACAAGATGCGTTATTAGACTCGCCAATTTCCTGGCAGGAAATTCCGCAAGGCAAGTTTGTGCAAAAGCAAATTGAGCGTCACTTAAACCCCTGGTGGCCGCAAGTATTTGGTTATCATTTATTAAAAGTAGGTGCGTTAAGCTCAGAACTGAATGTCAGTGCTTGTCCGATTAAACATCAAATTAATTTAGCCAGTGTTGGTCCTCAGCAGGGCGTGATTGCAGATATCCATCATTTGCCGTTCCGGGAAAGTTCAGTCGATGCAGTTCTTTTGGCCCATTCGCTTGATTTTACGCATGACCCGCATCAGATTTTACGCGAAGCACACAGGGTAGTATTAGCCAATGGGTATATTTTTATTACCGGCTTTAATCCACTCAGTTTAACGGGCCTGATGCGTTTTTTCCCGACGCTTAAAAAGTCAGTGATTGCAAAATCCCGCTTTTTTAATCCCAACCGAATTCGTGACTGGTTAAATTTATTAGGCTGTGAAGTAGTGGCCGATCAACGTTTTATCTACAGCTCCCTAGCTAAACAGCCTAGCCCGTATACCAAGCGCTGGGTACCTGCGATTACACACCAGTATTTGTCGCACTTTGGCTCTGTATATATGCTGGTTGCCCGTAAAAGAGAGCTTCCTTTAACCCCAACTAAAGCAAAATGGAAAGTAAAACCTCAATTACAGCCTGTCGGGCAGGGCGTACGTATTCGCAGCGGTGCCCATTCCAAAACTCAGTTTTAAGCCTGATAGCCCTGATCTACTTTAAGCTGACTGCCCGACGCTGCATTTCGCGCTAAATCATCGCAACGCTCATTTTCAGCATGACCTGAATGGCCTTTAACCCAGTGCCATTGCACCTGATGTCGTTGACATTGTTCATCTAGGCGCTTCCAAAGATCAACATTTTTGACCGGTTTTTTGTCCGCGGTTTTCCATCCTTTCTTTTTCCAATTAAATATCCACTGAGTAATCCCGTTTTTTACATACTGGCTGTCAGTTGATAAGTCTACTTTGCACGGGCTGGTCAGAGTTTCCAGACCAACGATAGCTGCCAGCAGCTCCATACGATTGTTGGTCGTTAACTGGAATCCTTCGCTGAGTTCTTTTTCATGTTGGCCATAGCGCAAAATTGCACCATACCCGCCTGCACCAGGGTTGCCTAAACAAGAGCCATCGGTGTAGAGTTCTACTGTTTTCATTATTATTCCAAGTTTGCCGGATTGCTGTGTTAAAATGAGGCTAGTATACCTGAACAAAGCTTAAAACCGGGTATTGATTTTATTGCTATTTTTATGAGATTGAATGAAGTATGTCACGACAAATCGTATTAGATACTGAAACCACAGGTATGAATCAGGGTGGTGGGCCGGTTTATTTGGGCCATCGTATTATTGAAATTGGTTGTGTAGAGATCATAAACCGGAAATTAACCGGCAATCATTTTCATGTATATATTAAACCAGACCGGCCAGTAGACCCGGAAGCAATAGAGGTTCATGGCATTACCGATGAAATGCTGGCAGACAAGCCTGAATTTTCCGAAATCGCTCAAGATTTTATTGATTTTATTAATGGCGCAGAGCTTGTTATTCATAACGCCCCGTTTGACGTTGGCTTTATGGATTATGAATTTGAAAAGTTAGGACTGGATGTAAGAACCGATAAGATCTGTGGCATCACGGATACGCTGGCAATGGCCAGAGAAATTTTTCCGGGTAAGCGTAATAACCTTGATGTTTTATGTGATCGTTACGGCATAGATAATTCACACCGGACACTTCACGGCGCATTGCTGGATTCGGAGATTTTAGCCGACGTTTATTTGTTAATGACAGGTGGCCAAACTGCATTAAACTTAAGTACAGATAACGGTGAGTCTGAAGACCTTGGCCGAATTGTTCGCTTAAATAATGACAGAAAACCGCTAAAGGTTTTGGCAGCAACAGCCGATGAAATAGAAGCACACGGCGCGAGACTGGATTTAATTGAAAACAGCGCAGGGAATTGTATTTGGCGAACTTAACCGGATTTGAAGGCAGGTATGAAACAAATAATTTTAAAATTTCAGCTTATTTTTTTACTTGCCCTGAACAGTTCGTTTTTGTATGCGCAGCAACAAATTATCAATCCTGAACCTATTTTGGACGAAGGCAGTGAAGCTGCCAATATTCAACCTTCGCAAAATACAGCTCAAGTAGGCCCTTTAGACGTAATTAGTCTGATGGGGACACCAGACCATTTAACCGGTATTCAATTGATCGAGAACCGCTTTCGAATAGACCATTATGTTGATGAGATTGTGATGGTGTTTTTTCGGGAGTGGGGGTCGGCGCCGGTTATTTTGATCCGGCCCGATGGCAGTAAATTGTACGCGCCGACCATTGAGCGGGAAGAAGGTCAGTGGTACGACGATTTAACCTATGACATGATCCGGCTCAAACAACCTATGGTGGGACCATGGCAAGTGGTTGGCCGGGTAGATCCAAATAGTAAAATTATGGTGTTGTCTGATGTGCAGTTACAGGCAGACGCATTTCCCCCGTTAATGTTTACCGGTGAAATCATTAAACTAAAGGCTTCTTTATTAAATGCCGGCAAACCCATTCAATATGCCAGTTTTAGTGATGTGGTTTCATTAGACGTGACATTTCTGAGCACCAATAATAATGAGTATGAAAACTTTGCTGCAGATTCGGTTAAGGTGGCTCAGTTTAAAGATGACGGTCAAGGATTCGATATAAAACGCAAAGATAGTATTTTCACCGGGGAATTCAAACTGGATATTCCATCGGGTGAATGGCTACCTAGTCTATTTTTAGACCTTGGGCTGTTTAACCGGGAGCTGATATTAGATCCTGTCGTGTTACAGCCAAGTCCGTTTGATGTGCAAGTTGACTCTGCCCTTGAAGAAAATCAGCTACATAATTTAAAAATTAGCGGAAATTCGGAGCTAATTGAATTTAATAGCTTTGCTTTCAGTGGCGAGGTTTTTTATCCGACCGGTGAATCACAAAGATTTGCATTATCTGAAAGCGAAGAACCGGAAAAGAGTTTTATGCTGTTCAACTATGGCGCCGGGACTTATAAAGTTAAAATATCTGCCTTTGGGAAAAATATTAATGGCAGGGATATGATGATTCATTTACCTGAATTTACTTTTAATATCGCACCCGTGGTGGAAGTTCCTGAACAAATGCCGGCGGATTTGGAAGCTCAACTTGCTGAGCAGGATATGCAAAGCTTACCAGAGGCTCCTCAAGAGCCTGAGATGACTGTAAGCCAGATTGTGGTCATTGCCGTTGTCGGTAACCTGATTGTATTTACACTGGCGTTTGTATTGCTCAGATACGGATTTATGGCAAAAACGCCATTCTGGAAAAAACTTAAATTGCCTAAGCTGAAGGTTAACCTCAAGAAAAAATCAGGAAAAGCTGAGGCGAATGCCGGGAAAAAATCAGAAGTGGATGATTTTTCATCAGAAACTGATGATATAATCGACTTAACCCTGCCAGAAGAAAGTTAATTTAATTTTTTTAAAAAAAGCTGTTGACTCTAACACTGTGAGTCCTTATTATTGCGCCCGCTTCTGACGGAGGGCAACCAAAGCAGAAGTTGAAAAGCTTTTATGCTAAGAAAATGCGGAGTGGTAGTTCAGTTGGTTAGAATACCGGCCTGTCACGCCGGGGGTCGCGGGTTCGAGTCCCGTCCACTCCGCCATTTCTTGTAAAATCATCTTCATTTATATTTCTATATATCTAAAATCAATATTCATTTTATTCTTAAGCTTGAATTATTTTGTCACCCTGAAACACTTGTTTTCTTTAGCCTGTTTGAATTTTCACTTTGACATGAAAACGATACCCGTGCACCGAGTGAATTCAGTTGGTTAACGCTTTATTAAAAACTTAGCGGCCTGTCACGCCGGGGGTCGCGGGTTCGAGTCCCGTCCACTCCGCCATTTCTTGTAAAATCATCCTTATCTGTATTTCTAGATCTTCACTATCTTTAAAATTAGTATTCATTTTATTCTTAAGCTTGAATTAAATAGCCATTAATTATTTTGTCACTCTGAAACACTTGTTTTCTTTCACCTGTTTTAATTTTCACTTTGACATGAAAAGGATACCCGTGCACCGAGTGAATTCAGCTGGTTAGCGCTTTATTTAAACCTCAGCGGCCTGTCACGCCGGGGGTAATGAGAAGCCGCGGTGAGCAATTATTTAATTTAAATCAAATAAATAGCAAAATACGATGAGTAAGCTGCGCTGATAAGCTAGTATTATGCATATTGGACTAATTCATGTGTTAGCTTTATGGGATCA
Organism: uncultured Alteromonadaceae bacterium; assembly: GCA_913056495.1. Lineage (GTDB taxonomy): Bacteria > Pseudomonadota > Gammaproteobacteria > Enterobacterales > Alteromonadaceae > Catenovulum. The sequence goes on along the minus strand of CAJXMO010000004.1, from coordinate 228,204 downwards.
TTAAATCAGGTCAGGCCAAGCGTTTTTGTAATTGCCGCTCAAATTGCTTCTCATTTAAACCTTGCAACTAAAACGGCTCAGCAACTTTCGCTGACAGCTAAAAATGCGCGCGCTATAACGACCCGAGCCGGTCAGCAGGCATTGGGATTTAATGCTATCGCGACCTTTATTCAGGAACTGGCATCAGAAACTATACGTTTAGCTCAAGAAATCAATAGAAAAGCATTGCAGATTTCTATGCAAGCGACTGAATTAGAGCGAGTTCAGCAGGCCAGATTTAAACTGAATAAAGTTATTTTATTAGCTGAACAGGCCAGATATGTTGACAGTGTTTCTGGTTTTTCAAAGCGCAATGCTCGCCAACTGAAAGTGCTTAATCAGGAATTTTATACACTCCAGATGGAGCTAACCGGCTTGATTGAACAAATTGAAAAACAGGTTCGCTCAGCCACTGTGATTGCCAGTATGTCAAAGATTGAAGCGTCCAAGTCCGGTAGTTTTCAGCAACAACTGGAAGTGATTGGTGGCAATATTCATGCGTCAGCCGATGCAATAAAAAATCAACTCTTACACTCAAAACGTTTGTTAAATCAAATGAGGGGGATAGATGAAAACGACAGTCATTGCTCAGTCAAATAATAGCCAGTGGCTGATGTTTGGACGTGATAACGAGAAGCCTGACAAAATAATTGATACTAATCAGTATATGTTAATTGCAGGTGAGCGGGCTTTATTAATGGATCCGGGTGGCATTGAATTGTTTGCACCTATGCTCGCTGCTGTGCTGCGCCATGCATCTGTTGAACATATAACAGATTTATTTGCATCGCATCAAGACCCGGACATTATCTCTTCACTAGGGCTGTGGGATCAGGCATTGCCAGATGCCAGGCTTCATAGTCCTTGGTTATGGGAAGGTTTTATCAGTCATTTTGGTATGAATAATATTACCTATATTCCTGTACCGGATCAGGGCGGTAGTATTAATCTGTCCGGATATCAGGTTGAAATGATCCCGGCGCATTACCTGCACTCATCCGGTAATTTTCACATTTATGATCCTAATACAAAAGTTTATATGAGCGGAGATGTGGGGGCTGCACTAGAGTCTGTTGATGCGCCTCTTTATGTAGACAATTTTGAGGAACATATACCCAAAATGAAAGGCTTTCACCAACGCTGGATGCCGTCTAATCGAGCTAAAAATGAATGGATTAGCCGGGTCAGAAAGCTTGATATTGAAATATTTGCACCTCAGCATGGGCGCATTTTTACCGGAGAGAATATTACTAAGTTCTTAGACTGGTTTGAAGCGTTAGAGGTTGGTCTAACTAATCGTTAAGTTGGCTAATGGTGACTTAAAAAGCCAAAGTTATTTGGCTTTTTAAGTGAATGAGTCATGAGTTGAGTTTGTTAAGTTGTTTTTAGACTAGGACCTGCTTTAACTAAAGCTGCACCGTGTTCATTGTCGGTATATTGTTTGAAATTCTCAATAAACTGGCCGGCCAGTTCATTCGCTTTATTTTCCCATAAACCTGCTGTCGGATAGGTATTTCTGGGATCTAGTATATTTGAGTCGACTTGAGTTAACTGTCTTGGAATATTTAAGTTAAATACAGGTAAAGTCTGGCACTCAGTTTTATCTATTTCGCCCGATAAAATGGCATCAATTATCGCCCGTGTATTTTTAATTGATATACGTTGTCCAGCTCCATTCCATCCTGTATTCACTAAATACGCATTGGCCCCTGACTTTTGCATTCTGTAAGTCAGGGCGTTAGCGTATCGGGTTGGATGCAAAGTTAAAAAAGCGGCCCCGAAACAGGCTGAAAACGTCGGGATTGGTTCTTTTACGCCTCGCTCTGTACCGGCCAGCTTAGCGGTAAATCCGGATAAAAAGTAATACTCAGTTTGTTCCGGTGTGAGTTTAGCAACAGGTGGCAGCACGCCAAAAGCATCTGCAGTTAAAAATATGATATTTTGAGCATGTCCGGCCCTGGAAATCGGTTTGACAATATTTTCAATATGATAAATAGGGTAGGAGACACGCCCGTTCTGGGTTTTACTGCAATCTTCAAAATCAATTTTTCCATCTGAGTTCACCATCACGTTTTCCAGTAATGCGTCCTTTTTGATAGCGTGATAAATATCAGGCTCGTCTTCTTTATCCAGATTTTGTGTTTTTGCATAACAACCACCCTCAAAGTTGAATACACCGTGATCGTCCCAGCCGTGTTCATCATCGCCAATTAAGGCGCGATGTGGATCGGTCGATAAGGTGGTTTTTCCGGTACCGGATAAGCCAAAGAAGATAGCAACATCGCCTTTTTTACCCTGATTTGCACTGCTATGCATACTCGCAATATTTTTTTGTGGCAATAAATAGTTCATGATAGAAAACATGCCTTTTTTCATTTCGCCGCCATACCAGGTGCCGCCAATCAGTTGTACATGTTCAGTTAAATTAAATGCAATAAAATTTTCTGAATTCAGTCCTTGTTGTTGCCAATCCGGGTTATTGGTTTTAGCTGCATTTAGCACGACAAAGTCAGGTTCAAATGCCTCTAGCGCTTCCGGTTCGGGGCGAATAAACATGTTTTTGACAAAATGAGCTTGCCAGGCAACTTCCATTATAAATCTGACTTTCAATCTGGTATCCGGGTTCGCACCACAAAAAGCATCCACTACATAAAGTTTTTTCTGGCTCAGTTCTTGTCCGACCCGCTTTTTAAGTGAGTTCCAAGTTGATTGGGACATTGGATGGTTGTCATTTTTGGCCTGATCGCTCCACCAAATGGTGTCTTTTGTTGTGTGATCTTTGACAATATATTTGTCTTTTGGTGAGCGCCCAGTAAAAATACCGGTATCAACCGCAACAGCTCCTAAGTCAGTTAAAATACCTTTTTCATAGCCGCTGAGTTCGGGGTTAAGCTCTTCTTGATATAAAATATCATAACTCGGGTTGTAGACTATCTCTTTAACTTGAGTGATCCCGTATTGTTCAAGATTGAGCGTGTTTGAGGTCATAAATATCTCCCTTGCACCGGCATGTAATTGAAGCGGCAAACTTTAAATCGTGACTGAATACTTGCTCATACTATTGGTATAATTGATTAATCCGGGTTTTTAAAGGAAAGGGATAAGAAATTTTGTCTTGTATCAAGACAATAGCGATTATAGCGATGCTCATTAGCAAATGAGTAAAATAGACCACGCCCTCTACTGGAGGCGTTTTATCGTCACATTTTTTTGGTCGAGTAGGCGGAGTAAACTCTGCTCGCCTGTCATATGCATTAAACCGACCGCAATAAAAATTTTGCCTTGTTCTAAATCAGTCATTAGCAAGTCACGCCAGTTTTTATTTCGCTGAATTAATAAAGTTTGCTCAAAATATTCATAGCTGGGGTATCCATTACTCATATGATTAAGTGTCGCTAGCTGGTTTAAATCGCCATCCGTCCAGGCATTGGCAATATAGTTGATTTGAAACTCGGGTTTATCTGCTTGCGCTAAGGTATCTAGCAGCATGGCTTTACCTTGCACTGCCTGTTTATCTAATAATTCTAGTTGGTCGCTAGCCGCTTCTAATCCGGATACCGGAATGGCGTGTGCGTTGGCATATCGGGTTAATAACTCATCGACCGAGTTTTCAAACTGATACCCCTGATTGATAGCTTGCAAATTAATAAACTGAAGCGCGATAAACCAGGGTTTATATTGTTTTAGTAACTTTATATCCAATCCGACCTGGTTTAATTTGGACGAAATGAGGCTGAGTTCTGCTTTGCTGTATATTTGGTTTATATTTTGTTTTGTTTGAAACCTGGTTTGTCGTAACAGACTTTTGCTATTGACCTGATTCAGATCGATTTCTGTTACCAGTTTTCTGGCTTGTTTCAGGTAGGGTTTGATTGATTCCAGTTCGTTGACCATGCTTTGATTTGTTAAATGAATCGTACCAAACAGCCATGAAGTTTTACCCTGATATTCAAGTTGCCAGAGCGCGGGCTTAGCGCAGAGTCCAAAATTGAATGTGATAAACAGGCAAAATATCAGTAGCTGGGTTTTTAAAATCGACATTTTATTTGGCTCTGGAAATAAAGTGGAGCCCGCAAGCAAATTGTCATGCGGGCAGAGGGCATGATTTTTCTATTATTTGTTTAAAATCATGCCGGGTAAAGCAATGGTTTTTTGGATTTTACCTTTAACAGGCGCTGAAAAAGGCTTTGCCGCCAGACTACCCGAACAATTATTATCTTGCACATAGGCAAGTGCTCGTACTTGAGCTGGATCTTTCAGTTCGCCCCAGTCTGCAACTGGCGTATCACTTGAAACATAACAATCAGCTGAAAACCCGTTGACATAATCGGCCTCTCCTCTGGCATTTTCTGTTTGAAAATTAAGTGCCAGCAAGGTTTCATTGCAAGTATTAAATTGCGTTTCTTCACCATTTATATCATAGCTGCCATCGTTTGCATAAAATCCAACGGGTTTACCATAGGTACTTTGGCCTATGGTTGTCACTTCCATATAAGGTAACAACCCATTGATAACAGACTCACTGGCTGATGCGGTCCCATCATTGGTTAAAACAACGACCTCATTTAGATCCAGGCTATTCGCTAATATTCGGCTATAACTGACACCGGACGCTTCATCGATTAAATCGCGTACTGAGTAGCTCTGGTTCCATTGCGCCAGGTTTTGATTATGGGTGATACGTAAAAATGTCTTATCGGCAAGTTTATCCCCTGCCAGATATAAAGATAAGCGCGCAGCAACGGATAAAAAGCCGCCACCATTGTCACGTAAATCCAAAATAAAATGATCAGGTTGCTGCGATTTAAAATAGACAAAGGCTGCATCTATTTCCTGCGCTGAATTTTCAAAAAAGCCGGTGGGGAAAGCTAAATAGGCAATTTTACCTGCGTTTGTGGATTTAACGCTGTAGTGGGCAACGGTATTTATCTGAATATCATCTTTTGCAATAGGCTGACTATATGTACTACTGGTTGTTGGACGTCGCCAGCTAAACTCAACTTCAACACCGATTTCATCCGGGCCCAAAAGCTCATAAAAAGCATCATAATCACCCCGAAGCAGCATGCTAATTACACTGGAAGCTGGTAAATCATTAATTTCGGTAATGATATCGCCACGTTTCATGCCGGCAGCTTCCGCAGGGGAGTTTTTATACACCTGATAAATCAAAAGTTCATCTCCAACCGGTCCGTAGTCTATACCGAAACCAAAAGATTCACCCTCAATTGTTGCGTTCCAGGCATCTGTTGGCACCATAAAACTAAATACGTCTCTGCTGGGCAGAACATCATCTAGCATCCGGTTTGTATCTTGGTACTCAGAAAACGCCTGGCTTGGTGTTTCTAGTTCATCCAGCCAGAGGTATTCATATCCGAGCGTATCGTACCAAAATTCATGTAAATTTTGTTTTGAACAGACCTGACTTGATGGGGGGGGATTAGTGTTGCCATCCGAAGAAGAGGAACCTCCACAGGCAGATAATAAAACTAAGGTTGCGGCGGATAAACCGGCTTTGAAAGTAAAACGCATTATTTATTGTCCCTAATTAAGATATTGATACTGGCCCGTATTGAAGATGGGCAATAATCAATATTAATGCGTTTAATGTTAAATTTTCAAGTGTTTTGTTGACTATATGTTGTTGCTTTTGATTAGAAATGAAAGCTCCCATGAACCCCGAGGATTTTATTTTCAGCAATCATTTGAGCATGCATACCTGCAGACACATGGCGGTTAAAATAATAGTCGCTGGCTAATTTAAATCCGATATCGCTGCTTTGCGATTCTTTTGGCATGCGATAAACCAAAGCACTGTAAAACTTAACCACAGGACTGATTCTAAATTGAGTACCCGTTTCAACCAGTATAGCATCATTTGTGAATTCAACCGGCGAAAGGCTTATCTTATCGTTTGCCTGAACCTGATCGTTTTGATAGCTCAGGCTTGTATTAACCGCAAATTGTGAATTAAGCTGATAGTTATAACCTATTCCTGCATTTTGATTCGGACCAAAGCGGGAGGCTTGCGCAATGACATAAACCGAAGATTTTTTGTGGTCTTCGTGGTAAGGCTGACTCGTTGAACTATTAGTTGGATCAAGCTGAAAATAAGCTAAAGTTGTCAAGACATCCGTTTCAATTGCTTTAACTGCATGGCTGAAATAAAGGCAAACAAATAAAAGCAATACTTTGTATTGTGCCATAGCGTGTGCTCCGCCTGTGTGTTAAGAAAGTTACAGCTTGTGTGTTTTATTTATCAATTAAAGTGTAGTAGAAATAAAATGATTGTGTAATTTTTGAGCGGGTAAAAAATGAAAAAATCTAGTTTGAGTTGCCCGGCTATTTGATATCGCCGGGCTCATTCGGTTTAACTTATTATTGTCAGGTTATAATTTAAAAAAGTATTCTTGATAATGAGCAAGTTCAGCAATCGATTCTTTAATATCATCTAGTGCTAAATGGGTGCCTTTTTTACTAAAGCTGTTCAAAACATCCGGTTTCCAGCGGCGGGCAAGCTCTTTAACTGTGCTGACATCTAAATTACGATAGTGGAAAAAGGCTTCCAGCTCTGGCATATGAACATACATAAAGCGTCTATCCTGAGAGATACTGTTTCCGCACATCGGCGACTTGCCACTCGGAACATATTTGGATAAAAACGCTAAGGTTTGTTCGCTGGCCGTTTTTAGATCAGTCTGGCTATCACGGCATCTTTGAGTTAAACCCGATTTTCCGTGTTGTTTAATACACCATTCGTTCATATTATCCAGCACTTCATCACTTTGATGGATGGCAAAGACGGGCCCTTCAGCAATAACATTCAGCTCACTATCTGTCACTATGGTCGCTATTTCTAATATTTTATCTGTATCTGGTTCTAAACCAGTCATTTCTAAATCAAGCCAAACTAGATTATTTTCACTAAATGACATATATCTTCCTAAAACAACATCCTTTCTGACCTGTGCATGGTGTACAATGATCACAGCAACCAGAAAGTGGTTAAACGCAAATTTTATCTATCGCTAAATTCAGTGTATCTTAGCAGGATAAAAAAGTGCCCGAATGGGTAATCTTAGTCATTATTTATCAAAAGTAACACTGTGGCAAAAAAACAGAAATTAACTAAACAACAACTTAGACGAATGAAGTCTAATCGTAGCAAAAAAATCAAGCAAACTGAACAAACTCAGCTTGATTCCAGTTTGTTAGGTGAAGCCTTAAATGGCAGAGTGATTAGCCGGTTTGGCCAGCATGCTGACATTGAAGACGAAAACGGACAGCTAAGACGATGTGATATTCGTCGAACAATAGAGTCTTTAGTTGCGGGCGATCAGGTGATATGGCGTGAAAACCATGCTGAAGGATCTAATCAGGGTGTGATAGAAGCGGTAAAACCGCGCGATTCTTTGTTAACCCGTCCAGATTTTTATGATGGCGTAAAACCGGTTGCATCTAATATTGAGCAAGTTGTTATCTTATCTTCGATTCGTCCTGAGCTATCGCTACATATTATAGATCGTTATTTGGTCGCGGTTGAAAATATGGGCTCTACACCTGTAATCGCGATAAATAAAGCCGACTTACTGACTGAAGAAGAGCGCCAGACACTCGAAGAAGAGTTGAGCTATTATCAAAAAATTGGCTATCAGGTATATTGGTTAAGTGTTAAAAAGGCTCAGGGTATTGATCAGATTGAAGATATATTAGCTGGAAAAACTTCAATTGTGGTAGGTCAGTCCGGTGTTGGTAAATCTTCTTTGGTTAATCGCTTATTACCTGAATCGGATGTATTAACCAATGAAATATCGGATAATTCAGGTTTAGGTACGCATACAACTACAGTTGCGCGTTTATATCATTTGCCTTGTGGCGGCGATTTAATCGATTCGCCCGGGGTGCGTGAATTTGGTTTGTGGCATTTATCTGAAGCTGACATTTTTGATGGGTTTGTTGAATTTGAACAATACCGTCATTTATGCAAATTCAGAGATTGCAAACATCTGGATGATCCTAAGTGTGGTTTGCGCGAAGCCGTTGAAAAAGGGGAAATTAAAGCTTCACGATTGGACCATTACCACAGAATTATTCAATCTGTGAATGAAAATAAACCCGCTCATAAAATAGATAAATCCAGTATTTAAGGCATTAACAAAGCTAACCTCAGGTTAAGGAATTCTTGTGTCATTAGAAAAATTAAAAATTGCACTGCAATATTGTACACCTCAGCACACACTGTCTCGTATTGTTGGTCAGCTAGCAGCGTCAAAAAACAAGTTCATCAGTCAGACCTTTATCAAAACCTTTGCGCGTTCATTTGATATTAATTTAAGTGAAGCTGAGATTGAGGACTTTAACGAATTTGAGTCTTTCAATGCTTTTTTTACCCGAGCATTAAAGCCAGATGCCAGACCGATAGACGCTCGTGATGATATTTTAGTTAGCCCAGTTGATGGTGAAGTTAGTCAGGCAGCTCAAATTGAGCAGGATTCACTGATTCAGGCCAAAGGCCATAATTATAGTTTGACCACCTTATTAGGGGGCGACAGCGAAAACGCAAAGCCGTTTCAAAACGGTGAATTTACAACCATTTATTTATCCCCGAGCGACTATCACAGGATTCATATGCCGTGTGATGGTAAATTGACCAAAATGATTTATGTGCCGGGTAAATTATTTTCTGTTAATCAGGCGACAACGCGTAATGTGCCTGGCTTATTTGCACGCAATGAAAGGCTGGTGTGCTTTTTTGATACTGAATTTGGCGAAATGGCCATGGTGTTAGTGGGGGCTATGATAGTGGCCAGCATAGAAACTGTCTGGGCGGGTAATATAACACCGCCGGCCGGCAGCCGAAGCTTTACCTGGCATTATACGTCGCAAGATCAGATTGAGCTGAAAAAGGGCGAAGAAATGGGCCGCTTCAAGCTGGGCTCTACGGTTATTTTAGCCATGCCTGAAAATACCGTCCGTTTTGATGAATATTTTAAACCGGAAGCTAAAGTAACATTAGGCGAGTCGATCGCGTCCATTTCTAAATAGTTAATTTATGTCGTCAAAATCTGCACCTTCAGCAGAGCAAAAACTCGCTCTGCTGCAAATCCATATGGGTATTTTATTACTCGGTGGCACCGCACTTTTTTCTAAATTGATACCGCTTTCCGGTGATTCTATTACATTTGCCCGAGCTGTGGTTGCTGCAATCTTTTTAACGATTTTGGTTAAATCGAGCGAAGGATCGGTCAAACTCAATAATTTTAAAGATCTCAGAAACGGTATTATTTTGGGTATTCTGATGGCCGTGCACTGGGTCACTTATTTTCTTGCAATGCAGTACTCCAGTGTTGCCACCGGTATGATTGCACTTTATACCTATCCGGTTATGGTGGTCTTGTTTGAACCCTTGTTGCATAAAAAACTGCCTCAGAAACAAGATATTTTGATGGCCTTTATTGTCTTAATAGGGGTTGCATTATTAGTTCCGGATCTCAGTTTTAAAAGTGATTACAGTATCGGTATTTTGTTAGGCGTTTTGTCTGCAGCATTTTTTGCGGCAAGAAATATAATGAATAACCGGGTGTTTTCACATTATTCGGGGACCAAAAATATGATGGTACAGGCGAGTGTGGTGGCGCTTGTTTTACTACCATTTGAAATTCAGAATTTTAATGCCGATATTGAGCCCTCGACTTGGGGGATGATTGTTTTGTTGGGCATCGTATTTACGGCTTTACCGCATTCACTCATTGTCAGTGGCCTTAGATTTGTGCAGGCAAAAACCATGAGTTTAGTGTCTTGTCTTGCGCCGGTCTATGGCATGATACTGGCCGCATTAATTTTATCTGAATATCCCAACTGGCAAACGATTTTAGGTGGCGCTTTGGTCGTATCTGCGGCAATATACGAAACCATGGTGGTGCACAAACAAAACTGAAGGAGCCGCAATTGAAAGTAATTGCACATCGTGGTGCCAGTGGCGTTGCGCCAGAAAATACGTTAAATGCATTTCGTCTGGCACTTGAATCCGGTGTCCATGGTATCGAGTTGGATGTTCAAATGGTTGATGGCGTGGCGATTGTGATTCACGACAGGTGGATCCAGAAAACCACGAATGGGACGGGTCTGACCAAAGAAATTAGCCTTGAATATTTACGAACGCTTGATGCCGGTGGTGGGCAAAAAGTGCCAACGTTAAAAGAAGTCTTAATCCTTATTAACGGTGGCTGCATTGTGAATATCGAAATGAAAGCACCCGGCTGTGAACTTGCTGTGATGGCTGATATAGATTATGCACTGCAAGAACTGAACTTTAGCTATGATCAGTTATTAGTTTCCTCCTTTAATCACTTTAGTTTGCAAACAATTAAACAGTTGAATCAACACTTGAAGTTAGGCGCACTCACTGCGGCTTTGCCGCTAGGTTATGCTGAATTTGCCAGTCAGTTAAATGCCTGGTCGGTTAATGCCTGTATCGATTTTGTCGACCGTAACTTTGTGGATGATGCTCATGCCAGAGGATTAGAGATCTGGGTTTATACTGTGAATCAGGTGGAAGATATTCAAGCTATGCTGGAGTTAGGCGTGGATGCCATTTTTACGGATTACCCGAGTCGTGCGCTACAGTATTTAAACGAAGCTTCTGCATTGTAAATTGCCCTAAAGCGTAATGATGACCTCAAAAGCATCTTTATTGAGTTGAGGTCAAATAGCATTATTGTGCGATCTGTTCAGCTTGAATTTCGTTTATCAGGTGCAAAATCTCATCAACATCCTGTTGCCGAAAAGCAAATACGCCGTGCAAAGATCCTATTGAGAATACCTTTTGATGTTAAACAAAATTTACAATCAAATTTATACTTGTGTATTGGCCGTTATTGATAACACTTACAGTATCTGTCTGATTTGGTTGTATCCGGGATTTTTGTCTCAGTACTTGTTTAAAAACATCAAAATAAGCATCTTCAATGACGAGTTGGTGTTGAATGTCTTCAAAATCCACATACTCGAGTTTGAGTGAATATTGCTCAATATTCTGATTCTGGTCAGTCAACTCCATACGATATGCATTGACCGGATAAACCGACATTAAATTAAAGTTCTGGTCATATTCGTAGGTACTTAAACTGGCATTTATACTTGTTGTGCTGGTTGTTACACACGCATTTAACAGTAAAGCTAATCCCAATACCAGTAAACTTGAGCGTTTCATTTATGATTCCTTAGGGTCTGTATTTAATAATCTGGCGATTAAATTTCTTAATTGTTTAATCGCCATTTTTTTTCCATTTAGATGAAAGGTTTTGCATAAATCCTGAATATCCCACTGAGATAACAGGGCTCTGCATAATAAACTTCGTTCTTTTTTATCTAGAGTCTTTAATATTAGGCTGGCATGTTGACGGCAAAACTGTGCCAGCAAAGGTTGAGCTGAAAAATAATTTGAATGCTGTAAAGCAAAACCTTCTATCATTGAATTAAGTGGCTGCGCATGATTTTCAGTTTGCTTTACGAGCAGCCACTGCCAGATAATCTCTGTTGGTAAATAGCGATACCGACTGGTCAATAGATAGCTGATTTGTTGTTGGTTTTGTTCAGCTAAGGCAGATACTAATATCTGGCAGCTTTGTGTTAATGGTCGAATCATCAAGCTTGAAAACAATCCCGTATTGGTTTCACTAGTCATGCCACTTCGGACCAGTTCAAAATCATTTTTTTGCCAGAATCTAAGCAATTGAGCACTGGTTGAAAAGCTGGTGGAAAGATAATCCGCGGTCGAACATTTTGCTTCAGTATAAAGCCATTGGAGCAGTTGGCTGCCATACGTGTATTGTTGCCAGTTCGGAGAAACTGCGATCCGCACAATCCTCCACCCGGTTAACCGGGCAAAGTCGGTTTGTCCGGTTTGAGCTGCTATCATTTGCGGAGTTAAATGACCATTGGGCCTGCGTTTTCCATTCATACAAGCCGTTGCCAAATCATCTGGCAGTGCCCCTTCAACGGATATAATGCCGGCTGCAACAATCTGGCCAGACTCATTTTGAGTGACGCATACGTGCATTGACGGACTGTCGAGAATATAACGCAGATCAGAGGGAGTCGTACGATAGTGAGCCTGTACCAGTAAGCCAAATAGCGACGCCAAATATTCCGGTTTTTTAACAAGTTGCTGACGACTTAGCCAAAGGGTTTGAGTTGTCTGGTTTTGCTTAATTTCATCCGGCTCAGCGTCTAATAAATATACCTGATTCAACCAGTGTTCAAGCGGGTCTTGTTTGGCCCAGCGAATCGGGGTATTTAACCTGAAGTGGGTAACCGCCTGTTTGTCCTTTTTTAGCTGAGTGATAAATTTTTGGCTAAAGCCTTTACCTGAACCCTCATAACCATGTTCGGTTGTTGCATAAATAATAAAAGGATAACGCTTTGCTAGCTGTTTTAGAATCTGAGCGGGCAGTGCGGCTGCTTCATCAATGATTAACAGGTCACAATCTGAACCTGTTAAGAGCAAACTGTCCGGTGCGCTAAATATTAACCGCTCTTCGCTTTGCATTGTCTTTTGATACCAGACCTGAGCAGTTTGAATGCAATTTCTGGCAGGGGCAGTTATCAAAATAGCCGTGTTTGAATTCTGATTGATAGTTGCGGCCAATGCGCCCAATACAGCCGACTTGCCTCGTCCCCGATCTGCGGTAATAACAAAGTGACCGGATTTGGCTTGGCTGATCGAGTGAATAATTTGACGTTGCTCGGCTGTTAGTTCGGTTGGCGCCTGCCAGTCAGTCTGTTTGGGTAAGTCAATCGTGTCCGCTGGCCTATTTTGATGCTGAGAATAAATGACAGCAAAGGGGTTTGACTGACTTAAATTCAGTAGTCTTTGATTAAAATAACTATGTATCTCTAGCTGTTTTTCAGCCTCACTTTGCCAAGGTAAAAATCTGTTGATATCGGGATCATCTCTTAATATCGAATCGGATAAGCTGATAATTAATAAGCCACCAGCTTTAATTGTACCCGCCAGTGCGGCAACCACATCCGGGTTGAGGCCGATAAGGCTGTCAATCCAGATATAATCAAATTCCTGACCCAGCCATTGCTGATAATGCTTAATATTTTTTTGTGACGCGGAATTAAATTGCAGACCATGTGTAAACTGAGCTATCTGGATTAACTGCTCCGCTATTGAAAAGCGCCACTGCTCAGTTCCCTGAATCAGAATGGGCATACGCCAGCCCGATTGAGCCAACTGAGCTAATTCGCCACCGGAGAGGATTGTCGTTATATTTTGATGAGACATTTTGAAACAGACTGGCCAGTATTAAAGTCTGTATTGTAGCGTTTAATCCTTCAATTAATCTAGCGCTTAGCAGTGGATTTGTTCCTGTAAAAAACGGACTAATGCTCTCGCATTTTCTCTGATATCAACATGGGTCAGGCTGAACCTGTTATTTATTGTATTTAATTGGCTGCCAATGGCGTTTGTTTGGATTTGCATATAAACATCGAGGTAATCACTGAAACTTTCAAAATAGAAAATGATGGCCAGTTTTTCAGGTAGTCGGGTATTGGATTGATTTCGGTACTTATATTTTTGAATATATGGCAGGTTTTGTTTTTGGGATTGTTTAAGCCAACTGCTTTCTTCAACAAATCCGAGATAAAGCAAACTGTCTATGAAACTTTGTGCCAGCTCTGATTGCTGAATATCCAGCGGGCAGGCGTGCTGATAACGTTCTCCATCCGGGCAATCAACCAGAATGTTGAGTTTGAGTTGAGCATAACTTGATGAAATAGGGCAGTTTTGCGGCAATTGAAACAGATAAAAATCTTGAGTATTCTGACGGGCTGCCAGGCAAATATTTGATGCGAGTGTCTGCTTCGCAATGTTAAATACTTCCGGCTTTTGGTTCGGCATTTTTTCGGTCAGTTCACAGTTTAGACTGCAAATAAGCTGTGTGATTTGCTGTTCACTTTGACGTCCGTGAAACTCTACATTCAGTCCAATTGCCTGACCTGCATGCTGCTTTGGTTGATCAATTTGAATATGAAATAAAGATTTATCAGTGGCGAGTTGCCCAATCCATTTCCTGAATGAAAACATTGCAGTTCCTTGCTTGTGTTTTATTTATACTACCTGAGTCGCTTGCATATAATGCTAGTTCGCTTTATCAGAAATACAAGCGCGCATCCGCAGATTTATTGAGGTCAGATGTCTGTTCGGTTAACTGACAATGAGCCGTTAAGATATCCATTTTTTTGTACTTGTCGGGCCTGCCCAAATTACATTTGAGCAGGTTTAAATTTAAACTAAATACCCAACTCATCCAGTAAATCAGGATCAAAATCTGAATCTGACTTATTCTCAGATTTTGACTTTTTAGCTTGTTCACTGGCGCCACGAATAATTTCATCCGGATCAAACTCTTCCGGTACAAAGTCATGCAATTTAATAAACTCGGTTCTGTCCATTGCCAGTTCTAAATAAAAAATATTGCCATTTTGTGTAGTGAAAGTAACGCGTCTTGCCTGCGGCCTGTCTAAATTGGTATCGATTGAAATAATTAATTGCTTATTAACCGTCAACATTTTTGGCTGGCTCTGAGTAATAGAAGTTTGTAACTCTTTACCAACCAAACTGGTGAAATCGCCTAATATCTGATTTAACAGTTCACCCATAACATTGCCAACGTCATCTGAGGTATGTTGGGTTGAAAGCTCAGATATAGGAATCCCCATATTTGTCATATAGCTTTGGTAAATTTCAATTGCGGCTGCGGCACTGAAATTAATCACGACTAAACCTGAAAATCCACCATCAAATAAAACAAATGAGCCAATATCTGGCTTTAAGCTGGTTTTACTGATTTTTTGTACCAGAGCTGAGTAAGTCACCATGTTGGCATTGGCATTGGCTAATACATCGGTTACTGATTTACATAACATGACTAGAATATCATCTGTGGTCACGACTGTGGTTTTGCTATTACTTTTTACTGCTGGTTTATTCATTTAATTATCTGTCCTGCAATATTAGGCACCTTACGGATGGATTGTACCAATTTTTGCCTTTGTTGGTTGTGTTAGAAGCAAAGCTTCAATTTATTATTATGTATGAGTTACACAGTATTAAGGTAGGCGTTTAAGGGGCTAAAGGCAAGTGGAAAATGATTCAGAATCTGTGATTAAGATTGGCTGCCTCTGCCAGATATTATCTGAGCAGAGGCGGATACTTAGGGATAAACCCGATTTACTGGTTGAGCACTAAATTTGTCAGCCAGACTGACTGATACGGAGCCAGACTAATTTCGCCATGCAAATCAGCAACTTCCTGATCTGCAATTAAGTCGTACCAGTTTTCAGTATCAATCAGGTTAAGTTCGGTCATTTTTACTGTCTGAATTTCATCACTGATATTAAAAATACAGAAGATGCTTTGACTGCGGTTTTGGCTTTGACGCCAGAAACCAAGCAGTTGATCGCCAATTTGCAACGTAAACTGAACCGCATTTGGATGGAAAGCAGGTTGTTTGGCTCGTTTGTGAATTAAACGTTTGATGCGTTCAAATACTTTTGAGTGATGGCTGAACGGATTACTGAGTTCTGCTTCCAGTTGTTCAACCGACCATTGATGGCGGTTGATGCTGCGGTTCTGGCTGGTATTTTCTACTCTTTCATAGTCATTATTGGTGCCAAACAAGCTATGAATATAGATACCTGGGATCCCCTCCAGTGCAAGCATAATGGCATGAGCACAAATAAATCGATCGACCTGATATTTATCCGGCCCTTTGGATGTGCCTTGCAAGGCATCAAATAGGCTGATATTCATCTCATAAGGTTTTTGCATTCCGTTTGCGCTGCGCCATGATATCCGGCCACCGAACTGACTGATAGTATTGACTAAAGTGCCCAGCTCGTCTTCGTTTAACAAACCTTCTGCAGGACGTAACCCGACACCATCGTGAGAAGCAATAAAATTAAAGTATGCGGTCCCCATTTGCGATGGTGGCATTGTCATCATCCAGCGTTTTAAATGACGGCAGTCACCACTGATGAGTGTATTAATGAGCAAAGGAGGCAATGAAAAATTATAAACACAGTGCGCCTCATTACCATTACCAAAGTAACTCAGGTTCTCGTGATTAGGTACATTGGTTTCAGTGATAATAACAGCGTCATTTATTGAATGCTCAATCAGACAGCGCATGAGTCGTATCATTTCATGGGTTTGCGCGAGGTGGATGCAGTTAGTGCCAACTTCTTTCCATAAAAATGCGACTGCATCCAGACGGAAAATTCTGACACCCTGATCCAGATATAAGCGGATTATTTTTACAAACTCGTATAAGACATTGATATTTCGAAAATCAAAGTCGACCTGATCATGGCTGAAAGTACACCAGACATATTGTGTACCTTGAGGTGTGACAACCTCACGCAGCAGTGGGCTGGTTCGAGGGCGAACGACGTCTTGTAAGTCATCATCCGGCGACGCGGTATAAAAATAATCTTTGCCGGGTTCTTTACCTTGTTTAAAATTCTCAAACCACAAACTTCTGCTTGAACAGTGATTAACCACAATATCAGCCATGAGTTTATAGTCTTGGGCCAGCTTATTAACATCGGCCCAGTCACCAAGTGAATCATTCACTTTGGAATAATCCATGACCGCAAACCCATCATCAGAACTGTAAGGGTAAAATGGTAAAATATGAATGCTGTTAATGCAGCCTTTTAAATGTTTATTAAAAAATTCATGCAGTGTATGCAGAGGCTTTTCACCTTCTTTTAATAAACTATTGCCATAAGTGATGGCAATAATATCTTCCTGGTTCCAGTGATTTTGATGATTGGGCGGAGTAGGGGTATTTTCAGTTAAGCGCATTAAATTGAGCAACTGTTGACTGATCTCTTCGGCATTTAAGTTGGGGTAAATAAATTGAATGTGGGTTTTTATTCTGTGGCTTAATTCCGAGTTATTTTGTTCTGTCATGACCAGACTCCGTCAATGTGATAAATGCAGTCAACTAATGAAAATATTTAATACCGGGCCTTTATTATTATTAGACGGCCCGGATAGTGCTAACAACCAGATTTAGCTGAATTCAGCCATATCCTGTTCTACCGCGTCAATCATACGCTCTGCGATATCCGGTACCGCACTGGTTACACGGTTCCAGCTGGGGATAAATGGGGTTTCCATTGGATTCTCAAGGAAATGTAAACCGGCTTTAAGGATATTGTGAGCAAACAACTCAACTGCCATTTCTTCACTATGAATATCAAAGCTCAATCCGTTGATAATGGCATCATTTCGATAAGTTTCGACAAAATCGAGCGCAATTCGGTAATAAGTGGCTTTTATTGAGCGAAAGGTTTCGCTATTAAATACAACACCATTTGTTGCCAGTTTTCTGAAGATAGCTTTAGAGATGTCGATGGACATTTTAGATAAGCCACCATCATCATTGTCCTGAGATAAAGACTGATGCTTGTGGTCATATGTGTCTGCAATATCGACCTGACATAATCTGTTATTGGAGTAGTTTCGGTCCATTTCAGATAATACGCCAATCTCCAGTCCCCAGTCACTCGGTATACGAATATCGTTAATGACATCGGTTCTGAATGAGAATTCACCGGCTAAGGGGTAACGATAGCTATCCAGATATTCTAGGTAATCCAGATTACCAAAGATTTTTTTCAGCGCGCGCAATAAAGGGGTAACCAATAAACGACTGACGCGGCCATTAATTTTGCTATCGGCTACTCGTGCATAATAACCTTTACAGAATTCATAGTTAAAATTCGGGTTAGCGACCGGGTAGAGTAAACGTGCCAGCAAGCGACGATCGTAGGTTAGGATATCACAATCATGTAATGCAACTGACTCAGCCTCACCTGAGCCTAAAACAAAGCCTAAGCAATACCAAACGTTGCGCCCTTTACCCAATTCTTTAGGCGCCAGTCCGGCTTCCTGTAATTCCGCGTCTAGTGCTTTTAGTCTGGGTCCGTCATTCCACAATACTTTAATATTTTGAGGTAATTTAGAGAAAAATTTGAGCGCATATCTGTATTCCTCTTCGGTCGCTCTGTCTAAACCTATGACAATTTGCTTGAGGTAAGGAACTTTAGATATTTCATTAATAATGTTTTCCAGCGCAGGGCCTTCTAATTCTGAAAATAAAGAGGGCAAAACTAAAGACAAAGGCCGTACTTTGGCAAATTCAACTAATTGCGCTTCGAGATCTTCGGTTGTAAAAGAATCTCTTGATAAATTATGTAGCGTCGTTATTACCCCATTCTGATAAAAATCACCCATGATAGCTCCTTAAGTCAGTGTTACGCGACATTGCGCATTTTTACAGTTGGCTTGCTAATTTTAAGATTAGGTTGTTGTATTACGATGACAAGTTTTTACGCCATTTAATTCAGTAAGAAACAGGCTTAACTTGTCTTAACAAGCTGGTTTGATTGATATAAATGCAATATGTGAGCCATAGTTTGCTGCCAGCCTTTTGGCCCTGGTTTAGTCGAATAGTAGACTTGCTCGATTTTATTGAGTTGAGGAAAAGGTTTTTCTGATTTTATCCATACGGCTACATCGGCCGCTTCCAACATAGCAATATCATTGCCGCTATCACCCAAAGCGACGGTTAAAACAGGTTGCCCGGTTTGTTGCTCATAATATTTGGCATACCATTTAAGCGCCTGTCCCTTATCGCATTGGCCCTGAACGGATAAGAAACGTCCACCTTGTAGCGCTGTATATTGATATTGCTCTACGAAATGAATAAATTCATGTTTTTTGACGTTTGTATCCTGCCAGATTAAAGGTTCAGAAAAAGCTCTGGCAGCACTTTGTTCCGCTTGTGTCTGGTTAAGACCCGTATGTTGAATAACTTGCTTGACGGACCAGTCATTAAATCCACTAAATTTAAATCCTTTTTGTCGGGCGAGTGCAAGGCAATCCAGAATATCAGTGCGATTAGCACCAATAAGGTGCATTGGTTCAGCTTGTGTTGCACTATTATTGTTATTGCTGTTTTTTGGTGCGGAATCAAAAATCGCAGAACCATTTTCTACGATGAAAGGACTGTCTAAGCTTAAGCTAAAATGTAATTGCTTTACTTCCTGATAGGTTTTACTGGTATTGCAAATTATCGGGATATTCAAAAGTTTTAATTGACTGATAGTGGAAATGGCACTTTGCCAGCTGTATGTATGATGATCGAGTAAAGTACCGTCCATGTCGGTAAATACCAGTAATTTAAAGGGCGTATTCATGATTAATGCAATCCTGTTACTTTCGTGAATTTTTGCGTTTCATCGAGGTTAAAAACAACATTGGCTTTATCCGGTAAATTTTCCAGCGCGTGCTCTGTGAGTCTTTGATAATGTTCAATAAAGCGTTTTAATTCTGGCTCTGACATTAGATGAGTTTGCAATGTAGCTTTAGCTCTTAATTTATCTTCCTGACGCTTTCGCCATTGATAAACACAGTCAAAGCTAGGTGCTTTTAGCATAATTAAATAATCAAATTGTTTAAAGAGTGCGGGGTATTGTTGGGATAATTGGTCATTTACATAATGTCGCCATTTTGCATTACTGTCTTCTTCACTTTCCAGTTTATTGATAGGTGTATACAAGTCAGCTTCCGTCTGAGCTTCAATACCCATACACCAGCCTTCCAAAATAACCACATCAGCCGGCCCATCCATATAAGTCCATTTGTCTTCACAGGCTCTGTCATCAATTGCTTTATTAAAACGCACAAGCGGGATTGACTTATTCGGGCTGCCCAGTTTTTTTAGGGTTTGCAAAGCGAGTTGAATATCGTGTGTGCCCGGCACGCCGCGTGTCATCAACAGAGGATGAATATGCTCGGCCAGATGTTTGCGTTCTTTTCGGGTTAGATAAAAGTCATCAATCGATAAATTTGCGACATTTAAATGCCATATTTTGGCCAATAAGTCCGTTAAAAATGCGGCCATGGTTGATTTTCCGCTGCCCTGACTGCCATTAATCGCAACATACAAGGTCTCTGATTTCGATTTTTTTAATTGTGCGATGCGCGCACATAAAGGCAGATAATAGTGCTCGACAATTTCGCTAAAATGAGCGGGCAGTTTGTGTGCCTCAATTAAGTCTGCAATAAGCTGTTGAGCTGGCATATAAATCTCCTTGATGATTTTCCTGTCTGGGCTGACTTGTTATAGTGCAATGATGAATGAAAGCATTCGCGTTTATGCAATTAGACAAGTATTAAGCAAGTATGTTGCCAGCAATCCAAACACCCGTTTTAAAATTTATATTAGTTGAATTTTTTTCAACTTTCTCCCAAATAAAAAAGCACAATCTCAAGTTGAGTTTCTGTATAATGTGCAAAATTTTATAATTTATAGGATAGTCGACGTGATTATTAAAACCGAATTTGTTGATCTGGAAACACCAACGGGTGTGATGCGCACCTATATATATCGTCCTCAAGATGAGGGTCAATATCCTGCAATTATTTATTATTCAGAAATTTTCCAGCAAACTGCACCTATTGCACGTTCGGCTGCTTTAATGGCGGGTCATGGCTTTGTTGTTTTAGTACCGGAAGTATTCCATGAGCTTAACCCGATAGGCACTGTTTTAGCTTATGATGATGAAGGCAAAGATAAAGGCAATGCAGATAAATTTGCTAAACCACTTGAATCCCATGACTCAGATACACAGGCTATGATCGATTTTGCCCGCGCGCAAGATTATTGCACGGGCAAAGTGGGGGCTATGGGTGTTTGTATTGGCGGGCATCTAGCTTATCGAGCAGCAATTAATGAAAATATTCTGGCTGCGTCTTGTTTGTATGCAACTGATATCCACTCAAATACTTTGCCATCTGATGAAGGTAATGATTCACTGACCCGCACCAAAGATATTAAAGGTGAATTATTAATGGTTTGGGGTAAGCAAGATCCACATGTACCGAATGAAGGCCGATTTAAAATCCATCACAACTTAATTGATTCCGGTGCTCATTTTACCTGGCATGAGTTCAATGCTGCGCACGCTTTCATGCGTGATGAAGGATTAGATAGATATGATCCAGCCGCCGCCATGCAGGTTTATCAAATGTCGGTTGAATTATTCAACCGAAAGTTAAAAGCCTAAATTTAAATTCTAAAAGTAAAGAAAGATTCGGATTATATGAATATTTCATTTGAAGTTGTACCCAGAACGGTTGAAGCAACCCATCAGCAAATGCAATTTGTTGAGCAGCAACTCCCCTTCATAGATACAATCAATATCCCAGATTTATTAAGGTTGCCAATTCGCAGTTGGGATGGGGTCGACTATGTAAATCGTGATAAGTATCGCTTTATTCCGCATATTCGATCAATCGATTTTGATTTAAAAGAAAATCGGTTACAGCAGATTATTGAAGCAAAAGAGTTGGATAAGATTTTAATTGTAACAGGCGATCCACCGCCGGATCGGTCTCATAAAATTTATCGCACTCATGTTGTCGATATGGTCAGACAGATTCGCAAAGACTTTCCGTCGATTGAAATTTATTGTGGTTTTGACCCATACCGCAGTGGTGTTAAAGAAGAAAAAGATTATATTTACGACAAATTTGATGCAGGTTGTGACTTTATTCTATCTCAACCTTTTTTTGATATGCGTTTATTGGATGTGTATTCGGACTTTATTCCGGCTGACAAAGTCTATTGGGGTGTATCACCTGTTATTACGGAAAAAAGTAAACTCTACTGGGAAAATGTCAACAAAGTTGTTTTTCCAAAAGATTTCAGACCTGACTATGAGTGGAACACCCAGTTCGCGGTGGATGTGTTAAAGCATTGCCAAAAATATAATTCGAATTGTTATTTTATGCCAATTCGAATTGATTTGGAAAAATACTTTTTACCGATTAAACAGCAAATAAATTGGTAGCTTTGTTAAACCATTAACTGTGCGATGAGTAGATATCGCACAGTTAATCAGATTGTTAAACCAGCTCAGCCCATAAATCATATTCATCAGATGCGATGATTTTGGCTTTCACAATTTCACCGACTTTAAGTTCAGTTTCATCATTTATATAAACTAAACCATCAATTTCAGGCGCGTCAGCAAAGCAGCGGCCGATTGCACCTTCTTCATCAACTTCATCAATTAAAATATCGTAAGTATGGCCGACGCGCTGTGCCAGACGCTCGGTGCTGATTGCTTGCTGAAGTTGCATAAAACGATGGAAGCGTTCTTCTTTCACTTCTTCTGAAACCGGGTCTGGCAATTCGTTTGCGGCAGCGCCTTCTACCGGCGAGTATTTAAAACAGCCAACTCTGTCAAGTTGGGCTTCTTTTAAAAATTCAAGCAGTTCTTCAAACTCTGCTTCTGTTTCACCCGGAAAACCAACAATAAAGGTTGAACGAATGACTAATTCCGGACAGATTTCGCGCCATTTTTTAATGCGCTCCAATACTTTATCTGTATTACCCGGACGTTTCATTAATTTTAAGATTCGTTTACTGGCATGCTGGAAAGGGATATCCAAATAAGGTAATACTTTGCCTTGTGCCATTAACGGAATCACATCATCAACATGCGGGTAGGGGTAAACATAATGCAAACGAACCCAGATACCGAGTTTACCTAATTGCTCACATAAACTTAAAAAGTTAGTTTTAAGCGGCATGCCGTCCCAGAAAGAGGTTTTGCCTTTAGTATCCACGCCATAGGCCGAGGTATCTTGCGAGATCACTAATAGTTCTTTTACCCCAGCATCTGCTAAGCGTTTAGCTTCATTAAGGACATCGCCAATTGGACGCGAGTCTAAATCGCCGCGCATTGAAGGGATAATGCAGAAGGTACATCTGTGATTACAGCCTTCCGATATTTTTAAATAAGCATAATGTTTAGGGGTGAGCTTAACACCCTGATCCGGAACCAGGTTTAAAAACGGGTTATGCTCGGGTTTAGGGACATGCTGATGCACTTGTGTCAGAACATTTTCATACGCATGCGGGCCGGTAATGCCCAAGACATTCGGGTATACTTCTTTAATCTCGTCTTCTTTGGCGCCTAGGCAGCCTGTAACTAGAACTTTACCGTTTTCTGCCAGTGCTTCGCCTATGGTATCGAGTGATTCCTGTACTGCTGAGTCAATAAAACCACAGGTATTAACAATGACCATGTCCGCATCGTCATAACTTGGTACAACGTCGTAACCTTCAGTTCTTAACTGAGTTAAAATTCGCTCGGAATCAACCAGGTTTTTTGGACAACCAAGTGATACAAAGCCGATTTTTGAGCCCGAAGCGGCTTGCTCGCTTTGATGTTGAGCCAAGGTTTTATTAGGCGTATTGAGTGTGGTGGTTGCATTTTCAGTTAATTCTGGCTGGAAAGTTTTGACAGTCATTTACTCGGCACTAGCTATTTGATTAAAAACTGGCGCGATTATAACTGAATTAATCGCGGCTAACAGTAGCTGAGCAAGAATATTATCCGCTAAAAATCACACTATAGTTCAATTTGTTGTGCACTTGCTTGAAATTGTTTAATTATATCAAGTGAATCCATAGGTTTATCTGAGATTAAACCTTCGGAGCTTTCCGGTGCAGCGGTTAAAATTAATCGTCTATTTTGCTCTGATTCAGTGACCAGTTGATGTACAAAAGCTTTTATTTCATCCAGTGAAATTTGTTCAATTCTGCTACAAATTAATGTCTGACGTCTGAAATCGGTATCTTTTAAGCCAATAGACATCCAGTCATTTTGTGCACTGGTCGCCAGGTTGTTTTGTTTGGCAGCTAAATGATAGATAAGTGCTTGTTTAATATGATTCCAGTCATCTTCTTCGAGTTGGGTCAAATATTCAGGCAAGTCTGACAACATTTGCTCAATTGCCATTTGAATATTGTCAACTGGATGTGTATTGGACTGAACATAGATGACGATACCCGGACATCGGTTTATGGGAAAATAAGCACAGCCAACCATATAACCTAACTGCTTTTCCGTTCGTAAAAACTGAAAACTAATGGGAGATAATAACTCAGTGACTAACATGAACTGAGCGACTGACAGTTCGCTGATTTGTGTTGCCTGAAAATAGTTAACCACACAAACGCCCTGATGGGGGGTCAGCATATGAAACAGCTCAACCGACTCGGTTAACTGATAAACCCGACGGGTAACTTCACTACAGGGTTTGGAGCGCTGAAACAAAATTTTACTGATGTTGTCAGCCAGAGGCAGAGCTTGGGTGATATCCCAGTTTCCTGCAATATAAGCTTCCAGATTTGCTCGTTCAAACAAATGCACGCTGAACTCGGCAAACTCACTAAAGCTGAGTGTGCTGATACTGTCAGCCAGATCCGGATAAGCGTATTGGTTATTCTGAATCATGTAAGTGAGTTGCTTAAATAGCTGATTGGCCGGTTTTATATGACTGTTGTTGTACCAACTTGTGAGTGTTGTTTGTTTAATATTATTAAAGTTAGATTCAGTAAACCGGCGTAAGCTTAATTGCTTCAATAATTTTTCGGCAAAGTCCGCCTGTTTTTCTGCGTAGCCAGAGATATGAATTGTCATGCCAGCCTGGTGTGGTGAAATCTGATAGTGCAGGCCAGCAGCGATAGCCGGATAGTTCTCTTCTGCAATATCATCCATAAACAATTCTATGAATAAACGCG
This sequence comes from uncultured Alteromonadaceae bacterium, assembly GCA_913056495.1. GTDB lineage: Bacteria > Pseudomonadota > Gammaproteobacteria > Enterobacterales > Alteromonadaceae > Catenovulum. Next base: position 203,479 of record CAJXMO010000004.1, on the reverse strand, counting down.
TCATGGCAATTTTTTTCAAATTGCCCTGACTATTGGGCAAATCTAACGAAATATAAATATGGCCGTGAGGCGCATTCGCTCTTTGATCTTGCTTGAACCAAACAGTGGCCGCTTTCTCATTAATTAATTTTTGTGGCTTGTCATCATAAGAAGGTCTAGGTGGCACACTCATGTTTGCTGCCGGGAGATACGGATTTTCTACCGGGAGCTGATAATGTTCAATGCAGCTTGCTCGGTTCCAGTTGGCTTTAGCGTCCGCAGATAAAGGTTTTAAACTGTAAGGTACTTTATAATAACGGGATACGTTTTCCTGCTCTGGTTGTTGGTTTAACACCACTAACCTTAAATTATCCGGAGACAACGCCTGATAGGTTTTTTCGAGCCAGTCTGGATCCATGCCTGTCATTGCATAGTCTGCAATAAATACCTTTTCTGGTGGGTAATAATGAAGTTTTAATGCAGTTTGACTGGCCAGATCTATTGATTTTATTGTGTCCTGATAGCGGTCGGCGAGCTCACTCAGTAGTTGCTTTTCCTGATAAATATGAGGTTGGTAACTCTGGTGTTTTACAAAATTAATATAACCGAATATTTCAGTACAAACAGCTTCAAGGTTATCTATGCCATGTTGGGTCAGTTGAATACTGATATTAAAATCTTGTGTGGTTTCATTATCAACGCCACCGCCAGCCGTTAAAGAGGTTGCAAAATTAAGTTTTTTAAGACCGGATAATAAACTGCCTGAGCCTTCGTGACCGAAGATACAGCTAATGTAAGTCAGGCTTTTAGCCAGGCTTTGTTTTTCTTCACTGGGTACTGGAAAAGATAAGATAAGCCTGTTTGCAATTTTATGAGAATGAATATTGAGCTGAATACCTAATTGCTCAGGTAAATAAAGTGCTTTTGGGTAATCTGGCGTCGCAGCTGGTGTATCACTGACATTGGCAAATAATGTCTGGGCCTTTTGGTAAGTGCTTTCACAGTCGAACGGACTGACGATAACTAAACAAAGGTTTTCGCCAACATAATGCTGTTTAAAAAATTGAAATAATGCTTGTTGCAGTGCTTCACTTGAGGCATTTAAGGTTTCTTTATTGCCTGTTGTAAAGCGCGAAAAAGGATGGTTCGGGTTACTGGTTTCTTTATGGACTTCATGTAACCGGCGAATATCGTCATTTATTTTTAAATTGAACTCAGAATCGATCGCATTTATTTCTTTTTCTATCCATTTAGCTGCAAATAAAGGACAGGTAAACAGTTCACTGAAGCGTTCTAAACTATCCGCTAACAGTTCAGGTGCGACATCATAAAAAAAGTTACTGTATTCAAGACTTGTCCATGCATTGCATTTGCCACCAGCCTGTTCAATATAGGCATGAAAGCCTTCTTCCGGATGGGATTGTGTGCCTAAAAACAGCATATGCTCAAGAAAGTGAGCTAAGCCAATATGTTCGTCAGGATCTTGGTAATTACCAGCCTTAACTGCCATAGCAACCCCTGCTTTTTGCTGGTTACTTTGTATCGTTAACAGGGATAATCCATTTTCTAATTGACCGCTTTTGAAATTAGCCTGATTTGGTTTTGTTATAATAGTCACTCATGTACCTTAATTTTGCATACAAAGCTCTACATACGGCTAATTTGAGCAAGCAATGTGATTCTGGAATTAATGTATAAATTTAAGCAGTTTTAACTATATTTTTTTCAATAAGTGTTTTATTTTAAAATAAAGCTTAAAATGGCAGATGTTTAATCTAACTTATATTACGCCACTAAATAGAATTCGCAACCAGTGAGCACTGGTTTTGTTAAATAAAGTTAATTAATTCAAACTTTAAGTTTAAATTGGTGGACTTTTAAAATTTGGTCGCTGTGGGAACCTTTTATTTATGCAATTGTATATCGTTCGTCACGGGGAAGCTGAATTTGACACTAAACCCGATAGTGCGCGTCAGCTTAACTTAAACGGTCAGCAAGAATGTGAATCTACAGGGCAGTGGATAGCAAAACAATGTTCAGATTTTGATATCGCGTTAGTCAGCCCTTTTGTACGGGCTCAGCAAACGTGGAATGTGCTGCAAAAGCAAGGCGTATCGGCTAAAAAAACGGAAGTCTTACCTGAATTAACGCCAGATAGTGATCCTGAAAACTCTGCCTGTCTGATCAAGGCCTACAGTCAGGGACTGGAAAAAGTGATTGTGATTTCTCACTTACCTTTAGTCTGCTTTTTAGTGGATGAGTTTGTTGCCGAAACCTGCCCCTTATTTGCAACGGGTTCAACTGCATTAATTGATATTAACGAGTCGCAAATTAAAGGCAGTTTGTTAACTATGGTTTCACCATCTGAACTGAGTACACGTTTGGTTGATCAAGCCCGTCATTTTGGTTGATCTTTGGCTAAACTTGAATAAAGTCCTGACCCACATCCAGTAAAATCAAAACTGCACCATCGCCTCCCCATTCAAGCGGGGCCTGATGAATTGCAATGACAGACGGATGCTGCACCAGCCAGTCGGGGGTTTTTTGTTTTAAAATACCCGTGCCTAAACCATGTACTACACAAACACAAGCAACATGTTGTTGTTTTGCCTCATTAATCAGGGCTGCAATCTCTAATTTTGCATTTGCTTGAGTTAAGCCGTGTAAATCTAAAATTAACTCAGGATAAAACAGTCCCCGACGAAGTTGTTTGGCCAGAAAGCTCGGATAGCCATCTTGCACATATTGCAAAGGTTTTGCTGGATCAAAATAAGGTACAAAATTATCCGAAAAATAAAAGTTTGCAGTTTGCACTGCTTGTTTTTCAATTTCTTTTTTTGGCTTTTGCGGTTTTTTTAAACGTTCCGGCTCAACTTTATCTTGTTGTATGCGTTTCACACCAGCCATAGCTTGCGTAAAAAAATCAAAATCTTCGTTTTCCGGGTGTGATTTATCAGTCATTTTCTTCGAATCTGGTGTACAATGTGGGGCTATTATCTAAATTCAGACTAAACATATCAATGATTGATGACAAACAATACGAAGTAGCACAAACAGAGCTGGAAACCATTTTTGACTTTGTTCGTTGGATTGTATCTTGTTTTAACCAGGCTGATGTATATTTTGGTCATGGGACTAATAATGCCTGGGACGAAGCATATAGTTTGGTTTTTCAGGCGCTTCATCTGCCATTTGAACGCTCAGAAGTGCTTGACCGGGCCAAGTTAACTTCGCTTGAAAAAGAAGTGATTATACAATGGGCAAAGCAACGTATTAATGAACAAAAGCCACTTGCATATATTACGAATCATGCCCAATTCTGTGATTTACCTTTTTATGTGGATGAGCGAGTTTTAGTGCCGCGTTCACCTATTTCAGAATTAATTCAGCAGCAGTTCTCAAGTTTAATTAACCCGGATTCGGTTCACAGAGTCTTAGACCTGTGTACCGGCAGTGGATGTATTGCGATTGCCTGTGCGTACGCTTTTCCAAATGCAGAGGTTGATGCTGCCGATATTTCAGTGGATGCGCTTGAGGTGTGTGAAACAAATATTGAGCATCACGGGCTCTGGCAGCAGGTGATTCCGATTCAATCTGATGTCTTTTCTGGTTTAGACAACCAGCAATATGATTTAATTGTCAGCAACCCGCCGTATGTTGATCAGGAAGATATGGATGATTTACCGGATGAATTCCGACATGAACCTGAATTAGGTCTTGCGGCTGGTTTTGACGGATTGGATATCGTTCGAACTATACTGGCAGAGGCTTGTGAACATTTAACTGATAATGGCATTTTAATTGTAGAAGTGGGCAACAGTCAGGTTCATTTAGAAGCTGCATTCCCACAAGTGCCGTTTCAGTGGTTAGAATTCGAATTTGGTGGTCATGGGGTGTTTGCGATAGACAAAGCCAGTTTAATCGCGCATCAGGCTGCATTTAACGCATAACAATTTATAAATTTAAGAGGCAATTCAATGTCTGGCAACACGATAGGCAAATTATTTTCAATCACGACTTTTGGAGAAAGCCATGGTCCGGCTTTAGGCTGTATTGTGGATGGTTGTCCTCCTGGTATTGAAATTTCAACCGCGGATCTGCAGATTGATTTAGACAGACGCAAACCGGGCACCTCAAAATATACGACCCAGCGACGTGAAGCGGATGAAGTACGCATTTTAAGTGGGGTTTTTGAAGGTCAAACGACAGGTACCAGTATTGGTATGATCATTGAAAATACGGATCAGCGCAGTCAAGACTATTCAAAAATAAAAGACATGTTCCGCCCGGGCCATGCTGATTATACTTATCATCAAAAATACGGTATTCGTGATTATCGGGGGGGTGGCCGATCTTCTGCTCGTGAAACTGCGATGAGAGTGGCGGCTGGTGCGATAGCGAAAAAATATTTAAAGCAAAAATATGGTATTGAAATAAAAGGTTATTTATCTCAACTTGGTCCGATTAAACCTGAACAAATCAACTGGGACTTTGTTGAGCAGAACCCCTTTTTCTTCCCGGATGAAAGCAAATTGGATGCGCTTGATCAATATATGCGTGATTTGAAAAAAGCAGGCGATTCGGTAGGTGCCAAAGTGACAGTCGTTGCCCAAAATGTACCTGTTGGTCTGGGTGAACCTGTATTTGATCGTCTCGATGCTGAAATTGCACATTCACTGATGAGCATCAATGCCGTTAAGGGTGTAGAGATTGGTGCTGGATTTGATTGCGTTGAACAAAAAGGTACTGAGCACAGAGATATGATGACGCCTGATGGTTTTACCTCTAATAATGCAGGTGGTATTTTAGGTGGTATTTCAACCGGTCAGGATATTGTGGCAAGTATTGCATTAAAACCGACTTCCAGTATCTCGATACCGGGCGAAACCATTGATGTGAACGGTAATAGTATGGAAGTCGTCACTAAAGGCCGTCATGATCCTTGTGTGGGTATTCGAGCGGTACCGATTGCTGAAGCTATGTTAGCCATTACCTTAATGGATCATTTGCTACGCCATAGTGCACAAAATGCAGATGTATCAACCCAAACTCCTGATATTGCCAAAAAATAATTGTAGTTAATGCAACCGTTAATTAATTCGAATAAAGCAAGACTTTCGCAAGTCTATTTCGCCTACTTTACGATTTTAGGCATAGTCTCGAATTATTTGGGGTTATATTTGCACAGCTTGTCACTGCCGCCCAGTCTGATTGGTGTGGTGCTGGCTGTGATGACGGTTGGACGAGTGGCTGGCCCGAGTATTTGGGCCAATATTCGTTTTTTTAAAAACAGTCCTGAAAAAAACATTCAGCTCGGTTGCTTATTTGCACTTATCTCATTTAGTCTGATTTTTCTCATTGGCCACCAGCATTGGGTATTATTGCTTAGTTTAGGTGGCTTCGCTTTTTTCTGGTCAGCTGTTATGCCACAGCTGGAAGCTGTTACTCAGTTTATTTTAAAAGGGGATTCAACGGCTTACAGTTATGTCCGGCTTTGGGGGAGCGTCAGCTTTATTTGTCTGGTTATTATTGCAGGCTGGTTATTTGAAATATTTGGTATTGTTAAAAGTATCGAAGGTTTTACCTTGCTCTTATTAGCATTACTGCTCGCATCCACATTCCGACTGCCAAAAGTGGTGCCTGTGAGTGATACTAAAAACCGGCAGATAAAAGTCAGAGATAAACTCAAACAGCGTCCGGTTCAAATTTTTCTACTTTGCTCATTTTTACTGCAAATGAGTTTTGCAGCCTATTATGGTTTTTTCTCAATTCACCTGCAGTCGCTCGGCTACACAGGTTATCAAATCGGGATGATGATAGCCCTTGGTGTGATTGCTGAAATTGGCATATTTTTAATTTCAGGTCGCATTTTAAACCATTTTAATTTAAAAACTTTATTTGTATTTTGTCTGGCAATTACGGCGTTTCGCTGGTTTGCGTTAGGGCTTTGGGGTGAACAAGTTTTTGTTTTATTGATGATTCAGTTGATCCATGCGTTTAGTTATGGACTATATCATGTTGCGTCTCAAAAATTTATTCACAAAGAGTTTCCAAACCAAAGCCAGGCGAAAGGACAGGCCCTTTATTTGTCATTATCTTATGGCGTCGGCGGGGCAGTCGGAAACTTTTTATCCGGATATAGCTGGCAGTATATTCAGCAACAAACCTATTTACTTTCAGGCACTTGTGTGTTGATTTCAGCATTGATAGCCTGGCTGTTTTTAAATCAGCATCAGAATTAGTCTGAGCGGGAGATTACATCATTTTTGAATCTATAGGGGCTGCTAGGTTCGAAAATTCAAGCAGCAGCCTTCTCATGGCATCTTTATTATGAACCAATTCAGTTGAACGCCAATTCAGTAAATGATGGTAATTTGCATATACTTCAGGGTTATCCAGTACAGTAAATCCCATTGCCCAATTCGCAAACTGACGCTCTGGCATACACCACTCACCAATTTTTTTGACATCAAAATGACGTTTATCACCTAATATCTCTTGGTACAAAGCTTGGACTGCTTTGTATGGCCCTTCGATAAACTGAAAAAAGGTATGGTGCCCGTATAGTAGGTAGCCGGTCACGTCGCTGCCTTGATTATTCGACAGGCATTGCAACTCTAGTTTTTTTAGTTCGCTTTGGCTCATTGGCAGACTGGCTTTACTCCAATAAGCGATTTGATAAATCAAATCAGGCTCCGTTAAAAAGTATGATAATCTCTTGCTTATTACGCAGCCTGGTTGTATTTGGATTGTTGGAAGGAGAAATTCTTTTTGGCTATTCAGTTAAGGCATCCAGTGTCAGACTAAAGCTGGGTAAAAATACGTCTAAAAAGTAATGAATTTCAGGTTGATTCATTGCTTGCAGTGTCTCCATTAGTCTATCTTTGGCTCGTTCAAATTCATGATTACCAGCATTAATTTCTTCAACCGTTTTTAAATAGGCAGATAATACATCAGCGGCTTTTACGAATTTATAAAGCTGATGGTCGTGTGCGTCTGAACAAACCAGAGGTTGATAATAAGGTCTGAGTTTTTCAGGTAACATATCAACCAGTTTAGCTTCTGCAATTTTTTCAATTTTTTTATATTCAGCAGCAATATCCCGATTAAAGTATTTGACCGGGTTAGGTAAATCACCGGTTAATACTTCCGGTGCATCATGGAAAATAGCCAGGGTTGCAACCGATTCCGGGTTAACTGAACCGTCAAAATATTCGTTATGAATAATAGCAAGGGCATGGGCTATCATAGCGACCTGAAGGGAATGCTCCTGCACATTTTCAATTTGTGTATTGCGCATTAATGGCCAACGATTGATCAATTTCATTCTAGCCATGTAGGCAAAAAAGTGACTCGCGTCAGACATGATTGCTCCTGTTGAAATAAATTTATTGTTTGTATCGGCTGAGGAATTTTTCAAGCTTATCCATTGCCTCATCCAAAATATCGATATGGGGCAGGGTTACCACTCTGAAATGGTCGTGCCTGTGCCAGTTAAAACCGGTACCGTGTACCATTAGAATTTTTTCCTGACGTAAAAAGTCTAAAATAAATTGTTCATCACTCTGAATATTAAACTTTTCCTGATCTAATTTAGGAAACAGGTACATAGCCCCTTTAGGTTTAACGCAGCTAATGCCGTCAATCTCGTTAATTCGTTTCCATGCAAACATAGTTTGTTCATATAAACGCCCGCCAGGTGCAACTAACTGATTAATACTTTGAAATCCGCCTAAAGCCGTCTGAATGGCGTGCTGGCAGGGGACATTGGCACACAGACGCATAGAAGCCAGCATATCTAAACCTTCGATATAAGATTCAGCAATGGCTTTGTTACCACTTAATACCATCCAGCCTGCACGGAAGCCGGCTATCCGATAATTTTTAGATAAACCGCTGAAGGTGACAAAAAATACATCATCTGCAAGACTGGCCGTTGGGGTGTGAGTTGCGTCATCATAAAGCACTTTATCGTAGATTTCGTCACTGAATATAATCAGATTATGCTTACGTGCTAAATCAATAATTAGTTTGAGTGTTTCGTCAGAATACAAAGCGCCGGTCGGATTGTTTGGATTTATAATCACAATCGCTTTGGTTTTATCTGTTATTTTGGCTTCAATATCCGCAACATCCGGATTCCAGTCATGTGTTTCGTCACATAAATAATGAACTGGCTTACCCCCGGATAGGGCAACTGCGGCCGTCCATAATGGATAGTCAGGGCTGGGTAATAAGACTTCATCTGATTGATTCAACAGGCCGTTCATTGCCATTAAAATCAATTCGCTCACGCCATTTCCAATGTATATATCTTCTACATCAACGCCCAGAATATTTTTTTGTTGATAATACTGCATGACAGCAACACGCGCTGAATAGATGCCTTTTGAATCACAATAACCCTGTGCAGTCGGCAAGTTACGAATGACATCTTTTAAAATATCATCGGGTGCTTCAAAACCAAATGGCGCCGGATTGCCAATATTAAGCTTTAAAACTCTGTGCCCGTCTTCTTCCAGCCTTTTTGCCTCTTTTAGCACAGGGCCTCTGATGTCATAACAAACATGCTGTAATTTGTTGGACTGCTTTATTGGATTCATGGATACCTGACTGACCTTAAATAATGAATTTCAGCAAGCAAATTAACTTAACCAGGCCCAGTTGTGAAGCCTTGATCTCAGAAAAATTTAAACAAGATAGAGCAGGCTAATAAATAAACTAAAATGATAATGTAAAGTTAAAAAAGTTAATTTATTTATTGTCACTTCTTGCCGCTAGTGTCTATATTTATATTAAATACGGAAACAGAATTTATTTTTGTGGAACTGGTAAGGATGTGCAAACTCGCCATATTGAGGTGATGAGATGTTACAGCTTCAGTATTTAGTTGACAATGATCAAACAGGTAAAGTACTTGATCACGATCTGGTCGAAATGGGCATCCAGGATGACAATATCCATTTTGTCGCCAATGATGAAAAAATATTACAGCGCTCTGGTTTACATTCAGCCAATACAATTGAAGAGACTGACGTTGTGCATTTAGGCGAACGTGGAGCCATTTTCGGGGCCGTTACTGCGGTCGTCTTTTCCGTTTTGGTCACTTTTTTCAGTCCGTCTGATTGGCAAGCTTCGTTTGTAAATTATGCAATGGCTTTTGTTTTGTTCATCGCCTTGTTCACTTGGCTAGGCAGTGTAATTGGCGTGCATTTCGAAAATTACAGAATCAGACCTTTTCACAAATTGTTGAAAAAAGGAAAGCTGATAATGCTGGTTTATATTTCCGACGAACAGGAAGAGATTGTGCGACGTTTGATGTCTAAAAAACACCCGGAGGCAAAGTTTTTAGCATCACGCGAAGCAATTGACAACCCGTTTATGTCTGCTTAAACGGTCAATGAAAGTTGAGGATATTTATATGTCACACACAATGAGAAAAGAAGAAAATGCGCTACATGATAACGAGCTGGGTCGAGTGATTCCATGCAATGAGCTGGACTGGTCTGATCCCTTTAACTGGCTTAAACTGGCCATGTTGGATCTGACCCGGGCTCCGTTAGTGACATTATTTTACGGGATTATTTTTACTCTGTTACCTATGGCAATCGTTTATGCGGTTTCATTGATGGAAAACCATTTGGTGATTGCGCCGGCTTTAGTTTGTTTTATGTTAATTGGTCCGTTTTTGGCTGCAGGTTTATATGATGCGAGCTGGGAATTTGGTAAAGGCCACAAGCCGAGTTTGTGGCATAGTATAAAAGCTATGCACAGAAATTCAGTACACGAGTGGGCGTTTGCAGTATTACTCCTGGTGATCATGATTTTTTGGTTACGAATAGCGTCTTTGATTCATGCATTTTACCCGGTTTATATTTCAGATGATTATTCTGAGTTGATTCCATTTTTAGCTGTCGGAACCAGTGTAGGCGCTTTATTAGCCTTGTTTGTATTTACCATTAGTGCTTTTACACAGCCTATCTTAATTGAACGTAAAGTCGACTTAATGACAGCTGTGCTGAGCAGTATTAATGCGGTTTGGTCAAATAAAGGGGTTATGCTGCTATGGGCGGGCATTATATTTGTGGGGGTTTTGATTGGTTTTTTGACTAACTTTATCGCCTTTATTGTGATTATGCCGTTACTTGGTTTTGCAACCTGGCATGGCTACTTGGATACGATTACTACCAAAAGAAAACGTAATTTTATGTAGGCTCATTGGTGTAGTTAATTATCACCCACTGATAAGAAGAACCGAATAAAAAAGCGACTTTAAGAAGTCGCTTTTTTTTATTTTCTGTATTAGATTCGCAATGAGCAAATTCCAATTGTAACTGATTGATTTGGCATAACAGATTTTTATCTGTGCTTAAGGCAAAACCTTTTTAAAAGGTTTTACCGAAACGCTTTGGTAAACGCCAGCTTCGATATATGGATCCGCATCAGCCCAAGCTTGAGCTTCTTCCAGTGAGTTAAACTCTGCAATCACAGTTGAACCGGTGAAACCGGCTTCACCCGGCTCTTCACTATCAACTGCTGGATTGGGCCCTGCAACCAATAGCCGGCCTTGCTCGGCTAAGGTTTTGAGTCGAGCAATATGTGCTTCGCGTGCTTTTTTACGCAGCGGTAAACTGTTGGCGACATCCTGACTGATAATGGCATACCACATTATGAGTTTTCCTCTTTTTCTTTAATCGATTCTTTTGGCAGGTGAGGGTATAAAGCAACCATAGTTAATATAGTGAAAACAAGGGTTAATCCCATCAATCCAAATAACTTAAAGTTGACCCAAAAATCTTGCGAAAAGTTGTAGGCAATGTATAGGTTGAGTACAGCAAGGCCAGCAAAAAAGGCGCTCCAAGCATAAGAGACTTTAGCCCATAACGCAGCAGGCAATTGTATTTCGCTACCCAACATTTTTTCAATTGGACTCACCTTAAAGAATGCTTGGCTGACAAATAAGCCAAGAGCAAAAGCACCGTTTACAACAGTGACTTTCCATTTAATGAATTCATCATTTCTGAAATAGATGGTTAAACCACCCATAACTAAGACAACGATAAATAAAATAAGCTGCTTTTTGGGTAACTTTTTTTGTTTTGCCCATTCGTAAATTAAATGTATTGCAGTAGACCCAATTAGGGCAGCGGTTGCCCAGTAGATATCGACTGTTTTGTAGACAATAAAAAATACGGCAATATGTAGATATTCAAATAGGTTTTGCATAAATCACTCAATTTTTGTTTAAGCAGACATTACACCATAGCGGCAGTTAAAATCTTTTAATTAAAAAAAATTCTGACTGCCAATCGGTTTTATATGTCAACTTAGATTAACGCTGAGTTGCGGCTTTCATTGAACTGATAAACTCGCCAAGTTGAGCCAATAGCTTGGTTGGGTTATCAAGATTATCTTCGATAATTTTTACAACCGCTGAACCGCTTATTGCGCCATCAGCGCCGCTTTCGATTGCGACTTTAACGTGTTCAGGTTTTGAAATGCCGAACCCTAATAAGCTAGGCGGAGCGTTAAATGATTTTAACGAGTTAATGATACCTTCTACTGGCATGTTAGCTTCAGTTTCTGTACCTGTTACACCGGCGCGACTGAGTAGATATGTATAACCCTGACCTAACTCAGCTACTTGCTTGAGCTTATCTTCATTTCCGTTTGGCGGCGCTATGAAAATAGGTGCAATATCATATTGTTTTGCAACCGAGCAAAATACCTTGCTTTCACGTGTTGGCACATCAGCAACTAATACGGAGTCGATACCAATTTGCTGGCAGCTCTGATAAAACGCATCTAGCCCTTTAGCAAATACCAAGTTGCTATAAAGCAATAATCCAATTGGAATATCTGAATTATATTCTCGTACTTTTTTTAATAAATCAAAACAGTCTGAAGGACTGACATCAGATTCAAGTGCTCGGATATTGGCTTTTTGAATGGTTGGGCCGTCAGCGACCGGATCTGAATACGGAATGCCAAGCTCCAGTGCATCAGCGCCGGCATCAATTAAAGTTTTGATTATCTCAAAAGAAAGCTCTAAATTCGGATCGCCAATCGTTACAAAAGGAACAAAAGCGCCCTGATTTTTTTCAGCCAAATTAGCGAATAACTGTGAATAACGCTTACTCATAGTGGCCTCCCTGTTCTAATACGCGGTGAACGTGGGCTAAATCTTTGTCACCGCGGCCTGATAAATTAACCACAATAACGGTTTCTTCGGTAGCCGCTTCGGCGAGTTTTAGGGCATAAGCTAATGCATGTGATGATTCGAGCGCCGGGATAATACCTTCACACCGACACAAACGTTGGAACGCATCTAAGGCATCATCATCGTTTGCTGCAACATATTCTGCGCGACCTGTATCGTGAAGATAGGCGTGTTGTGGGCCTACACCTGGGTAATCCAGACCAGCTGATACAGAGTAGGACTCTTCAATTTGGCCGTCTTCATCTTGCATAATGTATGTCATAGCACCGTGCAGTACCCCTTTGGTACCCTTACATATGGTTGCGCCATGTTTAAGGGTTGATAAACCATGCCCGCCTGGTTCAACGCCAACCAGTTTGACAGATTCTTCTTCGATAAAATCATTAAACATACCAATCGCATTGGAACCACCGCCCACACAAGCAACGACATAATCCGGAAGTTTACCCTCAGCTTTAATGATTTGCTGCTTGGCTTCTTCACCGATCATTTTTTGAAATTCTCTTACAATGGTCGGGAATGGGTGAGGGCCAGCTGCTGTGCCTAACAGGTAATGGCTGTCATCATAACTTGCTGACCAGTCACGTAAGGCTTCATTTACGGCATCTTTTAATGTACCTGAACCCGCGTCAACCGGAATAACTTCTGCGCCCATTAACTTCATTCTGAATACATTTGGTTGCTGACGTTCACAGTCTTTAGCACCCATATAAATTTTGCATTCAAGTCCTAAAAGTGCGCAGGCTAAAGCTGTCGCAACACCGTGCTGACCAGCTCCGGTTTCTGCGATAACTCGTTTTTTACCCATGCGTTTGGTTAACAGCGCCTGACCTAAAACCTGATTGGTTTTATGAGCACCACCATGTAATAAATCTTCCCGTTTTAAATAAATTTTGGCTAAAGGATTAGGCGAAAAGTTACGGGTTAAGGTTAATGGCGTCGGACGACCTGCATATTCATTCAATAATTGCTGAAATTCTTTCTGAAATTCAGGATCATTTTGAGACTTGATAAATTCTTGCTCTAATTGCTCCAGTGCCGGAACTAAAAGTTCAGGAACAAACATGCCACCAAATTCGCCAAAATAGGCATCAAGATGTTGTTTCATAGTGTCCTCAATATTGTTTTAACGCATCAAATGCAGCATTTAATTTTTCAGCCGATTTGATACCAGGGCTGGTTTCTACCCCTGAATTTAAATCTAAACCAATTGCGCCTTGTCTGGCTGCTTGTATTACATTATCGGGTGTTAATCCGCCGGCCAACATAAAAGGGATATCCAGCGTGAGTGATTTTATACTTTGCCAGTCAAATGTTTGGCCAGTTCCACCCGCTGCCTGTTTAGTACTCGAATCCAGTAACCAGCGATCAATTCCGGTTAATGCTGGCAAAGGCGATTGACTCGGGTTATGCGCTTTCCATATTTTTACGGATTCAGGTAATTTGGGTTTTAACTTATTGATATAAGTCTGATCTTCTTCACCGTGCAACTGAACAACAGCCAAATCTAGTGCTTTTACCGTATCTGCTATTTTTAAAACAGGCGCATTAACAAAGACACCAACATAATCCAAATCTGCGCCTTGTTGAATAACTTGTGCCTGCTCAACTGTGATGTAGCGTGGTGACTTTTCAGCAAAGATGAGTCCACCATATTGTGCGCCAGCTGCGTGAGCTGCTTGAGCATCCTGACTTCGGGTCAGACCACAGACTTTATTTTCACCCACAATTAAGCCTTTAACGGCTTTTTTCAGATCTGCTTGCGCCATTAAAGAACTACCGACTAAAAAACCATCTGCATAATTGCAGAGCTCAGCTACATGATCATGCGTATAGATACCGGATTCAGATATGATTAATCTATCTGCCGGTATTTGTGGTGCTAAGTCACGGGTTGTTTGTAAATCTGTTGATAGATCACGCAGGTTACGGTTATTGATCCCGATAATTTTAGCATTTAACCGAATGGCTCGATCTAATTCTTGTTGATTGGATACTTCGGTCAAAATATCAAGTTGATATTGATCTGCTAAGTCAGCCAGAGTTTGATATTCATCATCCGATAAGACAGATAACATGAGTAAAATAGCGTCCGCTTGATAATGGCGCGCTAAATAAACCTGGTAAGGATCGACAAAAAAATCTTTGCAAATACAAGGTTGATGCACATGACTACGCACATACTCCAGGTATGTGTGATCACCTTGAAAATATTTTTTATCGGTTAATACCGAGATCCCTGATGCATAGGGCAGGTAAGCTTCAACAATTTCATCCAGGTCAAATTCAGCCCGAATTAACCCTTTTGAAGGACTTGCCTTTTTGCATTCTAAAATAAAGCCAGTCGATGCGTTCTTGATTGCCTGATATAAACTGCGATCGGATACGGTTAAACTGTCTTTAAATGATTCAAGCGGAAAATCCCGTTTTTGCTGAGCGACTTCATTTCGCTTATCTGCACAAATTTTTTCTAATACATTAGCCATTTGAATATTCCACAAATAAATCCAGAGTTTTTTGAGCCTGGCCAGATTGCATGGCTTCAAGTGCCATTTTGGCACCTTGTGTTAAGTTATCTGCCAGTCCTGCCATGACCAATAATGCTGAAACATTGATTGCGACAGCGTTAAGATGAGCACTTTTACCCTTACCGGATAACATTTCAAGACAAATGGTTTTATTTTCTTCTGGAGTACCGCCTTTTATATCAATTAAAGCAGCATCTTCCACGCCAAAATCAGCAGGTGTTAGTTCATATTCTTTGATTTCACCTTCAATGACTTCGGCAACCTGAGTTTTGCCATGAATCGCAATTTCATCCAGACCAGAACCATGGACAACCATAGCGCGTTTTATATTCAGAGACTTAAGGGTTTCGGCAACTGGTTTAAGTAAATCAGGCGTATATACACCTAATAATTGAATATCCGGGGCTGCCGGATTGGCCAAAGGTCCCAGAATATTAAATATGGTGCGTGTTTTTAATGCCTGACGAACCGGCATCGCGTATTTGACACCTGCATGATACTGGGGTGCAAAAAAGAAACAAATACCGGCTTCATCGAGACATTTTCTGGCTTGTTCCGGGGTCGGGGTCAGGTTAATCCCTAAACCTTCAAGTAAATCGGATGAGCCGGATTTACTCGATACACTGCGGTTGCCGTGTTTTGTCATTTTTAAACCACAGGCTGCGGCTACTATCGCGGCTGTGGTTGAAATATTAATGGTATCTGCGCCGTCACCGCCTGTCCCACAGCTGTCTGCAATGAGGTAATCCGGACGGTCAAAGGCCAGCGCGTTGTCACGCATTGCTTGCGCGGCGCCTGCGATTTCTTCCGGTGTTTCACCTTTCACTTTTAACCCGGCTAGCATGGCTGAGAGCATCAGCGGATCGGTTTGTCCTTGAACGACCAGGTTAAAAAACGCCAGACTTTCAGCTTTTGTCGAATTTTGGCCGTTAAATGTATTGTTGATAAATTCTAACATGGGCTGTCCTTAATCTATTTTGACTCGGTTAAAAAAGTTAAGCTTTGGCGCAGCAATTTGGAGCCATAAGTGGTTAAAATGCTTTCCGGGTGGAACTGATAGCCCAAGACTTTTTCCTGGTTATTCACAACTGCCATTGGAATATCATTAACCTGTGCAATGGTTTCCAGAGTGTCCGGCACCTGAGTTGCCATCAGTGAGTGATATCGGGCAACAAATAATGGGTTGGATAAACCATCAAATACAGGGTGCTGATTATGCTCTATGGGTGATGCTTTACCGTGGACGATTTCACCTGATCCCCCGACAGTGCCACCATAAGCTTCTACGATAGCTTGATGTCCTAAACAAATACCTATGATAGGGAAGTGACCTCTTGCCATTTTAATGAGTTCTAACATGCAGCCCGCTTGTTTTGGATTGCCTGGTCCTGGCGATAACATCAAAACTACGGCTTTATCACAAGCCTGCATTTTATCAAAAATCAGCTGAGGGTTAACATTATTACGATAAACAACCAGCTCGTAGCCAATTGACTTAAGCTCATCAACCAGGTTGTAGGTGAATGAATCAAAGTTATCTAATAAAAAAACGGTTGTATTGGTCGGATTTGACATTATTTCTCCTCCTGAGATGCGATAATTGCATTGAGCACGGCCTGCGCTTTGCTACGGGTTTCATCCGCTTCTGATTGAGGTACGGAATCAAACACGACGCCGGCTCCGGCCTGAACTCTTGCAATACCGTCCGCGACAAAGGCTGAGCGAATCACAATGCAGGTATCCATATCACCTTCGCCGGTAAGATATCCTACAGCACCGCCATAACTGCCACGGCGTTTTTGTTCTGTCTGGCGAATTAAATCTGCTGCTTTTACTTTTGGCGCGCCGACCAAAGTTCCCATATTCAGGCAGGCCTGATAGGCGTGCAATGCATCCAAATCAGATCTAAGTTGGCCTTTTACCCGAGACACCAGATGCATTACAAAAGAATAGCGGTCAACTTTTTGTAAATCACAAACATAGCGGGTCCCTGGTTCTGAAACCCGAGCGACATCATTACGCGCCAAATCAACCAACATCATATGTTCTGCTAGTTCTTTTTTATCACTTCTGAGCTCTTGTTCAATGCGAGCATCTAAATCCAGGTTTATGCTGCCGTCATCATTAAAACCGCGTCTGCGTGTCCCTGCAATTGGGTAAATTTCAACTTCATTCGTTTGCTTTGTATATTTAACGGCTGATTCGGGCGAAGCGCCGAATAATTCAAAGTTTTTGTCCCGCATATAAAACATGTACGGGCTGGGATTTTGTTTCTTTAACTTGCGGTAGGCCGCAACAGAATCCGGACACGGCAGGCTAAAGGTTCTGGAAGGCACAACCTGGAAAATATCACCAACGCGAATATGTTCTTTTAAAGTATTGACCGACTGACAAAACTCTTGGTCACTGACATCGACCTCAATGTCCTCTGAACTCAGGTAAGTTTGAATATTCTGTTCTGCGTGGGTTTGTAACTGGCTTAGTTGCTGCTGATAATCGGTCAGGACTTTATCTGCATGAGCTTGCTCGGCTGCGGTAAAATTAAAATGGATTAATTCAGCCGACTGGTTCTGGTGATCACTGATAAGCAGTGTTTCAGCTAAATAAAAAACATAATCCGGACAGCTGTTTTCACCGACTTCAACTTGGATTAAATCTTCCACTACGCCTATTAAATCATAACCAAATACGCCGCCTAAAAATAATGGTGCCTGCTCTGGGTTATGGGCTTGTAGCGCTAAAATACTGCGTAAAATCTGGAACGGATTGGCCGTTTTCAGACGCTCATCTTCAGTTAACCCCTGCATCGGATGTGGAAAATGAAAGCTTACTCGGGTTTCACTGGATCCCGCTAATAAAAACTCGGTTAAATGAGATTGTAAGCTAGTCAGTACACGTTGACCGTTTTCGTTAAGTGCGTCCAGATCGACTTGGTGACCATTACATTCAATTCGAATGCAGGCATCCAGCAATAAAATACTTTTTAAGTTATCTTTACTGTCAATTTCTGCTGATTCGAGCAGCAGGCTGTGGACATGATCTTTGGCTAGTGAAGAATAAACCGTGAGTGGATCTTCAATATATTCGGTTGTCACTTGAGTTGTTGTAAATTGTTTTTTCATTTTAGGCTCTTGATTGGGTGTAGCTAAGCAAAATTAAATAAAGACTCGGTTAAAAATTGCATTTGATATTGCCATCGCCAACAACCTAGGTTTTTAAACAATAAACTCACTGTGTACTCTCTTTTTATTTTGGTTTGCTATTTTGCAACACTCATTTGTAAAAATATTACGTTGCGTATTGTACCTGATTCTGAAAAGAAAAAAGCCCGCAAATGCGGGCTTTTTTGTATTTGTTTATCCAATTAAATACAACTTACCCGCGCTTGAGCGAAGGCCACCACCAAATGTGAGTTAAAGTTGTATATTTCATGTTCACTTCTCTTTGGATAAAATAATATGTCTAATGAAACGCATATTTATGTTAAAGTCAACTGTTTTTATAATTTAAACGGATAATTGTTATCATGAAATTTGACTTACACAGTCACACCAATTGTTCTGATGGTGAATTAACACCTGAAGAGTTGGTACTGCGAGCCGACAACAAAGCAATTGATGTATTGGCAATCACTGACCATGATACAATTTCAGCGATTGAACCCGCGCTTGCCGCCATTGAAAAACATAAGCTGAATCTAAAACTGGTTGAAGGTGTAGAGATATCAACAAGCTGGCATGGTTTTGAAATTCATATTGTTGGCTTAAATATCAACAGTCAGGATAGTCAGTTATGTCATCGTCTGGAGCAGCAATTGGCAACCCGGGCATTAAGGGCTGAAAAAATTGCTCACAAGCTGGAAAAATTGGGTTTTGAAAACTGTTTTGATACAGTTAAAAATATGGCTCAGGGTAAAAGTATCAGTCGAGTTCATTTCGCAAAATATTTACTCAGAGAAGGGCATGTTAGCCATATTCAGCAGGCATTTGATAAATATCTGGCGCGCAGAGCTAAAGCTTATGTTGCTCCGATGTGGATTAGCATCGAAGAAGCGGTTGATTGGATTCATCAGGCAGGGGGAACAGCTGTTCTTGCACACCCGACCCGTTATGATATGACAAACAAGTGGGTCAGAAAACTGATTCAGGCGTTTAAACAATTTGGCGGTGATGCTATTGAAGCGTCATTACCCAGACAAAACAAAAATGAATTAATGCAATTGGTCAATTACGCCAATCAAGCCGAATTAAAGGTATCCCAAGGGTCTGACTTTCATCGGGTTTCACCTTATACTGAACTGGGAAGAACTTTAGATTTACCACAGGGTTGTCAGCCGGTTTGGCAAGATTGGCATTAGTTAAAACAGGCATCATAAATTTACAGATAGGGAGTAGGGTATGAGTCAATTTTTTTATATTCATCCAGAAAACCCACAAAAACGCTTAATTCAACAAGCTTGTGAAATTATTAAAAAAGGCGGTGTGGTGGTTTATCCAACTGATTCAGGCTATGCGATTGGATGCCATATTGGTGATAAAGCGGCATTAGAGCGCATTTGCCGTATTCGCCAACTTGAGTTAGATCATGATTTTACATTGGTATGCAGCGAGTTATCTGAGCTGGCTACTTACGCTAGAGTTGAAAACCAGACGTTCAGAATGTTAAAAAACAGCATTCCCGGGCCTTATACTTTTATTTTAAAAGCGACTAAAGAAGTGCCTAGGCGTTTACAAAATCCAAAACGAAAAACGATAGGCCTTAGAGTGCCGGACAATAAAATTGCGTTAGATCTATTAGCTTGTCTGGGTGAACCTATTATGTCTTCAACCTTAATTTTACCGGGTAAAGCGTTTGCTGAAGCTGATCCGGAAGACATTCGAGACGCGCTGGAACATCAGGTTGATTTAATCATCCATGGTGGTAATTTATCTGAGACGCCGACAAGTGTGATAGATATGTCTGATGACGAGGTTGTAGTTGTTCGTGAAGGTAATGGGGACGTCAGTGCTTTTCAATAGACATTAATCCGGAAGCGGTTCTATGAATCATCAGGCAAATGAGCAAATCCAAATACAACAACAGCTGCCACTGGCTTATGTCAGGGGTGAAGCTGTTATTGAAAAACCGGAAGATTTGTTTATTCCACCTGAAGCACTGGAAGTGATTCTGGAATCCTTCGAAGGGCCGCTCGATTTATTATTGTATTTGATCAAAAAACAAAAGTTTGAAATAGCGGAATTGCCTGTTCATCAAATCACAGAACAATATATGGAATATGTTGACGTGATGAAAGATGTAAATCTTGAACTGGCGGCTGAATATCTGGTCATGGCTGCAATGCTGGCAGAAATTAAATCCAGAATATTACTGCCAAAACTTAAAGTAGAAGAGACGGAAGAGGAAGATCCGAGAGCGGCATTAATCAGACAATTGCAAGAATATGAGGTGTTTAAGCGTGCAGCTGAAGGCATAGATGGTTTACCACGCAATGAGCGTGATTTTTTTCATCACTCAGTTGAAGTCGCTGACAATTGCAAACCTGTTATTATCCAACCCGAAGTTGAGCTAAAAGAGCTCGCGCTGGCGTTTGCAGCCGTATTAAAAAGAGCTGATAACTTTCAGCATCACCATATCACACCTGAGGTACTTTCAACCCGGGCTCGAATGACAGCGATTCTTGAGTATTTGGATAGCCAGGAATCAGATAATTATCTGCCTTTTAATGACTTTTTTGATATTTCTGAAGGCAAATCCGGTGTCGTTGTTACTTTTCTGGCAATTATGGAACTGGTAAAAGAGAAGTTAATCAGTTTAGTGCAAAATCAGGTATTCAGTGATATTCATGTACGCAGGGTTATTGCATAAAAACGCTGGTTGGATATCAAACTAAAATTAGGGTGAAAACTCTGTAAACTGGTTGGAGTGCATTATGAAACAACCTGATGTACCGGATAATGAAGCTTTAAGAATAAAAGCCTTAAAAGAATTACATATTCTCGATACTGAGCCTGAAGAGCGATTTGATCGGGTTACACGCCTTGCCAAAAATATATTTAGTGTTCAGATTGCGTTAGTCAGTCTGGTGGATTCTCACCGACAGTGGTTTAAGTCTAAAGCCGGCACTGAGGTATGCGAAACCAGTCGTGATATTTCATTTTGTGGGCATGTTATTTTGGGCGATGATATTTTTATTATCGAAGATGCGTCTCGAGATGAACGATTTTTTAATAACCCGCTTGTTACTGGTGAGCCTTTTATCCGCTTTTATGCGGGTTGCACTATTTATGATCATCAGAAAAATGCGTTGGGTACTTTGTGTATCATAGATAACCAGCCTCGCTCAATGGAAGAAAGAGACAAACACATTCTTTTTGATTTAGCCAGAATGATAGAAGCGGAAATAGCCGCGGTTGAGCTTATGGTTTCTGATCAGTTAACTCAGTTAGCCAATAGGCGTGGTTTTACGCTGATGGCTGAAAAATGTTTGGCTATATGCGAGCGAAATCAATTACCTGCAACTCTTATTTTTATCGATTTGAATCACTTTAAATCGATAAATGATGAGTTTGGTCATGCGGTTGGTGATTCTGCTTTGGTGAGTTTTGCTAAGATATTATCAGATATTTGTCGAAGTTCAGATATTGTTGCCAGAATAGCGGGTGATGAATTTATTATTTTTTTACATGACGCCACTCAGCTTGATGCCAAAAAACTTATCAACAGAATCTATGCCTATGTATCTGATCATAATCTACAAAGCAAAACTTATCAGCTTGATTTTAGTCATGGTATATACAGTTGTAGTGATTTTAACAGCAACTCACTGGAACAAATGATGGAAGAAGCAGATCAGCGTATGTACACAGATAAAAAAGAGACTAAATCAGCCCGCTAAGCGGGCTGATTTATCAGACTGGATGTATTATTTAGCATCCGTGGCAGGTGCATCACTGCGAGCTGTCGCTGCATTTGCGCCACCATATTTACCGGATTTATTAACAATACTTCGCAATTCAGCCGGAATTGATTCAATCTTTAATGCCTGATTGATGTCAATTTCGAGCGGTGTCGTTTGTGTCATAGGTGCAGTAGCATGCCCGCCTAAAAAGTGCTTTTTAGCTGGCTTTTTATCTGTTACTACGACTTGCGCCTGAGGCTCTGTTGGCACGCCTTCACTTTGCTCAGAATCAACCTGAGTCGATTCAGCTTGACTGGGCTTACCTGCAACAGGTGTTATTTCAGTTTCTGTCTCAGTTGTCTCTGTTGGTGCTTCAGTTTCAGATTCAAGCGAAGGTTCTGAAGATACTTGAGTCTCAGTTTCTTCAGATTTTTCAGCGCTTTCTTCACCTAATGGCAAGCTGTGTTGAACTTGCTCGCTGGTTACTTCGTCCTGTTCTGATGTATCTGATTCAGTTGTACCTTCCTGATTTGTTTCAGCAGTAGCCTGTACTTCAGTTACCGGCGCCTGAGTTTCTGATTCTGGGACAGTATCTGATTCAACATTTTGTACTTGACTCTCTGCCTGTTGAGGCTGTTCTGCTTCGTTAGCTGGCTGCTCCATCTCAGGGTAACGGCTTTGAACCGGGTCTTCCGTTATTTCAGCGTGCTGCATCACTTCAAACTCAAGTTCACTCTGTTGCTCTGATTTTTTGCTTAGCTGTGCTTCAGCGTTTTCGGCCTGATCATTCTGACCACGTCTGCGGCGTTGGCTATTTGCTCTTAAGTGGCGGGTACCACGGCGCTGACGACCGGATTTACCATCATTTTTGGGTGGCTCATGAAGCTCGAGCTGAACTTCCTGTTCATTTGCTAACTGAGCGGTAATTTCCTGTGTATCTGGAGATTCGACTTGCTCAGGTTCAGAAGCAAAGGTTTGAACAGCTTGAGTTACTTCATGTACCTGATTTGCTTCAAGTACAGGTTCTGCAGCTTGTTCGGCCTGTTTTACTGGCTCTTTAGCTTGAGGTTTAGCTGTTTCATTGACCTCAGTTGCCTTTTGTTTCGTCTCAGCCAAATTTTGTTTAGTTTCAACAGACTTTTGAGCAGTTTGTTTTTGCTCAGTTTGAGTTGATTCTACTGGCTTATTTTCAGTCTCTTTTTCAACTCTTACTTTACGGCGCTGCTGCCTGCGAGCTCTGCGTTCTTTTACTTTTTCCTCTTGAGCTTCATTTTGGCCTTTAGCTGCTCTAGGTTTGCGATTATTGGTTTTGTTTTTATTTGGTTTATTGGCCGGTTTATCTGTGGCAGCTTTATTTTGTTCAGTCTCCTGTGACGAACTCTGCGTACGATTATTTCTCGGCTTAGAACGTTTGTTTGAACGCTGTTTATTTCGGTTCGACGGTCTTGAACGGTTCGCTGCCGGTTTATTTTCTTGTTGGGGCTGTTTTTCCTGTGCCTCAGACGAAGAACCGGCAAACAGAGATTTTACCCAACTGAATAAGCGTGTGAATAAACCAGGCTGAGCTGGTGTTTTTGGCTCTGCCGGCTTTTCAGCAACAGTCGGTGCCGGAGCACTTGGTGCACTGAAGCCTTTCAGTGCGGGCTCTTCTTTTTTCTCCAGTGGTTTGATAGAAGGAGATATCGGCACTGACATGTCTTCATCTGGTGTTGAGATAAGCTTGTAGCTTAATTCATCACCTGAATCATCTAACTTGACACGAGACACCTCATAATTAGGTGTATCCATATGTGGATTTGGTACAACCACAACACGAACGTCATGTCCTTTTTCAATGAAACGAACCGCACCACGCTTCTCGTTTAATAAATAGGTTGCTACTTCAACCGGGACCTGTGCCTGAACCTGAACCGTATTTTCTTTTATCGCTTCTTCTTCGAGTAAACGTAAAATAGAAAGCGCTAAAGATTCAGTTGAACGTACAACACCTGTTCCCTGACAGCGAGGACAGCTCATATTAGAGCTTTCGCCTAAAGATGGACGCAGACGCTGACGCGACATTTCCATCAGACCGAATCGAGAAATACGGGCTAATTGAATTCGGGCTCTGTCTGGACGCACGGCTTCTCGCAAGCGATTTTCGACTTCTCGCTGATTTCGGGCCGGCCCCATATCGATAAAGTCGATAACAACTAAGCCACCTAAATCTCTTAGGCGTAACTGACGTGCAATTTCGTCTGCCGCTTCTAAGTTGGTATTTAAAGCGGTTTCTTCAATATCACCACCTTTAGTTGCTTTTGATGAGTTGATATCAATTGAAGTTAGGGCTTCGGTTGGGTCTATTACAATTGAACCACCTGAAGGTAAACGTACTTCACGTTTAAATGCAGACTCAATCTGGCTTTCAATTTGGAAATGCGTAAATAAAGGTACATCACCCTGATAGAGTTTTACCCGATTTACAAAGTCAGGCCGAACCAGAGAGATATGAGATTTTGCATTTTCATAGACGTCAGGATGGTCTATTAAAATTTCACCAATATCACGACGTAAATAATCACGAATGGCGCGAACAATAACGTTACTTTCCTGATGAATTAAAAATGGAGCAGGGCGTGAGTCAGCTGCGTTTTGAATAGATTCCCAATGTTTTAATAAAACATTTAAATCCCATTCAAGCTCTTCAAATGCTTTACCAACACCTGCGGTACGAACAATTAAGCCCATACCATTTGGCAGAGATAATTTAGCTAACGTTTCTTTTAACTGAGTTCGTTCATCCCCTTCAATTCGTCGAGAAATACCACCTGCTCTTGGATTGTTGGGCATTAATACCAGATAACTACCAGCTAAACTGATAAAGGTCGTTAGCGCTGCACCTTTCTGGCCGCGCTCTTCTTTATCAATCTGAACGATAACTTCCTGACCTTCCTTAACCACATCTTTAATGTTAGGGCGGCCTTGGAAAGTATAACCATCCGGGAAGTAACTTTTTGCAATTTCTTTAAGTGGTAAAAAACCGTGTCTTTCTGCGCCATAATCAACAAAAGCGGCTTCCAGGCTAGGTTCAACTCTAGTTATTTTACCTTTATAAATATTTGCTTTTTTCTGTTCATGACCATGGCTTTCTATATCCAGATCATAAAGGCGTTGCCCGTCTACCAGTGCAACACGCAACTCTTCTTCTTGAGTTGCATTAATTAACATACGTTTCATATTGTTCTTTTCACCACAAATGAAACGCCATATCCAAGTTGGAAATATATCGTTTTCTGAACTAAGTCACTCTCTCGAGTCTCTTTGTTTGACGTCACTGCTATCAATGAGATTGCTTGGATCACAAAAGATACTTCTTTTGGCTATCTACTGTCGTCTCATTTTAGCTAAAAACTATCAACAAATAAGATGGATGTATTGTTTTTTCATCTTTATTATTGTTGTGTCAAACCCAGTAGCTTGTGCAATCGGCTTAGCTACTAGTTGATGTCAGTCTGTTCTTTACTCTTTAACTGGGTAATGGCGTTTCTATCATAAAAACTTGGCATTCTCTGTCGGGGGGCTGTTTTAAAATACAACGAAAAATTACTCGCTTCGTATGTTTTTAAAAGTGCGTGTCTAAAACTAAGTCGGCTTTTAATCATCAACTCATGTTTAGTGCTGCAACCTAGACCTCTTACACAGTCAGAATGTCACCATCAAATCGTGTGTTATTATACACGTTTTTTGAAAAACTCTGGTATTAATTAATACCATCAGTGAAAATATAGCAAAGCTCTTGCCATAGCGGCAATCGAATTTAACTAAATATACGAAGATAATTGCATATGAATACAAATGACCACCGGTCGGTATCTTTATTGGATATAGATGAAGATAATTCTGGTCAAAGAATAGACAATTGGCTGAAGCGCGAACTTAAAGGCGTGCCAACTTCTCTCATTTATCGGATTCTTCGTAAAGGTGAAGTGAGAGTAAATAAAAAGCGTGTTAAACCTGAATACAAGTTAAAGGCAGGTGATTTGCTGAGAATCCCACCTATCCGGGTGGATAAGAAAAAAGAAGCTGAGTTTGTGGTAGGCGATCGTCTGCAAAAAGTGATTGAAGATTCCATTTTATATGAAGATGAAGTCATGCTGGTTATTAATAAACCATCAGGTATTGCGGTTCACGGTGGATCCGGTTTGCAGTTTGGTGTTATCGAAACACTACGACAGATAAGGCCTCAGATTAAGCAACTTGAACTTGTTCATCGCCTCGACAAAGAAACTTCCGGCTGTCTGATGATAGCCAAAAAGCGCTCAGCTTTGCGTAATTTGCATCAACAATTAAGGGATAAAATTGTTGATAAACGTTACTGGGCATTGGTCAGTGGTGCTTGGCCGAGTAAATTAAAGCGAGTTGAATTGCCTTTATTAAAGAACGAAGCCGCCGGAAATGGACGTAATGTCAGAGTAGATGAGGTAAACGGTAAACCCTCGCAAACCCGATTTAAGGTGTTAAGACGCTTTAATGAAGCAACTCTGGTTGAAGCTTTCCCGGTAACCGGACGAACGCATCAAATTAGGGTGCATGCGACGCAAAGTGGTCACCCTATTGCTATTGATGATAGGTATGGTGATAGTGAATTTGACAAAAAAATGAAGAAAGTGGGGGTTAACCGATTGTTTTTACACGCTGCCACTTTAACTTTTGTTCATCCTAGAAAAGAAGAAAAAATCAAAATAGAGGCGCCGCTGGAGCAAAACCTACAGGAGGCACTAGATAAACTGGCAAATGAAGTATAATAGAGAGCGCATATGCAAGATATTAAATGGGTGATATTTGACTGGGACGGCACTTTAATGGATTCAATTGATAGAATTGTTTCTTCATTTCAGGCGGCTAGCCGCCAGGTCAAAATTGATACGCCTTCTGTAGCTGAGGTCAAATCTATTATTGGTATGAGTCTACCAAAAGCCATTGATACTTTATTTCCGGATATTGACGCAGATACTCATCAACTGATGACAGAGGCATATCGTTATCAGTATATTGAAAATAATAAAACCCCTTCTCCGTTACTCGAAGGCGCTGAGCAGATCATAAAAGGGCTGAAATTTGCGGGTTATAATCTGGCTATTTCAACCGGGAAAGCCCGGGCCGGTTTAAATCGGGTGCTCGCGCATTCTGGAATTGCTGATTATTTTGATGATTCAATTTGCGCAGACGAGAGTGAATCCAAACCTGCACCGGATATGCTCCATACTCTGCTTGAGCGTAATCAAGTAGAGTCACATCAGGCGATTATGATTGGTGATAGCGTATTAGATTTACAAATGGCCAAGCATGCCAACATGAAAGCGATAGGGGTCACTATGGGCGCCGGAAAACGGGAAGCATTGGCAAGTGCAGACCCGCTGCATATCATTGATCACCTCAATGAATTGTATGCGATTTTTAATCTGTCGCTGGCTGAAGCCTGATCTTCAGCCAGAATGACAGCTCAGCATTAACCGGCTGTCAGTAGATTTACGCCAAATCCTGCAAAAAGTTCATTCAGCGCGATTAAAGGCAAGCCGATCAAGGTATTTGGATCACGGCCTTCGAGTTTATCAAACAGGCAAATACCCAAAGCTTCACTTTTAAAACTACCGGCGCAGTTTAACGGCTGCTCTTTTTTAATGTAAGCGGTTATTTCTTCAGCACTTAGTTGTCTGAAATGCACAATAAAAGGTTCTACTATTGTTTTTATCTCATGGTTTGGTGATACCAGAGTTAATCCTGTGTAAAAAGTAACCGCTTGACCGCTGAGCATAGCCAATTGCTGATGTGCTTTTTCTTCAGTACCCGGTTTGCCCAGAATAACGCCTTTAACGACTGCAACCTGGTCTGAGCCTATGACAAAACTATTTGGGTGGGCTTTAGCGCCAGCTTGCGCTTTTAATTGTGCAAGTCTGGCAACTAACTGCTCAGGTTGCTCGTTTTCGAAAGGGGTTTCATCGGTTTCTGGTTTGCAGGTTGAAAAGGTTAGCTGAAACTTGTCAAGCAGAGCTTTACGAAAAGGAGAGGTAGATGCTAAGACAATTTTGGGCTGTGGTTGCATATTTTTACCTTAATTTGGGGTTAGAAAATATTTTTTTATCATGATACGCTATTTTCTCCTTTTTTTATTTGACTAAGCAATAGCAGATCGCTAGTATTCGCGCCCTATGCAAAAGGTAAAAATGCCAGTTGAGCTAGATCCTGTAAAAAGTGCGCACAAGCGTTCCGACTTTGTAGGTATATTTCAACTGAAAGATTTAAGTCGTTTATACGAATTCGTCGTGTCTGATTCTGGACAGGTCGATGTTGATCTTAAATGTACCTATGATGAGCAAGGCTTGCCTATTATGCTCATCAATGCAAAAACGGTTGTTGATGTTTCTTGTGAGCGTTGTGGTGGTCATTTAACGTTAGATTTACTTGTTAATGCTACCTATACTCCAAAACTGAGTAAAACAGATGAGGACTTAATCCCGTCTGATTATACGATTGTTGATATAAATGAATATGGCCTGCTTGATTTAAAAGCTTTGATCGAAGATGAGCTTTTATTGGCTATTCCACTTGTACCTAAACATCCGGTTGAAGAGTGTGCAATCAAAGAACAAGACATGAGTTGGGGGGAGCTTGATAAAGCTGCCCAAGAAAAGCCAGCTAACCCGTTTGATGTACTGAAAAGTTTAAAGAATCCAAAATAAACAGGAGATAAGAAATGGCTGTTCAACAGAACAAAAAATCTCGTTCTAAGCGTGACATGCGTCGCTCTCATGATTCGCTAACTGCTGCTAGCTTGTCAATCGATAGTACTTCTGGTGAAACTCATCGTCGTCACCATGTTACTGCTGATGGCTACTACAAAGGCAAAAAAGTAGTTTCTGCATAAGCGAGTCTGCTTTGACGAATCTAACGATAGCGTTAGATGCAATGGGAGGCGATTATGGGCCTCCCGTTACTATTCCTGCTGCACTTAGTGTGTTAGCTGAAAACCCTCAATTACATTTTCTTATCTGTGGCGATAAGTATCAGATTAATCCGCTTTTAACTGGTATTTCCAATCATCTATCACACCGTATTCAAGTTGTACACTGTTCCCAAGTTGTTGCTATGGGAGACAAACCCTCAGTCGCTTTACGTAATAAAACAGACTCTTCGATGCGTATTATGCTCGACCTGGTTAAAGATAATAAAGCTCAGGCATGTGTTAGCGCAGGCAATACAGGTGCTTTATTAACTATGGCCTATCGGGTACTAAAAATGTTACCGGGTATAAAGAGGCCTGCATTAGTGACGGCTATACCAAGTGTTGATGGGCACAAAACCTATGTTTTGGACCTTGGGGCAAACGTCGTTTGCGATGAACATATTCTGCATCAATTTGCTTTGATGGGGAGTGTATTGATCGAAAAAAACGAATGCAAAAACCCTCGTGTTGGTTTGTTAAACGTTGGCGAAGAAGAAATCAAAGGCAGTGAGACGATAAAAAAAGCTGCAAAACTGCTCAAAGAAGATAAATCCGTTAATTATATTGGCTATGTTGAAGGCAATGATATTTTCACGGATAAAGTAGATGTGGTGGTTTGTGATGGATTAGTAGGCAATATTGCAATGAAAGCCTGTGAGGGATTAGCTAAAACTGTGGTTAATTCAATAAAAACAGTAGCATCTGGAAGTTGGATCAGTAGAATATTTGCAGCAATTGCTTTGCCGATGCTAAAAAAGCTCTATCGGCAAATGAACCCTGACCAGTACAATGGCGCAAGTTTGTTAGGATTGCGTGGTATTGTTATTAAAAGTCATGGTAATGCTTCGAAGGACGCATTTAAATATGCGCTCGAAGAAGCGATTAAAGAAATTCGCCATCAAGTACCTGAAAAAATAGGTAATCGAATCGAGACGGCGTTAACAGACAGGTCTTAATTAAATATGTATTCAAAAATTATCGGTACGGGAAGCTATTTTCCTGAGCAAGTTAGAACCAATGCTGATTTAGAAAAAATGGTTGAAACCAGCCATGAGTGGATTGTTGAGAGAACTGGTATTTGTGAACGCCGAATAGCCGGACCTGATGAAAACGTAGCGACTATGGGTCACCAAGCCTCATTAAAAGCATTAGAAGCTGCAGGCATTGAAGCATCCGATATCGATCTAATTATTTCTGCAACGACCAGCTGGGAAAAAGCATTACCCAGTGCGGCTTGTGAAATCCAGAACCTGCTTGGTTTACCCGGGGTTCCTGCGTTTGATATTGGTGCAGCCTGTGCTGGATTTTGTTATGCATTAAGTGTTGCAGATCAGTTTATTAAAGCGGGTAATGCAAAACGAGTTTTAGTGGTGGGTACAGATGCATTGACCCGATTGTTAGATCCAAAAGACCGAACTATGATTGTTTTATTTGGTGACGCGGCCGGTGCCTGTATTTTAGAAGCGAGCGAAGAGCCTGGCATTTTATCGACTCATATTCATGCTGATGGCCGTTTTGCAGATTTATTAGGTGCTGATTTACCGGAGCGTGGTAATGAAGCCAGCGTGCATGAAGCTTATGGCTATATGAAAGGTAACGAAGTATTTAAAGTGGCAGTTACCAAGCTAAGCGAAATTGTCACAGAAACGCTTAAAGCCAATAACCTTGATAAATCTGAGGTTGACTGGTTAGTGCCACACCAAGCCAATTATCGCATCATCAAAGCAACCGCTAAAAAACTCAATATGACGATGGACCGTGTTGTCGTCACGCTCGATAAGCATGGTAATACGTCAGCCGCTTCAGTGGTAACTGCATTAGACGAAGCAATTCGCGACGGTCGTATTCAAAGAGGCCAGACTGTGCTGTTGGAAGCATTTGGTGGCGGGTTCACTTGGGCTTCTACTTTGATTAAGTATTAATTTTTAAATAAATAACGAGAACAATTCATGTCTGAACAAAAAATTGCATTTGTTTTCCCGGGTCAAGGTTCACAAGCGGTTGGTATGTTAGCCGACTTGTATGAATCGAACGCATGTGTCAAACAAACATTTGAACAAGCGTCGGATGCTTTAGGTTATGACTTATCTAAAATTATTTTAGAGGGACCTGCCGAAGACTTAGGTAAAACAGAAATTACTCAGCCTGCTTTATTAACGGCAAGTACTGCTATTTATCGTTTATTAGGTGAAAAAGGCGCAGCGCAACCAGCATTTATGGCGGGTCACAGTCTGGGCGAATATTCTGCATTAACGGCCGCTGGTGTCATTGCATTCGAAGACGCGGTTAAATTAGTTGAATTACGTGGCAAAGCCATGCAACAAGCTGTACCTCAAGGTGTGGGTGCCATGGCCGCGATTATCGGATTAGATGACCAAGCGGTTATTGATGCTTGTGCACAAGCATCCGGCACAGAGATTGTCGCTGCCGTTAACTTTAATTCTCCTGGTCAGGTAGTGATTGCAGGTCATAAAGCGGCGGTTGATGCTGCATCTGTATTATGTAAAGAAGCCGGTGCAAAACGCGCATTGCCTTTACCTGTCAGTGTTCCGTCTCACTGCGAATTAATGAAGCCGGCTGCAGAGCAACTAGCTCAGGCATTGGCTGATATTAAATTTTCAGCACCAGAGATCAGTGTTGTCAACAATGTGGATGTAAAAGTTGAAACCAGTGCTGAAGCGATTCAGCAAGCTTTGGTCAGACAACTATATTGTCCTGTACGCTGGACGGAAACGGTTCAGTATCTGGCGGATCAAGGTGTTACTCAATTAGTTGAAGTTGGGCCTGGCAAGGTCTTAAATGGATTAACTAAACGTATCGTTAAAACGCTAACGGCCGTTTCAGTTAATAATGAAGCAACTTTAGAATCGTATATCAACGGGTAAATTTATGTTTTCAAGTTTAGAAGGACAAGTCGCGTTAGTGACAGGGGCAAGCCGAGGTATCGGTAAAGCGATCGCATTAAATTTAGTAGCGGCTGGTGCGACTGTCATAGGTACAGCAACATCAGAAAAAGGTGCGGCAGCAATATCTGAATATTTGGGCAGCAAGGGTAAAGGTCTGGCACTTAATGTCACAGACAACGACTCAATTTCTGCGTTATTTGCACAGATTAAAGCAGATTTTGGTGACATCGATATTCTGGTTAATAACGCGGGTATCACCCGTGATAATCTGATGATGCGAATGAAAGAAGAAGAGTGGGATGATATTTTAACTACAAACTTAACTTCTGTATTCAAACTATCGAAAGCTGTATTACGTGCTATGATGAAAAAACGCACAGGTCGAATCGTAAACATAGGTTCAGTTGTGGGTTCTACCGGTAATCCGGGGCAGGCTAACTACTGTGCAGCAAAAGCCGGGTTAATCGGTTTTACCAAAGCACTGGCTAAAGAAGTCGCTTCACGTGGCATTACGGTGAACTCTGTTGCACCTGGTTTTATCGACACAGATATGACAAAAGAGTTGAGCGAAGAGCAAAAAAATACTATCTTTGCACAAATTCCGGCGGGTCGTTTGGGGCAGCCTGAAGAAATCGCTGCGGCTGTTTCATTTTTAACCAGTAAAGAGGCCGCTTATATCACTGGTGAAACCATTCACGTGAATGGTGGAATGTACATGGCATAATTGCCAAACTTATGGTGCAATCGAGAGTAGATTCTTTTTTAATTTACGGGTATCATTTGCGCCATTCGAATGCTACTGAATTTGAATATGGTTTGATTTTCTATGAGGTTAGACCAGTATTTAAATGCAAGTTTTAACTTGCAACTAACAAATTTATTTTAATAAACTACGGCAAATTTGTGCATACTGCACTTTGTCTGAGGGAAACTTAATATTATGAGCAACAACATCCAAGAAAGAGTATACAAAATCATCGTTGAGCAATTAGGCGTTAAAGAAGAAGAAATCACTAACGAAGCTTCTTTCGTTGACGATTTAGGCGCTGATTCATTAGACACTGTTGAATTAGTAATGGCTCTTGAAGAAGAATTCGATACTGAGATTCCTGACGAAGAAGCTGAAAAAATTACAACTGTTCAAGCTGCTATCGACTACGTAGTTGCTAACAAAGAATAATTTAGTACTCTGGGCGGTCTGAGACCGCCTTTTTTATACCTATCATACTACTCCTTTTGGGGGCTTATCTAGTGTCAAAACGTCGTGTCGTTGTCACCGGACTCGGGATGCTATCGCCGGTCGGTAATACAGTAGACGATTCTTGGAAAGCATTGTTAGCAGGTCAAAGTGGTATCCAATTAATTGATACGTTTGATGTTAGCAACTTTTCAACTCGTATTAGTGGTTTAGTTAAAGGCTTTAATTTCGAAGATTATTTACCTAAGAAAGAAGCCAAAAAAATGGATACTTTTATCCAGTATGGTGTTGCAGCTGGTATTCAGGCTTTTAAAGATTCAGGTCTTGAAGTGACTGAAGAAAATGCTCATCGTGTTGGTGCAGCCGTTGGTTCTGGTATTGGTGGTTTATCTTTAATTGAAGAAAACCATAGCAAGTTATTGTCGAGCGGCCCGAAACGTATGTCTCCATTTTTTGTGCCTTCAACCATTATCAATATGATCTCAGGTCATTTGTCGATATTATTTGGGTTGAAAGGGGCAAATATTGCAATTACCACGGCTTGTACAACGGGTGTTCATAACATTGGTCATGCAGCACGAATGATTGCTTACGGTGATGCTGATGCCATTTTAGCCGGCGGTGCAGAAGCTGCAACCACGCCTTTAGGGTTAGGTGGTTTTGCCGCTGCACGTGCTTTATCGTCACGTAATGACGATCCGACTAAAGCAAGTCGTCCATGGGATAAAGACAGAGATGGTTTTGTCATGGGTGATGGTGCAGGTGTTATGATGCTTGAAGAATACGAGCATGCAAAAGCACGTGGTGCCAAAATTTACGCTGAGCTGTCCGGTTTTGGAATGAGTGGTGATGCAAACCACATTACTTCGCCACCAGCAGATGGTGCTGGCGCTCAATTAGCAATGTCGAATGCAATTGCGGATGGCAATATTAGCTTGGATAAAATTGGTTATTTAAATGCACATGGTACTTCTACACCAGTTGGTGATTTAGCAGAAACCAATGCAGTTAAAAATCTATTTAAAGATCAGGCTAGTAAGGTAATGGTAAGTTCAACTAAGTCTATGACAGGTCACTTATTAGGTGCTGCAGGCGCGATTGAAGCTATCATTACGGTAAAAGCGTTACAGGATCAAAGTGTTCCACCAACAATTAACCTCGACAATCCGGATGAAGGTTGTGATCTGGATTATGTTCCTCATGAAGCACGCCAGGCAAACTTTGAGTATGCCTTATGTAATTCATTTGGTTTTGGTGGTACAAACGGTTCATTGTTGTTCCGCAAAGTTTAACCTGTTTGGTTTAACTTAAGTTAAACCTCCAACTTATGCAGTTAATTCAGGTTGACGCTCACCATCATCAAATTAGCGCGTTTAATCGCGCTTTTCAATTTGGTGATGGTCATTTCACAACACTCCTTATCGAAAACAAACATATTTGTCTGTGGCATTTGCATAAAGCCAGACTACTGCATGCTAATCAAACTTTGTTTTTCCCGGAAATTGATTTAGATAAAATTGAAATTGAGTTGAATCAAATCGCTCAAACCGGACAAGCTAAAATCGTCAAAATTTTAGTGAGCCGGGGTAATAGTCAACGGGGTTATGCTATCCCTGAAGGGGCGCAAGCACAGGTCTACTTATTTATTTCAGATTATCATGCCGGACATTTTAGTTACCCGGATGGGGTTCATCTGGCTTTATTGACAACTCAAATTGGTCAGCAACCGAGTTTAGCAGGTCTTAAACACTGTAACAGGCTTGAACAGGTGTTAATTAAACATGAATTGTCAGCATTAAACGCAACTGATGGTTTGGTTTTTGATAAAGACGGGCAATTAATTGAAACCAGTTTGGCGAATGTATTTTTATTGATTAATGATATTTGGGTAACACCTGATTTATCATTATCCGGTGTGGCTGGCGTCATGCGTCAATTTTGTTTAGATAGCTTGCCCGACCAAGGCATAAAGACAGAAATTAGAAAAATTTCCCGTTCAGATTTAGCAAACGCATCGGCTGGTTTTATTACCAACGCTTTGATGAAATCGGTGCCGATTGCATCTGTCGAAGCGCAATATTTAGACTTAGAACTTGCCCAAATAATAACCAGGAAGTTAAATGAAGCAGTCTTTTAAATTTTTAATCGGGTTGAACGCAACGGTTTTTTTAATCAGTTCGGTATGTTTATTTCTAGCTTGGAAAATGGGTTCCGAACTGTCTGAACCCAGAACAATTGAACCTCAGCTAATTACCATTAACAAAGGCGAATCTCTTTATACTTTATTGGCAGAGCTAGAACAAAAGCAATTGATTCAATCTGGCTGGCAAATTAAGTTATTAGGTAAGCTTAGCCCTGAGTTTACCCGAATTCAGGCCGGCACTTTTTTACTGGAAGGTGAATTATCGAGCCTGGACGTTATAAGACAACTGACACAGGGACAACCACACCAGTTTAAAATAACGTTTCCGGAAGGTATCAGCTTCAGACAATGGCAAGCTGAACTTAAGCAAAATGAACAGATTAAGCAAACCGATTATCAATCAGAGCTTGAGCAGTTAATGGCGCCTTATGATTCGATAGAAGGACTCTTATTTCCGGATACTTATTATTTTACCGCCAAAAGCTCAGATTTCTCATTAATCAAAGCCGCGTTTGAAAGGATGCAAAAAACTAAAAAGCAACTGGTCCCTCAAATGCCAGATGCTGAGTGGTATCAGATGTTGATTTTGGCCTCTATTATTGAAAAAGAAACAGCCGTTAAGAGTGAAATGCCTTTGGTTGCGTCAGTATTCGTTAACAGGCTGAATAAAAAAATGCGCTTGCAAACCGATCCGACCGTCATTTATGGACTTGGCGAGCGATATCAGGGAGATATAAAACGTTCACATCTGAACGAAAAAACGCCTTATAATACCTATAAGATTAATGGTCTGCCACCAACACCGATTGCGATGCCAGGACTGGCAGCTATTGAAGCTGCATTAAATCCAGCTTCAAGCGACTATCTTTATTTTGTCGCTGATGGAAAAGGTGGGCATGTTTTTTCAAAAAACCTGAAAGCACACAATCAGGCTGTACGTGAATATTTAAAATTAACCCAATCTAATTAAGTGAAAATCAATTAGACAGTCATAAGATAAAAATATATGCAAAAAGCTCCCTTTATTGTAATTGAAGGCTTAGAAGGTGCCGGTAAAACAACTGCTTTAGGTTACATCAAAGCCTGGCTAGAGCAGAACTCAATTGATTATATACAAACCCGAGAACCGGGTGGTACCCCTATGGCTGAGCAACTACGTGATTTGGTTAAAGCGATTCGTGATAATGAAAAGGTAACGCCAGAAGCTGAATTATTGATAATGTATGCGAGTCGAGTGCAGCTAATTGAGAACGTGATAAAACCGGCTCAGGCTGAAGGTAAATGGGTAATCGGTGACCGTCACGATTTGTCATCCCGTGCTTATCAAGGCGGTGGAAGAGGCATTTCAGACAGCTTAATTGAGCCGATTCGAAAAGCCGTACTCAAAGGGTTTGAACCCGATTTAACCTTTTATTTGGATATCCCACCGGAAATTGGATTAGAGCGCGCACGTGCCCGAGGTGAATTGGACCGGATTGAACTGGAACAAATGACCTTTTTTACCCAAACCAGAGCTAAATATTTAGAAATTGCTCAATCGGATGACAAAATTAAGGTAATTAATGCTCAGCAGCCGGCTGAAATAGTGGGTCAACAATTACAAGCTTTGCTAACCGAGTATTTTAAACGATAAAAGGTAAATTGAGTGGATATACCCTGGCTTGAACCGTTAAAACAACAGTTGTCGAATCAATATCAGCAAAATAACCTGCACCATGCGTTGTTGATTAGTGGCGCTAAAGGTATGGGCAAACACCAATTTGCAATTGAACTGGCTCAAGGTTTGTTATGTGATAGTCAATCTGGGATAGCCTGTGGTCAGTGTAAATCCTGTTTGTTACATACTACACATGCCCACCCAGATTTTTTTATTGCACAAGATCCGGATGCAAAAAGTATTGGCGTGGATTTGATCCGAAAAGTAGTCAGTAAAGCGCAGCAAAAATCCCAACTCGGGGGGGCCAGTGTTTTTTATATCCCGGATTGCGATAAAATGACGGATGCATCTGCTAATGCATTACTAAAAACACTGGAAGAACCTGGACAAAATAAATATCTTATTTTGACTACTCAGGCCAGTAACAGACTGCTGGCAACGATATTAAGTCGATGTCAGCAATATCAGATACGGCCTCCGAAATTGGCGAATTTAACAGCTTGGGTCGATGCACAGGGCGTTGATAAAAATGTGTTTGAAACCATTTATCAGCAAGTTAACGGCTCGCCTTTAATCGCACTTGAGCATGCTAAAAGTGATTATTTAGTTGAGCACAAAGCTTTTTTAGCTGAGTTTAAGTTATTAATAACCGGAAAAACCTCAGCGTTTGAGTTTAGTCAGCAGTTTGATGAAGCCAATGCCGGGCAGCAATTGGACTGGTTAAGTCAGGCTGTGTTGAAATGGTTGAATGCAAAGCTTGCAAATCCGGCTAAGTCACCGCAGCAGGCTTTAAAAGGGCTGATTATTAGTGATATATTGTCTTTGATAGCAAAAACAAAAGCGCAAATGCTACAATCAGGCATAAACAAAAAAATGCTTTATCAAAGTCTGTGTTTTAAAGTCGTTGATAAATTAAAAAGTTAGCGACAGGATCTGTCGTACGTTACAAATTTATTAGGCAGCAATTAAATGGAAGAGCTCACCTTAGAATTTACGAACCAACACATGTTATACAAGTGCTATATGTCATTTACCAAAGAGGGTGGTTTGTTTGTAGCGACTAATCGACATTATGAACTCGGGCAGTCTTTAGCATTAAACGTGCTCCTGCCTGAAGAAGAAACGCATTACAGTGTTAGCGGTAAAGTTGCCTGGGTTAATCCATCAGCTTCTCACAGCCATGCGCCTCAGGGAATCGGGGTTGCCTTTATTGACGATAAGCACAATTTAAAAGAACGAATTGAAAAACGACTGGGTCCACTTTTAGGGTCCAGT
Source organism: uncultured Alteromonadaceae bacterium (assembly GCA_913056495.1). Classification (GTDB taxonomy): domain Bacteria; phylum Pseudomonadota; class Gammaproteobacteria; order Enterobacterales; family Alteromonadaceae; genus Catenovulum. The sequence goes on along the minus strand of CAJXMO010000004.1, from coordinate 165,693 downwards.
GAACCAACTTATACTTTATAAACCGATTGGAGTAACTTTTGTTAGTCGATTCCCATTGTCACCTGGATAGGTTAAAGCTTGAAGAACTAGGCGGCTCGCTCGATTCAGTTATTGCTACAGCCAGAGCAAAAAATATTGAGCACTTTTTATGTGTTTGCGTCACATTAAACGATTTTGAAAAAATGGCAGAAATTGTCGCGAATTATCCCGATGTGTCTGTTTCCTGCGGTGTTCATCCGCTGCACAAAGAAGATATGTTTGATAAAGCCGATCTATTAAGATTAGCCAATCAGGACAAAGTTGTAGCAATTGGAGAAACTGGTTTAGATTATTTTTACAGCGAAGATACTAAACCCTGGCAGCAGCAGGCTTTTCGCCAGCATTGTCAGGTGGCGGTAGAATTGGATAAACCACTGATTATTCACACGCGGGATGCTCGTCAGGATACCATTGATATTTTAAAGCAGGAAGCGGCTGAAAAATGTGGCGGTGTCCTGCATTGCTTTACCGAATCACTGGAGATGGCCAAAGCCGCAATCGACTTAAACTTTTATATTTCAATCTCGGGCATTGTCACCTTTGGTAATGCCAGCGAATTAAGAGATGTTGTGCGTGCTTTGCCACTGGATAGATTATTGGTCGAAACCGACTCACCCTGGCTCGCACCTAAACCTTATCGCGGAAAACAAAATCAACCGGCTTATGTGCATGAAGTCGCGCAGTTTGTTGCGGATTTAAAAGGGATTTCACTTGGTCAGTTAGCGGAAATTACAACGGAAAATTTTTACCGTTTATTTAAACAAATTAAATTAAATCGGGCAGCATAAACGCAAGTCCGGGAACTTTTATTTTGTATAAATCAAAGTATGTTGTACATTGACCCGCATTAATTAGAAATTTTGGCAGGCTAATAACTCAATAATTATGTCAGAAATTGAAATCAATACAGACGGCGTTGAACAACTCGCGCTCAGAAAATTCACCGAAGATGCCTATTTAAATTATTCCATGTACGTCATCATGGATAGGGCGTTACCGCATATTTCCGACGGTTTAAAACCGGTTCAGCGGCGAATTGTTTATGCCATGTCAGAGCTGGGTTTATCAGCAGCCGCTAAATACAAAAAGTCGGCGAGAACCGTTGGTGACGTATTAGGTAAGTTTCATCCCCATGGGGATTCAGCCTGCTATGAAGCTATGGTGCTGATGGCTCAGCCATTTTCGTATCGCTACCCTTTGGTTGATGGGCAGGGAAACTGGGGGGCGCCGGATGATCCCAAATCTTTTGCTGCGATGCGTTATACCGAAGCCAGATTGTCTAAGTTCTCGGAAGTTTTACTGACAGAGTTAGGGCAGGGTACAGTTGAATGGGGACCTAACTTTGACGGGACGTTAAAAGAACCTGTTAATTTACCGGCAAGATTGCCTCATATCCTGCTTAATGGGGTCACCGGGATAGCGGTTGGTATGGCTACTGATATCCCTCCGCACAATGTGCGTGAAGTGGTTTCTGCGGCAAAATATTTATTAGATCATCCTAATGCTGGCATTGAGAAACTAATGTCTTTCGTTCCGGCGCCTGATTTTCCGACCGAAGCAGAAATTATTACACCAACGGCTGATATTCGCAAAATATATGAAACTGGCCGTGGCTCAATTAAAATGCGGGCTGTCTATGAACTGGAGCAGGGTGAAATTGTCATCAATGCACTGCCGCACCAGGCATCTAGTGGTAAAGTGCTGGAGCAAATTGCTGCTCAGATGCAAACTAAAAAGCTACCTATGGTGGCGGATTTAAGGGATGAATCTGATCATGAGAACCCAGTTCGCCTAGTCATTGTACCGCGTTCAAACCGGGTTGATATTGATGTATTGATGACGCATTTATTTGCAACAACCGATCTGGAAAAAAGCTATCGGGTCAATCTGAATATGCTTGGGTTGAACGGACGTCCGCAAGTGAAAAGTTTAAGCTCTATTTTAACCGAATGGCTTACTTTCCGTTTAGATACTGTAACCAGACGGCTAAATTTCCGTCTCGATAAAGTGCTCGCCAGACTGCATATTCTTGAAGGTTTGTTAGTCGCTTTTTTAAATATTGATGAAGTCATCCATATCATTCGAACGGAAGACAAACCTAAACAAGCGCTGATTGATAGATTTGAATTAAGTGAAAAACAAGCTGAAGCCATCCTTGAACTAAAATTAAGACAGTTGGCTAAACTCGAAGAAATTAAGATCCGCTCTGAGCAGGATGAGCTAGAAGCGGAAAGAGAATGGCTCGAGTCTGTATTGGGTTCTGAAACCGAGCTTAAAAAGCTGGTTAAAAAAGAATTAACCGAAGATGCTCAAAAGTATGGTGATGACAGACGCTCGCCTATTGTCGAGCGAAAAGAAGCAAAAGCACTGAGTGAAAAAGATTTAGTGCCCAGCGAAGCGGTTACTTTGGTGGTTTCTGATAAAGGCTGGGCAAGATGCGCTAAAGGGCACGATGTTGATGTGAATGGCCTAAATTATAAAGCCGGGGACAGTTATTTATCTTCCGCTAAAGGTCGCTCAAATCAGCCATCTGTCTTTATTGACTCCAGTGGTCGAGCATTCTCAACTGAAACACATACGCTGCCGTCTGCCAGAAGCCAAGGGGAGCCTTTATCAGGTCGATTTACAATTGCTGCCGGAGAACGGATAGAGCATGCCTTGCTCGCTAATCCGGAGGATACTTTCTTAATCAGTTCTGATGCAGGTTATGGTTTTGTGACCCAATATAGTGATCTGATCAGCAAAAATAAAAACGGTAAGGCCGTTTTAACTTTACCTGTTAATGCTAAAGTTTTAACACCCGTCTCGATTAAGCAAGTAGAATCCAAACTGGTTGTCGTGATTTCGAATGAAGGGCGAATGCTGTTATTCCCGCTAGCTGAGCTGCCTATCTTAGGTAAGGGTAAAGGTAATAAGATGATCAGCATCAGTAGTGAAAGAGCGCGCAATCGTGAAGAGTTCGTCCGCCATCTGGCGGTTGTTGACCAGGATGAATCTCTGGTACTTGTCGCTGGAAAACGCAAGATGACGTTAAAACCGGATGACTGGTCGCATTATCGCGGTGAGCGAGGCCGTCGGGGTAATAAATTGCCAAGAGGTTTACAGCGAGTCGACGAAATTTATGTTGAAAACTCAGGCGCTGAGACAGAAGAAGCTGGTAGTTAAGCAATTATCTACAGGTTTTATATAATAAATGACTTTAATGATAGCCCAGTGCTTAACAACTGGGCTTTTTTATTACCTCTGTTAAAGAGGTATTTTGAAATAGGAAAACCACATTGTTAGCTGTAATTAGACTTATCTTAATTGGCCTGTTTGTGATTATTGCCAGTTTACTGGGTATCATCTTTTGCATAGCCCGGCCATTCCACAAAAATAATGTTTATTGGTTAGGTCAGCTTTATGGTCAAGCTGCAAAAATTTTAGGTTGTCGTCTTGTTATTCGTCATGCTGAGAATGTAACAGACAATATGCCTGCTGTGTTTATCGCTAACCATCAAAATAGCTATGATATTTTTACTTTATGTAAAAGTGTATTGCCTAATACCGTCACTATAGGTAAAAAAAGCTTAAAATGGATCCCGTTTTTTGGTCAGCTTTACTGGCTCAGTGGCAATATACTCATTGACCGGGAAAATCGCAAAAAAGCTCTTGCGTCATTGAAGCATTCGTCAAAAGTCATTAACCAAGGTAAAACCTCTATTTGGATGTTCCCCGAAGGCACGCGCTCATATGGACGTGGACTACTGCCTTTTAAACGAGGTGCATTTCAATTAGCACAAGTTGCTAACGTGCCAATCGTACCTGTATGTATGAGTACGACACATGACAAAATTAAACTCAACCGCTGGTCAAATGGCACTATAATTATAGAAAGTTTGCCTGCAAGGTACTTGTCAGACGAACACAAATCAAATATGAAACAGGCATGCGCAGACTATCATGCGATGATGCTGGAAAAAATTAACCAACTCGATGCCGAAGTTGAACAGCTTAATCAAACTAAAAGGTCCAAATAATGGAATTTAATGATGATCCTCAGGCATTTAACGCCTTAGTTGTAGAGTCGCTTATTGCGGACGGTAGTGATCCGGATGCTATTTATGAAATTGAACATCATTTTTCTTCAGTTGATTTTGATGTATTAGAAAAAGCGGCAGTCGCTGTGTTTAAATTAAACTATGAAGTGACTGATGCCGAGGAATTTGAAACTGATGATGGCATGGAAATTTTTGCTTTTGATGCGCTCTCTGAGTCAGCTTTAGACTTGGATGCAATTAACAAACAAACTGAACAAATGCAGCAAATAGCCAGTCAATATAAAGTTCAGTATGATGGCTGGGGCACCGAGTTTATTCCCGCAGACGAGCAATAAGTCTTAAAAAAGAGTTGCGAAATACTCGCAACTCTTTGCTTTTTATTTTTGTAAATAATCTATTCTTCAGGCCATTCAGTGTAAGCTTCTTCAACTGAGATAAACCCTTTTTGGGACTCGCTGTATGCACTTACTGTCCCTTTTTTGATATTGTATACCCAACCATGCAGTTGAACTTGTTCTAACGCCAGTTTAGTTGCCACTGCTGGGTGAGTGCGTAAATGATGCATTTGCATCACCACATTTTCCTGAATTACTTCATCCAGTTGTTCAGCTCCTAAGCAGCCATGTTTTGCTTTTACAATTTCAGTGGCGCTTCGGCAGTGTCCAATCCACTCTTTTACGTGTGGTAAGTCATTTAATGCCTCTGGATTTAAAGCTCCTTTTAACGCCCCACAATCGCTGTGGCCACAGACAATAATATGTTTAACGCCTAAAAGTGCAACCGCATATTCAATTGAGGCAGTCATCCCGCCTGTTTCATTAGTATGAGGCGGGATTATATTGCCTGCATTGCGGCAGATAAATAGGTCACCCGGATTGGTATTGGTTAATAAGTTAGGGTCAATTCTGGAATCTGAACAAGTGATAAACAGAATATTTGGGTGCTGACTATTGGCTAGCTCTTTAAATAATGCTTTACGCTCTGCAAAACCACAGGTCTGGAATTCTTTTACGCCACGAATGATGTCTTTCATTTTTACCTCTGTAATGGTTTTCTGGTGAAATTGACTGATTTCACCAAAGCGAGCAGATATAAAAAAGCGCCTTTAAAGGCGCTTTTTTATATTTAACTTACTTGATTATCTCGTTCCTAATCGTCACAGTGCTTTAATGTAAGACATTCTGATAAACGACCAGATAACATCAATTAGCCTATTTTAAAGCTGCTGTGGCTCTTAACAATGCTTGTTCACGGGAACGCACAAACATATCCTCAGACAATTGGCCATCGCTCATACCGCAAAGTTTGCTTTTATTTGCTTCTAATTGATAAATAACTGAAACGGCTTTATTGGCTTCGAGCGCTTCCACAATCATATTTTCGATTGATAATGAAATTGTATCATCAATTAAAGAGACGTCACTTAAATCGATAATAATGGCTTCGTGATTTTCTATAGATGAACGTTCACGAGCCAATGCTTTGGAGACACCAAAAATCATTGGGCCACTGAGATAAAAATACAAAATTTTACCTTTACCCTGATTCAGCAATTCGCGCTCAGAATGACTCAGCGGCAACTCATCATCCATATCTGAAATTGCTTTTATTTGCTGAGATTGACTGCGGCTGAGCTTTTCAATAATGATAATATTGGCAACAAATAAGCCAATACCGACCGCGACCATAAGATCAACCAGCACAGTCAGAGTCAGAACTGAATACATAATCAGAGTTGATTGCCAGGAAACCTTATGTGCACGTTTAATAAAGCTCCAGTCTAAAATATCGACCCCAACTTTAACTGCAATCCCGGCCAGTACAGCGAGGGGGATTACACTAATAAGAGAAGCGGCACCAAATATAGCAACAACCAATACAATGACACGTGTTACCCCTGACCAAGCCGTGCGAGCCCCAGCTTGAATATTGACAACAGTGCCCATAGTAGCGCCAGCCCCTGGCAAACCGCCAAATAAACCTGAAACCAGGTTACCTACACCTTGACCCATAAGCTCTTTATTGGATTTATGTTCTGTTCTGGTTAAGTTATCAGCAATGACAGAGGTCAGCATTGAATCTATACAGCCAAGCATACCCAGTACCAAAGCTTCAACCACCATTCTTTGCCACTGGCTCGCGGTAAAAGTAGGCATCACTAACTCTGGCAAATCGACAGACACTTCACCGATACGGCGGATGCTTGCGCCATCTATCAAATAAATAGAAGCAAGCGTGATAAAAACTAAAGCAATCAGTTGTGCCGGAATTATGCGGGTCACTTTACTTGGCGTGAAAAACAGCAGTGCTAATGTTGCACCAAACAAAGAAAATTCGGCAATACTGATATTAGAGAAAATATCCGGCAGATGACTTAGCGTGCCGATAACCCCGCCGCTGGGTGAAGATTGGCCAAGAGCAGGGGCCAACTGCATAATAATAAGGATACACCCTATCCCGGACATAAACCCTGAGACCACACTATAAGGCATTAACGTAATGTATTTTCCAAGTTTTAATGCACCAAATAGTATTTGGAAAACACCAGCCATCATTACCACGGTTAAAGCCATAGCGGCCCCGTTTTTTGGATCAGCTGCGATAAAAGAGGCAATAACAGCTGTCATTAATACTGTCATTGGGCCTGTCGGCTCGGAAATTAAAGTGGGCGTACCGCCAAAGATTGTCGCGAACAAACCAACCAGAATTGCACCATATAAACCTGCTTCTGGCCCTAAGCCTGATGCCACGCCGAATGTCAGTGCGAGTGGAAGCGACACTATTGCAGCAGTAACGCCGCCGAGTATATCCCCACGTATATTTTGTCTGTTAAATAAATTGAACATGTTTATGGTGACCTCCTATGCGAGCGTCATTTTATATGAATTGAAGCGAATGTAAATTCGGTTGGCTATCATCCGCTTAAAATGATTTATCAGTTCAGAGCAAATGTTATGGACTTACGCATAAAATAAAATTTAGCTCAAATATTTATTAATTTTTTAACTGTCTCTTTTATGTTTCTCTATATGGCTGATTTTAATCATAAAAAATAATTTGAAAAAAAAGATAAAAAAACACTAAAGTTCCTCAAGGTTTGGTCGATACAGTTTAATGAGGGGAAATGTAATTTGTTTTTGAGTTGAGGGGCTTGAATTCAAATTAGTAGTTTAGTTAGAGGCGACTCGTTCCGAGTTTAATTTATAGGCGAACTGTTTTGTTTAGGTTTGAGGGAACCTAAAGCAGTTCTCAGGAGGTATAATTATGTCTGGTATGTTCGTAAATACTAATGTGTCTTCATTAAATGCACAGCGTCAGTTAATGAACTCATCAACTCAGTTAAATACATCATTTGAACGTTTATCATCTGGTTTTCGCATTAACAAAGCTGCCGATGACGCAGCGGGTATGCAAATTTCAGAACGTATGACGACTCAAATTCAAGGTTTAAACCAAGCGGTTCGTAATGCAAATGACGGTATCTCAGTCGTGCAAACGGCTGAAGGTGCAATGCAGGAAATTACAACTTCTTTGCAGCGTATTCGTCAGTTAGCGGTTCAATCTCAAAACGGTATCAATAGTTCATCTGACCGTGCGGCATTGCAAAAAGAAGTATCTGCATTAAAAACTGAAATTAGCCGAATCGGTCAAAATACTCAGTTTGCGGGTGTTGATATTTTACAAGGTAGCTACTCTGCTGCATTTTTAGTTGGAGCTAATGGCGGACAAACAATTTCAATTAATTTGTCACGTAGTGGCGGTTATGGTGCCTCTGGCTTAAGTTTGGCTAATACTTCAGTTTCAACGGTAGATGACGCATCAGCTGCATTAACCGCAATCGATAATGCAATTTCAACTATTGGTTCTGCACGTGCGGATCTGGGTGCATTGCAAAACCGTTTTCAATCTACTATCCGTAATTTAAGTAATGTTGTAGAAAATGTATCTTCTGCACGCTCTCAAATTCGAGATACAGATTTTGCAACTGAAACTGCTAACCTAACTCGTAATCAGATTGTTCAGCAAGCCAGCTTATCTGTATTAAGTCAGGCTAACCAAAGACCTCAAAGCGCTTTATCACTTTTAGGTTAATTGAACGCTAAGCGGGTTATATAATCCTGATTGGCTAGCACATTGTTAGCCAATCATTTTAGCGTTTTTTAAGAGTGAAATCAGAGAGTCGGAGGTTCTGATGGAAATTCAATCATCTCAAGTTGGCAGCTATTTTGCTTCTGAATTAAATCAGAATAAAAATGGTCAATCTGACGAAGAATTGACACAATCAGCGGGTGCATCCCAGGCTGCAAGTAATAATAGCGCTGCTGATTATCAGCCGGAGTCGGATAACAAAGTATTATTGGCTCAACGACAAGCTAATATTGTCGATTTGTCTAACCCGGAACAAAACAATTTACAGAATCAGACTAAAGTTGAAGCTCAAGCCGCCGATACCTTAGTTAATGAAGCAGAACGCGAACAGATGGAAACAGCTCTGGCTCAGGTTTCTGATTTTGTTCAGGTTCAAAACAGGCAGTTAAATTTTTCTTTTGATGATAAGAGCAATCGCTCAATTATCAAAGTGACAGACGCGGATTCAGGTGACATAATTCGTCAAATCCCATCTGAAGAAGTATTAAAGTTGGCTGAGCGGATTAAAGAACTTCAAAATGATGCTGGTGAAGCAATAGGAGTTTTAATTAATCGGCAGGTATAGTTAGCAAGAGGTTGTTATGAGTGTTTCATCAATTGGTGTTGGTTCGGGTCTGGATCTAAGTGGTCTGGTGACCCAGCTATTAGAAGCTGAAAGAGCGCCCAAGCAAGCTCGTCTGGATGCCCGAGAAGAATCTCTGGAAACTGAGATATCGGCTATTGGCCAGCTAAAATCTAAACTTGATGAATTTAAAGAAGCAGTACGAGAGTTACGCAGCTCTACCGGTTTGCAAGGCCGAGATGCTTCAATTTCCCACCCTGGTATTTCCTCTGAAGATGATGCAACAGGTCCATTTACGGCTGAAGCATCAAACAGTGCCGTTAAAGGCGAATATAAAATCGCGATAGAACAACTCGCCAGTGGCAGCCGTTTACAAAGCTTAAGTGCAGCCGATAATGGCGGTGTAGCTGTTTTTAGTTCCTCTTCTGATGCGGTGAGTTCAACCGCAGGTACTATGACCTTTACAGCCGGTTCGGATACGTTTGATGTCAACGTAACTGCCGGGATGACATTAAGTCAGTTACGTAACGCTGTGAATTCAGCGGGTGAAGCCTATGGTATTAACGCAAGTATAGTGGATACAGGTACCTCAGATGGTGCAAGACTTGTTTATACTTCTAGTACAACAGGTGCGGGTAATGATTTAACTGTCACTAATAATAATGCTGAGCTGGATAAAGTGTCCACTGCTGGCATGGATGTGACCGCTGCGCAAAATGCAAAAGCAACAATTGATGGTATTGCAGTCGAAAGTGAAACAAACGTTTTTGAAAATGTGATTGAAAATGTCTCGTTTGAGGCTGAAGAAGTTAGTTCTAAAGATGCATTAGGTGATTTTGAAACCTCAACGCTTTCTATAGGTTACGATAAAGATGGCCTGAAAAATAAAATTACTGATTTTGTTGATAACTATAATGCCATCATGGATGAAATTAAAACCTTAACAAGATACGGCTCTTCAGAGTTGGAAGACGATGGGCCTCTAGCCGGTGACTTTATGGCGCGCGGTATTCAGTCAGGTCTGAGTTCATTGGTAAGTGGTTCGGTCAGCGCATCCTCACTCAGTACTTTATTTCAAATCGGTGTATCGTTTGACGATGATGGTAAATTACAGATTTCAGAAACTGATGAATTTGGATTTGGCAGTGGTCAGGATTTACTCGATGATGCGCTTGACGATAATTATGATGAAATAGCTGCGTTATTTTCAGATGATGATGAGGGCATCGCGAACAAAATGTATGACTTTGTTCATGAGTATACTACCTTTGGCGGTTTGCTCAGATCACGTGAAGATGCAAAAAAAGGCGAGAAAGACTTATTATCGGATGAAAGAGAGCGCTTTGAACTTCAAATGGCAGATTATGAACAGTTGCTACGTGATAAATACATTAATCTGGATTTAACCGTAGCCAAACTTCAACGCACAGGGAGTTCATTAATGGCTGCTTTAGGTTACGCTTAATATTTTAGTTTAGATGAGGTTTTGATATGTATAATCGCGGAATTAATGCTTATAAAAAAGGCAATTTAAAACAACAGATTGCACAAGCAGACCCGCATCAGTTGACCCTTATGTTGATGCAAGGTGCGCTGGACCGAATGGCTTACGCAAAAGGGGCAATAGAACGTAAAGAATTTGAAGCTAAATCCGAGCATTTATCCCGGGCTTCAGCTATTTTGGTTAATTTGAGAGATACACTTGAGTTTAATCAGGAGGATAACCAGGTCGCTGATAATCTGTATTCACTTTATGATTACATGGTCAACCGGTTAACAGACGCACATGTGCAAAATAATACTTCAATTGTAGATGAAGTTATTCAGTTAATGTTACCGATAAAAACAGCCTGGTCGCAAATTCCAGAAGAAGCGAAACAACAAGCATACGAAATGCAGCGTCAGCAAAATGCCGCAGTATAGTCTAGCTGAATTTGATCACCCGGATACCCCTGAGCATTTAAGTCAGTTAAATGCTCAAATTGTCGAATTATTAAACCTTGAAGAAATCGATAGTGAGCAGTTGCTTGCTTTGGTTGACAAACGGGATGAGATAATTAACCAATATCTAAAGACCTTGAATGAACAATCCAGCGAACAAAAAAGCTTCATCGAACAGGAAATTCAGGCTAATAATAAATTAACTAGAATCTGTCAAAGCCTATTCAGCGCGACAGAAAAAGCCTTAGTTAATTTAAAAAAAGGTCAAAAAGCCATCAAACATTATAAATGATGGACATTACTGCCGAGATTTTTAAATAAAAACTAGTTTAAAATGAAAGAATTAAGTTTTGATTGATGCAAAATTTAAATAATCTATTACAATCAAGCCAAGTATAAAAATAAATAGCTTAGGGTTAAAACCGTGTTCAATAACAAATCTATATTAATTACCGGTGGAACCGGCTCTTTTGGTCATTGTTTTATTAAGTATGTTTTAGCCCATTACAAACCTAAAAAACTGATTGTTTTTTCACGCGATGAATTAAAGCAGTTTGAAATGCAACAAGTATTCACCGATAAGTCGATGCGTTATTTTATTGGTGATGTCAGAGATAAATCCCGCTTACTGACTGCTATGAGAGGCGTTGATTATGTTGTTCATGCCGCAGCGTTAAAACAAGTCCCAGCCGCAGAATACAACCCCATGGAGTGTATTAAAACCAATATCATGGGGGCCCAAAATGTAATTGAAGCTGCAATAGAGTCAAATGTAAACCGCGTTATTGCGCTTTCAACCGATAAGGCTGCTAATCCGGTTAATTTGTATGGCACAACTAAACTGGCTTCAGACAAACTCTTTGTTGCCGGAAACAATATAGCTGGTGCAAAAGGCACTCGCTTTGCCGTTGTTCGCTACGGCAATGTGGTTGGCTCGCGTGGCTCAGTTGTTCCTTTTTATCGTAATTTATTGAGAGATGGCTGCCAGAAACTGCCTGTCACTCATGTTGAAATGACACGGTTTTGGTTGAAGCTTGAGCAGGGGGTTGAGTTTGTGATTAAAAACTTCGATCGCATGCAGGGTGGGGAAATCTTTGTTCCTAAAATACCCTCAGTTCGAATTCTGGATTTAGTGGAAGCCATGTCCGGCAGCCGGGAACATGAGATTATTGGTATTCGACCCGGAGAAAAATTACACGAAGTTATGGTGCCTGAAGAAGTCGCTCACCAAACCTATGAGTTTGACGATCATTATGTGATTTCTCCAGCAATCAAGTTTTTTGAACGAGAGCTGGATTACTCAACAAACAAGCTGAATGAACAAGGCCAATTGGTTAGCGAAAAATTTGAGTATCATTCAGGGACAAACCCGCACTTCTTAACCGTTGATGAATTAAAAGAACTGGATAAAGCATTTTTATGATCCCATACGGCAAACATCAGATAGATAATAATGATATAGAAGCAGTTGTTGATGTCTTGCAAAACCAGTTTTTAACCCAGGGAAAACAAGTCCCAAAATTTGAGAAAGCCTTATCAGAATATACAGGCGCTGAGTATGCACTTGCTGTAAATAGTGCTACTTCTGCTCTGCATGTTGCATGTCTCGCCCTTGGTATAGGACAAGGTGATATTGTCTGGACCAGTCCTATTACGTTTGTCGCTTCTGCAAACTGTATACGATTTTGTGATGCCGAGGTTGATTTTGTTGATATTGATCCCACGACCCGAAATCTCTGTAGTCGAGCTTTGCTTGATAAACTGAAACGTGCCAAGCAGGATAATCAACTACCCAAAGCTATTATTTGTGTACATTTTGCCGGTATTAGTTGTGATATGCGCCAAATACATCAAATTTGTCAGGATTATGGGGTGGCGATTATCGAAGATGCTTGCCATGCATTGGGTGGTCAGTATCTAAATCACAAAATAGGTAATTGCCGTTATTCTGACTTTACTATATTCAGTTTCCATCCGGTAAAGTCCATCACAACAGCGGAAGGCGGTGCGTTATTAACTAATCAGGTTGATTTGATAAAAAAAGCCACTTTATATGCTAAACATGGTGTTACCAGAGACCCAGATCTCATTCATGGTCAATTGCTTGATGAGCCTTGGGGTTATCAGCAACTCACCTTAGGTTATAACTATCGGCTTAGTGATTTAAATGCGGCGCTTGGTATTTCTCAACTGAAAAAACTGGATAACTTTATTGAGAAACGTAGGCAGTTAGCCAAGCGTTATTTTGAAAAGTTAAGTCATTTAGCCCTTGTCTTGCCTCAAAAAGATGAACTGGATAACAGTGCCTGGCATTTATTCGCGATTGAATTAATTGACAGAGATCGTAAACAGGTCTATTCAGCGCTTCAGCAACTAGGAATTGGGGTTAATGTTCATTATATTCCTGTACATTGGCAGCCGTATTATCAAAACCTGGGGTTTAAAAAAGGCGACTTCATCAACGCCGAACACTATTATCAGCATGCGCTAAGTTTACCTTTATATCCGGATATGACATTTGAACAACAGGACAAAGTAATAACTGCACTGGAGCAGATTATTTCATGAAACTTGCGATTATACCCGCGCGAGGAGGCAGTAAACGTATTCCCAAAAAAAATATCAAATCGTTTGCCGGAAAACCTTTAATCGCGCACAGCATAGAAACGGCTTTGGCAGCTGGTGTTTTTGATGTGGTCATGGTATCCACTGACAGTGAAGAAATTGCCAAAGTTGCTCGTGAATATGGTGCTGAAGTACCTTTTATCAGGCCACCAAAGTTATCTGATGACTATACTGGCACACGGGCCGTAACTAACCATGCAATAGAGTATTATCAGAAACAGGGTTTTGAACCTGAGTATGCTTGCTGTATATACGCAACCGCACCATTATTACAGCAAAAGTATTTAATTGAAGGGCTTAATCAACTCATGCAAAACCCGGATAAAGCCTTTGCTTTTTCGGTTTGCAGTTTTCCCTTTCCGGTACAAAGGGCACTTAAAAATGAAGATTCTGGTGTCAGCCCTATGTATCCTGAATTTATAAACAGTCGTTCTCAAGATTTAACCGAAGCGTTTCATGATGCAGGCCAATTTTATTGGGGAAGAACGGACGATTATTTATCAAAAAAAGCCATGTTTTCCGAACATAGCTTGCCTGTTTTTTTACCTCGTTATCTGGTTCAGGATATTGATACTTCAGAAGATTGGCAAACGGCCGAAATACTATATAAGCTCATTGAAAATAAAAATTAACCCAAAAAGGTTTTTATGACTACCGCCAGCCCGATTAAAATTTTAATTATTCGTTTATTAAATACATCAGATGTCGCCTCTATTGCGGTGCCGGCCATTCGCTATTTTAAAAAACAGTACCCGAGTGCACAGATTAGTTTAATGACTTTTGCTCAGGGTGGACAGCTTGTTGAATTAGCTGAACCGGACGTAACATTAATTCACCTGAATAAATCCGACTGGCCCGATAATTTATTACCCGCAATGGAGTCGTTTCTTGGCTTTGCTGAACAAATTGTCGGCGAAGGATATGACCAAATTATTAATCTAGATACCAGTTTTATGGCTTGCTTTTTGACCCGGTTTTTAAAAGATGCGGGCGAGCGTGTCATGGGTAACTTTATGAACCTGTCGGTTCAGGCGCTTATAGAGCAATTTCAATCTCAGCAATTGACACCTGAATACGTCAGTGCTCCGCAACACTATATGGATTCGACCTTTGCATTGATGAGTCGCTGGTTTACGCGCTGGTGGGAATCCAGTTATCTGCCGGATAATGGTTATCCGGAATATTACCTGGCAAATTGCTGTGGTTTTGATCGACTGGAGTTTGATATGCAAATTGCTCTGGAACCTGATTCAAACTTAATGGCAAAAAAGCAGGCGAGTGAAAAACAAAAAGTTATCGCATTAACCTCAAACGCTTTGCCCAACTATCCATATCAGGCTGAGCTTAAAAGCTTGCTTGAAACTAAAGGCTACCAGGTTTGGTCCGAAGCATTATCTGAGCAGCCTATTAAAAGCCAGCTAGAAAAATTAGCCGCAACGGACCTTCTGGTTAGTCCGCCAGCTGAATTTTATTGGCTTGCCAAAGCGGCAGGCTGTGAAACTCTGTTAATTACCGGAGATTCAGATCCTGCAGTGTTAATGCCGGATTATGTAACTGAGCCAACGCCTGAATGTGAGGCTTGTATGAAAGCATTACAGGGGCAGCATTCTGATTTACCTTGCGTTTGTATTAAACCTGAGTTATTGGCTGAACAAATTGACGAGCTGCTGACCAGTGCAGCAAAAGGTGAGTTAAATGGGTAATCAAAAGGCGGTCGAAATTGCAGGCCGTCGAATCAGTGCAGACGATAAGCCATTTGTCATTGCAGAGCTTTCTGGAAACCATAATCAGGATTTTGCACTGGCAAAAAAAATGATAAAAGCAGCAGCTGAAAGTGGTGTGGATGCAATTAAGCTACAAACTTATACAGCAGACTCAATGACGCTTAATATAGATTCTGACAACTTTAGAATCATGGAGTCGGATTCACTTTGGTATGGTCGCCATTTACATGAACTTTACCAGCAAGCAAGCACACCTTATGAATGGCACAAGGAATTGTTTGAATACGCCAAAGAACTTGGTTTAATTGCGTTTAGCTCACCATTTGATGAAACGGCTGTTGATTTTCTCGAAACCTTAGACGTGCCTTGTTATAAGATTGCTTCTTTTGAATTAACCGATTTGCCATTAATTCAAAAAGCTGCAAGTACCAAAAAACCCTTAATTATGTCTACCGGGATGGCAACCGAGACAGAGATTATTGAAGCGATCAATATCGCTCGGTCTGCTGGCTGCAAAGATATTATCATTTTAAAATGTACCAGCACGTATCCGGCTAGCGCAGAAAATACTAATCTGCTCACGATTAATGATATGCAGCAAAAGTTTGCTTGTTTAGTTGGCTTATCTGATCATACTCAAGGCATTGGCGTATCAGTTGCCTCAGTTGCTCTGGGTGCTTGTGTAATTGAAAAACATTTTGTTTTAGATCGTACGGCAGGGGGCGTTGACGCTGAATTTTCACTGGAACCTGCGGAATTTAAAGCCTTGACTGAAAATGTTCAGGTGGCGCATAGAGCACTGGGTCGAATCACTTATGGCGGTAGTCCGTCAGAAGAAAAGTCAAAATATTATCGCCGCTCCATTTTTGCATGTCAGGATATAAAAGCCGGCGAAACACTGTCTGCTGAGAATCTCAAAATTGTTCGCCCGGCAATAGGGCTGTCACCTAAACATTGGTTTAACGTATTAGGAAAAAAGGCCAGGCAGGACATCAAAGCGGGTAGCGCACTGACAAAAGATTTGTTTGATTGAATTTAAGGGCGGCCAAAAAATGACTCAAGCCGTTATACTAAGAGTGGATGCCGGGGGTAATATCGGCATGGGGCATTTAATGCGCTGCATTGCCCTAGCTCAGGCGATTGAAAGAGCTGGCATTAAAGCTCTTTTTTTGATCAATACTCAAACGCTTGATTATGTCGATGAATTAAACAAGCAGTCACTTGAATACTTTGTTTTGAAAGTGCCTGAAAATTCAAGCTGTGTTGATTTTGCAAACCATTTCTCTGCGACAGAATCAGAGCTGCTTCAGCTTATCTTAAATCAATACCAAGTGTTATTTTGGATACTGGACGGATACCATTTTAGTCTGGCCTATCGGCACCATTTAAAACTGGCATTGTTAAAGTATAAAATAAAACTTGCGTTAATTGATGATAATGGCGGTGAACAAACTGATGATTTAATTCAGGCAGACTGGATTATTAACACAACTTGCATGGATGATTCAATTCCGCCTTATCAGGATATTGCGCCGGATGCGAATATACTGGCTGGTGAAAACTACCGTTTATTACGGAGTGAGTTTGTTAACCAAACGCCATCAGATTATAAAGCACGCTCTGGCATAGTCGTCACTATGGGTGGCACAGATCCACTTGATTATACAACTGCCTGTTTAAATGTATTAAACCAGCTTAATCTAACAGAAAAAGTGACTGTATTGATCAGTTCAGGTTTTAAACATGGGCAAGCATTGTGCAAACAAATAAAGCAACTACCAAAACATTTTTGTTATTTATATCAAGCTGATAACATGGCAAGCGTGTTTGCCAATGCTAAATTTGTGATATCAGCGGCCGGTGGCACCCAATTTGAACTCTATGCGATGCAAACACCTTCTATTTTGTTGGTTTCATTTGATAATCAGTCGCGCAACAGTCAGGCCGCAAAACTGCAGGGGTGGGCAGAAGTGCTGGATTTCAGGCAAGGTTTTAATCATCAGGCATTATCTAGCTCAGTCAAAAATATACTGGATGATAATAACAGAATCAGGATGCAGCAAAACATGCTCACTGCGAATGCACACGGAGCAGATAATCTGATAAAAGCCTTATTTAAACATGTTAAGTGAATCAAACGGGATGACAAATCAACTTAAATCTGACATTTTCGCTTATTCGGTTGAGTTAAAACAGGTCGATGATAATAGTATTGACCTGCTTCGAAACTGGCGTAATCAAATTGAAATCAGAACTCAGATGGTGCAACAAGATGAAATATCTGCCGAGCAGCATCAGATCTGGTATAACAGAATTAAAAATGCGGTTAATCAGCAGCATTTTGTTATTTATTACAAACAAACTGCGATTGGTGCGATTAATATTGCAACCCGGGAGTCGGGTTTAATCCAGGCTGAAACAGCGGAAGTCGGTTTATATATAGCTGAGCCTAAATATAAAAATAATATGCTGGCATTTGCACCGTCATTGGCGATAAATGATTACGCATTTGGACATTTATCGATTGCCAACTTACGAAGTAAAGTCAGATTATCGAATCAAGCTGCACTAAAATATAATAAGGCGTTAGGTTATCAGTTTAAGACGCTGGATGATTCATTTACAGAAATTAGTCTGACCGCCGATAGCTATAACAGTACAACAAAACAATTAAAATCCTGGTTAAGTAGAGGGTAAAGTGTCTCAATTAGAACAATTAAAAAACGCATTTGTGACTGCACTGGGCGTTGAAGAATACGAAGTGAAAGATGAACTGGCGTATAGTGAACATGTCAAATGGGATTCTACCGCTCATATGGTATTAATTGCTGAGTTAGAATCTGAGTTTGAAATTATGCTGGATACTGATGATATTATTGATATGAGCTCCTTTGCTAAAGCAAAAGAAATTTTAGCTAAATATGAAGTCAGAATTTAACTGAAATTAAATAAACGTAAGTAGAAACCATGACTAAACGAGTATTGATAGCAGGTGCAACAGGCGGAATCGGGCAGGCATGCGCGCATTTATATGCATCTCAGGGTTATAGTCTGATGTTGACCGGGCGAGATCAGGTTAAGCTGGATAGTTTGCAGCAAAATTTGACGGATACCTATTCGGTTCAGGTTGAAACCGCGATTTTGGATGTTAATCAGATTGATGATTTTAAGCCGGCGTTTATGCAGGTACAAAAGCGATTAAGCGGACTTGATGTACTGGTCAACTGCGCGGGCTCTTTATATGAAAGCAGCTTGATGACCAGTAAAATTGAAGATATTCAACAACAACTGCAACAGCACCTGACATCCAGCATTTTACTTGCTCAGTTCGCCAGTCGTTTTATGGCTCGTAATAAAACAGGTGGCAGTCTGGTCTTTATTTCTTCCGTGGTTGCTATGCAAGGCTCACCCGGGCAAAGTGTTTATGCCTGTGCTAAATCCGGGCTGTTAGGGTTGACAAAAAGTCTAGCTAAAGAATTAGGCAGTCAGCAAATTAGAATTAACTTAGTTGAACCTGGCTTTATTGAAACCCCTTTGGTTAAACATTACAGTCAGGAAAAAAGAGCGCAAATTGCCTCACAAACCTGTTTGAAGCGTTTGGGTAAAGCGCAAGATGTCGCTGAGCTTATCGGGTTTTTAACCTCTGACGCCGCCAGTTATATTACCGGTCAGAGTTTTGCTGTGGACGGCGGATTAACCTTGTCAAACGGAAGCAGTTAATGACAGGTTTCTGGGATGAGCAGCTCAAGTATCATCAAGCTTTAATTATTGATGCAAAAACAGAGCAAACAATTAATTACGCCGAACTAAATCAAGCGGTTGATGCTTTCATCCAACAATTACCAGACTCAAAGGCTCTATACGCGATCGAAGCCGCCAACAGTTTACCTGTATTGATTGCTTATCTGGCATTAATAAGAGCAAACCAATGCCTAATGTTATTAGATGCGAATACACCGGACAGTCAGCAGCAGGCTTTATTAGAAACCTACCAGGTTGATTACCTGATTAAAATTGACTCAGAATCTGATTTGTCAAATTGCTTATCGATTAATCAGACTCGTTACTACAGTCAGAAACCAATTCATCCGGATATTGTTTTATTGCTCTCTACCAGCGGTTCTACAGCGAGCCCTAAGCTGGTGAAGCTCAGCCAAAAAAACCTACAGGCGAATTGCTTATCTATTTTGGACTATTTACCAATTCAAGCGACTGATACGGTCGTGACTAGTTTACCGATGCACTATAGTTTTGGCTTGTCTGTAATCAATACGCACCTGCAGCAAGGGGCGAGCCTTGTGCTAAATGATTATAATCTGATGCAAAAAGACTTCTGGCAGTTAGTCAAAACCTACCAGCCTGCTGGCTTTTATGGCGTACCATTTAGTTTTCAGCTTATCTATCAGCTAGGGCTTAAGCGGTTGGCTTTGCACGCTTATCGTTATTTTGCGCAAGCAGGTGGGAAAATGGCGGTAGAATTAACGAAATCTATTGATGCTTGGTGTAAATCTCAGGGAAAAAGTTTGTATTTAATGTACGGCCAGACTGAAGCAACAGCGCGCATCGCTTATTTGGCACCTGAAAAATTACCACTGAAAGCGGATCGTATTGGTGGGGCTATTCCGGGTGGACAACTCAAACTGATAGATGAAAACGGGCAAGCAATAAGCCAAATTCATACCTCGGGACAACTTTGTTACCAGGGTGAGAATGTAAGTTTAGGCTTGGCCACTGATCGATATTGTTTGTCTCAGATTGAGCCAGTTGACTGGCTTAAAACCGGAGATTTAGCTGAAGTTGACGCAGATGGCGATTATAAAATTGTCGGGCGCTTAAAGCGCTTTATTAAGGTAACTGGTAAACGAGTTAATCTGGATGAAGCTGAGCAAATTTTTATTAAAATTTTAAAAAAACAAAAACTGGAAGCGCCGGCCTGCGTGATTGGGGAAGATGATCAAATCATGTTTGTTTACGCGGGTAGTTTATCTGATGATCTGACTCAAACATTGGCAAAAGAGTTGGCGGATACATTGCAAACAAACCTAAAATATATTCAGCTAGTGGCGCATATCAGCCTACCTTATCTTGGTAACGGAAAGCTGGATTATAAAGGTCTCAAAAACCAAATCTGGGCGAGTTTAAATTAAGATGTTTGAGTATTCATCTGAGTTATTTAATTTACCTGTTTATGGATTAGCTAAAGCTGAAAAACAGGCCATGCTCGATCGCGTGCTGGTGCAGCTTAGTCACCATCATTATCAGCACTGCAATCAATATAAAAACTTAACTGATTGTTCTCATTTTGATTTTTCAGATAAAAAAGCTCAAGATTTATTGCCGCTTGCCGCTAGATTATTTAAGGATTTCAGTTTATCCAGTATTGAATCGGATGCAGAATTCAGACAAATGCGTTCATCCGGCACCAGTGGTCAGGCATCTAAAATCATTTTAGATGCCGAATCAGCTAAACGGCAAAGTAAGGTGCTGGTTAAAATATTACAGGCCTGGTTGGGCAAACAAAGAAGGCCTATGTTGCTGATTGATTCAGCTTCAACGGTTAAAACTGCAGGTGGCATGAGCGCCCGCGCTGCCGGGCTACAGGGGCTTTCATTTTTTGGTCGAAACCACTGTTATGCGCTAAATGACGATATGCAACTGGATTTAGATAAAGTCAGTGAATTTTTCAACCAGTTCAGCCAACAACCCATACTGATTTTTGGGTTTACTTTTATTGTCTGGCAACAGTTTATTCAGGCGTTAGCGAAAAAAGGGCTCAAATTTAATCTGGATAATGCCATTTTAATTCATGGTGGTGGCTGGAAAAAAATGCAGCAAGAGGCCGTGGATGATGAGCTATTTAAGCAAACCATCAGAGCGCAACTGGGCAATGTCAGTGTGCATGATTATTATGGCATGGTGGAGCAAACCGGTACTATCTATATGCAATGCGAGCATGGTTATTTACACACGCCAGTATGGTCAGATATTTTGATTAGAAACTCTGACGATTTAAGTGTGGCTAGCTTTGGTGAAATCGGCTTGATTCAAGTCAATTCAGTGCTGGCCAGCAGTTATCCCGGACATTGCATATTAACCGAAGACCTCGGACAAATTATAGGTGAAGACGATTGCCAGTGTGGTCGCCTGGGTAAATATTTTAAAGTACATGGTCGAGTACCCAAAGCACAAGTGAGAGGATGCAGTGACACATTCGCTTAAATTTTCAGAACAGGTTAACTGGCATATAAAGCCGGTCAGCACTTCATTGCCAGAGTTATTTCCCTGGCATATAAAGCTGATTGAAGCAGTTTCCGGCTTTTCTGGATTTATTTTAAAGCAAGCTGAATTGCGTCAGTATCCGGAAATTATTGCGCTAGCATTTTGGTTTCGAAAAGCGCACCTAGACAAGTTAGCAACTGAGTTTGAGAGCCAAAGACAATCTAATTCACCCGGTAGAGTATTTCATATTGCCCCGGCGAATGTAGACACTGTTTTTTTATATTCGGTTTTATTGTCTGTATTGTCAGGTAATCAGAATATTGTCAGAGTGAGTGAACGCAGCGGGGATGTCAGCTGGGTTTTAATTGAATTGCTTAAGCATTATCTAAATACAGAGTCAGGTAAAGTCATTAAGCCTTTAATCTCTGTCGTTCAGTATTCGGCTCAGCAAATCGGCGTGACTGAACAATTCAGTCTCTGGTGTGATTTAAGAGTGGTCTGGGGCGGAGATAATGCAATTAATGCCATCTCTGACATCGCGCCAACAACCAAGCAGGTGTGTTTTCCGGATCGCTATTCTGTTGCGCTTCTAGAGCTGGATGAAAAATCAGATTTACAACAAATCGCAAAAGCGTTATTGACTGATGTCATACCTTTTAATCAGCAAGCCTGTTCTTCGCCCAAAGCCATCTACTGGCTTAATACTAAGCAATCAATTCAAACTGCATTTTGGCAATCAGTAAAAGCTGAATTATCTAAAATGGATCATCAACTGGGTTTAAGTAATAAAGTAGAGCAACATATTTTATTGCAAAAACTGGCTGCCGCTTATGCAATAAAACTGGATGACAATTCTGGCAATAAAATTGCTTCATTTGCCAAAATACAAAGTATAGGCCCGATAGGTCACTGCAAAGTCAAATCTTTGACTGATATTATGTTGGCGGAGCATACCGGCAATGGTTTGTTAATTGAGCTGGATATTGGTTCAGTTGATGAAATTGCTTACTCAGACAAGTTACAGACAATTAGTTACCTGTGTTCGCAGTCAGAGCTTAAACCAAACGGTAAATACAAAAGGTTGATTTCATTGGGGAAAGCATTGGAATTTGATTCGGTATGGGATGGTGTAGACTTAGTGAAAATATTTAGCAGAGTTAATTGCCAAAACTAGAGGTTATTGGATGTTAAAAGATATCCGAATGCATCTGGAAACAGATGAAGAGCAGCAAAAAAAATTAGAACAACAGCTGTCTGAAAACATAAGAAATAATCATAGTCGCAATGCGACGGCATTTGCTAAGCATATCCCATCGTTGTTAGCAGATGTGCAAAACGTTACAACTCAAAATATTGCTATCTTTGCCAATAAAAATGCTGAATATAACATAGTGGATTATGGCGCTGGCCGCACTGTTTATGGATTAAACCCAAAAGCAGAAGTGTTTAACCAGTTTAAAATAATCACTCGACATATGCCTTTTATCTCACTGCAGCTTCAGTCTTCACGTCATCTTGAAAATGAAAAAAGGCTTGGAAGTGAATTGACTCAGCTGAGCAGCTTTAAAAAGCACATTGGATTTGATCCTTTACCTAATGAAATTAATGTATTAGTTGTATTTGGACTGGGCTTGGGATACCACATTCTTGAGTTGGTTGAGCAATATCAGATTAAGCACCTGGTTATTTATGAACCGGAAAGGCAATATTTTCAATGCTCAATCTTGGCTAATAACTGGCAAACGATTTTGCAAACCATGGAATCTAAAGGCACGGCTGTTTATTTTCAGCTAGAAAAAGATGGCCGTGATTTAGTCAATAACATTGAAGAGCTGTCTAGTCATTTTCCAGTTGATGGTTTTTATTTTTATAAGCATTACAATCATCCTGTGTTTGATGCGATTGATTATGCACTCAAGCATAAAACATGGGCTCAGATCAAAAGCGATGGCTTTAATTACTCCATTGCAAATAACCCAAATTTGTATCTACCAATTTGGTCGGAAAGTATTGATATTGAACACTTTCAGTCTACCAGTACGCAAAGTGCAAAATTTCAAAATAATTTAAAGGCGTTTGAGAAATACTTTCCAGATATCTATAAAGAGTTTAAGCAATATCAACCTCAGGATTGGTTACCTGTATTTGGTGAAAATGGTGAGATTAACCTAATTCAAAAAAGCTCTCTTATTTCGTTTAATGGTGAGTCCCCCAAACAAGACGCCTCTATTAACTATGAACATTTTAAAAACTATCCGAATAAAGATGGTTTAGTACTAGGCTATACCGGGACTAAATTAAAAAAGTATTTACATTATCAGTTTGTTGCAGAAACCGAAAAATTGCTTAAAGATGTTGATGAAGAAGCTGGCCAACTGCCGGATACGGTTAAATCCCTGATTATGTTTGGCATAGGACCTGGATATCAGCTTGAAACACTGTTTGAGCAAAAAAATGTCGAAAAATTATTTTTGTGCGAACCAAACCGCGATTTTTTCTATGCTTCTTTATTTGCAATTGATTGGCAGTCAATTCTGACTAAGGCAGACCAAAACGATTTTAGAATTTATATTAATATAGGTGATGATGGGTCTAATTTATTCCGTGACTTATTATCTCAATTCTATTCAATAGGCCCCTATATTCTGGCGAGCACTTATTTTTATCAAGGCTATTACAACGCCAATTTAGTACAGGCGATAGCTCAGCTCAGAGAACAGCTGCAAATTGTCATATCTATGGGTGAATATTACGATCATGCCAGATACGGAATTGCTCATACTACAGAAACGATTGCCAGAGGTTATCCTTTATTAGAGAAAAATCCGCAGCAGAGGTTAACCTGGAAACATAAAGAAGTACCCGTTTTTATTGTAGGTAACGGACCATCACTGGATTATGCTATTGAAGAAATAAAAACATGGCAGGGGCAGGCGATAGTTGTATCCTGTGGTACGGCACTCATGCCGTTATATAAAAATGGAATAGTACCTGATTTTCATGCCGAAATTGAACAAAATCGCTCGACGTTTGACTGGATATGTAGAGTCGGTGATTTTGATTACCTTAAACAAATCAGTTTAATTAGCTGTAACGGTATTCATCCCGATACCTGTAATTTGTTTAAAGATGTATACGTTGCTTTTAAAGAGGGCGAATCATCTACAATCTCTGCGCTTAATATTTTGGGACGACAAAACTACGAAGAATTGAAATTTGCATTTCCGACCGTCTCAAATTTTACATTAAACATTTTCAGTAAAATTGGTTTTAATCAATTGTACCTGTTTGGAGTGGATTTAGGGTTTGCTGATCGCGAAAAACACCATTCTAAGCAATCCGGCTATTATAATGAAGATGGAAAAGAAGCTTACGATTACCGGGAAAAAAATAATACTTCAATTATTGTACCTGGCAACTTGAGAAAAACGGTTTTTACTAAGCACGAATTTAAAGTCTCAAAAGAAATACTTGAGCAAACTCTACGTACCCGAAAAGTTGATTGTTTTAATACCAGTGACGGGGCAAGAATTGCAGGTACAACCCCACTGGCTATAGACAATATTTTACTGGTTAACAGCCCTAATGATAAACAAGCTGCACTTGAAGTAGTCAAAACGAGTGTATTTAAACCGGCTCACGAATTTAAACAATACAGCGAAAACTTTAATGCTAAATACCAGCAAAAACATTTGGAATTTGAGCTAAATGGTTTAATTGAGTTGGTCAAACAACCCATAAACAGTGCAGCGGATTTAGAACTACTTATTAATAAGCAAAAAGATATGCTATTTGCTTCATACTCGCATGGTAAATCCCTGCTTTTCTATCTGCTTTATGGGACGATGAATTATGCAAATTCAGTATTGAGTAAATTGATTAATCAAGTAAATATAGAATTAGAATCATTAAATACTGCGCGGGTTTATTGGCTTGATTTTCTGACAACTTGTATCGAACAGTCCAATATTACTCTTTCTGATTATGATATAACCAGTTCAATGGCGAATCATAGAGAAAGGTTATTTTTGTCTAAATTAGAATCCGGAAACTGGCGTATCAGACATTCATTTGGTCCTGAATTTGGCGAGGCAATCAAAGTCATTAAAACCAGTTTAGTGCTTACAGATATTCGTGAATTTAAAAATAGTTCAGAGCATTATTTGTGTGATATAGATGGAAATTATGCTGAAGGTAATTTTAAACTGGCCTATTGTAGTAACTTTGAAGTAGTTAAAAGTAAAAAATATTCAGAAGACAAGACTTTAATCATTTATCCTGAAGTGATTAAAGATAGTAAGACAGTAGACCGTTTTTTCGCGGGTGAGTACCCTTTTATAGACTACAACAGACTGGGCTTTTATGCGCTCCGCAGCTTTACGGTAACTCAGCTTTTTGAGTTTATTATTCCTAAACTGGCATTTCTAGAAACAAAAGATTTTAGACAAGAAGCCTTTCTCCGACAATGGGTGAATAGTTTGCCTAGGTTCGAACAATACATTGATTTTCCTAACTTTATTGCTGTACCAAGAAAAAATGTTGAAATTAAGGATTGCCTGGCCGATAACATGGGTGGAAGAGGACGTTTGTGTAAAAAAGCCAGTTTGATGAAAGATATTGTACTGACGCTATATTCACGCAATATGAAAGCAAATTTTATTCAGCGGTTTAAGACTATTGTTGATTAGAAACCACTAGCTAAAATTTTATTTTGACAGGTTCCACTTATGAACAAAACGTACAGAGTCTATATTTTTGGAGCTGGACAGGCTGGGCAAGCTGCACTGAGTTATTTAAAAGACCAGGAAGTACTGGGTTTTTTGGACAATAGTTCTCCACATATAGGACAAAAAATATTAGGAAAAAATGTATATCGTCCAGAGATTATAACCGAACAAAGTTTTGATTTCGTTTATATTGCTAGTGAGTTTTTTGAGCAAATTAAATCCCAACTCATGGACAAATTAAGCATACCTGAGAATAAAATCAGGATCGTCCCAGCTTTCGGTATAAAGCCGTTCCATTTTGAATCGAATATTGATTCCAGAAAAATATCTGAGAAAATTTTGGGATACATTTGCTGTAAATTAGATCAAGTGAGTGCTCTGTATTACGTGGATGCAGGTACTTTGTTAGGGACTTTTAGAGATAAAGAACTGATTCCTTGGGATGATGACCTAGACTTTGCATTACTCGATGAGAGTTTAGAATTAGTTACGCGCGAAATGACTTCGATTTTGCAGGGGTTAGAAAAAATAACCGGTTGCGAGTGGTTAGCAAATGAGTATTACAGCTCCTTTGATTACAATTCGGTGAAAAAAGGCGACATACGTTCAATAAAATTAACGCCATTTAACAGGGCGTCTCTTCTACCATCCATTGATTTATTTATTAAATATATATCTGGTAATACAATGGATTATGTTTTGGCATCGCGTGGAATTTCTATGCCCTCTAAGCATATCAGAAACACAATCTTATATGAATTTAAAGCTTATAAGCTCAGAATCCCCTCAGATACAGAAGGCTACCTTGAGGAGCATTATGGAGAAGATTGGCGCACGCCTATGAAAAATTGGAATTTAAGCATGTTGAATAGCGCAACACTTATAGATGAATGATATAAGTTGCGGAGTCGGTCGGTTTTATGATTAGTGGTATTGATTTTGTTATTTTTTGGGTAGATGGTGAAGACCCCCTACATAAAAACAAACGTCGTGCATATGAACGTGGGTTCAAGCTGGAAGACATATCTAATAATGAGCAGTCGATCGACGATAGACGATTTTGCCAGCATGACGAACTTAAATACTGTCTGCGTTCGATTAAAACTCACGCTTCGTGGTATCGAAACATATACATAATAACTGACAATCAATTTCCAAGCTTTTTGTCCTTAGACAGCATTCAGTTAGACCGTATTAAAATTATTGACCATAAAGAACTGTTTGCTGATTGCCCACAGTATTTACCTACCTTTAACTCAAGAGCGCTTGCGGCACAAGTACATAAGCTAGCAGACCTTTCAGATTACTTTATTTTAGGCAATGATGATTTGATGTTAGGCGCTGATGTTAGTCCGCAATACTTTTTTCAAGAAGGTAAACCAAATCTTTTCGTAGATGAATTCAGCTGCAATGATCAGGATAAATTAACTTTGCATCATATTGGCATTCTTAATGCGGCTAAAATGCTTGGCTTTGGAAAAGATAAATTTTATATACCTAGCCATGGATTTATACCGCTTGTCAAAAGCACACTGAATAAATTAGATAGTTTGTTTTTTAGAGAGTTCTCAAATAATAGGCTATATAAGTTTCGACATGAGAGTCAGTTTCTGGTCGAATCTTTATTTCATCATTATTGTCTGAAGTTTAATCTTGGTCATGAAAAAAGTACCCAGTCCATGGTTCATTTTAGTTTTCAATTATGTAGAGAAGGCCTTCCACAAAAAATTTTATTTTTGTTTGATTTAATTGAAAAGGGTGACAGGAAACAATTTTGTTTAAATGAAATTCAATCGCTGATTCCGAGAGTCCCTGAGGTGAATAATTATTTGTCTCGAATCTGCGGTCCACCACTGAAAAGTGAGTTTTAACCGGGTATGTTGTTACCTACTTAATCCAGTTATCTGGTTGGTTTGGTAACGATAGAATTGGCAGTTGCCTACCTAAATGCAGGTATATCCAGGACACGAACTCGTAAAAATCCAAGTTATCAATTCCCCATACATTTCTGCGATTAAATAAGTTTAAAATTTCGTGAGGTAACTTGTAACAATTAATATCTATTTGTGGGAAAGCTTTACAAGTTGTACTAATTACACTGGAATAAAACGAGGAAAGTGAAGCTGGCGGCATAGATTGTCTTGATAGCCAAATTTCAATTGGCTCATTCAACGGATGAATCAACAAATTTGGAATATTAGCCTTTAACTTTTTCAAAGTTGTTGGTAATGCATTTGGATGGGGAATATATAATGTAGTTTTATCTTCCCTAACCATGCACTGGATCAATTTAATATAAGTATCTTCTTCCAAATTAAAGGTATGGCAGTAACTGCAGCCGACTATGATATGCCGGGAGTCATCCAGTTTATCCCAATACTTCTTTAAATTTGATAAGCGATTTTCTTGGATATCAATATCAATATTATCGATACGAGGTAATTTTGATAAGAAAGTGAATAGATTGTATTTGAATTCATTTACTTCTTTTATACCAAACTGTTGTTTTATTTGATTCGCAAGTGCCTGCCTTTCTGTATTTACCACCTGTGGAAAGTTAAAGTATTTTTTGCGTCGCTTTAAGAGTTCATAGGTGACAATGGTTAGGTTGCCTTCATCTATCATGTATGTAGGTTTGTCTAAAGTCGTCACAATATCTTTTTGCCAATGAACCCTGGGATCTGTAAAAAAGACATAGTCAAAGTTGTGAGCCATGAAAGCATTTATGTGTTGACCGTATACTTGTATTCTTTCGTAAAGGCTGCTGCTAGGAGATGTCCTCGTTTCGATAATTTTTATATCTTTCAATCCATCTAATAATTTGAGTGACTGTTCTTTGTATTTATCGCCAGATACATCATCATTTAAAAAAAGATAGCAAACAGATTCGGTTATTCGGAAATGCTTAATCGCTTCTAACATGTTTATAATATGAAGTGGGCCACGAACAAGAAACAGTGCTTTCATCTGATATGGATTAAAGTCATTGACTAATTTAAGTTAACAACAGAATATAGATTTTGAATCGCTTCATCAAATAATTTATCTTGTTAAAATAGGTACATAAAAAATTCATTACTTTTAAGGCTCCGATATAAATTGAGATTTTAGGACGCTCTGGTACAAAAATAAAAGGTTAAAATTGGCGTGAATATAAAAAAAGCATTAATTACTGGTATAACAGGACAAGACGGGGCTTATCTAGCTGAATTATTACTCAGTAAGGGCTATCAAGTGCATGGTTTACGTCGACGTTCTTCTTCATTGAACATTGATAGAATTGAACATCTATTAACTGAACCACAAGATACTGAGGCAAACTTATTTCTTCATTACGGCGATTTGAGTGATTCTTCCTGTTTAAACCGATTGATGCAAGAAATACAGCCCGATGAAGTCTATAATTTAGGGGCGCAAAGTCATGTACACGTTTCTTTTGATTCTCCTGAATACACGGCAGATGTCGATGCACTTGGAACGTTAAGATTGCTTGAAGCGATACGGATTGCAGGTTTATGCGAAAAAACACGTTTTTATCAAGCTTCCACCTCGGAACTTTACGGTAAAATTCAGCAGCCTGTTCAATCAGAGTCAACTCCTTTTTATCCTCGCTCTCCTTATGCAGTAGCTAAACTATATGCCTATTGGATTACTGTAAATTATCGGGAAGCATATAACATTTACGCCTGTAACGGTATACTTTTTAATCATGAATCGCCGTTGCGCGGACAAACTTTTGTGACTAAAAAAATTACCAATGGTATTTCAAGACTTTTGGTTGGTATTCAAAATTGCCTGTATATGGGAAATATAGATGCAGAGCGGGATTGGGGACACGCCCGAGATTATGTTGAAATGCAGTGGCTGATGTTGCAACAAGAGCAAGCTGAAGATTATGTAATTGCAACCGGGCGTAAGTACTCAGTAAGAGATTTTATTAACTTTGCTTTTAAATATGCGGGGATAGAGTTAGGTTGGGTTGGAGAAGGCGTTGATGAATATGCTGTAGTGACTTCAATAGATGCAGTTACGGTAAAAAAGGTGATGTCAGAAACGCCTTTGGCTGTTGACGTTGGCGATATTGTAGTAAGAATCGACCCATTTTATTTCAGGCCCACAGAGGTTGATACTTTGCTTGGCGACGCTAGTAAAGCAAAAGAAAAACTTGGTTGGAAAGCAAAGACCACAATCGATGAGTTGATTAATGAGATGATGGCTGAGGATATAGAATCCGCTCGAAGAGATTTACATGTAGAAATGTCAGGCTTCAAAATAACAGGTAAAGCACAGTATGACTAAATATAAAGTGCCTATGTCGCTTCCAGAATTGAACGGAAATGAAAAAAGCTATTTGGCACAGTGTATCGATACATCCTGGGTATCTTCTCAGGGCCGCTTTATAAATGAATTCGAGTCAAAATTTGCTGAATTTGTTGGTGTAAATTATTGTTCTAGCACTTCAAATGGTACTACAGCATTACATTTAGCTCTATTGTCATTGGGTATTGGAGAGGGCGATGAAGTTTTGGTACCGAACATTACCTTTGCCGCTACAGCCAATGCTGTTATTTATTGTGGCGCTAAACCCGTTTTGGTTGATATCAATGAAGAGAGTTGGGGACTGGACGTAGAAGCCGCCCAGCACAAGTTAACCGAGCGCACTAAGGCTATTATTGCGGTTCACCTATACGGGCGTCTAGTTGATATTGAAGCAATTTTAAAGTTTAAAGACGAAAATAAGTTATTTTTAATTGAAGATTGTGCCGAATCTATTGGGGCTACATATCGTAATAAACAGTCTGGTAGTTTTGGTGATATAAGCTGTTTTAGTTTTTATGGCAATAAGATTATTACAACAGGTGAAGGAGGCATGGTTGCGACCAGCTCAGCATCCTTGCTTGAAAAGATTAACATGATCAAAAATCATGGGATGTTACCGAATAAACGCTACTGGCATGATGTTGTTGGGTATAATTATAGAATGACAAATATGCAAGCTGCTATTGGTTTAGCGCAACTAGAACAGCTGGAGTCTTTTTTAGACAAGCGTCAAGCTGTAATGGAATGCTATCAACAATCTTTAAGGAATATTAGCAGTATTACAATTCCTGAACCAAGAGCTGGTTATACGGATGTTTGCTGGTTATTTACCATCCAATTTAAAAAAAATAGCTCCTTAATGGATATAGAAAAGTTGCAATCATATTTATTGGATTATGGTGTGGATAGCCGCCGGGTATTTTATCCGCTGAACATTCAAGCACCTTACAGGAGTGAGCAACACTATCCCCAAAGCGAGGCATTTTTCGAACGTACATTGTCTTTACCAACTTATACTCAACTTTCTCCAGCCGAGATACTATACGTTGCGGAACTGATTAAAACATTTGAAGTTGAGAATTATGAATAACAAGATTATTGCGCTTATACCGGCAAGAGGAGGCTCTAAAGGCGTTATTCGAAAAAATATAAGAGAAGTGGGTGGTCAGCCCCTTATAGCTTATACGATTAAAGCTGCATTAGAAGTCTTTCCTGTTGAAGATATTATCGTTTCAACCGACGATATAGACATTGCTGAAGTTGCGTCTTCTTATGGAGTCAAGGTACCATTTTTGAGGCCGGACGAGTTTGCTCAGGATACAAGCTCAGACCAACAAGTGATTGATCATTTGCTGACCTGGTTTGAAAGTAAGCAGGTTAGTGTTGATGGTATTGTTTATTTGAGACCAACAACGCCGTTTAAAACACCTGAAATTTTAAAGTCTGCAGTTGATATGTTGAAGGCGGGTGATTACGCCTGCATTAGAAGTGTGACACCTTGTGAAGGAGCAAACCACCCCTATTGGATGTTTAAACAAAACTCTACTGGCTGTACCTTGGACGCATTTATAGACGGAATAAATATTAATAATTACTACCAGCGTCAGTTATTGCCAGATGCTTATCGGTTAAATGGCGTTTGTGACGGCATTAATGTAAAAGCGTATCGTGAAAATAACCAGCTTTGGGCAAGTCCGATCGGCATGCTCAAAGTTGACGAAGAACACTCCCTTGATATAGACACAGAATTAGATTTAGAGTACTTCGAATTAATCCTTTCCAGAAGCAGGTCAAATGATAATGTTGAATAAAAATATAAAAATCGCACATAGGCTTATTTCTGAGAGCAGCCCTTGTTTTATTATTGCAGAAGCGGGCGTAAATCATAATGGCAGTATTAATACTGCTAAAAAATTAATTGACTTAGCAGTTTCAGTTAAAGCGGATGCGGTCAAATTTCAGGCTTTTAGTACTGAAAATCTCATTTTGAGTAATGTTGAAAAAGCGCCCTATCAAACATCAACGACAGGAACAGGCGAGACTCAGTTTGAAATGCTTAAAAAATTAGAGTTATCGTTTGAAGCTTTAGCTGAATTAAAAGCTTATTGCGAGCAGTTGGGCATTATTTTCTTATGTACGCCTTTTGATGAAAGCAGCCTTGATATACTTGAAAAATTAGATGTTCAGGCTTATAAAATTGCCTCCACAGATCTGACTAATATCGCATTTTTACGAAAAATAGCCAAAACAAATAAGCCTATTATTTTGTCTACAGGTATGAGTTTTATGAAAGAGGTAGGACAAGCTGTAAATAATATTAAGGTCTATAATCAGAACCTTATTGTATTACAATGTACTGGTAATTATCCAATGCCTGTTGAAGAAGCAAATTTAAATGTGATACCTGTATATCAAACTAAATTTGATTGTCTAGTTGGGTATTCAGATCACTCAGAGGGCGTTGGCATAGCGCCTTATACTATTCCGTTAGGGGTTAAAGTAATAGAAAAACATTTTACATTAGATAAAGATATGCAGGGACCTGATCATTCTGCTTCTTTGTCGCCAGAAGAGTTAAAAGAGTTTGTCTTCAGTGTAAGGCAAGCTGAATTAGCGATGGGCACTGGCGAAAAGCAACCTACTAAATCAGAGCAAGCTACTCGACGTTCTTTACAAAAGTCTTTGGTAGCAAGGTGCGAAATTAAAAAAGGTGAAGCTTTCACTGAGCTTAACTTAACAGCAAAAAGGACCGGTGGGCAGGGGATATCCAGTATTCTCGTGGATAGCTTAATCGGAAGCCTTGCAGAGCGAGATTATGCTCCTGACCAAGTTATTGAAGAGCAGTTAAGTTAATGTCGGATAGTATTTACATTTCTTCGTCTTGCATTAGAGCAAAGAAAATTGCTGATGCAGTAGAATCTTTGGCAATTGCTGGCTTTGACAAAATTGAGTTGTCGGGCGGTACTCATTTGTATGCTCATTGGTTGGAAGATCTACTTGAATTAAAAGAAAAGTACAATTTAACTTATCGTTGTCACAACTATTTTCCACCACCTGAGACTAGCTTTGTGCTGAATTTATCCAGCTCAATAGATTATGAAAAAAGTTTAACTTTTATTAAAAAAACATTAGCCATTAGTGCAGATTTGGGCGCTGACAAGTTTGGGTTACACGCGGGATTTAGAATAGAACCTAAAGTATCTGAGCTTGGGAAGAAAATTAGCTCGGCCAATATAATGCCTTATGAAGAAGCCTTTAAGCGCTTTCAGGCAGGAATACTTGAGTTGAGTCAATTTGCTCTTGTGCAAGGTGTCGAATTGTATGTAGAGAACAACGTTTTTTCAGATGCTAACTATCGATCTTTTAAAGGTAAGAACCCTTTTTTGCTGACTCATGCGAGTGAATATAAGAATAATTTTGTCAATCAGCACTACAAATTGCTTCTGGATGTCGCTCATCTGAAGGTATCATGCAAAACGTTGGGATTAAATTTTTATCAACAACTAAAAGTCTTAACGGAGTGCAGTGATTATCTGCATATTAGTGATAATAATGGCTTGAGTGATTTGAATCTGGGATTAAAAGAAAACTCTATGCTTTATCAGGAGTTGAGAGATCTTGATTTATCAGGCAAGACGTTTACTCTGGAGATATACGAAGATTTAAAAGAAATTGAATATTCTTACATTTTACTCGATAGAATTTTGTAATGGAAAATATCATAGTATTTGGCGCATCCGGACACGCTAAAGTTATTGCAGATATAATTAAAGCACAAAATAAATTTAATTTACTCGGCTTTGTTGCAAGCGACTGTGGTGATATGCACTATAACTATCCGGTCTTAGGGAATGACGTTAGTATATTCAGCCTAGAGCATGAACGAGATTGCCATAATTATTTTATTGCTATAGGCGACTCTCTGATTCGCGAAAAACTGTTTCAATTTATTAAAAAAAATGATCCTGCAGCTAAGTTTCCCGTACTGATACATCCTGATTCAATAGTATCAGATAGCGCTGTGATTGGTGAGGGAACAGTGATTATGCCGGGGGCAATCGTTAATGCAGACGCCCATATAGGAAGATTCGCTATTATTAATTCTAACGCGTGTGTCGAGCATGATAGCCGCCTTGAAGGCTTTGTTAATATTTCTCCAGGCGTGTCTTTGGCCGGCTCGGTCAACATCGGCCAACATGTATTTATTGGTGTTGGAGCTGTTGTTATTGAAAATATTTCTTTAGCCGATAGTTGTATAATCGGCGCAGGCGCAACAGTCGTCAAAAGTATAAAAGAAAAAGGACTATATCTGGGAACGCCCGCTCGGTTAAGCCTGAAATAATGAGTTATCAAGCTTAAATACTGCAATTACTGTTATGTGCAGTGCAGTTGCCTACCCCTAAATTTTCTGTGCGGTTGCTATCAAAGTATCTGTAGCATCTAAGGTGTTTAGTAAATTTTGATAGGCGCAATCCAGATCTGGTGTTCTGAGGTTATTCCATTCAATATGTCCGCCGGGTTTGCCTTTAGCTAACCAGTGAAGATGATTTGCCAGTGGGTATCGCTGATACCCCGAGATTTGAATATTGCTAAATCCTGCGTTTTCCAAAAAAACCTTTAAACTTTGCCGCGTATGCAAAATTAAATGTTCGCTCCAAAACGTAAACTTTTTAAAAGGTTCAGAATCCAGATGTGAAATTAAAAAGTCATTAGCGTGTGGGACTTCGATGACAATTTTGCCTTTTTCTGACATTTTACTATTTAACTCAGTTAATTCTTCCAGTGGATTTACAAAATGCTCGAAAACGTGAAAAAGTGTACATACATCGATTTCGTCACTTTGTAAGTTTTTGATTGAATCTGAAGTTTTGTAACCCAGCTTTTCTAAGTTTTTCCGGGTATTTCGTTGTGGCTCTACGGCATATGTTTGTTTGGCATACTGGCCTAGTTCGTCTAGTATCCCCCCTAATCCGGTACCTATATCTGCCCATGATTTATTTAGGATGATTGGTTTTATCAGGTTTACTCTGCGCTCTAAATCTTCGTATCCGGCAAAGATACCTTCTTGCCGACTTTCTGCTGACCAATAGCTAAATTCGGGTTTTTCTTCATAATATTTAGCCTCAATGTGTTCAGATTCGGAAAGAAAAAGTACGCCTGATTTATTGCATTTCAGAACAGAAATATCATTTCTGTCTCTTACATTTGGAAAATACGGGTGAATACTGTTCTCAGAACATATATCTAAATCGATCAATAATTGTTTAATTTGGTTCATACCTGAATACCCGTTTATATGAGAATTGTATTGAAAAGTATTTCGACCTGACATTGTTATTCAGTTGTTTGTATTAGCAATGTTAGCAGATAAAGCACCGAAAACATTAATAAATATTTTTAAGGTTTGGCTAATGTGAGATACAAATGAGATTAATTGGTTTAACATATTGTCAGACTATTAAAATTGGACGTGCTATGTCAGTGTAAACTCTAGCTACAGCGAGAAGCGAGTTTATAAAATGTTGGTATATCTATTACTATATAAAAAGAAAAGCTATATACAACTAATAGAATGAGGTTAAGTTTCATCTCATCTTACCGATAGTTAATACATAAAGAATATTTGAAGTCATTATATGTGCATTTATTTAACTCAGGCTATTAAAAAGCATTCTGCTAAAATTGGCATTGTCGGCTTAGGTTATGTCGGATTGCCCCTTGCGCTTAGATACACTGATGTAGGTTTCAGAGTCATAGGCTTTGACATTGCTGATCGAGTTGTTGAACAGTTAAATCACGGGCTAACACATATCGAACATATCAGTAACGCTGAAATTGCGCTAGCCAACGAAAAAGGATTTAGCGCAACAACGGACTTTTCTCGGATAGAAGAATGTGATGCGGTTATTTTATGTGTCCCAACACCACTTAATAAATATCGCGAGCCTGATTTAAGTTATGTGCTGAGTACAATGAATCAAATTGCCCCCTACTTAAAAAAAGGGCAGGTTGTTTCATTGGAAAGTACTACTTATCCGGGCACAACAGAAGAAGAATTAAAACCGCTTATCGAACAACAAGAGCTGATTGTTGGTAAGGATATCTTTCTGGTTTATTCACCGGAGCGCGAAGACCCGGGCAACCTTCACTATAATACTCAAACTATTCCTAAAGTAGTTGGCGGAAGCACACCAGCATGTTTAGAAGTAGGAATCGCACTATATGAGAAAGCAGTAGATAAGGTCGTTCCTGTTTCGAGCACTCAGGCCGCTGAAATGACTAAGTTACTGGAAAATATCCATCGTGCAGTTAATATCGGCTTGGTTAACGAAATGAAAATAGTGGCAGACAAAATGGGCATAGATATCCATGAGGTTATTGATGCTGCTGCAACTAAACCATTTGGGTTTACAGCTTATTATCCGGGCCCTGGTATAGGCGGGCACTGTATTCCAATTGACCCATTTTATTTAACCTGGAAAGCGAGAGAGTATGGGGTTCATACTCGTTTTATCGAACTTGCCGGTGAAGTGAATTCTGCTATGCCATTATGGGTAGTCGATAAAGTGGCAGATGCACTCAATAAGCATAAAAAAGCGATAAACGGCAGTCGGGTTTTAATTTTAGGAATGGCGTATAAAAAAAACGTGGATGATATGCGCGAATCTCCGTCTCTGCAACTGCTAGATATGTTATTGCATAAAGGTGCCTATGTGGCGTATTCAGATCCCCATGTAAAGTGTTTACCAAGGGTTCGAAAATATAATTTCGAATTATCCAGCATAGAGTTAACTCGCGAAACCTTGAGTTCTTATGATGCTGTTATATTGGCAACTGCGCATGATGCATTTGATTATGAAATGATAGAACAGGCAAGCCAGTTAGTTATTGATACTCGCGGATATTACAAAAATAGCTCAAATAAGATTATTAAGGCCTAATAGAAGTATAATATGAAAAATTTTGCGTTAATTGGTGCTTCGGGTTATATCGCACCACGCCACATGAAGGCAATCAAAGAAACGAATAATCACTTGTCTGTTTGTTACGATAAAAACGACTCTGTTGGCATTATTGACAGCATTTCTCCACAAAGTGAATTTTTTACTGAGTTTGAGCGCTTTTATGATTATGCGTTTAAATTAAAGCGCGACTCTAAAACAAAGCTTGATTATGTATCGGTTTGCTCTCCAAATTATCTGCATCATGCACACATAGCAGCAGGACTAAGATTAGGCTGTGATGTGATTTGTGAAAAACCCTTAGTGCCCAGCATAGAATTGCTGGATGACCTAAAGTTAATTGAGCAAGAAACGGGGAGGAAGGTTCATAACATTCTCCAGCTCAGACACCATGCAGCTATTTTGGCGCTTAAAGAAAAAGTTCAAAAGCAAACTCGGTCTGGAAAGTACGAAGTTGAACTGACTTATATTACCTCGCGTGGTAAATGGTATATGGAAAGCTGGAAAGGCGATCCACGCAAGTCATTTGGTATTGCGACAAATATTGGTGTTCATTTCTTTGATATGCTGCATTTTATGTTTGGCAATTTAATTTGTAATGAGCTGCACTATGTAGACGAGAAAAAAGCCTGCGGTTATTTGGAATATGAAAATGCAACTGTTCCTTGGTTTTTATCGATAGATGCTAATGACTTACCCGAATCTGTGCGGGGTAAACAAACCACTTATCGCTCTATCACGGTGGATGGATACGAAATTGAATTTTCACAAGGGTTTACCGACTTACACACTATTAGCTATCAGGAAATTTTAGCTGGCCGAGGTTATGGCATTGAAGATGCCAGGCACTGTGTTGAAACCGTGGCTGAAATACAAAAAGGCAAGATAGTCCATGCTGATCACAATAAAGCTCATCCTTTTTTGCAAAAACTGGTGTAATTGCCATGACTGATTTATTTATCCACGCATCTTCTATTATAGATTCAGGTGCTCAAATAGGTGATGGTTCAAGGGTCTGGCATTTTGTCCATATTTGCTCAGGAGCAAAAATCGGGAAAAAATGTTCGCTTGGTCAAAACGTATTTATTGGGAATAAAGTGACTATTGGTAATAACTGTAAAATTCAAAACAATGTTTCAGTATATGACAATGTCACATTAGAGGATGATGTATTTTGTGGCCCAAGCATGGTGTTTACCAATGTTTATAATCCGAGAAGTGCCATTGAGCGTAAAGCAGAATATAGAGATACGCTTGTTAAACAGGGTGCGACTCTAGGCGCAAATTGCACCATTGTTTGCGGTGTTACAATAGGTCGTTATGCATTTGTTGGAGCAGGTGCCGTAATTAATAAAGACGTACCCGATTACGCACTTATGGTGGGTGTACCGGCAAAACAAGTTGGTTGGATGAGTGAGTTTGGTGAGAAGCTGGATTTGCCTGTTACCGGTGAAGGGCTGGTAAGCTGTCCGCATCAAAATATTACTTATCAACTTAAAGGAAATCGCCTTATCAAGGTGGCCGATTAATGCAGTTTATAGATTTAAAAGCTCAGTACGAGCAGGTAAAAATTAGAATCGATAAACGCATAAGTGCTGTCTTAGCTCATGGGCAATATATTTTGGGCCCCGAGGTTTCTGAACTAGAATATCAACTTGCCGAATATGTGGGTGTTAAGCATGTAATTACCTGCGCTAACGGTACTGATGCATTGCAAATTGCATTGATGACCCTAGGAGTTGGCCAGGGGGATGCTGTAATCGTACCAACCTTTACTTTTTTTGCATCAGCTGAAGTGATTGCTTTAACTGGAGCAACGCCAATATTTATTGATAGTGATCCAGACACTTTTAATGTGTCGGTTGAAAAGTTAGAAGCTACGATAGAGCATGTACATACCAAGTCAGAGCTAAATCTAAAAGCGATTATGGCGGTTGATTTATTTGGTCAGCCAGCTGATTATCCAAATATTAACCAGATTGCGAAAAAGCATAACTTAAAAGTGATAGAAGATGCCGCTCAAGGATTTGGTGGCCAAATCGGTACACAAAAAGCCGGAAGTTTTGCGGACATAGCAACCACTAGCTTTTTCCCTGCTAAACCATTAGGTTGTTATGGTGATGGTGGTGCGGTTTTTACCAATAATGACGAATATGCAGAACTGATGCGTTCAATTCGAGTCCATGGAAAGGGCGTTGATAAATACGATAATATTCGAATTGGTTTAAACAGTAGGTTAGATACCATTCAGGCAGCTGTTTTATTAGAAAAATTAGCCATTTTTCCGCAAGAGCTGAAAAGACGTAATGAAATCGCTTTGCTTTATACAAAGTTATTCATGGATAAACCGGAAATCAAAGCCCCTGTTTGTAAAAATGGGTATACTAGTAGTTGGGCTCAGTATACTTTACTTGCTAAAAATACTCGTCGAACTATATTGCAACAGCGAGCCAAGAATCAAAATATACCCACTGCGGTTTATTATGCCACCTGTATGCACCAGCAAACCGTTTTTAAAGGGCTCAAGTCTGGTGACTTTGATTTCAGTGTCGCAGAGAATATAGCAAAACGTTGTTTTAGTTTACCAATGCATCCTTATTTAACCGATGCCGACGTTAAGCGAGTTGCAGAAAGTATCCTATCTGACTAAACAAATGTACAAAATTTGAGCTTGTCCAGGTAGTGTAATTATTGACCTAATCGCCCATTGAGCTATACTGATGGCAATATCTTGATTTAGGAGTTGTAGTCATGAATGTTAATGGTGCTTCAAGCAGCGGTGCGAGCATATTGGAGCAATTGAATAAAAAGCAGGAAACTGTTTTTGAGCAATTGGCATCCGGCAAAAAAGTAAACAAATCGGCTGATGCGGCTGCCGCACAACAAATTATTGACAGACTGACAGCAGAATCTAATGCTTACCAACAATCGTCACGTAACGTGTATGATGGAATTTCCTTGGCTCAAGTCACCGATGGCGCACTGCAAGGAATCAACGAAGACGCTCAGCGTATTCGTGAATTAACGCTTCAATCAGGCAGTGGTATTTTAACGGATGCTGATCGTAGTGCGATTCAATCTGAAATTTCAGGATTGCAGCAAAATATTCAGGATACCATCAAGAATACTGAATTTAACGGCCAGTCGGTATTTGGTCAAGATAGTGAATTTTCATTTCAGGTTGGATCAGGCGCTGGTCAGAAAGCATCTTTTGATACCAGTGGTATTGGCGAGCAGTTAAGCGATTTGCAAAATATTGATGTCACTCAGGGTGATATTAGCTCTGTACTTGAATCGCTCGACAGTGCAATTGAATTTATAGGGTCAGAGCGCGGTGATTTAGGCGCGACGCAAAATTCATTTGAGTCTATTGCCAGAAACCTAGCGACAACAGATGAAAATGTTCAGGCCGCTCGCAGTCGTTTGCAGGATACGGATTATGCGCAAGCAACTGCAGAGCAGGCGCAGAATGATGTTTTGAGTCAAAGTGCTGCTGCGGTTTCTGTTCAGTCTCGTCAAAGTGAACAATCAGTCCTGAACTTATTATCTTAAGCCTGTATTTTACAGCGCTTGTTGTGAACCAAAAGCACGCTTGTCAGCGTGCTTTTTCGATCTTGCTTAGTACAAATTAATGTCTTCAACAAAAAATTGACGTTTTTTCGTTTTTAACTGGATTATTACGCAATTTTCGTCAATAATTCTGCTAAAGGATAAGCTAATAACAATAATTTGACAGGCATATGCAAACTAACCGACGAATATTATTAATTGACTCTTCAACAGGCGATTTTTCGACGCTTAAAACGGTTCTGCAGTTTATGGGTGAAGATTTTGACTCGGTTGATGTGTCGGGCGCTTCGGAGTTGTTGAATCAACATCAGAGCTGGAAAGCGGTTTTACTCAGCACAGATCATACGGATTTTGATACCTGTCAGCAATTAATCACTCAAGCACCTGAATTACCTTTTATTGTCGATCAAAGGTTATCTGATTTAACCGGGTTAGCGAATGTTGTTGCGGCCTTTGATAGCGAAATAAATCATTCTGGTTTCACTCAGGCGCTGCACAGATGTGAACTCTATCTTCGTAATAAACCCAATCAGAAACTCAAGACCTCAAAAGATCTTCAGCATACACTGGTTGGGCACAGCCACGAAATGCAGGTGGTCAGAAAACTAATAGAGCAGGTTGCGCCAACTGACGCCAATGTTTTGGTACTGGGGGAATCCGGTACAGGTAAAGAGGTTGTCGCCCAGTCTATTCACCGCTTGTCCAAACGAGCGAAAGGGCCGTTTGTACCCGTTAATTGTGGTGCGATACCGGGTGAATTATTGGAAAGTGAATTGTTCGGTCATGAAAAAGGGGCATTTACCGGTGCTATCAGTGCACGTAAAGGGCGTTTTGAACTGGCCCAGGGTGGTACCCTGTTTTTAGATGAAATTGGCGACATGCCACTGCAAATGCAGGTTAAATTATTGCGTGTTTTACAGGAGCGTGTTTTTGAGCGGGTAGGCTCTGCATTGCAAATCAAATCAGATGTCAGGGTGATTGCAGCCACCCACAGGGAACTTGAAAATCTGGTTGCAGAAGGCAAATTCCGTGAGGATTTATTTTATCGGTTAAATGTATTTCCGGTCGAAACACCCGCTTTGCGTGAACGCCGGGAAGATTTGCCACAATTAATCAGCGAACTGGTTAAAAGACTGACAGAGCAGGGGATGGATTCGGTTAAGTTAACCGATAATGCCATTCAGTCTTTGATGGAGCATAAATGGGCAGGTAATGTTCGTGAGCTTGCAAATTTGATTGAACGGCTGTCAATTTTATATCCTAATCAATTAGTCGATGTCGCTGAGCTGCCTAAAAAATATCAGCATATTGAAGTAGATACTTTTGAACCTGAATATCCAGAAGCCATATTAGAACGCGAAGCTCTGAATGATCTTTTCTCTTTTTCAGAGGATGAGGAAGATGAAGAAATGTCTGATGCAACTCAAATGATTGTTGAGTTGCCAGAAGAAGGCATTAACCTGAAAGAATATCTTGCCGAAATGGAAATTGATTTAATCAATCAGGCACTGCAGGCTCAAGATGGCGTAGTGGCCA
Source organism: uncultured Alteromonadaceae bacterium (assembly GCA_913056495.1). Lineage (GTDB taxonomy): Bacteria > Pseudomonadota > Gammaproteobacteria > Enterobacterales > Alteromonadaceae > Catenovulum. Next base: position 123,279 of record CAJXMO010000004.1, on the reverse strand, counting down.
GAGCCGCTGAAATGCTGGGAATGCGCCGAACGACTCTGGTTGAAAAAATGCGTAAGTATGGTTTAAACCAGTAATATCAAACGCTTCTTAATCCGGCCGCTATGATTTAATTCAGGCTGCTGTCAAATTAATGTCACCTCAGTTTGGCCTTAAATGTTTGAATTTTAGGGTTATTTTAGTTGGCATCTGCTTTGCATTAGTCTTGTCAGTGATTTTATAAAAATATATGACACAGGCAAAAGCATGCATCATAACCCAAAGGTCAATAATCAAATATCCGATGAAGCAGTTAATTTGCTTCAGGAAAGTTATTTAGGTGAACTGAACGAACTGCGCGGACAGTCTGCCCGCCTGCGTCATTTGGTCAATATCTTACCTGCAGGTGTCATTATTTTATCTGAAAACGGTCGGGTGGAAGAAGCCAACCAGATAGCCGTTGATCTGTTAGGAGAACCTTTAGTTGGAGAACTTTGGCTAACTATCATTCACCGCGCATTTAATCCTCAGGCCGATGACGGACATGAAATTTCGCTGCGTAATGGTCGACTGGTTAAATTAGAGACAACGGCTTTAACGCCGGAGCCGGGTCAGTTGGTTGTGATGACAGATATGACAGATACGCGTTTAATGCAGGCGAGGTTAAGTCAGTTTAAGCAATTGAGTGTATTAGGCAAAATGATGGCTTCCCTGGCTCATCAAATTCGAACGCCTTTATCAGCTGCCATGTTATATGCAGCTAATTTGGCTAATGTATCCTTATCCAGCCAGTCTCGTGGTAATTTTCAACAAAAATTAATGGCGCGATTAAAAGATTTAGAAAGTCAGATTACCGACATGTTGCTGTTTGCCAAATCAGGTCAAAAGCAAGTTGCTGAAAAATTATCTTTGCATCAGTTGTTGAGTGAAGTGCAGGCTGGCAGTGAGGCTATGCTAATACAAAATCAAGGTCAGTTAGCGGTTAATCTACCGGAGCCTGATATTGAAATTTATGGTAATAAAAATGCGCTGGCCAGTGCTATTGAAAATTTAATTCATAACAGTGTGCAAATCATAGGTCAGGGCGCTCAGGTTCAACTCAGTGCCACTCGCTGTGATAAAAATCAGGATAAAGTTTGGATCCGGGTTAAAGATAATGGCCCGGGTGTGGCTGAACATCTTAAACAGCAAATATTTGAACCTTTTTTTACAACCCGTGGTAAAGGCACAGGGCTGGGGTTAGCTGTTGTTAAAGCCGTCGCTGAGCAGCATCAGGGCAGTGTTTGGGTTGAATCAACCATAGGTCAGGGCAGTACATTTGTTATTGAGTTGGATATTGCACAGGTTTCAGCCAACTCACTGGCTGTCGGTCAAAATTAACAGGAGTCAATATGAGTCAGTTTATTCTTGTCGTCGAGGATGATGCCGATTTACGCGAAGCGATTATTGATACGCTGGAAATGGCCAATTACGCCTGCATTGAAGCGGATTCCGGTGAACAAGCTTTGATCAAACTCAATCAGGAAAACATTGCTATGGTCATCAGCGATGTGCAAATGCCCGGTATGAACGGATTAGCCTTATTAAAGGCGCTTAAAAATAAAAATGTCGATTTGCCCGTTTTGCTAATGACTGCATTTGCCAATATTAAAGATGCGGTGGATGCAATGCGCCAAGGCGCAACCGACTACTTGGCTAAACCTTTTTCGCCGGAAGTATTGCTTAACTTAGTTGGCCGGTATTTACCTGAAATAAAATCACCGGTTTTTAAACCGGTTGTAGCTGATCCTAAGAGTGTTGATTTATTAAAGCTGGCCAGTCGGGTGGCAAAATCAGATGCTTCTGTCATGGTGCTAGGGCCAAGTGGTTCGGGTAAAGAAGTGCTCGCCCGGTATATTCATGAAGAATCGAATCGCAATGAACAGGCTTTTATTGCGATTAACTGTGCCGCCATACCCGAAAATATGCTGGAGGCGACTTTATTCGGATATGAAAAAGGCGCATTTACCGGTGCCCTTCAGGCATGCCCCGGTAAATTTGAGCAAGCTCAGCATGGCACTATTTTATTGGATGAAATATCTGAAATGGATATGTCATTGCAAGCTAAACTATTACGAGTTCTGCAGGAGCGTGAAGTGGAGCGACTCGGTAGCCGAAAAACCATTAACCTGGATGTACGTGTCATCGCCACCAGTAACCGGGATTTGAAACAAGCTGTCGTCAACGGTGAATTCCGGGAAGATTTATATTACCGACTCAATGTTTTCCCGCTCAATTGGTTACCTTTATCAGAGCGCAAACTGGACATTTTACCTTTGGCAGAGCATTTAATTAAACGTCATTCAAAACAAAATAAACAAGCTGTGCCTGAATTATCTGCCAGAGCCAGACAAATATTGCAGCATCATGACTGGCCGGGTAACGTGCGAGAGTTGGATAATATTATTCAGCGGGCGCTGATATTGTCTCAAAATCAGGTAATTGACAGCCCTGATATTTTAATTGAAACCGATACCGCTATGATGACGTCTTATCCGACTGAATCTGAGCCGTTAGACAATCAGAATGATTCACTTGGTAGTGAGCTCAAGCAGCAGGAACATCAAATTATTCTTGATACCTTAATCGCCTGTCATGGCAAACGTAATAAAGTTGCTGACCAACTCGGCATTAGTCCGAGAACGTTAAGGTATAAAATTGCAAAAATGAAGGAAAATGGCATAGATATTCCGGTTTAACTCTGGCCATTAAATTTTAATTTACCTGCATGACTAGGGGCTGTTGACCTTTCGAGTACAAATTTTGTTCTAACTGAGCGCTTTCAAATCGCGGCGTGAGGGCTGTAGTATAGTTATTCTATATAAAAACCGAGCAACAAAGAGTTGGAAGCGCTCAGGACGAACCTGAAAGGCAGCGCCCGTGTAGCTTTTCTACTGCGTTATCACTCATTTATGTAGCGCACTACACTACAGTCGCTCTGCCTTGTATAAAAACCACACGGACTGCTGCAAAAATGAACGCGAAAGATCAACAGCCCCTAGCCATACCGATAGCCTGGCTAGTTATTTAGTTCACATGGATGTGGACGTATTTTTGGCACTTGTTATTCGCCAAAAATGCAGGTTAATTCATCAAATTTATTTCAACTCTCCTTAAATATACTTATATTTTACATTAACTTACCTAAATAACTTTCTTTTTCATAATGCTAATGTATGCTTGGCACATTAACTGCATTACCTATTTCAAATACTTCAATTCAAAAAATTGACATAGGGGCATAAAGATGAAAATTGGATCAGACTCTTTATATTCAGAAATGCAAAGAATGGCGATAGGCGCAGGTACCAATATACAGGCACCAAACCTTGAAATTTCGCCTAATCAGTCCCCAAAGGTTGAAAATGTAACCCAGGCGAAATTCGGACAATTATTGAATGATGCGATTAATAACGTGAATGATCTGGGCTATGAAGCAAAAGATAAAACAACGCGTTTTGAAATGGGTGACCAAAGTGTATCACTGGCAGATGTTATGATTGCCAAAGGCAAATCAGGCATTGCTTTTGAAGCTACTGTGCAAGTGCGCAACAAAGTCATCGAAGCCTATGATAAAATCATCAACATGCCGGTTTAACCTGCTAACAGGTATGGAGTAAAGAAAAGTGGCCGAACAAGCAGCAAGCAATGATCTGGTAGTATCAGATAACACGAATAACGATAGTTCAGATATTGCAAACGAAGAGCAAAAATCCGGATTTTTAAGTTCATTGAGCAATGTTGATGTATTGCGTCAGGTAACTTTGATACTGGCCCTTGCCATTTGTTTGGCTATTGCAGTGTTCATTATTGTCTGGGCAAGCGAACCAGACTATCGCCCGCTTGGTAAAATGCAAACCGAAGAACTGATTCAAACATTAGATTTTTTAGATGCACAAAAAATCGACTATCGCCTTGAAGGTGATGTGGTTTATGTCGTTGAAGAAGAATACCAAGATATTAAATTAAAACTAAAACGCTCAGGTTTACAGGTGGATGGTGGTCCGACAGAAGGTCAGGATATTCTGTTAACGGATATGGGTTTTGGTGTGAGTCAGCGCGTCGAAAGCGAGCGCTTAAAATATAGCCGCGAACAAACACTGGCGCGTACGATTGAAGAGTTACATTCAATTATGCGCGCAAAAGTATTATTGGCCATTCCAAAAGAAAATGTATTTGCACGTCACGAAAAAAAGCCAAGCGCAACGGTTGTATTGACGCTTAAACGAGGTTCAGTTTTATCGTCTGAAGAAATTGATTCCGTTGTTGATATGGTTGCTTCTGCGGTTCAAAACCTGGAACCAAACCGGGTAACGGTCACGGATCAAAACGGCCGTTTATTAAACTCAGGTTCACAAAATGATTTGTCCTCCAGAACTCGTAAAGAATATGAAATAGAGCAAAAGCGTGAATCTGAATATTTAGAAAAAATTGATACTATTTTGATTCCTGTAATCGGTCTGGGCAATTATACAGCACAGGTTGACGTTACTATGGATTTCACGTCAGTCGAACAAACTCAAAAGCGATATAATCCTGATTTACCGGCTGTGCGCAGTGAAATGACGCTTGAAACAAATTCTCTGGGCGGTGTCGCTGCAGGCATACCGGGCGCCTTAACCAATCAGCCGCCGCTTGATTCTAATATCCCTGAAGAAGCAACAAATGGAGAAGCGAACGCTTCACCCAGTAAAAGCCATCGAGAATCGACTCGAAATTACGAATTAGATACAACAATCAGCCATACCCGTCAGCAAACTGGCGTTATCCGCCGTTTAAGTGTATCGGTTGCGGTTGATTATATTGCCAGTACAAATGCAGAAACCGGGGAAGTAACCCATGAACCCAGACCGGTTGCTGAACTGGCGAACATTCGCCGTTTATTGCAAGGTGGCATTGGTTTTGATGTTCAGCGTGGCGATACTTTAGAAGTGGTTGCTATGCCATTTGTTCGTGAAGATTTAGGTGAAATTGCTGAACCACCTTTATTTGAACAACCCTGGTTTATTAAGTTAGTTAAACTTATTCTGGGTGCGGCTATCATTATCATCTTGATAATCGCTGTTGTAAGACCTATGCTGCGTAAATTAATTTATCCTGAAGAAGTGGTTGATGACTTCTCAGAGGATACACTTTCATCCGGTGTGGATTTAGGTGACGAAACTCTGGATATGTTATCCAACGATTTTGATGCCAGTGCGGTTGGCTTCTCATCAGACGGTACACTTATGTTACCGGATCTGCATCAGGATGAAGATGTACTTAAAGCGGTTCGTGCGCTGGTCGCAAACGAACCGATATTATCAGCCCAAGTTGTGAAAGCGTGGTTAAACGAAGATGCCTGATAACGAAATTGAAGAAATTGATGTAAGTCGCCTTGAAGGTGTTGAAAAAGCGGCTGTGCTGCTGCTGAGTCTGTCAGAAGAAGATGCAGCACAAATTCTGAAACACCTGGAGCCAAAAGAAGTACAGAAAGTAGGCATGGCAATGGCGTCGATTGATGACTTTAGTCAGGCTAAAATTACCGCAATTCATAAGCTTTTTATTGATGATATTCAAAGCTTCTCTACGATTGGTTTCCAAAGTACTGAATTCGTTCGTAAGGCCCTGACGGCCGCTCTGGGTGAAGATAAAGCGGGCAATCTGATAGAGCAGATAGTCATGGGCAGCGGCGCTAAAGGTTTAGATTCGTTGAAATGGATGGATTCTAAACAGGTCGCCAATATCATTCGTAATGAGCACCCTCAGATTCAAACCATAGTACTGGCTTATCTTGAACCAGAGCAGTCTGCTGAAATCATGAATCAGTTCTCCGAAAAAGTGCGTCTGGATTTAATGATGCGAATTGCCAATTTAGAAGAAGTTCAGCCAGCAGCATTGCAGGAACTGAACGAAATCATGGAAAAACAATTTGCCGGTCAGGCGGGTGCGCAAGCTGCTAAAATGGGTGGCTTGAAAGCGGCAGCCGATATTATGAACTACCTGGATACTAATATTGAAGGTCAGTTAATGGATGCTATCCGCGAACATGACGAAGAAATGAGCCAGCAAATTCAAGACCTTATGTTTGTCTTTGATAACCTTGCCGATGTTGATGACAGAGGGATTCAGGCCATTCTACGTGAAGTTCAGCAGGATATTCTACTTCCGGCGATTAAAGGGGCCGATGAAAGTCTGAAAGAAAAAATTATGGCGAACATGTCTAAACGTGCAGCAGAGATGCTTCAGGACGATTTAGAAGCAATGGGGCCAATCAGAATCAGCGAAGTAGAAGCGGCACAAAAAGAAGTGTTAAGTGTTGCCAGACGTTTAGCCGATGCCGGTGAAATTATGCTTGGCGGCGGTGGCGGCGAAGAATTTTTATAATTGACCGGGTTAACATTAAATGGCTGATGACTTTAAATTTCGTAAATCCATTAAACGCGATGATGAAACTATCTCGGATGCCAAAACCTGGGATATTCCCGAAATGGATGCTAATCCAAAGCGGCATGATGATAATTACACCAATGCATTAGGTAAAAAATATAACTGGGTTTATGAGCCGCCGGAAGCCGATGATGACGAGGAAGAAGTTAAACCTCTGACTATTGAAGATGTTGAAGCCATACGTCAGGCTGCTTATGAAGAAGGGTTTGCTGAAGGTAAAGCCGAAGGTTTTACTAAAGGTGAAGCTGAAGGGCAAGAGCAGGGCTATCAAGCCGGATTTGAAGAAGGGAAAAATCAGGGGCATGAAGAGGGGCTGGAAAGTGGAACTGGTTTAATGGAAGAAAAAGCCGCCCACTGGAATCAACTTATCAGTCAATTAGATGAACCGCTAAAAATGCTGGATGCACAGGTTGAGCAAGAATTGATTGAGCTGGTGGTGGCATTAACAAAAGCTGTCATTCAAACCGAACTCAAAACCAACCCGGATATTATTTTGCAAAGTGTCAAAAAAGCAGCCGAATTTTTACCTTTTAATACTCAGAAGTGCCAGTTGCTTGTGAACCCGGACGATTTTGAGTTAATTCAGTCCAGCTATGGTGAAAAAGAATTACAAAGACGTCAGTGGCAATTATTCAGTGATCCCAACATCGAAGCGGGTGGTATCGAAATAAAAACTGAATTGTCGACGGTAAGCTATACCATTGAGCAAAGAGTCAGTGAGGTATTAGCGAATTTTATTAACCAGCCTGATTAGGTGACTGCATCATGAGCCTGAATTTAAGTCAGCGGTTAAATCAATATCAAAATCACATAGGCCAGAGCAAACCTAAAGTGGCAGGTCGTTTAACCCGTGTAATTGGACTTACCCTTGAGGCGATTGGCTGTCAGGCTGCTGTTGGCAGTTTATGCATGGTTGAATCCAGCACTGGCTTTATTGATGCTGAAGTGGTTGGGTTTGAAGAAGATAAAATCTACCTAATGCCATCGGATAATGTGCAGGGGATTTTACCTGGCGCAAAAGTCATTCCGGTTGCTCACAAAGACCAGCTCCAACTGAGCATGGATTTATTAGGTCGGGTACTGGATGCCCGAGGTCAGCCGATTGATAATCTGGGTAAAATGCCGAGTACATCCGAAAACAACCTGCCTGCCAGTAAATTAAATCCACTTAACCGCAAACCCATTAATCAACCTCTGGATGTGGGCATTCGAGCCATTAATAGTATGCTGACGGTCGGAATGGGTCAGCGAATTGGTTTATTTGCTGGCTCGGGTGTTGGTAAAAGTGTGCTTTTGGGCATGATGACTCGTGGCACTGCTGCGGATGTAATTGTGGTGGGCCTGATTGGTGAACGTGGCCGGGAAGTTAAAGAATTCATCGAAGAAATTTTGGGAGAAGCAGGTCGAAAAAGAGCGGTCGTGGTTGCAGCACCAGCTGATAATGCGCCTTTAATGCGTTTAAAAGGTTGTGAAACAGCACTGACAGTTGCTGAATATTTCAGAGATCAAGGGCTGAACGTATTACTTTTAATTGATTCTATAACCCGATATGCACAGGCTCAGCGTGAAATTGCGCTGGCAGTCGGAGAGCCGCCAGCTACAAAAGGCTATCCGCCTTCGGTATTTGCCAAATTGCCGGCATTAGTGGAAAGAGCTGGTAACGGAGGAGACGGACAGGGCTCAATTACGGCATTTTTTACTGTGTTATCTGAAGGTGATGATATGCAGGATCCGATAGCTGATGCATCCAGAGCGATTTTAGACGGGCATATCGTATTATCCCGCGAGTTGGCAGATGAAGGTCATTATCCGGCGATTGATGTGGCTAAATCCATTAGCCGGGTGATGCCGGCTGTCACCAGCGAAGAGCATCAGCAGCAAGCCAGAATCGTTAAACAGCTGTATTCGAATTATCAAAACAGTAAAGATTTGATTTCCATCGGCGCTTATACCAAAGGCAGTGATCCGGGTATTGACGCTGCGATTAAAATTAAACCCAAAATGGATAAATTTTTACAACAGGGTATGAAAGACGTCATAACTTATGATGATTGTTTAACTCAGCTGGCTGCCCTGACCAGCGCCTTCAGAGCCTGATTATGAAATACAGCCAACTTAAACTCATTGCTGAAAACGAGCAGAAAAAAGAAGATAAACTGGCTTTGCAATTTGCAGAGGCTCAGCAGGATTTAAATGCTCAAAATGAAAAACTGACCTCACTCGAACAGCATCAGCATGAGTACATTCAGAATATGCAAAATAATGGGCAAGGTGGTATCAGCCCTGAACATCTTTCACGTTTTCAAACCTTTATCGCTCAATTAGATAGAGCTTGCACACAACAAAGAGGGAATATCCAAAAAGCTAACAAAGTCGTTGAGCAAAGGCGTGCACTCTGGTTGCAACAACAAAGAAAACGAAAATCACTTGAATTACTGCTAGAAAGAAAAGAGCAGGCAGAGCAGGTCAGACAAGACAAGCAGGAACAATTTATCCTGGATGAGTTCTCGCAAAACCAATTTTTCCGAAATTAATCCTTTTTAGCAAATTGGTATAAATCTTGAAGGTTATTGAAAATAACCTGTAAGTTCAGCTCAAGCGTCAAAAAAACGTATGTAAGCTGACGAATTTATAGAATTTATTCGATTTTTGTTTTGATATAGGAAACAATTTATGCAGTATCTTGCCAGTGTCCCGACAAATGTTGCCGCTTCAGTCAAAAATGCAGTTAAACCTGCCTCCCAAGACACTCGTACTTTGCAATCGGAACAGGATTTTTCGGATATTTTAAAAGCGCATAATGTAAAAAATGCCCGTCAAACTCAGACTCAATCCACAGCTGAAAATACCAAATCAAAAAATGAGACGGCAACCGATAGCGAACCGTCAAAAAAACAACCTTCTGGTACACAGGAACCAGTCTCATCTGCGGAAAAAAGCACTCAACAATACAATAAACAAACAAGTCAGTCAGCGCCAGACTATGCAAAAGAACAAAGGGTAAATTCAAATAATCAATCACAGGCGATTGAAGACAAAACGCCCGAAAAGCAGGATGCTGATAAATTAGTTAAAGTTCAAAAAGACTCAGTTAAGCAAGCTGTTGATTCGCAAAAGCCGCTCAAGCCGCAAAACTCTGATGCAGATTTACAAGCTCATTTTAAGCTCAAGCAAGATGAATCTGAACTAGACGCGGATGATTTTGACTTTCTAAACTTTTTACAAAGTTCAAAATCAAGCAAGGCAGAATTAAATCAGCCGGTACGTGCAGACAGTAAACTGTCAACTGACAAAATTTCAGGTGATAAAGCCACCGATATTATTTTAAATAGTGGCACAGCAAAAACATCTGCTGAAAAAGGAGAATCGACTGAGTCTGGCGATGTGCTTTCTGCGTTAAAAACTCAGTCAGACAAACAAGTAGCGCCCAAGCTCACCGACGCAGAAACAGCTAAAACCAGTCTGAATAATGAAAAATTGACTGATAAAAAAGCCACGCAGGCAGAAAATAACTCAGATAAATTTGTCGAAACACTTGATAACATAAAACAAAAGCAAGCCGACCAAGCCAGTCAGCCAGATTCGGCAGAAAAGGCTCTTAAGCAAGATACGTTAGCCAAAACGAATGGCGAAAAAATAGCCAGTGACGCGCAAAGCAAAGCCTCTGTTAAATCCTCAGGCTCTGTTTCGACTGACAGTAAAGCTGAAGTAGTTAAAGATATTTCAGCCAATTCAAAATCCGCTGATAGCCAAGCAGCCGAAAAAGGCAAAGGCGATAACATCAGCAGTAAAAATACTGCTCAGTTAAACGATAGCAAAGGTGTTGTGGTGAATGAAATTCATCACAAGGAACAGAAATCAAGCAAAAATACAGATGATGTTAAGCTAGAGCAGTCTGAACTTAAGCAAACGTCAATTGAGCAGCAAAAAAGAGCCCAGAAAGAGGACTCAAGCTCGGCTAATCAAAAAGTCCAATCCCAAAATGAATCTGCTGTTGACGTGATTGAGTCTGCTAAATCGGCTCAGCAAAATCAGGACAGTAGCAATTTAAAACAGGGAGAAGAGCAAAGTGAGCAGCTGACCAGTCAAACAAATAAACCAGCTAAAAACCAGAATGCGGAACAGAGCAGAAAAAACTCTGAACCCTTTGCAGAGCATCTGACTACTAAGGAAAAACAAACTTCCGATAATTTAGCGGGCAGTCAGCAAATTGATAATCAAGCTGTAGCCCAAAGTGATAATGAAACTGTTAATCAAAAACCGGATAGTGCTGCTAAATCCGTTGAGTCGAATGCTAAATCTGAAAACACAAAGCCTTCACCAAATGTCAGTAAAGAAAATATAAGCAAAGAAACTCAGGCTGAATCAAATAAAGAAGTTTCTAAAGAGGCAGTGAAAGAATCCGTATTATCTGATGTGTCCAATCGCCAGTCTGTTAATCAGGAAACATTAAATCAGCAAGTGAATCAGGCGCAGAGTAAATCCTCTCAGGAATCTGTGGCTGATACTAAAGTGTCTCATGCTCAGGTAACTCAGCAGGTGCAGAAGCAAGAACAAGTTCTGCAGGCTGAAAAAACAGTTGATAAACAACAAAGCATACACCAGCAGATAAAAGAGCAAATTAATTTAACTAAAAATGATGCACCCGGACAGTTAAATGATTCGGTACGTTATATGATAAACAGCCGAATGCAGTCAGCCGAAATTCGTATTGATCCGCCGGAACTGGGTAGCATGCAAATTAAAGTAAGCATGAATGGCGATCAGGCCAGTGTAAGCATTGTGGTGCAAAACCAGCAGGCGAAAGATGTTTTAGACCAGTCAGTGCCTAAATTAAAAGAGTTATTAGAGCAGCAGGGTATTCAACTGGGTGAATCCAGTGTCTCCGAACAGGGTCATCAGCAAGGTGGTGAAACTCAATCCGGAAAAGGCTCAGGTCAAGGTTTAGCGGGCCAGTCGCATGACGCAGAGACAGAATCAAATGAAGTTGTCGTTGAACAAAATATCACTAACGGCCATGTTGGCGCGGTCGATTATTATGCTTAGGTCAATTAAATACAGGGTAACTGATTGCTTAATAAGCAATTAACAAATTCAAAGCAACCCAATTGATTTATTTTGCTGTTATACTCAGTGATAATGAATATGATAAAAATCATAATGGGTAATACTGGAGATTAAAAATGGCAGCTGAAGCAGAAGAACTAGAAGTCGAAGAAAAATCATCTGGCAAAGGCAAGTTGTTTATTATTATTGGTGTGGTACTGGTTTTAGCACTCGCTGGGGCGGGTTATTTCTTTTTAATGGGCGATGATTCAAGCGAACCAGAACCCGTTATGGAAACGCTTGATGAGACGGCCACTGCACCTTCATCGGGTTCTGGTGATGTGGAAATAGGGTCTGCGTTGTATGTCGCTATGCCTAGACCTTTTGTATTTAATGTCCCTGGGGCCCAACGTGATCGCCTGGTTCAGATTAAAGTTCAAATGCTGGTTCGGGGCGCGCAAAATGAAGAAACCGCAAAAAAACATATCCCGTTAATTGAAGGTACTTTGTTAAGAATTTTCAGTGGTGCAAGTGCAGATCAGCTGGGAACAACAGCAGGCAAAGACGCGTTAAAAAGCGATGCGCTCAAAGCTGTTCAAGATGAAATGTTAAGCATTGCTGGTCGAACTGTCATTGAAAAAGTGCTGTTTACCGGCTTTGTAATGCAATAGTGATACTGTGTAAATGAGCGACTTATTATCCCAAGACGAAATTGATGCCCTCTTACATGGGGTCGATGATGTTGAAGAAGAAGACATAGAAGAAAGTGCAGGTACGCCTGGCAGTAGCGTAGCGTCAGCGTCTGAATACGACTTTTCTTCGCAAGACAGGATTGTACGTGGTCGTATGCCGACGCTCGAGATTGTTAACGAGCGTTTTGCCCGCCATATGCGTATCAGCTTATTTAATATGATGCGGCGTACCGCTGAAGTGTCGATTAACGGCGTTCAGATGATAAAGTTTGGCGAATATGTACATACCTTATTTGTACCAACCAGCCTAAACATGGTTAGATTCCGGCCTTTAAAAGGTACGGGGCTGATTACCATGGAAGCGCGTCTGGTATTTATACTGGTAGATAACTTTTTTGGTGGTGACGGTCGTTATCATGCCAAAATTGAAGGACGGGAATTTACCCCAACAGAACGCCGAATTATTCAAATGCTGCTTAAACTTGTATTTGAAGACTATAAAGAAGCTTGGGCACCTGTGATGGATGTGTCTTTTGAGTATTTGGACTCTGAAGTGAACCCGGCAATGGCTAACATTGTAAGTCCAACAGAAGTGGTTGTGATTAGTTCATTTCACATCGAGCTGGATGGTGGTGGTGGAGATTTTCATATTTGTCTGCCGTATTCAATGCTTGAACCTATCCGCGAACTGCTGGATGCGGGGGTTCAAAGTGATAAAGAAGATACGGATTTACGCTGGAGTAAAGCGCTGCGTGATGAAATTATGGATGTTAAGGTAGATATTGCGGCTAAGTTGCTTGATTTTGATTTAACCCTAGCTGAAATTATGGAGCTGCAAGCAGGCGATGTGATCCCGATTGAAATGCCGGAGACACTCACTGTATTTGTTGAAGACTTACCAACATACAGAGCAAAAATGGGGCGTTCTCAGGATAATATTGCGGTTCAGATTAGTGAAAAAATTAAGCGACCTCAATCAGTTAAATCTGAGTTGCAAATGGTTACCCGTGGTGGCCGAAGAATTGATGCAGAAGCAGAACTTCGTGAATTAGAAGATTTTGATTCTTAAGTTTTGAGAAGAGAGTAAATTATGGCAGATGAGATGGATGATTGGGCTGCGGCCATGGCCGAGCAAGCTGAGTCCGAACAACAGGCTGAAGCAGAAAACCAGCCTCAGGTTGCAGAGTTAGAAGAGCTGAGTGACGAAGGCGCGCCTATTACAGCTGAAGAAAAACGTAAACTGGATACGATTTTAGATATCCCGGTGACGATTTCAATGGAAGTCGGGCGCAGTAAAATTAGTATTCGTAATTTGTTGCAGCTTAATCAGGGCTCTGTGGTCGAGTTGGACAGAGTGGCCGGTGAACCATTGGATGTACTGGTAAACGGTACTTTGATTGCTCACGGTGAAGTGGTTGTTGTAAACGACAAGTTTGGTATTCGTCTCACCGATGTCATCAGTCAGATAGAACGGATTAAAAAGCTTAAATAATGTCAAAAAGCCTCGCCTTAGCCTGTTTGTTATTCAGCCCGCTTGTATTTGCGCAATCACCGGATATTGCCAGCACAATTCCGACATTATTAATCGGTTTGGTGATTATGGTGGTGGTCATTTATTTACTGGCAGGGCTGGCTAAAAAAACTAATTTTATGCAGATGAAGTCAGCCGGAATGAAGGTGATTTCAGTGTTACCTGTTTCCGGTCGTGAAAAAATTATGATAGTGGAAGTAGGTAACGAACAACTGGTTTTAGGCGTCACGGCGCACTCAATCAATTTAATCAAAACGCTTGAAGAGCCCATTGAAATAACCAATCAGGACTTTAAGCAAACCTTGAGTAAATTTATGCAGCCCAATAATAAACATAATAATGATTAGGTTCTTATGCGTAAACTTAACCCTGTTTGGATTTTAATTTTTGGTCTGCTGTTAAGCCCATCTTTAATGGCTGAGCCGGGTATCCCAGCGATTACAGTGACTGATAATGCCGACGGCGGACAGGACTATTTGATTAGTCTTCAGGTCTTGGCCTTAATGACAATGCTGAGTTTTTTACCCGCCATTGTTATTATGATGACTTCTTTTACGCGAATTATTATTGTACTTGGGATACTGCGCCAAGCGATTGGTTTACAATCTTCTCCGCCTAATCAGGTCTTGGTTGGCATCGCCTTATTCTTGACTTTTTTCATCATGAGTCCTGTACTTGAACAAGTTAATGATGAAGCGGTACAGCCATATATAGCTGAAGATTTAACCGCAAAAGAAGCTTTCGCTAAAGCACAGGAGCCGATGAAAGCGTTTATGCTTCAGCAGACTCGGGTAAAAGATATCGCGACATTTGCCGAAATTGCGGGATATCAGGGGTTAGACGGTCCGGAAGATGTTCCTATGCGGGTATTGATACCCGCGTTTGTGACCAGTGAACTCAAAACCGCCTTTCAAATTGGCTTTATGCTGTTTATTCCATTTTTGATTCTGGATTTGGTTGTAGCGTCTGTTTTAATGGCTATGGGTATGATGATGTTATCGCCTATGATGGTATCTCTGCCATTTAAACTCATGTTGTTTGTACTGGTTGATGGTTGGAACTTAACTATGGGTACACTGGCAACCAGTTTTGGTGTTGGCACTTAACGCGTTAACAAAGAGGAGTTCTTATGCAACCAGAAGTCTTTGTTGATATTTTGCAGGAAGCCATGTTTATGGTTATTCTGCTGGTTAGTTTAGTGATAGTGCCAAGTATGATCGTTGGTATTATTGTTGCCGTATTCCAAGCCGCAACTTCGATTAACGAACAAACGCTGAGTTTTTTACCACGTTTATTGGTGACCTTAGCTGCCATTATTTATGGTGGACACTGGGGGATTAATAAGCTGATGGAATACACCATAGATATGTTCATGCGAGTTCAGCAGGTTGTTGGCTAAATGGAATTTTCAACCACGCTTATAATGCAATGGCTGACAGATTTAATGATGCCATTTGTCCGAATATCAGCCTTACTGGTTACCATGATTGGCTTCAGTGGTAAGAGTGTATCTACTAAAGTCAAAGCACTACTTGCATTAATCATCGCTTTTTTGGTTGCACCGACGATTCCTACTTCAGGTTTCACTGAACTGTTTTCAGTGGCTGGTTTTTTAATGGTCATTCAGCAGGTTTTAATCGGTATTGCGATTGGCTTTATTTCTCAAATTTTTCTGAATACCTTTGTGATGGCCGGTCAGGCAATTGCGGTGCAAACCGGTTTGGGTTTTGCCACTTTAGTTGATCCTGTCAATGGGATTAACACAGCGGCGATTGGTCAGTTTTATGTGATTCTCGCCACGCTTATTTTTTGGGCGGTGGATGGCCATTTGACCATGATCAAAATGATAGCACTTAGCTTTGAAGCAATGCCGGTTGGCACCTGGCTCGCACCTGATCAGATTTATAAAGTGGTCGAGTGGGGGAAATGGCTTTTCTTAGCAACCATTACACTTGCGCTGACACCTATCACAGCGATGTTGATGGTTAATTTCACGTTTGGCATCATGACACGTGCTGCTCCTCAGTTGAATATTTTTTCTATTGGTTTTCCGGTCACCCAGATAACGGGTTTAATTGTCGTCTGGATTAGTTTGTCTGTTTTTATGTTGCACTTTGAAACGATTTGGGCAGATGCCGCTTATCTGATGTGCGATATATTAGGCTGTTAAAGGAGGGCTTTTAATGGCAGCAGAAGACGAAGGCCGCACGGAAGACCCCACATCCAAAAAGCAGGAAGATGCCCGTAAAAAAGGCCAGATACCGCGATCTCGAGAACTCGGGACTATGATGGTACTGGTTGGTGGCGGGCTAGGTTTTCTATTATATGGACATTATCTGGCTACGGCACTGTATGGCATCTTTATCAAAGGCTTTGAATTAGAACGTGAAGATGCCTTTGATATGTCACGTATGTTTGTGCAAATGAAGCAGTTACTTTTTGAAGTTGCCTGGCCGTCATTGGCATTAATTATTGTTTTAGTCGTTTTTGCTGTCGTTGGCAATATTGCGTTGGGTGGATATAATTTTTCCACACAGGCAATGCGCCCTAAATTTAGCAAAATGGATCCCATCAAAGGCTTAAAACGGATTTTTGGCATTCAAGGGCTAGTCGAGCTGGTTAAATCTATTGCCAAAGTATCAGTCATTATTGGCACAGCCTATATGTGTTTTAATCTGTTTTATGAAGAATTATTGCACATTAATGTGGATGCCTTGCCACAAGGTTTATTTAAAGCCCTTGAAATTCTGATTTGGGTATGTTTAATTCTGAGCTGCTCGCTGATTTTAATTACCCTGATTGACGTACCCTATCAGTTGTACCAACATAATGAGCAACTGAAAATGACTAAACAACAGGTTAAAGATGAGCATAAAAACTCAGAGGGTGATCCTATTGTTAAAGGTCGTATCCGTAAAGCTATGTTTCAGGCTTTTCAGCGCCGTATGATGCAGGAAGTGCCAAAAGCCGATGTCGTTGTGACTAACCCAACTCATTTTGCCGTCGCGTTAAAATATGACCAGTTTGGTACAGGCGCGCCTAAACTGGTTGCCAAAGGGACGGATGAAATGGCGCTGCATATTCGTAAAATTGCTGAAGCGCATGAGGTTCCTGTCTTAACCGCTCCTATGTTAGCGAGAGCTATTTATTATACCACTGAATTTGAGGAAGAAATTCCTGAAAAGCTGTTTGCAGCGGTGGCGCAGGTTTTAGCGTATGTCTTTGCGCTTAGAGATTATAAAAAAGGCAAAGTTAAAAAACGTCCTAAACAGTTTAGCCCGAGTAAACTGCCTATCCCGTCTGATATGAAATATTAAATTTCAAATAGCCGCTAAACGATTTAACGAATTTTCATTGTTTTAAATCTGGGACTGGTTCACATAAGTCATTTTGAATCTGTTATCAGGTTAACATTCTCATCTGTTTTTATTCGATAGCGCTGGAATACGCTGCGGCTTTGCAGTTAGATAATAGTGTCTAATTAATCAACAATATCAGCAATAACTGCTATCAGGTCTTACGATTTGGCCAGATAGCTCAGATTGCTTTTTGTCGCTGAGTCATGGAGGTCCGGATGATTTGTCTGTTGTCAGAGCTGTCAAAGAAAACACATCTTAGTCTGTTGCCGGGTTATTTACTGCTGTGTCTGGTTTGTATGAAAGCAAATGCACAACAAGATGTGGTAGATGCCAGCAATGTGAAAATGCCAGCCAATATTTTATTTGATATGGTGAGTGCCAAAGCAGAGCGTTTGGCTGGAAATACGTATCAGCCAGCAGAAACTAATAATAAAGCTAAAGCTATACCGGAAATTGACTATTCAACTTACCGGGCTATTCGTTATGCACCGGAAAAAGCGCTTTGGAAAGATAAGCATTTGTTTGAAGTCCAGTTCTTCCATCCAGGCTTTTTGTATAAAAAGCCAGTTAAAATTGATTGGATCGATCAGCAGGGCAATCTGGAATCTGCTTCATTTAATCCGGATTTGTATCAATACAACTTATCTGCAAAATCTCTGGAATCAAAAATAGGTGAACAATATCAACAAGCAAAATTAACCCACGCCGGGTTTCGCCTGCATTTTCCTTTGAATAACTCTGAATATAAAGATGAGTTAATTGTATTTCAGGGCGCGTCCTACTTTAGGTTTGTGGGTCCGGAACAATTATATGGCTTATCAGCTAGAGGGCTGGCAATTGATACTGCCAGCGCAAAAGGAGAAGAATTTCCCCGTTTTACCCATTTTTGGCTAGTGGAGCCTGAAGCTAATCAGTCAAACATTATCGTTTATGCACTGCTGGACAGCCCTTCAGTTACCGGTGCATATAGGTTTGAAATACAAGCTGAAACCCAGACCAAAGTTCGGGTAAAAGCCAAACTCTACGCCCGCACTCAGGTTGATAAACTGGGCATTGCTCCTTTAACCAGTATGTTTTTACATGGCGAAAACAGCCATAAGTTTATTGATGACTTCAGGCCCGAGATTCATGATTCTGACGGCCTGTTAATGCAGGGACAACACGGAGATTGGACTTGGCGAAGCCTAAATAATCCAGGACAACTCAGAGTAAACAGTTTTGCTTATCCGCAAATCAAAGGCTTTGGGCTGGTACAACGTGATCGCGAATTCTCACACTATATGGATATAGAAGCCGGTTATGAAAAAAGGCCTAGTATCTGGGTTGAAACTGAGAGTAACTGGGGGCCTGGTCGGGTAGAGCTGGTGGAGATACCGACCCGTAGCGAGACCAATGACAATATTGTTGCTTATTGGGTGTCTGATACGCCGTTACAGGCAGGCCAGTCAAGAGAGTTTAACTATACACTCAGCAGTTTCAATTCTATTTTACCGGCGCAGCAAAAAGCGTTTGTTTACCGGGTCAGAAATGGATGGGCTACATTACCGGGTGATTCAAATCCACCTCCTAAATCACATCGCCAGTTTATTGTTGATTTTAAAGGCGGTGCGATTAATCAGTTGTCTGAAAAATTGCCTGTTAAAGCCGACCTGTCGCTCTCTGACGGAGCGTATAAGGATTTGGCAGTTGAGAAACTGCCTGAACAAGATGGCTGGCGTGTCCGGTTTCGGTTGATACCGAAAGATGAAACGCCTGTCGATATGCGTTTGTCACTCAAGTTCAGATCACAATCAGTCAGCGAGGTATGGAATTATGTTTGGTATCCCGAAGATACACATGAATAAGCAGCTTGAATCTATCGCTGCTCAGCGAGTTCGCTTTAAAGTCTGGCGTAAATTTAGTTATGCTCTTTTAGTTATAGCAACCAGCTGCTATGGGGTTTGGGTGATGTTTGATATTTTAAAATCAAATTCATTAACCGGACTGGAAATTAGTTTACTTTTATTATTTTCGATTACATTTGGCTGGATAGCCAGTGCTTTTTGGAGCGGTGCGATAGGTTTTATATTGCAACTGTTCCAGCTCGACCCTATGAGCCTTAAGCGAACCAAGTGCTTTTCTAAGACAGAGTTCCATGCTGATTCTGCTTCAAAAACAGCGATTGTAATGCCGGTTTATAACGAGGATACTCGGCGGGTTATTGCAGGGTTTGAAACCTGTATTCGCGCTTTGGCTGATAAAACTGCATTGAATCAGTTTGATTTTTATTTGTTGAGTGATACTCAGGACCCGGCTTTGATAAGTGCAGAACGCAATGCCTGGGGGGCACTCGCTGAGCGTTTAGGCTCGCTCAAACAACATATTTTTTATCGCCGAAGAACGGATAATCGTGGCAAAAAAGTAGGTAACTTAACTGATTTTTGTGAGCGTTGGGGCCGTAAGTATGAGTTCATGATAGTGCTGGATGCCGATAGTATTATGACAGGACAATGCATGCTGGATTTAGTGGATGCGATGCAGCAAAACCCGGATGCTGGTCTTGTTCAAACTGTACCGATTCCGGTCAGGCAAAGTACTTTTTTTGGTCGGTTTTTACAGTTTGCCGCTCAGTTATATAGCCCTATGTTGGCAACCGGACTTGCATTCTGGCAAACAGATGGTGCTAATTACTGGGGTCATAATGCCATCATTCGTACCAAAGCCTTTATTCAAAATTGTGGCTTGCCTGAACTCAAAGGCAGAGGCGCCTTTGGTGGAGAAATATTAAGTCATGATTTTGTCGAAGCTGCATTGCTGAACCGAGCAGGTTGGCAGGTGATTTTGCGCTCTGATATACAAGGTAGTTTTGAGGAAGTACCGGCCAATATTTTAGATTATGCGATTCGGGATCGCCGCTGGGTTCAGGGGAATATTCAGCATTTGGCATTATTACCGGCCCGTGAAATTAAGTTGATGAATAAACTGCATTTTTCGTTGGGGGCACTGGCTTATATTTCATCACTGATTTGGTTGTCTATGTTAATGTTAAGCTCAGTTGATGCCATTACCCGTTCATTAAGTAGTAATGTTTTTTTTGAGCAGGCTTATCAGTTATTTCCGACTTGGAAAATTGCTAAACCAGAACTTATTTATTCGCTCATTTATCTGACTTCTGCACTCTTATTATTACCTAAAGTAATGGGGGTTATCATTGCCATTTTATATCGACGAAAGCAGTTTGGTGGCGCTATAAAATTAGTCTCTGGGTTTGTTGTAGAGACACTGTTTGCGATTTTAATTGCGCCTATGATGATGGCTTTTCACGCTTATTTTGTTTTGTGTGTGATGGTCGGCCATAAAGTTAGCTGGGAAGCTCAGTCCAGAGAAGGGCGTATGGTGAGCTGGCGAGATGCGTTAAGTCATACTGTCTGGACGAGTCTGGCAGCATTGATTTGGGGCACGGCCACTTACTATTATGCGCCTGTATTTTTTTATTGGTTGCTACCTGTTTTGGCCGGTTTAGTGATAGCTTCAGTTATTATTCGTTATTCGAGTAGTGTTCAACTGGGCTTGTTTTTTCAGCGCCTTGGTATATTCAGTTGCCCGAGTGAGAATATAGACATGGATGTTCTCACTCGCTTGGATAGGTTGATGCAGCGATTGCCGGCTCAGTTTAGCTATGTTTACCCTGAGCCTGAATTACCGGCTGAGCTTAAAGCTAAAATGCCGGTACAGAGTTTTGATTCAGCCAAAAAAGTATTTAAGCCAAGAGCTGCCTAACTTCATGAGTGCCAGTGAATCATTTAATAAAATCGATTTTGTGACCTGTGACCTCTAAACTTTTCTGAAACTGTCTGGGGGTCAGACCCATTAGGGATTTAAATTCCTTGGTAAAATAGCTTTGGTCACAAAATCCACACTGAATTGCCGTTTTGCTGATGTTCTGACCTTCTCTCAGTAGCTTACAAGCAGCCGCAATTCGGGTCTTTTTGATAAACTGACTGGGAGAGCAGGCAAATCTGGCCTTAAACTGGCGCTCAAAAGTGCTGATTGACATGTGAAGCTGCTCAGCCAGTGCCCCTATGTCTATATTGTTGCTAAAATTCTGCTGAATATAGCCCACGGTTTCCTTAAATTGGCTGTAAGGCTCAAGTTGCTTATCTGCAAGCGATAAATCCCGAGTAATACCTTCAATGCCGACCGTATCTCCGTGACGGTTAATTAACGGGGATTTTGTTGTTACATGCCACCGCATCTTGCTTGAGTTACCGGGGATCAACTCAACTATATTGGCAACCGCCTGACCGGTTTGCATAATATGCTGATCGTCTTTTTGAATTTTTTCACCTATGCTCTTAGGTAAGATATCCAGGTCGGTTTTTCCCAGTAACTCAGTCATATGGTTAAACTGAAAATGCTCTAAGAAGAGTTGATTGGCGTATACAAATTGGCCTTTTAAATTTTTAGCAAAATAGAAACAATCACTCAAAGTATCAAAGAGTTGACTGGGCTTATCAAGTTGGTTTTGTTGGTAAAAAGAGAGCATATCTATTTTATTTGCCATGGATTAACTCATTTGTTAAAAAATTAACTTTTTATAGTGTTTTAGGTTACATTTGCAGAATTTATTATAGAATTAGACTGAATTATTACAGAAATTAAAATCAGATCAATTGATACTTACTGTATTAGTGCAACAAACCATAGCGGAGAATTAGATGAGTAAAATTAGAATGGGTATGGTCGGTGGTGGCCAAGGCGCATTTATTGGCGCAGTGCACAGAATTGCAGCGAATATCGACGGGCAAATAGAACTGGTTTGCGGTGCTTTTGCAAGCAATGCTGAAAAATCAAAAGCGTCCGGCCGGGCGCTTTATTTAAATGACGACAGAGTTTATCCTGACTATCAAACCATGTTTGATTCAGAAGCTCAGCTACCAGCTCATCAAAGAATGCAATTTGTTGCTATCGTAACGCCAAATCACATGCATTACCCGGTCGCAAAAGCCGCATTAGAAGCCGGATTTCATGTTTTATCTGACAAACCTGCGACCTTAAATCTGGAAGAAGTTAAATCGTTAAAAAAGATAGTAGAAAAAACAGGATTGTTATACGGCTTAACCCACACTTATTCGGGCTATCCTTTGGTTAAACATGCTAAAGATATGATTGCAAACGGCGAAATCGGTCAGGTTCGAAAAGTGATGGTCGAATATATTCAGGGTTGGTTGTCTGAACCTGAAACCGAAGACAATAAACAAGCCAGTTGGCGCACCGATCCCAGCCGCTCCGGCATTTCCGGTTGTATGGGGGATATTGGAAGTCATGCCGCGCATCTAGCTGAATATATCTCAGGCAAAAAAATCACCCATGTTTGTGCGGAGTTAAGTACATTTGTTAAAGGACGCCGCTTAGATGATGACGGGATTGTTTTATTAAAGATGCAGGATGATGTCAAAGGTACGTTGCAAGCTAGCCAGATATCAGCCGGTGAAGAAAACAATTTAACGATTCGGATTTATGGCGAAAAAGCAGGTCTGGAGTGGCGTCAGCAAGAGCCAAATAGTCTGGCAATTAAACCTTTATCTGGCCCTATGCAAATATTAAGAACAGGTTTGGTTAACAGCGAATCTGCGCTGGCATCCACTCGCACACCTGCCGGTCACCCGGAAGGTTATTTAGAGGCATTTGCTAATATTTATCTGAATTTTGCAAAGGCAGTAGCAGACTTTGAAAAAGGGCAAACGATAGATGCCCAAACTTATGATTTTCCATCGATTGCAGACGGTCTCAGAGGCATGGCACTGGTTCAGTCTTTTGTTGATAGTAGTGCAACGGATACCAAGTGGTTTGAGCTGAGCCCCTTGTTAGCTGAATAATTATATTGTAGAGGATTTTATTTATGAAAACTTTAAAGGGCCCGGCGATATTTTTAGCCCAGTTTGCGGGCGATGAAGCGCCATTTAATACGCTCCCGAATATTTGTGAGTGGGTTGCAAGTTTAGGTTATAAAGGTATTCAAATTCCAAGTTGGGATAAGCGTTTATTTGATTTAGAAAAAGCCGCAACCGATCTCGATTATTGTAAATCAGTACAGGCTGTTGTGGCTGAGCACGGCTTAGAAATTACTGAATTATCGACTCATCTACAAGGTCAGTTAGTTGCCTGTCATCCTGCTTATGATGAGTTATTTGACGGGTTTGCACCAGAACATCTGCATGGTAATCCAGCCGCTCGCACTGAATGGGCTGTACAACAATTGATGTATGCTGCTCAAGCTAGTAAAAACCTGGGATTAAAAGCACATGCAACTTTTTCAGGCGCTTTATTATGGCATACGGTTTACCCCTGGCCACAACGTCCGGCCGGGTTAGTCGAAACCGGTTTTGCCGAGCTTGCAAAAAGATGGTTGCCAATTTTAGATGCATTTGACGCTGCAGATTGTGATGTCTGTTACGAACTTCACCCGGGTGAAGATTTACATGATGGTATTACGTTTGAGCGTTTTTTAGCGGCAGTAGATAACCATCCACGTGCGAATATCTTATACGACCCAAGTCACTTTATTTTACAGCAACTGGACTATCTTGATTTTATTGATATTTATCATGACAGAATTAAAGCTTTCCATGTTAAAGATGCCGAATTTGTGCCAAATGGCAGGGCGGGTGTTTATGGGGGATATCAGGGCTGGGTGGACCGTCCGGGACGATTCCGTTCATTAGGTGACGGCCAGATTGATTTTAACGGTATTTTCACTCGAATGGCTAAATATGATTTTGAAGGTTGGGCGGTTTTAGAATGGGAATGTTGCCTGAAACATCCTGAAACCGGTGCTGCAGAGGGCGCGCCTTTTATCGCTAAGCATATTATTAACGTTACTGAAAAAGCGTTTGATGATTTTGCATCTGCAGGCGTGGATGAAGATTTTAATAAGAAAATTTTAGGTTTACTTTAGGATTCGCAGATCTTTGTACTATGGTTAGTCGGTAGTACATTTTAACGATAAATAGAAATAAGCAGGTCCTGATAAGCTGTGAATCAGGGGGATTTTCACAGCTTTGTTAACCCGTTAAGCTAATAAAAAGAGAATTAAGATGAATAATATTAATCAATCAAGAATCTTTCTGGCTTGCTGTGTGGCGCTGATAGTAACCGCCATGACATTTGCAATTCGAGCCGGTATTTTAAGTCAGTTAGGAGCTGATTTTGCGCTAACAGATACTCAGCTTGGCTGGATCAATGCGATGGCATTTCTTGGGTTTCCGGTTGCCATGATGGTCGGTGGGCTCTTGTATAATTTGCTCGGTGCTAAAAAACTCATGTTTTTAGCATTTTTCTGCCACCTGTTGGGGCTGGTTTTGACTATGATGGCTGATGGTTTTGTACTATTGCTGTTATCTAGCTTTTTTGTTGGATTTGCCAATGGTTCAGTTGAAGCCGGCGCTAATCCGTTGATTGCAGAAATTTATAAAAATGATAAAACCACTATGTTGAACAAGTTTCATGTATGGTTCCCAGGTGGCATTGTAATCGGTGCGATTACTTCAAACTTTATGACTGGGCTAGATTTTGGTTGGCAAGCTCAAATTGGCGTGATGATTTTACCCACCTTGATCTATGGTTGGCTGATGTTTGGTCAAACCTTTCCTAAAGATGAAGAAGTTGAAACCTCAACAACGGCCAATATTAAAGCTTTATTCTCACCATTATTCATTTTCATGATTTTTTGTATGACCTTAACGGCCATTACAGAGTTTGGCCCTCAGCAATGGATCGACCGAATTTTAGGTTCAACCGATGCTAATCCAATGTTGATTTTGGCGATGACAACCGGAGTTATGGCTTTAGGACGTTTTTTTGCCGGACCTTTGGTACATGCATTGAATCCGGTTGGCGTATTAATGACGTCAGCTGTTGTATCTTGTCTGGGCATTTATTTATTAAGCATTGCTTCAGGTGGTGTCATTTATGTCGCCGCAATTGTATTTGCACTTGGGGTGACCTATTTCTGGCCAACAATGATAGGGTTTATCAGTGAATATACGCCTAAAACCGGGGCACTTGGGATGTCTCTTATGGGCGGTGCTGGTATGTTCTCTGTCAGTATGTGGAATCCGGTTATCGGTAATTGGATCGATGAAGGGCGTATAGCAGCTGAACAGGCTGGCGCTGTCGGCGCTGAAGCGGAAATTATCGCAGGGCAGGTGACACTGGCAAATATCATGTACTTCCCTATGGTACTCATTGTCTGTTTTGCACTTTTATATGTAGCAACAAAAGGCAAATATCACGGTCCGGTCAAACCAGAAACCGGAGTAGAAAACGCAGGTTAATTCAGTGCATTAATTTTCAAATTAATACAAAAAACGGCAGTTGATATAACTGCCGTTTTTATTAGTTTTATTTAATCCAACTATTTTTAATGATGAAAAGGATTTTCCGGTTATCGTGTTGATTAAGGCTCTAAAGTCAGAATGGCTTTAAAATCTGCAAAATGTTCAATCACGACCTGAACGAGTCTTGGCTCAAATTTTCGTCCCGATTCTGCCTTAATATAGGTTTTTATTTCATCAAGTGTCCATGCGTCCCGGTAGCAGGTTTTTTCCGCCAGTACAGATAACACATCAGCCAAGCTAACAATTCTTGCCTCCAACGGAATACTTTGCGTTTTTAGACCTTTTGGATAACCACTTCCGTCCCAATTTTCATGATGGTAGAGCGCAATCTTTGATGCGGTTTGAGTGATGGGGTGATTCGACTGACTCAAGAGTTTGGCACCAGTTTCTGAATGGGCTCTGATAATTGTCCACTCAGCTTCTGATAAGGTCCCTGGCTTATTTAAAATGTGTTCGGGGATTATTACTTTGCCAATATCATGCAATGGTGCTGCATAGCCGATAGCTGAACAGAATTTTGCATTGCTACCTATCAGCTCGGCAATTTTTTTGCTGATGAGTGCGACCTTTTGTCCATGGTAACTGGTGTGATCTGCTTTTGCTTCAATTGAATTACTCAGGGCGTAGATGAGTTCAGCTTGAGCTGACTCTATCTGGCTTTGAAAGCTCGAATGCTCAAAGTTAATTGCAATGCTATTGGCATAAATATTCAAACAGCTTATCTGAAACTGATTGAGTTTTGCTGGCCGCTTCAATAACAAAATGGAGTGAGTATGTTCGCTGACCGCATTAAAGAAGAGCCGGTATTGGTTATGTGTTAATGATCTTTGTTGATTGAATGCCAGATTTAATAGCGCATAGATATCCGGAGGCGTTTGCGTTAAATGATCAACTTCGGCAAATTCACCGACTTGGCCGAGCAACGAATATTTTTGTGTAGAAGAGATAACCGAAGGTGAAAACTTGATAACCTGAAGTGCGCCGGCATCAATATTTAATAGTTCAACCAGTTGTGACAGGGACTGGTTTGCAAATGCTTCGACTGATTTTGTACTGTAAAAAGCAGAAGCACTTTGCACCAGTTGAATCAGTTTCGTCAGATGAGTTTCGATTCTGACTATATCCCGATATGAGCGGATTGCGGTGTAAGTGGTTGCTGTCAGTTTGTTAGCTGTCAGCTCAGTTTTATCTTTGTAGTCATTAATATCAAAGGTCTTAATGATATACTCTTCCGGAATATGGCTGGCTTGCCCTGTGCGCAATATGATTCGGGTTGAGTGGTTGTTATTTTGCTCACGGATCCACTTTATCAGGTCTAATCCGGCTTCGTCCGTTTCCATCACAACATCAATAAATGCCAGTGCAATATCTTTGTATTGATTGAAGATTTGTTTTGCCTGCTCTGCCGTGTAGGCATTAAATAGCCGAATGCCTTTACCCTCAATAACCAGGTTTTTAAGCACTAGTTGGGTAACTTGATGGATAAATTTGTCATCATCCACAACGATAACTTTCCAGTAGTCACTGACTGACTCTGTGGGAGGGCTGGCGGCGGATAAATGAAGAAAACCATCATCGCTCATTTAATTAACCTTGAATAATTGGTAACTGCTATTTTAGGATAGTTCAATTCAGTTTGTTTGCATGTTTTAGTCCTCATAAAATAAGGGGTGGAGTAGAGTTTGGAAAATACAATTATTATTACCGGTGGTACCCAACGAATAGGCTTGGCACTGGCAAAAGCACTGACAGAGGCGGGTTATAATTTGGTTGTTACCTATCGTCGTTTTAAACCCAGTGTTGATGAACTCGCTGAACTTGGGGTTGAATGTGTACAGGCAGATTTTAGCCAGCAAGCAGACATAGAGAACTTCATTAACTGGTCAAAACAGCATATTAGCTGTCTCAGAGCGATTATCCACAACGCCAGTGACTGGTGCGCTGAATCAGATGGAACTGACGCTGCTAGTTTGATGAATAAAATGTTGCAGGTTCATGTTCAGGCACCTTATCAGATTAATCTGGCTCTGGAGGGCTTGTTTGATACAAAACAAACAGGCGATATTATTCATATTTCAGATTATGTAGTTGAAAAAGGCAGTGAAAAACATATTGCCTATGTTGCCAGTAAAGCTGCACTTTCAAATTTAACACTGTCGTTTGCAAAAAAGTATGCGCCTGATATCAAGGTAAATACAATAGCGCCCTCGCTTATCGTATTTAACGCGGATGACAGCCCGGCTTATCGTGAGAAAACCCTAAAAAAATCGGCTCTGGGTATTGAACCCGGCACTCAGGAGATGGTTCAAGCTGTAGAGTATTTGTTATCCAGCCGTTATATGACCGGCAGAACAATCGCGCTGGATGGCGGCAGGCATCTGATGTAAATGCACTAGATTCAAAAAAGTGACATCTAAAGCGATTAAGCTATTTGTCAAAAGTGCTAATGTTATTTTAATTTTGTGCTATAATCGCGCGACAATAATTAAGCTATTCCGTTATTTTGGATTTTATCTGCGAGGCTTGTCATGCAGGTATTGATCCCAATATATTTGATATATATATGATGAATAGCATCAAATATACTAATTCTGTATAATCATATTAATCGATTTTTATCGTATCAAAGCTAGAAAAAAGAGTTAGCTTTGGTTAAATTTCTGATGTTTTTTAGAGCAATTGAAACCTATAGGATAGTTATACATGACTACTAAGCTGGAAAATTTACGTAAATTAACCACTGTTGTTGCTGATACAGGCGACATTGAAGCAATTAAAAAATTCCAACCGCAAGACGCTACAACTAACCCAAGTTTATTATTAAAAGCGGCTCAAATTCCTGAGTATGTAAAATACATTGACGAAGCTATTGCGTGGGCAAAAGAGCAATCAGACGATGCTGAACAACAAATCATTGACGCTGGTGACAAATTATCAGTAAACATTGGTTTAGAAATTTTAAAAATCGTCCCTGGCCGTATCTCTACTGAAGTAGACGCTCGTTTATCTTTTGATAAAGAAGGTTCATTAGCTAAAGCTCGTAAATTAATGAAGTTATACAATGACGCTGGCATTTCAAACGACCGCGTATTAATCAAATTAGCTTCTACTTGGGAAGGCATCCAAGCTGCTGAAATTCTTGAGCAAGAAGGTATTAACTGTAACTTAACTTTATTGTTCTCTTTCGCTCAAGCGCGTGCGTGTGCTGAAGCTGGTGCTTACTTAATCTCTCCGTTTGTTGGTCGTATCTTAGACTGGTACAAAAAAGCTGAAGGTAAAGACAGCTATGCACCTGCTGAAGATCCGGGTGTTGTTTCAGTAACAAACATCTACAACTACTACAAAGAGCACGGTTATGAAACTGTTGTTATGGGGGCAAGCTTCCGTAACACAGACGAAATCACTGAATTAGCTGGTTGTGACCGTTTAACTATTGGTCCTGCGTTATTAGAAGAGTTAGACGCAGCTGAAGGTGAGTTACCAGTTAAATTAGCTTACGAAGGTGAAGTTAAAGAGCGTCCAGCTCGTATGACTGAAGATGAGTTCCGTTGGGAACACAACCAAGATGCTATGGCAACTGAAAAATTAGCAGAAGGTATTCGTAACTTTGCTGTTGACCAAAATAAATTGGAAGACATGTTACGCGCTAAACTTTAATTTTTAAAAGTTTAACTTAGTTATAAGGCGGTTTTCACCGCCTTATTTGTTATTAGCATAGTATTTTTGAGTTGAGATTATGGCTTTATTTACCCAGTTAAAAAGCTACCAAGCTTTGCAAGCTCACTTTGAGCAAACTAAAAACTTACATATGCGTGACCTGTTTGCGCAGGACTCTGAGCGTTTTACTAAGTTTTCAGCAAAAGCTTGTGGTATTGAATTAGATTATTCTAAAAACCGCATCACAGACGAAACTAAAGCATTATTATTAGACTTGGCGCGAGAAGCTCAAGTTGAAGAAAAACGTGACGGCATGTTTAATGGCGCACGTATCAATACGTCTGAAGATCGCGCAGTATTACACACAGCATTGCGTAATAAATCTGATAAAGAAGTATTGGTTGATGGCGTTGACGTAATGCCTGAAGTACGTGCAACTTTAGCTAAAATGAAAGCGTTTGTTGAAGAAGTACATAATGGTGTGCGTACCGGTTACACTGGTAAAAAATTCACTGACGTATTAGCAATCGGTATTGGTGGTTCTTTCTTAGGTCCTAAGATCATGACTGAAGCGCTTAAGCCATATCAGGTTGAAGGTTTAAACGTTCATTTTGTTGCTAACGTAGATGGTTCTCACATCCATGATGTATTAGCTAAGTTGCCTATTGAAACGACTTTAGTATTAATGTCTTCTAAGTCGTTTGGTACACAAGAAACGCTTAAAAATACATTAACTGCAAAAGACTGGTTCTTAAATAACGGCGGTAAATTTGAAGATATCGCTAAGCACTTTATGTGTGTTTCTTCAAATATTAAAGCTGCAACTGAATTCGGCATGGACGAAGATAACATCTTCCCAATGTGGGATTGGGTTGGTGGCCGTTATTCACTATGGTCAGCAATCGGTCTACCAATTGCGTTATCTTTAGGGTTTGATAACTTTGAAGCATTGTTAGACGGTGCTTATGATATGGACCAACACTTCTTAACGGCACCGCTTGAAGAAAACGTACCTGCGTTGTTAGGTGTTTTAGGGGTTTGGTATATCAATTTCTTTGGTGCACAAAGCCATGTATTATTGCCATATGACCATTATTTACGTGGTTTCCCGGCATACGTACAACAGTTAGATATGGAATCTAATGGTAAGTCTGCTACCCCAACAGGTGACTACCTTGATTATGCAACAGGTCCGGTTATCTGGGGTGGTGAAGGTACAAACGGTCAGCATGCTTTCCACCAGTTAATTCACCAAGGTCAGGTATTAATTCCGGCTGATTTCATTATGCCATTGCATTCACAGCATGAAATGACAAATCACCACGCAATGTTAGCCTCTAACTGTTTTGGTCAAACTCAGGCATTAATGCAGGGTAAGACGGTTGAACAAGTTAAAGCTGAATTTGCAGGCAAAGGTTTGACGGATGCTGAAATCGAAAAAGTAGCACCGCAAAAAGTATTTGAAGGTAACAAGCCAAGCAATACTATTTTGATGGAAAAATTAACACCTCGTGCTTTAGGTCAGTTAATTGCAATGTATGAACATAAAGTATTCGTACAGGGTATTATTTGGGGCATTAACTCATTTGACCAATGGGGTGTTGAGCTAGGTAAAGTATTGGGGAATGATGTACTTGCTAAATTGGAAGATAGCTCAATTGCTTTAGATGGCGACAGTTCAACAAACGCATTAATCGAACGTTTCCGTAATCGTAATGCTTAATTGAATAAAGTCTGAACTTAGTTGAAATGGCTAAGTTCGGAGTCAAAAAAACCGCTTATTTAAGCGGTTTTTTTATGTCTGGTTTTTATTCGGTTTCCGGTTTTACAAAGGTGTAAAAACGTATTTTTCCAGCTGTGCATCAGCTACTTCACTGCCGTCTCTTTCCTGGCGAATTCGAACCAATAAATAGCCTAAATCAGGTGCAAGCCAAAATTCTGTTAACCTGTCGCTGTCTTTGCGAATACGTTGAAGCTTCACGGTATTTATTTTACCGGCCGGTACTTCAATGGTTTCATTGTTAACGACTTTAAAATGGTACAGTTTATCGCGCTTTTTGTGGTCTATAAGATAATATTTCATCTCGGTTTTACCGGCTGCTAAATCAAGTTTCATTTGCAACTGGTAACTGACTTCGTCGTACCAGTGAATGTCGGCCTCAGCTTCTTCAATGGCTTGATTTTCTTCAGTATCCAGTACCTGATTACCAGCAAAACTGAGCGTAGTGCTTTTATCACTACCAGTACCTTCACGCTTAAACAGGTATCGGATAGGGGATACCTGATTGTTGTCAATTGTTAATTCAGAAGTTTCTCTTCGATGATCACTTAAGATCAAAAATGAAAGGTCAGAGAAGTAGGAAAACGTAAAACGGTTATCGCCAATTTGCGATAGTTGACGCTTAGCTGTGCCTAAATTCAATCGTCCTTTAGAAACTTTATATTTTGCGTTAAAGGGTGTTAAAGCACTGGTACTCGTAGACTGAATATTGGCTGATTCAATCTGTGTCGATGCCTGCACACTCTGGCCTAAACATAAGGCTATAACGCAAGAAACTGAAAAACAACTAACTCTTTTCAACATAGGGTACACCTGTAGAAGGAAGCAGGTTATCGTCTAAAAACGCCTGATTATCTTTCATTACCAGTTTGTTCTGACAAAACCATTCCACCACTAATGGGTAAATAATATGCTCTTTTGTATGAATTCGCTTTGCAAGTGTTTCTGCCGTATCATCCGTTAAAATTGGAATTTCTGCCTGACACACAACCGGTCCGCCATCCAATTCTTCGGTAACAAAATGAACACTTACGCCATGGGTTTTATCACCAGCATCAATTGCTCTTTGATGCGTATTCAACCCTTGATACTTAGGCAGCAAAGATGGATGAATGTTCAACATTTTTCCAACATATTTTTGCACAAACTCAGGTGTTAATATTCTCATAAAACCTGCCAGAACAACTAAATCAGGTTGGTAAGTATCAATTACCTGAGCAAGTGCTTGATCATAAGTTTCACGACTGGAATATTGAGTATGGTCAACAACATGAGTTGCAATATTGGCCTTTTCAGCGCGTACTAAACCAAATGCATCTTGTTTATTTGAAATAACTGCAGATATCTGGCCGGAAACTTGGCCAGATATTTGATTATCGATTAATGCCTGAAGGTTTGAGCCACTGCCTGAAATCAAAACAACAATTTTTTTGCTTTCAGCTGTCACTCTTATACCATCTCTACTTGTGCTTCATCTTCACCGGCTTCTTCAACCGAGCCGATTAACCAAGCTTTTTCACCTGACTGACGCAAGCTAACCAAAGCTTGTTCAACATCATCTTCATGAACGGCCAAAATCAAACCAACACCACAGTTAAACGTTCTGAGCATTTCATGAGTATCTATATTGCCGGCTTCCTGTAACCAATTAAAAACTTCAGGCCACTGCCAACTTTTTTGTTCAATAACCGCTTTGGTATTTTTAGGTAGAACGCGAGGAATGTTTTCCCAGAAGCCACCGCCTGTAATATGGCTAATCGCATTAACTTTAACTGACTCTAATAATTTTAGAACAGACTTCACATAAATTTTGGTTGGCTGCATTAAATGCTCTTTTAATGGCTGGCCTTCTAAATCCTGGTTGAGATCTGCATTGCTAACTTCAATTACTTTACGAATTAATGAGTAGCCATTCGAGTGAGGGCCTGATGAAGCTAGCGCAATTAATTTATTACCAGACTGAACGCGGGTTCCGTCAATCACATCAGCTTCTTCAACAACGCCAACACAAAAACCGGCTAAGTCATAATCTGCGCCTTCGTACATGCCAGGCATTTCAGCCGTTTCACCACCAATCAGGGCACAACCAGACTGGCTACAACCTTCGCCAATCCCTTTAACAACAGACGCAGCAATATCAACATCGAGTTTGCCGGTTGCATAATAATCCAAGAAGAAAAGCGGTTCAGCACCCTGAACAATTAAATCATTGACACACATAGCAACTAGGTCGATACCCACGGTATCATGAAAGCCTAAATCAATTGCTAATCTTAATTTTGTACCGACACCATCGGTACCAGAAACCAACATTGGGCGTTTGTATTTTTCAGGGATTCGGCACAATGCACCAAAACCGCCAATATTACCAACTACTTCAGGGCGACTGGTTGCTTTAGTGACGCCTTTAATACGTTCAACCAATTCATTGCCTGCGTCTATATCTACGCCTGCGTCTTTATAATTTAAAGCTGTTTTTTGATCGGCCACGGTGGTTCCTATAAATAAATCAAATATCGAATAATTATAATCAAACTCGATTCAAATGCGAATTTGATGCTGTTTGCTAAACTGATTGCCTGTTGACTCAAATTCAACTGTTAATCAATTTATGTATATATGCTCACAAAATCATTCATCTAGTGTGGAAATAATCCGCATAACATGAATCAATTAGTCACATATTGAATATCCCCATATTGTACCAATTATAAAATCGGAATAAAAAGCTTTTGCAGGATATTTGTTATAAAAGCGCTTCAGGCAGAGACATTTGCACGATATTTGAGCGCTTTTATACAGATAATAAAAAGCTCGTCGTTTTTGACCTGCAAATACATTATGATTGATTTATTATATGGTGCCCGGAAGAAGAGTTTGGTTAGGATGATGTTTATTAAGACGCTTAAGTTAGCCGGCAAGCTTTGTTTGTTACTGATATGCTTTGCTTTGAGTGTAACCTGTGTTAACGCAATCGAAATGCAAAATTTATATACGGCTCAAGTAGAAGTAGAGGCTCAGAATTTTCAGCAACGACAGCTTGCATATAAAAAAGCGATAGAGACAATTTTTATTCGGGTCAGCGGACAATCAGACATCATAGATAAACCTGAAATAAAACAAGCTATTTCCCAGCCAACCAAATACCTGAGCCAGTATCAATTTGAGCATCAGGGGGGCCAGTTGTTGCTTAAAGCCCAGTTTAATGAAAAGGCGATAAACGGTTTAATTAAGTCGGTTGGGGAAACTATTTGGGGAGCTCGTCGACCTCAACTTGTCTGGTGGCTCGCCATCGAAGAAGATAATAAACGAAAAATTATTTCAGATGCAGATATCCAATTCACAGAAAGTGTATTAGCACAAAGTCAGGTGCGTGGACTTGCGTCTTTGATTCCTCTTGTCGATTTTGACGATCTGATGCAAATTTCAATTACGGATATTTGGGGGCGGTTTGAAGAGCCAGTGACGCAAGCGAGTCAAAGGTACGATGCTGAAGCTATTGTTGTCGGAAAAGTATTCAAACCTTATTCGCAAGATTCTGTAACTAGTCAGGCCTGGTTTGCTGAAGTGAGCTTGATAGAAGGGATGCAAAGTAATACCTTTACGTTAAGCTCGGAGAATTTGGCCGAACTTAAATTAAAAATAGTCGATCGAATTGCCGACGCGCTTGCACAAAAATATGCAATTAAAGCAACTCAGTTCAGCACACAAAGTCTTTTGTTGACGGTTGAAAACATTCATAATGCAGCAGAAGCTTTATTGATACAGAATTTTTTAGCCAGTATTTCAGCAGTTGAGAGTGTAAAAATTCATCAGTTAGACACAGCGGGAGTTGGCTACCAGCTTAAATTACTGGGAGAAGCCGTTGATGTCTATGATGCTCTGGCTTTTGATAATAGAATAGAAAAAGTAAAACATAAGTTTTCTCAAGAAAAACCAATAAAAGAAAACCTCTATCGATGGAAGGGTTAAAACCATTGAAGCAGCAGTTAACAATTGACTTTGCATTTGAACCGGAAGCCAGTTTTGAATTTTTTTATCCGGCGGAAAATCAGCTTTTAGTTGAGAATTTAAAACAGTTTTTGACGCTAGAATCTGAGCAGTACAGCCGCCAGTTATTGTATCTCCATGGTTTGACCGGTAGTGGAAAGTCTCATTTACTTCAAGCACTTTGTCATTACGCGGGCACTTTGGGGAAAACCGCCCAATATTTGCCAGCG
This sequence comes from uncultured Alteromonadaceae bacterium, assembly GCA_913056495.1. Taxonomy (GTDB): domain Bacteria; phylum Pseudomonadota; class Gammaproteobacteria; order Enterobacterales; family Alteromonadaceae; genus Catenovulum. Next base: position 88,172 of record CAJXMO010000004.1, on the reverse strand, counting down.
GATCAGCTGATCCAATTACCACAGGAATTTACACTAGGCTTAGAAGTGAATGATCTTTTGGTGATTGATGATGTCGATTTATTTGTATCAGACTTTAGTTGGCAGAAAAGTCTGTTTGATCTTATAAATCGCTGCCTTGAACAGGGATGCAAACTCTTATTCAGTGCCAAAGTGCCGGCCGCTGATGTGGGGTTTGAATTACCTGATTTGGTATCCCGGTTGAACTGGGGAGAAATTTGGCTGCTTAAGCCATTAACAGAGGAACAGCGCCAAGCCATGCTTCAACTGAGAAGTGAAGCCCGGGGCATTCCTATGAGTGATGAACTGGCTAGTTACATTGTTTTACGCTGTCAGCAGGATAATGCCAGTATATTGAAATGTTTGGAAAGGTTAGATAAAGAGTCTTTAACTGAAAAAAGGCGCTTAACAATTCCTTTTGTAAAAAATGTTATGGGCTGGTAAAGTCGGGCTTTAAGCCAAATAATGCTGTTGGCGATATAAAACATTAAACTTGTCGGTGTTTCCGTGTATGATCCACGGCATTTCGAGTGAGTCACAGATTTAGCGGCATGTTAATAATGCAAATGGTGTTATTTTGAAAGAATTGGTCTCAGTGCACCACTATCTAGTCGGCGCCGAAGATTTAGCCGACTGGCATGAAAATAGTGAAATTGCTGCTGACAATTATAATCAAGTCATTCATACCGTTTATCAGTTGGCTGACGATGATATTGAAACAGAGCAGTTGGAAGGTTTACTCGATCAAGTATGGGATGCGTTAGCAGCCGATGAATACTTGTCCGAGTTTGAAGATGAAAGTGAAATCATGGTCTGGGTGGAAACCTTTTTACAAGCCCAGAAATAAACGTGATTTAATGGTGAAACAATATAATGCAACAAACAAACCCAGAGAATGAAAACGCAGTGACAACTGTTGAACAAACACAAGAGACAGAATCTCAAAAACTAAAAGCACCACAAGAAGTAATCGCTTATTTAGCAGAATTATTTCCTAACTGTTTTTCAGTTAAAGGGGATGCTAAACCATTAAAAGTTGGCATTTTTCAGGATATAGCTGAACGAATTGACGGTGATGATAAGTTATCAAGAACGGTTTTACGATCAGCGCTGAGAAAATATACCTCAAGCTGGCGCTATCTTGCGAGTGTTAAAGAAGGCGCAAAGCGAGTTGATATTGATGGTAATGAAGCTGGCACCATTGAAGCAGAGCATGCCGAACATGCCGCAAATTCGCTTGCTGAAAGTAAACAGAAAGTCGCTGAAAAGCGTAAACAACAACGTAAAAATGCAGATCCTAAAAAGCCAGCCGCTAAAAAAGCACCGAGAAAAAATATTAAACCGGGCTCCAGTAAAGCTGCGCGTAAACCTGGAACTGCTAAACCGGCCGCTAAAGTAGAAAAACGTGATCCTTCAATCCCATTAACGGTTGGCATGAAAGTGAATGTATTGTTAGGGAACTCTCCGTTAAGCTGCACACTCAAAGAAATTAACGGTGAAGATGTGGTTGTTGAAACGGCTTCCGGTATGACAGTGAAAACCGAGAAAAAACATATTATCTAATGTTTAATATTTGCGTTTATTCGTTACAAGGTCTTGTTTCAAAGAATAAACGCCTTATTAAAGTAATAGGCCTGTCAGATCTTTTTTTTATCAGAGTTCGTATAACGCTTAGTGCTTTATCTTGAATATTTAGGAGTGATCTAGATGTCTATGAAAATGCCGATCCGCAGTTTACTGCTGTCGTCAGCCATTCTATTTTGTAATTCTACTTTTGCTGTAGTTGCCAATGAAGAGCCTGTCACACTTCCTAATCTGACTCAAGAAAGCCAGCATTCGTTAGCGAGCAAACGTATATACAATTTATTCACGCGAGAGCATTACAAACGCTTTCAGATGGATGATACCTTTTCTCAAAAGGTATTTGATCGTTATATAGATCAACTTGATTACAATAAGCAATTCTTCCTGGCCTCTGATATTGAGGCTATGTCAGTCAACAAAAATAAGTTTGATGAAGCCTTTTATCGTGGTGATTTATCATTTGTTTATGACATGTACCACAGAAATCTGAACCGACGTAAAGCTATGTATCAGTTTGCTTTATCTCTGCTAGATGAAAAAAAACCAATGGATTTCACCCAGGACGATTTTTATTATTATGACAGAGAAGATGCTGATTGGGCTAAATCAGATCAAGAGTTGCAGCAATACTGGAGAGCAAGAGTTAAGTATGATGCGCTTAATTTAAAGTTAACCGGTAAAGAATGGCCGGATGTGGTTGACCGTTTAAGTAAACGCTACAATACCGCTATTAAACGGCTGACTCAGTCACAAAGTGAAGATGTATTTCAGGCTGTAATGAATGCATTTGCGCGCAGCATCGAAGCTCATACCAGTTATTTGTCGCCACGTCGTGCTGACAGGTTTGCAATGGAAATGAATCTGTCTCTAGAAGGTATAGGAGCTGTTTTATTTGCAGAAGACGATTATACGGTCATTAAAAGTTTAGTTGCAGGCGGTCCGGCTGATAAATCTCAGCAAATTAAACCAGAAGATAAAATAATCGGCGTTGCCCAAGGCGATGAGGACGTTGTAGATGTCATTGGCTGGCGTTTAGATGATGTTGTTGACCTAATAAAAGGGCCAAAAGGCACCAAAGTGCGTCTGCAATTATTAAAGGGCGATTCAGCCGACAATAAGCCTGTGGTTGTCTCTATAATCCGAGATAAAATTAAATTAGAAGACAGAGCTGCCAGCTCAAAAGTGTACACGCCAGATGAGGGTGTCTATAAAAATCGCAAAGTGGGTGTGATAGAAATTCCAAGCTTTTACTCCGGCATAACCCGGGACGTAGTGAAAGAACTGAAATCATTGAAAGCTGAAAAAGTCGAAGGCATCATTATTGATTTACGCGGTAATGGCGGCGGTTCACTACCGGAATCGATTAATTTAACTGGCTTATTTATCGAGCAAGGTCCAGTTGTACAGGTCCGAAGTGTCGGGAACCGGGTCGATGTGCAAAAAGACAGAGACCCGCGTGTATTTTATGATGGGCCGTTAGTCGTTATGGTGGACAGATACAGCGCCTCCGCATCTGAAATTTTTTCTGCTGCAATTCAGGATTATGGTCGTGGATTGGTCGTAGGTGAACATACCTTCGGCAAAGGGACGGTGCAGCAACACAGATCGCTGGAGCGACGTTTTGATATTCTGGATAAGCCACTTGGCCACATTCAGTATACTTTTGCTAAATTTTACCGGATAAATGGTGGGTCAACCCAAAACAAGGGTGTTGAGCCGGACATTAAATTCCCGTCAGCTATTGATCCGGCAGACTGGGGTGAAAGCAAAGAAGACAACGCTTTGCCATGGGATAAGATACCCAGTGCTGAGTTCTCAGCTGTCGAAGCGATTAATTCAGAGCAAATCCAAGTATTGGATAAAAAGCATGCAGATCGTATTAAGCAGGATGCTGAATTTGCCTATATTTTTGAAGATATTGAAGAATACAATAAAAATAAAGACAAAAAATTTGAGTCTTTGAAAGAATCACAGCGATTGAAAGAGAAAGAGGAAGCGAAAGCAGAACGCCTCAAACGAGCTAATGAACGACTGGTTCGTATGGGTAAAGAAAAAGTAGAGTCAGTCGATGACATTCCGGATGATATTAACGATTATGATATCTATCTGAATGAAGCGGCAAATATTTTACTGGACTATGTTGAGCTCAATCCAAAACTCGACAAATTAGCCAAACACTAATCGTAAACCCCGGAACTCTGTTCCGGGGTTTTTTGTTTTCACACACAAGACAAGATAACAAACAAAAATTTAGTCTACACTTACCATAATAATAATTAATCAATTCAACTATCCAAAAAACAAGAATAACTTACTGGGTACACTTCAAGCTTGGGACACACTATGTCAGAGATCAATAAAACACATGCGCAATGGTCAAATCGTTTTGCCTATATACTGGCGGCAACCGGGGCTGCCGTTGGCTTGGGCAATATCTGGAAATTCCCTTATATAATGGGCGAGAATGGCGGTGGCGCATTTGTTTTAGTTTATTTATTTTGCATCGCCATTGTTGGTATTCCTGTGATGATTGCAGAAGTGTATTTGGGTAAATCAGGGCGTTTGAGCCCGATGCGGGCAGTCGCAGAAGTGGCCAAACGATACTCTGCTTCAAAAGCATGGAAGTTCGCCGGTGCTATGGGGGTTGTGGCAGGTTATCTTATATTGTCTTTTTATGCTGTAATAGCCGGTTGGGCATGCGCTTATATATTGGAAACCGCAGGCGGTCAGTTTGAGCAGGCAAGCGCTGAACAAATTAAACTCTCTTTTAATCAACTTATCAGCTCACCCGCGAGTTTAATTGGCTGGACAAGCTTTATGCTGATTATCACCGCAGCAGTGGTTGCAAAAGGATTGCAGGACGGGCTCGAAAAATGCGTTCGATACATGATGCCAGCTATGTTTGTTTTGTTGCTGGTGATAGCTGGCTATTCAGCAAGTTATGGTGATTTTTCTCAAGCTGTTAGTTTTATGTTTGCGCCGGATTTTAGCAAACTAACAATTCACTCTGTTTTGGAAGCTTTGGGCCACTCATTTTTTACACTGAGTCTAGCCTCTGGTGTAATGATCATGTACGGCGCTTATTTGCCGGACAATACCTCTATTGTCAAAACCTCCATCTGGATTGCAATAGCGGATACTATGGTTGCATTACTGGCAGGTTTGGCGATATTTCCGATTGTATTTGGTAATGGCCTGGAGCCGAGTGCCGGTCCGGGACTGATTTTTGAAACCTTACCACTTGCATTTGGGCAAATGCCAGGTGGACAATTTATCGGAACCGTGTTTTTTGTAATGCTGGTATTTGCAGCATTTACTTCTGCGATTGCCCTAATTGAGTCTAGTGTTGCCTGGTTGATTGAGAAAAAGGGCTTTAGTCGGGTTGCCGCAGCCGCTTTTTCAGGTGCCGGCTTATGGCTGTTAAGTTTATTAACCATATTCAGTTTTACCGGTGCAGACTGGGCAACAGTTAATGTATTTTCAGTTGATACTAATTTTTTTGGTGTACTGGATACGCTAACTTCAAATGTATTATTACCGCTGGGCGGTTTATTGATTGCCATCTTTGTCGGCTGGGTTGTTAAGCAGGAAGATTTAGCCGATGAGTTAAAATTATCATCTGCGACCTTCTCAACTTGTGTCGTATTGCTAAAATATGTGACGCCACTGATTGTATTTATCGTATTTTTATATTTAACCGGCATATTCAAATTTTAATAGAAGCAGACTAAAAATTTAAATGGTTGAATATGGCGCGAATTCAGAGAGATAAAAAATGAAAAATGAAATTGTAACTCCACCTAATGCCCGTTATTTAAAAGATTATCAAAGTCCGCCTTATTTGGTGAACAATACTGAACTAACTTTTGAATTGAAGGCTGAATTCACACAAGTGACAGCCAGAGTTGAATATTATAAAAATGGTGAACATCAGTTACCCCTTATTCTTAATGGTGAGCAGCAGAAACTGATTTCGGTTAGGGTGAATCAGGACTTATTAGCTGAATCCGATTATGAGCTATCGGACGAAGAGCTTACGCTCAATCCACATCTGGAGACATTTGAGCTGGAAATAGTGAGTCAGATTGATCCGGCAAACAATACCTCTTTGGAGGGCTTGTACCTTTCCGATGGCGCATACTGTACTCAGTGTGAAGCCGAAGGGTTTCGAAGAATCACTTATTTTCAGGATAGACCGGATGTACTCAGCAAATTTACGACTCATATCATAGCCGATACCAAGCAGTACCCATATTTATTATCTAATGGCAATAAAGTAGATGAGAGCTCATTAGGCAATGGTCTGACTCGTGTTACCTGGGAAGACCCACACAAAAAGCCTTGTTATTTATTTGCGTTAGTTGCAGGCGATTTTGATGTACTTAGAGATAGTTTCACGACTCAATCTGGTAAAAATGTTCAGTTAGAGTTGTTTGTTGATAAAGGTAATCTGTCGCGGGCCGATCATGCGATGGCTTCATTAAAAAGTGCGATGGCATGGGACGAGAGCCGGTTTTCACTTGAGTATGACTTAGATATTTATATGATAGTCGCTGTCGACTTCTTCAATATGGGCGCAATGGAAAACAAAGGGTTAAATGTTTTTAACTCTAAGTGTGTGCTGGCTGATAGCGCAAGTGCAACAGACTCAGATTATTTAAGTATTGAATCTATAGTGGGTCATGAATATTTTCATAACTGGACCGGTAACCGGGTTACTTGTCGTGACTGGTTTCAACTCAGTTTAAAAGAAGGGTTAACTGTATTTCGAGATCAGGAGTTTAGCATGGACTTGGGCTCTCGTGCTGTAAACCGTATTCAGCAAGTTAAAATTATGCGGGAGCACCAGTTCGCCGAAGATGCCGGACCAATGTCACATCCGATCCGTCCGGAATCAGTGATTGAAATGAATAACTTTTATACAGTGACAGTTTACGATAAAGGCGCTGAAGTCATTAGAATGATGCACAGCATATTGGGCGAAACTAAATTTCAGCTAGGTATGAAATTGTATTTTGAGCGTCATGACGGGCAAGCTGTAACCTGTGATGATTTTGTCAGTGCAATGCAGGATGCATCTGGAATTGATTTAACTCAGTTCAAATTATGGTACTCACAAAGTGGAACGCCAGTTGTTAAAATTAACAGTGCTTATGATCAAGCAGCCAAAAAATTTGAGATTAAAGTTAAACAACAAACCCCAGAAACGGCTGATCAGGCAGATAAAAAACCATTACATATACCGGTTAATGTCGCATTTTATAGTCAGGCGGGTAAGCCACTTGAAGTCAGTATTGAGGGTAAAACTTCAGCAGAGCACGTACTTAATCTGACAGAAGGTGAACAGGTATTTAGTTGTACTGTCGATGAGCAACCTAGCTGTTCATATCTGAGAGACTTTTCTGCGCCGGTAAAACTGGACTTCCAGTATGATGACAATGAACTTGCCAATCTGATATTAGCCGAATCGAGCGAATATACAAAATGGGAATTAATACAAACCCTATATATCCAACATTTAAAACGCAATATTGAATCTGAAGATTATCAGTATCCGGAATTGATTTTCACTTTACTGAAACAGCTCTTGAGTGACAAGAGTCTGGATAAAGCCTTGATGGCTGAATTATTAAAAGTGCCTTCATTTGCCTCTGTAGTTGAGCATTTTGAGCAGGTGGATGTGGATGCGGTTATCAGCGCCACTAAATCTTTAACCCAAGCGATTGCAAAGCAACTGGCTCAACCTTTGTTAGCAACTTATCAGGCGAATTATCAAGCTGAATATGAATATAGTCAGCAGGCAATTGCCCAAAGAGCACTGGCAAATACTTGCCTTGCATTACTGGCTGAATCCGGTGTGAGCGACAGTACCAAACTGATCATTAGTCAGTATAACAATGCAAGTAACATGACAGATACACTTGCTAGTATGGCCTCAGCCGCAAAGTTAGAAGATTTATCAAGTTTTGAGCAGATTATGCAGGACTTTGATAAAAAATGGCAGGGTGACGCTCTGGTGATGGATAAATGGTTTGCAACTTATGCCAAGCAGGATTCAGAGCAAGTTCTGAATAAATTAGATGAACTGCAGCAGCATTCTGATTTTAACTGGAATAACCCTAACCGAGTTCGAGCGTTAATCGGTCAGTTTGCTATGTTTAATTATGCTCAGTTCCATCATAAGTCTGGTCGTGGTTATCAATATTTAGCTAAAGTCATTAAAAAGCTTAATAGTATTAACCCACAAGTGGCCGCACGTATGATCACGCCACTAATTCAGTATAAAAAACTGGATGAATCAAGGCAGAAAATTATTATTATTGAGCTTCAACAATTAGCGGAATTGCCAGGTTTATCTAAAGACTTATTTGAAAAAATTAGCAAAGCCTTACCAAAAAATAACTAACGCTATCTGCTTTAACCAACTCAGGCTGCACTATTTGCAGCCTTTAATTTTGTCAAAGACAAATGAATACCAATTTTCATATTTATTATTTTTCGCTGGATGTTGATTATCTGGATTGCCAGGTATTTTATACGGGCCAGTTACAGCATGCTGTATTGATGTCAGATGAGGGTTACCGGGTGCAGATTCCGGTTGTTAATTTACGCCGTTATATAGATAGTAGAGGACTTAAAGGGCGGTTTCGGCTATTAACTGATTTAAACCACAAAATTGTCAGTTTTGAGCGCGTAATCTGAGCAAAAATTATAAACTGTTTACTAGCGGTAGGTTAACAAAAAAAGAGATTGATATTTCAACATACAAAAAGCAGCATAAGCTGCTTTTTGTCGTCTCGGTTTTACAAATAACTAGGCTAACTAACTTATGTAACTAACTCATGTGATTTACGCATACTGCCAGTCGTGTAGTCATCTATTTGAACTATAGAAGCTTACGGTTAAGACTAATTATCAGTAAAACTTAGTGATAAGGCTAATTACTTAACCATATCAGTAAGTTTAATATTCGTTGCGTGTAAGCCTTTAGGGCCTTCTTCTAGTTCAAATTCAACTTCTTGACCTGCTTTTAATGTTCTATAGCCGTCCATGGTGATAGTAGAATAATGTGCAAACACATCTTCTTCTTTACCGTCAGGCACTATAAAACCAAAGCCTTTAGCGTTGTTAAACCATTTTACTTTACCGATAGCCATACTGCCAATTCCTTCTAAATCTAAAACGGGGTTTGTTCTGTATTGCTTAGGCTATACTGCTAATTTAATTTTGAACATTGAAAATCAAATTACAGCCTACATATTCACTGTAGATAAAATATATTTTCAGTCAAGTTAATTTTCAATTTTGGCGAAAAAAACATATTATTTTTTGCAGACACTAAATTTCGTTATGCAGAAACACAATCGAGAGCTATATTTTAAGTATGGGTAAGTCAAATCAACCAGGCCAGCAGCATGGTGAGCTGCTGGAAGAAACGGCTAAACCAAAGGTTAAGCCACCTTCTAAGTATAAGGTAATTTTAAACAACGATGATTACACACCAATGGATTTTGTGGTAGAAGTATTAATGAAGTTCTTTTCAATGGATTCTGAAAAGGCAACTCAGATAATGTTAGCAATTCATTATGAAGGTAAGGGGATTTGTGGCATTTTTAGCTATGAGATTGCTGAAACTAAAGTTGCTTTAGTGAATCAATATTCTAAAGATAACCATCATCCTCTTAAATGTACCATGGAACAAGCCTAGTTATGGATGCAAATTTTGTCAGCCAGTGGAGTACCTTATGCTAAATAAAGATTTAGAGCAGACTTTAAACGAAGCCTTCCGTAAAGCAAGAGAGGAACGTCATGAATTTATGACAGTCGAGCACTTGCTACTTGCTTTGTTAAGCAATCCGGCAGCTAGAGAGTCACTGATTGCTTGTGGTGCGCCACTAGAAACCATTGAGTCAGAGTTGGCAAACTTTATCAATGAAACCACACCACTTATACCGGAGAATGAGCAGGAACGTGAAACTCAGCCAACTTTGGGTTTTCAACGTGTATTGCAAAGAGCTGTTTTTCATGTGCAGTCATCTGGTAAATCTGAAGTCACAGGTGCAAACGTATTAGTCGCTATTTTCAGTGAACAGGAATCTCAGGCTGTTTATCTGTTGAAAAAATCAGATGTCAATAGACTCGATGTAGTGAACTATATATCTCATGGTATTCGTAAAACTGAAAACGAAGATGGTTTCAGTAGCCATAATATGGATGCAGAGCAAATCGAAGAAGCACCTGCAGAAGAAGGCAGTGTACTCAGATCTTTTTCTACCAATTTGAATAAAGAAGCCGAAAAAGGGCGAATTGATCCTTTAATTGGTCGCGAGCTTGAACTTGAGCGTACGATTCAGGTTTTATGTCGTCGTCGTAAAAACAATCCACTACTGGTTGGCGAAGCTGGTGTGGGTAAAACAGCCATCGCTGAAGGGTTAGCCTATCGAATCGTTAATAAAGATGTGCCTGAAGTGATTGAAGACGCAACTATTTATTCGCTCGATATGGGCGGATTGCTTGCGGGCACTAAATACAGAGGTGATTTTGAAAAACGCTTTAAAAGCCTATTAAAGGAATTAGAGCGAGACGAAAAAGCCATTTTATTTATTGATGAAATTCATACCATCATAGGTGCCGGTGCAGCTTCAGGTGGTGTACTGGATGCATCTAACTTATTAAAACCCTTGTTATCAGGCGGTAAGGTTAAATGTATTGGCTCTACAACGTATCAGGAATTTCAGGGAATTTTTGAAAAAGACAGAGCTTTGGTTCGTCGTTTCCAAAAAGTGGATATCAATGAACCTTCAATTGATGATACGACTAAAATATTAATGGGGCTCAAATCCCGTTATGAAGATCATCATGGAGTGCGCTACACAGTTAAAGCGGTTAGAGCAGCGGCCGAATTATCGGCAAAATATATGAATGAGCGCCGGTTACCGGATAAAGCAATCGATATTATAGATGAAGCCGGTGCGAGCCAAAGACTGGTTGCGCCAAGTAAACGTAAAAAAACGATTAACGTCAGTGATATTGAGCAAATCATTGCGAAAGTAGCCCGAATTCCGGAAAAGTCGGTATCCTCATCGGATAAAGACTTGCTTAAAAATCTTGAACGCAATCTGAAAATGATGGTATTTGGTCAGAATCCTGCCATCGAAACTCTGTCTTCAGCGATTCGTTTGTCACGTTCTGGGTTGCAGGATGAAACTAAACCTGTTGGTAGCTTCTTGTTTGCAGGCCCGACCGGGGTCGGGAAAACGGAAGTTACCCAGCAGTTAGCCAAAATCCTGGGTGTTGAGCTGATTCGGATTGATATGTCAGAATATATGGAGCGCCACGCTGTTGCCAGATTAATAGGTGCACCTCCAGGTTATGTGGGTTATGAACAAGGTGGTTTATTGACTGATCAGGTTATTAAACATCCTCATTCAGTTGTATTGCTGGATGAAATTGAAAAAGCGCATCCGGATGTTTTTAACGTTTTGCTGCAGGTTATGGACCATGGCACCTTAACGGATAATAACGGTCGTAAAGCAGATTTCAGGAATGTGGTACTGGTGATGACAACCAACGCCGGTGTGCAGGAAACTACGCGCAAGTCGATTGGTTTTCAGCAGCAGGATAACAGTACAGATGCGATGAATGAAATTAACCGCACCTTTACCCCTGAATTCAGAAATCGCTTAGATAATACCATCTGGTTTAATCACTTAACGCCAGAAATTATTGTTCAGGTCGTAGACAAGTTTGTTGCTGAATTGGAAACTCTGCTCGACAAGAAAGGCGTTTCTCTTAATCTGCAAAGCGATGCTCGCGAATGGCTTGCAGAAAAAGGGTATGATAAAGCTATGGGGGCAAGACCTATGGCGAGAGTGATTCAGGAATACCTTAAAAAACCACTGGCTAATGAGCTTTTATTTGGCAAGTTAGTTAAAGGGGGTAATGTAACCATTTCACTAAACGGAGATGAATTAAACTTTGTTTATGAAGATTGCATTGCAGAAGCTGAACATCACTAACTTAAAAGTTAAGCAGTACACATAAAAAAACCGACGTTAAGTCGGTTTTTTTATCGTTAAGCTTAGAGCCTGTTTATCTTTGTGTTATTTTTGCCTTGTCTAAGACAATTTTTTCTCTCAGCTCAAATTATAAACAAAGATAAACAGGCTCTAGTTAAGAATACCTTTCTCGATATTCTTTCGGGAAAGGTTTAACGTTGGCGGAAGACAATACGACCTTTTGACAAGTCGTAAGGTGTCATCTCAACAGTTACCTTGTCACCAGTCAAAATACGGATATAGTTTTTACGCATTTTTCCAGAAATGTGTGCAACGACCACGTGGCCATTTTCAAGTTCTACGCGGAACATAGTGTTAGGCAAGGTATCTAAAACTGTTCCTTGCATTTCAATGCAATCTTCTTTCGCCATCTAAATAAAAAACCTCAAATTATTAAAAAGTGTATTTCACCAGGTAATTCTGGGTCGATAAAAAATTTGGCCAGATCATGCCCTAAGCGGCTGCGTATGTAAAGGTTTAGCTGATTTTTTCTCCGAATTCCTGCTAATCTCAGCTAATTATCCGTTAAAGTGCCTTGAGTCGAGCCAGTGTCCGCCAATCAGTCTGTGATAGGGCTGATATTGCGTCTTATAATTCATCTTACGACATTCATCGACCTGATAACCTAAATAAACATATTGTTTTTGTGAGGCGAGCGCCTGCTGAAACATTTGCAAAATAGCAAATTTGCCGACTGAATAAGATTCATAGTCAGGATCAAAAAAGGTATAAACTGCAGAGTAGCTGTTAGGTAGTACGTCGATGACTGAAACTGAAATCAGCTTATCACCCTCTAAGATTTCAAGATACCCGACAGGCAGCCAACTGGTCATAATGAAGTTTTTATACTGTTCAATATTTGCCGGGTACATGCTACCGTCCATATGTCTTTGATTGATGTACTTTTCAAACAGAGGATAGTAGCGCATGATGTCCTTACAGTTATGGTTTAAATATACCTTAAACTGAGCACATTTTTTCAAAACTCTTTTCTGGCTTTTACTGGCGCTGAATTCAGCAACCGGAACCCGGATAGACTGGCAGGCCTGGCATGATACACAGTGCGGGCGGTAGACTTGGTCACCACTTCTACGGAAACCTAATGCCATTAACTGTTCATAATTTTCAGCATTTCTAACGATATTGTCCATGGCAACGAGTAATCTTTCCTCTTGCCCGGGAATATAGTTACATGGAAAGTTTTGGCTAATACCAAATTTAATTGGAATTGAGTGGCTCATTAATTCGATTACACCAAAGTTGTTTATCTATTTGTTTGTTTTTCAGTGTATTGAGCTGCTCTAAAAAGGTAGTGCGAGGTATTTCGCTCACCCCTAGAGTTGATAAGTGCGGATTTTGCATTTGACAGTCTATGAGTTCAACACCGGACTGTCTGCAAGTTTCGACTAAAAAACAAAATGCCGCTTTTGAAGCATTTGTTACTGTATGAAACATAGATTCTCCGCAAAATACACCGCCCACTAAAATCCCATATAGCCCACCAACCAGGTTATCTTCCAGCCAAACTTCCACTGAATATGCATGCTTGTTTAAATGAAGTTCATTATAAGCATAGATCATTTCTTCGGTTATCCAAGTGCCTTCCTGTTCATGACGTATTTTTGCACAGGCTTCAATGACATCTGAAAAACGCTGATTTATGCTGAATTTGAATGGTATTTTACGCAGGCTTTTTTTTAAACTCCGGCCAATATGTAGCTCGTCTAAATAGAGCACACCTCGAGGATCCGGGCTCCACCACAAAATAGGTTCACCGGGACTAAACCAAGGGAAAATGCCACTATGATAAGCAGATAAGAGTCTTTGTGCCGATAAATCACCGCCAATCGCTAACAGTCCATTTGGACTGGATAAAGCCAGCTCAGCCGGTGGAAAGGTGAGGGTATCATCATCAAGTTGAAATAAAGCTATCTTACACCTCGCATAGAAACTCAAAGTAACTGGTGAAAGTAACCTGAAATACGAATTATTGAATCATAATAGCCAAAGTGGCAGGTTTGCACACTCTGGCTATTTATCAATTCCAAATGGGGAATTATTTTAAAGCGTCTAAATAACGCTCGGCATCTAAAGCCGCCATACAACCTGTACCGGCAGAAGTTATTGCCTGACGGTATGTGTGATCAGATACGTCACCAGCTGCAAAAACGCCTTCAACGCTGGTTAAAGTGGCGTTACCTTGTAGGCCTGATTGAGTAATAATATACCCGTCTTTCATTTCCAGCTGACCTTCAAAAATATCGGTATTCGGTTTGTGGCCAATTGCAATAAATACACCGGCAACTTCCAGTTCTTCAGTTGCGTCACTTTGGGTATCCTTTAATCGAACACCCGTTACACCCATATCGTCACCCAATACTTCATCCAATGTACGATCTGTATGCAAAATAATGTTGCCGTTTTCAACTTTGTCCATCAATCTGTCGATTAATATTTTTTCAGAGCGGAAAGTATCACGGCGGTGAACCAAGTGAACTTCTGAAGCGATATTTGATAAATAAAGCGCTTCTTCTACAGCCGTATTACCACCGCCGACAACCGCGACTTTCTGGTTTTTATAAAAGAAACCATCACAGGTTGCACAGGCTGAAACACCACGGCCCTGGAAGGCTTGTTCAGATTCTAAACCAAGGTATTTTGCTGAAGCACCAGTACAAATGATTAGTGAATCACAAGTATATTCGCCGGCGTCACCTATTAAGCGATAAGGCTTTTGTTTAAAGTCGACTGTATGGATATGATCAAAAATGATCTCAGTATTGAATTTTTCGGCGTGAGCTTGCATTCTTTCCATCAATGCCGGGCCTGTCAGATCATTTGCATCACCTGGCCAGTTTTCTACTTCTGTTGTTGTGGTTAACTGACCACCTTGCTGCATACCTGTGATAAGTACCGGGTTTAAGTTAGCTCTGGCTGCATAAACTGCAGCAGTGTAACCCGCAGGGCCTGATCCTAAAATCAACAGACGGCTATGTCTGGCTTCGCTCATGTTTTTTCTCCAATTATTTTTAAACTTGAGTAATGTCACTTAAAGTGAGGTCTTAATAGGATATCTCAAGTATGATTTCGAATTCTAATCGATTTAATTGTAACTTTAGTTCGGATTTATCGATAGACCTGATTTTATTTTTCTACGCAAGTCGCTTTAAATGCCGTTCCCGATTCTCCCGCTTTTTCTCATCTGATTTTCTGATTAAGACATAGGTAGCGCCGTATCCGCCATGTTGTTTTTGTGCGGTATGAAGCGCAAGTACAGATTCGAGACTGGGTAACCATTTATTCAGATGGCTTTTTAAAACAGCCGGGTAGGGTTTAGATTTTATCCCGATGCCATGAATAATCAGTACAGAACGGATATTAAGCTGATGACACTGCTTAATAAATTTATATATTTCATTGCGGGCTTCTTTTACCGAAAAATGATGCAAATTAAGCTGAGCTTCGATTGGATATTTGCCTAGTCGCAATTTGCGATAGACACCTTCCTGCACGCCATCTCGCTTAAACTGGATATAATCGTATGGGTCAACAGGTTCAACAAACTCTGTGGTCAGTTCATTTTCATCCTGGCTTTCTGATTTGATTGCATTGATTTGTTTTAGCTGGGCCTGGCTGGGATCGCAAGACTGGGGTTTAGCAACCACAGTATCTTGTTTTATTGGTTTGACATCGCTCATTTCCTGGCTGAAGTAGCTCCAATCGTCTGGATTTTTCATATCGCCTCCAATCATGCGGAAAAACACTGACAAAAACTTAAAATTTTGCTTAAGCTTTAATATGACTCGCCGATACTAATTTTAAGTCAATGAGTTTGGTATTTGTTATGTCACAAGTTATTAGTCTAGATCAAGCAGATTTTGTTCAACCCGATGTCAATTATGATGAAATGGCTGTTGTTACATCAGTGATTAATTCAATTAAAACCCTGAACCAAGACCTGAGTACGCTTAAAAAACAATATCAAAGCAGCGAACAGCCATTTGATTTCACAGTGAAATAAATCAAGTTTAGTTTTAAGGTTTAGATTTCACCACGTTTCATATCCCGCATCAGAAAACGGTTTGGATGCAGTGCTTCCAGCGTTTTTAAAGACAGCGGTATCACCTCATTATTAACCAGTGCCGCCAGACATTCAGCCATAAACGGGGCAGTGGTTAATCCTCTTGACCCCAAGCCTGCCAATACGTATAAATTTGGATAAGCTTGTGCTGGATTGGCCGGTAAACGACCGCCTTTTGCGTAATGCCCAAATGCAGCCTTGAAGCTGTCTACCGGGCTGATAGCGCCAACCATAGGTAGTCTGTCTTTGGTTGTCGCCCTGACGGATGCGCGGCTGGAAACCAGATTTTGTGGTTTAAGCCAGTTTGCAAGGTTTGGGGTATGGGTTTGATGAAGAGACAGGTTAGTCAAATCGTCTTCTGCTTTTACCTCAGAGGTGCTGTTATTTTGCTCAAAAGTTGCGCCAACACAATGTGTTTGCTGCCAGCTGGGGGTCAGATAACCTTTGTGACAAATGACTTTTTTTAACGCTTGAACGTCATCTCGGGTTTTTAAGTGACTGACCTGACCTCGGCTGGGTTCGACCGTTAAATGCTGAGTTTGCTCAAATTCAGCTAGCTGCCAGCCTTGGCAGAGAATCAAATTTTCTGTTTCATATATGACTTTTTTCTGGTGTTGCTCGCAGGATAAACGCCAACCTGATTCTAATTTTTCAAAAGATTGTAATTCAGTACCAAGCGATAATTTAAGTTTACCCTGAGTTTTTAAATATTCTATTGTCGAATGAATAAAACTCACAGGGTTTAGCCAACCGCCATCAGCAAAATGCAAACCTGAATAGGGGAATTCAAGACCCGTTAAATCTTGCATTTGCGACTGAGGTATTGGATTAAAAATCTGTTCAGGCCAAATAGGGTTATCTAGCAGGGCTTGTTGGCGTTTTGCCATTTTGTCTGAAAAAGCTAACTGTACAAGGCCGCAAAAATCTGCAGAAAATTTTAGCGTTTTTTGCCAGTTTTGATAAAACTGTCTGGCATATTCAAAACTTTTTAAGTGACAATCTGAAATCGCATTCTGACTATTTTGAATCAAGGGGTAAATTGCGCCTTGTCGATTTCCTGAGGCGCCGTCAGCCAGATCGTGCTGGCTAATTAAATGAACGAAATGGCCGCGCTCAGTCAGTTTGAGTGCTGTACAAACTGCCGCTATGCCAGAACCGACAATACAGGTTGTGCGATATTCACTTGCCGGTTGCGGATACTGAGGTGCATGAACCGATGCGTATTGATTTGATTTTGTGCGCTGTGTTTGCTCGTTAGCCGGCTTAAGCTGGCCGGTTAACATTTCCCGTTTGTAACCAAAGCCTTTGCGCTTTTGCATATCAAATCCGGCATCAATGAGCCCGCGGCGAACAAATCCAGCAGCCGTAAAGGTAGCTAAAGTCCCTTCAGGAGCTGCAAGACGAGCCATATG
Organism: uncultured Alteromonadaceae bacterium; assembly: GCA_913056495.1. GTDB lineage: Bacteria > Pseudomonadota > Gammaproteobacteria > Enterobacterales > Alteromonadaceae > Catenovulum. The sequence continues at coordinate 71,019 of CAJXMO010000004.1, read as the reverse complement.
ATTAAATACATCCTGATGCCACATTGCAGAATTTTTGCTGGGGGCAAAGCCATCTAAAAACCAGGCATCAACTGTGCCTTGATAATTATCTGCAACTTGAGGTAATTGCGTTAAAATATCTCCTAGCCAAAGATCCAGTTTGATTTGATTTTTAAACTCAATACGGTGCGCTCCGGCTATCAGGTAAGGATATTGTTCTACAAGCTGATCTGACCACACAGAAAGCATTTGCCAAGGCGCTAAAGCTTTCGCAAGATCTAACTTATTCAGCGGATATTTTTCAAAGCTGATAAAATTAAGTTGTTTAAGCGGGCTATTCGGATTTTGATCTTTAAATTGTTCAAATGCCTGGCAAACGGCAAGGAAGTTTAAGCCGGTGCCAAAGCCAGTTTCAGCAATTGTGAAATGCGGATTTTGCCAACGCTTCCAGCGTTCAACAAGATGATTTCCTTGCTGAAATACATAATGAGATTCTTCAAGGCCATTGTCTTTCGAAAAGTAGATATCGTCGAATTTTGTTGAGACTGGTGTGCCATTTTGTTGAAATTCTAGGCTAGCAGTTTGAATTTTTGTCAATTTTATATACCCAATTGCTTTTCAAGCATCGCATTTTACTTCAAATTAGCCGATAATAAGCAACTTTTAGCATATCAGTAAATATAAACGGGCATAAAGTTGTGTCTTTCGCACTAAGAGGAATTTTATGAAAAGAGCAGTGATAACTGGCTTAGGGATTGTATCTAGTATAGGGAACAATGCACAAGAAGTAACATCTTCGTTAAAAGCTGGCCGCTCAGGTATTACTCATTCTCAGCAGTTCGCAGACGTGAATATGCGCAGTCAGGTTTGGGGTAACGTAGACATCGACTTCTCCGAGCATATCGATCGTAAACAACTTCGTTTTATGGGTGATGCGGCTGCCTATGCATATATTGCTATGAAACAGGCCGTTGAAGATTCTGGTTTAAGTGAAGATCAGGTATCTAATCCAAGAACAGGCTTAATCGTAGGTTCTGGCGGTGCTTCTTCTGAGAACCAGGTTAATGCTGCTCAAACTATGCAAACCAAAGGCGTTAGACGAGTTGGACCATATATGGTCACTAAAACCATGGGTTCTACTGCATCTGCCTGTTTAGCAACACCGTTTAAAATTAAAGGTGTGAATTATTCTATCAGTTCAGCATGTGCCACATCTGCTCACTGTATTGGTCATGCCTGGGAACAAATTCAGCTAGGTAAACAAGATGTTGTTTTTGCTGGTGGTAGTGAAGAACTACACTGGACATTAGCTTGTTTATTTGATGGTATGGGTGCGTTATCAACTAAATATAACGAAACACCGGAAAAAGCATCAAGAACGTATGATGCAGAGCGTGATGGTTTTGTTATCGCTGGTGGTGGCGGTGTTGTTGTTGTTGAAGAATTAGAACATGCACTGGCTCGCGGCGCTAAAATCTATGGTGAAATAGTCGGTTATGGCGCAACGTCTGACGGCTATGATATGGTTGCGCCGTCTGGTGAAGGTGCAATTCGTTGTATGCAGCAGGCAATGGCTACAGTGGATACACCAATCGATTACTTAAATACTCACGGCACTTCAACACCTGTTGGTGACGTAAAAGAGTTAGAAGCTATTCAAACTGTATTTAGTGAACAGAAACCTGCAATCAGTGCAACAAAGGCGATGACAGGTCACTCACTGGGTGCTGCCGGTGTCCATGAAGCTATTTATTCATTATTGATGTTAGAAAATAACTTTATTGCACCTTCGATCAACATCGAAACGCTGGATGAAAAAGCCGAAGGCTTAGACATTGTAAATACAACGCGCGAAGCGGAACTGGATACTGTAATGTCTAACAGTTTTGGTTTTGGTGGTACGAACGCAACGCTTATTTTCAAGCGCTATCAGAAAGCGTAAAATCACCTTGTTGTAATCAGGAATCATTTTAAAAGCCGCCATAGTGCGGCTTTTTAATTGCTAACTTTTAAGTAGCTTAAGAACCGGAATAGATATGAGCGATAAACCGCATTTTTTTATTGAAGATTCATTATTATACGCTGAAGACTTTTTTTCTGAGCTCGGAAAGATTACCCGTTTTAAAGGCCGGGACGTGACAGCAAAAGAAATTGCAGATGCAGATTATTTGTTAACACGTTCAACCACCAAAGTGAATGAAAGCTTATTAAAGCATTGCCATAAACTCAAATTTGTCGGTACGGCCACGGCTGGCTACAATCACATTGATTCAGACTATCTTGAATCTCGTCAGATTCCCTGGAGTGCAGCACCTGGCTGTAATGCAGATGCAGTGGCTGATTATGTCATTAGCACAGGGTTTAATCTGGCCAATAAATATGGTTTTATGCTCAAAGACAAAGTGATTGGCATTATTGGGGTAGGTCAGATTGGCGAAAGGTTAACGCGTCGTTTTTCAGCGCTTGGCTGCAAAGTGATTCAGTATGATCCAGTTAAAGCAGAGCAGGAGGCTGGATTCGAGTCAGCAAGTTTTGAAGCTGTGTTAAGCGCTGATTTAATTACGTGTCATGTACCTTTGGTTAAGCGAGGTCCACATGCGACCGAACATATGTTTGACTTTGATACATTAAGTAAATTAAAACAAGGCACTATACTTATCAATGCCTGTCGCGGCGAAGTGGTTGATAATCAGCAGCTATTAAAATATTTTGAGGCGGGTAATAACTTGCATGTTGTACTCGATGTCTTTGAAAACGAGCCACAGATTGAATTGGGGTTGTTACCATATCTGGAGTTTGGTACACCGCATATTGCGGGCCATAGTCTGGAAGGGAAAGCCAGAGGCACTGAAATCTTATATCAGATGATATGTAAACGCCTGAATGTTGATATTAAAGTGAAGCTTCAGGATTTATTGCCTGCACTCGCCATTGATCAAATGTTGCTGACAGACAATTATGAGCTCAGCCAGCGTCAGTACAGGGCAATAATGAATTTGGTTTACGATATCCGAAACGATGACCTAGACTTTAGAATGGGATTGGCCAAAGCGCCGGATAGTTTTGATAAACTTAGAAAAAATTATGCAATTAGACGTGAAGTAACCTCACTTAAAGTAAAATGCGATGAAACTTTATTGCCTATTTTTACTAATTTAGGGTTTAATACCAGTCTGAAAGATAATTAATAAAAGAACTTAAAAAATAATAAATTGGAATAGTTTTTGCCTCCTTATAAAAATCACGAATAAGTGTCAAAAAACTGAGGTGTTGGTTAAGCCGATTATAATCAGACATAAAAAGCTTAGCTTTCACCACTTACACCGGGTAAAAATTAATTAACTAGAAGCGATTTTTCGCAAGGTTTGGGATTATAAAATAATGCGCTTGTATCGAAAATTTTGTTTTGCTGTCGTTTGGCTCGCGTTACTAGGTACTCATTTGAGTTTTATTGAAGTTTTTACTTCATCTAAAGCCTATGCGCAGATACAAATTCGTGGCGATAAAGAAAACGATACAGGCTTAACCTCGCAAACTTATGGCCCGATTACAGGCCAGGATACCTTATGGCAAATCGCTGAACAAATTCGTCCGGATGCAAGCGTTTCCACCTACCAGATTATGGTTGCTATATATCAGGCAAACCCTGAAGCTTTTATTAATCATAATTTAAACAGCATGCGTAGTGGCTCAGTTTTGCAAATACCCACAGTTTCAGCGATGCGAAAAATTAATAAAACCGCTGCAAGAAACAAGTCAGAATTAGATGATGAAGTTTGGGCTGAAAATCGCCGGAAAAGTATAGCCGCCCAACAGGATCCGGAAGAGAAAAAGCGGCAGGAAACAGCCAAGCAAGCCGACTTAGAGACAGCCAAAAATGATATCCAAAATCGCTTAAGTGAGCTACAGCAAGAACAGTTAAAGTCTTATGAATCTTTAAAACAACAATTTGCCTCTTCATTAAATAATATCCAGTCGCTGATTCAGGAAAATGAGCGCTTAAAAAACCGTTTAGCCAATGTGAACGAAGAAGTCGTTGATTTGCGTAATCAGGTGGGTCAAGGCAGTCAGCTTCAGTTGCAAATGGAGCAGATATTGGCACAACAAACGGAAATGTTAGAGCAGCAACGTAAAGAGTTGGCTGAAGAAAATGAAAATGCATTTACACAGTTTTGGAAAGCTGTTAGCTCAAATGTCCTTTATTTGATTTTACTGGCAACTTTGCCTGCCATTATTTTAGTTGGATTATTATTTTGGTGGTTAATTGCCCGTAAAAAGCGCGCTTCTGAATCAGAAGAAGAACTGGATTTAAATTCAGGTCAATTTAATCAGCCTTCGAGACCGGCAGAAGAAGCGGATGAACTGGACAATTTTTTTGCAACTCAGCCACCTGAAGCCGCACCTGCACCGGATGCTGCGAGTGATTCAGGTATTCGCTTAGACGATGACGAATTATTGTCACCTGTTGCTGATGAAAATGATTTGTTGATGGACGATGATGAATTATTGGACATTCCGTTAAGCGCAGATGATGATATCACCCAGCAATCGAATACCGGATTTGGTGATGACATATTGGATCAGTCACTGGATGATTTGGTTGGAGATGATTTGGGCGATGATCTCAACGATATTGTTTCTGAAGATGATATTGATGCTTTATTGGAGTCGGTTGGCGATTCTGAACCAGCAAAGCAGCCTGATGATAATCCGCCACAAGAAGAAGATGAAAGCGCCGGTAATGCCGAGCTTTCTCAGGATGAGCTGGATTCTTTATTTGATGGCGAAGATGAGGAAGATGAATATTCTGCTGAATCAAAACCAGATTCAGAGTCTGAACTCATTGATAAAGGTGATATCGATTCATCAGTAGATCAAAATCCGTCTGAGCAAGACGATGATGATGAGCTTGATGCACTGCTGGATGCAGATATGGCACAAAACAAGCCTGTTAATGAATCCGATATTGACGAAGACGTCGAGCTGGGTGATTTATTGGATTCTGAGCCTGATTCCGAAGATGATTTTGATATAGATCCATTGATAGACGATGCGCAGGCAGATTCAGCTAAAGAAACAGAAGCAGAGCAGGCTGACTCTGAAGCAACCGATTCCGAAGATGATTTTGATATAGATTCATTGATAGATGATGCGCAGGCAGATGCAGCTAAAGAAACTGAAGCAGAGCAGGCTGACTCTGAAGCAACCGATTCAATTGATGATTTTGATATAGATTCATTGATAGACGATGCGCAGGCAGATGCAGCTAAAGAAACTGAAGCAGAGCAGGCTGAGCCTGAAGCAACCGATTCAATTGATGATTTTGATATAGATTCATTGATAGATGATGCGCAGGCAGATTCAGCTGAAGATACTGAAGCAGAACAGGCTGAGCCTGAAGCAACCGATTCAGATGATGATTTTGATATAGATTCATTGATAGATGATGCGCAGGCAGATTCAGCTAAAGAAACTGAAGCAGAGCAGGCTGAGCCTGAAGCAACCGATTCAGATGATGATTTTGATATAGATTCATTGATAGATGATGCGCAGGCGGATTCAGCTAAAGAAACTGAAGCAAAGCAGGCTGAGCCTGAAGCAGAGCAGACTAAATCTGAGGCAACTGATTCAGACGATGATTTTGATATAGATTCATTGATAGATGATGCGCAGGCAGATTCAGCTAAAGAAACTGAAGCAGAGCAGGCTAACCCTGAAGCAACCGATTCAGACGATGATTTTGATATAGATTCATTGATAGATGATGCGCAAGCAGATTCAGATAAAGAAACTGAAGCAGAGCAAACTAAATCTGAGACAACCGATTCAGACGATGATTTTGATATAGATTCATTGATAGATGATGAACAGGCAGATTCGGCTGAGGACACAGAAAAAAAAACGGGTGAACTTGAGCCTGAAATAGAAGATGACGAAAATTTTGATATAGACAGCTATATCGATAATCAGCAATCTGATTCTGATTTATCTGAACCGGATAGTGAAAAGCCGTCACCGCAAAATGAATATGATCTGGTTTTTTTAGTTGAAGATGATAATAAATTGGCTGAAAACGAACAGGTTTCAGATACAGAAGTTGATTTGGAAGATCTCATTGAACCAGACTTAGCTATTGATGAGCAAGATATAACTCCCGAACAAGACAATGACTCAACTGTCGATGATGAATTTGGTTTATTTGCTGAAGATGATGCCGTTGATGATCTACAGGCAGTAGAAGATGATCCATTAAGTCTGGAGGCCGAATTTGAAGGCGACAGTGAAGATGAAGCCGGCTTAGCAGAATATGAGCCAGTAGAGCAAAAATCAGCTGATACTGAAATTCGTGAGCAAGATGAAAGTATATCCCTAGATCCAACCAGTTTAGATGTAGAACTGGAACCAGAATCTGAAGCAGCGCCAGAAGCAGATTCAGAAATTCAAATTGAGCCAGAAACTGAAAGCGAGCCAGAAACTGAAAGCGAGCCAGAAACTGAAGCTGAGCCAGAATCTGAAGCAGCGCCAGAAGCTGATTCAGAAACTGAAGCTGAGCCAGAATCTGAAGCAGCGCCAGAAGCTGATTCAGAAACTGAAAGCGAACCAGAAACTGAAAGCGAACCAGAAACTGAAAGCGAATCAGAAACTCAAAGCGAATCAGAAACTGAAAGCGAGCCAGAAACTGAAAGCGAGCCAGAAGCCGAAGCAGAGCCAGAAGCCGAAGCAGAGCCAGAAGTCGAAGCAGAGCCAGAAGCCGAAGCAGAGCCAGAAGCCGAAGCAGAGCCAGAAACTGAAGCAGAGCCAGAAACTGAAAGCGAGCCAGAAGCCGAAGTAGAGCCAGAAGCCGAAGTAGAGCCAGAAGTCGAAGCGGAACCAGAAACTGATTTTGACGCGGATTCTGATTTAGATGATGAACTGGATGATTTTGACCTTTCAGATGAAGAGTTGGATAAAGTTGATATAGACCAGCTAGCAGATCAAGATTTTGAGCCTGAAATTGAACAGGCTTTGGATGATTTCGATTCTATGGCTGATGAAGTTGAGTTTGAATCTATTCCGGAAGAAGGGATTGAAGACTGGCTGGATGCTGAATCTGAAGATGAAATCCCCACTTCTGAACAAATAAAAGATTCCAATAAAACATTTGCTCATGATATTGAAGCACTCTTAGATGAAAAAGATACAGATGTAATAGCGCCGGACCATCATCTTGAAGATTTTGATTTAGACAAGTTATTAAGCGATGCTGATTCAAAGCAAGCAAGCAACACAGAACCGGAAATTTCTTTGGACGATCCAGGTTTACAAGAAATCGAAGAATATGAAAATACCGATTTTGATGAACTTTTAGGTGAACTCTCACTAACCGGTCAGGAGCCAGATGAAAAACTGGAAGATTCGGTTGCATCCATTCATCTAGATGATCTATTGGCAGAAGAAAGTCAGCCATTAGATATATTAGAAAACGATATTTCTTTCAATGAAACGGATGCCGAAAATGACAAAAGCTATATTGAAGTTGATGAAATACTGGAAGATTTAGAGAATTCAACAAACGATGTAGAACCCTATGATCAAAGTAAAATTAAACTGGACTTGGCAGAAGAAATTGAAAAAGAATCAACATCCGGTTTTGATGTTGATCAGGATGACAGCTCTGCTATTCAAGCCAAACTCGATTTGGCCAGAGCTTATATTGAAATTGATGACTTGGAATCTGCCGAACAAGCTTTAGCTGAAGTGATTGAAAGCGGTGAAAGCGAACTACAGCAGGAAGCTAAAAATCTGTTAAAGAAAATCAGAAACTAAAGGGGTTATCAGAGCGCCAACTTAGTGTCTGTAGCTTCTCTGACCTTGTATGAAAGTATTGGCTACCCATGCTGTCGCACAGTGTAACTATTAAAAGGATTGAAAATGAATAATAAAGTTTTAGGTATCATATTAATTATTGTCGGAACTGCATTAGCGATTTGGGGATACAATATTTACGATTCGGCAAGTTCACAAGTCAGTCGAGCGTTAAGTGGTGATACCCCTATTGAAGCTTGGGCTGGAATGGTGGGTGGTGTAATCGCAATTTTAGTGGGTATTACCAAGATAAAGTAACAGTAGCACTTTGCAGTCAATCACATTACAAAAACTATGGTTTACATTACAGCTCAACTTTTGACGCTCATCTGTAGACTTTATTTACCAAGGTCTGCAATTGGTACAAGGTATAGCGTCGCCTGCTTAGGTTGAACCCAATATTTTTATTTAAATTGCGAGAATGTTAGGGGCCTTTAGATACAAAAAATCCCAGCAACTATGTGATGCACAGTTGCCGGGATTTTTATTTTAAATCGAACGTCTGATTTAGTGGTTGATCGCTAAATGAACCAGAATAGATGCAATATAGCCTAGTGCAATGGCCCAGCTCCATTTTAAATGACCAAAGAAGCTATAATTTCCTTTAGATTGCCCCATTAAGGCAACACCCGCTGCAGAGCCGACGGATAATAAACTACCACCCACGCCGGCTGTCATAGTCACTAATAGCCATTGATCTAAGCCCATTGCCGGATCCATCGCGATAACTGCAAACATAACCGGAATATTATCAACAATAGCAGATAAAACACCGGCAGCGATATTGGCATAGGTTGGATCCCAGTTGGTGTACATGGCTTCTGATATTAAGGTTAAATAACCAATAAAGCCTAAGCCGCCGACACTCATTACAACACCGAAGAAGAATAACAAAGTATCCCATTCTGCCTGTGCCACTTTATCAAATACATCAAAAGGGACAACCTGACCTAACCGGCGCAATGCTTTTTCATCTTTACGTTTTTGAGCTTCACTGCGCTTTTTCGCCAGTGAACGCGGTAAACTGCGACGTAAATAGTAACCAAAGAATTTAAGATAACCCAAGCCAGTCATCATGCCCAGTACGGGTGGCATACCAAACCAACTGTGTGCAATAACCGAAGTCACTATGGTCAGAATAAATAAAAATACGATACGTTTTGCACCGCGTTTCATTTCAAATTCTTCTAAGATGACTTTGCTTGGTTCATTACTGATAAACAAACTCATAATGACCGCTGGGACCAGGAAGTTGACACATGCCGGTATAAACAGAGTAAAGAATTCTTCAAAATGAACAAAACCGGCCTGCCAGACCATTAGGGTTGTGATATCACCAAATGGGCTGAATGCACCGCCAGCGTTAGAAGCGACAACAATATTAATACAGGCCAAATTAATGAAGGTTTTATTACCCTTTGCCACTTTTAATACAATTGCACACATTAACATTGCGGTTGTTAAGTTGTTTGCAAATGAAGAAATAGCAAAGGCTAATACACCGGTCAACCAAAATAGACTGCGTAAACTTAAACCTTTAGAAATCATCCAAACTCGAATGCCATCAAATACCCGGCGCTCTTCCATCGCATTGATATAGGTCATAGCGACTAATAAGAAAAGCAGGAGCTCAGCGTATTCTAATAAGTTATGTTCAAATACTTCTTTTGCCAGCTCTGACATGTCATGTTGGGTATAAATCCAACCTAAAGCAAACCAGATTAAACCCGCAGCGACTAATACAGGTTTTGATTTTCTTAAGTGCAGATAATCTTCTGCAATAACTAGAGCGTAGGCCACAATAAACATGGTGACTGCAAAATAGCCGACAAAATGGTGGGTTAAGTCAATTTTTTCAGCGCTTGCCTGAGCAAATGCAGAGGGCGCCAGAAAAAGAGCGAATAGAGAAATTAATAAAGTAGTTACAGGTTTGGCAAAGGAATTGCGCGATTGTGTGGGCATAATATTATATCAGTACCTCAAGATATGTTTGCACTAATTGGGAGCGCGCAACTTTATCATAAGTTTTGGCGAATAGGTATGACCAATTGACATTTTTATGCAACAAAACTGTATTTTTTTTAAACGTAAATTGATTAACGATAGAGCTGTTCAGTTATTGTTTCAAATGATAATTTTAAGTGAATAAGCTGTTTTATATACGGTTTGGAAATAATTAATTATTTACGATGGGTGAATAATTATTGATTTTCGGTTTTTCTTTAAATATCCCGAATTTAGTTGCTCTTAATAAGTAAAGATTGTGTAAATTTAGATTGAATTAATGGGATTGTGAATTTTAGCTTGGTAATATTTCGAATGAAAAAATAAATATGATGAATAATATGAATCTCGCAATAAAAATAAAATTAGTCGCACTTTCTGTTTGTTTATCCGCCTGCCAATCCAACTATCATTCATCGATAAATGATGAAGTGGAAATCCCTGCGCAGTGGCAAAACTCAGTGCCTGATGTACCAAATGGCACTAAATTGGTGCAATGGGTTAAGTCAGACCGGCTGAATCAACTGATAGAGCAAGCGTTAAAAAATAATCAAACTATTCAAATTAACCAACTCGAAGTGCAAAAAGCAAATTTGACACTTGATCGGGCCGGGGCCGTATTTTGGCCGCAACTGGATTTATCGCTCAGCGCAAACCGCTCTAAATCGGATGATGCTATATCGAACCAGTTTAGAGCAGGTTTATCTGCCAGTTATGAAATAGATTTATGGGGCAAGCTTTCTGATGCGCAAAAAGCGGCTCAGTATAATTATCAAGCTGCACTTAGCCAACTGGAACAATCTCAACTCGAATTAGTGAGTTCAGTGAGCAGCCAGTGGTTACAAATGCTGGCAACCTATCAGCAGGTTGAATTGTCCAAACAAAGGTTAATCAATGTTCAGGGCAATTTGGATATTGTTGAAAATGGCTATAAAGCCGGATTAAATTCAGCCTTAGATGTGTATTTGACCCGAAACAGTCTTGAATCAGAAAAATCTAATCTGGTTCAGCAACAAGCGAGTTTTGCAGAGCAAAGCCGGCAGTTAGCATTATTATTGGGTGGTTACCCCAAACAAGATTTGTGGGTTGGGGAAAGTTTTCCCGAAGTGGATTTTACTTTGTTAAAAGGTATTCCGACTGAATTAGTAAAACAAAGACCTGATGTACAGTCAGCCTGGCTTAATATTATGATCAATAATGCAAATCTGGCTATTGCACATAAAAATCGTTTTCCTAGTTTCCAGTTATCAGCCAATGTCAGTGATAGTCAATCTAACTTGTCAGATTTATTTAGCCAAGGCATTGCTTGGTCGTTGTCTGCCAGTTTATTACAGCCTATATTTGATGCAGGTCAGCTAGCAACGCTTGAAAAACAAGCTGAGATAGAACTAAATCAAGCTGAATTAAGTTATGTTCAGGTACTCTATAATGCATTGGAAGAGATTGAAACAGGCTTAAATCAGCTTAAATCCCTAAAAGCTCAACTGGAATCGAGCGAACGCTCACGAGATAACGCGATACTGGCTGAAGAACTGGCTTTTGAGCAATATAAACGCGGTTTAACCGATTATTCAGATTATTTATCAACTCAGCGCACAGCCTTTAATGCAAAAAACCAGGTGATTGAAATCAAAAGACAAATTATCACCAACCAAATCGCACTCCATCAGGCTTTAGGCGGAGATTCAGCCATTGAACGTAACAGATTAGAGACGCAGGAAGACTAGTCATGCTAAAAATAATTAAAAAGTTTATGCCACTTATATTGATTGCTTTATTTGGCTTTATTGTGGCCTTTGTTTATTTCAGCAGACCTCAGGTTAATCGCAATTTTACGCCGCCTGAAGCTTATATTTCCGTTGATGTTAAAACATTAGAAGCAAAAGATTACCCCATTGAAATAGACACCTATGGATTGGTTGAAGCGCAAATTGAAACTAAGTTAACGTCACAGGTCGGCGGGAAGATAGTTTTTATTTCTGAATCTATGCGAGGTGGTGGTTTTTTTGAAAAAGGTGAACTGCTGATTGAAATTGAATCGGTTGATTATCAAGCCAATGTTGATATCGCCTACGCAAATTTAGTTGAAGCACAGCAAATGCTGGCTGAAGAGCAAGCCCAAGCCGATCAGGCCATGAAAGATTGGCAACGACTGGGTAATGGCGAAAATGCCCCAGCGCTCGTGCTGCGTAAACCTCAATTGGCGGCCGCTGAAGCGAAAGTCGCATCGGCACAAGCTAACTACCAGCAAGCTAAAATAAATCTGCAACGTACTAAAATCAGAGCGCCTTATGCGGGTCGTGTATTGACGAATGAGGTTGATTTAGGGCAGGTAATATCTAATGGCACTCAATTAGGTGAAATCTATTCAACGGCTGCGATAGAGGTTAGTCTGCCGATTAAAAATAATGAAATTGGCTTAGTGAACTTGCCGGAAGATTATCGTGGTGCGAGCAAAGATGCGAATGCCAAAGTTAATATATATTCTCAATTAGCCGGAAATGAAGTTTGGCAAGCACAGCTGGTTCGAACGGCAAGTGCTATTGATAGCGAAAGTCGTCAGCTCCATGTAGTCGCTAGAATCGAGGACCCTTTTGGTGAAAAAGCTTATGGCAAAATGCCATTAAAGATTGGGCAGTACGTGACAGCGGAAATATTAGGTAAAACCTTAAAAAATGTCATTACTTTAGAAAATAAGGCAATTTATCAAGGCACTTATGTCTACCTGTATAAAGATGGTGTACTGGAGCGTCAAAACGTTGAAATTCTATGGCAAAACAATGAGATTGCTATTATTAAATCTGGCCTGAAAGACGGAGATGTACTGGTGACCACGCCGTTGGGGCAAGTGGCAACCGGCACTCGGGTAAAATTAAAGGAGTCGTCTCAGTCATTGATGGAAACGGTTGAAAAACCTCAGCAGGCAGCACGAGGTGACGCATAATGATAGCTTGGTTTGCCCGCAATCACGTCGCTGCTAACCTGTTAATGTTTTGCATTATTGGTATTGGCGCATATCACTTAATTGCTAAAATTCCGCTGGAAGTTTTTCCGATTTTTGAATCAGATACAATTAGTGTTCGAGTCACTTTAAGAGGCTCAACCCCGGAAGATGCGGAACTTTCAGTTGCCACCCGGATAGAAGAAGCCTTAATGGATTTGGAAGGTGTTGAGGAGATTACCAGTCGTTCAACTGAAGGTGGTGCGAGTGTTAATATTGAAGTCGAGCAAGGTTATGACCCGCGACAAATTCTGGATGATGTTAAAAATAGGGTTGATGCAATTAATACACTGCCCGGTGAAGCAGAGCGACCTATTATTTCACTGGCTATGTGGAAACCGGATGTTATTGATGTCACGATTGCAGGTGATGTCAGTGAGCGTGAAATTAGGCAGTTAGCTGAAAAAGTCCGTGATGATATTTTAAAATTAAATGGCGTCACACAAGCCGACGTGGCCGGTGTGCGTAATTATGAAATTGCAATTGAACTGCCACAGGATGTACTAAGAGAATACAATTTAACCTTGTCGGATGTTTCGACAGCGATTCAGCAAAGCTCAATTGATTTATCTGCCGGTAATATTAAGACTGATGGTGGTGATGTATTAATTCGTTCTAAAGGCCAGGCTTACCGCCAGGACGAATTTGAACGCATTGTTTTAAAAACGCATTCAGACGGTACTGTACTGACACTAGGCGATATCGCCCAGATATACGATGGCTTTGAAGAAACCGCCATACGTACCCGATTTGACGGTAAACTGGCCGCAACCGTTTCTGTATACCGGGTTGGTAATCAGAGCGCGATTGAAGTGGCGCAGGCAGTTAAAGATTATATTCACGAACAGCAGAGCAAGCTGCCGCGAGGAATCTCGCTCAGTTATTGGAGTGATGATTCTGTTGTCGTTAAAAAGCGGATTGCAACTTTAGCGACAAATGCGGTGCAGGGCGGTATCCTGGTATTGATTTTATTAGGCTTATTTTTGCGCCCGGCCGTTGCTTTCTGGGTGTTTATCGGGATACCCGTGAGCTTTTTAGGTTCATTTATGGTGCTGTCTTTATTTGATGTCAGCCTGAATATTATCAGCTTATTTGGTTTTATTGTTGTGCTGGGGATAGTGGTGGATGATGCCATTGTCACCGGTGAGAATGTCTATAAACATCTCGAAAATGCTGAAAATGGTTTGCAGGCTGCCATTATGGGCACCAAAGAAGTCGCTACACCTGTTACTTTTGGGGTACTAACAACAGTCGCGGCCTTTACACCGTTACTGTTTATTGAAGGTAACCGGGGCGCTATTTTTGCGCAAATTCCGTCTGTTGTGATTCCCGTTCTGTTATTTTCGCTTATCGAGTCCAAATTTGTATTACCGGCGCATTTAAAATATTTAAAAGTCAGGCAGCAACAGGATCAAAGCAAACAAAATAAAATCCAGCAATTTCAGCAAAAGTTTGCGACCGGTTTTGAAATTGCCATTTTAAAATATTACAAACCCATACTGCATTTATGTTTGCATAATAAACGCAGCACCTTAATTATCTTTAGTGGATTATTGTCCATCATTATCGCCGCGATTATGGTGGGGCATACTAAATTTATATTCTTTCCGCGTGTACCGAGTGAAACGGTTTCAGTGAGCATTACTATGCCAAACGGTACTCCTTTTGAAGTGACTGATTCGCATATTGAGCGTATTACTCAGGCAGCACGGGAATTACAGGAAGAGTATGTTGATCCGCTCACCGATGAAAGTGTGATTTTGCATATTTTATCTCAAACCGGTCGCGGTGGGGATGCGGCTCGCGGTAATGTCAGATTTGAAATTACCCCGCCTGAAGAGCTTAACTTTGATGTTTCCAGTCAGGAACTGTCCAGAGCCTGGCGTGATAAGGTTGGCGAAATTCCGGGCGCCGAGGAAGTTACTTTCCGCTCAGAAATCGGTCGTTCAGGTGATCCGGTACGGATCCAGCTCAGAGGTAATGATTTTGCCCAATTAAATAAAGTTGGCGAGTTAGTTAAAGAGCGTCTCTCAACCTATGAAAGCGTATTTGATATCAATGACTCTATGGCAAATGGTAAAGAAGAAATTCAGGTTGAGTTGAAAACGGAAGCTTATTTATTAGGGATTACGCGTTCGCAAGTCATCAGCCAGGTACGTCAGGCATTTTATGGCGTACAGGCGCAACGTATTCAGCGTGGACGCGACGATGTCCGGGTTATGGTGCGTTTTCCGCGCAATGAACGAAATTCAGTCGCCAATTTAAATAATATGCTGATTAGCACGCAGGATGGTAAACAGGTACCTTTATCTCAGGTCGCCCGTTTTGTGACAGGGAAAAGCCCAACTTCTATCTATCGTATTAATGGCTACCGGGTATTAACTGTATATGCGGATGTGGACAAAGAAAAAGCCAATATGACAGTGATGAATCAGGATCTAAATCAATATTTAGATGAATTGGTTTCACAATACCCAAGTGTAGATTATGTAATGGATGGCGAAGCTAAAGAGCAGGCTGAGTCTTTTAATTCATTATTCTGGGGATTGTTAGGTGTGATATTTGCGATCTATGCGTTATTAGCTATTCCGCTTAAATCATACACAGTGCCTTTGATAGTAATGTCAATAATTCCGTTTGGCATTATTGGTGCTATGTTAGGTCACTGGTTAATGGGCATGGATCTGACCATTATGAGTATATGGGGGCTGCTCGCTTTATTAGGTGTGGTGGTCAATGACTCTCTGGTACTGGTGGATTATATCGCTAAAAAACGCGAAGAAGGGATGAGTGTTAAGGATGCCGTATTAACGGCTGGCTCAGCCAGGTTCCGGCCGGTTATACTCACCTCATTGACTACTTTTATCGGTTTAATGCCATTGTTGTTTGAAAAATCGACACAAGCGCAGTTTTTAATTCCGATGGCGGTATCGCTTGGTTTCGGGATATTGTTTGCAACCTTTGTGACTCTGTTATTAGTGCCGGTGAACTATTTAGCCGCGCATCAGATTAAAAGCTGGTGGAAAGCAATTTAATACTCGCTATTTATATTGTGCAAAAAAAAGCCAGCCACGAGCTGGCTTTTTTGTCTAGGAACTCAGGGCCTGCTGGCCTTTCGAGTGCTAAAATGAAGGTGAAAGGTCAACAGACCCTTGGCACACTTCATATTTTTGCTCAAAATTCCTGATAACGCGCTAAATCTTGCTGCTATTTTTAACAAATTTTGTTATGTTTCATGCAATTGACTTTTACTCATTTAAAATTAATCCGTTATAGTTGTTGAACTGATATTTATCTCCTAACTTTAAATTGGAATTGGATAAACCAATACAATCAATTAGGAACTTATAAAATCAAAAGGGAAAGGATATTAATGTTATACCGCAAGCTACTTTTGCCTGCCTTACTCTGTCTTCAGACTCAGTTAGCACTGGCCGCTGAAGAAAAGCTTCAGTTTTCAGGTTTTGCCCGACTGGTCGGTGGTGTCATGCTCTCAGAAGATGATGAGCTGAGTAATTATGATAATGATATTAAAATTGATCAGCATAGTTTACTCGGGTTACAAACTAGCTATCAGCTGACGCCTGATTTATCCGTTACCGCCCAGCTATTGGGTAAAACACATTCAACTGATTCGGGTTTGGAATGGTTGTATCTGAATTATCAGGCAAATGATAATTGGCAGGTTAAGCTGGGTAAACTTCATACGCCATTTTTTGATTACAGTGATGTGATCAATGTAGGTTATGCTTATCCTTGGGTGATTTTGCCCACCGAAGTTTATGACTCTTTTTTCTTTTCTTCATTTAATGGTGCTTTGGTTGAATATACGCGGCTAGCATCTGAGTTTAATATTTCTGTGCAGGCTTATTTGGGCCAGGTTGATGAAAGTATAGCCGTTGCAGGTGATGAGTTTGACGTAAATGTTGACTATTTTAATGGCATTGTATTTCAAGTCAGTCGCGGTGCGCTCAGTGCCCGGTTTTCGAAAACAATAGGTGATTACAAGGTTGAAGATATCGGTCTGAACCCTGTCATTGACATATTTAATCAATTGGGTCAACAAGCCTCAGTATTTACCGATGTGGCCAATGCGCTGGATGTGGAAAGTCGGGTTGAATTTACGCAGTTGAGTTTCTCGTACGATTTACTCAACTGGTATTTACGAGGTGAATGGACCAATATTGAGCATAAAATCGAGCTGTTAACTGAATTAAAGGGTTATTACCTGACGGCAGGGTATCAGCATAATCAGTTTACCTACCATCTGACTTTCAGTGAAAGGCGTGGCCATTATAGCTATCAGTTTCCGCTGCTGCCGGAACTTGGGGATCCGCAGATTGATTATCTGATAACAGGGTATAATCAACTGGCGCAAAGCCGGCCGATATTTAATTCTTCAGCGATTACACTGGGTACCCGATGGGATTACCAACCTGGTCTGGCATTTAAGTTGGACTTGCGTTTAATAGACGGTGAACCTGAGATTTATTTGCCTACTTCAACTAAAGCCGCTTTTGATGGTCAGGCGACTCTGTTAACAGGAGGCGTAGAATGGGTCTTTTAATGCAGCGATGTATTGTGGTGCTGTGTTTACTATTTACGTTACCCGGTTATGCAGTGACTGAATTATTAGTCGTGTCTGCAAAAGGAAGCAAGATAGAGCTTTCCCGTCAGCAGATTAAGCAGCTATATTTGGGGGCTCGTTTGTCGGTTGATGGCGTGAACCTAAAACCGCTTGTATTGCCCGTAGGCAATCGGTGGCGTATGGTATTTAATACCAAGGTAATGGGGTTAAGTGAAGCAAGAATTCAGTCGTACTGGGCTCAAATGAAATTTACCGGCCGGCGTGAAGAGCCTAACGAGGTAGAATCTGTTAAAAGTTTAACTGAGGCCTTATTAAATGAGGCAGGTAGTTTAGGATATTTGCCTAAAGAGCAGATTGATTTGAATCGGTTTCATGTTATTTACCGCATTCAAGTGGAATAAATCCCAATGCTAAAGGAAACAGCTAAATAGATAATAACCCGATAAAAGCTTTGCAACCAGAGTCAGGTTCGTGAAGTGAGCAGAAAGACCCTTCCAGCCACTTCTGATTGAAATTAATCCTTTGAAAGCTGAGCTTCAGAGGATTAATCAATCGTCACCGGGTTGAGCAAATTCGCATTGATTTGTTCAACTTTAGCTTCTACCGCATCAGCCACTATGGGTTTTGAAAATAAATAACCCTGAATTAAATCACAGCCTGAATCTCTTAATATATTATATTGCTCTTGTGTTTCAACGCCTTCTGCACAGACGGTCAACTCTAATGTTTTGGCCAACTTGATAATAGCTTCAACAATTTGCCTGTCTTTGTCAGAACGTAATAAGTTATGCACAAAAGACTGATCAATTTTAATCGTATCAGCAGAAACCTGAGTCAGATAACTGAGAGACGAATAACCTGTGCCAAAATCATCGAGTGAAATTTTACAGCCCAGTGCTTTTACTTCTTTGATAAACAGGTTTGCCAGGGTAAAGTTTTCCATATAGATAGATTCAGTAATTTCGAATTCTATCATTTCGGGTGGGACATCAAAATGGCGGACCTTATTGATTAATTCGTTTAAAAAGCTGGGCTTTAGAATATCAAAGGTCGATAAATTAAATGATATTTTACAGCTGGACAGCGTTTTATCATGCTGGATAGTATGTAACCCTTTATTCACCAGCCATTTAGTCAAATCAGTTATTTTGCCGGATTGCTCTGCAATTGGGATAAATTCAGCAGGCGATACAAAACCCAGTGTTGGGCTATTCCACCGAATTAATGCTTCCATACCCTGAACGCCTTCAGTTGGTGAGACTTTAGGCTGGTAAACAATAAAAAACTCATCCTCTTCGAGTGCCTGATCGATAGAGTTCGCAATCTCCAGTCGCCTTTGTTGTTGCTGGTTCATACTTTGCTCAAAGATCATATACTGATTACGACCGTTTGATTTTGCTTTGTACATAGCAATATCGGCATTACTAAATAATGAGTGTAAATCCACATCAGGGTGACTGAATGCAATGCCTATACTGACACTGGTACTGATATGCCAGGTATTAATTGCAAAATTATCGGTAAAAATTGAGAAGATTTGTTGGTTGATATAAACCAGATCATTAGCGTTGTGTGCATCTGGAATAATAATCGCAAATTCATCACCGCCGATTCGAGCCAGTGTACAGTCGTCTGATAATATCGCCCTGAGTCTTTGCGCTATTTGCTTTAATAAAATATCTCCGTTTGAGTGGCCTAAAGTATCATTGATGGTTTTAAAGTCATCCAGATCCAGCAATAAGATGGCAAAAGGCAGCGCACTGTTTGCCAGCAAATCTTCTACTTTTTCATAAAATAACTTTCGGTTTGGTAAGCGAGTTAAGGTATCGTAATTGGCTAACTGAGTTAATTTATCTTGCTGAGCGAGTAGGGTGTTGGTATGGCGGGTATTGGCTTGCTTTTCTTTGTCTATCGTATCCAGCATATTGTTGATACTACTGGCGAGACTTGCAATTTCATCATTGCCCTGATTATCACTTTTGAGTTTATAGTCACCCGTTTGTTTAACTTGTAGTACCAAATTTTTCAGCTTGATTAGGGGTTTTATCAAGTTGTTCTGCATCCAGATAATTGAGAGAATGACAACCAGTAAAACCGCTAGACTCAGCGGAATAATTTTAGCTAGAAACAGATTTTGACTGGTATTAATCTGGTTTTGATAATCCACTGAAATAATAAAAGTCCCGACCGGGTAGCCTGAATCACCGATAGTTTGCCGGATAACTAAATAGGGGCCTTGTATACTGACCTGATTAAGTGGAATTGCTTCAATTTGTTCACGGGATAATTGAGCTTGCATCTCTTTTCTCAGAGCCGGGTTATAAAACTCCGGATTAATATAGGGCTGGATGAGCTCATTATCTTTGTTTAAAACCAGTGCAAAGCGGATGTAAGGGTAGTGATCGAGCTGAAGCAATTGCGTACTGATAGCAAACTCATCCGCTGGCGTGGTCGAAAAGTGCTCGATCATTTCGGTTGCTAAATTATTACTAACGGCGAGTAAATCCTGACTAATCGCTTGTTTATAAAGTCTTTCATGCTCATTTAGCGCAAGCGAAATTAAAGCTGAAGCGCAAATGATAACAATTAATATTGAAATAGAGATTAGTTTTGTTCTTATACTGAGAAACATTTTTTCCCTTTTATATACTAATACAACACAATTTAGTTTTTATTACCCGATTAATTGTTCAAGTGTATTAATACTATTTTAGACTAAGCTAAACCGGAATAACCACTTTTATAGCTGTTCGTTATTAACGCGCAGCTATATTTAAATCAGGTGTAGGGTCTATTTTTACTGTTTAATTAAAAATATAAACTTTACGGCATTTATAACAAATATTTATCGTTTAAAACACCTAAATTAACCGTCTTATCTGCTAAATTTCTGCAAATGATTAATTTTTTAACTTTTCACCTTAGATTATCTATACCTAGGGTAAAAATACGGTACAATCCGGATAAAATTTTATAAGATACAGCTCAGCTAAATTAATTGACGCCGGGCATATAACAAATCGGACTTGTTACTCAGGCAACATAGAGAGGTTTTATACTTTTATGGTCGACACAGTCGCTCGCCCAAGCAATTTTATTAGAAATATTATTGATGAAGATCTGGCCAGTGGTAAACATACTGAGATCCAGACTCGGTTTCCGCCAGAACCTAATGGCTACTTGCACATTGGTCATGCTAAATCTATTTGTTTGAATTTTGGCGTTGCTGAAGATTATAAAGGCAAATGTAACTTAAGATTTGATGATACCAACCCAACCAAAGAAAATATCGATTTTGTAAATTCAATTGAGAATGACGTTAAATGGTTAGGTTATAGCTGGGCTGGAGACGTTTGTTATTCTTCTAACTATTTTGATCAGCTATACGGATATGCCGTTGAATTAATTAAAGCGGGTAAGGCCTACGTTTGTTTTTTAAATGCAGAACAAATGCGAGAATATCGCGGCACGCTGAAAGAGCCGGGCAAAAACAGCCCTTACCGGGATACATCAGTAGATGAAAACCTGGCGTTATTTGAAAAAATGCGCGCGGGTGAATTCAAAGAAGGTGAGTGTTCGTTAAGAGCCAAAATCGATATGGCTTCACCTTTTATGTGTATGCGTGATCCGGCTATTTATCGAATTAAATTTGCTCATCATCATCAAACTGCTGATAAATGGTGTATTTATCCTATGTATGATTTCACGCATTGTATTTCTGATGCGATTGAAGGTGTCACACATTCGTTATGTACATTGGAGTTTCAGGATAACCGTCGTTTGTATGACTGGGTGTTGGATAACATTACGATTGAAGCCAGACCGCATCAGTATGAATTTTCAAGATTAAACCTTGAATATACAGTGATGAGCAAACGCAAGTTACATGCTCTGGTTGAAGAGAATCATGTTGACGGTTGGGATGATCCTCGAATGCCGACTTTGGCTGGTTTACGTCGTCGCGGTTATACTTCAGGTTCAATTCGGGAGTTTTGTCAGCGAATTGGGGTAACTAAAATGGATAACATGGTTGAAATGGCCATGCTGGAAGCCTGTATTCGCGAAGATCTAAATGACAATGCCCCTCGTGCAATGGCGGTATTAGAACCGGTTAAAGTCATTATTGAAAACTACCCGGAAGATAAAACTGAAATTCTTGAGGTGTCAAACCATCCGCAAAATGAAGACTTTGGCAAGCGTGACGTGCCTTTTTCTAGAGAAGTCTGGATAGAAAAAGAAGATTTCAGAGAATCAGCCAACAAGAAATTCAAACGTTTGGTGTTAGGTAAAGAAGTCCGTTTGCGCGGTGCTTATGTTATTAAGGCTGAACGTATTGAAACCAATGATGCCGGTGAAGTGACAGCGATTTATTGTACTTACGACCCGGATACGCTGGGTAAAAAACCTGCCGATGGCCGCTCAGTTAAAGGGGTTATTCATTGGGTGAGTGCGGCACATGCTAAACCAGCAGAAGTGCGTTTGTATGACAGATTGTTTAAAGTGCCAAACCCGGCTGCTGAAGAGAATTTTGCAGATGCATTAAACCCAGAAAGTTTGGTTGTATTGTCTGGCTGTTTTGTTGAACCGAGTTTAGCTGAACTTGAAGCTGAAAAAGCAGTTCAATTTGAGCGTACGGGTTATTTTTGTAAAGATAATAAAGATTCAACAGATGATAGCCTAGTCTTTAACCGCACGGTCGGATTAAGAGACAGCTGGGCTAAAGTAGAAAACAAAAGTTAAAGCAACAGCTGTTTTTCTTATTATTTTAATGACAACCGAAAAAGGCGCTAACGCGCCTTTTTTTATACCTGTCTGTTAATTAGTAAGCGTCATTTTATTATGCTGACAGGTTTAAAAAATGAGCCTGAGTCACATTTTGTGCGTAAAAAGCGGTAAGTATCAAAATATAGAGTAGACTTAAACAAGAAGATTTCCGATACCCGGTTAACTTATGTGAGGTGGGGTATGGTCGCCAGTTCAATCATAGTCAAAGCTGATATAAATGTTTCGCATCTGGATTCACAGCAATATTTACATCTAACCGATGTTATTGCGCTCGACAGTGAAGAGCCCGCAGAACACTTTGCGCTCAGGTTGCTCTGTTGGACTTTATTTCGCCATGACATCCTCGGAGATAATAAATTTCAGCTCGGTCGTGCATCCAATAGCAGTGAACTGCCTGATTTGTTTGTTAAACGAGGCGATGCTCAATATGAACACTGGGTAGAAGTTGATAACTTTTTGCCCGAAAGACTTGAGAAAGCCGAAGCTAAATCTGAGCATGTCTGGTTGTTTTATACTGATCCTGAAAAGGTCAGTAAGCTGCTTAAAAACATTAATAAGCATCCCAGATTGCAAATGGTTGAGCTCTCGCCTCAATTGATTCATTTGCTGGCTAATCATACTGGCAAAAATATCAGTTGGAATGTGATGATAGATGCGGACCAAATTAATGTAGCGGCAGATGATATTTATCTTGAATCTAAGTTTCAAATGCACCACCCGTTAACAGTACCGCTATTAGATCTGATTCACTAAACGTCAACACGCTCTAGTTCGTTATATATCCGGGTTAAAAAAGACTAAACCCTGTGATCCACTCGGTTATGAATATTGTTCCACTCATCGGGTTCCATGCCTCTGAGTAAATAAGACCAGGCAATTAACTCTGCAATAATGATATAAATTTCTCGCGGGATTTCACTACCTACATCCAGCCGGCTTAAATAAGCGGCTAATTCATCATCCTGATGAACCAGTATGCCCGCATTATGCGCCTCTTGTATGATGTGTTCAGCAAGGTGATCATAACCTTTAGCTACCACTTTGGGCGTCTGTGGCGCGGGATAAGTTAAACTGACCGCTGTTTTGGGTTTTTTAGAGTCGGATGTCATAAACGATACTGGCTCCTGATAGCCGATTCCTGCCATAAATGCTGTGGTATTTTACCCAGATTAAACCCAGTTTGCTCTAGCTGAATATTGAGCCCGGTTAATCTTTGTTGCAGCCAGCTCAGTTTCTGCTGTGCTAACTCGTTGAGTTTATCATTTTCACAATACAGGTTAAGTTTGAGTTTATCTTCGATTAATACGGCTTTAATGAGCAGTTTACCGAGATCATCCAGATTAAACTTTAATGAGAACTTCCACAGTTTAATACTCGCTTTATCTTCTTCGTTTACCTCTTCCGGTTCACACTGCAGAGATAACTCAATATCTGTTATTTCGCCATTAAAATTAAACGGAATACTGGCGAAAATTTGATTGTTACCTTGTGATTGTTGTTCAGCACTTTTAAGCTGATTGAGCTGAAAGTGTTTTACTGAATTGGCCAGGCTACTCAATTGTTTATCCTGAGTGGTTTGATTCAAGTTGCCAGATGCAGTGTTAGCAGTTGGTTTTGCCTGCGTTGGTTTATTTTCCCTTGTTGTCGGACTATTCAGCCCTGCCTTGGCCTTTGCGGTAAATAAAAGTTGTAAAGCCTGTATCAGTTGACCAGCCAAACCTGCTGACTGAGGTTGATTCAATGCCGGTAAACCGGCGAGTATTGCCGGCAACTGAATTTGAGATTGGATTTGTTTACTCAGACTTTCATCTGAAACTGGCTGTTTAAGCTGATTTAATACTTGAGTCAGTGCAGGTGGTAATTCAGTTTTGTTTTGTTGGCTGAGCTCAAGCAGCGTCTGCAGGTTAGGAGCCAGAGCTGGTTGCGAATGTTGATGTGATAGCTGTTTTAGTTGCTGCACAATACTGGCAGTTACAGTGTTCACCTGACTGGTTTGATTAAGCTGTTTTAACAGGCCTTCAGCAGAAATGAGTTGGTTGCTTTGCCCTGTTTTTGCCAACAGACTTTTATCCGTTAGATTGTCTATATTATCCAGTTGAAACAATTTATTGGTGACTAACTGGCTTTTGAGATCTGCACTGATTTTGACCTCTATCGGTTTATGAGCCTGTTCAAATATTTGAAGTTTCAGCCCTGAGGGTTTATCGGCTGATATTTCGGCTTTTAGTGAACCTGAGGCCATTGCTAACACCTGAGCTTGTTTCGCTGTAATGAGTTGATTGTTCTGCAAAAACTGAACTAACTTTTTGGGCTCTGCAGATAATTGAGAGAAGTGCGATTGAATGAGCTGCTGCACCGGCAGTTCAAATTTGAGTTGTTGCCCGTCAGATAATGCCAGTGCTGCCGTATTCCCAGTGATTTTGAGGTTGGCTAGTTGGATGCCTTGCGCTGGGGGAGGCGTAGTTGAAAGCACAGAAGATGGTTTGTCGGATTGAGCGAGCTTAGCTTCGACAGGTTTTGATAGCGGCAAACTCATCTCATGTCCCGCTAAATTTAGCTTTACCTGATTGGCACTCACCTCCACAGTTTTAATTAGATACTGACCCGCTTGGGCTGTCGTGGCACGGGTTAAATAATCTGCCAGTTTACGGCTTAATTCGGTCAGAAGAATCTGAGTTTGCGCTCCCGATTTAGATTTAAAAATCGCTTTGCCGTCCTGTACCGAAACCTGATACTGACCCGTTTGCAATGATTTTATCGGCGTAAAAATCTGGTTATCAATGCTAAAACCTTCTTTAGATTGTACCCCTGTTAGCTGAGTGGCTAGTTGACGGAGTGGTTCACTGGAATTAACAAACTGGATACTGATTGCATTATTTTCAGGGCGCACGATTAAAAATACGTTTTTTAAAGTAGTTAAGGCTTTAGGCAAGCTAGTCTGATAGTTTTTACCCTCAAATAAAAATTTTAATTCATTAGATTGAGTAACCTGAGCTTTAACTAATTGGCCTTTGTTTTGATTTGGCTCAAAACTTTCACTGGCCTGTTGACTTAAACTATTGATCTGCTGGGACATGAGTGTTTGGCGCAGGATATTTTTACTGACGGGTTGAATACTCAGCGTATCTTGTTGCAAACGAACTTCAACCTGATTTACATTTTGTATCTGAGTTTTTTGTTGATGATTAAGTTTAACGTCAAGTTTATGACCTGTCGGAAACTGCAATTGACTAATGACTTCATTGACTTTAGTTAAAGCCGCCTGCCTGAATTGATTCGGCAGGCTTTGAAGCTGACCGACACCTTTATTTAAGTGTGTCAGGTTAGCGTTTATATTTTGAGCTAATTGTTTTAAATAAGGGTTTTCAGTCATAAAAGCAGTTCAATTTAAAAGGTTAGTGTTGTTAGCTGTGGTTAAATTATCCGATTATGGTAATATTCCACCCCATTTAAACCTATCGCATAGTAGTCTATTTTGTTATCGGCCAACCAGTTAACTTGCATTAGAAATCAGCGCATTTTATTTGATGAATTGTCGTTTGAGCTCGAATCAGGTCAGTTATTATATTTAACCGGTCCGAATGGTGCTGGCAAAACCACTTTATTACGAAGTCTGGTCGGCTTGCAACAATTACAGCAAGGTGAAGTCAGTTTAAATGGTCAACCCATATCAGATTGTGGCGAGCAGATTTTGTACATAGGTCATAAACCTGCCGTGAATGAATGGTTATCTGCAAGGCAGAACCTTGCGCATTGGTTTGAGTTGACTCAACAGCAAGCTGATTGTGAGCTGTTGTTGCAAAAGGTCGGGCTTGGTGGATTAATGGATATTCCGGTTAAATTTTTATCAGCAGGTCAGAAAAGACGAGTCGCGCTGGTTAGAATGTGGCAATCGGATGCAAAATTATGGGTTTTAGATGAACCTTTTACCTCAATTGATATCAAAGGCGTGGAAGTTTTAACAAGTTTGTTTGAAAAGCATAAAAAAAATGGCGGATATATTGTTGTGACCAGCCACCAAACGCTGCCGGATGAATTAGTTGATAAAAATCTGCATTTGACGTATCGGTTTTAAACATGTCTTATTCAAACTTTTTTTATCAAATGCTAAAGCGCGACCTGCAATTGGCTAAAACTCAAAAGCATGAGTTAGGGTTACCGGTTTTATTTTTTATTTTAGTTCTGATTTTATTTCCGATTGCAATTGGTCCTGAAGGCGGATTACTGGCAAGACTGGCTCCGAGTGTGGGGTGGATTGCGGTCATATTAGCTATTTTAATTGCACTGCCGCGTATGTTTGCCGAAGACTATGAAAATGGCTGGCTTGAACAACTTTTTTTATCTGGCTACCCGGGCAGCTTAATCGTAACGGCAAGACTGGTGAGTTTTTGGTTGCTCTATTGTTTACCGCTTATTTTAAGCAGTTTTTTATTGGTACCGTTTTTTAGTTTTGACTTGGGTTTATGGTGGATTCTGCTGCAAACCTTGATTTGTGGCAGCATTTTAATGACTTGTCTGGGTTCACTGGCCAGTGCTTTATTAGTCTCAAGTAGAAAGGGCAGTGGTGTGATGGCACTGTTAATTGTGCCTTTGTTAATTCCGGCTGTGATTTTTGCCAGTGCAGCTCAGGAAGCCGCGAGTCAGGCATTGCCTTATACCAGTCCCATGTTGATTTTGTTTGCGCTTGCTGTGTTTGCATTGACGGTAGCGCCTATTGCTACTGCACAGGCGTTACGATTAAATTTAGGGTAATTTAAAAGTATGTTTAAGTGGTTACATCCTTACGCAAAACCTGAAAAGGCTTATCTGCTTTCTCTGTCTATTTTCAAATATTTAATGCCGGTTGCAATTATAGGCTTATTTGTCGGTAGCTTATGGGGCTTAATGTTTGCACCTGCCGATTATCAGCAAGGTGATTCGTTTCGAATTATGTATATTCATGTGCCCGCAGCGATTTGGTCAATGGGTGTTTATATGTCGATGGGCATTGCCGGCTTTTGTGCTTTGGTTTGGCAAATTCGGCTGATGGAGTTGAGTGTTATCGCGATGGCTCCGATCGGAGCTGTATTTACCTCAATTGCTTTGTTTACCGGGGCCTTGTGGGGAAAACCCATGTGGGGTGCCTGGTGGGTCTGGGATGCCAGATTAACCTCTGAACTGATTTTATTGTTTTTATATTTAGGCGTATTTGCATTATTTCATAGCTTTGATGATAAACGTTATGGCGCAAAAGCGGCTTGCATCTTGTCTGTGATAGGCATGATCAATGTGCCTATTATTCATTATTCGGTCGAGTGGTGGAACACATTACATCAGGGCGCAAGCATTACCAAGTTTGATAAACCATCGATAGCCGGTGAGATGTTATGGCCTTTATTGATAAATATTTTTGCTTGCATGCTATTTTTTATGGCATTAACCGCATATAGGTTTGCAACAGAAGTATTAAGAAGTGAAAGTCATAGAAAGTGGGTATTACAGATTAATAAGTAAGAGATTATGGGCGTATTTGAATCTTTTTCCGATTTTTTAAGTATGAATGGTTATGCGTTTTATGTGTGGCTTTCATATGGTTTGAGTTTGTTATTAGGTATTGTGTTATGGCTTTGGTCTAAACATCAGCGAAAGCAAATCCTTGAAGAAATTAAACAACAAGAAGTGATTAAACAGGCCAGAAAACAACACCAGTCGGAGATGAGTTTATGAACCCCAGACGTCAGAAACGATTATATACCGCTTTAGTTTTGGTTTCAGGTTTAGCCATCACTATTGGTCTGGTCTTATATGCGCTAAAAGAAAATATAGATTTATTTTATACACCAAACGAAATTGTAAACGGTAAAAAAGAAACCGGTATTAAGCCACAGATAGGTCAGAGACTGAGAATTGGCGGTATGGTGGTTGAAGGCAGCGTAAAACGTTTGGGCAATGATTTAAATGTTCAGTTTGAACTGGCTGATGCACAGTCCAAACAAAATATTACAATTGTATACGATGGCATACTGCCGGATTTATTCAGGGAAGGGCAAGGCATAGTTGCTAATGGTTATTTACGCACGCCAACTCAGGTAGAAGCGTTTGAAGTCCTCGCTAAACACGATGAAGAATACATGCCACCTGATTTAGCCGAGGCTATGAAAGGGATTAAACACGTTAAGCCTGAAAACAATCCCGCACTTGCCAAACCAGACGCATCAGGAGCCTATTAATGATCCCAGAGATAGGTCACTTTGCGCTGCTAATCGCTTTAGTTTTTGCCTGTTGCCAGTCTGTTTTACCTTTGATTGGAGCCCAAAAAAATAACGCAGATTTAACCGCGTTGGCTAAACCTCTGGTTTATGCCAATTTTGCTTTATTAACCCTAGCCATGATTTGTCTGGCCTGGGCGTTTTATTTTAATGATTTTTCTGTGACTTATGTTGCGATGAACTCAAATACTCAGTTGCCTTGGTATTATCGTTTATCTGCTTTATGGGGCGCTCATGAAGGTTCATTATTACTCTGGGTTTGGATCCTTTCGTTATGGACAACTGCAGTTGCTATTTTCAGTCGCAGTTTAGATGATGTGGATATCGCTCGAGTCTTGGCTGTGATGGGCATGATTGCTGTTGGTTTTATTGCTTTTGTGGTGTTTACGTCTAACCCGTTTGAGCGTACTTTCCCTAACTTCCCAGTTGACGGGCGTGACTTAAACCCATTGCTGCAAGACTTTGGGTTAATTATCCATCCGCCTATGTTATATATGGGCTATGTTGGTTTTTCTGTCGTTTTCGCATTTGCCGTTGCTGCATTAATTAGCGGTAAATTAGATGCGACCTGGGCTCGTTGGTCTCGTCCATGGACATTATCTGCATGGGGGTTTTTAACCATGGGGATTACGCTGGGAAGCTGGTGGGCCTATTATGAGCTTGGCTGGGGTGGCTGGTGGTTCTGGGACCCGGTCGAAAATGCTTCATTTATGCCTTGGCTTGCGGGTACTGCACTGATCCACTCGCTATCGGTGACTGAAAAACGCGGCGCATTTAAAAGCTGGACTGTACTCTTAGCTATTTCAGCTTTTTCACTGAGTCTGTTAGGCACTTTTTTAGTTCGCTCGGGTATTTTGGTTTCTGTGCATGCGTTTGCAAGCGATCCGACCCGAGGCCTGTTTATCCTGATTTATTTGTTAATCGTAATAGGCGGCGCTCTTACTTTATATGCGATGCGCGCCTCGACAGTGGTGAGTACACACAGATATAAGTTGTTCTCACGCGAAGTGTTATTGTTTATCAACAATGTATTATTGGTTGTCGCTCTGGTTGTCGTGCTGCTTGGGACTTTATTGCCATTGGTGCATAAAGAACTCGGACTTGGCTCGATTTCAATTGGTGCGCCTTTCTTTAATCAAATCAGTTCAATCTGGTTTATTCCTTTTTCGATTGTACTGGGTATCGCACCGCTCATTCGCTGGAAACAGGATAAGTTATCTCGCCATAATAAAACCCTGTTTACTGGACTGGTTCTGACTTTGTTATTGAGTCTGACATTTTATTTACCGCTAGCATTAGACAGTGCGCTAACAATGAGCGGGATTGTGCTGGCATCCTGGATTATTTGCCTGACCTTACTTGAGGTGATTAAAAACAAATCCGTTAAAAAATTGAGCCTGTCGCACTGGGGTATGGTATTTGGCCATTTAGGGTTTGCTGTTCTGATTATTGGTATTGCAGTGACACAATTTTCAACGGTTGAGAAAAATTTGAGAATGAAACCGGGTGAATCCGTTAATATTCAGGGCTATGACTTTACGTTTGAATCAATCGATTTTGTCAAAGGCCCTAATTATTCTGCTTATATGGGCGAATTTGAAGTGGTTAAAGGCAATAGTCAGGTTCATTTGCATGCTGAGAAGCGATATTACAATGTTCAGTCTAATGTGATGACAGAAGCCGGTATAGACGCAGGCCTTTGGCGCGACTTATATGTCGCGTTAGGTGAATCTTTGGATGATGGCAGTTGGGGCGTGCGCTTATACGTTAAACCTTTCGTTCGCTGGATATGGCTGGGTGGCATTTTGATGGTTGTTGCAGCTGCTTTTTGTCTCGCCGACCCAAGGTATCGCAGTATTTTGGCTGCTAAGTTAACAACTTCAAAAGCTGGATAAATAAAATGAAAAATTTACGATTGTTTATTCCAATTGGCGTATTTTTGCTCACGGCTGTATTTTTATACAAAGGCCTGTTTTCCGATCCGACCAATATTGAAAATGCGAATTTAGAACGTCCATTTCCGGAATTTAAATTGCCGGATCTAATGGATCCTTCGATCAGTTACAGCAAACAAGACGTCATGGGCGACATGACTCTGGTTAATGTTTGGGGAACCTGGTGTGTTACTTGCCGCGTCGAGCTGCCTTTTATGACTCGTTTACGCCAGCAAGGTGTGCGTATTGTGGGCGTTTATTATGATAATGCAGCAGAAGCCGCATTTGGTAATCTGGATGTTAGCCAGACTCAGCAGGAAGTGAAAGAGATGCTGGCTCAGCTTGGAAATCCGTTTCAATTTAATATTTATGATGTAAAGCGAGATTTATCGCTGGATTTAGGCGTAACCGGTGCACCGGAAAGCTTTCTGGTAAATGAAAAAGGGATCATTCTGGCACATAGACGCGGTGCGATAGATGAACGCATCTGGCAGAAAGAATTTGCCCCAATAATTAACGGAGCAAAATAATGCTTAACCTGTATCGTTTTTTAATCATGGCCAGCTTTTTTTGGCTGTTACCCCTACAGGCGGTTGAACAAACGTATGCATTTGATGATGTTAATAAGCAGGCTATTTTTGATGAATTAACTCAGGAGCTGAGATGTCCTAAGTGTCAGAACCAGAACATCGCCGATTCAAATGCTATGGTTGCAATTGATTTAAAAAACAAAACCTATGAGCTAGTTCAAAAAGGCGAGAGCAAACAGGATGTTATCGACTTTATGGTCGCCCGTTATGGCCAGTTTGTACATTATGATCCACCGGTTAACGCCGTTACTATCTGGTTATGGATTATTCCGGTTATTCTGTTATTTGTACTTGTTTTTATTATGTTTAAACGCAATAAAGAGACGACAACCCGTGTATCTGACGACTATTTGAAGCAGGCAGAAGAAGTTTTAAATCAACTTGATTCAGATAGCGCTAAAAAAGATAAAGAGGCTTAATCTTGAATAGTTTAATTATTGTATTAATTCTGCTTACACTCTGCTTTTGCTTAATAATTTTATTGCCATGGTATAATAAAAACCATCGTCTGCAGGTCAATCAGAGCCGTCAGTCGGAGCTTTATCAAGGTAAACTGAGTGAGCTTAAAGATGATTTGGCGGCAGGTAATATTGATGAACAAGCCTATCAGGTGGCTCTGGATGATTTAAAACTTCAGTTAGCCAGCGAATTAGCCCGAGAGGATTCAAAATCTACCATTAAAGTTAAGCGTGGCTATTTATTTGCGTTGCCTGTGATTACACTGATTATTGCTTTTTCGATTTATTTTTCCCAGGGTAAAGTTGAGCAGATGACGCACTTTTATCAGGCTAAAGAGCGCACAGCGGATTACGCTAAAAAGCTGCTAGCCGGGGATGATTCGTTTAGCCAGCAGGAACTTGAATCTTTTTATTTGGGGTTTAGAAATAAACTTAGTCAACAACCAGACGATGCTACGGGTTGGTTGTTATTAGGTCGAATTGCTTATTCTCAGGGGTATCTGGAAAATGCCATGCAGGCATTTGAAAAAGCGCTCGAGTTAGAACCGAACAAATATTCAGCCCAGATGAGCTATGCTCAGGTATTAATTGCCGCAAATGATGAATCTTATCTTAAAAAAGCCTTGTCGGTTTATCAACAAATATTGAAGCAGTCAGCCAAAGATGAAGAGGCCTTAGTCATGGCGGGCTATGTCGCGCATCAGTTAAAAGACAAAGCAGCGGCAAAAACCTATTGGCGTGCCGCTCTGGCTGAACTGGATAAAAATGATGCTAGAGTTCAGGCCATTGCTCAAACAATGCCGGAATTAGCGCAGGAATTTAATATTCAATCGACTTCCACCATGGCGACAGAACGTCATCAACAGGCCACAGGTAAGCGCATTCTGGTCGATATCGAGTTGTCTGAAGAGACTCAAAAACAGTTATCAGAGTTTCAGTATTTGGTTGTTTTTGCCAGACCTCAGCTAGCTGGCCCGCCTGCTGCAGTGGTACGTTTACCCATTAACAGTGGCCTTCCGGCGCAGGTTGAGTTGACAGATCAGAATGCAATGATGGCTGACTTTAATATTTCAAGTTTAGAGCAGGCATATGTCACCCTGAGGTTGTCTAAAGATGAAAATGTGATGTTGGCAGAAGGTGAGCTTGAAACTCATAGTGAAGCTTTGAGCTTATCTGATACAATCACACGTATTCAATTAACACTTTAAGTAAGGGATTATTTTAGTATGTTTTTAAAACAATTCTGGGCAATTATATTAGCCGGATTGCTATCTGCCTGTGCCACAACAGGTGAACCTCAGACTGAGTTAAGCGATCCGCTTGAATCGGTAAACCGCTCAGTTTGGGATTTTAACTACGAAGTGCTGGATAAAAATATTCTGCGTCCAACCGCAATGGCTTATCAAAAATATATGCCTAAGCCAGTGCGTTCCGGTTTGATGAATATGTCTTCAAATTTAGAAGAACCATCTTCAATGATTAATAATCTACTACAAGCTAAGCCCAAAGAAGCGGCCAGCAGCGCCGGGCGCTTCTTGCTTAACTCAACTGTGGGTTTGTTGGGACTTGTGGATGTTGCTCAACATATAGGCTTAAAACCCAAACAGGAAGAGTTTGATGAGGTACTTGGCAAATGGGGCGTAGATTCCGGACCCTATTTAATGGTCCCGGCCTACGGGCCAACTGTGCCAAGAGAAGTCGCCGGTGATATAGTGGACTCTGCTTATTTTCCGCTGGATGCTCTGACGTTCTGGGTGTCGGCGTTCAGGTTTGGTATAGAAGCACTTGAATCTCGTATTCAACTGGTGCCTCAGGAACAAATGCTTGAAGATAGCTTTGATCAGTATATCTTTGTTAAAGAAGCCTATTTTCAAAATACTCAATTTAAGGTCTATGACGGTAATCCGCCGCAACCTGAAATTGACGAGAATGAAGAAGAAGACTTTGAAGCTTTCTTAAACGAATTGGAATAAATCTGAAGAGGCTCTTTTCAATATTTTATCAGCCAACAGATAACCTTTTACCGGCAGACTTTTATTAAACTATAGAACGCCTGATTTTAATACTTAATCGAAATCAGGCGCTTGTTTTTATCGAGACGAACAAAGCACCCATCTAGATACCATACACATATCCAACCCCATGGTTTTTTTTGCACTTTTATAGTGCATGGTGCAAACTCAATTTATTTTGCCCGTTTAAAGTGCTTGTATAAAAATATCCCTATAAACACAGCTTGAGTTCGCGTGCATCTAAGTTGTTATTGAACAGGCAGTTTTTATTCATCATAACCAAGATAATTATGATGAATAGATTAAATAGGATTATTTGGTACAAGCTTTGCTTTTGCTTTTGCTTAGGCACAGGCAGTTTATCAAACCCGGCAGTGTGTATTTGTCGGGTTACTTAGGATATAGCAACGACAATCATTTAACGTTGAATGATTGAAGCTAATAAATTTTCGAACAGGTTGAGTCATATTCAATATGGTTTATTTACTTAGAAAAGCCGGCATGAAGCAAACTTTTTCGCTGGTATGGATACTCATTTTAGTCACCCTCGCGGTATTGCCTTGGTTACCTGTTTGGTTAGGCTATGCATTTTCAGTAGCAGCCTTAGTCATTCTGGCACTGCTTTTTATTGCGATTATAAAAGAGCTGACCGAACTGGATGAAAAACTTAAACAGGGTGAACAAGTTGAATATGACTATAGAAAGCTTGAATTAAGCGCATTATCACTGGGTAAACCGGTTAAACAACTGATTGATCTGTTACGGGAACTCAGCCGCCAGAATAATGGTTTAAAGGCGAGAATGAGCGAAGTGGAGCATGCCTCTCTGCAAGTTATAGAATCGGCCCAGCAGGTTTCTTACAATGTTCAGGCTCAGTCTGATTCAACCAACTCTACGGCTGCCGCAATTTTAGAAATGAGCCAGTCGCTGCAGCAGGTAGCTGAAAAAATTAAAGCAACTTTTGAGCTGTCCAGCTTAACCCAACAGGATTCTGAGCAGGGGAAAGTCCACCTGATCCAGCTAAAAAAGGAAATTGAGGCTGTTAAACAAGATGCAGACATTACTCAGGTCCAAATGTCGGAATTGGATGGTCTGGCTGAATCAGTTGCTCAAATGTCCAAAACGATTCAGGATATTTCTGCACAAACCAACTTATTAGCGCTTAACGCATCGATAGAAGCGGCCAGAGCGGGTGATTTGGGCAGAGGTTTTGCGGTGGTGGCCGATGAAGTCAGAGCGCTCGCGGATCGAAGTAGTCAGGCTGCTAATCAAATTACCAATAATGTTCAGCAGGTACTCGAAAAAAGTCATCTGGTTAATGAGAGCATGAAGCTAGTGGCTGAGCGTAGCGGTGGTTGTTTAGATACCGCAGAGCAAACTGAAAACGCACTTAACTGCATGCATAGTCGGGCTCAGGAAGTACAGGCCGAAATGCAAATTATTTCTGCAAATACTGAACAGCAAAATATGGCAAATCAGGAAATTTCTGAGCACGTTGAGCGTGTCGTTCAAGGGGCCAGAGCTAATGCCGAAGTGGCTGAGCAAGCGCAAGCTATCGCCAATCATCTTAAAACCTTAACTCAGAACGGAGGTTAAGTAGCAATGATATTTGATTTAACCTACATAAGCATTGCTATCGCCAGTTTAATACTGGGTCTATTACTCGTTTTGTTTATTGTGCGAAAAACAAAAAAGGTGCGTCACAAACAAATTGTGGGTATTCAATTTATTTTGTTAATCAGAGACCTGATAACCAGTACTCAAAAGCACAGAGGCTGGTCGGCTGCTTATGCCAGAGGGGATCAATCGGTTCTGGGCGATCTGAATGCATTGAAGCAGAATATGAAACACACAAGCTCCAGATTAGAGCATAATTTTCCGGTTACTGAATTTGAACGCTGGGAGAGTTATCAGGATCACTGGGGACGTCTGTCGGCACACTCTGAACAACTGACACTTGAAAATACCGTAAAACAACATACTCAAATTGTCAGTAACCTATTGTTTTTACTTGAAGATATAGCCGAACATTATCATTTAACCGTTGAACATTTAAGTGATTTTCCGAATGTGGGTTTGTTATGGCGTGAACTCTTACATGTTGCTGAATATATAGGTCAGTCCAGAGCCTTAGGCACAGGCATTGCGACTCAACAATTTTGTTCGAGTGTGGAAAAAATTAAATTGGGCTTTTTACATCAGAAAATCAGCGAAATTGCCAACGGGACTTTTAATCAGCTTGAACAGCAAAAATCAAAAGCTGATTCGTTTACTGTCAGCCAGAAAGTCAGTCAGGCTAAACAGCAGATCGGTCAATTTTGCCAGATTATTAAGCAGGAGCTGATTGATGCTGAAAAGATTGAACTCGATTCCAAGCAATATTTTTCGATGGCCACAGATGCAATTCAGGTTATTAACGATATTTTTGATACCGAAGTGAATCAGATTAAAGATCATTTTAGCCGCTAAATTAACCTCAGCTGCGCATCATAAAAATTGCTCAACGAT
Source organism: uncultured Alteromonadaceae bacterium (assembly GCA_913056495.1). Taxonomy (GTDB): domain Bacteria; phylum Pseudomonadota; class Gammaproteobacteria; order Enterobacterales; family Alteromonadaceae; genus Catenovulum. The sequence goes on along the minus strand of CAJXMO010000004.1, from coordinate 35,067 downwards.
TCTTATACGCAGCTGAGATTAAATTACAAAAGCAGCCGCTATTTATTTTGCTGCTGCCAGCGCATTCTCAATGCCTGTTCAAACTTTTCATCTTGCTTATCTGATGCGGTAATATATAAATCAAAACTTGAACCGTCTTTTCGTTCTAAGGTGATCACTGTATGTTCATCACCCCAATTAGTTTTAATGGATGATATTTCTTTAAAGTTGGCTTTTTCCAACTGGAAAGTATTATCTTCAAGCCAGTAAGAAAATACGCCTTTGCCGGTGAAACCATTGCCATCTGCGTGATGAGATAATAAAGCCGAACTGTAAAACAGCTCAATATGCTCTTGCTGCTCAATCACTTTATTCTCGACCATTTTGGTTTTGTCATGCTGCCAAAGCTGACTGCCGTTAATGACCTGATTTGACGGTAAGAGCTGCAATCCCGGAGCGAGTTCAAGGGATATGAAAGCCAAAAAGCAAAATGCCAGTGCAAAATGAAGCGCATTCAGGTTTGAATTTTTGGCGTAGGCCTTACTGCGCTCTGGATTGAGTTTATTGACTTTATTCACCATAGGTAACAATAAAACTGCCGGAATAAAGATCATCACATAAGCAAATGCATTAGTTGAAGCTGACGCCAATATAGAGAAGATTAAATAAGCTGTGGCCAATATGGCTCCCGGTAAGTACAAACCAGATTTGTCAGTACCTGTTTTTGCTTTTTCAATCCATTGCCACAACGGATAATACCAGAATAGACTAAATACACCTCTCCAAAAGGGCTGTATATTGGATTTTTGGTTGAGTTTTACAAATTGAAAGTTTTTATAGAACCAGTAACAGCCATAAAACCCAAATGACACTATATACATAAAGACAAACTTTTTAGCACTGACCGGATAAAATTTCGATTCAGCCTGTTGAGGTGATTTAGTCAAATACCAGATCACAGCAATGAGTATATAAGCGCCCAGAATAGAAAATACAATCAGTGTATATTTAAGCTCATCGGTCAAGACAATCTCTTCTGAATTCTTTGTTTTGTTTGTCATGCCTTTACTAATTTCATAATAGCGCGTATTGCGGGCACGTTTTAGTGCCTGAACATACTCTGAAAAATCAGCAGCCGGTATAAAACCCGCTTTTGATTGATAGCGATAACTTAAAGTGAGTTGCTGATTTGATTTGTCATATTGTGCGCGATATCGGTAATCAAAAAATGCATTACTTTCATAAAGCTCATCATCTGAAAAACGCCATGTATCACTTTCAAATTCAATCATAATAGTATGCTCAGAATTAACCGGATGAGTCTGATAAAATGGCTGCTTTCGTTCCAGGCTATCTGGTTTGTCGAGGTAACTGGCAACAGAGTTGGTATAAAAGTTACCAAGTAGTTTGTCATCTTCCTGTTGCCAAAAATCCGTTAGAGTATAAGACTCAAATAAAGTAATTTGATTATTGGTCGTATCGTCCTGATAACGAATCGTCTCCGCTGCAGCAACATTGCCAAATTCTTTCTGGTAGTATTCCAGATAGCTTTTTTCAATCTGTGCTAATCCGTCTGATTCAATTTTACGTCTCTGATTAGCAGCTCTCCAGCCTTTATAGTGTGTTTCTACAGTTAGTGTAACCGCTTGGTTGTTGTCTTTTGGTATAAAAAATTGCTCTTTCACCGAAGCGCCGCTGTAGTCATCAGTCCGAACCATTTCAGTCAGACTATTTTGTCGTTTATCAGCGATCAGCGCATAGCCATAATCCGGCTGATAAATTTGATTTAAATGGCCATATTGGTAGGTGCGGGTCGGATCCAGCCAGAAGGTATTGTCTGCTATTTTTACCTGAGTGATAACATGATTAAATGCATCTACGCCGGGTAAATTGTGATTGATGGTATGTTCTGAATCTGTGTCGACCAAAGCAGGATAGGCTTGTATCCCGAGTTGCTTTAAAATGGCAATTAATAACACAGTTTTATCTTTACAGTCGCCATATCTGCGCTGCAAAGTCTCACTGGCTTTCGAAGGCCTGTGAGAGTTTTCCCCAAACTCTATCCCTACATAACGAATTTCATTTTGAACAAATTGCAGTGCAAGTGAGGTTTGCTGCTCAGTTGAGTTTGCTTGCTGCTTTATTTGCGTGACAACTTCAGTTAACTCATCGTTTGAATCAAATCTACCCTGATACAGATCCGCAGCCCAGGCTGCAACAGTTTGCCAGTTTTGTGTTTCTGAGAATTGGATATCAGTCCAGGGTGAAAACCAGTCAGGCGTATCCTCTTCAATTGGCACAGGGGTTATTTGAGTTTTAACGATTTTAAATTCTTTCCCCTTATCGGTCTGATTGATTTCAAGCGGAGTTGTTTCATTGCCGGTAAAATAATGTAACAGTTTGCTAGGTTTTTGCCAGTCGATACGTACATTGACTTTTTCAACCGGAACAGACCAGTTCAGACTAGTCCTGTAAGCAAATAAATCCTGGTATACAGGGTTTCTGCCTTGTATCTGATAGCTGTAATAAATGACATCGCCGACTCTGAGATCTTGCAGTAATATATTTAATTTTTTTCGGCCATTATAAATGTTGTTTTCCAGCTCGGATTCCTGATTCAATAATTTAAAACTAGCGGTATCCAGTTGGTTGATGCGTTTACCCGAGCGTTTTATATAAAAGTCGTGGATAAGCAAATTTTGGTAGACAGGATCAAACCCAATATTAATCTGAGAAAAATATTCGATACCCTGTTGATTCACAACTTCAGCAGCAAAGGCGGTGAAATACCTTGTATCTTCTGGCTTGACTAATACTTGTCTATCGACCAGCAAATAATATACGCCATCGCGTAGCTGCTTTTCCGGAACCTGATAAGTTTGTGGAATCTGAGTTTGCTTAACCCAAGAAGGTAGAGCTTTAAAGTTGCTAAATTGCTCTGCTTTTAAAGGATTGAGAAAGAAAAAGATAAACAGGGCAGTAACAATCGAAACGAGTTTTAATAAACGCATAAAATTCCATGTGCTGAGCACAATTCAGTTTTAGTATAAGATTTTTAACAATATTATATTAATTGTGAAATCAGTGTCCAGATTGAACAACCATTAATTGGTAATGCTCTCAGTTGAAAACATAATAAAAGCAGAATTGTTATCGCGTGACGGCAGAGTAGCTTATTGATTTTGCAAACATCAGCTTGTTATGACAAGAATACTTGCAAGTGTCAGAGTTGTCGCCGATACACTTGCTAAGTACCTACATCCATGCAGGCTACAAAGAGCTGGAAGCGCTTAGGACGAACCCGAAAGGCAGCGCCCGTATAGCTTTTCTACTGTCTTACCCCACATGGATGTTAAGGTGACTTCGCAGGAGCACAAAGTCTTGAGCACTCATTTTTGTAGTGCACTGTACTCCAATCGCTCTGCCTAGTATAAAAATTATACGGACTGCTGTAAAAGTGAACGCGAAAGGTCAATAGCCCCTAAACAAACTCAAGATTTTTTGGATTATCAATCAAGTATTGTTCGGCGTTTTGTTTATTAAATATTCGCCTTGCGTCATTTACTTTGAGTTGATGCTTTAAATGACCAGGTTTAGAGTAAATAAGCTTTTAATTCAAAGCTTTAGAAATCAGCTTGAGGGAGTGGAGGTCAATTTATTTATTAGAATTTCATGCTTAAATCTGATTGAAATTGCTTAAATTTTTCTATTATTTGATTACAGAACTCGGTATGATGCTCGGCTTGCCAGAAAGGCTACAGGAAAATTAAAATTCTATTATGGAGATCAATATGAATTATCAGGCTAGTTTTACTTCTTGCACATTATTAACCTTATCTTTAGCCGCCTGTGGCGGTGGCAGTTCCGGTGATTCCGGGAATTCAGATAAATCAAGATTATCTGCTTCAACATACGCCAGTAAAAGCATAGTAATTACTCAAGATACTTATACTCAAATAGCTTCAACCGCTTTTAATTCAATATTATCTAATTATTTTACTTATTCTGACTCAGTGAGTGGTGTCGTAATTCACAATAAAGATCTATTAGACAAGGCAAAACAGCAGGCTTTGAACGATGCAAAACGTTTGACGAATCAAGCTGATTTTGTCAGTGGTATCACATACAGTCAACGCGAATTTACTTGTGACGAGAAGGGGATGTTAATCGTCACAGGTGTCTACAGTGGGCGTTCAGAATATACAGCCGGTGACGACGTTTTACTGGAGTATAAAAACTGTGATTATGGTGACGGCTACGTATTAAACGGAAAATTATCGTATATTGTCAATGAAGCTGATTATTTTGCCGGTATCGATATTTCTTATGACTACGTTAATTATAAAATCAGTACACCTGAGGGCTTCACTCAATTACACGGTGATGAACGTAATGTGGTTCATAACTCCAGCATGGTTCTTGAAATCAATGAGTTAGAAATTAATTATAACAATGAGTATAGCAGTGTGACATTTAATCAGGATTTAGATTATCTTGAACTTAGCTCTGGCAAGCGGATAAGTTCAAGTGCTGATTTTGTGGATAGTGAACTTAAAGCAAAAATTAGCTATTCAACACTGAGTGAATTTGTTTTTAACGCTTATGACGAACCGCAAGCTGGTGTGTTATTAATTGAAGGTGCGCAAAGCAGTCAGATGAGAATTACCTTTGATAGCCATGCTATGGCGATTGTAGAGTTGGATTCCGACGGAAATGGTAGTTTTGAATCAATAGAGTCTGTTTATTGGTCTGACTTAGGTGTTTCTTTCTAACTACCTAAAAATTAAGGCCGTTTTTTACGGCCCTAAGCTTAAACCTTCATTAATTGTTGATTATGTTACGCTTATCTTTGTTATTGATTTGTTCCCAGAGTATTAGTTTTTCTGTGTGTGCGCAGTCGCCTAACAATATCTCGTTTTGGCTATCATCCAGTCAGAGTAATATTCAATTTGCTGAACGCGTAGCGGGAAACAAAGTATTAAACCAAGAAACAGGTCAAATTAGAGGTGTGGTAGCCGGTTTTGCTTATAACCAGAAACAGATTGGGATTGAATTTGAAGTACAGCGAGCAAGCAGTCGATTGGATTATACTGGATTAAGCCAGAATGGTCAGTCTGTTGAGACACTCACAAGTTATGATAACCAGTCTGCATCTGTTCTGTTGAGTCTTCCGTTATATAGAGCATCAAACTCTGTGTTTTTTAAACTAGGTGGTCAGTATAGTCAGTCTAATCGTGATATAGCGACAGTAGGCAATATCCGTGGACTAGACGAACAATATCAGTATACCTATTTAGTGAGTGAAGTTGCTTGGCAATATATTTATACGGTGAAATGGTCATTTAGGAGTGATTACCAGTTTGCATGGCTGGCTGATGGAAGCGTTAAAGTTGATTACCATGATTTATACGATCCTAATCAGTTAGAGCTCGAGCAAGGCTATAAACACACTCTGGCATTTGCGACCCGTTACCATATTTTTGATGATCTGGTTATTGATCTAGGCTTGCATTATCTATTGCAGAAAACCGGACCAAGTCAGCAGACTAAGTTGCGTAAAAATCATCAACCCATAGGCCAAGTGTATCAGCCTGAGAGAAAGCTCAGACTGAACGGCTTACATCTGAAACTAGAATATACATTTTGAACAGGAACTTAAGTTCGCCATTTTAATTCCTGTTCAAATTTTTGTTGGATTTTACTTAAGTCTTCAGTTTTATTACCTATATACATTAAATCAGCTGAGGGATATCTTTGCCCTTGGCCTTTTAAAATATCTCCCTGAATACTCGGTAGGGTGTCGATAGATTTAATCGGGTGCATGATGAATATGTTTACCAAACCAGTCTCGCCCTGAACGATTAAATGCAAAGCCCTGACATCTCTCATCTGACAAAAATTCACTGAGCGAATGGTTGCAAAATCACCGTTCAGCTGTGCACCAAATCCATTGAGCTTTTGATTAACATTTGTCAGACTGACCTGAGCAGACTGAATTTTTTCCGGGCTTGAAAAATGATGAATCATATCCTGCTGGGCATGTTCAATCATCAAACTGGCCAAATCCGGTGTGCTTTGGGAAAGAAGCGGGTTAAGGCCTGAATTAACGGTTAAACCCACTAAAAATGCAACAGATGCGGCTATACCTATATACCAGCGGTTTTTCTTCTGATCGCTTTGTTTTTGCTTATCAATACTTTGCTTTAAGATGATTCGGCTGGCTAAATCTTCTGGCACGTCCACCTGATAGACCTGTTCCAGTTTTTGCTCAAAATCAAGCATTTCATCCGCAAACTGACGTTTATTAGGGTCACGTAAAATAGCTTGTTTAATGTCACTATTATGCTGCCTAGGTGATGCATAAAGTTGTCGTCTAAATTCTAAATCATCCATTAGAAGACCTCGCTGAATCTGATTGTGCTTCAATTGCATCTTTAAGCATATTTCTGGCACGAAATAATCTTGTCATTACCGTATTTTTGTTCAGGTTTAGCTGCTCTGCTATTTCATCTCCACTAAATCCGGCAATCACCTGCATCAATAAAGGCTCTTTGTATTCTTCAGGTAACAGATTTATCTGCTTTCTGAGCCAGTACTGCTCGGTATCCTGTTCACTGGTCAGTGTCTGGCAGTCTGCCAGAATATCGGTTTCAACGTCGCTCATATCAAATTGTTTACGCTCAAACCGTCTTGCATTTTCCCGTCTCAAAATGGTTATTAACCATGATTTAGCCGCTTTATCATCTTGCAAGCTGTCGAGGCTGCGCCATGCACGCAGGAAAGTCTCTTGCACTATGTCTTCGGCAATATGCGGGTCATGCGTCAACCAGTAAGCATACCGGTAGATATCCTTATGGAATGACTGAACCAGGGCTTCGTATTTTACTTGTTTTTTGCTCATACTGGATTTGACCCGATGAGCGTTGTTTTTCTTTCGTAAAAAATCGATAAACATAAAAAAGCCGGGTAGGGCAAATAATTTCTAAAGGATAACGGTTAATGATTGCCAGAGCAAAAATTTTAAGGTGTGTATAAAAATTACTCAGGTTTCACGCTCCTGCACCGGCAGGAGCGTATTAAGAAGGGGTTAAGGGTTTAGCGGTGAGAGATTATTATCCTGTTTTGCTTTAATCAATTTTTGCTGACGGATAGTTTTTAACAGGGCCGTTAGTTTATCTGCTTGCCAGCTATTCGTTTGCTGTGAAAAACGGCTTGCCTGCATGTTTTGAACCTGCTGGGTCAGTTCACTGTTATTAAGTGCGTTGAGCGCCTGATAACAACTGGCCACTTTGGTTTGGGTTAATTCCTCAACCCAAACAGGCAATTGGCTTTGAATCTGTTCAATATTATTTTTCTGGCAGGCTTTTATCAGTCTTGACCAGGCCAGCTTTTCAGAGTGCCTTTCGTCCAGCGAATCAGGTTTTTGCATCTTTGATTGTTTGTTTTTAAAGAATACGACTAATAATGCGATTAAAGTGAGTATCCAAAGGGCTAAAAACAAAGCTGTCAGGTAGCCAAATTGCCAAGGGTGAGTATTGAGTTTTTCGATAATTTGAGGTTCACAGTCAGCCTGATTTTGCTCGTTTTCAGTTTGAGTCTGCTCCGCATTCTGGCTAACCGGTACAAGCGGCTGTGGTTGAGCCGGACTATTTGGATTGGCTATAACTTTGATTGTTTTTGAATCCAATGTCGTCTGGCGCATTTTTTCTGACTGGGTATCCCACCAGTTTATGGTAATGGCGGGCAATACCAGTTCACCGGTTTGGCTTGGAATCAACGCCTGAGTTTCAATGCGTTGTGAAATATACTGGCCATCTCTAAGGCTTGAATGAGTATCGGCCTGATCAGGGTAAACTTTTACTGATGCCGGGTAATTTGCTTTAATTTCAGGTAATTGATCCGGACTGACATCTAAAGCTGATAGCGTGATGACCCGGGTAATGGGTTCACCGACAAAATATTCAAGTTGTTTCGGCTCAAGTTCATCATGTAACATCACCAGTTCAGAAGGTAGCCAATGGCCTGAATATTCATCCGGAATGGCTTTTACAGTTAGGGTCTGGCTGTTGCCAATCCGGCTAATGGTTTTTGTGCGGTTAAAGCCAAACTGTCTGCGACTATTATCTAGTACTTCAGCCTGAAACACAGGGCTGTCTATTACAAACTCGCCGCTACGCTGGGGAATAATTTTATAGGTACGTTCTATAACCCGATAAGCGACACCATTTAAGATTTTGTCGTATTCTTTATCTTTACCTTCCTGCTCGATTACCGCCCCCTGTATTTCGGGCTGTGTCAGACTACCGCTGGAAATTTGAACGGATAAATACAGTCGTGTTGTATAATTTACTTGCTGCTGTAACCAGACACTGTCCTGGCTAAGTTCGGTTTCAACAAAGATTGAATTGTCTTCATTATGACTGCTTTGTTTGCTGACAATTAAGGTGATTGGCTTGGAGCTGATCCCCTGATGTACAAATGCAGGAATAATCAGATTGCCGGTTTTTTTAGGCATCAATCGAGTGGTAAATCGGGTAATTCGGGTGGTATCAAAATTAATCATCCGAGTCTCTGAGCTGACGGAGGTACCCAGTACTCTGAAATCTTCTTCTAAAACGCTAAAGTCAAAAATATTAGCTTCCACTTTATCATCAACGGCCAGTATCAAATCGACCGATTCATTCAGTGAGACCGGATTCTGGCTGACACTTGCCGATATATTCGATAAGGCTAAAGCCTGAAAGCTGGCAAAAATACTGATACTGATTAATAAACGGAAAATATTCGTTACCAAGGCTGGATCACTCCTTCAGGTGTATTGTGCTTACGACGTTTTTCGTATTCCAGTTGCATTTTGCGACGAATTAAATACGAAGGGTCGTCTTCAACTTTATTTAATAGCTGACGGTAAATTTCATTTTGTTCCTGTTCAGCTCTCTCTTCTTCGGTCAAAGGTCTGTGTTCGTTCGGATTTGTCTGTACTTGCGCTTCGGTATTTGGCGAATCCTCATTATTTTGCTGATTTTCTGGCTGCATTTGAGGTTCAGACGAGGGATTTTCATCCTGTGTTTGTGGCGATTGAGCTTGCTGGTTTTGCTCTGCATTCTGCTGTTGCTGCTCAGCCATTTGCTCCGCTGATCTGTGTTCGCTTTTGTCTGGGTTTTGTTCACCGGATGGCTGCTCATTGCCTTGCTGGCGATTCTGTTGCTCATTTTGTGAGGTTTGTTCGCTGCTTTCACTATCTTGTTGCTGGTTGTTCTCAGAATCGGAATTTTGATTTTGCTGTCCATTTTGTGAATCTGAGTTGGCCTCATCAGATGCGTTCTGTTGTTGATTATTTTGCTTATCTGAATTCTGCTGATTTTGCTCAGAATCCTGATTTTCACCGTCTTGCTGGTCTTGACCTGAATTTTGTTGTTGGTTTTGCTGTTGTTGTTTAAGCTTCTCAGCCAGTGCTTTATTGTTTTTAGCCTTTTCAAAATTCGGATCCTGAGCTAAAGCTTCATCGTATTTTGCTATCGCGTTATCCAAATCGCCGATGTTAGCGTAGGCATTCGCCTGATTATAGAGCGAATCCGGGTCGTTTAACCCCTGATACGCCTCAATCGCTTTTTCGTATTCACCTTGTTTAAATAATGCAGCTGCTTTAATGCTTTGGTCTTCGGCTAGCTTTGCAGCCTGTTCAAAATCTTGCTGTTCAAGCGCCTGATAAGCCTGTTGGTTCTGGGTTTTAAAGACAGAGTCCAGCGTATTGGCTTGCACTTTATTACTAGCGGGCAGGCTGACAAAACCCAGTATCAGGGTATAAATTAAACCTTTTCTGAACGCATAAGCTGCAAGTGGCAATAGAATGAGTACCAGCCAGGGACCGGATTCCTGCCATTGATCACCTAACTGATTTTGCACGATTTCTTGTTTGATTTTTTCAGCACTTTGCATTTGATTAATCAGATTTTGAATATCGCTGTCGTTGGCTTTGATTGACTGATAATTACCGTTATTAATTTTACTGAGCTGAACCAGTAACTTTTCTTCGAGTCTGGGGACAACAATACTACCACGTGCGTCTTTTAACAGTTCACCGTTTTTAAGCTTAATGGGGGCGCCAGAGCGGGTGCCAACGCCTAAGGTCAGCAGTTTAAACTGGCTGTCTGTCAGCAATTTTTGAATATCTGTATACTCTTCGTTTTGAATGCCGTCGGTTATCCAGAATATGTCACCCGTTTGGTGGCCAGCATTTTTAAGTAAGGCAATTGCCTGACGTATTGCCTGATAAGCATTACTGCCCATGACCGGCATAATTTCCGGGGATAGGCTGGGTATCTGATTGATGATATTTTTATTGTCCGGCGTCAGTGGGCTAATGGTAAATGCATCACCAGCATAACCTATCAGGCCGATATCACCTTCTTTAATCTGACGGGCGATTTCAATGGCTTTAAATCTGGCCATAGTGAGTCGATCTGGCTTGATATCGTCAGAACGCATCGACATGGATAAATCCAGTACGATTACTTTTCCAGCCTGAGTTTGGTAAACCGGCTGTGGTCTTTTCTGCCAGGTTGGGCCAGCGAGCGCGACAACGGCTAAAATCCAGACCAGGGCGATCAGAATTAAATTGCGGGGCAGAGCGGATTTTTGTTCATTACCAACAATCAGGTGTTTGGCCAGATGGCTGGGGAGTACGCTATGCCAGCCAGAGGTTTTAATGCTGATATGGCGCAATGACCATAAAGCAATTAAAAGCGGTATCAGAGCCATAAACCAGTAAGGTCTTAAAAAGTGAAAATCAGCCATGTTTGATCTCACCTCGGTTAAATAAAGGTTTAATAAGCGGCATGATGGCGATTAAAAACGATAGCAAAAGCGCAATCGCCAATGGCCAGTAAAATAGAGCACTGAGTGGGCGCAGTTGCAGGTTCTCGTCACTGACAGGTTCAAGCGCATCCAACTCTTGATAAATTTGTTCGAGTTGAGTGGTATCTTTTGCTCTGAAATAACGACCACCGGTTTCAGTGGCAAGTCGGGTTAACATTTTTTCGTCTAAATCACGCGAAGGATTTTGTTTTGAATAACCAAAAAATCCCTGGACTAACATCTCATCAGCACCCACGCCTATGGTGTAAATTTTAATGCCTTGCTGTTTGGCCAATTCAAGTGCTTGCATAGGTTCAAGCTGACCTGAGGTATTTTGTCCGTCGGTTAATAAAATCAGAATCTGGCTGCTTTTCTCTTTTTGATCGAACCGTTTTGCTGCCAGTCCAATTGCATCACCAATCGCTGTTTTATCACCGACCAGTCCAATGACAGTTTCGGCTAACATTTGGTTAACTGTGTTTCGGTCAAAGGTAAGTGGCGTTTGTAAATAAGCCGTATCAGCAAATAAAATCAGGCCCAGACGATCACCTTCGCGGCGAGCTATAAAGTCCTGCATAACATGCTTTATCATCACCAGTCGGTCTGCGCTCTGGCCTTGCACTTTCATATCTTCAATTTGCATTGAGCCGGATAAATCCACCGCAAGCATTAAATCCCGTCCCTGAGTTGGCATACTGACCGGCTCACCTAACCACTGTGGCCGGGCTGCACTAATAACCAGTAGTATCCAGATTAAACTCGCCAGCAGGAGTTTTAAACGTGATTTAGGTTGATGAGCGTCACTGTCAGAAACCTGATGAAAATGTAATATAGGGGCTTTTAATGCCGCCATCTGACGGCCTTTTACCGCAGGCAGCAGTCGCATTAAGATAGGCAGAGGCAAAATTAAAAAACACCAGGGCCATGCAAACTCAAACATGCTGCGCCTCCGCGGTAAATGTCTGTGCGCTCACCGGTAAAACCTTGTTCAGGTACGCAACTATCAGTTGTTTATCTTGATTAGTAACAGATTTGCCGGGTTGGTACAGGTTATAACAAAAGGTTTTTAACGGTTCAAACTCAGTCTGCTCTGAAGGTTGTAGCTGCGTCGATAAAAAATCAAACCAGGCCTGGCCACTCAAACTGGCCACCTGAGCCCTGGGGTAATAACTTAAAAAAGCCTGTTTGAGCAGCGTATTCAGCTCAATTGGTGAACTGCCTTCGGCCAGGTTTTCAATTAAATAGATGGCCTGCTTTTTGGCTTTTAATCGCTGTTGGCGGCGGTAAACATAAATGCCTGCAGCGATAAGCAGTAATAAAACCAAGGTAGTTAGAATCCACCATCCCCAGGCGAGCGGCCACCAGGAAACCGGATCTGGCATTTGCAGGTCTTTAAACGCTGCCATAGGATCATGAGCCGGTTGAGCCTGTGCTGGCTGAACTGGTGCGGGTGTTGAAACTGCTTGATTTATATTTTGAGGATCAGCTGCGGACATTATAATTGTTCCTCCAACGGCTGCGCTGACGAAACTTCAATAACCGGACAGCGACATTTAGCGAGCATTTGCTGTTGCCGTTCAAAAAACGAAATGGCTTCCTGTTGATAGGCTAAAGCTGCTTTTTTATCGCCTAATACAATTGACCCTGTGTGGTTTTTATCTTTAACTTTTAAAACCTGATGTTGATTCACTGAAGGCAACTTAAACTCAAGCGGATCAGTGATTCTATATGCTTTTAGTTCACAGTGCTGACTTAATAAACTCAATTGTTTTACGCCAGCTTCATCCAGTTGTTGAAAGTCACTGATTAAGATAACCATGCTGCCGGGTTTGGCTAATCGCCTGAGTCGGCTGCAGGCCTGAGTAAAATCCAATTTTTCAAAATTATCATTCTGATTTATTTCATCTAGCGGTCTGCTTAGTGTATCCAAGGCGTGGATATAGTGCAGTACACCGGTCTGACGGCTTTTTGGTTTGAGTTCCATATGCTGATGATGATTAAAGACGAGCCCGCCAAGGCGATCGCCTCTTTGTTTAACATTCCAGCTCAGCAAAGCGGCAAGGTGCGCTGCTTGTACAGACTTATATAATAACTGGCTACCAAACTGCATAGATTCAGATAAATCTGTCAGGATAAATACCGGTCTTTCTCTTTCTTCGCGAAATAATTTTGTGTGGGTGCGTCCGGTGCGCGCCGTAACACGCCAGTCAATCATCCGAATATCATCTCCGGCTTGATAATGGCGTACCTCGTCAAATTCCATGCCTCGGCCTTTATGTACCGAAACATACTGACCGGCAAGGTGGGCTTGTTGGTGTTGTTTGGGTTTTAAATCCAATAAAGCCGTTTTGCCACGGTAATACAGCAGCTCGTTTTTGGCTGCATGAATACCGTTGGCTTTAAGATGCTTTAACCAGTCTAAATGAGAATTCAGGTTTTTCATCGGTCAGTTTAGGGAACGGCCACTAATTTTAAAATATGATTTAATACATCATTGGCTTGAATACCGTCAGCTTCGGCTTCATAGCTCAATAATAATCTGTGCCTTAGTACATTAAAAAAGACAGCCTGAATGTCTTCCGGTGTGACAAAATCACGACCGGCAAGCCAAGCTTTTGCACGTGCGCATCTGTCCAGTGCGATTGTGGCTCTGGGGGATGCACCGTAGGCAATCCATTGTTTAAGCTGGTCATCATATTTTGCAGGCTGGCGTGTGGCGATAATCAGTTCAACCAGATACTGTTCAAGCGCTTCAGCCATATGAATGCTTAACACCTGCTTGCGCGCTTCAAAAATAGATTGCTGGCTTAACTGCGGTGGTTTGACCGGATTATCATTAATCGCTTCACCCCGGGTTAAACGGAGAATTTGTTGTTCGGTTTCTGCGCCCGGGTAAGCAATATCCAGATGCATTAAAAAACGGTCCAACTGAGCTTCCGGCAGGGGATAAGTGCCTTCCTGTTCAAGCGGATTCTGAGTGGCCATGACCAAAAATAAATTGGGTAATTTATAAGTCTTTTTACCAACGGTTATTTGATGTTCCGCCATCGCCTCAAGCAAAGCTGACTGCACTTTTGCCGGCGCCCGGTTAATTTCATCAGCAAGAATTAAATTGTGAAAAAGCGGACCTTGTTGAAAAACAAAACTGCCGTCTTCAGGACGGTAAATATCGGTACCGGTTAAATCAGCCGGTAATAAATCCGGGGTAAATTGTACGCGGTGAAAGTCACCTTCAATACCGTTGGCAAGTGCATTAATCGCCCGAGTTTTAGCTAAACCAGGCGGGCCTTCTACCAATAAATGTCCGTCAGCTAACAATGCAATCAGCATGTTTTCGGTTAGCTCCGGCTGGCCTATGACTTGAGAATCCAGATATTGCTTAAGTTGAGAAAATTGTTCAGCTGGCATAGTTATTATTCTTTAGGTTATTAATCTTTTAATCGGCTCATGAATTTTTAACTGACTCTCAGACTCGTTAATTTTTAAAGAGTTTCATTAAAATGTTAATATTTTATATGAGGTTTTTATCATTAAAAACAAGGTGAAGTATGTTAAATTTATCGATTAATTTCCGATTACTAAGGTCATTTTAGAGCTGATGAGTCAATCTGTTTGCTTTAATGCTGAAATTACAAAAAATTGTCGCTTTCTGGTGCTAGGCAGTATGCCGGGTAAAGTCTCTTTGCTTGAGCAAGCGTATTATGCTCACCCGAGAAATACTTTCTGGCCAATAATGAGCCGAGTGTTTAATTTTTCTGCTGATTTGACCTATCAAGAAAAGTTAATACAACTGAATGAAGCAGGCGTTGGTTTGTGGGATGTAATTGCTGCCTGTTATCGCGAGGGCAGTCTCGACAGCGCCATACAGCCAAATGGTTTGCAAATAAACGACTTTGCGGCCTGTTTTAGGCTATATCCGAATCTAGGTAAGGTATTGTTAAATGGTCAAAAAGCGGCTCAGTTATTTATTAAAAAAGCGTTGCCTGAGTTAGAAAAAGCTGGGTTTGAGCTACAATATTCAATCATGCCTTCAACGAGTCCGGCGTTTGCCAGTATGACATTTGATCAAAAGCTGGTGCAATGGCAGCGCGCATTTGATTTGTAATACGAAAAGATAAAACTAAAGATAAAACGCCCAAATGAATTCGGGCGTTTGAGCAATAATAAACGAATTATTCTGTTTCTAAGCTGATAAGTTTATTTATTTTTTGGCTGAAAATTGCAGGTGAGGATTCTGGGTTTCGCTTTTTCCAGCAAACTTGCAACATAGTGAAAAATTGGCTAGCGCTTGGTTCGCTTTTACCGACTACCCAGTTATGGTAAGTGGCGCGAGAAACGTTAACAGCTTGGTATAAATCTTTTTGAGAGATTCCGATGATCTTGCGGGTTTGTTCAAGGTTTTGACCCGAGGCTTCTATATTCATAAATAGTGACAGTCTTGTTATGTGATAATGGAATACAGCTGAGTGGTATAAAACCGCTCAACACCAATTAATAGCATAGCAATGCTCTACAAATTCCTTTTAAGTATGTCCCTGTTTGAGATAACCAACCGTCAGATTCTTTTACGTACAAACAACCTTGTGGTTTAAGTTATCACAATCTTTTAGAGCGAGTACTGTTAATTTATAACACGAATATTTTGTCGGGAAAAGTAGAATTCACATTTTTATATATGTTAATCAAAGTCTTGCTTGATTAACATAAGAGCAATCTTGTAATGTAATCAAAGCATTAGCCTGCTGAACTTATTATAGTTACTAATTGTAATACCAACAATTAGTAACTATCTATTTAACCGTAAAGCTGTTAAAACCTGCCAGGTTAAGTGCTTTTAAACAGTTCCAGCAGGCTGTCAGCTGTTAAATCCTTGATTGAATCTATGGTTTGTTTACCGAACATGCTCTGATTCAGTGACTTTTTGCTTTCCTGCATGCGTAATACTTTTTCTTCAATCGTTTCTTCACAAATCAGTTTATAAACAAACACAGGTTTGGTTTGGCCGATGCGGTATGCACGGTCACTGGCCTGTGCTTCTGAAGCCGGATTCCACCAAGGATCGTAATGGATTACGGTATCGGCTGCGGTCAGGTTTAAGCCGGTACCGCCAGCTTTTAATGAGATCAAGAAAATGGATACATCACCGTTTTGGAAACGTTCAATTTGCTGTTGTCGATCCCGTGTTTCCCCGGTCAATTTGGCATAAGGAATGCCCATTTCTTCGAGCTCACCTGAGATAATATGTAGCATCTGGGCAAATTGAGAAAACAGTAAAATCTTACGGCCTTCTTCGAGCATCTCTGGCACCATTTCACGAATATAATCGAGTTTGGCAGAGGTCCTGATTTGCTGGGTACTCTCAAAGTTCAGTAATTGAGGTGCACAACAAATTTGTCTTAATTTAAGCAGAGCGTCTAAACACTCTAGCTGACTTTTGGCTAATCCTTTGTCTTTTAATATGTTTTTGACTTTATCTTCCATGCTCACTCGAATTGCTTCGTAAAGCATACGCTGATCATTATCGAGCGAAATATATTTAATAATCTCAGTTTTCTTGGGCAGTTCTTTTGCTACTTCTTCTTTTTTACGGCGCAGTACAAAAGGTTTAATTTTTTTGTGCAAGCGCTTTTGCACATCCTGATCGCCGAGCGTTTCAATCGGTTTGCGATACTCTTTACTGAATTTATTTTGCGGGCCTAAAAAGCCGGGCATTAAAAAGTCAAACAGCGACCAGAGTTCACCTAAATGGTTTTCAATCGGAGTGCCACTTAAGCATAATCGGTAATCTGCATTTAACCGTTTAATGCTTTGTGTCATTTGTGCTCTTGGGTTTTTGATGTTCTGCGCTTCATCAAGAATTAATATCTTAAATTCCTGCTGCTCGAGCTGCTCAAAATCCCGGTTAATGAGCGGATACGTGGTGACCACAACGTCGTACGCGGCTAAATTATCTAACGTACTTTGTCGGTTTGTGCCATGAGCTGATTTAATCGTTAGTTGAGGCGTGAATTTGTGAGCTTCATTAATCCAGTTGCCAACCAGACTGGTAGGGCACACAACCAGAGCCGGTTTGTCTAACTGATTATTTAATCTCATGACTTCAAGCATGCTTAGGGTTTGCAGGGTTTTACCCAAGCCCATGTCATCGGCCAAAATACCACCGAACTGATATTCCATTAAAAACATTAACCAGTTTAAGCCTTGCTCCTGATACGGTCTGAGCGAAGCATTCACTGTTTCTGGCAAGTCTACATTGCGTATACCTTCAAAGTTTGAAAGTATATTTGCCAGACGTTTAACATGGGTGCCGCCAATACAGGAATTAATTTCCGGAATGTTATTCAATAAATGTGCTTGGCGGTTAGAAAACTGAGCCTGCTTATTGCTCGCTTCCTGCAAAATATCCAGCACAGGTTTAAGCTTATCAATATGAATACGGACAAACTGATGGCGATTTAATGCAATTTTGACGCGGCCGGTTTGGTTGCGCCAGTTTTCGGTTTGTTTTAACCAGTTAACCAGAACCGGAATCAAATCGATTTTCTGACCTTCAAAATCAATTTTCATCCCCAGTTTAAACCAGTCTTTGTTTTCATTGATCTGGTATTCAAAATCCGGATCATTAATGATACTGATCGGGTGTACGCCTTCTTCAAATTCTACTTGCCAGCCTTGTGAAATCAGCAGTGGCATGACTTCTTCAAATATGTTTAACCAGAACTGGTCATAACGAATACCAATTTCGGTATTGTAAAAAAACATAAAGTCATTATTTCGGGTGGTCCCTTTGATATGAGCGAAGCCATAGTTTTCTAATAAATAGAATGCTTTACGCTCTTGTGACTGATTACGGTAAATCTGAATACTGGCATTATCCTGCTCCAACTGAAAATAGGGCTGGCTAACCAGAGTCATCGGGATTTCATATTCGCCGTATTTAAGTCTGAGTTTAGCAATGTAACCCGCGTCATTAATGCCAATTCTGAAAACAGGAGTTAGCTTTTCTTTGACAACTTTGATTTCTTTGGTCAGAGGCAGTTGAATTCTGGGTACTAAATTATGCTGGTTCTGCCAGACTGAAAACTCTATCAGCTCTTTCTCAGCCAGTGGCGGTAAATTAATCAAAGATAATAATAATGCACCGGACATTTGAGTATCTATGGTGCCGATTGTGCCTTTGGCCGGATCGTAATACCAAGGCTGAGCTGCCGGAATTAAAAACCACTTATCGGCTTTTTCCAGATTAAATGTCAGCTTAAAACTGTCTTCCTGTTTTTGCCACCCCGGCTTTAGTTTGCGCGGTGCACCATACTGTAAGGCGGCAGATTTTTCACTTTGCCAATAACAGCGACCTGTTTCGAGTATTTTAGGCAGCGCGTTCGAGGCTTGTTCACCCTGCAAATAGATTTGCCCGGATTTATTGTCCGATGTGTTTTTCTGATTGGCATTCAAGATGGAGAAAATTTCAGCATCATCTTCTGTTTGCGGCTGAGGTAACTCTGCAAGGTTTAATTGAATTCGGGTAAACTGGGTATCTGAGTCCAGTGTAGGTGTCAGGCAATAAGCCACTGTATTGTCAGAAACTTGAATGGTCTGGGACTGAGTTGGCCACTTTAGTGCAGATTCGGTATTTTGTTGCCATTGGCCAAACGGATTAACCGGGGTTCTGTCGATTAAATGTTTAGCTTCAGCTGCAATCAAAGTGGCAACTGCATGTTCGCAGTGGCCACTATTTTCACAGGTACATAAACTCGATAAATCTGCTTTATCAATGGCGACTCGGAATTGTTGATTTTTATTTTCAACAACGGCCGTGACTGTATTAAGCAAACTGATGGATTTGAGTTTTTTTACATTGTCCTGCAAATAATGCTCTAAGCCCTTTTTATAGGTAGCTTTTCCAAATTGTTCGGTTAATTCAGCATCGTATACATTCATTAATTTATTTCGCCTGTTTTTATCTGATCTCAAGTTCAACTAGGACGGGGGACAGAGCGCCTAATTTGAATTTACATAATTGAGCATCGACCAGTCTATCAAACTAATCTGAAAAATAATGCAATTTAGCAAAAAATTATTAGGAATTAATGACAATCGGAGTTTGATTGCTTTACTTAAAAAGGGATAGGGTTAGAATGTGCCAAAATTATTGGTAATTGAGATTTAGCTGTGAATTTTTCTGATTTAGAACTTGATGACGTATTGCTCGAAGCAATTGAACAACAGGGCTATAAAAAGCCGACAGTCATCCAACAGTTGGCGATTCCGCCAGCACTGGAAGGTAAAGATGTATTAGCCAGTGCCGCTACTGGTACCGGAAAAACAGCTGGTTTTGTATTACCCGCACTGCAACATTTATTGGATTACCCGCGTGGTAGAAGCAATGGCGTACGTATTTTAATTTTGTCTCCAACTCGTGAATTGGCAGAACAAACCTACAAAGTAGCCAAGCAGTTGAGCCAGTTCAGTGAGGCTAAATGTGCGATTATTACCGGCGGGATTAATTATGGTAAACATAAAGACATATCAACAGGCTGCGTTGATATTCTGGTCGCGACGCCTGGTCGCTTATTAGAATATATTGAAGAAGAAAGCTTTGATTGTCGAGATATTGAATGGCTGGTGCTGGATGAAGCCGATCGCATGTTAGACATGGGGTTTGCCAAAACCATTGAAAAAATCGGTGATGAAGCGCGCTGGCGCAAACAAACTTTATTGTTCTCGGCTACCCTTGAAGGCCGCGGCGTAGACGCTTTTGCTGCAAAATTTTTAACCGACCCGGTTTTAGTTGAAGCTGAATCACCTCGACGGGAAAAAGCTAAAATTAACCAGTGGGTACATTTATCTGATGATAGAAACCATAAACTGGCCCAATTAGTTTATTGTTTAAAGCAGGATTCAGTTAACAAAGCAATTATTTTTGTTAAAACACGTGAGCGGGTGGCTGAATTATGTGGTCAGCTTAACTCAGCGGATATTCCGTGTGCCTGGCTGCAAGGAGAAATGGCTCAGGATAAAAGGCAAAAGGCGATTAAATCCTTTGTGACAGGTCATCGCAACGTATTAGTTGCAACCGATGTGGCAGCTCGCGGAATCGATATTGACGATGTAACGCATGTTTTTAACTATGACATGCCGCGCACCGCAGATGTTTATCTACACAGAATCGGTCGTACCGGGCGAGCGGGTAAAAAAGGAACGGCAATTAGCTTTATTGAAGCGCATGATGTTTTGGTGCTTGGGAAAGTTGAGCGCTATATCAAAGAGAAGCTGGTCAGGCGGGTTATTGAAGGACTGGAACCTAAATACAAAGAAGCACGGATTCCGTCTAAAAAGGCTAAACCTAAAACTCGTAAACTGATTCAGAAAAAGCAGGCTGCTGCCAAGGCTAAAAAGCGAGCCAAAAAAGCTAAAAAGCACTAAACGTTAGCTTTTGTAATCATAATTTACTGATTTAACCGGCATATTTCATCAACTTATGATGAACATTGGTTACAGTATTATTATATTTTATTTTTTTATCGGAATTAGACGGTAAATCAGCGTATAATATGCAAAAAATTTTTATATAAACAAATGAACGGCGAATAATAGAATGAGTAAAAAGACTAAAATTGTTGCAACGGTTTCTGACCTTAAAGGCGACGTTGAGTTTATTGGCGAATTATATAAGCGTGGTGTAAACGTTATTCGTTTAAACACAGCTCACCAGACTCCTGAAGATACCAAAGTTGTAATTGAAAATGTACGTAAGGTAAGTGAAAAGCTAGCGGTTTTGGTTGATACCAAAGGCCCTGAAATGCGTACTAACTTAAAAATCGAAGAAGATTTAGACATCAAAACCGGTGATAAAGTGACTTTCCGCTCGAATGGTTTAGATGTAGCGACTACACGTGAAGCGGTACAGGTTAACTATTTAGGTTTTGTTACTGATGTTCCTGTTGGCGCACACATTCTAATTGACGATGGTCTGTTAGAATTAGTGGTTGATAGCAAAGATGAAGAAGCACTTTACACGACAGCCTTGAACAACGGTAAAATCAAAAAGAAAAAAAGCGTTAATGTTCCGGGTGTTGAAATCAAACTACCGTCAGTTACAGAACGTGATCGCAGCTTTATTGAAATGGCGATTGAAGCGGGTGTTGACTTTATCGCACACTCATTTGTTCGTAACAAACAAGATGTTTTAGACGTACAAGAAATTCTGGACGCGAAAAACTCACCAATTAAAATCATCGCTAAAATTGAAAACCGTGAAGGTGTTGATAATTTAGAAGAAATTTTAGATGTTGTTTATGGTGTTATGGTTGCTCGTGGTGACTTGGGTATTGAAATCCCGGGTGAAGAAGTACCATTGGTTCAAAAAGCCATGATTCAAAAATGTATCCGAGCTAAAGTCCCTGTCATTACGGCAACTCAAATGCTTGAGAGCATGATCCAGAATCCACGCCCAACTCGTGCAGAAATTTCAGACGTTGCCAACGCAGTATTAGACGGTACTGATGCACTTATGTTATCGGGTGAATCTGCATACGGTGATTATCCGTTTGAAGCGGTTGAAACTATGGCGCGTATTGCTCGTCATGTTGAACAACAAACTGCTAAAGGCATCAACTTTGATTTAGAAGACAGCCGTGATGACCTGCAGGCTTACATTGCTAAATCGGTTGCTAAAGCAGCTCGTGATTTAGATGTAGATGCGATTGTTGTCCCGACTCGTCAGGGCACAACTGCACGCCAAATCGCGTCTCACCGTCCGGCAGCTCCAATTTATGCTGCTTGTTATGAGCCAGAGCCACTGCGTTTATTATCTTTAAGCTATGGTGTTGATGCTTATTTAATTGACGTTGAAGAAAGAACTAAAGTATTAAACAAAGCATTAAGTCCGCTTGTCGAAAACAAAACGTTAACTGAAGACAGTGTTGTTGTTGTTGCGAAAAGTGCACCTGGTTCACCAAAAGGTGAAACAAACCGCTTTGAAATCAACACAGTGAAAGCACTTGTTGAGTAAGATTCAGTCTTGTTAATTGAGTATTCTTAATTAAATTTAAAACCAGCTTTCGGGCTGGTTTTTTTATACCCGGCTTTTAACCGGATTTGAACGGGTTAACGGATTGGCTCTGTTTAAATCCTGCCATTAACGTTAGAATGTCGCATTCTAAAATTGGTCACAGCAGCAAGAGTTAGTGCATTTTGTATGTTAGTTAGGTTTATTTCTTCAGTTCTGGTTCTTTTTGTTTTATCTGCGTTTGGTACTTTGAAGGCAGAGCCTGTCAGTGAGTTTAACCGGAACTTTGCCAAAAAAGTGGCTCAGCAACTCACTCAGTTGAGCATACCGGGTGGTGCTTATGTCATTGTTCAGAATAATCAGATTGCTGCTTTGGAAACATTCGGGTTTACGGACCAGAATAAGCAACAAAAAGTGACCCAGCATACAGTTTTTCGACTCGCATCCGTTTCAAAAACCTTTTCTGCGACTATTACAGCGATGCTAGCTGATGAACATAAACTCAGTTTAACCGATCCTATTACCAAGTATGTGCCTGAATTTCGTCTGGCGGATAAAACCGCTGCGCAGAAAATTCAAATTCATCATCTGCTCAGTCACTCCAGCGGACTCATGCCAAATGCGTATGATAATTTATTAGCTGAAAATTGGGATATGAAACGTATTTTGAGCTGGTTTAATAAAATTAGTCCTCTGTGTCAGCCCCAGCAGTGTTATGGGTATCAAAATATCGCTTATTCTTTGGTTCAACCTGCTATTGAATCTATTCAACCAGAACCCTTTGCCAAGTTATTAAAGGACCGCATTTTTACACCGCTGAATATGCAAGATGCATCCGTCGGTCTAAAACCCTTAGTTAGCAGTTCCAGTTTTGCAAAACCACATGTCTTAATTGATAAAAGAAAAGGCAAATATATCTGGACTCAGGTGGATGTGGATCCTGACTTTTATAAGGTTGAACCCGCTGCCGGTGTGAATGCCAGTATATCGGATTTGGCAAGCTGGCTGATCGCTAATTTAGGGCATAAACCCAGTGTGATTTCAAAACATTTACTGGTTGAGCTCACTGAGCCGAGAATCAAAACGACCCGAGAGTTAAATAAACGCTACTGGCGTCATCATTTAACCGATGCTCATTATGGTTATGGCTGGCGAATTTATCAGTTTGATGATTATCCTGTTTATTTTCACTCCGGTTGGGTAAGAGGTTATCGGGCAGCGATAGGTTATTCGCCGGATCTGGATCTGGGATTTGCGATTCTATTAAACGCAGAATCTAATGTAATCAGTCAGTTGAGCTCTGATTTTTGGGCGTATGCGAATCAGTTAAATTAAAACCGTGACCACCTTCTTTTAGCTCTGTAAAGTCGCACATTCTGCAAGATAGCCGCTGAATATCAACGGCCACTTTTTAATTCCACCAGTAACACCTAGCTGGCCATTGGTTTAATTTAAACTCATAGGTTTTATCCGCGGTTTTTTGCGCTGCGCCAAGGCAAACATGCAAAGGCAGAATATGATCGGCTGTTGGATGACTGAATAATGCACCGGGCACGCTTTTCCAGTTTTCCATTTGCTGTTGCTGCTCGGCATAGTCGGGTGTATTGACAATAATATTGTCCAGCCACTGATGGAAATCTTCAGCCTGTTTTAGCTGGCCAAAGTAGCTGTCATTAAAAAATGCCGGAATATGATGAAAGCTAAATCCTGAACCAATAATGAGTATATTTTGCTCACGTAAAGCGTTAATTGCTTCACCGACTTTCAAGTGTTGCAAAGGATCATCATTTAAGTTTAATGCAATTTGCACAACCGGAAAATCGGCTTGTGGATAGAGTAATTTAAGTGGAACAAACATACCATGGTCAAACCCGCGTGTCTGATTTAAATCTGACGCTAACTGGTGACTATTTAACTGAGAAACTATACTTTTGGCCAATTCAGGTGCACCGGGAGCCCGGTACTGAATATGATAAGAGGCCTCGGGAAAACCATAATAATCATAAATTAAACTCGGATTTTGTTGAGCTGTGACATCAAATTGGTTTGCTTGCCAGTGGGCACTGATCATAATAATCGCTGATGGTTTATTATCTAACTTAGACAAATCCTGTTTGATTTTTTCAAAGCTGTCGATCATAGGTTGATGTGATGGATCATTGAGTAACGGCAAAGGGCCGCCACCGTGCGATAAAAATAATATAGGTTGCATGGCTTCTCCTGTTATTAGGGTCTGAATGTGATTGGCTGATGTTGCGCATCAGAGATACAACGCTTGTATATCAGCCGTCTTTAGCCTTTTTGCTTTTCATCAATTGAAAAAGCGCCAGCGCCTGTGCTAAACATAAAAATAAGTGCACCTGCAATAGATATATTTTTCATAAAGAGAATTGATTGCATTTGATCTGAAAAGTCACTGTGAAATACAAAAGCGGCAATCAGGGTAAATGCGGCCATCAGCGGCGCAACTAACCTGACCTTAAACCCGGCCAAAATAGCCAGACCGCCACCAATTTCAAGTAAAATGACCGCGGGTAATAATGCGCCGGGTATGCCAAACATTTCCATATAGCTTTGAGTGCCCTTATAGCCTGTGATTTTGTCAAAACCAGCCATAATAAATAATAGAGCTAAATCAATATAAATAGCGATAATCAGCTGGTGATAAAAGCCATTTAAGCAAGGCAAGTTAACGAAGGCATAGTCGTTCTACGTCCAGTTAACTTAACGCAGGGTAAATGGCTTTTAGCCCGGCCTTTTAGGAGCCTCACAGACAGTCCACTACTATGTTGCATCACCTTCAAAGGTAGCTACATTCGTGCGATGATGCGCCTTGAATTGAACTGTCTGTGATGGCTCTGATACTCGCAATTTAAGTTGATTTAGCTCTACTGAAAACAATGCCCGACCAACCGGGGCCGCGATTTGAGTTAATGTAGAACAAGCTTGAGTCATTTTGTTTCTCCTGAAAAGGTTATGGGTAAAACGCTAACTAGGAATAAGTTTAGTTGTTGCTAAAAAATTGATAAATAGCTATATTTTCAAAATACCATTCTCAAAAAGAGAACAATCATGGTTAAACTCGAAGCATTAGAAAATTTTATCCGAATCGTGGATGCCGGTGGGATTGGTAAAGCTGCTGAACAGTTGGGCATTGCTAAATCTGCTGTTAGTCGGCGGTTGCAGGAACTGGAAGATGAACTTGGCGCCCGCCTGTTAAGCCGGACAACCCGTAAAATCAGTTTAACTGAAGCGGGCAATCGCTGTTACCAGCAAGCTAAACCTATATTGGAAGCGGCAGATGAGTTAGAGCAAAATGTCAGCGCGAACACACAAGCTTTATCCGGCATATTAAGAGTCTCTGTACCTTTGTCTTTTGGTTTAGCTTTTTTCCCACAGGTCATGAATGCTTTTTGTCAGTTACATCCGCAAATTAAAATAGAAATTGAATTTTCAGATGCCTTTGTTGATTTGGTTGAAATGGGCATAGATGTGGCGATTCGTATTGGCGAATTAAAAGATTCGAGTCTGCATGCTAAAAAATTATTTCCGGTTGAAATATTACTGGTGGCAAGTCCGGATTATATTGCAAAGCAGGGCGGCATTGATGACCCGAAAGGGTTGCGTCACTGTGAGCTGTTAAAATATAAGTCTGCCCATAATCATTTTGAGTTGATGGATCACAAAGGGAATATTCATAAAGTTTTTATTCCAATTAAGATGACGGCGAACAATGGCGATTTCTTAAACTCCATGGCAAAGCAGGGATACGGCGTTACGGCTTCGCCAAACTTTATTTGCCAGTCAGACATAAATTCAAGGCAATTAGTGCGTATTCTGCCCCAATTTCAGTTGCCGTCACGACATGCCTATGCGGTTTATCCGGCAGCGCAGCATTTACCTCATAAGGTCCGGGTTTTTATTGATTTTTTAGCCGAGTATTTTGCGAACCACGAGGCGAGCGACTTTACAATGAATGAATAGTCGGTTAAATTTTAAATGTTTACCATTGAATGTATCGGATGGATTGTTTGATTCTGCCAAAATCTAAAATTTTGTTATTAATTGTCATGCTGACTGCTTTGCTTGGGCAAAGCATTGCTGCGCATTTAATGCAATGTGAGATGAGCTTTCCTGCAGGTCACAAACTATCTGATGCTAATATGAGCCAAATGCATTCAATGAACCATCAGGTGATGCAGGCTGAAGCGCCTTCATCGCCTATGAGTCAAAAAGTTTATCAAAAGCCTGATTGTGAGCACCATACCCAAGTAACTGAGCAAAGTGATAAGACACAAGGGCATTGTTGCGACCAAAATTGTCATTGCAGTTCAATGGGGTGTGCCTCAGCTGTTTTTTTAACCGCATCACACACTGAGACGAAGCGCTCAGCTTCTAATCTTAAAATTATTTTAACGGCTAGTCATAAAATTGTACCCGGGATCCATTCCCTGTTTCGCCCACCCATTATTGCATAATACGCCACAGATCTATCTTAAATTCGCCTGAGCGCAAAGCAACAGTCATAGCTTAATAACTGTTTTAGCGTCATCCAGGTTACTCTTTTTTTAATTATAATTGTATTGAGTTCATCAATGAAAAACCGAATCGTTTTCTTTTTTTGTGTCATGCTAAGTGCGCCTCTGTCGGCTCAGCCAGTTGGATTTGAGCAAAGCATTCAGCAAGCTATCGAGCGTGATATCTGGTCTTTGCAAAGTGAGCAACAGCAGCAAGCTTTATTAAATCAAAGTCAGTCCATTCCCAAATTACCTAATCCTAAAATTTCAGTCAATCTGATGAATATGCCGGTTGATTCATGGCAATTTAATCAGGAACCAATGAGTCAGATTGTATTGGGCGTTTCGCAAGCTATTCCCCGTGGGGATACAAGGCAAATTGAACAAAATTTATTATCGCAAGAAGCGACCGCACAGCCTGTTTTAAGGCAGCTACGAAAAGCCAGTTTGAGACAAAAAATTGGCCTATTGTGGCTCGATATTTTTCTTGCTCAGGCAAATATTAAGATTATTCGGGCAAACGAAAACTTATTTGAGCAAATGGCGGAAATTGCGACTGCACATTACAGCAGTGCGACGGGGAATACTCAGCAGCAGGATGTGATTCGTGCGCAATTGGAATGGACACAATTACAGGATTCGCAATTTCAGTATGAGCAGCAACGTCAATCCGCTGTTGCCGAACTAGCGGCCTGGCTGGAGCAACCTCAACTGAGTCGGGTCGGTGCTGAATTACCTGTTGTGGACAATACAGCCCGACAATTCATTCATTCGATTAACGACAAGCAATCATACCTTATTCAGCGACTGATGCTCCATCCACAATTGCAAAGTTTGGATATTGAACAAAAGCTGTCAGAGCAAAAAATACATCTGAATAAACAGGCTTATCGGCCACAATGGCAAGTTAATGCCAGCCTGGCACACAGAGCCGATTCTCCCAACGGAATGTCTCGTAGTGATTTTGTATCATTTGGCGTCAGTGTTGATTTACCCATTTTAAATCAGGGCAGTATCGAGCATAAAATAAAAGCTTCTGTTTATCAGGCTGAAGCAATAAAAACTAAAAAAAGACTTTTGATTAAACAAATGCAGGGACAAATTCATGCTCAGCTTAATATGCTGGCTCAGCTTAAGCAGCGGCAGCGCTTATACCGGAGCAGTTTGCTTGCTCAATTTGAAGAGCAAGCAGAAACGGCGTTAAGCGCATATACCAATGATACCGGCGATTTTGCCGAGGTTGTGCGTTCACGTGTTGCTCAGTTAAACAGTCAGATCCAGGCTTTAAAAATAGACATCGAAATTTTAAAAATCTGGTTAAATTTAGAGTTTTATCTGGCGCCCGTTCAGCAAAACTTTATCAGTGGTCAGGAGGCTTAAATGCGTTATCGATTGTTCACGCCACAAACTACTCAATATGGCAGCATACACCCGGCGTTAATATTTGTTGCTGGCCTATTATCCGCCTCGGCTTTATTTGGCCTTATCTGGTTATTGAATGTTAATCCCAACATGCAACCTGATGCGCAAACAGCCGATAAAAAAGAACCTTTGTATTGGGTCGCGCCTATGGATTCCAATTATCGTCGGGATAAACCCGGTAAGTCGCCAATGGGCATGGATTTGGTGCCTGTATATGAAGCTGATGCAGTCTCAGATAATTTGTCACCGGGGGCTGTGGAGATAGCACCGCATATTGTAAATAACCTTGGGGTACGCACTGCTCCGGTTCAGTTAAGATCAATACAAACTGAAATTTCGACGGTTGGTTATGTTCAGTATGATGAAGATAAACTGATTCATATTCATCCCAGAGTCGATGGCTGGATTGAACAGCTTTATGTTAAAGCGGTCGGTAATCCGGTTAAAAAGGGACAACCGCTTTACACCTTATATTCTCCACAACTGGTTAACGCACAGGAAGAATTATTAATTGCATTAAAACGCAATAACAAAGCGCTCATCAGTGCCGCAAGAGATCGTTTGCGTGCATTACAACTTTCAGAACAAGTAATTGATAAATTGGCAGAAACCCGAAAAGTTCAGCAGAATATTACCTTTTATTCCCCGCAAGACGGTGTAGTAGATGGCCTAAAAATTCGTGAAGGGTTTTATGTAAAACCGGGCAATACCTTATTCAGTATCGGTCAGCTGGACCAGATTTGGGTTGAGGCTGAAGTGTTTGAACGTGATGCGGCTTTAATTAAAGAGGGCTTGCCTGTTTCTATGACGCTGGATTATTTGCCGGGGAAAGCGTGGACAGGTGTAGTCGATTATGTGTACCCGACACTGGATCCAAAAAACCGGACACTCAGAGTCCGTCTCAAATTTAATAACCAAGACTATCAGCTTAAACCCAATATGTTTGCGCAAGTTGTGATTCATGCTGATCGCAAAGAAGAAGTGATTTCTGTACCCAGTGAATCAGTGATTCGTACCGGTAAGCAGGACAGAGTTGTACTGGCATTAGGGGATGGCAGGTTTAAGTCAATCGAAGTTAAGGTTGGACGGGTTGCAAATGGCAATATAGAAATTCTATCCGGATTACAAGCGGGAGATATTGTTGTGACTTCGGCTCAGTTCTTGATTGATTCTGAATCCAGTAAAAGCTCAGATTTTAAAAGAATGTCTTATTCGGATGTTCCGGATTCAGTTTGGATGCAGGGAGAAATTAACACTGTGATGGCAGCGCATCAGATGGTAAATATTACCCATGAACCGGTTAAAGAATGGGACTGGCCACAAATGACGATGGATTTTAACGTCGGTGAAGATGTGGACATCAGTGTTTTAAAAGCCGGGCAGTCTTTGCATTTTGAAGTCAGTAAACAGGATTCAAAATCAGAAAAGACGGTTTATCAAATCAATACAATTCATATTATGGATGAACCTGAAATTGCCAGTGCGACTGTGCATGGGTTAATTAACAGCAAAGATTCAGACACTCGTGTTTTAAATATCAATCGGGGGCCAATTGAAAAATGGAACCGGCCTGGCGCGACCATGGATTTTGTTTTGGCTGAGGAGCTGGATATCAATGCTGTTCAAGTCGGTGACAAGGTGATTTTCACATTTGAAATCAGAGATGACTTTGTCATTACTGATTTGCGCGATGCTGCCAATGCCAATGCCAATGCCAATGCCAATGCCAAGCAGGCAGAGCCTGTACATGAATCACATCATTAATCAGGAGTCAGTTAAATGATTGAAGCTATTATAAGATGGTCTATTGGCAATCGTTTTTTTGTGATTCTGGCGACGCTTATCCTGATCGGCGCTGGCTTGTATTCAGTTAAAAACACACCGGTAGATGCGATTCCGGATTTATCTGATGTACAGGTTATTATTAAAACCAATTATCCCGGTCAGGCTCCGCAAGTTGTTCAGGATCAGGTTACTTATCCGTTAACGACGGCTATGTTGTCTGTGCCAGGGGCGGTGACAGTGCGTGGATATTCATTTTTTGGCGATTCGTTTGTTTATGTCATTTTTGATGAAGATACGGACCTGTATTGGGCCAGAAGTCGGGTTTTGGAATATTTAAGTCAGGTAGCGCCGTCATTACCTGATACCGCTAAACCACAACTTGGACCAGATGCGACAGGGGTTGGTTGGGTTTATCTTTATTCCTTGATTGATAAAACCGGCCAGCATGATTTAAGTCAGCTCAGAAGCATTCAGGACTGGTTTTTAAAGTACGAATTGCAAACGGTTCCCGGCGTTTCAGAAGTGGCTGCGGTTGGCGGCATGGTCAAACAATATCAGGTACAAGTCGATCCGGATAAACTTCGTGCATACGGTGTCCCTTTAAATCATATCCAACTGGCATTAAAACGCGGCAATCAGGAAGCTGGCGCTTCAGTGGTTGAAATGGCCGAAGCCGAATATATGGTAACTGCTTCGGGTTATATCAAAAGCATCAGTGATATTAAAGCGATTCCTTTGGGTATTAATACTCAGGGCACGCCTTTAACGATAGGTGATGTTGCTCAGGTTAATCTGGGCCCACAAATGAGGCGGGGCATTGCCGAGCTAAACGGTGAAGGTGAAGTTGTAGGTGGCGTGGTCGTTATGCGCTACGGTGAAAATGCAGAAAAAACGATTGAGGGTATCAAGGCTAAGTTGGCGAGTTTACAAGCTGGCTTGCCTGAAGGCGTAGAAATTGTCACAGTTTACGATCGGTCTGATTTAATTGACGAAGCTGTGGATAATCTTTGGCAAAAGCTGCTCGAAGAATTCATTGTGGTTGTGCTGATCTGCATGGTGTTTTTGTTCCATATTCGCTCCTCTCTGGTTGCAGTCATTAGTTTGCCGGTTGGCATACTCACAGCTTTTATCGTGATGCACCTTCAGGGAATTAATGCCAATATTATGTCGCTAGGCGGTATTGCAATCGCGATTGGTGCCATGATTGATGGGGCGATTGTCATGATTGAAAATATGCATAAGCACATGGAAAAAACGCCATTGACGAAAGAGAATCGTTGGCAAATTGTTGCAGATTCTGCCAGCGAAGTAGGGCCGGCATTATTCTTTTCTTTATTGATTATTACGGTTTCTTTTTTACCCGTATTTACGCTGGAAGCGCAGGAAGGACGCATGTTTTCGCCACTGGCTTTTACCAAAACCTATGCGATGGCGGCCGCTGCCGCACTGGCCATTACTCTGGTTCCTGTGCTGATGGGGTATTTTATTCGTGGAAAAGTCTTGGCTGAACATAAAAACCCTATCAACCGACTACTTACAGCTGCCTATATACCGGTTTTAAATCAGGTTCTCAAGTTTCCAAAATCCACTTTGGTTGCTGCAATATTGCTGACCATTGGTGGCTTCTGGCCGCTGGATAAAATAGGAAGTGAGTTTATGCCTCCGTTAGACGAGGGGGACTTAATGTATATGCCAACCACCTATCCCGGATTATCCATCGGTAAAGCAAGGGAGCTACTGCAACAAACCGATAAACTGATCAAAACTGTGCCAGAGGTTGAAACTGTGTTTGGTAAAGTAGGGCGGGCCGAAACCGCAACTGATCCGGCGCCGTTAACTATGATAGAAACTTTTATTCAACTGAAACCCAGATCGCAATGGCGAGCAGGGTTAACAGCCGAGGCCCTTAAAAAAGAGCTGGATGGGCTGGTTCAGTTTCCGGGCCTGACAAATGCATGGGTGATGCCGATTAAAACCCGAATCGATATGCTGGCAACCGGTATTAAAACGCCGGTTGGTATTAAAATTGCCGGCGCAGATTTAAGTGTGATTCAGAAAATCGGACAGCAACTGGAAACCTTGTTAATGCAAGTGCCGGGCACGGCTTCAGTCTATTCAGAGCGGGTTGCCGGTGGACGTTATTTAAAAGTGGATATTAAACGAAATCAAGCTGCAAGATATGGTTTAAATATAGATGATGTTCAGCAGGTGGTTGCTACGGCCATTGGCGGCATGAATGTGACTCAAACGGTGGAAGGTCAGGAAAGATACCCGGTGAACCTTAGATACCCTCAGGATTACCGGGATTCGCCTGAGCAATTAGCAAAACTGCCGATTGTGACACCACAAGGCATGCGGATCTCATTGGCGGATGTGGCTTCTGTATACATTGAGGATGGACCGCCGGGTATTAAAAGTGAAAATGCGCGTATTAATGGCTGGGTGTTTATTGATATTCAGGATGTGGATGTAGGCACTTATGTAGAGCAAGCGCAAAAAACGGTTGCGGAACAACTCGATTTACCAAGCGGCTACTCCATTAACTGGTCCGGTCAATATGAATACATGTTAAGGGCAAAACAAAAGTTATCTTATGTAGTCCCGCTAACGCTGGCGATCATCATTATCCTACTGTATATGAACTTTAGAAACTTGGCTGAAGTGGCTATTATCATGGGGACTTTGCCGCTGGCTATGATTGGCAGTATCTGGTTGATGTATTTGCAAGGCTTCAACTTTTCAGTTGCTGTGGGCGTTGGGTTTATTGCGCTTGCCGGTGTAGCAGTTGAAATTGGTGTGATTATGTTGGTTTATTTAAATCAATCTTTTAAAGCACTTAAAATAAAATGTAGCAGTGAAAATCGTTTACCTCAGGCAATTGAATTACGTCGTGCTGTAATAGAAGGTGCCGGTATGCGGGTACGTCCGGTTATGATGACTTCAGGTTCTATCATAGTTGGCTTGCTGCCCATTTTGTATGGCACAGGCACGGGTTCTGAAGTGATGAGCCGAATTGCAGCGCCGCTCATCGGTGGCATGTTCAGCGCGTTAATTTTAACGTTATTGGTTTTACCTGTGGTATTTTATCTGGTGAAACAAAGCGCGCTAAAGCGTGTTAACTGAATTTAATTTTAAACAATTGCTTGTTTTACAGACTGGATATTTTATTTATATCAGGCTAGTCTATTGTTAATTCAATTGTTTTTAAATACAAAAGGAAATAACTATGAAGTCATTAATAAAAGCTGGTTTTGCAAGCTGTTTATTTGTATTGGGGGCTGGTCAGGCTACGGCTGGATTGGTTGACTCGAATCAGGTTATTTATAAACAAGAATATCAATTTAACAAAGCTCAGGTATTATCTTATGTGGATTCTAAACAAGTTCAGGATAAATTAACCGAGCTGGGTATTAAACCAGAAGATGCGAAAAAACGAATTGCAAACATGACCAATGAGGAACTCGTTTCACTTAATCAGCAGATTAATGAAGCGCCGGCCGCTTCCGGTATTGTCGGCACTATCATTACGGTTATGGTCGTTGTGGCTGTGTTAGATGTGATGGGAATAACGGATGTATATCCATTTATCAGACCTTTATAACGAGAGTGAACTAACCCGGTGAGAGTTACTTTAAATAGCATTAAAAAAGCCAGCTTAATCGCTGGCTTTTTGGTTTTGTTAACGGCTTGTCAAACGCCACCTCATACCAAGGCATTATTAAAAAATCCACCTAATATCGCACCCGCACATCAAATTCAGGATGTACCTTTTTACCCGCAGCAAGCTTATTATTGCGGACCTACCACACTTGCAGAAGTTGCTAATTTTTATGGGCAGTCACAAACGCCTGATGCGATAGCACCCAATTTATTTATTCCTGAGCGCAAAGGCAGCTTGCAGTTGGAAATGAAATCGGCTGCCCGTCAGCTTGATTTATTAGCTTATACTCAAAATGCCAATCTGAATCAGTTGCTCACTTTAGTTTCACAAAATGTGCCAGTCATAGTGCTGCAAAATAATGGTATTGAGCTGATGCCCAAATGGCATTATGCGGTTGTGGTGGGTTATGATTTAGCCGTAAAAGAAGTCATATTACATACGGGTGTTACGAAAAACTATAGGCTTAATTTTGCAACTTTTGAGCGTACCTGGCAGCGCGCTAATTATTGGATGCTGGTTGCTATGCCACCTGATATTACTGTTGACGCGCTCGATGCATTTATTTATATCAAAGCCGGGCAGTCGCTTTTAGATACACAAAGGAAGAGCGCCGGAGAGCAAGCCTTAAAAGCAGCGATGAAACAATGGCCGGAATACTGGCTGAGTTATTTTTTGTTAGCCAACTATAAATTAACTGATTCACTTGAGTCTGCGCTTTATTGGTATCAGCTCGGGTTAAAATACGCTAGCCAAGAACCGGCTTATTTAAATAATTATGCCTATGCGTTAGGTCAGGCAAATTGTTTTGAAGAAGCAAACCGTATGATTAATAAGGCGTTAACGCTAGCACCGGGTGATCCTGATATATTGGATACACAAGCTCAACTGCAGCGCTGGCAAAGCCAAGCTTTCTCAAATCGCGCCTGCAATCAGGTAAAATTATTTTAACTGGATTGTGCTGAAATAAGCGAGTGTTGGATCTTGAAAAGTCATTTTATATAAGGTTTTAGTCACCACTTTGAGTGAATAGCGGATATTTATACGATTTTGCCTGCATGGAGTCGGGTATTAGAGCAATGCAGGAGCGTTTGACGTTAGGCGAAAATATTGTTTTTTCGCCGTTAACGGCGACCTACATTTAGCTCGCATGTAAGACAGTCTGGGTAGGGAGGTTTAGCGCCGTGGGCGCGTAAGCCACCAATTGAGATAAAAACTTTAGTCAGTCAGGGTTACCCGGATCAATTTTCTACTGGTTCCCACGCTCTGTGTGGGAACCGGAATATCCAGGTTTCAGTGGCTGGGTAAAGCAACATTACCCGAATGAAAGTAGTTAACTGTCTGCTCTGAGCGAAAGCCGATCTTCCTCTATTTTTGATTGAATGTCCGCTAACAAGCTAAAGCGGCCCAACAATTTATAGTTAGCCCAAATCCAATGGACTTTTGGCGTAGCCGAATTTACTGCCTATAAGGTGAGTATAAACTTCAGGCGGCGTACATCATTATGGCCGATTTATTCTTGGTTTCTTCAATAGTTTAATGGCTCGGTTTCTACAATTTTTATGTTAAGTTATGATTTTTGTGTGTTTATTGATTTACATATTAGGCCAGTCGATTCTCGATTAATGAAAGTCTTGCTCTCTAAAGTAAAATATTGAGGTTGACTTTAATTTCAGAAACTAAGTTTCTGAAATTAATTATTTTTTATTGATGGAATTACGGTTAGCAATCGATCTGGAAACTGTGAATCCTGATCAATAAGCTGTTGCTTGTATAAAAACGAACAGGAAGACTTTAATTATAGGCTATTCAGAATGTTTTGCTGTATATTTAATCAGTAT